>CAVPYM010000023.1:0-90771 GCA_963709935.1 uncultured Actinomycetes bacterium | reverse complement strand
GCCGCGGCACAAGATCCGCCTGATGGGCGATCTCGCGGCGCAGCTGTGGCGCGAGGGTCGCCGGTCGCTGCCCGTCGACCGGCTGGAGGCGTGGCTCGAGGCCCGGCTGGACTCAGACGACGAGCTGGGCCGCTGGTTTCGGCTCAAGCGCGCGGACCTCGGGGTGGTTGCCGAGGATCTGCGCACCGCGACGTTCGTCGTGCGCCCCGAGGCGGAGGACTTCCAGTTCGCCCACACCTCGCTGCTGGAGTACTTCCTCGCCCTGCACCTGGCCGGCGCGCTCGCCGACGGCGGCAGCGACGCATGGGCACTGCCGATGATCAGCCCGGAGACCCTCGACTTCCTCGGCGAGATCATCGAAGGCGCAGACGTCGAGGCGTGTAAGCGGGGGCTCCGAGGTCTTCGCGCGCCGTACCGCGCGCAGGCGTCGGAGCTCGCGTTCACGTACTGCGTGCGCGCGCTTGAGCGCGGCGCGCCCGCGATCGCGCTGGCGGGCTTCGCACTGGAGGGCGCGAAGCTGCGAGGGATCGCGATCACCGGCCCGCCCGGCGGGCCGATGCTGCCCTTGACGGACTGTACGCTCGCCGGCGCCGATCTGCGCGAGGCCTGCCTGCGACGCGTGCGCGTCGAATGCTGCGACCTCTCCGGCGCGCGGCTCGTCCGTGCCGAGCTCCACGACGGCGTGCTGGACCGCGTCGACCTCGACGGCGCCGACATGACCGAGACGATCGTGCGCGGCTGCCGGCTGGCGAGCCTGGATGTGAGCGCGGCCCGCGCGCATCGCACCCAGTGGCTCGGCTGCACGGGCGATGGGCCGCGCTGGCCGCGCAGCGGTGAGACGCACCTCCTGGCGAGCCCGGCGCTCGCGGGGAACCTGCCACCCGAGCCGTCGCAACACGAGGCAGTGCTCAGGCACTTCTCCGGCCACAGCGACTGGGTGCGCAGCGTCGCATGGTCACCCGACGACCAGCCGCCTCGCCAGCGCCGGCGACGACCGCAGCGTGCGGATCTGGGACCCCGCGACCGGCGAGCAGCTACAGCACCTCACCGGCCACACCGGCTGGGTGCGCAGCGTCGCATGGTCACCCGACAACAGCCGCCTCGCCAGCGCCGGCGACGACCGCAGCGTGCGGATCTGGGACCCCGCGAACGGCGAGCACCTGCGCCACCTACGCGGCCACACCGACATGGTGAGCGGTGTCGCGTGGTCAGCAGACGCATCCCGCCTCGCCAGCGCCGGCTACGACGGCGTGCGGATCTGGGATCCCGCGACCGGCGCACATCTGCACCACCTCGCCAGCCACACACACGGGACGCACGTCGCGTGGTCGCCGGACAGCACCCGCCTCGCCAGCGCCGACGAGGACGGCGCAGTGGAGATCTGGGACCCCGCGACCGGCGAGCAGCTACAGCACCTCACCGGCCACACCGGCTGGGTGCGCAGCGTCGCATGGTCAGCCGACAACGGCCGCCTCGCCAGCGCCGGCTACGACGGAGCGAGGATCTGGGACGCCGCGACCGGCGAACACCTTCGCCACCTCACAGGGCACACGCACGGGGCAACCAGCGTCGCGTGGTCAGCTGACAGCAGCCGCCTCGCCAGCGCCGGCTACGACGGAGCGAGGATCTGGGACGCCGCGACCGGCGAACACGTGCACCACCTCACGGGCCACACTGGCTGGGTGAGGAGCGTCGCGTGGTCAGCCGACAGCACCCGCCTCGCCAGCGCCGGCGACGACCGCAGCGTGCGGATCTGGGACGCCGCGACCGGCGAGCCCGTGCTCGCCGTCCATCTCTTTGACGACGAGCACGCGGTCCTCGTCGACGGTCGAGTCGCGTCGTGCTCGGCCGGGGCGTGGCGCTGGCTGGGCTGGATCGCACCCTCTCCTGTCAGCGGCATCCCGACGCGCTATCCCGCCGAGGTCTTCGGTCCGCTGCCGGTGCACTCGCCAGCCGCTGCAGCACCGGCGACCTGACGCCGGCTCCCCGAGGACCGCGCCTACAGCCGCTCGAGCACCTCGCGCGTCGCCCGCACCCCCGCTCACCGCACCGTCCATGTAGCCGTTCCAGTAGGTCGCCGTCTCGGTGCCCGTCCGGTGGACGCGCCCGATCGGCTCGCGCAGCGCGCTGCCGTAACGACGTGAGCACGCCGGGGTCGTCTGAGTAACGGCGGCAAAGTGGCCAACAATACGTCCTCCAACGCGTGTTAGGGGCAGCCTGGCCGCCCGCCCTAGTGGCAACGGGTGTTGGTCGACCGGAGTCGAACCCGATCGGGCGGGCCACCGCGCGAACGTCTGGAACCATCTCGATGACCGACGCCGCCACTACCGTGAGTGCATGGCGCAATTCCCCAGCAAGATCCACCTCGCTGCGCAGGCATACCTGGCCGCATGGATGCTCAGCGGGAGCCTTCAGGCGGTACATGTCCGCTACGGCCCGCAGGGCCCAAGGTCGCCTGCTGCGGTCGGTTGGCGCAAGCAGTGGTGGGGGCACGCCGACCCCCATCTGAACCAGATCTGCGAGGAGGCATGCGGCAAGCTTGAGAACGAGTGGCCCGGGCTATGGCCATCCGTCATCGATAGCTGGCCGCCATCGAACGATGCCCGCATCCTCCTCGCGCAGTTCATGGCGCTGCACGTCGTACGCACCGACGGATTCCGTAGGTGGTACACGAACCGGAGGGACGGAGCGGTCGACGGCTACCGCGCGCAGTTCACCGACGAACAACAGTTCGCGGTGTTCGCCGAGGGTGTCGGCTGCGACCGTGAACGCTCGTTGCGACTGCTCGCGATGCAGAACAAGATCAGCAGCGTCCTCGCGTCGATGCACTGGTCCCTTCTTCAATTTGACGAGCCGTTACTCGTCACGAGCGATCAGCCGGTATGCCCTGTGGGCCTCATGGACCTCGGGATGTCGCAGCGCGTGGGCGCGACGCCACCCCTGGGCTGGATCGAGACGGTGGAGGTCCGATTCGTTCTGTCGCCGCGCCACGCTCTCGTCGCCACATGGCACGAGGGTCCCGACACGACCCCGCATATCGGCACTTGGCACCAGGCGTCGAACATCAATGGCGTCCTGATCGAACAGACCGAGATGCATTGGGTGCACGTCCCGAACACGAGCCCCGCGGTGCCTCCGCTGATCATGTTGGACCCAACGCACCGTTTCGAAACGCTCTCCCCGACACTCATTCCCGGCTACGGATCCCACGTCGCGCGAGCGTCGAAGCTGCGCCTGGCGGTCGAGCGCGAGGTCACCACCCTGATCAACAACCACAACGACGCGACGATGACCGTTGTGAGGTCAGCGGCCGCCTAAGCGCCGACGACGAGTTCCTTAGAACGCTGCCATGACGCACGAGCGCCACGTCTGGCCCCCAGGTACCGAGCCTGCGCAGAAATGCAGCCACTGTGCGGCGGCCGCGACGGCCGCGGATGTCTGCATCACGCATCTCGACGAGAACGGGCTCGCGACTGTCCTGGAGCAACTCACCAACCGTGAGCTTGTTCTTGATCTGCGAGGTGTCACCATCACTAGCGAGCGCTGGAAGCGGATAGGATTGGCACTCACGCCTCCCGGCGGGCAGGGTCCCGATCTCTCTGGGGCCCGCCTCGTAAGAGCGACGTTTGGCGACGGGGCGGTTCTAAAAGGGGCGACGTTTGGCGATGGCGCGATCCTGCTCGGAGCCAAGTTCGGCGACCGGGTGGACCTGAGCGGGGCGACGTTTGGCGAGAACGCTGTCCTGATCGGGGCGAGGTTCGGCGACCGGGCCGACCTGCGAGGCGCGAGGTTCGGCCATAGCGCAGGTCTCAGCGGGGTCATGTTCGGCCCCGCGGCGATTCTGAGCAAGGCGAGGTTCGGTGATCGCGCGGACCTGCGCAAGGCGACGTTCGCCGACGGGGCGACGCTGAGCGAGGCGACGTTTGGTGATCGCGCGGACCTGAGCGAGGCGACGTTCGGAGACCGGGCGGTGCTCACAATGACGACGTTCGGCCACGATGCAGACCTCAGCAGGGCCTCGTTCGGCCACAGCGCGGACGCGCGCTGGGCGACGTTCGGCGACCGGGCGGACTTGAGCGGTACGAGGTTCGGCGAGGCCGCGCGCCTTGTCGACACCTGGTTTGCCGGAGACGTGCGCTTCGTCGGTGCTGTGTTCGCAGGTCAGCAGCGGACAGTTGGGCCGCTGTATGCGGGAGGCACAGTCGATTTGCATGACGCGCACTTTGGCGCTGACACGCGTCTCGAGATTGATAGCGGCCGAGTCGTGCTATCGCGGGGCGTCTTCGGTGGCTCAGCCGAGATCAGGGTGCTGCGGGCGCTAATCGAGGCGAGCGAGACGACATTTGCGAGTCGCGCGACGATTGCAGCACTCGATCGCGCGCGCCGGCCCGACACCCAGATCTTCGGTCGGCCCCGGACGGACCACGAAGGCAGCGAACTGCGGCACGCCACTGCGGACGACGCCTCGATGTGGTCGCTGCGGCGAACGGATGTTGCCCAGCTCACGATCGCCGGCGTCCTTGTAAATCAGGCGCGGTTCGCCGGAGCGCAGAATCTTGAGAGCCTGCGCCTCATCGACACGCGCTTCGATGAGCACGGCGGCCGACAGAGGGTCCGTGAAGAGACGCTGCTCGATCTGCCAGACACCGAGCCAACGGCCGATGAGCGGCGGATGGGCCACCCGCCATGCACAGCTGAGCAGGTCGCGGAGATCTATCGGTCGCTCCGAAAAGGCCGCGAGGACAGCGCCGATGCACCGGGCGGCAACGATCTTTACGTCGGGGAGCAGCGCATGCGCCGCCGCGCGCTCAAGGAGAAGCCGAGATCCAGAGCGCGTCGTTGCCTGCTCTGGCTGTACGAAAAGATAGGCGGCTACGGAGTGGTGCCGGGCCGCCCGTTTATGTGGCTGCTTGTGGTTCTGGTCACCGCTTGGGGGCTCGCGCTCGTCGATCTGTGCCCCGGCAGCGCAGCCTTGTTCGTTGCGCGAAGCGCCCTGCTGCTGCCGAACGCCATCCCCATATCGTCCACCCTCGGTGACTGGCTCCAGCTCGTGCTGCGGGTTGTCGCGCCGCCGCTGATCGCACTCACCGTGCTCGGAGTGCGCGCCCAGATCAAACGATAACCCATCTTCGCGCGCTTCTACTAAACATGCTTAGAGGAAGCCCATCGGCCCTGAGCTTCCTCTAACGTGTGTCGTGACCGGGGCGTAGCCCCGCAAATGCGCTTCCAACAACAGGGAGATGGTGTCGGGCGCAGGCGATCTGGCAGTGCCCGCGCAGGCGAAGTGGCACTGTCGAACGCCACGTTCATGTCCAGCGCGAACGCTGGCTTGGCGTCAGCGAATCCCGTCGCGTTCGTGTCAGTCGGGGTCGTCGACGAACGGTGGCTCGGGACCGGGCCAGTCAGCGCGAAGTCCGAACAGTTCTCGCGGTGAGGGCGTTTCCTCGTCGGGCTGGTGTTCGAACTGTGCCTCGGTGCTGCCGACGCTGAGGGGGATCTGCCACGACTCCTTAAGCGGGTTGGTTGCCCACGGATTGGGCCAGAGCCGTGGACGCCGATCCGCGAGCTCAGGCCCCGGGAGGATTCCGAAGCCAGTGATTAGGCCGGATACGGATTGCGCGCGGGGGCCGCGCTTGTCGATCCAGAAGCCGTTGCGCTGCCGGACCCACTGCTCGCGTCCGCGCTCGCCCATGTAGTACTGGAGCGCGGTGTCGCCGAATAATGCCTTCTCGACGGCCGGGAGATCGGCAAAGGTCGACGGCATCAGGACGGCGAGCAGCAGAGGCTCGCGGAGAGCGCCGTACTTCCCCCGCTTGCGATTGAGCGTCGCGCGTAGCTTCTCGGTGTCGTTGACGTTGCCGACCATGACCGGGCCGACCCCGATGAGGTGCTTTAGGGGTCCTCGGTGCTCGGGCTCCAGCGGGAATGCCGTTAGCTCAAGCTCCCAATCGCGAATTTCGATCGAGCGGCTGGGATACATGTCCGAGGCCAAAGCTTCGTCCGGGTCGAGCTTGTCGAGCCATTCCTGTATGGGTCGGACGATCTCGCGGATGCGGGGCATGTCGGTCCCGATGCGCTCGAAGTCGATCGAGATCGTGAACGTCGCGCTTTGCACTTTCTCGACCGCATCCAGGATCCGTGCCTCAAGCGCGCTGTGCTCTTGGTCGTCCTCAATGCCCGAGAATGTCGTCGCGGCTTCGACGTAGAAAGCCCGGCGTTCCGAGCGTGCCAGGAAGTCTGGTCGGTCGTCGCTGTCGGTCAAGCGGGGATGCACCTCGACCTCGAAGCCCGAGCGCCGTAGGAAGGTGTAGAGGTAGAGCTCCCACCATGCCGCGTAGTGCTGACGATGGTCGTCCTTGCGAAACCGGCTTCGCAGGTCCTTGGCGGGCTCGCCCTTCGGGAAGTCGTCGAACCAGCGATCGAGCTCGTCCCGCACGCGCGCCCAATAGGGCTGGGCGACGCGGTCCAGGAACGAGAAGCTCGATTCGGCGAACCCGGCGTGACGGGTGTTCCCCCTCTGACCGACTGAGAACAGCAGGCGCTCGTCTGCTTCCAACCGGTTCGCATGTCGAACGATCACGCCTTCAGAGTGACAGCCGGGATGGACGGTGCAATGGCGTCGCGGCTCCTTCAGCGTGCGCGGCTGGTTCGAGTCCAGGGAGCCAGGTCAACGTCGGACGCCGCCACCACGCCCCCGTTCTGTCGCGGTGCCGGCGGCAAGCCGCTCGCCTCGTGCTGCGGATCCAGCCCGAGGTCAGGCGTGCGAGGAATTAGCTCGAAGCCACAGAGTCCAGGCGGTGAGACTGTGCAGAAGCTGGCGGCCGTCAGCGTTGGCGCCTTCGCCGATCGTGGTCCCGGGCGGGTCCTGCCAGATCGAGGCCGGGGCGTCGAGCTCGGCGAGCGCACGGCGGATTGACGCCTGGCCCATGCGACCGTGCGGGCTGCCGGGGAACATCGCAATTCGGCAGTGCTGACCGTATGCGCTGAGGTGCTCGTGCTGGGTGGCGATGAAGCGTCGTAGCTCGGGCGGGATCGCGAAGACGCCGCCCCAGGGTCCGTGGAGTCGGCTGCCGTCGGACGCGACAGTGTGTTGGTCGAGCGCGCGGATGTAGCGGGGGCAGCGGATGACAGCGGCGAGCGCGATGAGCGCGGCGAGCTGCGGGTCCGGTGTCTGATCGCCGAGTGCGGCGGCGCGGGACGTGGCCGCGTTGAACTCGCATGGTCGGACCTCGCCGAGGCTCCAGTGCAAGGCCGAGTCGACGGCGCCAGCGTCCGTGTTCTCGCCGGCGCGGGTGAAGGCGTCGACCGCGCCGCGGATGCGGGTGTAGATCTCGGAGGCGCTGTCGCCGTGGCGAGCGAGGAGGTAGACGGCGTCGGCGCACTCCTGGTAAGGGGCCTCCGGATGCTCGTCGAGCCAGCGCGTCATCCAGGCGTGGGCTTGATCCCAGACATCGTGCACCTCGGTACGTTGCGCGCGCGAGAGCGACCGGGCGATCGCGCTACGCGGCCGACCGTCGCGTCCGCCGATGGCTTCGAGATAAGGGAACTCAAGCCCCGCGCCGGCGGGCAATTCGTCGATGTCGTCGGGCCCGGCCAGGTCGGGAGTCTGCTCGAGCAGCCGGTCGAGTTCGCGGGTGTCGTGCGGGAGTCCCTCGAGCAGCTGCGCGACCGGGCCGGGGAGACGTTCGGTGTGGACGACGAGCCAGAGGTGGATCTCGGCGGCGTCGGTGATGTCCGCGAGGCGGCGCAGCGGCGCGTAGGTGAGGGTGTGCGCACGCAGCGCTACAGCCGCCTCACCGATCTCGAGCAGGCCCTCGCCGAGCAGGCGCTGCCGCCGCCCGTGCCGCCCCGGTCGCGGTCGCGGTGGTGGCGTCGCTGAGCCGCCCCCAACGTGATCGGACGAAACCAGACGTTGATTGCGCGCACGCCTACGGCGACTGCGTCAGAGTTGGTTCGGCGAGGCGACGCGCGAGCTCGATCGCGTCCGGCCAGCTGCGCAGTCGTTTGCGGACCATCGACTGGCTTGGCGGGGTCCGGTCGAGCGTTCCCGTTCGGCGGCAGATGTCCGCTTCGATGCATTGCCAGAGCGCATATTCGCGTTGGTCTGGCCAGTCGCCGATCGCCCGCTTGGCGCGCCCGATCGCGCGGACGCAGTCCGCGCGGCTGAAGGTGCGCTGAGGCTGCGTTCTGGCCGGCAGTCCCCACGAGGGCGGGTCGCTGGTCACCTTGACGGCGGCGTTGACCGCGGAGAGCCAGCTTCCGTAGCGGCGTCCGAGGCTGCTGTGGTGCGGCCATGCGGGATGCCCCGTTCGGGCGTCCTCGTACTCGTCGATGGTCGGCACGCAGCCGAGGGTGTCGATGAGCGTGGCGATGCCGGCGAGGCTGTAGATGGCCGGCCGGAGGGTGTCGCGGGTCGCGACGTCGTCGGCGAGCAGCGCGCGCAGCTGCTGGCACGTGCGTTCGTCGAGGACGGGGACGAGTTGCACGATGACGTGGGCGCCCGCGGACGGTCGGTCGGTCACGACAGCCTGCGATCGGCTTCACGGTGTGCGTCGACGCGAGCTCGCATCGACATCCAGCCGCCGGCGCGTTTTCCGAGCGTGACGAAGGAGGGCAGGTGCGTGTCGTGCTCGCGGTCCATGACCGCATCGCGCCATCGTGTGTACGCGCTTCTGGTTGCGGGCTCCGTGCTCTCCGTAGCGAACCGTGTGATCGTCTGCTCGATGTCTTCGTCGGTGAAGCCGCGTCCGGCGCCGCCTCGCATGTTCTCGGCCGCAGCAGTGCTGATGAGTCCGGCGGCCGCGAGCGCGAAGCGCCAGCCGTCGTAGTGCTGGCAGATCGCGTGGCCGGTCGCGACCGCGGTCAAGTCGTTGTTCGCGATCTGTTGGGCGATACGCCCTGTGCGCCACGCGTCGTACTGCTCGTAGCGCAGGCGCTGCACGCCGAGCTCCTTGCTGGCGTCGCGCAGGTGCTGCAGCGGCTGGCCTGACGTCCAGTCGACGCGGCGCGTCCGGGCAGCGATCTTGCCGTCGGATGCGAGGCCGGCCGCGATCAGGACGCTGGGCCAGTTGCCGAAGCGGGTGCGGTAGGTCTGCATGCCGTGATAGCGCACCGTCCCGATGGCGTCGGCGAGCTTGTTGCGCTGCCAGGCGGTGTACTCAGTCCACGACGGCGGGTGCCCGAGTTCGCGCGCGCATTCATGGACGTGCTCGAGCAGTTCCTCGTCGGTGCGGCGCGGCCCCTTCTTTGCCATCCGCCGGGCGGCGTGGTCGGGTGCCGGCTGCAGCCCGAGCTCGTGCATCGCCTGCGACCACGATCCTTGCCACGTGTTCGCGATGTACGTTGCCGACGGCAGCGTACGAACGTCGACGTGCTCCATGCGCCAGCGCTCGTAGCGTTTCTTGGATGGTGGCTTGCCTGTCTCGCGGGTGAACTGCTCGATCGCTGAGCGCGCCGTCACGACCCGCTCCCCGGAGGCGTGGGCGAGCCGGCCGTCGAGCGCTGCGAGCACGAACTGGCAGTCCATGGTGCTCATCGTTCGCAGCTGATCAAAGAGGTTCAGCGCGACCCGATCGGTCGTGCGCCTGGTGCGCGCCTCGACGGGAAGAAGGTGATCTGTGGCCGGCACGAGCTCGACCATAGGCCGGCCGTGCGACGCGATCACGCCGCTGCGCTGGGCAGATTGGGGTCGGGCGCGCTCAGGTGCCGATGGGCAACGCGGGCGACGGTTCAGCCCGCAAATGCGGGCGTTTTCGGTGGTCGGCGCGAGCCGGTTGGGAAGACCCCTCGAAAAACGTGGGCAACTCCTTCACCGGGCAGTTCGACGTCGGCTGAGATGGTCAGCGACCGCGGGGCGAATCATGGTTGGGCGACATTCCCGGATTGCCCCTGACGGTCTGTCAGCTCCAGCGTGACGGATGGGGGTGCTCGTCTGCGCCGATCACCGTGTGCTGGTGGTCCAGCGCGGGGTCCGTGTCCGGGCAGTCCGTGCGCTGGTGCGCCCCGCGGCTCTCCTCGCGGCGCAGCGCGCAGGCGGCGACGAGCCGGGCGAGCGGGTGGGGGTTGTCCAGCAGGCGCTCCAGGCCGGCGCGCGTGCGCATGATGCCGGCGTCGCGCCACAGCGCCTCCTGCGTCGCGCGCGCCGGGCGCCGCAGCGGCGCGGCGGGCGTGAGCGCGGGCGTTGCGGCCGGTGTTTCCTCGGCGCCGGCGGGCTCGTCGAGCCCCGCGGCGGCCGCGCGCGCGCCGAACACGAAGCACTCGCTCAGCGAGTTGGAGGCCAGGCGGTTGGCACCGTGCAGGCCGGTGCAGGCGGTCTCGCCGACCGCGTACAGGCCGGGCACGGTGCTGCGGCCGTGGAGGTCCGTGACGACCCCGCCCATCATGTAGTGCGACGCGGGGGAGACCGGGATCCGCTCGCGCGTGGGGTCCAGCCCGGCGTCCTGCAGCGCCGAGACGACATTGGGAAACAGCGCCGGGTCGACGGCGCGCATGTCCAGCCCGACCGACGTGGCGCCGGTGTCGCGCAGGAGCGCGAAGATGGCGCGCGAGACCTCGTCGCGGGGCGCGAGCTCCTCGACGAAGCGCTCGCCGTCGGGGCCGTGCAGGGTCGCGCCCTCGCCGCGGATCGCCTCCGTGACGAGAAAGCCCTCGCGTCCGGCGATGCCGATGACCGCAGTCGGGTGGAACTGGAGGAACTCGAGGTCGGCGAGCTGCGCCCCGGCGGCGTGGGCGATCGACATGCCGATGCCCAGCGACCCGGGCGGGTTCGTCGTGCGCGACCACAGCGCGGCGGCGCCGCCGGTCGCGAGGATCGTGGCACGGGCGCGGATCGCGCGGCCGTCCTCGAGCACGACGCCGGCGCAGCGGCCGTCCTGCATCCAGGCGCTCGCCGCGCGCGCGCCCTCGAGCACCTCGACGAGCGCCTCGTGCACGACGAGCGCCGAGAGCTGGCGCACGACGCGCCGGCCGGTCGCGCTGCCGCCCGCGTGCACGACGCGGCGCACGGAGTGGCCGCCCTCCAGGCCGAGGGCCAGGACGCCGCGGCGGTCGGCGTCGAAGCGCACGCCGAGTCCCTCGAGGTCGCGCACGCGCGCCGGGGCCTCGTGCACCAGCACCTGCGCCGCCGATCGTCTGACGAGGTTGCGACCGGCCGACTCCGTGTCGGCCAGGTGGCGGCCGCAGGAGTCCTCGACGGCGAGGGCGGCGGCGATCCCGCCCTGCGCCCAGTAGCTGGCCGTCTGCGCGAGCGGCGTCGCCGAGACGAGCAGCACCCGGGCGCCCGCGGCGGCCGCGCTGAGCGCCGCGTACAGCCCGGCCGCGCCGGCGCCGACGACCGCCAGGTCGCTGCTGATCACCGGTTGGTCGGGCACCCGCCGGGTACGGTATCCGGATGGCCGCTTCCGTCCTGTTTCGCCATCCGTCGTCGCTCGAGCACGACACGGGGGCGCATCCGGAGAACGCCCGGCGGATCGTCGCGATCGAGCGCGCGCTGATCGAGCGCGACTGGCTGGGCTGGGACGTGCGCCTGTCGTCCGCCGCGACGCGTGAGCAGATCGGCCTCGTCCATCCGCCGGAGCACATCGATCGGATCGAGCGGCTGTGCCGCCGCGGCGGCGGGATGATCGACCTCGACACGCTGGTGAGCCCCGGCTCGTTCGATGCGGCGCTGCACGCCGCGGGCGGGGCGGTCGGGGTGGTCGACGCGCTGCTCGGGGGCGGGGGCGGGGGTGGCGCGGCGGGCGGCGGCGCTGCGGCGGTGCGCTGCGCGGCCGCGCTGCACCGGCCGCCGGGTCATCACGCCGAGCCGGGGCAGGCGATGGGCTTCTGCCTGTTCGGCAACGTCGCGATCGCCGCGGCCCATGCGATCGAGGCGTGCGGCGCGCGGCGGGTGCTGATCTTCGACTGGGACGTGCACCACGGCAACGGGACGAACGCGATCTTCCACGAGCGCGACGACGTCCTGTTCTGCTCGATCCACCAGTCGCCGCTGTATCCGGGCACCGGGCCGGCCTCGGATGTGGGCCGCGGCGCGGGCGAGGGCTACACGGTGAACCTGCCCGTGCCCGGGGGCTCGGGCGACGCGGTGTTCCTGTCGCATGTCGAGCACGTCGTGCGGCCGCTGGCGCGGCGCTTCGCGCCGGACCTGCTGCTCGTGTCGGCCGGCTACGACGCCCACGCCGAGGATCCGCTGGCGGGCTGCCGGGTGACGGACGCCGGCTTCGCGGGCATGGCCGCGCTGATGCGCGCGACGGCGGACGAGCTCGACGTGCCGCTGGGGCTGGTGCTCGAGGGCGGCTACGAGCTCGGCGCGCTGTCGCGGTCGGTGGTGGCGACGCTCGAGGCGTTGGGCTCGCCGGATGCGCCGGCGGTGGCGGAGGTGGAGGTGGATCCGCTCGCGCTGCGCGCGCAGGAGCGGCTGGCGACCTACTGGCCGGCGCTGGCGTAGCGGGTCGGCGCCGCCGCGTTGACGCCGCTCGGCCCGGCCTCGATGCGCAGCTCGCGTGTGGCGGATCGGCCCCTGTATAAGGGGGTGAAAACGCCACGCAGCGGTCACGGCGTTTCGATTTGCTCCGTGATCATGACCGCAGGACCAGGCGGCCGCGGGCGAGCTACGGCGTCGCCGCCTCCGGCGTCGTCGTCGCGCCCGGCGTGGTCGTGGCCCCGGGCGTGGTGGTCGCTCCCGGCGTCGTCGCGGTCGCGCCGGGCGTCGTGATGGCCCCCGGGGTCGTGGTCGCCGGCGTCGTCTGGCCGGGAATGGTGGTTGCCGGGGCGGCCGGATCGGCGGGCAGCGAGGTGGTCGGCGTCAGGGTGGTCACCGCCGGCGGCGTGGGGGCCGCGAGCGGCGGGGCGGTCTCGACGGCCGTCGGGGTCGTGCCGGCGGGGGGCACGTCGTCGTCGCTGGTCAGCTTGACGAAGGCGAAGGCCAGCAGCGCCCCGGCGAGCAGGACGATCGCTCCGATGGCGACCGTGGGAAGCTGCCAGTTGGGCGTCGGGGCGAGGCGCGTGCGGGCGGGTGCGCCGCACTCCAGGCACCAGTCCTGCTCGGGACCGATCGGCGACGAGCAGCGCGGGCAGCGCATCGAGCCCGGCTCGGGAAGCTGCGAGGGAGGAGGACCTTCAGGCGGCGGCGGGGTGCTCACGAGCCGTCGTCGTGAGCGTGCGGAGGTCGCAGGGCCTCGGTCGGCTGCGGCGGCGTCGGCGTCGGCACGGCGGCGGGCGGGTGGCCCGCCCCCGGCGCGGCGACCGGTCCCGGCGGCGGCGGCACGGCCTGCAACGGCGGCTGGGCCGCCTGCGGCGGCTGCGGCGGCGCGGCGATCGCGCCGCCGACCTCACCCATCGCCCGCGGGCCGCCGATCTGCAGCCCGCAGTTCGGGCAGAAGTTCGAGTCGCTGGCGTGCAGGGCGCCGCACCGTGCGCAGGAGGTGATGCCCGGCTCGCGCAGCTCGTGGATCGGGCGCCGGTCGTCGAGGATCCGCTCGAGCGCGCGCAGCTCCTGGTCGACGGCGGCCAGGGCGCCGATCTTCGCCTCGACGAGGTCGGGCCGGTCGCGGCCGAAGCGGCGCATGTCGAACATGAGCCCGCCGATGTCGCGGAAGGCGAGCTCGCGCGTGCGGCGCAGGAAGCGCAGCCGGCGGCGCAGCTTGCCGCGGTCGCGGAAGGTCGCGCCCTGCGAGGCGGCGCCACTGGGCTGCTCGTGGACGATGACCTGCGTGTGCGAGTCGGGCGAGCCGGCCAGCGGCGCCGGCGCGCCAGGGGCGGCGTCCGCGCCCGGCAGCGCGGCCTTCTTGCCCCAGGGCAGCCGGTTGGCGCCCGAGCGCTTGCGAAGCACGCCTGACGGAAGTCGGCTGAGGAGGCCGGGGCGGCTGCGGCGACGAGGGCCGGAGGCGCGACGGCGGAAGATGCGCTGCATCGGTCCGGTCATGTCAGAGGAGGGGCACCGCGTGAAGCATGGCCGGCGCCTCGGCGGGCGAGTATAGAAGGCCGGCCCGGCGGGGCGAGGGGGGCCATGTGCATGACGACGAGCGCGGGCATCGCGGGCTGCGGTCATTCAACAGCGTCGGCACAACTTCCCCGCAAACTTGTCACATACACGCGTAGATCCGTCACGCGATCGGGCGCAGCATCCCTGCGGCACACCACTTCCCTGGAGGCCGCACATGCCGTACCGCACGATGGGCTGGATCCACGCGAACATCGCCCGCCTCGCCAGCGGGCAGTCAGGGCAGGGCACCGTCGAGTACGTCGGGCTCATGCTCCTGCTCGCCGGACTGCTGACCGGAGTCGTCATCGCCGCCAAGGGGATGAAGGACGGCGGCGGCCTGGCGGCGGAGATCTCGAAGAAGCTCAAGGACACGATCGAGTCGATCGGGGTCAAGAAGTAGGACGGGGCGGGAACACCGGGCGCCTCTGCGAACATGGCGCCCGTGCCGTCCCCCCCTCAGCGCACCGCTCCGATCGGCGTCTTCGACTCCGGCGTGGGCGGGCTCACGGTCCTGCACGAGCTGCTCGTCGAGCTGCCGCAGGAGGACTTCCTGTACCTCGGCGACTCGGCGCGCTTCCCCTACGGCGACCGCACACCGGACGAGTTGCGGGCGTTCAGCCGGCAGATCGCCGGCGCGCTGCTCGAGCGCGGCGCGAAGCTCATCGTCGTCGCCTGCAACTCGGCGACGTCGAGCGCGCTGGCCGATCTCACGGAGCACGTCGCGCAGAGCAGCTGGGGGGTCGACGTCATCGGCGTCGTGGGGCCGGAGTCCAACCTCGCCGTCGCGCAGACGCGCAACGGGCGCATCGGCGTGCTCGCGACGTCCAGCACGGTCGCCAGCGGCGCCTACGAGCGTGCCGTGCTCGCCGCCGACCCGCTCGTGCGCCTGACGAGCGTCGCCTGCCCGCAGCTCGCGCGGATCTCCCAGGACGGCGCCCCGATCACCGAGGCCGACGTGGCGCTGGCCCGCGAGTACTGCGCGCCGCTGCGCGCGGCGCAGGTCGACACGGCGATCCTCGGCTGCACGCACTATCCGTTCGTCCGCTCGCTGCTGCAGCGCGTGCTCGGCCCCCAGGTCATGCTGATCACCTCGGGAACGGCGATCGCACGGCGCGTCCAGCACGCCCTTGACGCGCGCGACCTCGCCACGGCCCACACCGGCGAGGGGACCTACAGCTTCCTGTGCACCGGCGACGCGGCGGCGTTCGCCACGGTCGGCTCGCGCTTCCTGCAGCTGCCGATGGGCTCAGTCGACCACATCGAGCTTCCGACCGAGACCGCGACCGAGACCGAGATCGAGGTGCCCGCATGACGACCGCCGCCGCCCCCGCCCGCTCCTACGACCGCGCGCCGGACGACCTGCGCCCGACCACGATCCAGCCCGGCTTCGTCAAGCCCGCCGCCGGCTCGGCGCTCATCACCCAGGGCGAGACGCGGGTCATCTGCACGGCGTCGGTGCAGGAGAGCGTGCCGCGCTGGATGGCCGGCAAGGGCACCGGCTGGGTCACGGCCGAGTACGGGATGCTCCCCGCGTCGACGGGCGACCGCAAGCCGCGCGACATCTCCAGGGGCAAGCTCGACGGGCGCAGCGTCGAGATCCAGCGGCTCATCGGCCGCTCGATCCGCGGCGTGATCGACTTCGCGGCGCTCGGCGAGCGCACGATCTACCTCGACTGCGACGTCCTCACCGCCGACGGCGGCACGCGCTGCGCGTCGATCACCGGCGCCTTCGTCGCGCTGGACCTCGCGATCCGCCGGCTGCTGGAGGAGGGCAAGCTCGCGCGCTCGCCGCTGACCGGCAGCGTCGCGGCGGTCTCGTGCGGGATCGTCGGCGGCGTCCCGCTGCTGGACCTCGACTACTCCGAGGACTCCACGGCCGAGGTCGACGCCAACGTCGTGATGACCGGCGAGGGCGGGCTCATCGAGGTCCAGGCGACCGCCGAGCGCACGCCGCTGTCGCGCGCGCACCTCGATGACCTGCTCGCGCTCGCCGCCGGCGGCATCGAGCACCTGCGCGCGGTGCAGGCACAGGCCGTGGTGTGAGGCTCGTCCTCGCGACCCGCAACGCGCACAAGGTGCGCGAGTTCGAGACGCTGCTGACCGGGCATGACATCGTCGCCCTGCCCGACGACGTGCGCCTACCGCCCGAGACCGCCGACACGTTCGCCGGCAACGCGCTGGGCAAGGCGCGCGCGGCCGCCGCCGCGACCGGCCTCCCCGCGATCGCCGACGACTCCGGCATCGAGTCCGCCGCCCTCGGCGGAGCGCCCGGCGTGCGCTCGGCGCGCTACGCCGGCGAGGACGCCAGCGACGAGGAGAACCTCGCCAAGCTCCTGCGCGAGGCGCCCGCCGGGTCGGCGCTCGCCTACGTCTGCGCGCTGGCCCACGTCGCCGGGGACGGCGCCGAGCAGGTCGTCGAGGGTCGCTGCACGGGCACGCTCACGCACGAGCCGCGCGGCGAGGGCGGCTTCGGCTACGACCCGGCGTTCGTCCCCGACGACAGCGCCGGCGACCGCACGATGGCCGAGCTCGACCCCGCCGAGAAGGACGCGATCAGCCATCGCGGCCGCGCCGCCCGGGCGCTGCTCGCGCGGTTGCAGGACTGACCGCGGATGGCCGGCCCGCTGATCGCGCCGGGGGCCGCAGGCCGCCACCGCGGGACGGTGAAGACGCGCGCTGCGGCGCTGTCGATCGCCTCCAACGCGCTGCTGATCGCCCTGAAGCTCGCCGCCGGCGCGATCACCGGCTCCGTCGCGATCCTGACCGAGGCGATGCATTCGTCGATCGATCTCATCGCCTCCTTCGTCGCGTACTTCTCGGTCCGCGAAGCCGACAAGCCGGCCGACGCCGAGCACCCCTACGGCCACGCGAAGATCGAGAACCTCGCGGCGGCGATCGAGGCGATGCTGATCCTCGTCGGCTCGGGGGTGATCATCTACGCCGCGGCCCGCAGCCTCGCCAACGGGCCCGAGGTCCACTCGCTCGGCGTCGGGATCGCGGTGATCGGGTTCTCGATCGTCGCCAACGTCCTCGTGTCGGCGAAGATCGCTCGCGAGGCCCGCGCCACCGACTCGCCGGCGCTCGAGGGCGACGCCGCGCACCTGCGCACCGACGCGGCCACCTCCGCCGCCGTCCTGCTCGGGCTCATCATGGTGCAGGTCACGGGCGCGGCGTGGCTGGATCCGGTCATCGCGCTCGTCGTCGCGGGAGCGATCGTCTACGCCGGCGTCCGGCTGCTCGCGCGCGCCTCGCGCGTGCTCGTCGACGAAGCGTTGCCGCCGCAGGAGCTCGACGCCGTGCGCGACACGATCACCGAGTTCGGCCCGCGCGGCGTGTGCGGCTCGCACAAGCTGCGCGCGCGCCGCGCCGGCTCGCGGCGCTACGTCGACATGCACGTGCAGTTCGTCGGCGGGACGACGCTGGAGGACGCGCACGCGACGGCGCACGAGCTACAGGACGCGATCAAGGAGCGTTTGCGCGGCGCCGACGTGCTGATCCACCTCGAGCCGGAGGGCAGCGTGCACCCGGGCACCGAGATCCGCGCGGACTGAAACCACGCGAGCGCGCCGGGGCGGCCGGGTGCGGCCGGGTGCGGCGGGGCGGCCGGGTGCGGCGGGGCGGCCGGGTGCGGCGGGGCGGCCGGGTGCGGCGGGACGGCCGCGTGCGGCGGGGCGGTCAGGTTGGCGGCGGGAGGGGCGGCCGCGTCTTCTCGGGCAGCAGGTTGATCGCCGCCGACAGCCCCACGGCGATCGCGACGGCGCCATAGCCGTTGTAGCCCGAGACGAACAGCAGCAGCGCCGTGATCAGCGCGGCCCCGACGGTGATGAGCCAGGCGATGCGGTTGAAGGACACGCCGTGCATCCTGCCCGATCACGTCGAGTCCGGCCACGCTGCTAGCTTCAGAACGTCCGTTAGATCCGCCCGCAGCACAAAGGGAGCACCGCTCGTGACGAAGTCCCAGCTCATCGAGGCTGTCGCCGCACGCACCGATCTGTCCCGCCGCCAGGCCGCTGACGCGGTCGACGCCGTCCTCGAGACGATGGAGGACGTGCTCGGTCGCGGCGGTGAGGTGGCGCTGGCCGGCTTTGGCAAGTTCAGCGTGGCCGAGCGTGCCGCGCGTCAGGGCCAGCACCCGCGCACCGGAGAGGCGATGGACATCCCCGCCTCGCGGGTGCCGAAGTTCACCGCCGGCTCGAACCTCAAGCAGGCCGTACGCAGCCGGTAGGTGCGGCGGTTCTGGCTGCATTCGAAGTCGTGACGGCGCCTTTCGCCGACCGGCTCGGCGCGCTGGTCGAGGCGCGCCAGTCGCAGATCGTCCTCGGCCTCGATCCGGACCCCACCGGTCTGTGGCCGGAGGCCGTCGCCCAGGCTCCCTCGCAGGGCACCCCGGCGCAGCGCGCCGCCGGCGCCGTGCGCGCGCACTGCGCCGCGCTGATCGACGCCGCCGGGCCGGCCTGCGTCGCCGTCAAGCCGCAGCTGGCGTGCTTCGAGCGCCTCGGCGCCGCCGGCTGGGCCGCGCTCGCCGCGACGATCGCCTACGCCCGCGAGCAGGGCCTGCTCGTGATCGCCGACGGCAAGCGCGGAGACATCTCGGTCTCGGCGGCCGCCTACGCGCAGGCGCTCGTCGGCAGCACGGCGACGCCGTTCGGCGAGGTCGCCGGCCTCGGGGCCGACGCGTTCACGGCCAACCCGCTGCTCGGCGTCGACGCGCTCGAGCCGATCGTCGCGGGGGCGCGGGCGGCGGGCGCGGGCGTCTTCGTGCTCGTGCGCACCTCCAACCCGGGCGCGGCGGACATCGAGGACTTCGTGCTCGCCGGCGCGGCCGCGGAGACCGTCTGGGAGCGTCTGGCCGCGATCGTCGCGCAGATCGGCTCGCCGCCATCGCCGGTGAGCGGGCTGTCGGACATCGGCGCCGTCGTCGGCGCCACCGCGCCGGAGCACCTCGCGCGCATGCGCGAGCTCATGCCGCACACCCCGTTTCTGCTGCCGGGCATCGGCGCGCAGGGCGGCCGCGTCGAGGCTCTGGCGCCGGCCTTCGCGCCGGGACGGGCCGGCGGGCTGGTCAGCGCATCGCGCTCGATCGCCTCCGCGCACGAGTCCGGCGGCGCCGCGCCGGCCGTCGCGGCGCGCGCCGAGGCCGAGCGCCTGCGGGAGGCCGCGTGGTCACTGAGATAACCGAACGCCAACACGCCAACTCCGTATGCTCTGCGCGGGATGGAGGAGATCGATGCTCAGCGTTTCGTCCTGCCTGGACTGCTGGCGCTGCTGATCCTGGGGGCGTTCTTCATCATCGTGACCAACGGCGGTGGCGAGGATCCGGTGGGCGCGGTCGACCGGCCGGCGCGGACGAACACGAGCACGACGCCGTCCCGGACGGGCACGACGCCCACCCCGCCGGTGGCGGCGTCCTCGGGCCGCTTCGTCAAGGTCCAGGCGGGCGACACGCCGACCTCGATCGCGGATCGCTCGGGGATCGACGTCGACCGGCTGCTCGAGCTGAACCCCAGCGTCGACCCCGACTCGCTCAAGCCCGGCCAGACGCTCAAGCTCGCCCCTTGACGGCGCGCTGCGCGCTGCTCGGGGCGCTGCTCGCCCTGCTCCTGACGTCGCCGGGCGCGCTCGCCCAGACGCCGGCCGATGCCCCGCGGCTGCAGGGCGCCAAGTCGGCGATCCTCATGGAGGCCACGACGGGCGACGTCCTGCTGGCGCTCAACGCCGACCGGCGCCGCCAGATCGCATCGACGACGAAGCTCATGACCGTCCTCGTCGTGCTCGAGCGCGACGACCTCGACGACGTCTTCAGCGCCGCCGACTATGACGCCGCGCCGGCCGAGTCGCAGATCGGGCTGCGACCCGGCGAGCGGATGAGCGTGCGCGATCTGCTGCGCGCCACGCTGCTGCCGAGCGCCAACGACGCCGCCGCGACGCTCGCCGTCGGCACGATGGGCACAACGCCGGCCTTCGTCGCGGAGATGAACCGCCGCGCGAAGGCACTCGGGCTCGACAACACCCATTTCGCCAACCCCGTCGGGCTCGACCACCCCGACAACTTCTCGACCGCCACCGATCTCGCCCGCCTCGCCATGCGGTTGCGCCGCTACGAGTTCTTCCGGCGCACCGTCGACCTGGAGTTCGCGACGCTGCGCAGCGGCTCGATCAAGCGGACGGTGTGGAACCGCAACCTGCTCGTTCGCCGCGTCGACGCGGTCAACGGCGTGAAGACCGGCAACACGCGGCGTGCCGGCAACGTCCTCGTCGGCTCGGCCAGCCGCGACGGCGTGACCGTGATCAGCGTCGTGCTCGGCGAGCCCGGCGAGCGCGCGCGCGACAGCGACTCGCTCACGCTGCTGCGCTACGGCCTGGACAGCTACACCGCCCGCACGGTCCTGCCCGAGGGGCGCGTGCTCGGCCGGGTCGACCTGCGCTACCGCGGCGGCGAGTCCGTGGACGTCATCGCGGGTGCGACGGTCAAGCGCGTGCTGCGCTCGGGGACGCGTACGAAGACCACCGTGACCGGCCTGCCGACCGAGGTCGACGGCCCGCTGCCGCGCGGCACGCGCGTCGGCACCGCGACCGTGCGGCGGGGCGACGAGGTGCTCGCGCGCGTGCCGGTCGTGACCGTGCGACCGGTCGCCGAGGCCGGGCTCGGCACGCGCCTGGACGACATGCTGCGCCGCTCGCAGACGATTGTCGCCCTGGTCCTGCTGCTGGCCTGTAGCCTCCCACTCCTGCTGCTGCGTCGCCGGGCCCTCACCCGCAGGCGGGCGCTCGACGCCGAGCACCGGCGCGCGCGGCGCAGAGAGGAGTCCACGGTCCCATGATCATCACCGTCACCCTCAACGCCGCGATCGACAAGTCGCTCTCGGTGCCGAACTTCCGGCTCGGGCGCCGCCATCGCACGGTCGAGCAGACGACGCTGCCGGGCGGCAAGGGCGTCAACGTGGCGCGTACCCTGAAGACGCTGGGCCAGCCCGTCATCGCGACCGGCTTCGCGGGCGGTGCCACCGGCACGCGCATCGTCGAGGCGCTGACCGACGAGTCGATCCTCAACGACTTCGTGCGCATCCGCGAGGAGTCGCGCACGAACACCGCGGTGCTCGATCCGACCAACGGCGAGCAGACCGAGATCAACGAGCGCGGCCCCGCCGTCAGCGCCCGCGAGCTCGAGCTCTTCCGCGACAAGCTCATGTACCTCGCGCGCGGCGCGGCGATCGTCGTGTTCGCGGGATCGCTGCCGCGCAACGTCGACGCCGACGTCTACGCCGGCATGATCAAGGAGCTGCGCAAGCTCGGCCTCGTCGTCGTGATCGACACCGACGGCGACCCGCTGCGCCACGCCGTCCGCGCCGAGCCGCACGTCGTCTCGCCCAACGTGCTCGAGGCCGAGGAGCTCGTCGGCCACGAGTTCAACGACGACGAGGACCGCATCATCGCCGTCCGCGAGATCGCCACCCTCGGCGCCCAGGAGGCGATCATGACCGTCCCCGACGGCTGCTTCGCCCAGGTCATCGACGAGGGTGAGCAGCGCCTGTACCGCGTGTACATCGAGCCGCGCGAGGCGGTCGCCACCGTCGGCGGCGGCGACGCGTTCCTGGCCGGCTACGTCGCGACGCGCTACGGCGCCAAGCCGCCGGCGGAGTGCCTGCGCTTCGGCGTGGCGTGCGGCGCGGAGTCCGTGCAGCGCCTGGGCGCCGGCCTCATCGACCCGCAGAAGGTCGAGCGGCTGGTCGGGGAAGTGGACGTGCGCAGGTTGGTGGCGCCGGCCGAGGTGGGCTGAGGCCGCGCGCGTGTGAGTCCCATCTCACATGCGCTGCTTCTCTGAACGTTCATCGTTTCACTCTTGACGGGGAGCCCACACGCGTCGAGAGAGGTTCACACATGCCGGTTGATCTGAACGACACCCTGGCCTGGAAGAGCGCCAAGGGTGACTCCCTGGCCATGCTCAAGCAGCTGCAGCCCAACATCCTCAAGGGCCACGTGCGCGAGCACATGCAGATCCTCTTCATCCAGTTCTCCGACCAGGCGCAGGCGCGGGCGTTCCTCGGGAAGGTCGCGCGGAAGATGAAGTCCGCCAACAAGCACCTGCTCGAGGTGGAGCGCTTCAAGGCCGACCGCACGCCCGGCACACCGTACATCGGCGTCGGGCTGACGCGGGCGGGCTACAGCAAGCTCGGCATCCCGGCCGCCAAGGTCCCCGGCAGCTCCAAGCCCAGCGCGGTGCCGTTCCGGCGCGGGATGCGCCACGCCAACTCGCTCGCCACCCTCGGCGACCCGGCGGTGGCACAGTGGCAGGAGGCCTTCCGCCACACGATCCACGCGGTCGTGCTCATCGGCGACCTGAAGATGGCCAACGTCACGGCCACGCGCGCCGAGATCAACGCGCTGTTCACGCCGAAGGTCAAGCTGCTGGGCGTCGAGACCGGCCGCGGCCAGGCGAACACCCACGGCGACGGGATCGAGCACTTCGGCTACGTCGACGGCCGCAGCCAGCCGCTGTTCCTCGACGAGGACATCGCCGACGAGCCGCACACCCCGGCCGGCTGGGACCCCACGTTCACCCTCGGGCGGGTGCTGGTCAGAGACAGCGCGGCCCCCAACCCGGTGCAGCACTTCGGCAGCTTCTTCGTCTTTCGCAAGCTCGAGCAGAACGTCCGCCGCTTCCATCAGGCCGAGAAGGCCCTCGCCGACGAGCTGGGCCTGACCGGCGCGGACCGCCCGCGCGCCGGCGCGACGATCGTCGGGCGCTTCCGGGACGGCACGCCGCTGACCACGCACGCCACAGGCGGCGTGCATCCCGTCCCCAACGACTTCGACTACGACGCCGACGCGCAGGGCCGCAAGTGCCCGCTGCACGCGCACGTCCGCAAGACCAACCCGCGCGGCTCCGGCAGCGGCGAGGACCACCCCGCCGAGCGCAGGCACCTCATGGCGCGCCGCGGCCAGGTGTTCGGCACGCGCAAGGACGACATCAACGCCGAGCTGCCGGCCTCGGCGCGTCCGACCGGCGGCGTCGGGCTGCTGTTCATGGCCTTCAACTCCGAGCTCTCCACCCAGTTCGACTTCACGCAGAACGCCTGGGCGAACAATCCGGGCTTCCCGTTCGGAGCCAGCAGCCCGCCGGGTCTGGATCAGGTCATCGGACACGGCACGCGCCCGAAGACGACGTGCCCGGTGGCCTGGAACGGCGCGGCGACGAAGACCGTCAACGCCGCCCCACAGGCGGTGACGATGCGCGGCGGGGAGTACTTCTTCATGCCGTCGATCGCGTTCCTGAAGGCGCTGTAGGTGCGATCTCGCCCTCGTCGAGCGGGCTTGTCGCGGCAGCGAGCGCAGCTCTGCGCGCCAGATTTCGTGCAACCCCGCCACCAACTGCCAAACCACGCGCTCGGTGCGACTAACCTGCAACACAGCCGGAGCATCAGCTCGATCCCGGCACACATCGCACACCGCCCGGATTCATGACCCGCATCGTCCTCATCACCGCCGCCCTGCTCGTGGCCCTTGCCGCGGGCAGCGTCGGCGCGCTCGCGTGGGCTGACGGCAGCGCCTCGGAAACGCTTCCCGCCGGCACGCGGGTGGGCGGCGTCGAGGTCGGCGGGCTGACCCAGGCGAAGGCGATCGCGCGGGCCCGCGATCGTGTGCAGTCGGCGATCGCGCGACCGACGTACGTCGGCCTGGGCGAGAAGCGCTACACGCTCACCCCGTCGCAGGCCGGGGTGGCCATCGACGTGCAGACCGCGGTCAAGCGGGCCTACGTCGAGGGCCGCGAGGGATCGTTCATCAGCCGTGGCTGGCGCAAGATCACCGGCGCCAAGCTCGACCAGGACGTCCCCGTCAAGGCCGTCGCCGACCGCTTGAAGGTGCGCCGCTTCGTCGAGAGCATCGCCAGGGAGCAGGCGCGCGCGCCCGTCGACGCCGCACTGACCATCACGCTCACCAGCGTGTCCGTCACGCGCAGCAAGCCCGGTCGGCGCCTCGCCGCCCGCGACGCGCTCGTCGCGCGCCTGATGCGCCGCCTGACCAGCAGCACCGACGAGCGCACGCTGCGCGCCAAGACCGTCGAGGTCCCCGCGAAGGTCAACGCCGACTCCGTCTGGGCCGCCCAGCCGGTCGCGCTCACCGTCTCGCGCGATGGCAAGCAGGTGCGGGTGTTCCGGCGCGGCAAGCTCGCCAAGACCTACACGGTGGCCGTCGGCTCGGCGGAGTTCCCGACCCCCACCGGTCAGTTCGTCGTGCAGTCGATGCAGAAGAACCCGGCCTGGAACGTGCCGCAGTCCGAGTGGGCCGGCGACCTCGCCGGCGAGACGATCCCCGGCGGCGACCCGCGCAACCCGCTCGTCGCGCGCTGGATCGGCTTCAACGGCTCGGTCGGCTTCCACGGCACCGCGAGCGCCGGCTCGCTGGGCACCGCCGCGTCGCACGGCTGCATCCGCATGGCGCCCGCCGACGTGATCGACCTCTTCACGCGCGTGAACACCGGCACGCCCGTGCTCGTCGCCTGACGCGCCGCCAGAACCTCTCACAGGCAAGCCTGCGTCAGCCTCCACTCGCTCTAGGACCGAGAGCAGGCCGCGCGCTCACCCCACCCGGCCGGTGGGCGCCGTAACCGCCGGCGACGCGGCTGGTGGGTCTCGCGGGCAACGTCTACGCGGGGCCTGCTACGCCACCCGCGCAGCCTCGTCGGCGGCCTCCGGCTCGCCCAGCGACACGCGCGCCCGCGCGGTCGTCACGTGGTAGAGGATCAGCAGCTGCACGAGCGCCAGCGACTCCGAGCGGTGCACGTCGTTTCCGACGGTGAACTCACCGAGTGCCTCGGAGCGCAGGTGGCGGGCGAAGTGCATGCGCTCCCAGATGCACTCCTCGATCGCCGCCGCGCGCGCGCGCGGCAGCGCGCCGGGGATGAAGAGCTGGCACTCCGTGTCGCGCTCCTCCATCGTGATGAGGCCGTCGCTCTCCTCGACGAACGGGCTGAGATCGGGGTGCGGCAGGCTGTCGCGCAGCACCAGCTCGGCGTCGAGCACGAACGAGTTGTCGGGGTTCGGCATGCGGCAGACGACCATGTCGGCGTGGCGCCGCTGCGGGCGGATGAAGGCCTCGGAGTCGGGCTCGCGGCGGTCG
This sequence comes from uncultured Actinomycetes bacterium, assembly GCA_963709935.1. GTDB lineage: Bacteria > Actinomycetota > Thermoleophilia > Solirubrobacterales > Solirubrobacteraceae > CADCVQ01. The sequence goes on along the minus strand of CAVPYM010000023.1, from coordinate 65,672 downwards.
AGGTCGGCCAGCACCTCGTCGGTCGTGTAGCCGCGCTTGGAGCAGTCGCGGTCGACCTTCCACTGGCGCCGCAGGGACTCGGGCGGGTCGAGGTAGACCCGCACGTCGTACGCGGAGCGCATCTCGGCCGTGTGATAGCCGAGCAGTCCCTCGACCAGCGTGAAGTTCTCGGGCGCGAGGTAGGTGAGCGGGCCGAACGTGCCGTCCTTGTGCTGATAGACCGGCTTGAGGATCGGCTCGCCGAGGCGCAGGCACTGCAGGTGCTGGGCCATGATGTCCAGGTAGTTGCACTCCGGATTGAGCGGCGTGATGCCCCGCTCGGCCCGCTGACGGCGGTCGTACTTGTGGTAGTCGTCGGTGCAGATGTGCGTGACGGACTTCTCGCCGAGCAGGCGCACCAGCCCTTTGCTCAGCGTCGTCTTCCCCGACGCCGAATCACCCACGATTCCGAGCATGATCGGTCGTGCCATGCTGATCTCGTTCCTCCTCGCCCCTGACGGGCACGGTCCCTTGTTGAGCGGCAGAGTACCGGCGCAGCGCCCTTTCGCGAAGTCCGCCGACGCGCTCGCGACCGCGCGGCCACAATCGCACGGTGGCGTTCAGGCCGCGACCGGCTGCCCCTCCGCCAGCGTCACGAAGACGCGGTCGCCCTGCAATTGCACGCTGTGCGCGACGACCGCGTCGTCGGCGTTGAGCGCCGCGCCGCTGGCGAGGTCGTAGCGGCGGTCGTGCAGCGGGCAGATGACCGCGTTGTCGCAGACGATCCCGTCGGCGAGCGGCCCGCCGCGATGCGGGCAGGCGGCGTCGAGCGCGAACCAGCCGGCGCCGGAGCGGAAGATCGCGATGCGGCGGCCGTCGAGCGTGATCGAGCGGCCCTCGCCGAGCGGCACGTCGTCGACGCGGCAGGCGTACATGCTCGTCGCGGCGCTCATCGCTCGGCTCCCGCGGGCGGGCCGACGAGCACCTGCTCCTCCTCCGGGGACTTGAGGTCCTCGAACTGGCGCGGGTGGTACGGGTCGTCGCGCTCCAGCCAGGGATCGGCGGTCGCGGCCTTGGCGATCCGCAGGCGCTCGCGCAGCGCCGCGCCGGACTCCTCGCCGAGGACGACCTCGCGCACCTTCTCGAGGCCGACGCGCGGGATGAAGTCGTACGTTCGCTCCTTGTAGTCGGCGTTCTCGCGGTAGTACTGCAGGAACGTCGTGGCGATCCGCAGCGCCTCGGCACGCGTGTCCACGGTGGCGAGGATGTCGGCCTCGCGGACGTTGCCGCCGGCGGCCCCGCCGGCGCGCACCTGCCAGCCGCCCTCGACCGCGACGCAGCCGATGTCCTTCACCGTCGCCTCGGCGCAGTTGCGCGGGCAGCCCGAGACGCCGGACTTGACCTTGTGCGGCGTGTGCAGCCCCTCCCAGAGCTTCTCCATCTCGATGCCCAGGCCGATCGAGTCGCCGAGACCGAAGCGGCAGAAGTCCGTGCCGACGCAGGTCTTGACGGTGCGCACGGCCTTCGCGTAGGCGTGCCCCGACGGCATGCCGAGGTCGGCCCAGATCGCGGGCAGGTCCTGCTTCTTGACGCCGAGCAGGTCCAGGCGCTGGCCGCCGGTGACCTTCACGAGCGGGACCTCGAACTTGTCGGCGACGTCGGCGATCCGGCGCAGCTCGTCGGGCGTGCAGACCCCGCCGTACATCCGCGGGACGACGGAGAACGTGCCGTCGCGCTGGATGTTCGCGTGGACGCGGTCGTTGATGAAGCGCGCGTCGCGCTCCTCGCGGTGCTGGTTGGCGTTGACCTCCGAGACGAGGTAGGCGAGCGCGGGCTTGCACGTGCCGCACTCGCGGCCGGTGCCGCAGGCGCCGGCCACGTCGCTGACCGACGCGTAGCCCTCGTCGCGGATCTTCCCGGCCAGCTCTTCGCGGGTCTGCTTGCGACACGGGCACAGGTAGGTGGGCTCGTCGCTCAGGCCGCCGGTCGCGGCGGCGACGATCTCCTTGACGGCGGGGCGGCACGAGCCGCAGCCCGTGCCGGCGCGTGTGACGGCCATGACCTCGCGCGGCGTCGAGCAGCCGCCGATCGTGACGGCCTCGACGAGCGCGCCCTTGCAGACGCCGTTGCAGTCGCAGATCTGCGCCGTGTCGGGCAGGTCGGCGGGGCCCGAGAGCGAGGCGTCGGCCAGCGCCTGCAGGGGGTTGTCGACGAGGTCGCCCGCGCGCACGGCGGCCACGAGCGCCTCGGAGCCGCGCGTGTCGCCGAGCAGGACGGTGCCGACGACGCGGCCGTTGCGGACGGTGAGCTTGCGGTAGACGCCGGTCGCCGCATCGGTGACGACGGCCTCGAGGTCGCCGACGGCGTCGCCGGCGCAGACGAGGTCGATGCCGGCCACCTTGAGCTTCGCGCTCGGAATGGAGCCGAGGTACAGGCCGCCCGCGCCCGAGTCGGCGCCGGCGACCGACTTCAGGGTCGCGGCCGCGCAGCGCGCCTGATCGTGAATCGGCGCGACGAGGCCGTAGACGATGCCGCGGTGCTGCGCGCACTCGCCGACGGCGAGCACGCCGGGCAGGCTCGTGTTCATCGCGTCGTCGACGATGATGCCGCGGTCGCAGACGAGGCCCATCGAGCGTGCGAGCTCGGTTTCCGGCCGGATGCCGATCGAGACGACGACGAGGTCGGCCATGAGCTCCGAGCCGTCGCTGAAGCGCAGGCCGTGGGCGCGCTGGGGGCCGATGATCTGCTGGGTGCTGCGGTCGAACTCGACGTCGATGTCCAGGCCCTGGAGGGCCGGGGCGAGCAGCGCGCTGGCGCCGGCGTCGAGCTGGCGCTCCATGAGGCGGTCGAGCAGGTGCACGACCGTGACCGCGCAGCCCTGCGCGGCGATGCCGCGCGCGGCCTCGAGGCCGAGCAGGCCACCGCCGATGACCGCGGCGCGCTCGACGCCGCCGTCCGCGGCGGCGAGGCGGATGGCGTCGCAGTCGGCGGGGTCGCGGAACGGGTGCACGCCCTCGAGGTTGATCCCGGGGATCGGCGGCATGAGCGGCTGCGAGCCGGTCGCGATGACGAGCTGGTCGAACGCCAGCTCGTCGACGTCGTCGAGGCCGAGCACCCGGCGCTGCGTGTCGACCCACGTGACCTTGCGGCCGACGAGCAGCTCGACGTCATGGTCGGCGTACCACTCGCTCGGGCGCAGCTGGAGCGTCTCGGGATCCTCCCCGCTGACGAGGATCTCCGAGAGCCGGACGCGGTCGTAGGGCGCGCTGCCCTCGCCGCAGATGAGGGTGATGGGGACGTCCGCGTCACGCTCGCGCAGCGCCTCGCAGACGGCCTGCCCGGCGATTCCTCCACCGACGATGACAACTCCAGGGTTCATGCCAGCCATGGTGCGGGAGGCGGGTTTCCCCACCGTGCCGTGAGTGTTTCCACCCGATGAACGGTGGCGCGCCGGGATGACCACTCGGCGCGCTTTACGGGTAGCAGGGCCGCAGCAATGCTTCGAGCGCTCACAGTGGTCGTCGGAGTCGTCCTCGCGCTCGCGGTCGTGGCCGTGTTCGTCTTCGACGCCGCGGGGAACGACACGGTGGCCGACGACGTGCGGGTCGGCACGGTCGCCGTGGGCGGGATGCAGCGCGACGAGGCGGCGGCGCTGATCCGGCGCAGGCTCGCCGGCACGACGGACGAGCCGGTGGCGGTCATGTTCCGCGACCGGCACTACGTCCTGCGCGCCGGCGTCGCGCAGGCGCGCCTGGACGTGGACGCGACGCTCGACGCCGCGCTCGACGCCGGCGGCGGGAAGACGGTGGCGCCGCGGGTGACCGACGCGCGCGGTGCGGTGCGGGCGTTCGCGCGGCGGATCGCCGCGCGCGTCGGTCGCAAGCCGCGCGACGCCGACATCGCCTGGCGCGACGGCAAGCTCGACCGCACCCGTGCCCGCGCCGGTCTGCAGGTCAACCAGGCCGTGCTCGTGCGACGGCTCGCGCGCGTGATGGCGACCACCGGGAACGCACGCCGGGTCGACGTGCCGGTGAGGGTCACCGCGCGCCCCGACCGCACGTTCGAGGACGTCGCCAAGCGCTACCCGACCGTCATCGCGGTCGACCGCGACGCCAAGCGGCTGCGCCTCTACAAGCACCTGCAGCTCGACAAGCGCTACACGATCGCGGTCGGCAAGGCCGGCCTGGAGACCGCCGCCGGGCGCTACGAGATCCAGCAGAAGATCGTCAACCCCGACTGGCACGTGCCGATGAGCGACTGGGCGGGCGAGCTGGCCGGCCGGACGATCCCCTACGGCGATCCGCAGAACCCGCTCGAGGCGCGCTACATGGGCTTCCACGACGGCCAGGGCATCCACGGGACGGCGGACCTCGCCTCGCTCGGCACCGCCGCATCGCACGGCTGCATCCGGATGTCGGTGCCCGCCGTCAAGCGGCTGTTTCGCGAGGTGAAGGTCGGCACGCCGCTGTTCTTGCAGTAGCGCTCGCCGGCCCGCGATCGTCGCCGCAGGTCGCGCTTGCGCTCGTGCCGCGCAAGGAAGATGCTGCGCAGCATGCCCGTCGTCGTCGTGCTGATCGTGCTGATGGGTGGGCTGCTCGCTCCCGCCGCCACCGACCGGCCCGTGGCGCTGGCGCCGTCGTCGTCGCAGGGCTGCGGGCGCAGGCCGCTGCCACCGGCTGTGGCACCCGCCGAGTGCCGATCCGGGTGTCGGCGACGCGGGCGACGAGCCAGACGGCGAGCCGCGTGCGGATCCGCGCGCAGCGCGCCGGCGCGCCGCCGCCGACGCTGAGGGTGACCTGTCTCATGACGCGGGCCGGCCTGCAGGTGCGCGTGCGCCCCCGCCGCCCCGGGGTCAGCCTGCGCAGGCTCGTCGGCCCTCGACTGAAGGTCGGCGTGGCGCGGCTGCCCACCTCGACGCGGACCGCCGGGCCGACGATCTCCTTGCGCCGCTGAGCCGCAGTTCGGTCAGCGCGGCGCGCTCACGCGCGGGCGGCAGTCGCCTCGTGCTTGAGCAGCGCCTCGATGTCGGCGGTGCAGCCGCCGCAGCCCGTCGTCGCGCGGGTGCGCATGCCGACCTGGCCGACGGTGGTCAGGCCGTCGCGGCGGATCGCCGTCTGGACGTCGCCGACGCTGACCGCGTTGCAGGAGCAGACGTTGGCCGCCGGGTCGGCGGCGAGCGCGTCGGCGCTGGGGCCGGCGCGCGACTCGAGCAGGTCCGAGGGGACGGGCTCGCCCGTGCGCAGCAGGTCGGTCAGCCGTCGCGCGCAGGACACGTCGCCGACCAGCGCGGCGCTCGTGAGCCGCTCGCCGTCGAGGACGAGGCGGCGAAAGATCCCGCGCCGCGTGTCGCTCATGACGATCTCGTCGTGGCCGGCGGGGGTGATCGATTCGGCTGACACCCCGCCGGCGTAGACGTCGACGCCGGAGACCTTGAGCGTCGTCGCCTGCACGGCGCCGTGAAACGCGGCCGGGTCACCCGCGATGCCCGCGCCGGCGACGCGCGCCTGCTCGGCGAGCGGCGCCCACAGCCCGTAGACGACGCCGCGGTGCTCGGCGCACTCGCCGACCGACCAGACCCCCGGGCCGCTCGTGCGCAGCGCGTCGTCGACGACGATGCCGCGCTTGACGGTCAGTCCCGCGGAGCGCGCGAGCGCCGTCTCGGCGCGCACGCCCGCGGCGACGACGACCCGGGTCGCGGGCAGCTCCTCGCCGTCGTCGAGCACGACGCGGTCGGCCTCGATGCGCGCCGCGCTGCGCCCCAGGCGGCACACGATCCCCTGCGCCTCCAGCGCGCGCTGGAGCATCGCCGCCGCGCCCGGGTCGAGCTGCTGGCCCATGAGCTGGCCCGTGAGCTCGACGACCATGACGCGCACGCCGCGCGAGCGCAGCCCGGCCGCCGCCTCGAGGCCGAGCAGGCCGCCGCCGACGACCACCGCCCGCGTGCCCGGGGGCGTGGCGGCGAGCGCGTCGGCGTCGCGCCAGGTGCGAAAGACGTCGACGTGCGGCAGGCCGGCGCCGGCGATCGGCGGGACGAACGCCCGCGATCCGGTGGCGATCACGAGCGCGTCGTAGGGATGCGCGATGCCGGACTCGTCGATGACCGCGCGGCGCCCGACGTTGATCGACTCCGCGCGGCTGCCGCCGCGCAGGTCGACCTGATGCGCGGCGTACCACGACAGCGGGCGCAGCTCGAGCTCGCCGGGCCCGCAGTCGCGCGCCAGCAGCTTGGACAGCAGGACGCGGTTGTAGACCGGGCCCGGCTCCTCGCCGAGCATCACGATCTTCCAGTCCTTGGCGGGGCGGCGGCGCAGCGCCTCCTCCACCACGGCCAGGCCGGCCATGCCGGTCCCGACGACGACGAGCCGCTTCGGCCGCGCCGGTGCGCGGCGCCGGACCGGCTCGTCACGGCGCCTGACCGGCTCCAGGCGCACGGCGAGCGCCTTGAGCTCGGGCTGCTTGGAGGTCGGGTCGACGGCGCCGATCGTCAGCGCGTTGAGCACGCCGGCGCCGGCGGCGGCGTGCCTGGCGCCCCAGTGAAACGGCGCGAACGCGATCCCCGGCGGCAGCGTCTCGTCGAGCGCGACCGGCACGCGCAGCTCGCCGCGGCGCGAGACGACCCGCACGAGATCGCCGCTGGCCAGCCCCGCCGCCTCGGCGTCGAGCGGATGGCAGGACAGCGTCGCCTCGCCGGCGGAGGCCAGCAGCGTGGGGGAGTGGCCCGTGCGCGTCATCGTGTGCCACTGGTCGGCGACGCGGCCGGTGGTCAGCAGCAGCGGGAAGTCCGGATCGGTCGTCTCGGCGGGCTCGGCGTGCGGCGTCGGGGTGAAGCGCGCGCGCCCGTCGGGGGTCGGGAAGCGGCGGCTCTCGTACAGGCGCACCGTGCCCTCGTGCTCGCCGACGACCTGCGCCGGGCAGGGCCACTGGATCCCGCCCTCCTGGCGCAGGCGCGCATGCGAGACGCCGGTCATGTCACAGGGCCGGCCCGCGGTGCAGGCGGCGAACTCGTCGAACACGGCGGCGCTGTCGGGCCAGGCGAACGCGTCGCCGTGGCCCAGGTGGCGGGCCAGCGCGGCCACGATCTCCCAGTCGGGCTTGGCCTCGCCGGGCGGCGCCACCGCCCGCCGGACGAGGCCGATCCGGCGCTCGGAGCTCGTCATCGCGCCCTGCTTCTCCGGCCAGGCCGCGGCGGGCAGGACGGCGTGCGCGAGGTCGGACGTCTCGGTCGGGTGGTGCGGGTCCTGGACGACGACGAGCTCGGCGTTCTCGAGCGCGGCACGGGCGCGCTGGCCGTCGGGCAGCGAGACGAGCGGGTTGGTCGCCATGACCCACACCGCCTTGACCTTGCCGCTCTCGAGCGCCTCGAACAGCGCGACCGCGGGCAGCCCCGGCGTCGGCGAGATCCGGCCGGCGGGCACATCCCAGTGCTGCTCCATCGCGGTGCGATCCTCGGCGACCTCGACCTTGCGATAGCCCGGCAGCAGCTGCGACAGGCCGCCGGTCTCGCGGCCGCCCATCGCGTTGGGCTGGCCGGTCAGCGACAGCGGCCCGCTGCCGGGCCGGCCGATCTGCCCGCTGGCCAGGCAGAGGTTGATCAGCGCGCGGTTCTTCAGCGTGCCGACGGTCGACTGGTTGGCGCCCATCGACCACAGCGCCATCGCGGCGCCGGCGCTCGCGAAGCGATGCGCGGCCTGCTCGATGAGCTCGGCCTCGACGCCGCAGACCTCGGCGGCGCGTGCCGGCGACCACTCGCGCGCGTTCGCGCGGGCCTCCTCCCAGCCGCTCGTGTGGCGCTCGATGAAGGCCTCGTCGACGAGGCCGTCGCGGTCGACGACGTGCAGCAGCGCGCTCAGCAGCGCGAGGTCGGTGCCCGGCCTGACGGGCAGGTGCAGGTCGGCGCCCTTCGCGGTGGGGGTGCGGCGCGGGTCGGCGCAGATGACGAACGCGCCCTCCGCCTGGCGGTCGCGGATGCGTCCCCACAGGATCGGATGGCAGGCGGCGGTGTTCGTGCCCAGCAGCAGGAAGCAGTCGGCCAGCGCGATGTCGGCGTAGGCGGGCGGCGGCCCGTCGAAGCCGAACGCGCCGCTGTAGCCGGCGACCGCCGAGGACATGCACAGCCGCGAGTTGGAGTCGACGTTGTTCGTGCCGAGATAGCCCTTGGCGAGCTTGTTGATCGCGTAGTAGTCCTCGGTCAGCAGCTGGCCGGAGATGTAGAACGCGACGGCGTCGGGGCCGTGCTCGTCGATGATCGCGCGCAGCTTGCCGGCGAGCGTGCCGAGCACGTCGTCCCAGGCGCGCGGCTCGAAGCGGGCGTCGCGGTCGTCGCGGTACAGCGGCACGGTGGCGCGGTCGGGCGCGGCGACGGCGAACGGCAGGCCGAGCGGCTTGCGGCACGTGCGCCCGCGGTTGGCCGGGTGGTTCGGGTCGCCGCGGACCGCGGTCAGGTGGCCCTCGTCATCGACGTCGGCCAGCAGGCCGCAGCCGACGCCACAGTACGGGCACTGGGTCGGGGTGGTCTGCACTGCTTCGCAGGGTGGTCGGGGGCGGTTTCCCGAACACGTCCGATCGATGAACGCTCTGTGAACTCCGGCGACGGCGCCGTCGCGGCGGCAGCGGTGGCGCGCCAGCTTGGTGATCTACGGCGCGGCGGCCGCCGTAGCGGGCTGCGGAAGGCTGACAACAACCAGGGGGTTCGTCATGGACGTCTCGAACATCGGAATTGCACTGCTCGCTTTCGTCGCCGTCGCGGTCGTCGTGATGGTGGTCGCGGTCGGCTTCGGCTCGACGGTCTGAGGATCGCGCGCGCGAACGCTCAATCGCCAGCGAGCTCGGGCGGCAGCGCCTGCGGGCCGTCCGGGTACAGCTGGGCGAGCTGGGCGGCCGTCATCGCCAGCGTGTTGGCCAGCTCCGGCGGCGTGCCGACGACGAGCCACAGCGCGTCGGCGTCGGTGTCGTTGAAGACCTGCCGCACGTCGCCGGGCGCGACGAGCACGGTCGACAGCGGCGCGAGCGTGAGCGGCTCCTGGTCGTCGCCGATCCGCATCCGGCCGGTGCCTTCGAGCACGACGTAGAGCTCGGTCTGCGTGGTGTGACGGTGCTTCGTGGACGCCTGGCCGGGCGTGAGGCGCCAGAAGCGCGCAGCGAGCGAGCCGGCCTCGAGCTGCTTGGCGAGGTCGCAGTTGAGCACGCCCATCTGGTTGGACGGCCGCCAGAAGGCGTCGCCGGCGTGCAGGACGCGTGCGGGCATGGGTGGGATGGTACGGCCGCCGCGGCGCCATGCGGGCGGGGGGGACCGCCACCGGGGCGGCGGGCTCGTGCGCGTGCGCGATCGCGGTGTCGCGATCGACGAAGCCGCCGAGGGTCCCCGCGATTGCGTCCCGCATATGGACGATTTCGTGAGGACCCCCCGCCGTTGCGGCCATATATGTGAACGGCGGGTTAACGACCCGCCAATCTGGCGAGTGAACTTGGACTGACGGCTAAAGACAGACCCGCGTGCTGGCCCTACGGTCCAGTGCGTGACCTCTGCAAGGGAAGAGTTCGTGCTGCGCACGGTCGAGGAGCGGGGCGTGAAGTTCATCCGCCTCTGGTTCATCGACGTGCTCGGCCTGCTCAAGAGCATCTCGATCCCCGTCTCCGAGCTCGAGTCGGCGTTGCAGGAGGGCGTCGGCCTCGACGGCTCGTCGCTGGAGGGCGCCTCGCGGCTGCGCGAGCACGACGTCATCGCCCACCCCGACCCGCGCACGTTCCAGGTGCTGCCGTGGCGGCCGGACTCGATCGTCGCGCGGATGTTCTGCGACGTGCGCCAGCCCGACGACGGCCCGTTCGGCGGCGACTCGCGGGCCACGCTGCGGTGCGCGCTTGAGCATGCTGCGGCGCTCGGCTACACGATGCAGGTCGGCTGCGAGGTCGAGTTCTTCATCTTCGGGCCGCTCGGCTCCAACGGCGCGAAGCCGACGACGCTCGACGACGGCGCGTACTTCGACCTCACGCCGCTCGACGTCGGCAGCGACTTTCGCCGCCGCACGATCGACTACCTCGAGCAGATGGGCATCCCGGTCAAGGCGTCGCACCACGAGGTCGCGCCGTCGCAGCACGAGATCCAGCTCGCGCACACCGACGCGCTGTCGATGGCCGACGCGGTGACGACGTTCCGCCTCGCCGTCAAGGAGGCCGCGCACGAGCTCGGCGCCTACGCGACGTTTATGCCCAAGCCGCTGGCCGAGCATCCGGGCAGCGGCATGCACCTGCACATCTCGCTCTTCCAGGGCGACCGCAACGCCTTCCACGACACCGACCCCGACACGCCCCTCTCGCCGACCGGGCGCGCGTTTCTGGCCGGCGTCCTCGCGCACGCGTGTGAGCTGACCGCGGTGACCAACCAGTGGATCAACTCCTACCGCCGCCTGGCCACCGGGTTCGAGGCCCCCGACTACGTCAGCTGGACGCGCCGCGGCGCCGCCGCGCTCGTGCGCGTCCCCTCACGGCGCCCGGGCCGGGCGGAGGGCACGCGCTTCGAGCTGCGCTCGCCCGACCCGGCCTGCAACCCCTACATGGTCCTCGCGCTCGTGCTCGCCGCCGGCCTGCGCGGGATCGAGCGCGGCTACGAGCTGCAGGCCGAGTCGATCGACGACGATCCCGGCGGCGCGCCGCGCCTGCCGCTGGACCTGCGCGAGGCAACGGACCTCTTCGACGCCTCCGAGCTTGCCCGCGAGACGCTCGGCGACCGCCTCGTCGACGTCTTCGTCGCCAACAAGCGCCGCGAGCTCGACGACGAGCGCCGCACCGTCACCGAATTCGACCGCGCCCGCTACCTGAGGCTGCTCTGATCGCATGAGCGACGCCTGGATCTACGGCGAGCACGGCTCGGAGGCGACGTCGCGGCTGCTCGCCGAGCTCGGCTTCAGCCCGCACCGCGTCGCCGCCAACGGCACGCTGCGACCGCCCGACGGCGACTCGCGCGCCCCGGCGCTCGCGCTCGTGCTGACCGACGGCAGCGAGCAGCCGTCCTGCGCCGAGATCTGCGCGCGCCTGGCCGCCGACGAGGAGCTGGCCGAGGTGCCGGTGATCGTCTCGCTGCCGGCCGCGGTGCTCGGCGAGGGCGTCGGCGTCGCCGAGGGCCACGAGCTGCTCATCGAGCCGTTCACCGCCGAGGAGCTGCAGGCGCGCATCGCCCGCGCGCGGCGCGCGGTCAACGGCATCGACCACGACGACATCGTCCGCGTCGGCGGCCTGGAGATGAACCTCGCGACCTACCAGGTCGCGATCGACGGCCGGCCCGTGGACTTCACGTACATGGAGTACGAGCTGCTGAAGTTCCTCGTCACCCATCCCCGGCGCGTGTTCTCGCGCGAGGCGCTGCTCAACCGCGTGTGGGGCTATGACTACTACGGCGGTGCACGCACGGTCGACGTGCACGTGCGCCGCGTCCGCGCGAAGCTCGGCAGCGAGCACGCCGCGCGCATCAAGACGGTCCGCAGTGTCGGCTACCGCTGGGAGGGCACATGAGCGCGCCGGGAAGCGGCGGGCTGGCCGAGCGCCGGGGACGCAGCGACTACGGCGGCTTTCGGGCCGTCATCAAGGCGGTCGGGACCGGTCCGCGCGGAAGCCGCGCGCTCACGTTCGAGGAGGCGCGCGGGGCCACCGCCGGGCTGCTCGGCGGCGAGGTCAGCCCCGTGCAGGCGGGCGCGTTCCTCGTCGCGATGCGGATCAAGGGGGAGACGCCGGCCGAGCTGGCCGGGATCGCCCAGGCGCTGCGCGACGCCGCTCGCGCGGCCGGCCCCGGGCCGCCCAATGGCGGCCGCCCGATCGTCGCCTGCGCCGGCGCCTACGACGGCATCACGGAGGCGCCGCACCTCTCGCTCGCCGCGGCGGTGCTGGCCGCCGCCGCCGGCGCCCGCGTCGTCGTGCACTGCGGCACCACGCTCGGGCCCAAGCGCGGCACCACCCCGGGCGACGTGCTCGTCGCGCTCGGCGGCCCGCTGCGTCCCGAGCCCGCCGAGTCGCTGGCCATGCTCGAACGCGCCGACGTCGCGCTCGTCCACGCGGGCGCCGCGATCCCGGGCTGGGACGCGCTGGCGGGCGTACGCGACGAGATCGGGCTGCGCGGACCGCTGCACACGGCGGAGAAGCTCGTCGACCATCTCGGCGCCACGTGCTTCGTCGTCGGCCACACCCACAGCTCCTACCGCGACCGGATCCTCGGCGCGCTGAGCCTGCTCGGCGCCCGGCGGGCGGTCGCCGTGCGCGGGATGGAGGGGGCCGACATCCTGCGCGCCGGCCGGCCCTCCGCCGCCGACGCGGCCGGCCCGCTGGAGATCGCCGAGTCGCCGGGCAGCGTGCTGCGCGGCGACGCCGACCCGCAGGTCTCCGCGGAGCTGACGCGGGCGATCGCGGCGGGCGAGGAGCACGGCGTCGCCGGCCGGACGGCCGTCCTCAGCGCCGGCCTGCGGCTCTACGCGGCCGGGCGCTGCGACAGCGTCGGCGCCGGCGCGACCCTGGCCGCGGCGGCGGTCGCCGACGGCCGCGCGGCCGCGACGCTCGAGGCGCTGCTGGCGGCGTAGCGAAACGGGTGGGAGGCACGACCGCGTCGTGGAGCTGACGCGACCCGCCTGGCGGGCGGCCGCTGCATCGGCATCCCCGATCTGCGAGATCGTCGCCGTGTAGCGCGGGCAATGTCCGGGTCCGGGCGCGCCCGGTGCGATACCCGCACTCGGCGCGCCCCGACCGCCCGTGCCGGCTGCTGGCGGCCGCGCGCCGCATCGCGCCGCCGGCCGGCGCCGCGTAGGCTCGAAGCCATGGCCGTCTCGATCCACGAAGCCCGCGCCGCCGTGCTCGAGCACGCCCACGTGCTCGACGCCGAGGACGTCTTCCTCGACGACGCGCTGGGCCGCGCGCTCGCGGTCGACGCCAGCGCGCCCAACGACGTGCCGCCGTTCGCCGCCTCGGCGATGGACGGCTTCGCGATCCGCGCCGCCGACACGCTGGAGGGCGCGGCCGACCTCGAGCTCATCGGCGAGGCGAAGGCCGGCACCGAGGCCGGCGTCAGCGTGCGCCGCGGGACCGCGGTGCGGATCTCCACCGGCGCGCCCGTCCCCGACGGCGCCGACGCGATCGTGCCCCAGGAGATGACCACCAGCGACGGCGCCCGCGTCGCGATCGACGGCCAGGTCCGCATCGGCTACCACGTGCGCCCGCCCGGCGAGGACATCCGCGCCGGCGAGCTCGTCGTGCCCGCCGGCTCGCTGCTCGGCCCGGCCGAGCTCGGCGTCCTGGCCTCGATGAACATCCCGCGCCCGAGCGTCGTGCGCCGCCCGCGCGTGGCGATCGCCGGCACCGGCGACGAGCTGACCGATCCCGGCAAGCCGCTCAAGCCCGGCGCGATCCGCGACTCCAACGGCCCGGCCCTCGGCGGCGCCGTCCACCGCGCCGGCGGCGACCTCGTCACCCGGGTGCGGGTGGGCGACGACCTCGAGGCGACGGTCTCCGTGCTGGGGGCGGCGCTGCGCGACGTCGACATCCTCATCACGACCGGCGGCGTCTCGGTCGGCCCGCACGACCACGTCCGGCCGGCGCTCGCGCGCCTCGCCTACCGCGAGGTGTTCGCCGGCGTGAAGCTCAAGCCCGGCCGCCCGACGACGTTCGCCGTCGGCGAGGACGGCACGCTCGTCTTCGCACTGCCCGGCAACCCGGTCTCGGCGCTGATGGCCTTCCGCCTCTTCGTCGTCCCGGCGATGGACGCGATGCTCGGGCGCAGCGGGGAGCACCACCCGCTCAAGGCCACCGCCGACGAGCCGCTGGAGGGCGCGGTCGGCCGCACGACCGTCATCCGCTGTCGCACGACCCTGCAGGACGACGGCTGGCACGTGCGCCCGACGAAGTCCCAGGAGTCGCACATCCTCACCTCGATGCTCAACGTCGACGCGCTGGCCCTCGTCCCCGAGGATCGCGACGGGATCGAGGCCGGCGAGCCGGTCGAGATCGAGTTCGTGAGCTGACGCACGGCGCGCGGCGTGCGCGGGGTCCCCCCGTCAAGGCGGCCGCAGCGGGCAAGTGCGTGCGCTACTTCGGCTTCCACGGTGGCACGTCGTACACCAGCCCGTTCGGCAACTGCGGCTGAGCTGACCGGCGCGGCCCTCCCCGGGCGACGGGGAGGGCCGCGCAGCGGCCGCAGCCGGGCACGCGGCCACCGGATCTCGGTCAGACCCCGTTGCTAAGCTCGAAGCGCGAGCTGCCGCCGCCCGCAAAGTGCGGAATTCGTCGTCCCCGGCCCCGTCTCGACGGGGTCGTTTTGTCCGCCACCACGCCTAGGATTCGCAAATGGAGATTGAGATCGGACGCGGGAAAAAAGCCCGCCGCGCATACGGCTTCGACGACATCGCGATCGTGCCGTCCCGGCGCACACGCGATCCCGACGACGTGGACATCTCGTGGAAGCTCGGCGACTACCGCTTCGAGCTGCCGCTGCTGGCCTCGGCGATGGACGGCGTCGTCTCGCCGCGGACGGCGGGCATCATCGGCAAGCTCGGCGGCCTCGCCGTGCTCAACCTCGAGGGCATCTTCACGCGCTACGAGGACGCCGAGGCCATGCTCGAGCGCATCGCGCTGCTGCCCACCGAGGCCGCCACGCGCGAGATGCAGCAGATCTACAACGCGCCGATCATCCCCGAGCTCATCACCCAGCGGATCGCGGAGATCAAGCAGCAGGGCGTCGTCGTCGCCGCTGCGCTGACCCCGCAGCGGGTGCGCGCGCACTACGAGGCCGCGCTCGAGGCGGGCTTGGACATCCTCGTCATCCAGGGCACGGTCGTCTCGGCCGAGCACGTCTCCAGCGACGAGTCGCGCCCGCCGCTGAACCTCAAGGAGTTCATCCGCGAGATGCCGCTGCCCGTCGTCGTCGGCGGCTGCGCGAGCTACCACACGGCGCTGCACCTCATGCGCACCGGCTCCGCCGGCGTGCTCGTCGGCGTCGGCCCCGGCGCCGCCTGCACCACGCGCGGCGTGCTCGGCATCGGCGTGCCGCAGGCGACGGCGATCGCCGACGTCGCGGGCGCCCGCTCGCAGCACATGCTCGAGACCGGCGAGTACTGCCAGGTCATCGCCGACGGCGGGATGCGCAACGGCGGCGACGTCTCCAAGGCGATCGCGTGCGGCGCCGACGCGGTCATGATCGGCTCGCCGCTGGCGCGCGCCTACGAGGCACCCGGCCGCGGCTTTCACTGGGGCATGGCGACGTTCCACCCGACGCTGCCGCGCGGCGCGCGCGTCAAGACCGTGCAGAACGGCTCGGTGCAGGAGATCCTCACCGGCCCGGCGCACGAGAACGACGGCACGTTCAACCTCATGGGCGGCCTGCGCACGTCGATGGCGACCTGCGGCTACAAGGACGTCGCGGAGTTCAACCGCGCGGAGCTCATGATCGCTCCGGCCCTGCAGACGGAGGGCAAGCAGCTGCAGACCGCGCAGGGCATCGGGATGGGCGCGCGCGGCTCGGCCGCCGCGGCGCCGTCGGAGCCCGGCCAGAGCAACGGGGTCCACCAGGAGCCGGCCCTCGCCGACGTATGACCGACGGCCTCGTCACCGCGGCGACGGCGGCGACCGAGCTCGTCGAGGAGGACGTTCGCGACATCATCGCGCCGCGGGCCGTCGACGAGGTCGTGGTGCTCGACTACGGCGGTCAGTACTCGCAGCTCATCGCGCGTCGCGTGCGCGAGCTGGGCGTCTTCAGCGAGCTGCTGCCCCATCACGTCGGCGCCGCCGAGGTCCGCAAGCGCAAGCCCAAGGGGCTGATCCTCTCCGGCGGCCCGGCGTCGGTGTACGCGGACGGCGCGCCACGCCTCGATCGCGAGCTGCTCGAGCTCGGCATCCCGGTGCTCGGCATCTGTTACGGCATGCAGCTCATCGCGCTCGACCAGGGCGGCTCGGTCGAGGGCGCCGAGGTGGGCGAGTTCGGCCGCTCGGAGCTGTTGGTGCGCGAGCCGGGCCGCCTCTTCGCGGGCCTGCCGGCCGAGCAGACGTGCTGGATGTCGCATCGCGACACGGTCTTCGCGGCGCCGCCCGGCTTCACCGCGCTGGCCTCGTCGACCGGCTCGCCGGTCGCGGCGCTGGAGCACGTCGAGCGCGGCATCTACGGCATCCAGTTTCACCCCGAGGTCGTCCACACGCCCTACGGCCAGACGATCCTCGAGCGCTTCCTCGGCGAGATCTGCGAGGCCGACCGCACATGGTCGCCGGAGAGCATCGTCTCCGAGCAGATCGCGCGGATCCGCGCCCAGGTCGGCGACGGCAAGGTCATCTGCGGCCTGTCGGGCGGGGTGGACTCGAGCGTCGCGGCGCTGCTCGTGCACCGCGCGATCGGCGACCAGCTCACGTGCGTCTTCGTCGACCACGGGCTCATGCGCAAGAACGAGGGCGAGCAGGTCGTCGCCGCCTTCCGCGACCACTTCAAGGTCCCGCTCGTCGCCGTCGACGCCGAGACGCGCTTCCTCGCCCGGCTGAAGGGCGTGAGCGATCCGGAGACGAAGCGCAAGGCGATCGGCGCTGAGTTCATCCGCGTCTTCGAGGAGGAGGCGGCGAAGATCGGCGACGCGAACTTCCTCGTCCAGGGCACGCTGTACTCCGACGTCATCGAGTCCGGCGGGGGCACCGGCGCGGCGACGATCAAGTCTCACCACAACGTCGGCGGCCTGCCCGACGACCTGCAGTTCGATCTCGTCGAGCCGCTGCGCGCGCTGTTCAAGGACGAGGTCCGGGCGGTCGGCGCCGAGCTCGGCCTGCCCGAGCGGCTCGTCTGGCGCCAGCCGTTCCCGGGGCCCGGGCTGGCGATCCGCATCGTCGGCGGCGAGGCCACGCGCGAGCGCCTGGACCTGCTGCGCGAGTGCGACTACGTCCTGCAGGACGAGATCCGCAAGGCTGGTCTCTACAGAGACCTATGGCAGTCCTTCTGCGTGCTGCCCGACATCCGCACGGTCGGCGTGCAGGGCGACGAGCGCACGTACGGCAGCGTCGTCGTGCTGCGCGCGGTGACGTCCGACGACGCGATGACGGCCGACTGGGCGCGCCTGCCCTACGACCTGCTCGAGCAGATCGCCTCGCGGATGATCAACGAGCTGCGCGACGTCAACCGGGTCGTGCTGGACATCACGTCCAAGCCGCCGGGCACGATCGAGTGGGAGTAGGCCGCCACCCGTAGCATCCGGCGGGTGGCCAGCCCGTCCGCCGCCGAGCGCGTCCTGACCGAGCGCGAGCTCAACCGGGCGGTGCTGGCGCGCCAGGGGCTGCTCGAGCCGTCGAGCGGCTCGATCGCCCAGACGCTGCGGGCGATCGGTGGCATCCAGGCGCAGTACGCGCCGTCGATGTACGTCGGGCTGTGGTCGCGGATGGGCGGCGTCGCCGCGCGCGACGCGCTGACACAGGCGCTGGAGCGGCGGACGGTCGTGCAGGCGACGTTCATGCGCATCACGATCGACCTCGTCGCCAAGCGCGACTTCTGGCCCTTCGCCTTCGCCACGCGCGCCGCCCGCCGCGAGTGGTGGCTGCGCAGCATGCGCGGCGGCACCGACGAGGCGCAGATGATCGAGCGCGCCGCCCGCCGCGAGTGGTGGCTGCGCAGCATGCGCGGCGGCACCGACGAGGCGCAGATGATCGAGCTCGCCGCCCGCGTGCGCGAGCACCTCACGCAGACCGGCGAGCCGATCAGCCGCACGGAGCTCGACGCGCTCGTCGGCAAGCCGCACGCGCTCGGCATCGGCCAGTGGATCGATTTCGTCCGCGTCCCCCCGGCCGGGACGTACTTGCGGATGGGGTACCAGCGTCACGTCGCATGAGCGAGCGCGGCTACGCCGAGATACCCAACGCCCGGCTGGCGTGGTGGACCGATGGCGACGATGCCGAGGGCGCCGACCCGTTCCTGCTCGTCCACGCCGGCGTCGCGGACGCGCGCATGTGGCAGCCGATCGTGCCCGCCCTCGCCGCCACCCACCGCGTCGTGCGCTTCGACATGCGCGGCTTCGGCCAGTCGCGCTCGGGAAGCGGGTCGTACTCCCCGGCGGACGACATCGCGGCCCTGCTGGACGCGCTCGCGATCGAACGGGCCCACGTCGTCGGCGCGTCGCTCGGCGGGCTCATCTCGCTCGAGCTGGCCGCGACGCATCCGGACCGTGTCGCGTCGCTCGTGCTGCTCGCCGCCTCGCTGGACGACAGCGAGCCGTCCGCGGAGCTGAGGGCGTTCGCCGAGGCCGAGGAGACCGCGATCGAGATCGGCCGGCTCGACGACGCCGTCGCGATCAACGTGCGCATGTGGGCAGCGCACAGCACGCCCGCGGTGCAGGCGCTGGTCGCGGACATGCAGCGCCTGGCCTTCGAGCTGCAGCTGCGCGAAGGGGCCGACCCCGACGAGCTCGATCCGCCGCTCGCCGGCCGGCTGAGCGCGATCGCCGTCCCCGCGACGGTCGCCTACGGCGACCGCGACGTGGTGGACGTCGAGCAGACGGCGCGCCGCCTGCACGCCGAGCTGCCCGACGCGACCTTGCACCAGATCGAGCACGCCGGGTACCTGCTCGCGCTCGACCAGCCCGACGCGGTGACGCAGCTCATCCTGCGCCACCTCGAGCGCGCCGCGCAGTCCTAGCCCGCGAGCGTCGCCTCCACGGTGATCTCGACGTTGCCCCGCAGCGCGCCGGAGATCGGGCAGCCCTCGCCCGCGGCGGCGGCCGCGGCGGCGAACGTCGCCTGGTCGATGCCCGGCACGCGGCCGCTGACGACAATGTGCGAGGACTTCACGCCCTCGCCGGGGACGAACTCCACGGTCGCCGTCGCCTCGAGCGAGTCGGGCGGCGTGCCGGCCTCGCCGAGCTCGTGCGAGAGCCCCATGCAGTAGCACGCCGAGTGCGCGGCGGCGAGCAGCTCCTCGGGGCTCGTCTTGCCGGCCGCGCGCTGCGTGCGCGACGCCCACGAGACGTCGGTGGCGGCAAACGCCCCGCTCGCCGGCGTCGTCACCCCGGATCCGTGCGCCAGGCCACCTTCCCAGACCGTTGTCGCGCTGCTCGCAACCGCCATCCTGCCTCCTCGGCTCGTCATCTCGCTGAGCTGCGCAGGCTACCGCCGGCTACCGCCGCCGTCAGGCTTCGGCGACGGCCGCGGGCGTGCGATGGCGGCGCACGATCAGCCACGTCAGCCAGATGCCGATCACGAAGAGCGGGATGCCCATCGCGGTCTTCACGACGCCGAGCGCGACGACGCTGTGCGTGAGGTACAGCGGCAGCTGCACGAGCAGGCGCAGCCCGAACAGCCCCGCCCACAGCCAGGTCGCGAGCACGAAGGCACGTGCGCGCTCCGGATCGCGGCGCCACGCGCTGCCCTCGCCGTCGAGGTTGGCGACGATCACGCCGACGAGCGGATGCTTGACCGCGATCGAGATGACGAACGCCGAGGCGTAGGCGGCGTTCGCCAGCAGCCCGGGCAGGAAGAAGTCCTCGGCGCGGCCGCTGCGGGTCGCGATGAACGCCGCGATGCCCACGCCGACGAGGCCCGACAGCGCGTGTACCGGCGTCTCGCGCTTGGCCAGACGCGCGATCGTGAGCACGACCGCCAGCCCGACGGCGACGATCGCGGCGGTGTTCGTGTCCGAGCCGGACGCGGTGTAGGCGGCGACGAAGGCGACCCCGGGAAGCGCCGTCTCGGCCATCCCCAGCGGTCCGCCGACCGCCTCGCGGATGTCGAGCGGTGGAGCCGCCGGCCGCTCCTCGGGTTCGTCGCTCATCCCCTGATGATGTCGAACCGCGCGCACGCCGCCGCCGGTCAGCGGTTGCGGTGCAGCGCGGCGGGCCCCAGCAGCACGGCGCCGATGACCAGAAACGGCACGAGGTTGAGCAGGTGCAGGACCAGCGCGTAGGAGAGCGCCTCGGCGTGCGGGACGTCGAAGGCGTTCAGCGCGATGATCGTCGCCGCCTCGAAGACGCCGAGCGCGGCGGGGCTCGACGGCAGCACGAGCGAGAGGTTGATCGCGACCGTGACGAGGATCGCGGCGGACAGCGGCAGGTCGAGGTGGAAGGCCTCCATGAGAATCCAGTAGGAGATCGCCAGCACGACCCAGGAGGCGACCGTCAGCGCGAAGCCGCGCACCGCGATGACGGGGTTGCGCAGCGCGACGAGCCCGCGCGTGGCGTTGACCGCCGCCGCCTCGACGCGCTCGGCGAAGCCGGGGCGCCGGATGCGCCGCAGCGGGCTGAGCAGCCAGTGCACGGCACGCGCGTCATAGCGCACGATGAGCGCGATCAGCAGGGCCAGGACGACGGTGGCGATCGCGCCGAGGAGCGCGGCGTTGCGCAGCCACGAGATCTCCGGCAGCCAGGGGTAGGCGCACAGCAGGATGAGCAGCAGCGCGAGCAGGTCGAAGACGCGCTCGACGACGACCGTGGCGATGATCTCCGCGCGCGGGGTCTGCCGCGCGCGGCTGTGCAGCGCGATCACGCGGGCGGCCTCGCCGGCGCGCGCCGGCAGGATGTTGTTGAAGAAGTAGCCGATGAGCAGCCCGTACATGACCGCCCGCAGCGGCGGGCGCTGCTCGTCGTGGTACAGCGCCCACCAGCGCACCCCGCGCAGGACGATCGCGGCCGAGAACACCGGCAGCGCGGGAACGAGCCAGACGAGCTCTGCGTCGCGCAGCGCCTGCATCGCGTCGTCGAGCTCGACGCCGCGCACGGCGATGTACATGCAGACCACCGTGACCGCGAGGCCGACGACGGCCAGCAGCGGCCGCATGCCGCGGCGGCTGGTCACCGCCGTCGCATTCGCACGGCGAACAGCACCCACACCGCGGTCAGCCCGTCGCGCCAGGTGATGTTCTTGCCCTCCGCGTACGTGCGCCCGTAGTAGGCGATCGGCATCTCGTAGATGCGCAGCCTGCGCCGGCAGATCTCCCCGGTGATCTCCGGCTCGATCCCGAAGTCGTCGCGCGTCAGCCGCAGCGAGGCCAGCACCTCGGAGCGAAACGCCTTGTAGCCGGTCTCCATGTCGCTCAGCGTCGTGTTGAACAGCACCCCCGTCAGCAACGACAGGAAGCGGTTGCCCATCAGATGCCAGAACATGTACGCCCGCTGCGGCGCCCCGCCACTCAGCCGCGACCCGTACACCACATCGGCGACGCCCTGCTGGATCGGCCTGATCAGCGCGATCACATCCGCCGGGTCGTACTCCATGTCGGCGTCCTGGATGACCGCGATCTCCTTCTGCACCCGGGTCGCCGCCAGCCGCACCGCCGACCCCTTCCCGCGGTTGGGCTGACGCAGCAACTCCACGTGCGGCCGCCCCGCCGCGTACGCCGCGACGATCGACGCCGTCGCGTCGGTCGAGCCGTCGTCGACGACGACGATCTGCGCATCCAGCCCCAGCGCGTCGATCCGCGCCAGGACCTCGCCGATGGTCGCCGCCTCGTTATACGCCGGGATCAGGAACGAGACGCCGATCGCGCCATTGAAGCGGACCCGACGACGGCGACACCGCTTGGGTAGATTCGCCGGCAATGGTTGCGGCGCGCGACGACCGCGGCGTCGCACTCCGGCTGGGCGGCGCCGTGGCCCTGTTCCTCCTGCTCGTCGGGCAGGCCCAGGTGACCGTCCTGGACGGCAACTCGATGCTCGCCGTCGCGCAGTCGATCGTGCACCACGCGTCGCTGGCGGTGCCGGCCGAGCTCGGCGTGCCCGGACACGACGGCGAGGCGCACTACTCCAAGTACGGGCTGCTCCTGCCGCTGCTGTCGATCGTGCCCGTGCTCGTCGCGCAGCCGATCGGCGCGCTGACCGGCCGCGTCGACCTCATCGAGGCGGCCACCGCGGCGTCGATCATGCCGTTCGTCGGCGGCGCGCTGGCGGCCGCGCTGTTCGCGCTCGGGCGCCGGCTGGGCGCGCCCCGGCCGGCCGCGGCGCTCGTCGCGGCCGGCAGCGTGCTCGGGACCTACCTGCTGCCCTACGGCCGGGACTTCTTCACCGAGCCGCTCGTCGCGCTCGGCCTCGTCGTGATGGTCGAGCGCGTGCTCGCGGGGCGCGAGCAGCAGGCCGCCGCCGCGCTCGCGCTGGCGGTGCTGGCCCGGCCGCAGTCGGCCGCGTTCGCGCCGCTGCTGCTGGGCTACATGGCGTTGCGCGGGGACGGCGTCCGGGCGATCGCGCGGACGGTCCCGCCGCTCGCCGCCGCTGCCGTCGTCACCCTCGCCTACAACCTCTACCGCTTCCGCGACCCGCTCGAGTTCGGCTACACGCCGCCCGTCGACCCGGGCTTCACGACCCCGCTGCTGGAGGGGGCGAGCGGGCTGCTGTTCGACGCCGAGAAGTCGCTCGTGCTGTTCGCGCCGGTCCTCGTCCTCGCACCGTTCGCCTTCGTGGCGCTGTGGCGCCGCGCCCGCCTCACGGCGGCGCTGCTGCTCGCCCTGTTCGCGGTGACGTTCGTCCTGGCCGCGACGTGGCACTCGTGGCAGGGCGGCTGGAGCTGGGGCCCGCGGCTCGTCATCCCCGGCGTGGCGCTGGTGCTCGTCGCGCTCGGCCCCTGGATCGGCACGAGCGGCGCGCGGATGCGGCTCGCCGGCGCGCTGTTCGCGGTCGGCTTCGTGCTCTCGTTTCCGGCGGTCCTCGCGCCGCCCGGGCTGCAGCTCATCGACCGCGAGCCGGGCACCGTCGGGCCGCAGATCGTGCGCCAGTACCGCGAGCTGCCGCGGCTGACGGAGAACTCGATCGACGCCGCCGGCGACCGCACCGCTCGCGACGGCGACTACCGCCACTACCTCTCTCCGTGGCAGGCCAACCTCGTGCGCCAGGTCGGCGGCGGCGCGGCGCTGCCGGCGCTGATCGTCGCACTGCTGGGGATCGCTGCACTGCTGCGCGTGAGCCGGACGCTCGTGTCACAGCTGCGGCGTTCGTGAATTTGTTACGCAGCCGATGTAGAAGCGCGGTTAGGCAGTAAGGTTGCGCGCTTCGGCCGACACGGACAGGGGAGAAGCAACATGGCACGCCCGATCATCCTCGGCGTCGTCGGAGATTCAGCGACGGGGAAGACGACGCTCACCAAGGGCCTTGTCGAGATCCTGGGCCGGGAGCACGTCACCCATATCGGGATGGACGACTACCACTGCTATGACCGCGCGGAGCGCAAAGAGCACGCGATCACGCCGCTGAATCCAGACTGCAACTACATGGACATCATCGGCCAGCACCTCGGTCATCTGCGTCGCGGCGAGCCGATCCTCAAGCCCGTCTACCAGCACGGCGACGGCACGTTCGGGCGGCCGGACTACGTCAAGCCGCAGAGCTTCGTGCTCATCGAGGGGCTGCTCGGCTACCACACGACGGACCTGGCCTCGAACTTCGACGTGCGCGTCTACCTCGCGCCGCCCGAGCCGCTGCGCCGCGACTGGAAGGTCAAGCGCGACACGACCAAGCGCGGCTACACCGAGGAGCAGGTGCTCGCCGAGCTCGACACGCGCGAGCCCGACTCCGAGGCGTTCATCCGCCCGCAGCGCTCGCGCGCGGACATCGTCGTCTGCTTCCAGCCGGGAGCGCACGACGATCCCGATCACCTCGACGCGGTGCTCACGCTGCGCGACGGCCTGCCGCACCCCGACCTCTCGTCGCTGACCGACGAGGAGGGCCGCGCCCCGATCGAGATCGAGCAGGGGACGTCGGAGCGCAAGATCCACATCCCGGGGGACATCGACCGCGATCGCGGCGCCGCCATCGAGGAGGCCATCTGGGAGCAGATGCACTTCGCACGGCACCTGCGGACCGAGCAGCTCGGGATGTTCGCGGTCGGCACCGACGAGGCGCATCGCTCCGAGTCGCTGGCGATCACCCAGGTCCTGATCCTCTACCACCTCGTGACGGCGAAGGCGACGGCCGCCATCGGCGGCGACGACGTCGCCAACGGACGCGACTCCAGCTCGTCCGTGGCCTCCCCGGCGTAGCCGGACCGGACCCTGGGTGAGGCACTCGCGGCCCCAACGCGCCGAGCGTGCGGGCGTTGATCACCGCCCAGCTGCGGCGGCCCCTAAACGAGAATGATTCTCTGATAGCGTCCGGCGGGTGCTCTCCCGCCGGACGCTCGCCGTCGTCTTCACCGGCCTGACCGCCGTGCTGCTCGCGGCGTGCGGGTCCGGCGGCGCCGGGGGCGGCGCCGGGGGCGGGGACGACGCGCGCACCGTGGTCGCCACCACGACCCAGGTCGCCGACCTCGCCCGCGCGGTCGCGGGCCGGCGCGCCGAGGTCCGCCAGATCCTGCGGCCCAACTCCGATCCACACGACTACGAGCCGCGCCCGAGCGACGTGCGGGCCGTGGCCGGAGCGGCCGTCGTCCTGCGCTCCGGCGGCGGCCTCGACGACTGGCTGGGCGGGGTCGTCGACAACGCCGGCTCCGACGCCGCCACGACGACGCTGATCGACGCCGTGCACACCCGCCGCGGCGAGGACGGCGTCGACCCGCACTGGTGGCAGGACCCGCGCAACGCGATCGCGGCGGTGCGCCGCATCCGCGACGTGATGATCGGCGCCGATCCGGGCGGGCGGGCCGCCTACACGGCGAACGCCGCCGCCTACCTCGCGCGACTGCGTGCGCTCGACGGCGCGATCGCCCGCTGCATGCGCTCGATCCCGGCGAACCGGCGCCGGCTCGTCACCGACCACGACGCGCTCGGCGCCTACGCCGACCGCTACGCGATCGAGATCGTCGGCACGGTGATCCCGGGCCGCTCGGCCCAGGCGCAGGCCTCGGCGGGCGAGGTCCTGCGCCTCGCGCGCGCGATCCGGGCGATGGGCGTGCGGACGATCTTCCCGCAGGGGAGCGCCAACGCGAAGCTCGTGCGCGCGGTGGCTCGCGAGGCGGGCGCATCGGTCGGGCCGGCGCTGTACGCCGACACGCTCGGTCCCGCCGGCAGCCCGGGCGCGACGTACCTCGGCTCGCTGCGCTTCAACACGCGCGCGCTGGCCGCCGGCTTCGGCGGCGCGCGCGGCGCGCGCTGTCAGCTGTAGGCGTCCCAGGCCTTCAGGACGACCTGCGGATCGATCGGCGCGCCGCCCGTGTACCAGCCGGGGGCGCCCCACAGCTCGAAGTGCAGGTGGCAGCCGTGCGCATCGCCGCTGTCGCCGACGTCGCCGATGACCTGGCCCGTGAGCACGCGCGCGCCCTTCACCAGCGGCGAGGGCTCCTGCAGGTGCATGTAGACGTAGTCGACGTCGGTGCCCTCACCGTCGATGACGAGGTAGTTGCCCGCCGAGCGCTCGAAGCGGTTGAGCTTCACGACGCCGCCCCGCGCGGCCACCATGCGGGTGCCGCACGCCGCGAAGACGTCGTGGCCCTGGTGCGTGTGGCCGTTGCGCTGCGCTCCGAAGGCGGCCTGGCCGGATCCGAAGCTGTGGCGCCCGCGCACGGGGAAGATGTGATCGACGAGATCGAAGGCGCCCGTGGCCAGCGCGGCCGGCGCCGAGGCCGCCTGGACGCCGGCGCCGCCCCCGACGGCGCCGTCGAGGACCCGGAACTCGTAGCGACCGGCGGGCTGGGCCACGCCCTCCACGCGCCCGTCCCACGTGACCGAGCTGGCCGTCTCGGGGACGAGCACCACCGGCCACGCCATGACGCTCGCGCCGTCGGCGACGCGCACGAGCGCGACCGTCACGATCATCGCCCGGCGCGCGAGCAGGTCGATGCGGGCCGGGCGCGCCGCGTCGTAGTAGACGCGCCGGCCGATGACCTTGGCGTCGAGCGCCGCACCCGAGTCGGCCGCCAGGCGCTGGACGGAGACGACCGCACGGCTGGCCGCGGAGCGCGCCCCGTCGGTGTTCACCGCGCGCAGGCGCCCGCTCGTGGCCTTCTCCGGAACCGTCACGTCGACGCTCGCGCTGCGGGCCCGGCTCACCTTCACGGTGGTGTTGTCGGTATGACCGCCGCCGCCGAGGAACACGATCTTCGCGACGTCGCGCATGCGCGTGCCGCGCACCCGCAGCAGGCTGCCCGGTTTGGCGGCGTCGGTACCGGCACAGGCCTTGACGCACGCCACCGACTTGATCGTCGCGGGGACGGACGCGAAGGCCCCACCCGAGCCTGCGGATGCGCCCGCGGGCGCGACAAGACCAGCTCCGCATGCCATCAGCACGACGCTGCGCTTCAGCTGAACCAACCCCCGTCATTGGATCGTCCCCCCGCGACCGCCCCGGGACGGAGGCGATCCGGCGATCTGCTGCGCGAGACCGTACAGGATCAGGGCGACGCGGAGTCGTGCGATTGACCTGCATAGCCGATGTCGATTTCGATTCCCTACACTGCTGATTCGCCGCGCGGAACGTTCGCGTGGCCTTTTCACGTCATGAAGACCTACGTCGCCAATGCCAACGATCGCGAGCGCAACTGGCTCGTGGTAGACGCGACCGGGCAGACGCTCGGCCGCTTGGCCACGCAGATCGCCGACACGCTGCGCGGCAAGCGCAAGCCGACGTACACGCCGCACGTCGACACCGGCGACTTCGTCGTCGTGATCAACGCCGAGAAGATCGCGGTCACCGGCAACAAGCGCGCGGCCAAGATGTACTACCGCCACTCGGGCTACCCGGGCGGGCTGAAGACGCGCACGCTCAACGACATGCTCGAGCGGCGTCCCGAAGAGGTCCTGCGCCTCGCGGTCAAGGGCATGCTGCCCCGCAACCGCCTCGCCCGCAAGCAGCTCACGAAGCTCAAGATCTACGCCGGGCCTGAGCATCCTCACCAGGCCCAGAAACCGCAACCGATGGAGCTGCACTCGTGATCGACGAGAGCGCCGAGCCGCCCGAGCCCGAAGAGGCCGCGGCACCCACGCCGGAGGCCGAGGCTTCCACTCCCGACCCCGTTGACGAGCCCGCGGCCGCCCCCGCCGCGCCCGCGCTCGAAGAGGACATCGACGACGACGAGCCCGTCGCCCCCCGCGTCAAGCCGGCGATCCCCGGCGCCGACCTCGAGGTCGACATCGTGCTCGAGGGCGCCGATCCGCTGGCGCGCGAGGAGCAGGAGGAGCTCGACGCCGCCGCCGCCGCCGCCGCCGAGGAGGACCGCGCCGACGAGCAGCCCGTCGCCGCCGTCATCGACCTCGCCGCAGGCGCGCGCTATCGCGCCACCGGCAAGCGCAAGACCGCCGTCGCCCGCGTGATCCTGCGGCCGGGCACCGGGGCGTACACGGTCAACGGCAAGACCCTGGACAGCTACTTCCCGCGTCCTGCTCTCGGTCGCAACATCCGCGCGCCCCTGGAATGCGTCGGCTACGAGGACCGCATGGACGTCGTGGTTCGCGTGCACGGCGGCGGCGTCAGCGCCCAGGCCGGCGCGCTGCGCCACGGCATCTCGCGCGCGCTGCTCGAGGCCGACCCGAACCTGCGCGGCGAGCTCAAGCGCCGCGGCTTCCTCACGCGCGATCCGCGCGTCAAGGAGCGCAAGAAGGCCGGGTTGAAGAAGGCCCGCAAGCGGCCGCAGTTCAGCAAGCGCTAGCGCGCGCTTCGCGCTCAGCGTCGATGCGCAAGCTCTTCGGCACCGATGGTGTCCGAGGCGTTGCCGGTGAGGTGCTGACCGCCGAGCTCGCGCTCGCGCTCGGCGCGGCCGTCACCCGCGAGATCGGCGGCGCGCGCCCGCGCGCGCTCGTCATCCGCGATCCCCGCGAGTCGGGCGCGATGCTCGAGTCCGCGCTCGCGGCGGGCATCGCCTCGGCCGGCGGCGACGTGCTGCTGGGCGGCGTGCTGCCGACCCCCGCCGCCCCGCTGCTGCTCGGGCGCTACGGCTTCGACCTCGCCGCGGTCATCTCGGCGTCGCACAACCCGTTCGCGGACAACGGGATCAAGTTCTTCGGCGCCGACCGCTTCAAGCTGTCCGACGAGACGGAGCTGGCGATCGAGGAGCGCCTGCACGCGCCGCCGGCAGGCGGCGCGTCGCGGATCGGCGCGATCAGCACGCTGCGCGGCACCGACGAGGACTACCTGCGCGCGCTGCAGGAGCGCTTCGCGGACCTCTCGCTGGAGGGGATCGACGTCGTGCTGGACTGCGCCAACGGATCGACCTATCGCTGTGCGCCGGAGATCTTCCGCCGGCTGGGCGCGACCGTCACGCTGCTCGCCGCGGAGCCCGACGGGCGCAACATCAACGACGGCTGCGGCTCGACGCACACGGACGCGATCGTCGCCGCGGTGCCGGACGGCGGCCATGACCTCGGCTTCGCGTTCGACGGCGACGGCGACCGTCTCCTGGCGATCGACCGCCACGGCGCGATCGTCGACGGCGACGAGCTCGTCGCCCTGGCGACGCTGCACCTGCGCGCCCATGACCGCCTGCCCGGCGGCGGGGTCGTCGTGACGGTGATGACGAACTTCGGCTTTCACACCGCGATGCGGGCGGCCGGCGTCGAGGTCGCCACGACCGCCGTCGGCGACCGCTACGTGCTCGAGGAGCTGCGCGCCCGCGGCTGGGGCCTGGGCGGCGAGCAGTCCGGCCACATCATCGACATGGGCTTCGTGCCCTCCGGCGACGGGATCGCGTCGGCGCTGCTGACGCTGGAGGCGCTCGCCGGCCGCGACCTGGCCGATCGCGACGCGATGGACAAGCTGCCCCAGCGGCTCGTCAACGTGCCCGTCGCCGACCGCGACGCGGCGATGGCGAGCGCGACGCTGCGCGAGGCCACCGAGCGCGAGTCGGCGGCGCTGGAGGGCCGCGGCCGCGTGCTCGTGCGCCCCTCGGGCACCGAGCAGCTCGTCCGCGTCATGGTCGAGGCGCCGACTGCCCAGGAGACCGACGCGGCCTGCGAGCGGCTCGTCGCGATCGTCGAGGCCGGACCCGACGCGCCGGGAGTCAGCCGGCCCATGTGTGGCTAACGGCATGAGCGGATGGGCGCCCGCTCGCGCGCGCACTCGACACTGGCGCGCACGGCCGTTAGTGTGATTCGACACGCAGCCAATGCCCGTGCCGGCCGGTGCCTATGGCCGGATGGGGCGGGGTAGGGGGCTCCCACGGCCGGGTCGGCCGGGCGGATGCGCGGCCGAGGAGTTTGGGTACGTGAAACGGACCACCTGCGTCATGATGTGCGAAGGAACGTGAGCCCGTGTCGCTGAGCCCCTGGGTCGCCGTCGATGCCGACACGGTCCCATCGAAACGGGCCCGTGAGCTGCGCGATGCCTGGGAGGACTTCGTCGACGACCGCCTGCAGGGCGCCGACGAGGATTCCGGCACGCCCGACGTCCGCGCCCCCATCGCCGACTCCTGGCGGCGCTCGCGGGAGGCCGGCGTGGACCCCAGCGGGCGCCTGCCCGCGCGGTCGGTCGTCGAGCTCACCGGCGCGCGGGCGATGTGGGACGAGCACCCGCTGCAGGCCGTCAGCCCGCTCATCGAGCAGTGCATGGCCGAGGCTCTGCTCGACACCGACAACCTGCTCGTCATCTCCGATGCCGACGGCATGCTGCTCAGCATCAGGGGCAACGCGCAACTGCGAAACCGCGCCGCCGACGACATGAACTTCGTCGAGGGCGCGCTGTGGAGCGAGCCGTCGGCGGGGACGAATGCGATCGGCACCGCGATGGCCGCCGCCCACGCCGTGCAGGTCTTCGCCGCCGAGCACTTCACCGAGCCCGTCCAGCGCTGGACCTGCTCGGCTGCGCCGGTGACGGACCCCGACACCGGCAAGATGCTCGGCGTCATCGACCTCACCGGCGACATCAGCGTCGTCAACCCGCTCAGCCTCGCGGTCGTCGTGGCGACCGCGCGCGCGGTCGAGGAGCTGCTGCGCGGCCAGCTGCACGAGCGCGACGACCGGCTGCGCGCACGCTACGCCCAGTTGCTCGGACCGGCCTCGGCCGGCGCCGCGCTCGTGACCGGCACGGGCCGCATCCTGCTCGACCCCGGCCAGCGCTGGACGCGCGTCGCGCTGCAGGCGATCCCCGCCGGCGGCGGCGTGCTCGCCCTGCCCTCGGGCCTGGAGGCGATCGCCGAGCCGATGGCCGAGGACGACGTCTACGTCGTGCGCCAGAACCGCCGCTCGGCCCGGCCGGCACGCCCGCACCTGGAGCTGCGCGTGCTCGGCGACGAACCGCCCGAGGTCCGCGTCGACGGCGAGCCGCTGCGCCTGCGCCCGCGCCACGTCGAGATGCTCACGATCCTCGCGCTGCACCGCGGCCACCTCAACGCCGACATCATGTGCGCGGAGCTCTACGGCGACGACGGCCATCCCGCCAGCGTCCGCGTCGAGATGTCGCGCCTGCGCCGGCTGCTGCCCGACGCGCTGGAGTCCGGCGGGTACGAGCTGGCGGCCCCGGTCGCCAGCGACGTGCGGCACGTCCGCGCGCTGCTGGACCGCGGCTCCGTCCGCGAGGCCGCCGAGGCCTACCCCGGCCCGCTGCTGCCCGGCTCGGTCGCCCCCTGCATCGAGCGCGCGCGCGACGAGCTCGACGGCTGGATGCGCCAGGCCGTCATCACCTCCGACGACGCCGAGACCGTGTGGGCTTGGGTGCGCTCGTCGTCGGGCGCGAGCGACCTGCTGGCCTGGCAGCGCCTGCTCGCCGCGCTGGACTACACCGATCCGCGCCGCAGCCGCGCGGTCGCTCGCACCCGCGCGCTGCGCCTCGAGTTCGGGCTCTAGTGCACCCATCCGCAAGTTCTGCGGGTTTTCCCGGCGCCCGATCCGTGCCTGATGGCCGCCGGCGCCCGCCCCCGTGCCACCAGCACGAAGGCGGGTCACCGGCGACCGTCAGATCACGGCCGGGCATCCAGGAAAACCTCACCGAACTTCCGGCCGGGCGCACTAGTCAGCGCATAGCACGCGAGTGTTGCGGCTGTGTAACGCCGCGCTGATGCACTCCCTCCCGTCCCGGCCGAGGAGAGACGGCCGGCGTCGGCCCCCCCTGGCGGGCGGGTCCTGTGAATCACGGCGGAGAGGAAGGCACTGAGCATGAGCAGAGCCAGCATCACGAAGGCTCACACGAAGATCCAGGAGCTGTCCTGGGATCCGACCTTCGTGGAGCCTGTCGACAAGTACCCCACCGACTACACCTTCGAGAAGGCGCCCAAGAAGGATCCCCTCAAGCAGGTCCTGCGCTCCTACTTCCCCATGGAGGAGGAGAAGGACAACCGCGTCTTCGGCGCGATGGACGGCGCCATCCGCGGCAACATGTTCCGCCAGGTCCAGGAGCGCTGGATGGAGTGGCAGAAGCTCTTCTTGAGCATCATCCCGTTCCCCGAGATCTCGGCCGCCCGAGCGATGCCGCTGGCGATCAACGCGGTCCCCAACCCCGAGGTCCACAACGGCCTGGCCATCCAGATGATCGACGAGGTGCGCCACTCGACGATCCAGATGAACCTCAAGCGGCTGTACATGAACCACTACATCGATCCGGCCGGGTTCGACATCAGCGAGAAGGCGTTCTCCAACTGCTACGCCGGCACGATCGGGCGCCAGTTCGGCGAGGGCTTCATCACCGGCGACGCGATCACCGCCGCCAACGTCTACCTGACGATCGTCGCCGAGACGGCGTTCACGAACGTCCTGTTCGTCGCGATGCCCGGCGAGGCCGCCGCCAACGGCGACTACCTGCTGCCGACGGTGTTCCACTCCGTGCAGTCCGACGAGTCACGCCACATCTCCAACGGCTACTCGATCATCCTCATGGCGCTCGCCGACGAGCGCAACCGCGAGCTGCTCGAGCGCGATCTGCGTTACGCCTGGTGGAACAACCACCGCGTCGTCGACGCCGCCATCGGCACGTTCATCGAGTACGGCACGAAGGACCGTCGCAAGGATCGCGACAGCTACGCCGAGTCCTGGCGGCGCTGGATCTACGACGACTACTACCGCAGCTACCTCATGCCGCTGGAGAAGTACGGCCTGACGATCCCGCACGACCTCATCGAGGAGGCGTGGGACCAGATCATCAACAAGGGCTACGTCCACGAGGTCGCGCAGTTCTTCGCCACGGGCTGGTTCGCCAATTACTGGCGGATCGACGCGATGGACGACACCGACTTCGAGTGGTTCGAGCACAAGTACCCGGGCTGGTACGACAAGTACGGCAAGTGGTGGGAGCGCTACGCCGACCTCTCCAAGAAGAACGGCCACAAGCCGATCGCCTTCGAGCCGGACCTGTCGGACTACGAGTACCCGCATCGCTGCTGGTCGTGCATGGTGCCGTGCCTCGTCCGCGAGGACATGGTCGTCGACGAGGTCGACGGTCAGGTCCGCTCGTACTGCTCGGAGACCTGCCACTGGACCGACGCCGTCGCGTTCCGCTCGGAGTACAAGGGCCGCGCCACGCCGTCGATGGGCAAGCTCTCGGGCAAGCGCGAGTGGGAGACGCTCTACCACGGCATGGACGTCGCGGAGGTCATGCAGGACCTCGGGTACGTGCGCGACGACGGGCACACGCTCATCCCGCAGCCGCATCTCGACCTCGATCCGAAGAAGATGTGGACGCTCGACGAGGTCAAGGGGATCACGCTGAACAGCCCGAACGTGCTGCTCAACGAGATGTCCCCCGAGGAGCGCGAGAAGCACGTCGCCGACTACAAGAAGGGCGGCCCCGCCGGCCGGCCCTACAAGGAGAGCGCCGCGTCCTGACGCCGTCCTGCCTCGCGCCCGGCGACGGCGCGACTCGGGTCCTCCTCAGGTCACCCGAGCGGCGCGTCGCCGGGCCGTGGCGGCGTGCGTTCCGTCAACAACGGGAGGACACGATCATGGGTGAGAAGCACACCGCACGGCTGGAACCGGTCGGCATCGAGATGGAGGTCGACGAGGACGAGACGATCCTCGACGCCGCCTTTCGCCAGGGCATCGTGCTCATGCACGGCTGCAAGGAGGGGCAGTGCTCGTCGTGCAAGTCGTTCCTGCTCGACGGCGATGTCGACCTCGATCGCTACTCGACGTTCGCGCTGCCCGACTTCGAGGAGGCCGAGGGCTACACGCTGCTGTGCCGGGCGCACGCCCTGACCGACGTCGAGATCGAGTTGCTGCACTACGACGAGGAGCGCATCCGCAGCGGGACGCCGATCATCACCGCCACGACGGAGGTCGAGGCGGTCGAGGAGCTCACCCACGACATCCGGCGGCTTGTGGTGAAGGTCACCGAGCCCGAGGCGATGGAGTTCAAGGCCGGCCAGTACGTCGACATCGGGGTGCCCGGCGTCGAGGACGAGCACCGCTCGTTCTCGATGGCCAACGCCCCCGGCGAGCCCGGCCAGCTGGAGTTCATGATCAAGCTCTACGAGGGCGGGCGCTTCTCGGGGCTGCTCGCCAACGGCGACGGCATCTCGGTCGGCGACGAGCTGACCTGCAAGGGGCCGTTCGGGATGTTCACGCTGCGCGACAGCTCGCCCCGGCGGCTGGTCTTCATCGCCGGCGGCGCCGGGATGGCGCCGGTGCTGTCGCTGCTGCGCTCGATGGCCGAGAAGGGCACCGAGCGCAAGGCGACCTTCTACTACGGCGCCCGCACCCAGGACGACCTCTTCGCGTTGGAGGAAATCGAGCGCCTGGGCGGCGAGCTGGAGGACTTCACGTTCGTTCCGGCGCTCTCGGAGGCCGATGACGACGACGACTGGGACGGCGAAGCCGGCCTGATCACCGATGTCGTCGACCGCCTCGAGGGCGACGACGACCTCGCCGACGTCGACGCCTACCTCTGCGGTCCGCCGCCGATGGTCGACGCGGCGATCGCACTGCTCGAGCGCCGCGGGGTTCCCGAGGCGCACATCTATTTCGACAGGTTCACGACGTCCGCGGGCTGACCGCGGCGCACGAGAGGAGCAGCATGCCAGCAGATACCAAAGCGCCGCGCAGCGTCCCCAAGCCGGTGTTCACCGACGCCGAGGCCGGGGCCAAGGAGTTCCCGTCCTCGCGCAGCCGCTCGTACAACTACTTCGAGCCCAAGAAGCGCCGGGCGACTGTCTACGAGGACGTCACGGTCGATGTCCAGCCCGATCCCGAGCGCCATCTGACGCAGGGCTGGGTCTACGCGTTTGCGAACGGCGACGCCGGCTATCCACAGGAGTGGACCGCCCTCGAGTCCGGCGACTGGCACGCGTTCCTCGATCCCAACGAGGAGTGGGAGCAGACGATCTACCGCAACAACGCCAACACGGTGCGGCAGATCAGCGGCATGCTCGCCAACGCGAAGGCGGCCAACGGCTTCGCCGGGTGGAACCGCTCGTGGGCGAAGGTCGTCGAGCGCCACGTATCGGCCTGGGCGCACGTCGAGCACGGCCTCGGCATGCACGTCTACACGCCCGCCCAGCGCGACGCGCCGACGAACATGATCAACAACGCGATGTGCGTCGGCGCGGTGCACAAGCTGCGCTTCGCGCAGGACATCATCCTCTACAACCTCGAGGTCTCCGATCAGGTCGAGGGCTTCGACGGCACCGCCCACAAGGACGTCTGGCAGAACGGCGAGTGCTGGCAGGCCACGCGCGAGAACGTCGAGAAGCTGACGGGCATCCGCGACTGGGCGCAGGCGTGGTTCGCGACCGCCATCGTCTTCGAGCCGCTTGTCGGCGAGCTGTTTCGCAGCGGCTTCGTCATGCACGCCGCGGCGCTGCAGGGCGACTTCATGACGCCGGCGATCATGGGTTGCGGCGAGTCCGACTGCGCCCGCGAGCAGCGCGGCGCCCGGGCGCTGTTTCGCATGCTTGCCGACGACGAGGAGCACGGCGAGGCGAACAAGAAGGTCATGCAGTCCTGGCTGGAGGAGTGGGTGCCGGTGAGCCTTGCCGCCGCACAGCAGCTGCAGCCGATCTGGTCGGAGATCTCCGAGAAGGTCGTGAAGTTCGAGGACTCGCTCGACGCCGCCAAGACCCGCATGACCGATCTGCTGGAAGACATGACGCTCGAAGCCCCCAAGGAGGTCCGTTCATGACCGCGTTCGAATCCAACCGCTCGTCCTCCAACCAGACGGGCGTCACCCTGATGAACAACCAGGTCGGCTACGTCGTGGCGAAGGTCATGGACGGCAAGAAGGACGTCACGATGCGCGAGCTGCCCTCGATGATCCGGGTCGACGGCATCGGCACGATCGAGTTCAACTTCGAGGAGATCGCCGAGGCGCTGGGCGTGGAGGACTTCGGGCCCGACGACTTCGAGGAGATCATGTCGACGCACTACGGGCGCATGGTCGTCGAGGACGACCGCGTCCTCATGTTCGCCAATCCCGAGGACGCGGCCGAGCACATCGGCTTCGATCTGCAGCCGGTCGGGGAGGGCTGACGATGTACGAGAAGGACGGGGAGAAGTACTTCGTCCTCGACACCCACCTGCACTTCTGGGACGCCAGCCCCGAGAACTGGGTGCCGGGCGCCGAGCAGTATGCGAAGGGCTGGATCGAGTGCTTCCACGCCTACCAGGGGCTCGGGCCGGAGGACACGCACTGGTCGCTGGAGCACTTCCAGAAGTACTCCGAGGATGACTTCGAGAAGGACGTCTACACCGACGGCTACGTCGACTTCGCGATCTCCCAGCCGACGTACCTGCGCGAGTGGTACACGAACGGCTTCAACGACATCGAGCGCAACTCGCAGTTGCTGGAGCGCTTCCCGGGGAAGTTCATCGTCAACGGGCGCTGGGACCCGCGTGACGGCGAGGCCGGGCTGGCCCAGCTCGAGGCCGACCACGAGCGCTTCGGCCTGCAGGGCTGCAAGCTCTACACGGCCGAGTGGCACAACGGCTCGCGCGGCTGGACGCTGTCGGACCCGGAGGCCGAGCCCTTCTTCGCGAAGTGCGAGGAGCTCGGCATCAAGAACATCCACGTCCACAAGGGGCCGACGATCTGGCCGCTGGACAAGGACTCCTTCGACGTCAAGGACGTCGACATCGCGGCGACGAGCCATCCCGACCTGAACTTCGTCGTGGAGCACGTCGGGCTGCCGCGGATCGAGGACTTCTGCTTCATGGCGACGCAGGAGCCCAACGTCTACGCCGGCCTGTCGGTCGTCGTCGGCGCCCTCATGCACGCCCGGCCGCGCTTCTTCGCGAAGGTCATGGGCGAGCTGCTGTTCTGGGTCGGCGAGGACAAGATGCTGTTCGGCTCGGACTACGCGATCTGGGAGCCGAAGTGGCAGATCGAGGGGCTCGTCGACTGGGACTATCCCGACGAGACGTTCTCGGACTACCCGGCATGGACGACCGCCGCCAAGCAGAAGGTGCTCGGCCTGAACGCCGCGCGCCTGTACGGAGTCGACGTCCCGCAGGAGCTGCAGCTCCGTGAAGGGGAAGGGACGCCCGCCGCCGAGGACGACGCCCAGCTCGTGGAGGGCGCGGCGTGATCACGCAGGCGCGGGTGCTCGCCGCGCTCGCCACCGTCCACGACCCCGAGCTCGACGAGCCCATCACGTCCCTGGGATTCGTCGGCTCGTGCGTCGTGAGCGACGGCGGTGACGTCGACGTGCACCTGCGCCTGCCGACGCCGCAGTGCGCGCCGAACTTCGCCTTCCTCATGGCATCCGACGCGCGCGAGGCCGTGCGCCGGGTGTCGGGGGTCCGCGCGGTCGGCGTCGTGCTCGACGACCACTACACCGCGGCGGAGATCAACGCCGCGGTCGGCGCCGGCGGCGGCTTCGACGCCGCCTTCCCGGGCGAGAGCGCGGGCGACCTCGAGGCGCTGCGGCAGCTGTTTCAGCGCAAGGCCCTGCTGGCGCGGCAGGGGCGCGTGGCCACGATGCTGCTCGCGGCGGGCGGCGGCGCCGACCACGCGGCCATCGTCTCGCTGCGCGTTCGCGACCTGCCCGCCGGCGACCCCGAGGTCGCGCGCTGCCTGGCCCTGCGCCGCGAGCTCGGCCTGCCCGTCGGGCCGCACGCGCCGGCGCTCGTCGCCGGCGACGGCGGCCCGATCCGCGTCTCGGAGCTCGCGAACTGGCTGCGCCGCGCCCGGCTCGTCGGGCTGAGCCTCGAGAGCAACGGCGGGCTGTGCCGCTCGCTGCTGCGCGTCCGCCACGGTGTCCCCGATCCCACTGAGGAGGTGGCGACATGATCGCCGCACGCTTGCATCGCTACCACGACCCGCTCGCCGTCGAGCAGATCGCCGAGCCGCAGATCACCGACCCGCACGACGTCATCGTGCGCCTCGGCGGGGCCGGCCTGTGCCGCACCGACCTGCACATCCAGGAGGGCCAGTGGGCCGAGAAGTCCGGCGTCGAGCTGCCCTACGTGCTCGGCCACGAGAACGCCGGCTGGGTGCACGAGATCGGCTCGGCCGTCTCGAACGTCGCGGTCGGCGACACGGTCATCGTCCACCCGCTCGTCACCTGCGGGCTGTGCCGCGCCTGCCGCGCCGGCGACGACGTCCACTGCGAGAACAACCTCTTCCCCGGGATCTCGGTCGACGGCGGCTTCGCCGAGCTGCTGAAGACGAGCGCGCGCTCGGTCGTCAAGCTCGACCCGGCGCTGCACCCGAAGGACATCGCGGCGCTGGCCGACGCCGGGCTGACCGCCTACCACGCCGTCAAGAAGGCGGCCTCGATCCTGCACCCGGGCTCGCGCGCGGTGGTCATCGGTGCCGGCGGCCTGGGCCACATCGGCATCCAGTGCCTGAAGGCGATGACGCCGGCCGAGATCATCGTTATCGACCCCTCCGAGCGCGCCCGCGCGCTGGCCGGCGAGATCGGCGCCGACACGACGATCGCCGCCGACGGCAAGCAGGTCGACACGATCCTCGAGATGACCGACGGCAAGGGCGCCGAGGCGATCATCGACTTCGTCGGTGAGAAGGGCGCGATCGAGGACGGCGTGGCGATGCTGCGCAACGCCGGCTCGTACTACGTCATCGGCTACGGCGAGAACATCAACGTGCCGACGATCGACATCATCTCGCGCGAGATCAACTTCATCGGCAACCTCGTAGGGTCCTACAACGACCTCGCCGAGCTGATGACGCTCACCGCGCAGGGCCAGGTGACGCTGCACACCAGCGCCTATCCACTTGAGGCCGTCAACGACGCGATGGCCGACCTCGACGGGGGCCGCCTGCAGGGCCGGGGCATCCTCGTCACCGACGCAGCCTGAACCAAGTGGTCCGGCTCGCGAGTACGCACCCGTTTGGCTCGGCGCTGATCACCGCCTGGCCGCGTCCTCGACCCTCGAAATGCTGGCGCATTCCTTCGGGTCTGCATCCTTGCCAGCCGGCGCCAGCGCCGCCCAAACGTGCACGTACCCACGAGACGGACCACTAGGAGACGACTTCCATGGGCAAGATCATCCACTTCAACTCCGACGCGCGCCGGCGCCTGCAGCAGGGCGTCGACATCCTCGCCGACACGGTGAAGGTGACGCTGGGGCCGAAGGGCCGCAACGTGGTGCTCGAGCGCCTGACCGGCGCGCCGACGATCACCAACGACGGCGTGACGATCGCCCGCGAGGTCGAGCTCTCCGACCAGTTTCAGAACATGGGCGCCCAGCTCGTGCGCGAGGTCGCCGACAAGACCTCCGAGCTGACCGGCGACGGCACGACGACGGCGACGCTGCTCGCGCAGTCGCTGATCCGCGAGGGGATGCGCGTGCTCGACGACGGCGTCAACCCGATGCAGCTGCGGCGCGGGATGGAGGACGCGGTGGAGCTCGTGGTGGCGCAGCTCGAGCGCAGCGCGCGCGTCGTCGACGACCTCGACCACCTGCGCCAGGTCGCGACGATCGCGGCGAAGGAGGACGAGCGGATCGGCGGCGCCGTCGCCGAGGCGCTGCATCGCGTGGGCGAGGACGGCGTGGTGTCGATCGAGGAGAGCGAGCTGCCCGGCGTCACGGTCGACTTCGTCGAGGGCCTGCACGTCGAGAACGGGCACCTGTCGCCGTATCTCATCCGCGACCGGATGCGGATGGAGACCGTGCTCGAGAACCCGTACGTGCTCATGACGACGGGGCCGATCTCCTCCGTCCAGGAGCTCATGGGCGCGATCGGCCAGGTCATGCGCCGGCCCGAGCCGCTGATCATCCTCGCCGAGAAGGTCGACGGCGCGGCGCTCGGCATGCTCGTGCAGAACAACCAGCACGGCACCATGGAGGCGACGGCAATCCGGGCCCCGGGCTTCGGCCACCGGCGGATCGCCTACCTCGAGGATCTCGCCGCGTTCACGGGCGGCCGCGTGATCACGCCCGAGGCGGGGCTGTCGCTGGAGAACGTCGAGCTCGAGTCGCTCGGGCGCGCGCGGCGCGTGGTCGTGCGCGAGGACTACACGACGTTCATCGAGGGCGCGGGGACCGAGGAGAGCGTGGCGGGCCGGATGAACGAGATCAGCGTCGAGCTCGAGCGGGCGACGCACGACAGCGACATCGACGCGTTGCGCGAGCGGCGCGCGCGGCTGTCCTCCCGGCTGGCGGTCATCCGCGTCGGGGGCGCCACGGCGGTCGAGAGCAAGGAGCGCCTGCGGCGGACCGAGGGGTCGCTGGCGGCCTCGCGCGCGGCGATGTCCGAGGGCGTCGTGCCGGGTGGCGGAACCGCGCTGCTGCGCGCCGAGGCGGCGTTGGACGGGGTGTCCGTCGAGGGCGACCGCGGCGCCGGCATCGACGTGGTGCGCGCGGCGCTGTCCGATCCGCTGTACTGGATCGCGTCGAATGCCGGCCACGATGGCCAGGCGGTCGTCGATCAGGTGCGCGCGATGCCCGACGGC
Source organism: uncultured Actinomycetes bacterium (assembly GCA_963709935.1). Taxonomy (GTDB): domain Bacteria; phylum Actinomycetota; class Thermoleophilia; order Solirubrobacterales; family Solirubrobacteraceae; genus CADCVQ01. The sequence goes on along the minus strand of CAVPYM010000023.1, from coordinate 26,087 downwards.
CACGGTCTGAACGCCCTGACCGGCACGTTCGGGGACCTGTTCGAGTGCGGCGTCGTGGACCCGGTGCGGGTGACGCGGCTGAGCCTGCAGAACGCGGCGTCGGTGGCCGCGCTGATGCTGACGACCGAAGCGCTGGTCGCCGAGGAGCTCATCGGCCAGCCCGGCGCGATCATGGCGCCGGGGTACGGGGATCTGGCCGAGGGGATGGCGCGGCCCTCGTCGCCGGTGTGAGCCGGGGCGAGGCCTGCCGGGCGGCGCGTCGCCCGGGCGCGCCGCCCGCAGCTGTCGTGACGCGCAGGTGCGCTCACCCTCGTCGCGGCAGGGAAGCCCGCGCGCTCGCCTAATCTCCCTGTATGTGCGGAATCGTCGGCTACGTCGGCCAGCGCCCGGCCCAGGAGATCCTCCTGGCCGGGCTGGAGAAGCTCGAATACCGCGGCTATGACTCCGCGGGGGTGTCGGTCCTCACCGGCGGCGAGATCGCCTCGGTGCGCGCGGTCGGCAACCTCAGCAAGCTGCGCGAGGCGGTCGCGCACGGCAGCGGCGGCGCCGACCCGCACGAGAGCGGCCCACCGGTCGCGGTCGCCGTCGCCGAGGAGGAGCATGCGACGAGCGGCATCGGCCACACCCGCTGGGCCACGCACGGCCGCGTGACGGAGTCAAACGCCCACCCGCACTTCGACACGAACGACCGCGTCCACGTCGTCGTCAACGGGATCGTCGAGAACTACCTCGTGCTCAAGCGGCGCATGACCGACATGGGCGCCGCCTACACGTCCGAGACGGATGCCGAGGTCATCGCCCACCTCATCTCCCACCACATGGCCGCGGGCAACAGCCTCGTCGACGCCGTCTGCGCCGCCTACGACGAGCTCGAGGGCCACTACGCGTTCGTCGCGATGAGCGCCGACGAGCCCGGCACGCTGGTGGGGGCCCGCAAGGAGTGCCCGCTGATCGTGGGTCGCGGCGACGGCGAGCAGTTCCTCGGCTCCGCCGTGCCGGCCTTCCTCGCCCACACGCGCGACGTGCAGTTCATCGAGAACGGCGAGATCGTCGTGCTGCGCCCCGACGGCGTGCAGTTCCTCACGCCCGACGGCGTGGCGCTGGAGCGTGAGATCACGCACGTCGACTGGGACGAGGCGACCGCCGAGAAGGGCGGCTACGAGACGTTCATGCTCAAGGAGATCCACGAGCAGGCCGACGCCGTCGCCGAGACGGTCGCCGACCGCACGGCGCGCGGCGACGGCGTCGACCTCGCCGAGGCCGAGCTCGACGAGTCGCTGCTGCAGAACATCGACCGGATCCTCATCCTCGCCGCCGGCACGTCGTTTCACGCGGGCCTGATCGGCCGCTACGCGATCGAGGAGTGGGCGCGCATCCCGGTCGACATGGACATCGCCTCGGAGTGGCGCTACCGCAACCCGATCGTCACCGAGCGCGAGCTCGTCATCGGCATCACGCAGTCCGGCGAGACCGCCGACACGCTGGCGGCGATGCGCCTGGCGCAGCAGCGCGGCGCGAAGGTGCTCGCGTGCACGAACGTCGTCGGCTCGCAGGCCACGCGCGACGCGGACGGGGTGCTCTACACGCGCGCCGGCCTGGAGGTCTCCGTCGCCGCGACGAAGACGTTCGTCTGCCAGGTCGCGGCGATGTACCTGCTCGCGCTGCGGCTGGCCGAGCTGCGCGGCACGATGGCGCCGGAGCGGATCACCGAGCTCGTCGGCGAGATCAAGCACCTGCCCAACCGCATCACCGAGCTCATCGACCGCCTCGACGAGCCGGTCAAGGCCGCCGCGGAGCGCCACGCCGACTCGCAGTTCTACCTGTACCTAGGCCGCCACGTCGGCCGTGCGGTGGCGCTGGAGGGCGCGCTGAAGCTCAAGGAGATCTCCTACATCGCGACCGACGCCTACGCCGGCGGCGAGATGAAGCACGGCCCGATCGCGCTGCTCGACGAGTCCACGCCGGTCGTCTGCGTGGCGACCGACATGCCGATCCTCGACAAGATGATCTCCAACATCCAGGAGGTCCGCGCTCGCGGAGCGCACGTCATCGCGATCGCCACCGAGGGCGACGACCGCCTCGAGCCCGTCGCGGAGGAGATCATCTACATCCCGCGCACCGACTGGATGCTGCAGGCCCTGCTGGCGGTCATCCCGCTGCAGCTGTTCGCCTACCACGTCGCCCGCAAGCGCGGCCTGAACGTCGACCAGCCGCGCAACCTCGCCAAGACCGTCACGGTCGAGTACGGACCTCGGGGCCATGTCGCTCGGCATCGACCTGCTGGAGATCGAGCGCATGGAGCAGGCGCTGGAGCGCCGGCCGGGGCTGGCCGACCGGCTGTTCACCGACGGCGAGCGCGCCTACGCCGCGCGGCGCGCGCGGCCCGGTCAGCACCTCGCGGCGCGCTTCTGCGCCAAGGAGGCTGTGGCCAAGGCGCTGCGCCTGGAGGCCTGGAACCCGCGCGACATCGAGGTCGTGGGGGAGGGGGCGCAGACCGGCGTCGCGCTGCACGGCGCGCTCGGCGAGCTCGGCGTGCACGTCGAGATCTCGATGACGCACTCCCGGGCGACCGCGGGCGCCGTCGCGATGGTTCGCCCCGGGTGAGCTGACGGTGGCCGCCGGGGCAGGTGGGCCGCATCCCGACTGGCTGGAGCCGCTCTACGGCGCCGAGTCGATGCGGGCGATCGACCGCTGGGCGATCGAGGCGCAGGGGATCGCGTCGCTGGATCTCATGGAGCGCGCCGGAGCCGGCCTGACGGTGCACGCCGACCGGCTCGTGCCGCGCGGCCCGATCGCCATCGTCTGCGGCAAGGGCGACAACGGCGGCGACGGCCTTGTCGCGGGCCGGCTGCTGCGCGGCTTCGGCCGCACCGTGCGCGTCCTGCTGCTCGCCGAGCCCGACGCCTACGCGGGCGACGCGGCGGAGAACCTGCGCCGCCTGGAAGGCGCCCACGAGCCGTTCTCGCCGCGGGCGCTCGAGGGGGCCGGCGTCGTGATCGACGCGATCCTCGGCACCGGCTTCGACGGTGCGCCGCGCGGCGCGGCGAAGGACGCCATCGAGGCGATCGCCGCCTTCGACGGGCCGGTCGTCGCCGCGGACGTCGCCAGCGGCGTCGATGCCTCGACCGGCGAGGCCGAGGGTGCCTGCGTCATCGCCACCGCGACCGTGACGTTCGCCGCGGCCAAGCCGGGCCACTGGATCGCGCCCGGCAAGCAGGCCGCCGGCGAGCGCATCCTCGTCGACATCGGGATCCCGCCGGGCGCTCCGGTCGCGCCGGACGCGGGCCTGCTGACCGACCGCGTCCACGCGCTCGTGCCCGGCCGCGAGACGGCGGGCACGAAGTTCAGCTCCGGCCACGTCGTCGTCTGCGGCGGCTCGCGCGGGCTGACCGGCGCGCCCTGCCTGGCCGCCGAGGCGGCGATGCGCGCGGGGGCGGGCTACGTGACGGCGCTCGTGCCGGCGTCGCTGGAGATGATCTTCGAGATCCGGCTGCTGGAGGTCATGACGCGCGGCCTCGTCGACGACGACGGCGCGTTGACGCCGGCGGCGCTGGACGACGCGCTCGTGGCGACGGAGCGCGCGGGCGCGCTCGTGCTCGGCCCCGGCGCCGGGCGCAGCGACGCGGCGTTCGCGTTCCTGCGGGCCTTCGCCGCCCGCGCCGCGGTCGCGCTGCTGCTCGACGCCGACGGGCTCAACGCGCACGCCGGACGGCTCGAGGCGCTGGCCGGGCGCGACCGGCCCACCGTCCTGACGCCGCACGCCGGCGAGCTCGCGCGGCTGCTCGAGACGTCGAGCGAGGAGGTCGGGCGCCAGCGGCTGCGCAGCGCGCGCGAGGCGGCGCGGCGGGCGCAGGCGATCGTCGTGCTCAAGGGCGACGACACGATCATCGCGCGGCCCGACGGCTTCGCCGCCGTGAACGGCCTGAGCGCCCCCGGGCTGGCCACGGCGGGGACCGGGGACGTGCTGAGCGGCATCATCGGCGCGCACCTGGCCAAGGGGATGGATCCGTTCGCCGCCGCCTGCGCGGGCGTGCTCCGCCACGCCGCGGCCGGGCGCGTGGCGGCCGCCGAGCACGGCGCCGGCGGCGTGCTCGCGCGCGACGTCGTGGCGGCGCTGCCACGCGCCATGCAGGGCGAGCCGGCCGCCTCCGGCGAGTAGCCTCCCGCGCGATGGCGGTCCAGCAGGACGTGGCGGTTCGCGCGGTCGCCCGCGTCAACCTCGCGGCGGTCGAGCGCAACGCGGCGCGCATGCGGCGCGCGCTCGGCGCGGGCGCTGCGGGGGCGGGGCCGGTGCCGGCGCCGGCGCCGGCGCTGTGCGCGGTCGTCAAGGCCGATGGCTACGGCCACGGCGCGGTCCCCTGCGCGCGCGCCGCGCTGGCCGGCGGTGCGACCTGGCTCGGCGTGGCGGCCGCGGCCGAGGCCAGCGAGCTGCGCGCGGCGGGCATCGACGCGCCGATCCTCGTCATGGGCGCCCTCGCGCCGTCCGAGCTCGACGTGGCGCTCGCCGCGGGCGCCGACGTCGTCGCTTGGGACGAGGCCTTCGTGGCCGCCGTCGCGGCGCGCGGCGGCGGATCGGTGCACGTCAAGCTCGACACGGGCATGGGTCGCCTCGGCACGCGCGACCCGGCGGCCGCGACGCGCGTCGCCGCGGCGGCGGCGGCGACGGAGCACGTCCGCCTGGCCGGCGCGATGACCCACTTCGCCACCGCCGACGAGCGCGACGACGGGTTCTTCGCCCAGCAGCTCGCGCGCTTCTCCGCGTGGGCGCTGCCGCTCAAGGCGGCGCATCCGGCGATCGTCCTGCACGCGGCCAACAGCGCCGGCACGCTGCGCGATCGCGCCGCGCACTTCGACATGGTCCGCGCCGGCGTCGCGCTCTACGGGCTGGACCCCTTCGGCGAGGACGCGGCCGCGCGCGAGCTCGAGCCGGCCCTCGAGCTGCACTCCTACGTCTGCGCGGTCAAGGCGATCGCGCCCGGCGAGAGCGCGGGCTACGGGCGGCGCTTCGTGGCCACGACGCCGACCCACACCGCCACCGTGCCGATCGGGTACGGCGACGGGGTGCGGCGCACCCTGACGAACAACCTCGACGTGCTCGTGCGCGGCGCGCGGCGCCCGCTCGTCGGCACGGTCAGCATGGACAACATCACGCTCGACGTCGGCCGCCCGCCCGCGGCCGCGGTCGGCGACCTCGCCGTGCTGATCGGCGCCCAGGACGGCGAGCGGATCGCCGTCGAGGAGATCGCCCGGCGCCTGGAGACGATCAACTACGAGGTCACCTGCGGGCTGCTCCCGCGCGTGCCGCGGATCCATCACCACGACGGCGAGCGGGCATGACGGCGACGGCGCGGCGCGGCGGTGAGGCGGGAGGACGCGCGCGATGAGCGACCCGCGCGCGCTGGCCGCGCAGGCGCTGCGCGGCCGGCCGGCCTGGCTCGTCGGCGGGGCGGTCCGCGACGCGATCCTCGGCCGCCCGACGGCGGACCTCGACGTCGCCGTGGACGGCGACGTCCGCGCGGCGGCGCGCGCGCTGGCCCGGGCGGCGCGCGGGCCGGTGTTCGAGCTCTCCGGCGAGTTCGGCTCCTGGCGCGTGATGGCGCCCGACCGGACCTGGCAGGTCGACCTCAGCCCGCTGCGCGGCGGCTCGCTGGAGGCCGATCTGGCGCTGCGCGACTTCACGGTCAACGCGATCGCCGAGCCGCTGGAGGGCGGCGCTCGCGTCGACCCGCACGGCGGCGCCCGGGATCTCGACGCGCGGCGGCTGCGCGCGGTCGGCCGCGGCGCGTTCGCCGACGACCCGCTGCGCGTCGTGCGCCTCGTGCGCCTCGCCGCGGAGCTCGCGCTGGCGGTCGAGCCGGGGACCGGTGCGCTCGCGCGTGCGAGCGCTCAGGGCGCCGCTGCGGTGGCGCAGGAGCGCGTGCTCGCCGAGCTCAAGCGGATCCTCGCGGGGGACGGCGTCGTCGCCTCCCTGGCGCTCATGGACGACCTCGGGCTGACCGCCGCGATCCTGCCCGAGCTGCACGCGCTGCACGGGGTCGAGCAGAACCGCTACCACCACGCCGACGTCCACGCGCACACGATCGAGGTGCTCGAGCAGGCGATCGCCCTCCAGGCCGACCCCGGCGCGACATTCGGCGGAGCGCACGCGGACGCCGTCGGCGCGGTCCTGGCCGAGCCGCTCGCCGAGGACGTCGACCGCGCGTTCGGGCTGCGCCTCGGGGCGCTGCTGCACGACGTCGCCAAGCCGGTCACGCTCGGCCGCCGCGACGACGGCTCGCCGACGTTCGTCGGGCACGACAGCGCGGGCGCCGAGCTGTCGCGCGAGATCCTCACGCGGCTGCGCGCGGGGGAGAAGCTCAAGGCCCACGTCGCCGCGCTCGCGCGCCACCACCTGCGCCTCGGCTTCCTCGTCCACGAGCGGCCGCTGACGCGGCGCGCCCTGTATCGCTACCTGCGCGCCACCGAGCCCGTCGAGGTCGACGTGACGCTGCTGTCGGTGGCCGATCGCCTGGCCACCCGCGGGCGCAAGGCGCACGAGTCGATCGCCAAGCACGTCGACCTCGCGCGCGACGTCCTGCCGGCGGCGCTGGCGTGGCGCGCGCAGGGGCGCCGCGCGGCGCTCATCCGCGGCGACGTGCTGGCCGCCGCGCTGGCGCTCTCCGACGGGCGTGAGCTCGGCCGCTTGCTGACCGAGATCGACGAGGCCCGCTTCGCGGGGGAGATCGCCACCCGCGAGGACGCGCTGGCGCTCGCGTCCCGGCTGCTGCACCGCGCGCCGGGGGCCTCTGGCACGTAGCGCTCCGAGGACGCCGCCGGCCGGTGGTCAGCGGCCGATCCAAAGCTGAACGGACTCGTGGGGCGGTGCACTAGGCTTCGCCGCGATGGCCTCCGAGCGCGATCCCGACTGCCTGTTCTGCCAGATCGTCGCCGGCGAGATCCCCGCGACGGTCGTCGCCGAGGACGAGCGCGCGGTCGCCTTCATGGACATCAGCCCGGCGACGCGCGGCCACGCGCTCGTCATCCCGCGCGCCCACGCGCGCGACGTGCACGACATCGACGCCGAGGACCTCAAGGCCGTGGCGGCGTTGGCCCAGACCGTGGCCGGACGGGCGATCGAGCAGCTCGGCGCGGCCGGCGTGAACCTGCTGAACTCCAGCGGGGCGGCGGCCTGGCAGACGGTCTTTCACTTCCACCTGCACGTCATCCCGCGCTACGCGGGCGACCCGCTGCGGCTGCCGTGGGTGCCGGCGAAGGGCGAGCTGGACGACGTCGCCGCCGCCGGCGCGCAGCTGAAGGCCTGAGCGCACGGTCGGTTGCGCGTTGGTCTCAGGCCGCCGCGTGCGTCATATTGGCTGCCATGACGGCTGATCGGCGGCGAGTGACGGGCGGCAGGCGGCTGCTCGCGGTGGGCGCGGGCATCGCGACGCCGGCGGCGCTCGTCGTGTCCGCGGCGCTGGCGGCGCCCTCCAAGACCGTCGTCCTGACCGACGAGCGCCGCGACGTCAGCGGCCCGCTGGACCTGACCCGCGTCTCGCTGCAGCGCGCCTCCGACGGCCGCCTGCGCGCCGCGCTGTCGTTCGCCGCCAAGGTGACGCCGAAGGTCATGCTGGCCAGCTCGGGGCCGCCGGGCTCGGCGTGCCTGAGGATCTGGACCGGCGCCGAGTCCGATCCGGCGGCGATGCGGCCCGACCGCCTCGCCTGCGTGACCGCGCGCTCCGACGACGAGTTTCGCGGCGGCGTCTACGAGGTCACGGGCGCCGCCCTGCCCAGGCGCATCGCGGGGGCGTCGGTGAAGGCCACGGCGAGCGGGACGAGCATCGTGCTGCGCTTCACGCAGAGCTCGATCGGGCGCCCGCCGCGCCTGCGCTTCGCCGTCGAGTCGACGCGCCCGGGCTGCGAGCGCGCGGCGTGCATCGACACCGCGCCCGCCGGCACGGCCGCGCGCACGTTCCGCCTGCGGTAGCCCGCGCCGGCCGGGGCGCGGCGCGATCTTTCGGGCCCCAGGACGCAACAAACAACCGGAAGCTGGTGTTGAATGCGGACATGACCCGCCTACGAGTCCTCTCCAGCTCAGCCGTGCTCGCAGCCCTTGCCGCGCTCGCGCTGCCGGCGGCCGCGCCCGCCAAGATCACCGAGCTCGGGCAGCTTGCCGACGGCGTGCTGGGCGTCTGCCCGCTCGACTGCCAGGCCGTCAGCCGCACCACCGGCTACCAGGCGAAGGTCGGGCCGGATCGGACGCTCTACCAGGCGCCGGCCGACGGGCGCATCGTCGCCTGGACGATCGCGCTCGGCAAGCCGGGACCGAAGCAGACCGCGTTCTTCAACGAGCGGCTCGGCGGCGAACCCCAAGCGGCGGCGGTCGTGCTCGCCGCCGACAAGAAGCTGGTCCGGCGGGTCGTGGCCAAGTCGCCGCTGCAGCGTCTGACGGCGTACCTCGGCACGGTCGTGCAGTTCCCGCTCGAGACCACCCTGCGGGTCAGGAAGGGCCAGTACGTCGGGCTGACCGTGCCGACGTGGGCACCGGCGCTGCAACTCGGGTTGGGCTCTGACAGCTCGTGGCGCGCGAGCCGCGCCAAGCGGGTGTGCACGGACGACAACATCACGTCGATTCAGACCGCGCTGGTCGGAAGCCGCTCGGCGGCGGAGTTCGGCTGCCTGTACCGGACGACGCGGATGACCTACAGCGCGACGTTCATCCCGTCGCCCGCCGCCGCGAGCCGCCGCTGACGCGGCCGCGCTCGCGGGAGGGCGGTGAGCGTTCGCCGGACACGATGGAGTGCCCGGCGAGCGTGTCGCAGCGCGTTCAGCAGGGTGAGCTGCTGAGGTACTGGCTGAGCACCCAACCCGTTCCGCACTGCGTCCCGCCGGCGCTCGTCGCCCAGCAGCCGGTGCCCTTCGTCCACGCGCCGTCGGTCGTGATGGTGTTCCAGATGGCGTTGCGCAGCATGGTCCCGCGCACCGTGCCGCCGGGGGTGAGGCGGACGGTCACCGAATCGGCGCACACGTACTTCGTCGCCGCCAGCGCGCTGGGCGCCTGGACGCAGAGCGATACGGCGAGGGCCACCGCGAGGGCGGCGATCAGCAGGAGGGCGGCGCGAAACGGACGGCGGTTACCTGACACAGCGGCGGTCATCGTTCTCCAGTCGGTACGTGACAAGGCGCGCCATGCTATGTCAGATTGCGGTTAAGTCAACGCGTTTGAGATCGTTGATCCACGGGCATCTGGTGGTGTGTTACACACCGGCCCTGATCCGAGAAACTGTGCATCGGGTGCGGCGCGCGATACACCGCAATTGAAGTGAACTTCGGGTGAGGCGGCTGGCGGCTGCTCGCCCCGCCGCCGGCGAACGCTCAGCAGTCGACGCCCGGGTTCTGCGCGCAGAAGTCGTCGAACTCGCCGGGGTTGGCCTGCGCCCCGCCGGTGGTCGACTGGCCGCCGGTCTGCGGGACCTGGCCGCCGGTCTGCGGCGTGCGGGTCGCCGGGGGCGGCGTGACGGCGGCCGGCGGCGTGACGGCGGCCGGCGGCGTCACCTGCCCGGTGGCGTCGGGCGTGGTCGTCGTGGCGGTCGTCGTCGTGTCGGGGGTGGTGTCCGTGTCGGCGGGGCGCGACGCGGTCGTGCCCGTCGGGATCGTCAGGTCAGGCGACGTCCGGGGGATCTGCGTCGAGAGCTCCTCGTCCGAGCCGCACGCGCTCAGGCCGGCACAGAGCGCGAGGGCGGCGAGCAGGGCGAGGGGACGCTGACGGCGCATCGCCGAGCGCTTCAGGTGACCGGATCCATGCGCCGGCCGCAGTGCGGGCAGTCGTTGAGGTCGCGCTGGGCGAGCTGATCGCACCACGGGCAGAACCGCAGGCTCTCGACGGCCCACGGGAGCCGGGATCTGGATGGCGCGAGCGGCAGCACCTTGCCGATGATCTCGAGCGGCTCGCCCGTTTCCCGATCGACGTAGACGCGCCCCGGCTCGGCCGCGCGGATGATCTCGCGACCGGATTCTGTCGCGCGCATCCGGTAGCGCTGAGCGGCTGACACGGCGCGAACCCTAGCAAGCTGCCCGACGGAAAACGCGCTGCATGTGTCGCACGAGCGCCGCGCGCGCGCTGCGGCCGGGCAGCGCCTCACCGTCCGGGCCGCTTGATTAGACTCCCGCGCTCGCATGACCCCTCCTCCCTTCAGGACACGACTTCTGGGCGCCGCCGTATGCGCGCTGCTCGCCGCCGGCCTCAGTGCCTGCGAGAACGACAACGTCGACCCGAACGCCGACCTCATCGCCGGCAAGAAGGCCTTCGCACAGAAGTGCTCGGCCTGCCACGTGCTGGCGCGCGCCAACGCGAAGGGCGCCCAGGGGCCCAACCTCGACGAGGTCTTTCGCCAGTCCCTGAAGGACGGCTTCGGGCGCGACACGGTGCACGGCGTCGTCGAGGACCAGATCCTCTATCCGGCGGACGTCCCGAAGGACAGCCCCGCCTACATGCCGGCCGGCCTCGTCACCGGCAAGCTCGCCAAGGACGTGGCCTCGTACGTCGCATCGGTCGCCTCCAGGCCCGGCAAGGACCAGGGCAAGCTCGCCACCGCGGTTCCCGCGGCCGGCGCCGGCAAGCCCGTGGCCGCCAAGAACGGCAAGCTCTCGATCCCCGCCGATCCCAACGGCCAGCTCGCCTACATCACCAAGGAGGCCACCGCTCCGGCCGGCGCCCTGGAGATCGACTCCAAGAACGACGCGTCGATCCCGCACGACATCGCGGTCGAGGGCAACGGCGTCAACGAGAAGGGCGAGACGGTGCAGGGCGGCGGCATCTCGAAGGTCAGCCTCACCGTCAAGGCCGGCAAGTACGCGTTCTACTGCACCGTCTCCGGCCATCGCGAGGGCGGCATGGAAGGCACGCTCACCGTCAAGTAGTCGCGGCCGCTTCGCCGGTCGGGTTGGGGGTGGCCGTGCGTGCGTCCCGATCCGGCTCGGGCCGCGCGCGGTGCGGCGCCGGCGGCTAGAAGATCGCCTTGAGCGCCAGCGAGATGAGCACGACGACGATCGCTGCGGCCAGCACCCGCAGCAGCAGCGAGAAGGCCGCGTCCTCGGACTCCCAGGGCGGGCGCATGCCGGGCCCCGTTAGATGATGTAGATCGTCGTGTACACGACGATCCACATGACGTCGACGAAATGCCAGTAGATGCCCGGGATCTCGACACCGTGGTGGTGCTCGGGCGAGAAGTGCCCGCGGAACGCCCGCACCGTGACGAAGATCAGCAGCGTGAGGCCGATCGCGACGTGCGCCCCGTGCAGGCCGGTCAGGCCGTAGAAGATCGTGCCCTGGGCGTGATTCTGCGGCGAGAAGCCGATGTGGACGTACTCGTTGATCTGGATGAAGAGGAACGTCGCGCCCAGCAGCGCGGTCAACAGCATGCCGGCCTTCAGGCCGAAGCGGTTGCCGTTCTTGATCGAAATCTGCGCCCAGTGCATCGTCAGCGACGAGCTGAGCAGGATCGCCGTGTTCATGCCGGCGATGGCGACCGGCAGCTCGTAGCCGTCGAAGGGAAACCAGCGATGGCCCTCGGCCACGAGCCGGATGAAGAAGTAGGCCGTGAAGAAGGCCCCGAAGACCATGATCTCCGAGATGATGAAAAGCAGCATCCCGAGGACCTCGTGCGAGACGCGCGAGCTGCGGTTGGCCGGCGGCGGGCCGTGGTGGCCGTGATCGTCGTCGTGGTGGTCGAGCGCGATCCCCGTGCTGATCCCTGCGGCCTCCATCAGCAGCCCCGCCCGCGCCCGAGGGCATCCGTGCTCATCGGTCGAGCCACTAGGTCGACACCTTGGCGGGCTTGTCGCCCGGCTGCTCGCCGGCCTGCTCGGCGACGATGTGCTCGACCTCGATGTTCGAGGCCTTGCGCACGCGCGTGATGAGGTCGGCGCGCAGCCACCCCGACCGCGTCACCGGCAGCGTCGACACGATGATCCGCGACACCTTGTAGAACTGCAGCGCGTTCATCGTCGCGGTGTAGGGGTCGGGGTCGCCGACCATGCCGGCGACGAGGAGCCCCTCGCGGCGCATCTTGTCGAGCGTGTTGCCCAGGCGCGCGCGGGCCACCGCGGCGGCGCGGCCGTCGCCGTGGGCCTGCAGCGGCACGACGACGATGAACAGCATGTCCTCGGCCTCGGCCGCGACCTCCTTCATGCGGGCGCGCAGGTCGCCGCGGCCGGCCGTCACGTTGGCGACGACGAGCGTGACCTTGAAGGGCAGCCCCTCGGCGTTCAGGTCGGAGACGACGTGCGTGACGGGCACGCCGGTCGCGTCCTGGATGCGCTCGATGAGGTCGCGCCGCAGCCAGCCCGACGAGGCCGACGGCAGCGTCGAGATGATGACCTCGTCGGGCTTGTACTCGTCGATCGCGTCCAGCGTGGCGGTGTACGGATCCTCGTCGCCGAGCTCGCCGCTGGCGACGACGTCCTCGTCGCGCAGGTAGGACAGCGTGAGGTCCAGGCGCACCTGCGCCGACTCGCGCACGGCGTCGTCGTAGATGACGTAGCCCGAGCGCGGGCGCGTCATCGGCACGACGAGCGTGAAGCTCGTGTCGGGCTCCGTGGCGCGCTCGCGCACGAGATCGAGCAGCGTCGCGCCGCCGATCGTCTGGTTCGCCACGACCAGGATGTGCTTGGACATCGCCGGCTCCCTACCCCTCGTCCTTCGTCGCAGCGGAGGAGGCCGGACCGTGACCCGCTCCCGAGGCGGTCGCACCCGCGGGTTGCGGGACCTCCGCGCCCTTGAGCACGCCGTGCACCGCGCCGGGGACGCCGTACTCGTACGGGCCGCCCACCACGGTCGGGATCGCGTCGAAGTTGAAGATCGGCGGCGGCGAGCTGACCAGCCACTCCAACGTGAGCGCGCGCCAGGGGTTGGACTCCGCGCGCGGCCCACCGCGCCAGGAGGCGACGATGTTGTAGGCGAACACGAGCGCGCTGAGACCCAGGAAGAAGCTCATGATCGAGATCGCGAGGTTCCAGCCGGCCCACTGCTCGGCGTAGTCGGCGACGCGGCGCGGCATGCCCTGGATGCCGATGACGTGCATCGGGGCGAACGTCGCGTTGAAGAAGATGAACGTCGTCCAGAAGTGCAGCTTGCCCAGCCGCTCGTCGTACATCCGGCCCGTCATCTTCGGGAACCAGTAGTAGACGCCGGCGAAGATCGTCATGAGCGACCCGCCGAAGAGCACGTAGTGGATGTGGGCGACGATGAAGTACGTGTCCGAGACGTGGATCGTCACGGGGATGATCGCCAGCAGCACGCCGGAGATTCCGCCGAGCGTGAACATCGTCAGGAAGCCCAGGGCGAACAACATCGGCGTGTCGAGGTGCAGCACCCCGCGCCACAACGTCGCCAGCCAGGAGAAGATCTTGATGCCCGTGGGCACGGCGATGATCGCGGTCGTGATCATCATCGGGATGCGGATCCAGTCCTGCATGCCCGAGACGAACATGTGGTGCGCCCACACCGTGAAGCCCAGCACGACGATCGCCAGCAGCGAGAAGGCCATCATCCGGTAGCCGAAGATCGGCTTTCGCGACTTCACCGCCAGGACCTCGGAGATGATCCCGAAGCCGGGCAACATCATGATGTAGACCGCCGGGTGCGAGTAGAACCAGAAGATGTGCTGGTACATCAGCACGTCGCCGCCGCCCGCGGGTTCGAAGAAGTTGAAGCCCAGCGAGCGGTCGAAGAAGACCATGAACTGCGAGACGGCGATGAACGGCGTCGCGATCACCACGAGCAGCGACGTCGAGAAGTTCGCCCACACGAGCAGCGGCATCCGGAAGAAGCTCATCCCGGGCGCACGCATGGTGATGATCGTCACGAGGAAGTTCAGCGCGGTCGCGATCGACGACGCGCCCGCGAACTGCACCCCGATCGTGAAGAACACCTGTCCCTCCGGTGCTGTGACCGACAGCGGCGCGTACGCCGTCCAGCCGCTGGCGAACGAGCCGCCGGGGGCCAGGAAGGACATCAGCATCATGATCCCGGCGAGCGGGAGCATCCAGAACGAGAGGGCGTTCAGGCGCGGGAACGCCATGTCCGGCGCCCCGATCATGAGCGGCAGCACGAAGTTCGCCAGGCCCGCGAAGACGGGGATGATGAACAGGAAGATCAGCAGCGACGCGTGGACGCTGAACAGGCCGTTGAACGTGTTGGCGTCGACGAACTGGCGGCCCGGCTGGGCGAGCTCGGCGCGCATGAGCATCGCGAACAAGCCGCCGACGAAGAAGAAGAAGAACGAGGTCACGACGTACTGGATGCCGATGACCTTGTGGTCGGTGTTGACCTTGAAGTAGTCGCGCCAGGAGTACGCGCCATGACCGGAGTGGTCGTCGGGCACGGTGTGCCGGCCGGAGGCCCAGCGGAACCAGTAGTCGAACGCGCCGAGGCCGATGAGGAAGCCGATCGGCGAGAGGAACAGCGCCAGCTCGAGCACGGCGTAGCCCTTGAACGTGTCGTCGAGGTCGTACCACGTGCGGAAGATGCCGATGATCGCGTACGAGAGCACGACACCGAGGACGGTGCCCCATACCGCCCTGTACATGCCGGGTCCGCGGAACTTGGCGACCATCTAGCGCTTCGACCTCCTCATGGTGGTGCTCACTTCCCGGCCACCTCGCCGAGGTACTTCACGAGGGCTTCGAGCTCCTCGGCAGAGAGGGTATCGCCGTAATCCTTCGGCATGATCCCCGCCTGGAAGCCCGACGCGATCTCCTTGTCGGGCTCGACGATGGCCTCCTCGACGAACGCGGCGTCCTTGCCCGCCAGGACTTGTCGAGGTCGGGCCCGGCGACTGCGTCGGTGCCGGCGTCGCGAGCTTGTGGCAGGCGCCGCACGCAGTCGCCGTCCCGTTGCCGTCGGTGAAGAGGCCTTGCCGTCGGCCGCGGCGCCGCCGCCACCACCGCCGGCGGCGTCAGCGGGCGCCTTCTGCTCGGCCATCCACGTGTCGAAGTCAGCCGCGTCCGCCGCGCCGTGACCGCAGACGAGCGAGCCGCAGAGCTCGGCGCCGCGGCTAGAAGATCGCCTTGAGCGCCAGCGAGATGAGCACGACGACGATCGCTGCGGCCAGCACCCGCAGCAGCAGCGAGAAGGCCGCGTCCTCGGACTCCCAGGCGGGCGCATGCCGGGCCCCGTCTAGATGATGTAGATCGTCGTGTACACGACGATCCACATGACGTCGACGAAATGCCAGTAGATGCCCGGGATCTCGACACCGTGGTGGTGCTCGGGCGAGAAGTGCCCGCGAACGCCCGCACCGTGACGAAGATCAGCAGCGTGAGGCCGATCGCGACGTGCGCCCCGTGCAGGCCGGTCAGGCCGTAGAAGATCGTGCCCTGGGCGTGATTCTGCGGCGAGAAGCCGATGTGGACGTACTCGTTGATCTGGATGAAGAGGAACGTCGCGCCCAGCAGCGCGGTCAACAGCATGCCGGCCTTCAGGCCGAAGCGGTTGCCGTTCTTGATCGAAATCTGCGCCCAGTGCATCGTCAGCGACGAGCTGAGCAGGATCGCCGTGTTCATGCCGGCGATGGCGACCGGCAGCTCGTAGCCGTCGAAGGGAAACCAGCGATGGCCCTCGGCCACGAGCCGGATGAAGAAGTAGGCCGTGAAGAAGGCCCCGAAGACCATGATCTCCGAGATGATGAAAAGCAGCATCCCGAGGACCTCGTGCGAGACGCGCGAGCTGCGGTTGGCCGGCGGCGGGCCGTGGTGGCCGTGATCGTCGTCGTGGTGGTCGAGCGCGATCCCCGCGCTGATCCCTGCGGCCTCCATCAGCAGCCCCGCCCGCGCCCGAGGGCATCCGTGCTCATCGGTCGAGCCACTAGGTCGACACCTTGGCGGGCTTGTCGCCCGGCTGCTCGCCGGCCTGCTCGGCGACGATGTGCTCGACCTCGATGTTCGAGGCCTTGCGCACGCGCGTGATGAGGTCGGCGCGCAGCCACCCCGACCGCGTCACCGGCAGCGTCGACACGATGATCCGCGACACCTTGTAGAACTGCAGCGCGTTCATCGTCGCGGTGTAGGGGTCGGGGTCGCCGACCATGCCGGCGACGAGGAGCCCCTCGCGGCGCATCTTGTCGAGCGTGTTGCCCAGGCGCGCGCGGGCCACCGCGGCGGCGCGGCCGTCGCCGTGGGCCTGCAGCGGCACGACGACGATGAACAGCATGTCCTCGGCCTCGGCCGCGACCTCCTTCATGCGGGCGCGCAGGTCGCCGCGGCCGGCCGTCACGTTGGCGACGACGAGCGTGACCTTGAAGGGCAGCCCCTCGGCGTTCAGGTCGGAGACGACGTGCGTGACGGGCACGCCGGTCGCGTCCTGGATGCGCTCGATGAGGTCGCGCCGCAGCCAGCCCGACGAGGCCGACGGCAGCGTCGAGATGATGACCTCGTCGGGCTTGTACTCGTCGATCGCGTCCAGCGTGGCGGTGTACGGATCCTCGTCGCCGAGCTCGCCGCTGGCGACGACGTCCTCGTCGCGCAGGTAGGACAGCGTGAGGTCCAGGCGCACCTGCGCCGACTCGCGCACGGCGTCGTCGTAGATGACGTAGCCCGAGCGCGGGCGCGTCATCGGCACGACGAGCGTGAAGCTCGTGTCGGGCTCCGTGGCGCGCTCGCGCACGAGATCGAGCAGCGTCGCGCCGCCGATCGTCTGGTTCGCCACGACCAGGATGTGCTTGGACATCGCCGGCTCCCTACCCCTCGTCCTTCGTCGCAGCGGAGGAGGCCGGACCGTGACCCGCTCCCGAGGCGGTCGCACCCGCGGGTTGCGGGACCTCCGCGCCCTTGAGCACGCCGTGCACCGCGCCGGGGACGCCGTACTCGTACGGGCCGCCCACCACGGTCGGGATCGCGTCGAAGTTGAAGATCGGCGGCGGCGAGCTGACCAGCCACTCCAACGTGAGCGCGCGCCAGGGGTTGGACTCCGCGCGCGGCCCACCGCGCCAGGAGGCGACGATGTTGTAGGCGAACACGAGCGCGCTGAGACCCAGGAAGAAGCTCATGATCGAGATCGCGAGGTTCCAGCCGGCCCACTGCTCGGCGTAGTCGGCGACGCGGCGCGGCATGCCCTGGATGCCGATGACGTGCATCGGGGCGAACGTCGCGTTGAAGAAGATGAACGTCGTCCAGAAGTGCAGCTTGCCCAGCCGCTCGTCGTACATCCGGCCCGTCATCTTCGGGAACCAGTAGTAGACGCCGGCGAAGATCGTCATGAGCGACCCGCCGAAGAGCACGTAGTGGATGTGGGCGACGATGAAGTACGTGTCCGAGACGTGGATCGTCACGGGGATGATCGCCAGCAGCACGCCGGAGATTCCGCCGAGCGTGAACATCGTCAGGAAGCCCAGGGCGAACAACATCGGCGTGTCGAGGTGCAGCACCCCGCGCCACAACGTCGCCAGCCAGGAGAAGATCTTGATGCCCGTGGGCACGGCGATGATCGCGGTCGTGATCATCATCGGGATGCGGATCCAGTCCTGCATGCCCGAGACGAACATGTGGTGCGCCCACACCGTGAAGCCCAGCACGACGATCGCCAGCAGCGAGAAGGCCATCATCCGGTAGCCGAAGATCGGCTTTCGCGACTTCACCGCCAGGACCTCGGAGATGATCCCGAAGCCGGGCAACATCATGATGTAGACCGCCGGGTGCGAGTAGAACCAGAAGATGTGCTGGTACATCAGCACGTCGCCGCCGCCCGCGGGTTCGAAGAAGTTGAAGCCCAGCGAGCGGTCGAAGAAGACCATGAACTGCGAGACGGCGATGAACGGCGTCGCGATCACCACGAGCAGCGACGTCGAGAAGTTCGCCCACACGAGCAGCGGCATCCGGAAGAAGCTCATCCCGGGCGCACGCATGGTGATGATCGTCACGAGGAAGTTCAGCGCGGTCGCGATCGACGACGCGCCCGCGAACTGCACCCCGATCGTGAAGAACACCTGTCCCTCCGGTGCTGTGACCGACAGCGGCGCGTACGCCGTCCAGCCGCTGGCGAACGAGCCGCCGGGGGCCAGGAAGGACATCAGCATCATGATCCCGGCGAGCGGGAGCATCCAGAACGAGAGGGCGTTCAGGCGCGGGAACGCCATGTCCGGCGCCCCGATCATGAGCGGCAGCACGAAGTTCGCCAGGCCCGCGAAGACGGGGATGATGAACAGGAAGATCAGCAGCGACGCGTGGACGCTGAACAGGCCGTTGAACGTGTTGGCGTCGACGAACTGGCGGCCCGGCTGGGCGAGCTCGGCGCGCATGAGCATCGCGAACAAGCCGCCGACGAAGAAGAAGAAGAACGAGGTCACGACGTACTGGATGCCGATGACCTTGTGGTCGGTGTTGACCTTGAAGTAGTCGCGCCAGGAGTACGCGCCATGACCGGAGTGGTCGTCGGGCACGGTGTGCCGGCCGGAGGCCCAGCGGAACCAGTAGTCGAACGCGCCGAGGCCGATGAGGAAGCCGATCGGCGAGAGGAACAGCGCCAGCTCGAGCACGGCGTAGCCCTTGAACGTGTCGTCGAGGTCGTACCACGTGCGGAAGATGCCGATGATCGCGTACGAGAGCACGACACCGAGGACGGTGCCCCATACCGCCCTGTACATGCCGGGTCCGCGGAACTTGGCGACCATCTAGCGCTTCGACCTCCTCATGGTGGTGCTCACTTCCCGGCCACCTCGCCGAGGTACTTCACGAGGGCTTCGAGCTCCTCGGCAGAGAGGGTATCGCCGTAATCCTTCGGCATGATCCCCGCCTGGAAGCCCGACGCGATCTCCTTGTCGGGCTCGACGATGGCCTCCTCGACGAACGCGGCGTCCTTGCCCGCCAGGACCTTGTCGAGGTCGGGCCCGGCGACTGCGTCGGTGCCGGCGTCGGCGAGCTTGTGGCAGGCGCCGCACGCGGTCGCCGTCCCGTTGCCGTCGGTGAAGAGGGCCTTGCCGTCGGCCGCGGCGCCGCCGCCACCACCGCCGGCGGCGTCGGCGGGCGCCTTCTGCTCGGCCATCCACGTGTCGAAGTCGGCCGGCGTCACGACCCGCGCCGTGGACCGCATGACGGAGTGGCCGAGGCCGCAGAGCTCGGCGCAGACGACGGGATAGGTGCCCAGGCGGTTGGGCGTGATCCGGTAGCGCGTCTCGATGCCCGGCACGGCGTCGACCTTCATGCGGAAGGCCGGGACCCAGAAGTCGTGGATGACGTCCAGCGCCTTGACGAAGAAGCGCACCGGGCGGTCCTTGGGCAGGTAGAGCTGGGTGGACTTGATCGGCTTGCCGCCGCTCTGCGGATACTCGTACGTCCAGGCGAACTGCTGGCCCGTGACGTTGATGCGCATCTCGTTGGCCTGCGCCTCCTCGATGTCGTTGAGGACGATCCAGGCGTAGGAGCACAGGACGACGAGGATGATCGCCGGGATGGCGGTCCAGACGACCTCCAGGCGGGTGTTGCCGTGGATCGGCGGACCGTCGAGGTTCTCCTCGCCCGGACGCATCCGGAACTTCATGACGCTGAACAGGACGATCGTCGTGACGAGCACGAAGACCGGCACCGAGCTCCAGATCAGGACGTCGTAGAAGTGGTCGATCGGGCCGGCCTGCGTGGAGGCCTGCTCGGGGAACCACTCGATCGCCAGGCCCGCGGCGATGCCGAGCGCGGAGGCGATGAAGCCCACGACGAACATCTGCACGACTGGAATTTTGTCTTCGCGCCGGGAGTCCTCGCTCATGCGGCCCGGCATCCTATGGGGTGCGCGCGACAGACGCGATCCTCAACCCCGGCGCCCGGCGCAGCGACGCTCTGAGACGGCTGCGAGCCGCCGTCAGAGCGGGCGCCGGGAGGGGCTCAGGCGGCGAGAACGGCGGCTGCGCGGAAGCGCCGCGTGTCGCGGAACGCCGAGGGCGCGAGCCCGTGGTGGCGGCGAAATGCCTTGGCGAACTGGGCCGGCTGGCGGTAGCCGACGCGGTGGGCGACCTCGCGCACGGTCAGCCCGCGCGTCGTCAGCAGCTCGGCGGCGCGCTCCATGCGCACGGCGGTGAGGTGCTCACGGAAGGTCGTCTTGCCGATCTCGGCGTAGGAGCGCTGCAGCTGGCGGCGCGACGATGCGACGCGCCGGGCGATCTCGTCGAGCGACAGATCGGAGCCGTACTCGGATTCCACGATCGCGACGGCATCGCAGAACAGGCTCGTGCGATGACGAACCGTGGCGGGACGTTGAATCGGTAGTTCCATGGTCAGTGTTACGGCGCCATACCCGTGTAGGGATGAGCGCGATGGCTTCCCGGTCGACAACTTGGCGCGCTAACGCTCGTTGTACCACGCCGGGCGCCGCCGGCTCGCCGGTCGCGCCGGCGCGCGAAACTGCCAGGCGTGCGGCGGGGCCGCGACGACGTTCGTATGACGGGGCTAGTGGCTGCTGAGGTCTTCGGGCAGCGCGGCCATCTCACGCCGGCAGTCGACGATCCAGCGGACGATGATCCAGATCGTCATGACCAGGCCGGCGACGAGCAGGTACAGGCCGAGCGTGACGCCGACCAGCGTGAGGGTGATCGAGAACGCGAGCAGGATCGGCTGCAGGCTCGGGCCCGGGAGATGGATGTGCTCGCCGGCGGGCGACGGGTCGGGCTCCAGCGCGCTCATCGCTACGAGACGTAGATCGACGACGCGACGAACGTCATGCCGAACATGAAGAAGCAGATGGCGGCGGCCAGGAGGCCGGAGCGGAGGTTCTTGCGGGCGAGCTTCTGATCCATGACGGTGCGAACCCTACAACTTGACGTCGGCGACCATCGCGACGAACAGCAGCGCGAGGTAGGCGAGCGAGAACAGGTACAGCCGCAGCGCGCTGCGGCGGTCGGCGCGGCGCAGCAGCAGGTAGGCGCCGCCGACGAACATCGCGCCCAGCGCCAGCGACGAGACGAGGTAGATCATCCCCAGGCCGCCGGCGCAGAACGGCAGCTGGGTCACGGCATACAGCAGGAAGGAGTACAGGAGGATCTGCTTGCGCGTCTCGGCCTCGCCGCGGACGACCGGCAGCATGGGCACGCCGACCTTCTCGTACTCCTGCTTCATGAGCAGCGAGAGCGCCCAGAAGTGCGGCGGGGTCCAGAAGAACACGATCGCGAACAGGTAGATCGGCATGCCGGCCAGCTCGCCGGTGACCGCCGCCCAGCCGACGAGCGGGGGGATCGCCCCCGCCGCGCCGCCGATGACGATGTTCTGCGGGGTGCGGCGCTTCAGCCAGACCGTGTAGACGAAGACGTAGCCCAAGAAGCCCGCGAAGGCCAGCGCGGCGGCCAGCAGGTTCACGGTGGTCGTGAGCAGCACGAAGGACGCCAGCGCCAGGATGCAGCCGAAGACGAGCGCCGCGCGCGGCGACACGCGCCCGGCGGGCACCGGCCGGTTGGCGGTGCGTTCCATGAGCGCGTCGATGTCGCGGTCGTACCAGTGGTTGACGGCGCCGGCGCCGCCGGCCGACAGGTAGCCGCCCGCGACCGTCAGCGCGATCAGCCCGATCGAGGGGTCGCCCGCGACCTCCATCGTGCAGACGGTGGTCAGCAGCAGCAGCGACTGGACCTTCGGCTTCGTCAGCTGGACGTAGTCCGCGACGACGGTCCGCCAGCCGCCGGCCGCCTCGGGCGCGGCGAGCGTGGCCTGCGAGGCCTCCATCTAGCGGTTGTCCACGGGGGCGACCACTAGAGCTTGGACTCCGCGGGCTGCGCCGACAGCGAGCCCTCCGTCTGGCGCGCCACCTGGCGGCGGATGTCCTTCATCGGCTCGACCGAGCGGATGCGCGGGATCACGTCGAAGTTGTTGACCGGCGGGGGCGAGTCCGTGAACCACTCCAGCGTGTTGGCCTTCCACGGGTCGGGGCCGGCCTTGACGCCCTGCTTCAGCGAGCGCACGCAGTTGTAGGCGGTCAGCACGACGCCCGCGCCGAGCATGAACGAGCCCACCGTGGAGATGAGGTTGTACGTCGCGAGGTGGCCGACGTCGGGGTATTCGTAGATCCGCCGCGGCATCCCGTCCAGGCCGATCGAGTGCTGGATGAGGAACGTGACGTTGATCCCGACGTACATGAGGCCGAACGACCACTTGCCCATCGACTCGCTGAGCATCCGGCCGGTGATCTTCGGATACCAGTAGTAGATGCCGGCGAAGATCGCGAAGACCGAGCCGCCGACGAGCACGTAGTGCAGGTGGGCGACGACGAAGTACGTGTCGTGCAGCTGCCAGTCGACCGGGAACACGGCGAGGAAGACGCCCGTGATGCCGCCGATGAGGAAGACCGAGATGAAGCCGACCGCGAAGATCAACGGCGTCTTGAACTCGACCGTCCCGCGCCACAGCGTCGCGACCCAGTTGAAGATCTTCACGCCGGTCGGGATCGCGATCAGGAAGGAGCTGATCATGAAGAAGACGAGGACGATCGTCGCGCTCGGCGTCGTGAACATGTGGTGCGCCCAGACGAGCAGCGCGAGGAACGCGATGACCACCGTCGCGGCCGCGATCGCCTTGTAGCCGAAGATCGGCTTGCGCGAGAAGACCGGCAGGATCTCGGAGATCATCCCGAAGCCCGGCAGGATCATGATGTAGACCTCGGGGTGGCCGAAGAACCAGAACAGGTGCTGCCACAGCAGCGGATCGCCGCCCTGGCTCTGGTCGAAGAAGCCCGTCCCGAAGTGGCGGTCGGTCAGCAGCAGCGTCACCGCGCCCGCGATCACCGGCAGCGCCAGGATCAGCAGGATCGCGTAGACGAGCAGCGACCAGACGAACAGCGGCAGGCGGCCCCAGCCCATGCCGGGCGCGCGCATGTTGGCGATCGTCGCGTAGAAGTTGATCGCGCCGAGCAGCGAGGAGATGCCGGTGAGGTGGATGAGGAAGATCCACGCGTCGATGCCGCTCGTCTCGGAGTACGCGCGGTTGCTCAGCGGCGCGTACGAGGTCCAGCCGGCCTCCGGCGGTGCGAAGAACAGCGACGCGTAGAAGACGATGCCGCCGAACAGCAGCAGCCAGTACGACAGCGCGTTGAGCTTCGGGAACGCCATGTCGCGCGCGCCGATCATCAGCGGCAGGAAGTAGTTGCCGAAGCCGGCCATGATCGGCACGACGAACAGGAAGATCATCGTCGTGCCGTGCAGCGTGAACAGCGCGTTGTAGGTCGACGGCTCGAGGAACGTGTTGTCCGGGGCGCCGAGCTGGATGCGCATGAGCAGCGCCTCGACGCCGCCCATGAGGAAGAACACGAACGTCGTGACGAGGTAGAGGATCCCGATCCGCTTGTGGTCGGTCGTCGTCACCCAGGAGACCCAGCCGCGCGGCTCGGGCGTGACCTCGTGGGCGGTGATCTCGGGCACCAGAACGGCGGTGTCGGTGGCTGCCATGGCTCCTACTCGCCTTCGCCTTCGGCGGAAGGTCTTCGGTGACCGGTGGCTGCCCCTCTTCGAGCTCCTTGGCCTCCTCGGCGCGGCGCTCGGCGGCGGCCTCGTCGGACGCCTTGATCTCGCGCTTCTTGCGCTCCATCCAGGCCTTGAAGGCGTCGGGCTCGAGCGCGACCACCTTCGCGATCATGTCCGCGTGGTTGCGGCCGCACAGCTCGGCGCACTGGCCCTTGAAGGTGCCCGGCTGCGGCACCTTGAACCAGGTGAAGTTCAGGTGCCCCGGCAGGGCGTCGGCCTTGCCGCCGAGCGCCGGGATCCACCAGGAGTGCGCGACGTCCTGGGCCTTGATGGTCAGCGTCACGGTCGTCTTCGTCGGGACGTAGAGCGTCTCGTACTCGAAGACGTTGTTCAGCGTGTTCGTGTCGCCGTCGGGATACGTGTAGCGCCAGGCGTAGCGCTGGCCGTTGACCTCGATGGCCAGCGCCCGGCCGTTGGGCGGCCGCGGCTGGTAGGCGGACGCGTTCTGGACGTTCTCGATGCGCTGCGCCGGGAAGCCGTCGGCGTCGGAGTTGGGCGGGTTGCGGATGTCGTCGAGCATCGCGAAGGTCACGACGGCGAGGACGACGAGGACGACGGCGGCGCCGAGCGTCCAGCCGATCTCCAGCGGCGTGTTGCCGCGGATCTGCGCCGGCACCGCATTCGGCCGGGTGCGGAACTTGACCACGCAATACAGCAGGACGCCCTCGACGCCGATGAAGACCACGGCCGCCACGGCGAGGATGATCTTGTAGAGCGTGTCGATGCTGTCGGCGTTCGCCGAGCCGCCGGACTCCGGTGTCCAGAAGTCCGCGGAGGCGACGCCGGCGAGGGCGAGCACGGCCACGATCGCCGCGAACAGCGAGAGCGTGAAGACGCGGCGTCGGGTGCGGATGGGCGCGGGAGCCAAGGCGGCGGGCATTGTATTCATGCAGCGGCGATCTGCTGCGCTCCCTTCGCCGGCGGCGCGACGCGTGCGGTGCCGGGGTGCCCGGGGGTCATCCGCCGGTGAAGCGCGGCGCGCGCTTCTCGAGGAAGGCCGTGACCCCCTCGCGGAAGTCGGCGGTACCGGCCATCTCCTGCTGGATGCGGGCCTCGCGCTCGAGCTGCTCGTCCAGCCCGGCGTACAGCCAGGCGTCGAGCTGGCGCTTGGAGCCCGCGTAGGAGCGCGTCGGGCCGGCCGCGAACGCGTCGAGGCGGGCGCTGAACCGGGCCTCGAGCTCGCCGTCGGCGACGACCTCGTCGACGAGCCCGGTGCGCAGCAGCTCGGCCGCCGGGAGGCGCTCGCCGAGCAGCGCCATCGCGGCCGCGCGTCCCGCGCCCGCGCGCGTGGAGATGAGCGCCAGCGCTCCGCCGTCGGGCACGAGGCCGATGTTGACGAAGGCCAGCAGCATGTAGGCCGACTCGGCGCAGACGATCAGGTCGCACGCCAGCGCCAGCGAGCAGCCGATCCCGACCGCCGGCCCGTTGAGCGCCGCCACGACCGGCTTGGGCATCCGCCGCAGCGTCGTGAGGATCGGGTGGTAGACGGTCGTGAGCGTGGTGTGGACGTCGATGTGGCCCTCGGCCGTGAGCGGACGGCCGGCCATGTCGCGCAGATCGGCGCCGGAGGAGAACGCGCGCCCGCTGCCGGTGACGCCGACGGCGCGCACGGCGTCGTCGGCGGCGACGCTGCGCACGGCGTCGAGCAGCTCGTGCCCGAGCTGGTCGTTCCAGGCGTTCAGCGCCGCGGGGCGGTTGAGGCGGATGATCGCGGCGCCCCCGCGGCGGTCGAGCTCGAGCGTCTCGTACATGGCGCGAGAAGCTACCGTGAGCAGCCGGCAATGGCACGGCCGGTGATCGGGATCTGCACGCCGCTGGAGCGCGCGCGCTGGGGCGCGTGGGATCTGCCCGCCTTCCTGCTGCCGCGCAACTACGTCGACGCCGTGCACCGCGCCGGGGCGATGGCGCTGCTGCTGGCGCCCGACCCGGCGCTCACCGAGGATCCCGACGAGGTGCTCGACCGCATCGACGGGCTCATGCTCGCCGGCGGCGCCGACGTCGACCCGGCCACCTACGGCGCCGCAGCGCAGCCGCAGACGACCGGCACCGTGCCCGAGCGCGACGTCTTCGAGATCGCGCTCGTGCGCCGCGCCCTGGAGCGCGACCTCCCCGTGCTCGGCATCTGCCGCGGGATGCAGGTCATGAACGTCGCCTGCGGCGGCACGCTGCATCAGCACCTGCCCGAGCGGTTCGGCCACGAGGAGCACCGGCGGGTGCTCGGCAGCTTCGACGGCGCCGACCACGACGTGCGCCTGGCGCCGGGCTCGCTCGCCGCGCGCGCGGCGGGCGAGGAGCTGCACGCGGTGAAGTCGCATCACCATCAGGGCGTCGATCGCGTGGGCGCGGGCTGGAGGTCACGGGCTGGGCGATCGTCGACGAGCTGCCCGAGGCGGTCGAGCTGATGGGCAACGGGTTCGCCCTCGGCGTGCAGTGGCATCCCGAGGCCGACGAGACGAGCCGGCTGATCGGCGCGCTCGTCGCGGACGCGGCGCAGCGCGTGCGCTGAAACCAGCGAAACGGCGGGCGTTTATCGGGGTCCGGACGCGGACCCTATACTCGCCGTGACCGCCCGCGGACGCGCCAGCGAATGGATACGAAGGTCCAGCCCCCCGAGGTCGACCCACCCCA
>CAVPYM010000022.1:0-472684 GCA_963709935.1 uncultured Actinomycetes bacterium | reverse complement strand
GGACGACGACCGGCTCGCCCGGGTGCACGGTGAAGCTCTCGCCGTCGCTCTCGAGCGTCAGCGGCGAGCCGTCGAGCAGGGTGAACGTCGTCGTCTCCTGCGTCATCTCGACCTCCAGCCGGCTGCCGCGGAAGATGAGCCGGAAGCGCATCCGGCGCCAGTCGGCGGGCAGTCGCGGCGTGAACCGCAGGTCGAAGCCGTCGATGTCGCGCAGCCCCGCGAAGCCGTTGACGAGCGCCATCCAGACGCCGCCGCAGGAGGCGACGTGGATGCCGTCGGAGACGTTGCCCGCGAGGTTGGCGAGGTCGACCGCGGCGCTGAGCAGGAAGTAGTCGTAGGCCGCCTGCGTGTCGCCGACCTCGGCCGCCATGACGCTCTGCACGCAGGACGACAGCGACGAGTCGCCGGTCGTCAGCGGGTCGTAGTACTCGAAGACGCGGCGCTTCTCCGCCAGCGAGAAGCGGTCGCCCGCGAGGAACGTCGCGAGCACCACGTCGGTCTGCTTGATGACCTGGTGGCGGTAGATGTTCAGCGGGTGGTAGTGCAGCAGCAGCGGATAGTGGTCCAGCGGCGTGTGCTCGAAGTCCCACGGCTTGCGGTTGAGGAAGTGCTCGTCCTGCAGCAGCACGCCGTCGCGGTCGTCGTGCGGGATGAACATCCGCTCGGCGGCGCGGCACCAGTCCTCGGGCTCGTGCGGCTCGATCCGCAGCCGCGCGACGAGCCCGTCGTAGGCGTCGGGGTCGGTGTCGTGCAGCATCTGCAGGCCCTCGGCGGCGGCGGCGAGGTTCTCGCGCGCCATGAGGTTCGTGTAGGCGTTGTTGTCGACGACGGCGGAGTACTCGTCCGGCCCGGTCACCCCCTGGATGCAGAACTGGCCGTCGCGCCGCACCGAGAAGAACCCCAGGTCCGCCCACAGCCGCGCCGTCTCGACGAGGATCTCGACGCCCTCGCGGGCGATGAACTCCTCGTCGCCGGTGACGCGCACGAACTGGCGCACGGCGTAGGAGATCGCGGCGTTGATGTGGTACTGCGCCGTGCCCGCCGCGTAGTAGGCCGAGGCCTCCTCGCCGGAGATCGTGCGCCAGGGAAACAGCGCGCCGCGGTGGCCGAGCTGGCGCGCGCGCCGCCGCGCCGCCGCGAGCATCTCGTAGCGGAAGTGCAGCAGCCGCCGCGCGACGTGCGGCTGGGTGTACGTCAGCACCGGCAGGACGTAGATCTCCGTGTCCCAGAAGTACTGGCCCTCGTAGCCACGACCGGTGAGCCCCTTGGCGGCGATCCCGTGACCCTCGACGCGGGCCGACGCCTGGCGGATCTGAAAGAGGTTGAAGCGCACGGCCTGCTGGATGTCCTCGGGCCCGTCGATCTCGATGTCCGAGTGCTCCCAGAACGCGTCGAGGCGCTCGCGCTGGACCTCGGCGATGCGCTCGAAGCCGTCGCTCGCGGCGCGGTCCAGCGTGCGGCTCACGCGCCGCACGAGGTCGCCGGGCGGCGCCTTGTCGGCGTGGTGATAGCCCAGCAGCTTCGTCACCCGCGCCGGGACGCCCGGCTCGGCGTCGAGGAAGAACACGACGCGCCCCTCGTCCTCGTGGACGCTGGACTCGACGCTGTGGCGCAGCTCGGTCTCGATGTGATGCTCCATCCCGCAGGCCAGCCCGATCGCGCTCGAGCGGGTGCGCAGCTCCAGCACCACGCGCGTCTCGTCGCAGAACTGGTCGACCCCCTTGAGCGCGGACTCGTCCATCCGCACGCCGATGCGCGGGTCGTCGTGGCCCTTGGGCCGCGGCAGATGGGTGACGAGCTCCGACGCGATGGCCAGCTCTGCCTGCCCCGACAGCAGCGTGACCTCGTAGGAGATCGCCGCGAGGTGGCGCCAGTGCAGCGAAGCCAGGCGCTGCGAGTGCAGCTGCACGATCGCGCCGCGCGCCGTGCGAAAGCGCGCGGTGCGATCGAGGATGCCGCTGCGCATGTCCAGGACACGCTCGTAGTGCAGGAGCATGGACTCGCCCAGCACGAGCGGCTCCTCGTCGACGTAGAGGCGCATGACCGAGCCGTCGGGCGCGCTGACGATCGTCTGGCCGGTGGTCGCGAAGCCGAACGCGGCCTCGCCGTAGGGGATCGGCCAGGTCTCGTGAAAGCCGTTGAGGAAGAAGCCGGGGTCGTTTGAGGGCAGCCCCTCGTCGTGCGCGCCGCGGATGCCCATGTAGCCGTTGGCGATCGCGAACAGCGTCTCCGCCTCGGCCGGGCTCTCCAGCGAGAAGCGCCGCGACACGAGCCGCCAGGGATCGATCGGCAGCGCCCGGCTCAGCGCGGGCGCGGTGCGCGCCTCGCGGATGCGCGACAGCGCCGCCAGGCGAGAGGAGCGCAGGCTCATCGGACCGGCCGGCCGGCCGGCGCCTGGCACGCGCCGGCGCAGCGCCCGCGCGTCAGCTCACGGGTGGCACACGGTGCGGCAGCGGTGAGAGGTGCAGTCGGCTCGTCCATCTCGGTTCGGTTCGCGGGTGTGCCGGCGGTGACCCACGGCCGGTGAGACGGGCGGGGCGGCCCCACGCATCTTACGCTGCGTCGGAGCCGTTCGTCGTCGAAATCTCGATGTGTGCGTCGCGTGCGAGGACGACGAGCGCCGCCTCGACCACGGCGGGGTCGAACTGGCTGCCGGCGTGCTGGCGCAGCTCGCGCATCGCGACGGTCGGCGCCATCGGCTCGCGGTACGTGCGGCGCGTCGTCATCGCGCTGTAGGCATCGGCCACCGAGACCACGCGTGCGGCGAGCGGGATCGCGTCCGCGCGCAGCCCGTCGGGATAGCCGCCGCCGTCGAAGTGCTCGTGCGAGGAGCGCACGACCTCGCCCACGTCGTGCAGGGTGCCGCCGACCTGGTCGAGCATCCGCTGGCCGTCGATCGTGTGCCGGCGCATCGTCTCCCACTCGTCCTCGTCGAGCGGGCCCGGCTTGTGCAGGATCTCCTTCGGCGTGGACATCTTGCCGATGTCGTGCAGCAGCGCGCCGAACTCGACGAGCCGGCGCTCGTCGTCTCGCATGCCCAGCTCGTCGGCGATCTCCAGCGCGAACGTGACGACGCCCTTGCTGTGCGAGCCGGTGTACTCGTCGTCCTCGGAGAGCACGTCGCCGAGCAGCAGCGCCGTGCCGCGGTAGGCCGAGCTCAGCTCGATCGCCGTCCCGATCCGCTCGCGCCGCTCGCGCGCGAAGACGGCCAGTAGGGCGCCGAGCGGCATGACCAGCAGGTAGGCGCGGTCCTCGACGGTGCTCGCCAGCGCGGCGAGCAGCCCGATCGGCGAGAGCAGCGCGTCGACGAGCCAGATCTCGCGCAGCACGCCGAACTGGAGCTTGGGCGCGACGCCGCGGGCGAGGAACTCCAGCAGCGTCGTGATGCACAGCTCGCCGCCGAACTGCGTCGCGAGCGCGAGCACGTACTTCGGCCATTCGGCGAAGGCGGGATCGTGCTGGACGTCGGTGAGCAGGAAGATGACGGCGGGGCCGAGCGCGAACCACGCGCCGCTCGCGACCGTGACGAGGCGCTGCGGATGCAGGCGCCCGGCGATGACGTCGGGCAGGTCGGCGAGCGCGAGCCCCGCGACGAAGACGAGCGGCACGACCGCCGGCGGCAGCACGAACAGCATCGGCACGAAGATCAGCTGCGTGGGCTCGAGGTAGCCGGCGCCCGTCTCGAACTCGAGATGGCCCATGATCGCGACGGCGAGCACGAACAGCACGACGTCGAGCGTGGCGACGTCGCGGTCGACGGCCGTGGCCGCCAGCAGCCCCGCCACGAGCACGAACGGGATGCCGACGATCGCGTGGGCCGCGAGCTCGCGCCCGTGCAGCGGCGTCGCAAGTCGCGATCGCGTGGCCTCGGTGAGGCCGATCGGCTCCGGCATTGGTAGTCAGGGGCGCAGTGCCCGCGCTTGGCGGGTCTGGTTCCCCATTCCCCTTTCAATTCCGTGCATGCGGTTTTCCCGCACACGGCGTACCGATGATCTTCCTGGCATGGCTTACGCGGCCCCTGGGTAGCGGATCGTGCCCATCAGCCGGTGCAGGCCCATGTTCTTCAGCCAGTCAGGCATCCACTGCTCGGCCTGCCCGGCGCGTAGATGACGACCCTGGCGCTTGATCAGCAAGCGTTTCAGGCGCCACGCGACGTAGCGGTCGATCTGGACGAACTTGTCGGCGGCGTTGCCGGTGCGAACGTCGTTCCCCCACCCGCGCAGCACCGGGTTGAGTTCCGCGATGACCTCGCGGATATCCCCCATGCCGGCGCGACGACGACGGTCCGTCAGACCCTTGACCCGCGTTCGGATGCGCGTCATCGCCCGCTTGCTGGGCCAGCGATGCAGGTAGTAGCGGCGGATGCCGCGCTCCAGCAACCTGCCCGACACACGCGCTCTGAAATGGCAACCGAGGAAGTCAAAGCCGTCACGGCCGTCGCAAAGATCCACGATTCGCGTCTTGTCCGGATGCAGCTCAAGCCCCAGGCCGCCAAGGATCTCCCTGGCGCTCTGAAGCGCCGCCTGCGCCTCACGCTCGCTGCGACAAAGCACCAGCCGGTGAGTCGCCGGGGGGAGTCTCGCCCCCCGGCGCTCGCAGAACCCGGCGTGAACCTCTCGGCTCACCGGGCTCCCATCGTCCAGCCGTCGGGGCGCACGCCAAAGCGCCAGTGCGCGAACAGGCCGGGCTGGCGTCGACAGACGTCAGCGATGAACCTGCGCGCGCGGCTGGTGTGGCGGCGCAGTCGCTTGTATTTCCGCATGGCCCACCGCACGAGCGTCTCGTTGAGGTGGCGGAAGACCGGATACAACATGGACTTGTAGAAGCGCCCGTAGTAGTTGATCCAGCCCTGGATGACGGCGTTGAACATCCGCGCCAGGTCCGTGAGGGTCTTGTCCGAGCGGCAGGCAATGCGCCAGCGGCGCATCTCACGCCGCATCCGCGTCTTTGCCTGGCCCGAGACCGCCGGAGTGAAGTTCAGGAAGTGCTTCCCGAACCGGTTCTTCGACAGCCGCGGACGGAATGTGTACCCGAGGAAGTCAAACGACTCATGCTCATGCGAGCCGCGCCGGTCGTCGTCCTTGCAGTACACGATGCGGGTCTTGCGCTCGTTGAGCTCAAGGCCGCACTCCGCCAGCCTGGCGGCGATCAGGTCCCGCAACCGGCGGGCCTGCTGTTCGCTTCGGGCGTGGACGATGATGTCGTCGCAGTAGCGCTCAAACGGGACGCCAGGATGTTCCCCGGCCATCCACACGTCGAACGCATAATGCAAGAACATGTTGGCCAGCAGGGGCGAGATCGCCGAACCCTGAGGGGTCCCGCGGTCGCGCTCGACGAGGCTGCCATCCGCCAGTTGAAGCGGCGCTTTGAGCCAGCGCTCCACGTACAGCAGGATCCAGCGCTGGTCGGTGTGGTGAGCTACCGCCTTCAGGACGAGGTCCCACGAGACGCTGTCGAAGAACGCCCGGATGTCCATGTCTAGAACCCAGTCGCTTCGCCAGCAACGCTCGCGGCACACCCCCAACGCCTGGTGCGCCGAACGGCCCGGCCGATACCCGTAGGAGTCCTCGTCGAACACCGGCTCCACGCTGGGCTCCAGGTATCCGCGCACGACCGTCTGGGCGATCCTGTCCGCAACGGTCGGCACCCCGAGAGTCCTCGTGCTGCCGTCCCGTTTCGGTATCTGCACCGCGCGCACCGGCGGCGGGAAATACGTCCCCGACGACAACCGATTCCAGAGCTTGTAGAGGTTGCCCTTGAGGTCAGCCTCGAACTCCGTGATCGACTGCTCGTCAACACCGGCCGCCCCCTTGTTGGCCTTGACCCTCCGATAGGCCTCCCAAACGGCCAATTTGGAGATCTCAAACGACTTCGGCTTCGGCTCGCTCATCCGGCTCCTCCCGCCCGCAGGCGGTTGACCTGACGGCCAGCCCGGACGACCCGTCCCCTTCGCTCGGACCCGATTACCGGGCCTTCATCGCTACTACGAGACGGTCCGCCCCTGTGCCCCGCTCGGTACTCAACGCCTCGCAGTTCCCGCTGCTCGACGCGCTCCCTTCCACGCGACGACCGCGGGCCACATGCTGCGCCACTGGTCGCCCGCGGGCGCGGGGCGACAGGTTCCAACGTTCCGCACGAGAGCCAGGACCACGCTCGCGCCACCTTCATGCCGGACACCACCTGGCCAGTCAGCAGGCTCCCGCCAGGCTCATCGCGGGGCAACAACTCGACCCCGATTTCGATGTCATCGATACGCTTTCGACACGTCATCAGTGGTTCGCTTGCGCTCGCCTTCGTGATCCATACCTGACGCACTGATAGCACGCCTTTTCCGCGACGCTCACCACCCCGGCTCTTGACCGGCGCAGCTCGCGGTGGTTTGCGGCCCCCCCTGCAGGGCGACCGCGGAGGGCCAACCTCCATCTCTCATACAGCACCGCCTCAGTTGGTCCGACCTTCTACATCGATCCTCCTTCAGCGTTCGTTGCACACAATCATCCGCGTAGCGGACGAAGCGTGCCGATGCCCCGCGCCACGAACGCGCGATCGAAGGCGTGCAGGTAGATGTTCGATAGCAACGGCGAGATCACGCCGCCCGGCGGCGTCCCGATGACCGTTTCCCGGCACACCCCGTCATCCATCACCCCTGCCTCAAGCCACAAACGCAGCAGCTTGAGCACCCGCCGATCCGAAACCCTGTCCGCCACGAGCGCCAGCAACTTCTGCTGATCGATCGAGCCGAAGTAGTCGCGGATGTCGGCCTCTGCGACCCACACCGCGCCGCGCGGAAACGCGACCCGAATGCGTTCAAGAGCCTCCAGCGCCGAGCGCTTGGGCCGAAAGCCGTACGAGACCTCCAAGAAATCGGCCTCGAAGATCGGCTCCAACACCAGCCGCGCGGCCTGCTGAACGACCCGGTCGCAGACCGTCGGGATCCCGAGCGGCCGCACACCACCATCTGGCTTTGCGATCGCCACACGCCGCACCGGCGCAGGACGATATGAGCCCCGTCGAAGCGCATCCTGAAGTTCGCCGAGCATCCGCTCGACGCCATACGCCTCGACCTGCGCCAACGTCATCCTGTCGACGCCGGCCGCGCCCCGGTTCTTACGCACCCGCCTCCACGCCTCCCACAGCACGTCAGCTCCTGCGGATACGGTCATACAACGCGTGAAAACGACGCTCCGGGGACCGCTTTGCACATGCCCATAGCGTGCGCTGGAGTTCTCGCACGTCCCCGCCAGTGGCCACCAACCGCACCATTTCGCTGGACGAGTCGACGAGCATCCGCTCACCGGGGTCGTTGGGTCGAACGATGTCGACCATGCCCTAACGCTTACCTCCACGGCACACATGATCAAAGCACGGGCCCTTCGCTCCCGGCGCGTTGTCCTGCACGCCGATCCCAGCTACTACGACCCCCTCGGACTCCCGCTGACCTCCGCTTCCTTTCGCACTCGGCTTATACGAAGCGGCCTTCGCTGACGAGGCTGGCCAGACGGGTCTCCCTTGTTCGGTGATCAGACCTTGCGCGCGTGCAAGTCTCCCTACCCCGCAGGGACCCACCAAGCCCGATCCGAAACCAGGACTGGCGGACATCGCCTTCGCCGTGACATGAGCGGCTCGGCTCCCCGATCGTGACTCTGACGAGGCTGCAATCCCAGCCCACGCGCTTGCTCGCTCCAAAGAGGCTCTCGACGCCCCGCTCGGCCGCGGAGATCTCTCCCCGAGACCGGAGCCTGCTACCCGGCGCTCCAGCGCTTACCGGGACGGGACTTCCACCCGCCGGCCTGATCCAGCTTGCAAGGCGCAACATCGTCCGAGCCTATCTCGGGCGTGGCCGTCCAGCCCCTGTGGACGCGCGGCTGGACGTTCGACCCAGATCGGGGCCAGTCTGGCGAAGGACGACCGTTTGGGTCCGATACGCCGGGCAGAGCGGGCTGCACCGCTCTCATCGAAACGGAGCGGGCTGCACCGCTTCTGACATCTGCCGGGTGGGCTCGGCTCGCCCTACATCTCTTCTGGAGGAGGGACCCTCAATGCATCTCCCAGCTCGCTGGCGTACCGTCGTGTCCGCTGCCACCGCCGCGCTCGCGGCCACCGCGCTTGCCGCCGTTCCGGCCGCCGCCGCTCCCGCCACCACCGCCGGGTCGAGCGCCGGCGGCTGCCCCGTCATCCCGACCGTCCAGCCGTTCACTCCATGGCAGGACTTCGCCGACTACTTCCTCGCGCCGAACGGGGACTTCGAGGCCGGCGCGAGCTCCTGGCTGCTGGCGGGCGGCGCGAGCGCCGTCGAGGGCAACAACCGCTTCATGGTGGGCAAGCGCACGGACCACCGGTCGCTGCGGATGCCCGCCGGCGCGTCGGCGACGACCGCGCCGATCTGCATCGGCATCGAGCACAAGCAGATGCGCTTCTTCGCCACGAGCCCGAAGACCGGCACGCTGGCGGTCGATGCGCTGTACACGAAGCGCGGCGCCACGCAGAAGACCGTCGTCGGCCTCGGCTCCGTCGGGGGCACCGGCGCGTGGGCGCCGAGCCCGGTTGTGGCGATGCGCGTCAACGAGCTGGCGGGCGCCTACGGCAACGCGCTGCCGGTCGCGCTGCGCTTCACCGTCCGCGGCAACACCGCGTGGCAGATCGACGACGTGTACGTCGACCCGTACCGCACGAAGTAGCGCGCGCCGCGCCGCCGGGCCGTCGGGCCGCCCGGGCGAGGACGCCCGGCGCCCGGCTGCGATCATCCCCCGATGCCCGGCCCGCTTCAGGATCTGCGCCACGAGCTGACCGGGCGCCTGCGCAACGGCGCGACGCATCTCATCACCGGGATGCCGGAGGACCGCCGCGCCGAGCTCGCCGAGCGCGTGCGCGGCGGGCGCGCCTCGCGCGCGCTGCTGCTGCGCGCCTCGAGCTGGTACGGCCGGGCGCCGGTGCCGATCGCCGGCGGCCTGGCGCACCTGCTCTACGTCTCGACGTCGGACCTGCCGCTCGACCACGCCCACGCCGGGCTGATCGTGCGCGGCACGCTCGAGCCGCCGGTCCAGGAGGCGCTGCGCCGGCTCGTCGCGCCGGGCGCGGTGTTCTACGACGTCGGCGCGAACGTCGGCTTCTTCACAATCCTCGGCGCGCGCCTCGTCGGTCCGCGGGGCCGGGTCGTCGCCTTCGAGCCGGTGCCCGCCTGCGCGCGTGCCGTGGCCAACAACATCGCGCTCAACGACTTCGCCCACGCCGAGATCCGCGAGGCGGCGGTCGGCGCCGCGAGCGGCCGCGACCGGCTGCTCGTCGTCGGCGAGGCGAGCTGGTCGCACCTCGCCTCGACGGGCCGCCACGCCGACGTGCGCGCCGAGATCGACGTCGCGGTCGTGGCGATCGACACGCTCGTCGCCGCCGGCGAGATCCCGCCGCCGGACGTCGTGAAGATCGACACCGAGGGCGCCGAGCTGCAGGCGATCGCCGGCATGCGCGCGACGATCGAGGCCCACCGCCCGGCGCTCGTCTGCGAGCTGCACGACACCAACGCGGCCTTCTGTGCGCTCATGGACGAGCTCGGCTACGTCACGACGAACCTCGACGGGCCCGAGCCGGTCGCCGCGGCCGGGCCGGTGCACGCGCTCGCGCAGCCGCGACAGCGCTGAGGCTCGGCCGCCGTCGCCGTGTGCCGCCGCGGCGTCAGGCGGCGACGGGCGGCGGCGCTGATGCCGCCGCGCGCAGCGGCGCGAGAGCGCGGCGCGGCTGCAGCGCGACGACGGCGCCGGCGGCCGGCGCCGTGGAGGACGAACCGCCGGCCGCGCCGAGGAACGTGTCACGGCCGACCGGCTCGAGGCGGCGGGGCAGTTCGGTGACGCGCGGTGTGGTCATGTTCTTCAAGAGCACGAACAGGGTGCGTGAATACATGCGTCGCACCCCGCGCCGCGGATCACGCGGCCAGCGACTCGAGCACGTCGCGCAGGGTGCGCGCGGTCTGCTCGGGCGCGTAGGCCGCCACGCGCGCGGCGCCGCGCGCGCGCAGCTCGGCGCGCAGCTCGCCGTCCCCGGTGGCGAGCGCCAGCATCTCCGCCGCGACGTTCTCGTCGTCGGCGTCCTCGAGCAGCAGGGCCGCGTCGCCGGCCACCTCGGGCACCCCGCCGATCGCCCGCGCGATGACCGGCACGCCGAAGTGGAAGGCCTCCAGCAGCGGGATGCAGAAGCCCTCGTGCTCGGACAGGCACAGGAACGCGTGCGCCGAGCGCCAGCGGGCGGCGAGCTGCCCGCGCGTGAGGCCCGACTCGATCGTCACCCGGCCCGGCGAGATCTCCTCGGCGAGCGCCCGCATCGCGGCGTCGTAGGGCCAGTTGATCGGCGCGCCCACCAGCACCAGTCGCGCGTCGGGCGCGTGGCGGCGGCGGTAGAGCTCGAAGGCCCGGATGACCGCATCCTGGCGCTTGTGCGGCGCGAGGCGCCCGACGAACAGGATCGTCGGCGCATCGCCTGCGCCGCCCGGCACCGCCGGATCCGGTCCGGCCGCGCCGAGCTGCGCCGGGTCGAAGAGGATCGGGATGACGACGTCGGAGCCGAACTCCTGCGCGTTGTACAGCGACACGCCGGCGGCGACGTCGGCCGCGGCGGCGAACTGCGGCAGCTGCTTGCGGCCCAGCGCGCAGACGACGCCGGCCTGCGGGTCGTGGTCCCAGAACCACCGCGCGGGCGTGATGTTGTGCGAGATGAGCAGCGTGCGCTGGGGCAGCTCGAGCACGCGGCGCAGCTTCGGCGCGTAGGCGGAGTAGTGCACGAGCAGCACGTCGTCGCCGCGGGCGTCGAGCGAGCGCAGCGGCGCGATCTGGTCGCCGATGCGCGGGTCGATCTCCGCGGCGACGTCGCGGCCGCCCCAGCCCCATGCGCGGAAGCGCGCGCGGAAGGCCAGCGCCTGCGTCGTCACCGCGTCGTAGGGACCGGCGCCGCTGAGGACCTGGTGGACGTTCACGACGGCGGCGGCGCGGCCGGCGGCGGCGGGCCATCCGGCGTTCGGTCGTCTTCGAGCCGCGCCACGCGGTCCTCGAGCTCGGCCACGCGGATCAGGAGGTTGAGGTTGAAGCGCGTCTGCTGGGACTGCAGCTCGCGCAGGTACTGGCGCAGGACGTGGACGAGCTGGCGCTTGGCCCACGTGATCGGCGCGCCGAGCTTGCGCGTGGAGCGCATGAGGTCGACGTCGGGCTCGATGTTCGCCCACTCCATGAGCTGCTCGATCGAGACGCGCTCGGTCGGCTCGATCGTCGTGCCGGCGGGCAGCGTGTCGTCGCGCTGCGCGGCCGCGGCGCGCGCGGCGGCGAGGGCCTGCTCGGGCTTCATACCCGCTCGCCCGGCGGCGCGCCGGCCACGGACGGCGGCGCCACCGCGTCGGCCCCCTCCGCGGTGCCCATGAGCCGGTGGTAGAAGGGCATCCCGTCGCCGACGGGCCCGTCGAAGACGACCCTGCCGCCGTCGAGCACGATCACGCGCTCGCACGTGCGCTCGATCAGCGCCGCGTCGTGGGAGACGAGCACGAGCGTCGCGCCGGCGGCGATCTGCGAGGCGATGCGCGCCTCGCACTTGCGCTGGAACGCCTCGTCGCCGACGGCGAGCACCTCGTCGATGAGCAGCACGTCGGCGTCGAGGTGCGCGGCGATCGAGAAGCCGAGGCGCAGGAACATGCCCGACGAGTACGTCGCCACCGGCGCGTCGATGAAGTCGCCGAGCTCCGAGAACGCGACGATCGCCTCCAGGCGCTCCTCGATCTGCTCCTTGACCAACCCGTGCAGCGCACCGTTGAGGAAGATGTTCTCGCGGCCGGAGAAGTCGCGCCCGAAGCCGGCGCCGAGCTCGAGCTGCGCGACGACCTGGCCGCCGCAGGCGACCCGGCCCGTGTTCAGCGGCACGATCCCCGACAGCACCCGCAGCGTCGAGGACTTGCCCGCGCCGTTGCGCCCGACCATGCCGACGGTCTCGCCCGGCTCGATGCGCAGCGAGACGTCGCGCAGCGCCTCCACGGGCGCGGGCCCGCCCGCCCGCTGCCTGCCGATCAGCATCTCCTTCAGCGTCCGCCCGCGGTCGGCCTTGACGCTGAACGCGCGCGAGGCGTGCTCGAGCACGATCTCGCCCGGGCGCACGCCGGCGTCGAGCGCGGGATGGCGGGCCATCAGACGACCACCGCCAGCTCGTCCTGCATGCGATCGAACAGCCACTTGCCACCGAACAGCATCAGCACCGCGGCAACCGCGACATAGGCCAGCACGTCGGTCTGCGGCACGACGCCGCCATAGATGACGTCGCGGATCGCGGTGATGAACGGGGCGAGCGGGTTGCCCCATTCGAGCAGGTGGCGGTAGGCGTCGTTGCGCGTGATCGACTCGATCTGAAAGAAGATCGGCGAGACGAAGAACCACGGCAGCAGCGCCGCCGAGAGGATCGGCGCGACGTCGCGGAAGTACGCGTGCAGGATGCTCACCGCCAGCGCGAAGCCGAGCGTGAACGCGTACAGGCAGGCGAGGACGAGCGGCAGCAGCAGCAGGGAGACGTCGAGCGTGCCGCGGATCGCGATCGTCACGACGGCGACGAGCGCGAGGATCACGAGGAAGGTCACGAGCTGGACGCTCACGACGGCGCCCGGGATCGCCGCGCGCGGGAAGCGCGCCTTGCGCACGAGCGCGCCCTGCTCGAGCAGCGACGGCGCCGCGCTGAGCACCGACTGGCTGAAGAAGATCCACACGACGAGCCCGACCATGAGAAACAGCGGGTAGTCGTCGATCGTGTCGAGCTTGAAGATCAGCCCGAACATGAGGTAGTAGGCGCCC
Source organism: uncultured Actinomycetes bacterium (assembly GCA_963709935.1). Classification (GTDB taxonomy): domain Bacteria; phylum Actinomycetota; class Thermoleophilia; order Solirubrobacterales; family Solirubrobacteraceae; genus CADCVQ01. The sequence continues at coordinate 459,878 of CAVPYM010000022.1, read as the reverse complement.
ATCAGCACGAGCGGGTTGATGAGGTACCACAGCACGCCGAGCGCCGAGCCCTTGTACTTCTGGCGCAGCTCGCGCCGGACGAGTTGCTCGAAGAGGTAGCGGTAGGCCACCCGCCGATTATGGCGGCAGGAACTATCGCGCCCTCAGGCCGTCAAGCCGGGCGAGGACCCTAACACGAGCGCCTAGCAAACCGCGCCTTGTTGACGAGGTGGGCTGCGTCGTCCCGCACCCGCCCCGTTCGACGCCGGTCCGCCGCCAGCAACTCGCAACTGGCCACGACCTATGTACGCCGAAGGCGTAGATTGAGCTGCGTGTCGATCAGCACACCATCGATTACCAGCCTTCCAGCTCCGTTCGCCGAGCTACTCGCCACGCCCGCGGGTGCGAGATATCTCAAGGCGGACCTACAGGTTCATACGCCGCTCGACCCTCAGTTCCCCGAGCCGTCGCCAGAGGGCTCGGTTGAGCGGATGGACCTCGCGCTGCGCTATCTCGCGTCTGCTCGTGCCAAGGGGGTGCAACTCGTTGGCATTACCGAGCACAACGACGTGAGCTGGATTGAGGAGCTGCGCGCAGCGGCCCGACAGCTCCAGATGAACCTCCTTCCCGGCTTTGAGGCGGAGAGCAAGGAGGGGATCCACGTGCTGTGCCTGTTCGACCCGGACGTACCAGTCGCACACCTTGAGGAAACAATGGCGAGGCTCGGAATCACTGCCGCAAAGCGGGCGGGAAACCGGCTCGAACTGCGTAGCGATCAATACTTCCCCAAGCTCGTGGCGTTCGTCCAAGACGAGTGCGAAGGGATCTGTATCGCGGCCCACATCGAGTCAAATAAGGGGTTGTTAGCGGCTATCCGCGATGGGGCCCGAGTGGAGACCTGGAAATGCCCAGATCTCCTCGCAGCACAGATCAGCAAGCCTCCCGATCAAATCACGAGCGGGAACGGGCGGATCGTGCGCGATGAGGATCCTGTGTACCGACGCTCCCAACTCCCGGCCTACGTGCTCACCTCGGACGCCCGGTCCTTCGAGCGTATCGGGGAGGTGGCGACGTGGATCAAGATGGATTACGTCGGAGTGGAGGGGCTGCGGCAAGCATTCCTCGACCCTGAATCCCGAATCGCGTACAACGACCCTTCAGTGCTGCGGAGGGGAGGTCGCATTCTCGCGCTCGCCTGGGAGGGAGATTTCCTCGACGGGATCCGGTTTCCTCTCAATGAGGAACTCAACTGCCTCATCGGCGGGAAGGGTACTGGGAAATCCAGCGTCATCGAGACGATTCGGTATGCCTTCGACCTCGATTACCGCACACTCGACGTCAAGACAGCCGGGGAGCAACTGCTGGGCTACGCCTTTCGGTCGGCATCGAAGGTTTCGGTGCTAATCGAGACGCCGCCCCCGGCACCGAAGCGGTACGTCGTCGAACGCACGAAGCCACACGCGCCGGTGATCCGGGACGCCAACGGCACCGCTCGGCCCGAGTTGGATCCGCGCAAGCTCCTGAGCCCTTGCATCTACGGCCAGAAGGAGATCTTCGGTGTCGCGCGCGATGCACGAGCTCGGCTGGAGCTCATTGACGGCTTCGCTGCGGAGGAGCTACGCGAGGTACGGGTGCGCGAGTCTGAGCTGCTCCAGTTCGTTGATCGGAATTCTCGAGCGATAGTCGACGCACAGCGCCGCATCGATGAGGCCGAGGAGGGCCTAGCCGAGCTGCCAAACCTTGAGGAGTGGCGGCAACGCTTCAAAGATGCAGGGTTCGAGGAACTGCTTTCAGTCCGTCGGGAGCTCGATCGTGAAGAGCGGCTGCTGAAAGCCGCCGGCACCGCCCTTCTGACGCGTCGGCGTGCGTTGGACGAGTTGCTGGACCAGGAGGAGGATGTGCGTGCGGTATTGGTCGATCCGGCTATCGATGACCTACCTAACCGCGATCTGCTGGAACGCGCGAGTCAGCGCCTGCGCATCTCGGGCGACCGCTGGGATGCCTTCGTTCGGTCAGCGCGTGGCGAGCTTGCGGCTGCCCGCACGGACATCGAGTCGCTGCGCACCGAATGGGCCAAGAGACGAGCGGCCAGAACTGTCGAATTCGACCGCGCGCTGCGTGAGCTGCAGGGCAAGATCCCCGACGTCGACCCCGAGCGTTATCTCGACGTAGAGCGACGCATCGAGCAGCTCGCTCCCCTGCAAAGCGTTGTCCGCGATCGGCGCAAGGAGCTGAAGACTCTGCGCGCAGAGCGAGCGCGACTGCTGATCGAGCTTAACGAGGCACGCGCTGAAAAGCACCGCGCACGGGCGCGGGCCGCAACGAAGCTCAACGAATCCCTGGCCGGCACGGTTCTCGTTGAGCTGCAGCATCAGGGGGAGCGGGAGGCGTTCCTCGAGCGGCTCCTAAAGCTTAAGACCGGGGCGCGCAGCGACCAACTCAGACGCATGGTTGAGCATGCGGATTTCTCGCCGGTCGACTTCGTGCGCAGGGTTCGGGACAGCTCTCTTACGAGCGGCTACGGGCTCCCCTCGGGTCAGGCGACAGCACTAGAACGGGCGCTGGACGAGCGGACACTGCTCAATCTCGAAACGATCGAGCTACCGGATTCCGTAACCGTGTCACTCGACATCGGGATGAACGGCAGTCGCGACTACCGCCCGCTCGAGCGACTCAGCCCAGGCCAGAAGAGCACCGCGATCCTGCTCTTGGTGATGCACGAGAGCCGCGATCCCTTGCTCGTTGACCAGCCCGAGGACGATCTCGACAACCGGTTCATCTACGACGACATCGTCAAGCGTCTACGCGCAGCGAAGCCGCATCGTCAGTTCGTTATCGCAACGCACAATGCCAACATCCCGATCCTTGGCGACGCCGAGCAGATCGTCGTGCTTGACGCGCGAGAGCAAGGCGGCCAGGTCCGTAGTGAAATCCGCGCGCGAGGTTCGATCGATGCGCCGACAGTCCGCGATGCTGCCGAGCACATCCTTGAAGGCGGGCGCGAGGCGTTCGATCTCCGCCAGCGCAAGTACCACCGGGCATGACTTACCTCTCCCGTGACGAACTCGCCGCCCAGATCGGGCTCGGCGAGGACTCGTTTACCGAGTTCAAGGCTCCGGCGGTGTCAACCGACGGGCTAGCGAAGGAGCTGTGCGCCTTTCTTAACGGCTCCGGCGGCCGCGTGTTCCTCGGCGTGGACGATGACGGCACCATCGTCGGAGTGGGCGCGTGGGATGAGGAGCGCGTGATGAACGTCGTGCGTTCCAGGATCGAGCCTCCGCCCATCCCGACCTTTCAGAAGGTTCGGTGGGGTGGCGAGGCCGATGTGATGGTCGTCGGTGTTGAGCGAGGGACGGAGAAGCCGTACGCCGTAACCGCGCAGCAAAGCCGGCACTACTACATCCGGGTCGGAACCACATCCCGAGAGGCGAGCCGCGAAGAGTTGGTGCGCCTCACACAGGCATCCGGAGCCGTTGCAGCCGACTTGCGCCCCGTTCTCGGGACCGACCGCGATGATCTCGACGAGGACGCGCTTGCCATCCGGTTCGCGAGCCTCCGCTCTTTGGGATACAGCGAGCTCGATGCAGACTCGCGGGAGCGGGTCCTCCGCTCGGCCGACATCATCCACCGCGAGCTTGGTGTCCTGACCGTTGCCGGAGTGCTCTGCTACGGCGACGCCCCACAACGGAATCTTCCGCATGCTCACATCATGTGCGTCAGCTATCCGCAAGAGGCTCCATCGGAGATCATGCTCGACCGACAGGAAGCGATTGGACGTGTGGAGCAACAGGTGGATGCTGGCGTCGCTTTCGTGGAGCGCAATCTGCGGTCGGGCGGCCGCGTCACCGGCACGCGTCGGGAGGACTTTCCGCGGCCTTCGACTGAGGCCCTTCGTGAGGTAGTCGCCAACGCCGTCGGCCACCGTCACTACGGGATCGACGGGCCAGCCCTTGTCCGCGTGTTCGATGATCGCATCGAGGTGCAGAGCCCAGGATCGCCGCCCAATGGGGTCGATCCCGAGGCGATGCGTCTAGGTGTGACGGTACGACGGAACGAGCTCGTAATGCAGCACCTCGCACGCTTGGGCACGGTAGATCTCGTGGGGCGGGGCCTGCCTGCGCTCTTTGACGAAGCGGCCGCCCGCGGCGTGCGCGAGCCGGAAATTCGCACCGGCCCGAGCTTCACGCGGGTCACTCTGTTCCTGACTCCGTAGGCCTCTCGGGTATCCGCGCTCTTCTCGCCAGGGCGCCACTTCCATAGCTCACGCTTGGCCCGCCGTACGATCACGTATGGCCAGCGACGCGGCGACAGCTGCGGGTAGGCCTCCGAGAACCAGGCGCCTGACGGGCGCTAGCCGCCGAGCGCGCGCTGCGCCGCGAAGAACGCGGGCTTGGGCTGCAGCTGCTCGTCGAGCAGGGTCGCCGCGCCCATGCCCGCCTGCGTCTCGGAGATCCACGAGCGGCTGTCGGTGAAGCCCCAGAACGTCAGCGACGCGCACGAGACCGTCAGGCAGGCGTTGACGATCTGCTCGAAGATGCGCGCCTGCGCCGCGAGGTCCTCCGCGCTCGGCGGCAGCCGCAACCCGACGTCGGCCTCCGTGATCGCGATGTCCAGGCCGAGCGCCTTGAAGCGGCGCATGTTCTCGACGAAGTCGCCCGGCAGCCCGTCGCGGTTGGCGTGCACCTGAAAGCCGACGCCGTCGATCGGCACGCCGTCGCGTTTGAGCCGCGACATGATCTCGTAGAAGCGGTTGGACTTCGCGTTGATCCCCTCGGCGCCGATCTCGTTGAGGTAGAGCTTGGCGTCGGGGTCGGCCTCGTGCGCGAGGCGGAAGGCGAGCGCGATGAAGCCGGGGCCGAGCCGGCGCGCGAACACCGACGGGCGCAGGCCGCCGCGGTCGGAGACGGGCTCGTTGACGACGTCCCAGACGCTGACGTCGTCCTTGTAGCGGTCGACGACGCGACCGATGTGCTCGCGCATCGCCGCCTCGAGCTCGCGCGGCCCCAGCTCGCGCACCCAGCCGGGCAGCTGGAAGTGCCAGACGAGCGTATGGCCGCGGATCTTCTGGCTCGTCTCGCGAGCGCGGTCGACGATCGCGTCGGCGGGGCCGAAATCGAACTCGCCCGGCGCGGGCTCGATCTGCTCCCACTTCATCTCGTTCTCGGGCGTGACGGTCGAGAACTGCGCTGCGATCAGCTGGCGGTAGGCGCGGTTGCGCTTCGCCTGGTCGCCGCGCACCGCGGTGCCGATCTCCAGCCCCTTGGCCTTGGCCAGCACGCGCAGCGGCTGACCGGGCAGCGGCTTGGCGTCAGCGCCGCCGCGGACGAGCCAGATCGCGCAGCCGACGGCGATGACGAAGACGACGCCGAGCACCAGCCGGCGCGACGGACCGCCCAACTCAGAAGGCGCCGCGCCGCGTCAGCACGGCGGGCACGGTCTTGACGAGGATGCTCAGGTCCAGGAACACCGACCAGCGCTCGAGGTACAGGAAGTCCAGGCGCACGAGGTCGTCGAAGTCCAGCTCCGAACGCCCCGAGACCTGCCACAGCCCGGTGATCCCGGGCGTCACGAGGTAGCGCTTCTTGTGCCACTCCTCCAGGCGCTGGAAGTCGCGCTCGGGCAGCGGCCGCGGGCCGACGAGCGACATCTCGCCGCGCACGACGTTGAACAGCTGCGGCAGCTCGTCGAGCGAGTAGCGCCGCAGGAAGCGGCCGACCGGCGTCATGCGCGGGTCGTCGCGCATCTTGAACAGCGCGCCCGTCGCCTCGTTGAGCGACTCGAGGTCGGCCTGGCGCTGGTCGGCGTCGCGGTACATCGTGCGGAACTTCAGGCAGGCGAACGGCTCGCCGCCGATGCCCGGGCGCAGCGAGCGGTAGATGACCGGGCCGCGCGAGCTGAGCCGCACCGCGAGCGCGCTCACCGCGAGGATCGGGCTGAGCAGGACGAGCAGGAACGCCGAGCCCGCGAGGTCGAACGTCCGCTTGACGAAGAAGTCGAAGCCCTCGAAGACCGGCGGCTTGAGCTCGAACAGCGGCACCGCCTCGCCGGGGACGAACTCCGCGCGGTGCACGAGCAGCTCCATCGTCGACGGCGCGATCCGCACGCGCACGCCCGCGGCATGGGCGACGTCGACGAGCACCACCGCGCGCTCCTGCGGGAAGTCGGGGTCGGCAATGATCACCTCGTCGATGCGGTAGCGATGGATGACCTGCGCGAGCTCGTCGAGCGTGCCGAGCGACAGCAGCCCGTTGTTGGGCCGCGGCGTCAGCGAGATGAAGCCGACGACGTTCACCGTCGGGTGCGAAGCGTCACGCAGCGCGTGGCCGACGGCCTCGATGTGCTGGCCGCTGCCGACGAGCACCGCGCGGCGCTGGTAGCCGGCCGCGCGCAGCAGCGCCCCGGTCGCCTTCTCGTAGGTCAGGCGCAGCAGCGAAACGTAGATGACGGCGAAGAACAGCGAGCCGTAGAAGATGTAGAACGAGCTGAACTGGTGGCCGCTCGCCACCGCGTAGACGAGCGCGACGAGCGCGACCTGCGCCAGCGAGGAGACGATCCGCGACATCCCGGGCCGCTCGCCGCGGGCCGAGTACAGGCCCGAGCGCGCGAACAGCAGGACGGTCAGCAGGCAGGCGAAGTCGAACAGCTCGTCGGTCGCGGCGGCCTGCGCACGGACCTGCCAGGTGCCCGTGAGGATCCCGGCCTTCAACCACAGCGCCGTGAGGATCGCCATGTAGACGCCGATCGCGTCGAGCATGAACAGCGTGCCGACGCGCACGACGCTGCGCGCCGTGTCCAGGCGCAGGAGGAAGGACAGGACGGGCGGGCGCTTGCGCCGGACGTCGCGATCGGACAACGCAAATCCAGGCGTCGGCGTCTGCTCCGTCGCCTTCGGTGAGCCTTCCCGTGGCTTCTCCGTAGTCGGCATCCCCTGCTCTAACGCCTCACGATTGCAGATGTTCCGTCGCCGCGCCAGCACTGGACGGAGATCCTTTTCGGGCCCTGGTGTCCAGTGCCCGGATCAGGCGCCCCCGCGTCCCACGAGCGCCGCCGCGCCGGACGCCTCGAGGGTGCGGGCGAGGCCGTCGTGCAGGTCGACCTCGGGCTCCCAGCCGAGCAGCTCGCGCGCCAGCGTGATGTCCGGCTGGCGCACCTGCGGGTCGTCGGTCGGCAGCGCCTCGAAGACGATCTCCGAGCTCGAGCCGGTCACGTCGATGACCTGGTGGGCGAGCTCCAGCAGCGTGAACTCGTGCGGGTTGCCGACGTTGATCGGCCCCTGCTCGCCGGACTCCGCCAGGGCGATCATGCCGCGGACGAGGTCGTCGACGTAGCAGAACGAGCGCGTCTGGCTTCCGTCGCCGAACACCGTGATCGGGCGGTTCTGCAGCGCCTGGCGCATGAACGTCGGGATCGCCCGGCCGTCGTGCGGGCGCATGCGCGGGCCGTAGGTGTTGAAGATCCGGATGATCGCCGTGTCGACGCCCTGCTGGCGGTGGTATGCCATCGTCAGCGCCTCGGCGTAGCGCTTGGCCTCGTCGTAGACGCCGCGCGGGCCGATCGGGTTGACGTGGCCCCAGTACGTCTCCTTCTGGGGATGCACCTGCGGGTCGCCGTAGACCTCGCTCGTCGAGGCCAGCAGGAAGCGCGCGCGATGCTTCTTGGCCAAGCCGAGCGTGTGGTGCGTGCCGTGCGAGCCGACCTTCAGCGTGTGCAGCGGCAGACGCAGGTAGTCGATCGGCGAGGCCGGCGACGCGAGGTGGTAGACGACGTCCACCGCCCGCTCGACGAAGTACGGCTGGACGATGTCGCACTGCAGGAACTCGAACTCCGGCACGCGGATGTGCTCGATGTTGCGCAGCGACCCCGTCTCGAGGTTGTCGACGCAGACGACGTGATGGCCGCGGCGCAGCAGCTCGTCGCACAGATGCGAGCCCAGGAACCCCGCGCCACCGGTGACAATGCAGGTGGCCATTGGTAGTCAGGGGCGCAGTGCCCGCCGGCGGCGAGTCTGGTTCCCCGTTCCCCTTTCAATTCCGTGCGTGCGGTTTTCCCGCACACGGCTTACCGATGATCTTCTTGGCATGGCTTACGCGGTCCCGGGATAACCGATCGTGCCCAGGAGTCGGTGCAGGCCCAGCCCCGCAAACCAGTCTTCTGTCCAGGCAGCGGCCTCTCCGGCGCGCAGGTTGCGGCCCTTGCGCTTGACGAGCAGGCGCTTGAGTCGCCACGCGACATAGCGGTCGATCTGCCGGAACTTCTCGGTGGCGTTGCCGGTACGAAAGTAGGAGCCCCAGCCACGCAGGATTGGGTTGAGTTGCGCGATCAGCTCACGGACGTCCTTGATCCCGACGCGGTTGCGACCGGTTTTGGCCTTGACGCGCTGCCGGATGCGTTTCATCGCGCGCAGGGAGGGCCAACGGTGCAGGTAGTAGCGGCGGATGCCGCGCTCCAACAGGACGTCACTTCTGTGGATACGGTCAAACAGCGCGTGGAAGCGGCGCTCCGGGAACCGCTTTGCACACGCCCATAGCGTGCGTTGGAGTTCTCGCACGTCCCCGCCAGCGGCCACCAACCGCACCATTTCGCTGGACGAGTCGACGGACGAGAGCCCGCCGAGGTCGTTGGGTTGCGTCACCGCAACCATGCCCTAACGCTTACCCCCGCGACACGCGCGATCAAAGCAGGGGTCCTTCGCTGCCGGCGCGTTGTTCTGCACGCCGATCCCAGCTACTACGACCCCGTCGGACTCCCGCTGACCTCCACCCGATTTCGCCATCGGCTTATACGCGCGGTCTACGCTGACGAGGCTGGCCAGACGGGTCTCCCTTGTTCCGTGATCAGACCTTGCGCGCGTGCAAGTCTCCCTACCCCGCAAAGACCCGCCAAGCCCGATCCGAAACCAGGACTGGCAGACATCGCCTTCGCCGTGACATGAGCGGCTCGGCTCCCCGATTGTGACTGTGACGAGGCTGCAACCCCAGCCCACGCGCGTGCTCGGTCCAAAGAGGCTCTCGACGCCCCGCTCAGCCGCGAGGATCTCTCCCCGAGACCCGGGCCTGCTACCCGGCGCTCCGGCGCCTACCGGGACGGGACTTCCACCCGCCAGCCTGATCCAGCTTGCAAGGCACAACATGGGGCTCACTCTATCGGCGTGCCGCCGATCGCCAGCGATCCGGGCTAGCGCTTGCGCGCGGCGCGCAGGTGCTTCTTCTTGAGGTCGGGCATGATCACGACCAGACCGTCGGGGCGCTTGTGCGCGAAGCCGCGCACGATGAGCCGCTTCGTCACGACCGGGCAGCGCTTGCAGCGCGGGTTGCTCTTGCAGCAGCGTTTCTTCGGCTTGACGAGAAGCTTCATTAGGGGAGCCTAACGGGTATCGCCAAACGCGGGTACTCTTTTCGTATGCCAGCCCAACCTTTTGCCGACCGCCTCAACGAGCAGATCGGCCACGAGTTCGCCGCCTCGCAGCAGTACCTCGCGATCGCCTCCTACTACGACGACGAGACCCTGCCGCGGCTCGCGTCATTCTTCTACGCCCAGGCGCTCGAGGAGCGCAACCACGCGCTGATGATGGTCCAGTACCTGCTGGATGCCGGCGCGCAGGCGCCGATCCCGGGCGTCGACGCGCCGCATAACGGCTTCGGCGACGTCGTCGAGCCCGTCGTGCTGGCGCTCGAGCAGGAGAAGCGCGTCAGCGAGCAGATCAACGCGCTGGCGGCGGTCGCCCGCGAGCAGGGCGACTTCACGAGCGAGCAGTTCATGCAGTGGTTCATCAAGGAGCAGATCGAGGAGGTCGCCTCGATGAACGACCTGCTGAAGGTCGTCCAGCGCGCCCGCGAGAACCCGCTGCTGGCCGAGGAGTACCTCGCCCGCGAGGCGCCCGGCGAGGAGGGCGCGGACCCGACGGCCCCGCCCGTCGCCGGCGGCGCCGTGTAGCGGGCCGCGAGTCCCCGCGCCGCGCGCGCACGCCATACTCGGCGCCACCGTGCTCGGCCGCACCCTCACCGCCGCCGCGCGCGTGCGCGCCCGCCTCGGATCGGCGACGCCGCCGCGCGAGGCGCTCATCGCCCGCCACGCGGCGGGGCGCTCGTTCGTCGACGTGGGCTGCATGTGGACGATCCACGGCGCGCTGTGCTTCGCCGCCGAGGACGCCGGTGCGACGAGCGTCACCGGCGTCGACGTCATGGGCGCGACGGACCGCTTCCGCGCGGAGCTCGCCCGCCGCGCGTCGCAGGTGCGCTTCGTGCAGGGCGACCTGCACGAGCCCGCGACGATCGCCGCGGTCGGTGCGCACGACGTCGTGTGGTGCTCCGGGGTGCTCTATCACGCCCCGCACCCGCTGCTCACCCTGCAGCGCCTGCGCGAGCTGACCGCGGGAACGCTGCTGCTGGCGACCGAGACCGTCGCCGAGACGCCCGGCCGGCGCGACACGCTGGTGATCGCCCCCGGCCCCGAGGAGCATCCCAACGCCGAGCCGGCGCGCGGTCCGGACGAGGGCTACGGCCCCTGGTACTGGGGAATCTCGCCGTCCGCGCTGCGCACGATGCTCGCGCTCGCGGGCTTCGCCATCGACGAGGAGCACCGCACGCCGTTTCACGTCACCGTCGTCGCACACTGACGGCGGTATCTTCCGGCGGATGGGCCGCGCCCGCATCAGCACGACCGTCACCGAGCTTCCCGAGAGCCGGGTTCGCGTCGTCGTCGAGGTCGCGGCGGACGAGGTTCAGCGCGCCGTCGAGCGGGCGGCGCGCCAGCTCGGCCGCAACCTGCGCGTCGCGGGCTTTCGCAAGGGCAAGGTCCCGCCGCCGATCGTGATCCAGCGCCTCGGCCGCGAGGCCGTCGTCGAGCGGGCGGTCCAGGACGGCGTCCAGCGCTGGTGGCGCACGGCGCTCGACGAGGCCGGGGTCGCGTCCGTCGGCCAGCCCACGCTCGAAGTGAGCGGCCCGCCCGCCGACGCCGGCCCGCTGACCTTCTCGATCGAGATCGGCGTGCGGCCCTCCGCCGAGCTCGGGACGTACAAGGGCCTGGAGGTCGGCCGCCGCGAGCCGGAGCTCGAGCCCGGCGCCGTCGATGCCGAGCTGCAGACGCTGCGCGAGAGCCTCGCCCGCCCGGAGGCCGTCCGGCGCCCGGCGCAGTCCGGCGACCTGCTCGTCATCGACTTCGAGGGGCTGATCGACGGCGAGCCGTTCGACGGCGGTCGCGGCCGCGACCAGATGGTCGAGCTCGGCAGCGGGATGCTCATCGCGGGCTTCGAGGAGCAGCTCGAAGGTGCGACGGCCGGCGAGACGCGCACCGTGCAGATCGACTTCCCCGACGTCGACTCGCCGAAGGATCATCGCGCGGAGGACGTGGCGGGCAGCCGCGCGACCTTCGAGGTGAAGGTCAAGGAGGTGCTGGCCAAGCGGCTGCCCGGCCTCGACGACGCCCTGGCGCAGCAGGCCGCCGGGTTCGACTCGCTCGAGGAGCTGCGCGCGGACATCGCCGCCGGGCTGCTGGCCGCCGACGAGGGACGGGTCGCGGAGGAGTTCGGCGAGACTGCCCTCGACGCGGTCGCGGCCGAGGCCGCGCTCGAGCTGCCCAGCGCGCTCGTCGCCGCCCGCGCGCGCGAGATCTGGGAGAGCACGCTGCGCACGTTGGACTTCGACGGCGTCTCCAAGGAGGTCTACCTGCAGATCGCGGGCAAGACCGAGCCGGAGGCGCTCACCGAGCTGCGCCCGCGGGCGGACGCCGAGCTGCGCCGTGAGGCCGTCGTGGCCGCCATCGCGGCGGCGGAGGGCATCGTCGTGGGCGACGAGGAGCTGCGCGCGGGCGATCCGCCGGCGGACTCCGACGCGGGACCCGCGCCGCCGAAGAGCCGGGTGGGCCGGCGTGACGAGCTGCTGCGCGCCCGGGTGCTCGACCTGCTGGCGCGCGAGTCGATCGCGATCTCCGTCGCGGACGCGCAGGCGCGCGGCAAACCCTGGCCGCACGACCACGCGCCGCTCGAACCCGAGCTGCCGCAGCCCGCGGTCCCGCCGCAGAGCGGCGCCGCCGGTCTGGCCTAGCCGCGCCGCGCCGCGCCGGGCGCAGTCGCTACGAGCGCCCGGCGGCGGGCGGCACCGGCGCGCTGCCGGGCTTGGCGGCCTGCTGCGCCGCCGCGCGCCGGCGGCTGGCGTGCAGCGCCTGCTCGAGGTGCTTGACGCTCGCGTGGATCTCGCGCTGGGTCTGCTGCAGCTCCGAGAGCACGCTGATGAGCTTCTCCGACGACGCGATCGAGATCTCGCGCTCGTAGGCATCCTCGAGGAACTCCGCCGGCCGCAGGATCATGTAGATCACCGGGCCGACGAGCGGTAGGACGGCCAGCGTGGTGGCGGCGCGGATGAGCGGCTGACTGCGCAGCCGCCGCCGGGCATCGGAGTACGTCCACCGGATCAATGCCAGCCAGATGGCGATGCCGAAGAGGACGAGCGGGATGACGACGCCGCTGGAGGATGTGTCGACCGCGACCATGAGGCCCGAAGGCTAGTACACCCATCCGCAACTAGGCCGCCGTGATCGGTCATCTCCGAGTTCCGGCGAAGATCGTCCCGGCCGTCACCTTCTGCGGACTGAACTTCCGGCCGGATGTACGAGTTGGTCCCCCCGGGACCACGCGAACCGATCGGGCGCGGAGGCTGCGAGCGCCGGGCGCCCGCCGGTCCACCGAGCCTGCGATGCCCGCCCGGAAGGCGCTGACCTGGGGCGATCTTTGCTCTATGCTGCCTCGCAATGCCGGATCGTGGTATGCGCGTGATCGCGGTTGCGCCCCGGGCAAACGGACAGGGCGGTCGATCGTGAACATCAGGGAACTGGACGAGGAGTCCCGCCGGACCGGGGTGTGGCCGCCGCGTCGGATCATCCTGCGCGTGGAGGATGGCGAGGCCGGCCAGGACACCGACGGCCAGGGCGCGCCGCTGAAGGTCGGCGAGGTCGACCTGGCCTCCCCCGCACCGCGTGTCGCCGTCGCCCCGCAGGCCCCGCGCGCGGTGCCCGCACCCCTGGACAAGAGCTCGCTGTCTCCGTCGGTGACGCCCTCGCGCCGGCCAGGAATGCCCGGCTCGCGCAGCGTCACGCCGGCCCCCGCGGCATCCCCCGAGGACGCGGAGTTCCAGCACTGGCTCTCCCAGCCGCTGTCGGACCCGGACGCCGAGCCCGAGTACCAAGCGCCCCCCACGTGGCTGCCCGACGACGTGCGCGTGCGCGCCAAGCGCCGCCATCAGCGCGTCGCCCGCAAGGCCCGTACGCAGCTCTTCGGCGCCAGCGCGGCGACGACGCTGGCGATCGGTGGCTGCGCCGCCGTCCTGGCCGTCGTCGGCCTGTCGCAGACGGAGTCGGTCGGTGGCTCGCTCGGCGTGCCGAAGATCGGGGTGTTCGGCTCGGCTCCGAAGCCGGCGGCCACCAACGAGAGCGCCGACGCTCCGACGCCGACGCCCGCCGCCGAGCGCCGCAGCGCCCGCACGCGGGCGAGCCGGCCACAGGCCGCCCGCCGTACGCGGCGCGCCGCGGCGTCCGGCGCCAACCGGTCGAGCTCCTCCGCGACCGCTGCGTCCGCTCGCACGTCGCCCCCGGCGGCCTCCAACGCATCCGCGCCGCGCACCGTCAACCCGCCCGCCCCCACCCGGCAGCGGGTCGTCAACCCGCCGCCGCCGCCGCCGAGCCCGCCGCCCGCCCAGACGCAGGCGACGCCCAGCCCGCAGGCGCCCCCGGTTGTCTGGGACGCCCCGTCGCAGCCCGCGGCCTCCGTGCCGTCGCGGCCGGCGCCGTCGCGGCCCGCCACCTCCCTGCCGTCGACCCCCAGCTCGCCCGCACCGTAGCCGGAGCTCGTGCCGCGATTCTCTGACGGCGCGCCGCTGCGCGTGCCCGCAGCGACGGCTCGAGGTTGCGCGCGCGACGGTGAAGCTGACAGGATCCCCCGTTCTATGGCCACCACTGCTCTCATACGTGCCACCGGGCTGACGGCCCTGCTCGCGTCGCTGGGCGTCGCCGTGCCCGCACAGGCCGCGACGACCGTCGGCAACAACCTCGTCCAGACCCCCGCCGCGGTGCCGGTCTGCGACGCGGAGACCGGGTGCACCGTCGTACCCCTCTCGCTCGTCGCGGCCAACCAGGCCGCCGGCGGGCTCACCCCGGCCGCACCGGGCGTGGTGGTGCGCTGGCGGATCAGGAGCGGGGCGCGGACGCAGGCCGCGGCGATCGCTCTGCGCGTGGTGCGCAGCAACGCCGGCATCGCCCGCTCGGCGCCTCAGACGCTCGCTCCGGGCGCGGCCCAGACCTTCGTCTTCGGCACCCGCATCTCCGTTGCCGCCGGTGATCGACTCGGCGTCGACCTGATCATCCCCAGCGGCGTGAACCCGCCGATCGCGGCGCCCGGTGCGCTCACGGCGACGTGGAACCGCTGGGAGCCGACGCTGGGCACCGGCACGGCGCCGCCCGACGATCAGCAGCCCTTCGAGCTGCTGCTCAACGCCGACATCGAGCCAGACGCCGACGCCGACGGATGGGGCGACGAGAACCAGGACCAGTGCGTGGGCACGGCCGGGCCGGAGAACGGCTGCCCGCCGCCGCCGCCTCCGCCTCCGCCTCCGCCACCACCGCCGCCTCCGCCACCGCCGCCGCCGCCGCCTGCGGGTCCCGGCCCGAGCACGCCGATCGCCGACCCGCCCGCGGTGACGCCACCGGACACGAACGGCGTGACCCCGTCCATCCCCTCCGGTGGCACCGGCTCCACGGCCCGGATCAGCGCGCTGCAGTTCAACGCCACGCGCGTGCGCTTCAACATCACCGAGCGGGCGTCCGTATCGCTGCTGGTGCAGCGCGTCCTGCCGGGACGCCGGGCCGGGACGCGATGCGCGAAGCGCACAGCTCGTAACCGCCGCGCTCGCAGCTGCTCGCGTCTCGTGCGCGCGCTCTCGGGCCGGACCACGGTCGAGCCGGGCATCAACACCGCGCGCCTGCGGACCCTGCCCCCCGGGCGCTACCGGGTCCGCCTGCTGGCCACGGATCTCTCCTCGGGCCGCACGTCGTTGCTCATCAAGTACTTCGTCCTGCGGCGCTGATTCGCGGACGACCGGCGGCCCTGGCGCCCGGCCCGGGGATGGCCGGGCGAGCGAACGGCGCCCGCCATCACGCCGGTCCGGCCCTCTGCGAACGGCGGTTATGCTCTCGCGATGCACGATGGCCCCACGTCCTCCGGCGCTGATGACGAGCACGTCGTCGTCAGCTCGGGCGACGTCACGTCGATCGGCGACCCCGGCTCGGACGCCGAGCCGGTGGCATCGGGCGGCAGCTCGATTGCCGCGAGCCTGACCTCCGACCCCGATGTGCTGAACATCGCGTTCCTCACGGGCGGCGGCGACGTGCAGTTCGTCCAGCTCCACGTCGCCGACCTGATCCCGGGCGGCGCGAGCGCCAGCGCCGGCGACGTCGTCGTCACGGCTGAGCTGACCGCGCTCAGCGCTGACGTCATCGGCAGCGGCGGCGGCGCGGCGACGCCCGTCGGCGCGATCGCGGTCGCCGCGAACCTCGATGCGCAGGGGGATCTGAGCCTGTCGTTCGTCGACGGCAACGGTCACCTCCAGCTCATCGAGACGAACGTCGCGGAGCTCCTGCAGGGCCGGCCCGTGGACGAGGGTGGGACCTCATTCCCGTCCGGGCCCGGCTCCACCGCGCCCGATCGCTGACCGGGCGCCACCGCTGATCGCTCTCGGCTGACCAGCCCGTCGGCTGCCCGCCCATGCGGGAGCGTGCCGGCGGACGTGACGACGCGCCCCCCCCGCGCCCGGCGCCGTCCCGCTCAGGGTGCGCCGCCACCCACCGAAACGACGACCGGGGCGCCACTGGCGCCCCGGTCGGAACTGCAGTGCTCTGTCAGCCGCGTGACGGTCAGTCGATGCGGCGGCGCAGCGCGCCACCGCTCGCGGCGAGCAGCGCGCCCAGCAGCCCGAGCAGCCCAAGCGGCAGGCCGGTGAACGGCAGCTCCGCCGCGTTCACGGTGGGTGCGCCCGGCGCCGGCGTCGGCTCGGTGACCTCCGGGACGTCCGGCTCGTCCTCGTCCGGTACCTCCGGCTCGTCGGGCGTCGGCGGCGGCACGGGCGGCGGCGCCGGAGGCGCGACCGTCGGCGGAGGCGTCGGCGCCGGAGGCGTGGCGACCGGCACCACCGGCGGCGTTGGGTTCCCCGGGTTCGGGTTCGGGTTCGGTGGCGGTGGCGGTGGTGGTGGCGGCGGCGGCTTCGGCTTGCCGGGGATCACGATGTCCGGCTTGCGCGGGACGTTGATCTCGGGCGCGCCACCGTTCTGGCTGTTGCCGGAGTTGGCGTTGCCGCCACTGCCGCCCGTCCCGGTCGCGTCGCCGCCCCGGGCGTCGTTGCCGCCCTGGACCAGCGTCTCGTCGTTGTCCTGGGTCAGTGCGACATCGCCGTCGCCGTCGGCCTCGGCATCGGCGACGTTGACGCCGGCCTGGACCGCGACGTTCCCGGCGATGGCCTCGCCGCCGATCACCAGCGCGGACCCGCCGTCGCCACCGTCGGCGTCACCGCTCTCGGCCTCGGTGTCGCCGCCGAACAGCTGGACGTTGTCGCCCTCGCCGTCGAACACCATCGTGCCGTTGCCGTCCTGGACGTTGCCGGTGTCGGCGTCGCCGCCGGCACCGCCCGTCGCCGTGGCGTCGCCGCCCTCGGCGTCGTTGCCGCCCTGATCGAGGTCTGCGTCGTTGTCCTGGATGACCCCGACATCGCCATCGCCCTCGGCCTCAGCTTCGGCGACGTTGACCGGGACCTGGATGCCGATGTTGCCGGCCAGCGCGAGCCCGCCCAAGGCGGTGGCGTCGCCGCCGTCGCCGCCGTCGGCGTCATCGCTCTCGGCCTCGGTGTCGCCACCGAACACCTGGATGTTGTTGCCGTCGCCCTCGACCACCGCGTTGCCGTTGGTGTCCTGGACGTTGCCGGTGTCGGCGTCGCCGCCCGCACCGCCGGTCGCCGTCGCAGCGCCGCCCTCGGCGTCGTTGCCGCCCTGATCGAGCTCAGCGTCGTTGTCCTGGATGACGCCGACGTTGCCGTCGTCCTCGGCCTCGATGTCCTCGGCGACGTTGGCCGTCACCTGGATGCCGATGTTGCCGGCGATCGCGGGCCCGCCGACTGCCACGGCGTCGCCGCCGTCGCCGCCGTCGGCGTCGTCGCTCTCGGCCTCGGTGTCGCCACCGAACGCCTGGATGTTGTCGCCGTCGGCATCGACGAGCGCGTTGCCGTTGGTGTCCTGGACGTTGCCGGTGTCGGCGTCGCCGCCCGCACCGCCGGTCGCCGTCGCGGTGCCGCCCTCGGCGTCGTTGCCGCCCTGGTCGAGCTCGGCGTCGTTGTCCTGGGTCAGCGCGACGTCGCCGTCATCCTCGGACTCGACGTCGTCGGCCTCGTTGGCCGCGACCTGGATCCCGATGTTGCCGGCCAGTGCGAGCCCGCCGACCGCCACGGCGTCGCCACCGTCGCCGCCGTCGGCATCGTCGCTCTCGGCCTCGGTGTCGCCACCGAACGCCTGGACGTTGTCGGCGTCGCCGTCGATGACGGCGTTGCCGTTGCCCTCCTGAACGTTGCCGGTCTCGGCGTCGCCGCCGGCACCGCCGGTCGCCGTCGCGGCGCCGCCCTCGGCGTCGTTGCCGCCCTGCGAGAGCGAGGCGTCGTTGTCCTGCACGACGCCGACGTCGCCGTCGTCCTCGGATTCGACGTCGTCGGCCTCGTTGGCCGCGACCTGGATGCCGATATTCGCCGCGATCGCCGGGCCGCCGTCTGCGACGGCGTCGCCGCCGTCGCCGCCATCGGCCTCGCCGCTCTCGGCCTCGGTGTCGCCACCGAACGCCTGGAGGTTGTCGCCGTCGCCTTCGATCCAGACGTTGCCGTTGGCCTCCTGGACGTTGCCGGTGTCGGCGTCGCCGCCCGCACCGCCGGTCGCCGTGGCAGCGCCGCCCTCGGCCTCGTTGCCGCCCTGCTCGAAGTCGGCGTCGTTGTCCTGGATGACGCCGACCGCGCCGTCATCGGACTCGACGTCGTCGGCCTCGTTGGCCGCGACCTGGATGCCGATGTTGGCCGCAAGCGCGACCCCGCCGACCGCCACGGCGTCGCCGCCGTCGCCGCCGTCGGCGTCATCGCTCTCGGCCGACGTGTCGCCGCCGAAGCCCTGGATGTTGTTGCCGCTGGACGGGTCGACCCCGTTCTCGGTCTGGGTGTTGCCGGTGTTCGCGGAGCCGCCCGCACCGCCGGTGGCCGTCGCGGCGCCACCCTCGGCGTCGTTGCCACCCTGCGCGAGCGAGGCGTCGTTGGACTGCGTCACGGCGACGTCGCCGTCGTCGGACTCGACGTCGTCGGCGTCGTTGGCGACGACCTGGATCCCGATGTTGGCCGCGATCGCCGGGCCGCCGACTGCCACGGCGGTGCCGCCGTCGCCGCCGTCGGCGTCATCGCTCTCGGCGTCGGTGTCGCCGCCGAACAGCTGGGCGTTGTCGCCGTCGCCGTCGAACTGCATGTTGCCGTTGTGCGACTGGGCGTTGCCGGTGTCGGCGTCGCCGCCCGCACCGCCGGTCGCCGTCGCGGCGCCGCCCTCGGCGTCGTTGCCGCCCTGATCGAGCTCAGCGTCGTTGTCCTGGATCAGGCCGACGTCACCGTCGTCGGCCTCGATGTCGTCGGCCTCGTTGGCCGCGACCTGGATGCCGATGTTGCCGGCCAGCGCGAGGCCACCGACCGACACCGCGTCGCCGCCGTCGCCGCCGTCGGCCTCATCGCTGTCGGCTGACGTGTCGCCGGCGAAGACCTGGACGTTGTCGCCGTCCGCATCGACGACGACGTTGCCGTTGCCGTCCTGCTCGTTGCCGGTGTCGGCGTCGCCGCCCGCACCGCCGGTGGCCGTCGCGGCGCCGCCCTCGGCGTCGTTGCCACCCTGCGTGAACGAGGCGTCGTTGTCCTGGGTCACGCCGACGGAGCCGTCGTCGTCGGACTCGACGTCGTCGGCATCGTTCGCGGCCACCTGGACGCCGATGTTGGCGGCAATGGCGGGCCCGCCCACTGCGACGGCAATGCCGCCGTCGCCGCCGTCGGCGTCATCGCTCTCGGCATCGGTGTCGCCACCGAAGACGGAGATGTTCTCGCCCTCGCCCTCGACGCCGACGTTCCCGTTGCCTTCCTGCTCGTTGCCGGTGTCGGCGTCGCCGCCCGCACCGCCGGTCGCCGTCGCGGCGCCGCCCTCGGCGTCGTTGCCGCCCTGCTCGAGCTCGGCGTCGTTGTCCTGGATGAGGCCGACGTCGCCGTCCTCGGACTCGACGTCGTCCGCCTCGTTGGCCGCGACCTGGATGCCGACGTTGCCGGCCAGCGCGAGCCCGCCGACCGCCACGGCGTCGCCGCCGTCGCCGCCGTCGGCGTCGTCGCTCTCCGCCGAGGTGTCGCCACCGAATGCCTGAACGTTCTCGCCATCGGCGTCGATGACGACGTTGCCGTTGTGGACCTGCTCGTTGCCGGTGTCGGCGTCGCCGCCGGCACCGCCGGTCGCCGTCGCCGCGCCGCCCGTGGCGTCGTTGCCGCCCTGCTCGAGCTCGACGTCGTTGCCCTGGATGACGCCGACGTCGCCGTCGTCGTCGGACTCGATGTCGTCGGCGTCGTTGAACGCGACCTGCAGGGCGATGTTGCCCGCGATGGCCGGTCCGCCGATCGCGTCGGCGTCGCCGCCGTCGCCGCCGTCGGCCTCGCCGCTGTCGGCCGACGTGTCGCCCGCGAAGACCTGGATGTTGTCGCCGCTGGAGGGATCGACGCCGTTCTCGGTCTGCGTGTTGCCGGTGTCGGCGTCGCCGCCGGCACCGCCGGTCGCCGTCGCCGCGCCGCCGGTGGCGTCGTTGCCGCCCTGCTCCAGCGAAGCGTCGTTGTCCTGGGTCAGGCCGACGTTGCCCTCGTCCGTCTCGACGTCGTCGGCCTCGTTGGCCACGACCTGGATGGCGATGTTGCCGGCCAGTGCGAGACCGCCGGACGCGGCAGCGCTGCCGCCGTCGCCGCCGTCGGCGTCGTCGCTCTCGGCGTCGGTGTTGCCGGCGAAGACCTGGACGTTGCCGCCCTCGCCCTCGACGATCACGTTGCCGTTGCCGTCCTGCTCGTTGCCGGTGTCCGCGTCGCCGCCGGCACCGCCGGTCGCCGTCGCGGCCCCGCCGGTCGCCTCGTTGCCGCCCTGCTCGAGCTCGGCGTCGTTGTCCTGGATGACCCCGAGGTCGCCGTCGCCGTCGGTGTCGAAGTCCGCGTCGTTCGTCGCGACCTGGACGGCGATGTTGCCCGCGATGGCCGGCCCGCCGCTCGCGTCGGCGTCGCCGCCGTCGCCGCCGTCGGCGTCTCCGCTCTCGGCGTCGGTGTCGCCACCGAAGATCTGCGTGTTCTCACCGTCGCCGTCGACCTCGACGTTGCCGTTGTCCTCCTGGACGTTGCCGGAGTCGGCGTCGCCGCCGGCACCGCCGGTCGCCGTCGCGCCACCGCCGGTCGCCTCGTTGCCGCCCTGGTCGATCGAAGCGTCGTTGTCCTGGACGAGCCCGATGTCGCCATCGCCGTCGCTGTCGATGTCTGCCTCGTTGGCGACGATCTGGATGGCCACGTTGCCCGCTACCGCGGCACCGCCGACCGCGGTGGCGTCGCCGCCGTCGCCGCCGTCGGCGTCGTCGCTCTCGGCGTCGGTGTCGCCGCCGAAGACCTGCGTGTTCCCGCCGGCGCCATCGACCTCGACGTTGCCGTTGTCCTCCTGCGTGTTGCCGGAGTCCGCGTCGCCGCCGGCACCGCCGGTCGCCGTCGCGCCACCGCCGGTGGCCTCGTTGCCGCCCTGCTCGAGCGTCGCGTCGTTGTCCTGGATGACGCCGATGGAGCCGTCGCCGTCGGCATCGACGTCGACGGCGTTGAAGGCGATCTGGACGCCGACGTTGCCGGCGACCGCCGCGCCGCCGACTGCGAGCGCATTGCCGCCGTCGCCGCCGTCGGCGTCGTCGCTCTCGGCGTCGGTGTCGCCGCCGAAGACCTGCGTGTTCTCACCGGCGCCGTCGACCTCGACGTTGCCGTTGTCCTCCTGCGTGTTGCCGGAGTTGGCGTCGCCACCGGCACCGCCGGTCGCGGTGTTGGCCGCGTCGCCGCCGGTCGCGGTGTTGCCGCCCTGCGTCAGCTCGACGTCGTTGTCCTGGATGACGCCGACGTCGCCGTCGCCCGTGTGGTCGATGTCGACGACGTTGACCGCCGCCTGGATGCCGACGTTCGCCGCCACCGCGTCGCCGCCGATGGCCGTGGCATCGCCGCCGTCGCCGCCGTCGGCCTCGTCGCTCTCGGCCGACGTGTCGCCGGCGAAGACCTGGACGTTCTGCCCGTTGCCCGACAGCGAGACGTTGCCGTTGCCGTCCTGGGTGTTGCCGCTGTCGGCGTCGCCGCCGGCACCGCCGGTCGCCGTCGCCGCGCCGCCGGTCGCCGTGTTGCCGCCCTGGTGCAGCGACGCGTCGTTGTCCTGGATGACGCCGATGTCGCCGTCGTCGTCGATGCCGATCATCGTCGTGCCGAGCTCGCTGACGTTGATGACGCCCTGCGCGGCCGTGTTCGTGGCCGACGCGCCGCCGCCGGAGGCCGTCGCGTCGCCGCCGTCGCCACCCTCGGCCTCGTCGCTCTCGGCTTCCGTGTCGCCGCCGAAGCCCTGGGCGTTGCCGCTGGTCGCGGTGCGCGTGGTGCCGTTGTCGGACTGTGTGTTGCCGCTGTCGCCGGCGCCGCCGGCGCCGCCGGTGCCCGTGGCGTCGCCGCCCGTGGCCTCGTTGCCGTCCTGCTCGAGCTCGGCGTCGTTGTCCTGCGTGACGCCGAGCGACTCGAAGAAGTCGTTGTCGACGTCGGCCACGTTGACGAGCACCTGCACGGCCCCGTTGCCCGCGTCCGCGCCGCCGCCGACGGCCGTGCCGTCGCCGCCGTCGCCGCCCTCGGCGTCGCCGCTCTCAGCCTCGGTCGTGCCGCCGAACGCCTGCGCGTTGCCGCTGCCCGACGTCGCGACGGCGTTGCCGTTGCCGGTCTGCGTGTTGCCGCTGTCGGCGTTGCCGCCGTGACCGCCGGTCGCGGTGGCGCTGCCGCCGGCGGACTCGTTGCCGCCCTGCTCGAGCGTGCCGTCGTTGTCCTGGATGACGCCGACGTCTGCGTCGTCGTCGTCGTCGGTCTCGACGTCGCCGAGGTTCAGGCCGACCTGTGCGCCGGCGTTGAAGGCGACCGCGCCTCCGCCGATCGCCGTGGCGGGACCGCCGTCGCCGCCCTCGGCGTCGCCGCTCTCCGCGGTCGTGTCGCCGCCGAACGCGAGCGCATGGCCCTCGCCCGAGGCGTGGGCCTCGGCGTTGCCGTTGTTCGTCTGCGTGTTGCCGGTGCTGGCGTTGCCGCCGTTGCCGCCCACCGCGTCGGCGTTGCCGCCGGTCGCCGTGTTGCCGCCCTGGTCGATCGAGCCGTCGTTGTCCTGCGTGAGGCCGACGTCGCCGTCGCCGTCGGCGTCCACGTCGGCGATGTTGATGAGGAACTGCGCCGCGACGTTGCCCGCCGCGGCCTCGCCGCCCACGGCCGTGGCCGTGCCGCCGTCGCCGCCGGTCGCGTCGCCGCTCTCGGCATCGGTGTCGCCGCCGAACGCGATGGCGTGGCCCTCGGGGCCGGACGCGGTCGCGTTGGCGTTGCCGAGACCCGTCTGCGTGTTGCCGGTGCTCGCGTTGCCGCCGTTGCCGCCGGTGGCCTTCGCGTTGCCGCCGGTCGCCGAGTTGCCGCCCTGGTCGATCGAGGCGTCGTTGTCCTGGATGACGCCGGTGTTGCCACCGCCGCCGTTGCTGACCGACGCGCCGTTGACGGCCGCCTGGATGGCGACGTTGCCGGCCGTGGCACCGCCGCCCGTGGCCGTGGCGTCGCCGCCGGCGCCGCCGGTCGCGCTGCCGCTGGAGGCGGTGCTGTCGCCGCCGAAGCTGATGACGTGGCCGTCGGGGGACGAGACGCTGTGGGCCGCCTTGGGCGCAGCCTGGGTGTTGGAAGTGGTCGCACCACCGCCGTTGCCGCCGGTGCCGGCCGCACCGCCGCCGGAGCCGTCGTTGGCCGCCTGCGAGACGCCCGCGCCATTGGCCTGACCGGCAGTGTCCTGCGCGGTCGCGGCCGTGGCCGGCGCCCATGCGGCGGCAAAGATCAATGCTCCTGTTGCGATGTTCCGCTTCTTGCCCATAATTCCTTGGCTGCTCCTAGTCGATGTCCGCCGGCAAGGTCACTTGTCGCCGGGTTCTGGAAGGCCCCCGGCAGGACCTGTTCGCGAATGGCGGAGAGATTCGTCAGACCGTATCGATCGTCCTGCTTGCGCAGCACGACTATTGGGTGATGAAGCAGCGCTTCCTCCCGGGCCGATACTCCCGATACCCCCGATACCCCGCATTGGGCGCTATCTAGCCACAATCCAGAGCCGCTGTCAACAGGGGCCGGATGCGGAACGGGGAGCCTATCGCGCGACGTCCGGACGTGCTTGGAGGTGTTTGGGCGGCGCCGCGTCGTGGGCCAGCGAAGGGCGGACCGCAGGCGGTTGCTACCCGAATCGGGTCGGATCGATGCGATCCGGCGCCGGCGCCGGCGGGCCGCCGTCCGCGCCGGCGAACCGATCCCCGCCGCGAGGCCGTGTGCCGCATCTCACAGTGGCGGGGCTCCGTACGTGCGCGGACGGGTTCGCGCACGCGAGCGCGGGCGGGAACGTGCGCGGCGAGGCCGGTCCGTACCCTTGCGGTCATGTCCACACGAGAGCGCTTGACCGTCGCCCCGATCGTCGGCCCGGACGATCCCCGGCGCTACACCGATTCGGGCATCGAGATCCAGCCGCTCTACACCGAGGCGGACCTGCCCCCGGACCTCGATCTCGGCGCCCCCGGCGACTTTCCCTACACGCGCGGGGTGCACGCCGAGATGTACCGCAAGCGCCCGTGGACGATGCGCCAGTACGCCGGCTACGCGTCGGCCACGGAGTCCAACGAGCGCTACAAGTACCTGCTCGCGCACGGCTCGACGGGGCTGTCGATGGCCTTCGACCTGCCGACCCAGCTGGGCCTGGACTCCGACGACCAGCGCTGCCTGGGCGAGGTCGGGCGCACCGGCGTCTCGATCGACACGATCGACGACATGCGCACGGTCTTCGAGGGCATCCCGCTCGACGCGATCTCCACGTCGATGACGATCAACGCCCCGGCGACGGTGCTGCTGGCCCTGTACTCGCTCGTCGGCGAGGAGCAGGGCTGTCCGCTGCAGGAGCTGCGCGGCACGACGCAGAACGACGTGCTCAAGGAGTACATCGCACGCGGAAACTTCATCTATCCGCCCGAAGGAACGATGCGCCTGACGACGGATCTCTTCGCATATTGCAAGGAGTTCGTCCCGAAGTGGAACACCATCTCGATCTCGGGTTATCACTTCCGTGAGAAGGGCTGCTCAGCCGTCCAGGAGGTCGCCTTCACGTTGTGCAGCGCGATCGCCTACGTGCAGGCCGCGCTCGACACGGGCCTGGAGGTCGACGAGTTCGCCCCGCGCCTGGCGTTCTTCTTCAACGGCCACAACAACGTCTTCCAGGAGGTCGCCAAGTTCCGCGCGGTGCGGCGGATGTGGGCGCACATCATGCGCGAGCGCTTCGGCGCGCAGGACCCCAAGTCGCTCAAGCTGCGCTTCCACACGCAGACCGGTGGCGTCACGCTGACCGCCCAGCAGCCGCAGAACAACGTCGTGCGCGTCGCGCTGCAGGGGTTCGCGGCGGTCTGCGGCGGCACGCAGTCGCTGCACACCAACGGCTTCGACGAGGCGCTCGCGCTGCCCTCCGAGCGGGCGGCGAAGATCGCCCTGCGCACCCAGCAGATCATCGCCCACGAGTCCGGCGCGACCGACACCGTCGACCCGTTCGCGGGCTCCTACTACGTCGAGGCGCTGACCGACGAGATCGAGGCGGGCGCCTACGAGCTGATCGCCAAGGTCGACGAGATGGGCGGCTCGGTCAACGCGATCGAGTTCATCACGAACGAGATCGACGAGTCCGCGTGGGGCTACCAGGAGCGCTACCGCCTCAAGCAGGACATCGTCGTCGGCGTCAACAAGTACGAGGACGAGGGCATCGAGATCGAGGACATCCTGCGCGTCGACCCGGCGACCGAGCAGGCGCAGCTGGACCGCCTCGCGGCGTTCAAGGCCAATCGCGACCACGCGCTCGTCGCGCAGCGGCTCGACGAGCTGCGCACCGCGGCGCGCGGTCGCGACAACCTCATGCACCCGATCCGCCGGGCGCTCCAGGACCGCTGCTCGATGGGCGAGGTCTGCGCTGCGATGAAGGACGTCTTCGGCGCGTACCGCCCGCGCGCCTGAGCGGCTGAGCGGCCGAGCGCCTGAGCGCGGCCGGCGCTCAGCGGCGGACGACGCGCTCGCAGTCGCCGGCGCGGTCGTCGCCGTCGACGTAGGCGGTGTCCAGGCCGGGTCCGCAGTCGATCGTCGTCGCGCCCTTGGCGTAGGCGTGCACGACGTCGTTGCCCGGGCCGGCGTCGACGGTGTTGGGACCGCTGCCGCGCAGCCGGATCTCGTCGTCGCCGTTGCCGCCGTAGATCGCGTTGCGCCCGGAGCCGCCCTGCAGGAAGTCGTCGCCGTCCTCGCCGCGGATCGTGTTGCGTCCCGGGCTGCCGTAGATCGTGTCGGCGCCGGCGCCGCCGAATAGCCGGTCCAGGGCGCGGCTGGCGTCGCGATGCAGCTGGTTGCCCCAGATGACGTCGCGCCCGCCGAGGCCGTGGATGATGTCCGCGCCGGTGCTGCCCAGCAGCGTGTCGTCGCGGCTCGTGCCCGACTTCGTCGCGCCGCCGCGCGGGCCGAGCCAGGTGATGCCGCGATCGGGGTCGGCCGCCGGCCGGGGCGCGTAGAGGACGGTCTCGCAGCCGCGCACGCGCCCGCGGCGGCGCATCTGCGCATCGGAGATGCCGCCGCGCCGGTCGCGCATGTCGAGCGTGACGGTGTCGTTGCCGGGCCCGCAGTCGACGAGGTCCTGGCGGCCGCCGTCGTTGGCGAAGAGCTGGTCGTCGCCGTCGCCGCCGAAGAGGCGGTCCGGGCCGGAGTCGGCGTAGAGGACGTCGGCACCGGGGCCGCCGATGACCGTGTCGGTCCCCGACCCGCCGTGCAGGACGTCGGCGCCGCGCCCGCCCACGAGGCGGTCCTGGGCGGCCTGGCCGTAGAGCAGGTCGTCGCCGTCGGAGCCCGACAGCCGGTCGTGGCCGAAGCCGCCGAGCAGGACGTCGGCGCCGCGTCCGCCGAGCAGCGCGTCGTCGCCCGACGCGCCGTCGAGCCAGTCGGCGCCGGACTCGCCGGCGATCCGGTCGGGACCGGTCTGGCCGAAGAGCTGGTCGGCGCCCGCGCGGCCGGCCAGGCGGTCGGCGCCGCCGTGACCGCGCAGCAGGTCGGCGCCGCCGCGGCCGCGCAGTGCGTCGGGTCCGGGGCCGCCGTTGCGCGACCGCAGGCGTCCGAGCGCGACCGGCTGCGCCGGCGGCTCGGCGCGGGCCGCGTCGTGACCGGGCGGCACGCTGGGCGGAAGGGCGCGGTCGCCGCCGGGCGCCGGCGCTCCGGGCTCCCCGGGCGGCGACGGCGCGGGTACCGGGTCGGCCGGGGGCGCCGGCGGTGGGGGCGGCGCCGGCGAGCAGAAGATGAGCAGCGTGCAGCGCTGCTGGGCGAGCGCGCCGGCGGGCACGGCGGCGAACGTCGCGAGCGCCGCGAGCAGCGCGAGCAGCGCGACGATGAGCGAGCGGCCGGCCATGCGGCGTCATCGGCGGCGGCCGGCGGCGCCTTGAGGTTCCGCCGGGGATGCAGACGAGCGGGCCGTGCCCGCAGGGGCCGATGCCGTCGTGCGGACCTGGCAGGCTCTCACGATGCTCACGCTGGCGATCACGTTCTACGATGGATCAGCGCGACGCTCGCGATCCTGTTCGTCCTGTTCGGGCTCAACGGGGCGGTGCTCGTGCCGACCGACCTGCGGCTCGCCGAGCTCGCCGAGCGCGACGGCGCCAGCACGCCCGAGTACCAGCGCGCGGCGCGCAAGGCGGACCTGTTCGGCGGTCTGGCGCTGCTGCTCGTCATCGTGGCGATCTTCCTCATGGTCGCCAAGCCCGGCGTGTAACCCGCGCTGCGGGCGGCAGGACTCCGCGCGCCGCGAGCGAACTCCGACGCATGGATTGATCGACAGCGCAACGCCGGCTCGTGCAGTCGCCGCCCGACACCACCGTCGCCTGGGAGGGCGATCGCGCAAGCGGCACGGTGGGGCGGCGGCGAGGGCCGTCGCGCTCCCAGCACTGACCTCCCCGTGGCCAGAGCCTCGCCCTGGGCACGAACGCCCGGGGCGAGGCGTGCGCTGCGCGGCAATACCCTTCCTCGCACGATGTCCAAGCGCCAGAAGGCTCCGGCCACGTACGAGAAGAAGCTCGCCCAGCTGCAGGAGCTGCGCGAGGCGACCGGCCGAACGAAGCGCGAGGCCGAGCGCAAGCAGCACGATCGCGGCCGCCTGAGCGCGCGCGAGCGCGTCGAGAAGCTGCTCGACCCGGGCTCCTTCCAGGAGCTCGACACGTTCACGCGCCACCGCACGCACGACTTCGAGATGCAGAGGAAGCGTCCCTGGGGCGACGCCGTCGTGACCGGTCACGGCACGGTCGACGGCCGCCGCGTGTGCGTCTTCTCGCAGGACTTCTCGGTCTTCGGCGGATCGCTCGGCGAGGTCATGTCGGAGAAGATGTGCAAGGTCATGGACCTGGCCGCGAAGATCGGCTGCCCGATCGTCGGCATCAACGACTCCGGCGGCGCGCGGATCCAGGAAGGGGTCGTCTCGCTGGGCGGCTACGGCGAGGTGTTCATGCGCAACGTCAACTGCTCGGGCGTGATCCCCCAGATCAGCCTCGTGATGGGGCCCTGCGCGGGCGGTGCCGTGTACTCGCCCGCGATCACAGATTTCGTCTTCATGGTCAAGGGCATCTCGCACATGTTCATAACCGGGCCCGAGGTCATCCGCACGGTGACCGGCGAGCAGGTCGAGTTCGAGGAGCTTGGCGGCGCGCGGACGCACAGCTCGCGCTCGGGCGTCGCGCACTTCGCGTGCGAGGACGAGGAGGCCTGCCTGCAGGACGCGCGCTACCTGCTCAGCTTCCTGCCGTCCAACAACCTTGAGCCGACCCCGCGCGTGCTGCCGACCGACGACCCGCTGCGGATTGAGCCCGAGCTCGACGAGGTCGTGCCGGCCAACCCGAACAAGCCCTACGACGTGCGGCTCGTCGTGCGGATGATCGTCGACGACGGCGAGTTCTACGAGGTCCACGAGGACTTCGCGCGGAACATCGTGTGCGGCTTCGCGCGGCTGGACGGCCACGCGGTCGGGATCGTCGCCAACCAGCCGGCCTCGGGCGCCGGCGTGCTCGACATCGACGCGAGCGTCAAGGCGGCGCGCTTCGTGCGCACCTGCGACGCGTTCAACATCCCGCTCGTCGTGTTCGCCGACGTGCCCGGCTTTTTGCCCGGCGTCACGCAGGAGTGGGACGGGATCATCCGCCACGGCGCGAAGCTCATGTACGCGTTCGCCGAGGCGACGGTCCCGAAGATCACGATCATCACGCGCAAGGCCTACGGCGGCGCCTACGTCGTGATGGCCTCCAAGCACATCGGCGCCGACCTCAACCTGGCCTGGCCGACCGCCGAGGTCGCGGTGATGGGGCCCGAGGGCGCCGTGAACATCATCTACCGGCGCGACATCGCGGGCTCGCCGACGCCGGAGGAGCGCCGCGAGCGCCTGATGGACGACTACCGCGCCCGCTTCGCCAACCCGTACTCGGCAGCCGAGCGCGGCTTCGTCGACGACGTGATCATCCCCCACGAGACGCGGCCCAAGCTCATCGCCGCGCTCGAGGCCCTGCAGACCAAGCGCGTCGAGCGCCCCAAGCGCAAGCACGGCAACATCCCGCTGTGACCAGCCGCGCTTGGCTGGCGCTGGTGCTCGTCGCCGGCGCCGTCCTGCGCTTCGCGACGCTCGACGCGCAGAGCCTGTGGTACGACGAGGCGGTCACCGCGCAGCTGCTGCAGATGGACCTCGCCGGGCTGCTCGGCGCGATCCCCGACAGCGAGTCGACACCGCCGCTGTACTACGTGCTCGCCTGGCTGTGGACGCAGGTCGCGGGCACCGGCGAGATCGGCCTGCGCTCGCTGTCGGCGCTGTTCGGGACGGCGACGATCGGCGTCGTCTGGGCGCTGGGGCGGCGCCTGGCCGGCGACCGCGCGGGCCTCGCCGCCGCGGCGCTCGTCGCGTTGAACCCGATGCTCATCTGGTTCAGTCAGGAGGCGCGCGCCTACGCGCTGCTGGCGCTGCTGGGCGCGCTGTCGGCGCTGCTGTGGCTGCGAGCGATGGAGGGGGATTTCGTCCTGCGGTCGTCGAACCGGCCGACCTCCGGACGACGCTACGCGAACCTCCTGGCGTGGGGGGCGGTGGCCGCGCTGGCCCTGGCCACGCACTACTACGCGATCTTCCTCGTCGGCCCGCAGGGCCTGTGGCTGGTGCTGCGCGCCCCGGGAATGCGCGAGCGCGTGTCGGCAGCGGGCCTGCCGCTGGTGGCGGGCCTGGCACTGGCCCCGCTCGCCCTCGGGCAGCGCGCCAACGACGGCGCGGCGTTCATCGGCGACAGCGCGCTGGCGACCCGCCTGGCGCAGGTGCCCAAGCAGTTCCTCGTCGGCTACGACGCGCCGCTGGAGCCTCTGCTGATCGCGCTCACCGCGCTCGCCGTGCTGATCGGCGCAGCGGGGCTGACCGGGCTGCTGCGCGGAAGGGACGCCGTTTCCTCGCGTGCGCGTAACGAGATCGCCGCGCTGACCGGGGTCACCGCGGCCGCGTTGGCGCTGCCGGTGCTCGCCGCCGTGGCCGGCGAGGATCACCTCATCACGCGCAACGTCATCGCCGCCCTGCCGCTGGCGTGCGCGCTCGTCGGCGCCGGCCTCGCGGCAGCGGCGGCGCGCGCCCCGCGCGCCGCGGTGGCGGCCGTCGCGATCGCGTGCCTGGCGGGTGCGGCCACCGCCGGCGGCGTCGCCCGCAGCCCGGAGCTGCAGCGCGATGACTGGCGCGGCGCCGTCCGTTCGCTGGGTCCGATCGAGGGGCCGCGGCTCATCGTCGCGACGCCGCAGTCCGCGCTGACCCCGCTGCGCTACTACCTGCCGCGGCTGCGGCGGGCGACGCCGCCGCAGTTCACGACGGCGGAGATCGACTACGTCGCGCTGCCCGTGCGGCTGCCGGGCGAGCGGCCGCAGCCGCCGCGGCCGGTTCGCCCGGTCGCGCCCGCGGCGGGCTACACGCTGGCCGGCCGCACCGACGGGGAGACCTTCACGGTCCTGCGCTGGCGCCGCCCGGCGCCGCAGCCGGAGCCGGTGGCGCCGTCGCCCGGCCTGGACGGGGAGCCGTCCGCGCTGCTGGCCCTCGCCGGCCGGTGATGGATCGGTGGCGAACGATCGCCTCCCGGGGTCCATCGAGAGAACAAAGTTGACGCCCCCGTCACGATATCGCTAGGCTGCGCCGGCCATGGCCCCGCCCGCTCGTGCCGACGACGACGACGACCCCGCGTACGACTACGACTACGTGGTCGTCGGCTCGGGCTTTGGCGGCAGCGTCGCCGCCCACCGGCTGACCGAGAAGGGCTATCGCGTCGCCGTCATCGAGTCGGGCCGGCGCTTCGCCGACGACGAGTTCCCGCGGTCCACCTGGGACGTTCGGCGCTACTTCTTCGCACCGCGGCTGGGCATGCACGGCATCTTTCGCCTGTCGCTGTTCAAGACCGTCTCGATCCTCAGCGGGGCGGGCGTCGGGGGCGGCAGCCT
Source organism: uncultured Actinomycetes bacterium (assembly GCA_963709935.1). Taxonomy (GTDB): domain Bacteria; phylum Actinomycetota; class Thermoleophilia; order Solirubrobacterales; family Solirubrobacteraceae; genus CADCVQ01. The sequence continues at coordinate 429,012 of CAVPYM010000022.1, read as the reverse complement.
GGGCTACGCGAACACGCTGTACCGCGCGCGGCCGCGCTTCTACGGCGACCCGCAGTGGGCGGGCCTCGAGGCCGACTGGCAGGCGGCGCTCGCGCCGCACTTCGAGGAGGCCGAGCGCATGCTCGGCGTCGCCACCGTCCTGACCGACGACCCCGCCGACGACCTGCTGCGCGACTTCGGCCGCCACATCGGCGCCGACAAGACCTACGCCAAGACCCGCGTCGGCGTGTTCTTCGGCACGCCCGGCGAGACCGTCGACGACCCCTTCTTCGGCGGCGACGGGCCCGCCCGCACCGGCTGCGTCGGCTGCGGGCGCTGCATGGTCGGCTGCCCGGTCGGGGCGAAGAACACGCTCGTCAAGAACTACCTCTGGCTCGCCGAGCGGGGCGGCTGCCGGGTCATCGCCGAGCGCGAGGTCACCGACGTTCGCCCGCTCGGCGCGCGCGACGGCGCCGACGGCTACACGGTGACCACCGAGCGCACCGGCGCCTGGCTGCGCATGGGCCGGCGCACGATCAGCGCCCGCCACGTCGTGCTCGCCGCCGGCGCGCTGGGCACCAACAGGCTGCTGCAGCGCTGCCGCCACAATGGCTCGCTGCCGAACGTCTCGCACCGCCTCGGCGAGCTCGTGCGCACCAACAGCGAGGCGATCCTCGCCGTGACCGCGCCCGACGACGAGATCGACTACACGAAGCGGATCGCGATCTCGGGATCGATCTACCCCGACGAGAACACCCACATCGAGACCGTCAGCTACGGCCACGCGGGCGACTCGATGAGCCTGCTGCACACGTTGCTGATCGGCGACGGCACGAAGCTCACGCGGCCGCTGAAGTTCCTCGTCGCGATGCTCCGTCACCCGGTGCGCTTCGCCAAGCTGCAGAACCCGCGCGCGTGGTCGCGGCGGACGATCATCGTGCTCGTCATGCAGACGCTCGACAACGCGATCGCGCTGCGCCCGCGGCCGGGCCGGCGCGGCGGCATGCGCCTGCAGACCGAGCAGGACCCCAGCAAGCCCATGCCGACGTTCATCCCGATCGCCAACGAGGCGGCGGAGTGGATGGCCCAGCGCATCGGCGGCGTGCCGCAGAGCTCGCTCATGGAGGCGCTGTTCGGCATTCCGACGACGGCGCACATCCTCGGCGGCGCCGTGATCGCGCGTTCGCGCGACGAGGGCGTCGTCGACGCCCGCCATCGCGTCTTCGGCTATGAGAACCTGCTCGTCTGCGACGGCTCGGTGATCCCGGCGAACGTCGGCGTCAACCCGAGCCTGACGATCACGGCGCTCGCCGAGCGCGCGATGAGCTTCGTCCCGCCGGCTTCGGCGGCAGCGGCTGCGACGACGACTTCGACGGCTGCGGGCGAGGACGAGGCGCAGCCCGTGCTGGCCGGCTGACCGGGTCCGGACGCCGCGGCACCCGGCTAGGCTGAAGGGTCTGTGGCCACGGCAGATTCACCGAAGCCCAGGATCGTCCAGCGCCTCGACGCGCAGCGCGAGCGCCATCGTCAGCGCAGCTTCCTGGTGCGGATGCTCTACACGATCGTCGGCTTCACGGTCCTCATCGCGGGCCTGCTCATGCTCGTGCTGCCGGGCCCGGCGCTGATCGTCATCCCGATCGGCCTCGCGTTGCTGTCGCTGGAGTTCGTCTGGGCCGAGGGCCTGCTCGAACGCTGCCTCGTGCACGCCGACAACGCCAAGCGCCGGGCGCACGAGACGACGACGAGACAGCGCGTGTGCAGCGCGCTGCTGCTGGCGCTCGTGCTGGCCGGGGGCGTCGTCTGGGGCATCCTCGGCGACATCCCGCTGCTGCCCCTGTAGTCGCGGCCTCCCGGCGGCCCTGACCGGCGCCGATGTCCCGAGGTCCTGAGCGGTGCGGTGCGGCCCGCGGACGCTCGTCGAGCCGTCAACGGGGTTGCGTGAACGTGAGGCTGGTGGTGCCGCTGGCCTGGGCGAGGCCGGTGGTGAGGCAGGTAAGCAGAGCTAGCGGGTTGCGCAGGTTGGCGATCAGAATTCGATCCCCGGTGAAGCGGCCGGAGGTGATCGTCGCGGACAGGCCGGCGCTACCGCCAACGCTGCCGACGCTCAGCAGGCCGGTCACGGTGGCGTGGGACTGGCTGCTGTCAGACCAGGTGATGTCCAGAGTGCCCGTCACGTTCTGTGCCGAGAGGCAGGTCAGGTTGCCGGTGAGGGTGTAGCTGAACGTGCCGGTTGTTGCTCCGCCGCCCGGGAACACGCAGGTGGTGATCGTGCCGGTGCCGGTCGAGGTCGTCGCGGGTCCGGGGTTGGGCGGCAACGGTTGGGTGGCGGGCGGGCTGAAGTTGAGGGTGATGCTGGCGACGCAGGTGCCGTCGAGGACGGCCGCTCGTGCGGGTGCCGTGCCAGCCGCCGATGACAAGGCCGCAACGACGAGAACTGTCAGAAGGGCGACGGGACGCTTCATCCGTGCTCCTGGAGGGTCGGCAATTGGTCGTCGTGTCGCGGAGTCGACGGTGCAAGCGTCGGCGCCGAAGCCACCGTTGGCGTGACGCCGCCGAGCCCGTCTTGGGTTCCTGGCGTCGCACGCAACCAGCATCGATGCTAATTCGCAGCGATGTCCCGCGTCAAGCTGTCTGCACGCCTTGCGCTCGCAGAGCAGTTCGTCGACGATCTAGGCCAGCAGCCGCTCCCACAGCGCGAGCAGGGCCGCGCGGGCGGCCGCGGGGGCGTCGGCGGGCGCGTCGCCCGCGCCGAAGGTGTCCAGCAGGTAGGCACGATGGGTGGCCATCAGCACCCGCGCGGATTGCGCCGGCTGCGGCGGCGGGTGCGGCGCGCCGCGCAGCAGGCCCTCGATGAGCTCGCGCGGGGCAACGAGCGCGCGCTCCAGCCGCTGCGCCACGGCCGGGTCGCGAGCGGCGGCGTCGTCGATCGCGCGCAGCAGGCGACCGTGCTCGGCGAAGAGGGTGACCAGGCCCTCGACCGCCTCGCGCGCGACGTCGCGCGGGTCCTGCGCCGCGTTGCGCCGGACGCGGTCGACGAGCGGGTCGGCGGCGTCCGGCAGCAGCTCCGGCGCGAGGCTCGGGAGGTCGTCGAAGTGGCGGTAGAAGACCGTCCGCGCGAGCCCGGCCTCGGCCATGAGCGTGCCGACCGTCAGCGCGGAGAACGGGCGCTGGGCCAGCAGGGTGCGGGCGGCCTCGAGGATCCGCTCGCGGGCGCGGTCGGCGGAGACGTAGGGGGCACGAGTTGACACGGTGTCGCAATTATGGCAGCTTTCCGCATTGCGACAACCCGTCACAACACTCGGAGCCTTTCCATGCCCCTCGCCAGCATCCTCGCCCGACCCCAGTTCACCGCCGCCGAACACGACGCCGAGCTCGAGCTGCCCGACGGGCGCCGCCTCTCCTACGCGGCGTTCGGCGCGGCGGACGGCCCGCTCGTCGTCGTCCTCGACGGGCCCGGCTCGCGCGGCCTGGCGCGCGCGGCCTCCCCCCGCGCGGAGGAGCTCGGCCTGCGGCTCGTCGCGCCCGACCGTGCCGGATTCGGACGCAGCACGCAGATCGACGGCGACCGCGTCGCCGCCTGGCCGCGCGATCACGCCGCGCTGCTGGATGCGCTCGGCGCCCGGCGCGCGGGCATCGTCGCCCAGTCCGGCGGCACGCCGTACGCGCTCGCCGCTGCGGCGGCCTTGGGTGAGCGCACGACCGGCGTCGCGCTCGTCGCGCCGATGGGCCCACTCGCCGAACGGGCCATGCGCGCCTCGAGCGGGACGCAGGTGCGCCGCGCGGCGATGCTCGGGCGCCGCGCGCCGTGGCTGCTGCGCCTTGCGCTCGCCGCCGTCGGGCGCCAGGCGGCCAAGGACCCGGAGAAGGCCGCCGCGAAGATCGCCGCCGACCTCCCGCCGCGCGACGCCGAGATCATGCGCGACCCGGCGAACTGGGCGATCCACCAGCGATCGACCGCCGAGATCTTCTCGCGACCCGACGCGATCGCGCACGAGATCGCCCGCCTCGCGCACCCGTGGAACGTCGACCTCAGCGCGGTCGACGTGCCCGTCGCGATGTGGAGCGGCGACCGCGACGACGTCCACCCGACCGGCCACGCCCGCCGGCTCGCGGAGCTGCTGGCACACGACGCGCCGGTCCACGTCGTGCCGGGCGCCGGGACATTCGGGCTGATGGCGCACTACGGCGATGCGCTGCGTTTCGCCGCGCAGCTGCGCTGAGTTCGCCCGGGGGTGCGCGGCAGGGTCGCGGGCGGGCTCAGCGGCGTGCTCGCGAGGGCCGCCGCTCGGTCGTGGCGCGCCGAGTGCGGATATCGCACCTTGCGCGTCACTACCCGCCGGGCCACGCGGTCGTGGCGCGCCGAGTGCGGATATCGCACCTTGCGCGTCACAACGCGCCGGGCCACAGCGGTCGTGGCGCGCCGGGTGCGAATATCGCACCCTGCGCGTCACAACGCGCACGCCTACAGCCTGATGCGGCCCGCCTGCACCTCGCCGGACTGCGCCGCGCGCAGCGCGGCGGCGGCGACGGCGAGATCCTGGATCGCCAGCCCCGTGGAGTCGAAGAGGGTCGTGGCGTCCGGGCCGCTGCGGCCGGGCGCGTCGCCGGCGAGCACCGCGCCGAGCGCCGTGACGTCCTCCCGCGCGACGCGGCCCGCCGCGACCGCGCCGGCCAGCTCGCCCCCGTGCGAGGCCTGCTCCCACTCGTCGCAGAACAGCTCGCACGCCAGCACCGCCTCGATGCTCGCCTCGGCCTTGCCCGAGCCGTCGGCGCCGAGCATGTTCAGGTGCTGCCCGGGCGCGAGATCGTCGCGCTCGACGACGACCGCCGAGCCCGGCGTGATGCAGGACACGATCTCGCAGGCCAGTGCTTCCGGCAGGTCGCCCACGCTCCAGCCCAGCTCGGCGGCCAGCGCCGCGGCGGCCTCGGCGCGCGGGTCGAAGCAGACGCCGTCGTCATAGCCGGCCGCGGCGAGGCAGCGCGCCGTCCACGCGCCGTGCAGCCCGCAGCCGACGATGCCCACGCTGCGCGCGTCCGGCCGCGCCAGCGCGAGCGACGCGACGGCCGCGACGGCGCCCGTGCGCAGCGCCGTGACGGCGCGCGCGTCGAGGATCGCCAGCGGCACGCCGGTGCGCGCGTCGGAGAGGCAGACGACGCCGCTGACCGTCGGCAGGCCCTGCGCGAGGTTGCCGGGAAACGACGTGACCCACTTCAGCAGCGCGAGGTCGCCGCCGCGCGCCGGCATCGCTCGGAAGTCGCCGTACGGCGGGCTGTCGAGGTAGACCTTCGCCGGCATGACCCACTCGCCGCAGTGGTGGCGCAGGAAGGCCTCGCGCGTCGCGTCGATGGCCGCCGCGGGGGAGACAGCGGCGAGCACGGTGTCGTGGTCCAGCAGCGCGAGCTCGGGCATGCGCTGGAGGCTACTGGCGAACTTCCGGCCGGGCGGCAATAATGCACACCAACTTGGTGCACAACAAATCGCGAAATCAGACCGGAATTAGGCTGTATCATTCTCGTCTCCGCCGCTGTCCGCCACCACGGAGCACTGAGACCCCCGTTATGGAGCCAACCACGTCCGCCGGCCGCCAAGGGACGCTCGAGAACCCCGAGGTTCGCGAGAACGTCCCCGGCCACGTCATCCCGATCCTCGAGCGCGAGTTCGACGACTTCGACACGGAGTCCCAGCGCTACCTGCGCGGCGACATCGAGGAGACGGAGTTCATCAAGTTCCGCCTCAAGCAGGGCGTCTACGGCCAGCGCCAGGCCGCCGTGCAGATGATCCGCGTCAAACTGCCCTTCGGCGACATCACGCCCGATCAGCTCGACGCGTTCGCCGACGTCATCGAGAAGTACGTGCCGCTGCGCAAGGGGCACATCACGACGCGCCAGAACATCCAGCTGCACCACGTCCCGCTGCCCGACGCGGCGGCCGCGATCCGCGAGCTTTCCGACGCCGGGCTGTCATCGCGCGAGGGCTGCGGCAACACCGTGCGCAACGTCACGGGCGACCCGTGGGCCGGCGTGTGCGCGGACGAGGTCTTCGACCTGACCCCCTACGCCGGCGCCTACGTGCGCTACTTCGTGCGCCACCCGACGACGCAGATGATGCCGCGCAAGATCAAGACCGCGTTCGACGGGGCGCCCGGCGCCGACCGCTCGCTGACCGGCATCCACGACATCGCCTTCCTCGCCCGCGAGCGCGACGGCGTGCGCGGCGTCGAGGTGCGCGTCGGCGGCGGCACGTCGATCATGCCGCGCATCGCGCCGACGCTCTACGAGTTCGTCGGCCTCGAGGACGGCGAGTACCTCAAGGTCGCCGAGGCCTGCCTGCGGATCTTCGACCGCCAGGACTTCCTGCGCGTCAACCGCGCCCGCGCGCGCATCAAGGTGCTCGTCGACAAGATCGGCATCGACGCCTTCCGCGAGATGGTCGACGAGGAGCTGGCCGGCGACTGGGTCGCCGAGCGCGACTTCGACGTCGCGGGCCTGCGCTTCGACGTCGACGAGGAGGCGCTGGCGCCGGCGCCGCCGCAGACCCACGCCTCGCCCAACGGCGACGGCACCGCCTTCGCGCGCTTCTGCGCCGACAACGTCCAGGCTCAGCGCCAGCACGGCTTCTCGACCATCCACGTGAAGGTCACCCGCGGCGACCTGACGCCGGAGCAGCTGCGCGGCATCGGGCAGATCATGCGCGACTACTCCGGCGGCTTCATGCGCACGACCGTGCATCAGAACTTCCTGCTGCGCTGGGTGCGCGACGAGACCGTGTACGAGGTCTGGCGCGCGCTCGACGAGCTCGGCCTCGCCGACGCCGGCCCGGACACGATCACGGACGTCGTCTCGTGCCCCGGCACCGACTCCTGCAAGCTCGGCATCACGGCGTCGATGGGGCTCAACGCCGCCCTCCAGCAGCGCCTCGAGGAGATGCAGATCACCGATCCGCTGACCCGCGCGCTGCACATCAAGATGAGCGGCTGCCCGAACGGCTGCAGCCAGCACCACATCGCGAACATCGGCTTCTACGGCGCTTCGATCAAGGTCGGCCAGCACACGATCCCGGCCTACGTCGCGCACGTCGCGGGCAACTTCGAGGGCGGCGACATCGTCTACGGCCAGCGCCTGAAGGTGCGCCTGCCGGCCAAGCGCGTGCCCGACGCCGTCGAGCGCTGGCTGCGCTGGTACGAGGCCGAGCGCGAGGACGGCGAGGCGTTCAACGCGTTCACCGCACGCGTCGGCGCGAAGGCCTTCGAGGACCAGGTGCGCGACCTTGCGCTGCCGGTCGAGTTCGGCCTGGACACGATGACGACGTTCATCGACTGGAACCGCGACGTCCCGTTCAAGGTCATCCGCGGCGAGGGCGAGTGCGCGGTCTGAGCCCGAGCCCGGACGTCGCGGGGTCGTTGAGCGAGACCCTGCGCCTGGCCGCCGCCCACGAGCGGCTCGTCGTCCTGTGCTCCTTTCAGAAGGAGGAGTCGGTGATCCTCGACGAGCTGCTCGCCGTCGCACCGCACGTCCGCGTCGTGACGATCGACACCGGCGTGCTGTTCGACGAGACGCTTGCGACCTGGCGCGCCTTCGAGAAGCATTTCGGCGTGGAGATCGAGGTCGAGCGCGCGCTCGCCACCCCGCCATGGACCGGACCGGAGCACTGCTGCGGGTCGGCGAAGGTCGCCGCGCTGGAGCGGGCGCTGGCCGGCGCCGATGCCTGGGTGACCGGGTTGCGCCGCGAGCAGGGGCCGACGCGCGCGGGCACCGAGCTCGTCGAAGTGGACACCAGGCGCGGAGCGGGCGCGGTCGCGAAGTACAACCCCCTCGCCCACTGGACCGAGCGCGACCTCTGGAACCGCATCGCCGAGCGCGGCCTGCCCTACCACCCGCTGCACGACGACGGCTATGCCTCGATCGGCTGCGCGCCGTGCACCCGGCCGGGCGGCGGCCGCGACGGGCGCTGGGCCGGCACCGACAAGTCCGAGTGCGGGCTGCACGTCTGATGGACCCGCTCGTCATCGTCTTCGGCCTCGGCGTCGGCATCCTGATCGGCCTCACCGGCATCGGCGGCGGCTCGCTCATGACGCCGCTGCTCGTCCTCTTCGCGGGGATCCCGCCGGTCGTGGCGATCGGCACCGACCTCGCCTACGGCGCGGTGACGAAGACGCTCGGCGGCTGGCGGCACTGGCGCAAGGGCACGGTCGATCTCGGCGTGTCGGTGTGGCTAGCCGTCGGCAGCGTGCCGGGTGCGCTGGTCGGCGTCTGGCTGCTCGACCGCCTGCACGCGTCCTACGGCAAGAGCTTCGAGCCGACCCTGCTCGTGTCGATCGCGGTCGCCCTGATCATCGTCGCCCTGACGATCCTCGGGCGAGCGCTGTTCATGCCCAAGCTCGTCGCGCGCGAGCGCCACGTCGTCGAGCAGACCACCCGCGCGAAGGTCACCGCCGTGGTCATCGGCGCGATCCTCGGGCTGATCCTCGGCATCACTTCGGTCGGCAGCGGCGCGCTCATCGGCCTCGCGCTGATCCTCGTCTTCCAGCTCACGCCGCATCGCGTCGTCGGGACCGACGTCTTCCACGCGGCGATCCTGCTGTGGGCCGCGGGCCTCGCGCACATCGTCAGCGGCAACGTCGACTTCCTGCTGATGGGGACGATCCTCATCGGCTCGCTGCCCGGCGTCTGGCTCGGCGCGCATCTCATCGACGAGGTGTCCGCCAACGCGCTGCGGCCGGCCCTGGGCTGCGTCCTGCTGGCCTCGGCGCTCGGCGTGCTGAGCAAGGCCGGCGCCGATGTGCCCGCCGCCGTGCTGATCGGCGTCCCGCTCACGGTCGGCGCGGGCGCCTACCTGCTGCAACGCTCACGCGGGCCGGCCGTGCCCCCGCCGCCGGCCGCCGCAGGCGGAGCGGGCGCCACGATCGAGGCGTCGGAGCCGTTCGAGATCGACGAGCTTCCGGCGCCTGCCGAGACGCCCGAGCCGGTGCCGGCATGACCTGCCGCCTGACCCATCTGCAGGAGCTCGAGTCCGAGGCGATCCACGTCATGCGCGAGGTCGCGGCCGAGCTGTCCAAGCCGGTGCTGCTGTTCAGCGGCGGCAAGGACTCGATCGTGCTGCTGCGCCTCGCCGAGAAGGCGTTCCGGCCGGGCCGCTTCCCCTTTCCGCTCATGCACGTCGACACGGGGCACAACTTCCCCGAGGTGATCGAGTTTCGCGACCGCCGCGTCGCCGAGCTCGGCGAGCGGCTGTTCGTCGCCTCCGTGCAGGCGTCGATCGATCACGGACGCGTCGCCGAGGAGACCGGGCCGCGCGCGTCGCGCAACCGGTTGCAGACCACGACGCTGCTCGACGCGCTCGAGGAGCACGGCTTCGACGCGGCCTTCGGCGGCGCGCGCCGCGACGAGGAGCGCGCCCGCGCGAAGGAGCGGATCTTCTCCTTCCGCGACGACTTCGGCGGCTGGGACCCGAAGAACCAGCGCCCCGAGCTGTGGAACATCTACAACGGGCGCATCCGCCGCGGCGAGAGCGTGCGCGTCTTCCCGATCTCCAACTGGACCGAGCTCGACGTCTGGGAGTACCTCGCGCTCGAGCAGCTCGAGGTGCCGTCGATCTACTTCGCCCACGACCGCGCGGTGTTCGAGCGCGACGGGATGCTCTACGCGATGTCCGACCACGTCCAGCTCATCGACGGCGAGGTGCCGTTCCGGGCGTCGGTGCGCTACCGCACGGTCGGCGACATGAGCTGCACGGGCGCCGTGCGCTCGACCGCCGCCGACGTGGGCACGGTCGTCGCCGAGATCGCCTCGACGCGGATCACCGAGCGCGGCGAGACGCGCGCCGACGACCGCGCCACCGAGGCCGCGATGGAGGACCGCAAGGTCGCGGGCTACTTCTAGGCCATGGCCTCGCTCGCTTCCGCCGACCTCCTGCGCCTCGCCACGGCCGGCTCCGTCGACGACGGCAAGTCGACGCTGATCGGGCGGCTGCTGTTCGACTCCAAGCAGATCCTGACCGACCAGCTCGCCCACGTCGAGGAGGCCTCGCGCCGCCGCGGGGCGGGGATGGTCGACCTGTCGCTGCTCGTCGACGGCCTGCGCGCCGAGCGCGAGCAGGGCATCACGATCGACGTCGCCTACCGCTACTTCGCCACCGGGCGGCGGACGTTCATCATCGCCGACACCCCCGGCCACGTGCAGTACACGCGCAACATGGTCACCGGCGCCTCGACGGCCGACCTCGCCGTGATCCTCGTCGACGCGCGCAAGGGACTGCTCGAGCAGTCCAAGCGCCACGCCTTCATCTCCTCGCTGCTGGGCATCCCGCACCTCGTCGTGGCGGTCAACAAGATGGACCTCGTCGACTACGACGAGGAGGTCTTCGACACGATCGTGCGCGAGTTCTGCGAGTTCGCGCGCGGCCTCGGGGGCGTGCGCGACATCGTCTACGTCCCGATCAGCGCCAAGCTCGGCGACAACGTCGTCGACCGTTCCGAGCGCATGCCCTGGTACGGCGGCACGCCGCTGCTCGAGCACCTCGAGAGCGTCGAGGTCGCCGACGCGCGCAACCTCGACGACGTGCGCTTCCCCGTGCAGTGGGTCATCCGCGACCACGAGACCGACTACCGCGGCTACGCCGGCCAGCTCGCCGGCGGCGTGCTGCGCACCGGCGACGAGGTGCTCGTGCTGCCCTCGGGCCTCACCACGCGCGTGGCGCGGATCGACACGTTCGACGGCGCGCTGGAGGAGGCCGTCGCCGGGATGTCGGTGACGCTGCTGCTCGAGGACGAGCTCGACGTCTCGCGGGGCGACATCATCTGCCACGCCGCCGGCGCGCCGCAGCTCGCGCGCGAGCTCGAGGCGACCGTCTGCTGGATGGCCGACGCGCCGCTGCGCGCCGGGGCGCGCTACGCGATCAAGCACGCGACGCACGGCGCGCGCGCGATCGTCGACGCGGTCGTCGACCGCGTCGACGTCCACACGCTCGCGCCCGACGAGGACGCCACCGAGCTCGGCCTCAACGACATCGGCCGCGTGCGCCTGCGCACCTCCAAGCCGATGGCCTTCGACCCGTACGCTCGCAACCGCGCGACGGGCTCGTTCATCCTCATCGACGAGTCGAGCAACGACACGGTCGGTGCTGGCATGATCGTCTGAGTGGTCAACCGCCGCCCGAAGCTCGAGATCATCGCCCCTGCCGCCTCCCCCGAGGAGGCCGCGGCCGTCGTCGGGGCGCTCGAGCGCTTCATGCGCGACACCGCTCCGGCGCCCGACCCGCCCGCCGCGCAGCGGTCGGCGTGGGCACGGGCGTCGCTGCTGGAGGCGACCGGGCACTCGCCCGGAGAGCCCGTCGCCTGGGGCCGGCGGACGAACAGCCGCTCGTCCTAGTACAGCCGGCTGGAGGGTTCTGCGAGGTTTTCCCGGATGCCCGGCCGTGATCTGACGGTCGCCGGTGACCCGCCTTCGTGCTGGTGGCACGGGGGCGGGCGCCGGGAAACCCGCAGAACTTCCGGATGGGTGTAGTAGCCCGTCCCGATCGCCGCGCGTGGGCCTGGACGAGGCGGCGGCGCGCGTATCCTGACGGCGGCAGGCCCGGCCCGGGGCCGGGCGCTGCCCTCGCATGTTCTCGAAGATCCTCATTGCCAACCGCGGCGAGATCGCCGTCCGGATCATCCGGGCGCTCGACGAGCTGGGCGTCGCCTCGGTCGCCGTCTACTCCGAGCTCGACCGCGACGCGCCGCACGTGGCGCGCGCCGGCGAGGCGTACCTGCTGGGTGGCGCGCCGGCGGCCGAGAGCTACCTCAACGCCGAGCGGATCCTCGACGCCGCCCGCCGCGCGGGCGCCGAGGCGATCCACCCGGGCTACGGCTTCCTGGCCGAGAACGCCGCGTTCGCCCGCGCGTGCGAGGCGGCGGGGATCGTGTTCATCGGCCCGCCGGCCAGCGCGATCGACGCGATGGGGTCCAAGACCCGCGCCCGCGAGCTCATGGAGGCCGCCGGCGTGCCGATCGTGCCCGGCACGATCGAGGCGGTGGCGACGCTGAAGGACGCCGAGCGGATCGCCGCCGACGAGATCGGCTACCCGGTCGCCGTCAAGGCCGCGGGGGGCGGCGGCGGCAAGGGCTTTCGCGTCGCGCTCGAGCCCGGTGAGCTGCAGGCGGCCTTCGAGGGCGCCGCGCGCGAGGGCGAGAGGTTCTTCTCCGACGCGACCGTCTACCTGGAGCGCTACCTGCCCGACCCGCGCCACGTCGAGGTCCAGGTGCTCGCCGACGGGCACGGCCACACGATCCACCTCGGCGAGCGCGACTGCTCGATCCAGCGCCGCCACCAGAAGCTCGTCGAGGAGTCGCCGGCGCCGGAGTGGATCGTCGACGCGGCCATGCGCGAGCGGATCGGCTCGATCGCCGTCGAGGCGGCGCGCGCCGTCGACTACCGCGGCGCCGGGACCGTCGAGGGACTGCTGGCGGTATCCGAGCGCGAGGGGACGAGCGAGTACTTCTTCCTGGAGATGAACACCCGCGTCCAGGTCGAGCACTGCGTGACGGAGATGACGACCGGCATCGACATCGTCAAGGAGGGCATCCGCGTCGCCGCCGGCGAGCCGCTGTCCGTGGCCCAGCCGGACGTCGTCCTGCGCGGCCACGCGATCGAGTGCCGCATCAACGCCGAGGACGCTTCGAGGAAGTTCGCGCCCGCGCCGGGGCGGATCGGCGCCTACGTCGAGCCCAGCGGGCCCGGCGTGCGGGTCGACTCGGGCGTGCGGGCGGGCTCCGAGGTCTCGCCGATGTACGACCCGATGGTGGCCAAGCTCATCGTTTGGGACGCCGATCGCAAGCAGGCCACGGCGCGGATGCTGCGCGCGCTCGCCGAGTACGAGATCGCGGGGCTCACGACGCTGATCCCGTTTCACCGGGCGCTGCTGGCCACCGAGCAGTGGGCGCGCGGCGAAACCTGCCGCGATCTGCTCGAGGACGCCGAGTGGCTCAAGTCCCTGGCGTCCGACGCGCCCGGCGGCGGCGCTGACGGCGACGGCGAGGACGACGGCGAGTCCGTCGAGCAGACCTACACGGTCGAGGTCTCGGGGCGCAGGTTCGACGTGCGGGTCATCGGCCCGCCGGCCGGGCCCGGCGCGGCGGCGGCCGGCAACGGCAGCGCGCCCGCGGGGCGCGCCAAGCCCCAGCGCGCGGCGCGCGAGCGCAGCGCGGAGGCAGCGGCCGGCGTCGACGGCGACACGCTCGCATCGCCGATGCAGGGCAACGTCTGGAAGATCGCGGTGCAGGCGGGCCAGCAGGTCGTCGCCGGCGAGATCGTCACGATCATCGAGGCGATGAAGATGGAGAACGAGATCACGGCGCACAAGGCCGGCGTGATCGCCGAGCTGCCGATCTCCGAGGGCGACGCGGTGCGCAGCGGCGACGTCCTCGCCGTCATCCGCGACGCATGAGCGAGCCGCGCGCCTGGCTCGCCGGCCCCGACGAGGCCGAGGCGGTGGCCGAGCTGCTCGTCGCCTTCCGCGACCACATGGGGGTCGACTGGCCGTCGGCGAACGCCTTCCTGGCCTCGGTCGAGCGGCTCATGGAGGAGATCGACACGGACTTCCTGCTCGCCGCGCCGCAGGCCGACGCGACACCGGCCGGGGTGCTGCAGGTGCGCTATCGCTTCAGCGTCTGGAAGGCCGCGCCCGACGCCGGGATCGAGGACGTCTACGTCGCGCCGGCCGCCCGGCGCGCCGGCGTCGGCGACGCGCTCGTCACGCGCGCGATCGAGCGGGCCGCCGAGCGCGGCGCGCGGCGCGTCGAGCTGGACTGCAACGAGGACAACACCGGCGCGCTCGCGCTGTACGAGCGCCACGGCTTCTCGGCGCGCTCCAAGCGGACGGAGGGACGCGACCTGTTCCTCGGGCGTCCGATCGGCTAACGCGTCGCGCCGCGCCGCGCCGCCGGCGTTGCGGCCCGGTCGACGACGACCTCGTAGCGCTGCTCCGTCGTGGCCCGCCCGCTGGGGGTGACGAACAGGGAGACCCACCCCAGCGTCGGGTGGCGCAGCTTGTGGACGGCGCTCCCCAGCCCCCTGCCGGCCGGCCCGCTGAACGTCAGCGCGAGCGCATCGTCACGGCCGCCAGCGAGCGCGTCTGCTTGGCGCGCACGAGGTCGGAGACCGCCAGCAGGCGCAGCGTGATGCCGGCACCCGCCGGGCCGACCGCGGTGAACGCCACGCCCGTGTGGGTCGCGTAGGACGAGCGCCCCAGGTACGCGGGGGCGGTGGCCGCTGCGGCCACCGCCGGCCGGCCGCCCATGACGTACAGGCCGGCGACGGCAGCGCCGCCCGACAGCACGAGGCGCCGGCGGGTCGGCGTAGATTCGACGTGAAGGTGAGGCTCGGTCATTCGTGGTTCCCCGTTCACATGCGACCGGTCGAGCGTGAGGCAAGCGCACCCACGCGATCTTCCGCCGGCGGGCGCTGCATCTTCAGATACACGCCGGCGTCCTGCACCTGCAAGAACCCCATCCGCCCGTAGAGCGCCAGCGCGCGGTTGAAGCGCTCGACGTAGATCGTGACCTTCACCCCGCGCTCGTCCGCCTCGTCCAGCAGCGGCGCCATCAGCCGGGTTCCGATCCCGCGCCCACGGTGCTCGGGCACCAGCGCGATGTCGATCACGCTGATCTCGCCCGCACGGCGCGCGACGATCATCCTCCCCGCCCGCTCGCCCTCGACCAGGACGACGTCGAAGGAGGCATCCGCGTGATTGGCCGCGTAGTCCACGCTCTGGGCATGGAACTGCTGGGCCAGGAAGGCCTGCTTCTGCGCGTCGGTCCACGGCAGCGGCGCCAGCTCCTCGGCGCGAGTGCTGGCGTAGACCTGCGACAGGAACTCCTGGTCGTCCTCGCGGGCGGGTCTGAGCGCGACTGCCGGCCCGCCGCTGCTCACGACCGCGGCGGGTAGACGCCTTGCATTGCGATGATGAAGTTCAGGACGAGGTAGGGCTGCAGGTTGTTGTGCGGCGCCGACGACCCCGCCAGCCCGAGCGTCTGCGGGTTCATCTGGGTCAGATTCTGGCTGGTGTTCGTCTGATAGGCGAACCCCGGGTTGGAGACGGCCAGCGCCCGGTCCGCCGCGGGTGCCTGGAACTGGCCGTCGTCGATCGTGCCCTGCGCCCCGTGACCGTGGGCCGGCATCTCGCTCTGCAGCAGCGTGATTGCCGCCGTGCCCCCCGCCTGGCCCAGGGCGTAGTCGGAGAGACCCGGCCCCTGACCGGGGCCCAGCACCACCTGCCCCTGGATGTCCGGCAGCGCGAACGTCGACTTTCCGTCGCCACCGTAGAACGTCCCAAGCAGGGAGAACAATGCCGTGTTCTGCGAGATCGGCAGCAGCTGGCCATCGCAGAACGCCCAGCCTTTGGGCGCGAAGTTGAAGCCCACCACGCGGACCTCGGCGACGAAGGGATCAGCCATGGCTCATGACGGGCTCGGGTACACGCCGAAGAGCGAGATGATGTAGTTGATGGCGATGTAGGGCATCAGGTTGTCGTGGGGCTGTGAGCCCCCAATCCCTCCGATCATGTTTGCTGCCAAGGGGTCGCCCGGACTGGTCAGCCGGTACAGCTTCGCCACCGCAGGACTCGCGACGACGTTGCCCTGCGGCGTGTTCGCTGCGCCAGCGCCCGTCGAAGCGAGGAACGCGTGGCTGTGGGCCGGTGTCTGGTTGGTGGTGACGGTGACCGACTCGACGCCCCCCGTCTCACCGAGCTGGTAGCTGTTGGAGATGCCCGGCCCCTGTCCCATGTGGACCGGCGCTCGGCTCTGCAGGTCGGGAAGCGCGAACGTGCTCTCCCCGTCGCCTCCGTACGTCGTCCCGATCAGCTGAAACAGCGTCTCGTTCTCGCTGATCGCAAGCAGCTGGCCGTCACAGAACGCCCAGCCGCTTGGGCGCGAAGTTGCCGGCGAACATGCGGATCTCGCCTACGTATGGATTGGCCATGTCAGTTGGGGCTCGGGAAGATGCCCTGGAGCGCAATGCACCAGTTCAGGACGAGGAACGGTTGTCGGTTCTCGTGCGGCTGGCTGCCGCCGACGTTCGTGACGGTCGCCGGCTGGATCGCCGTCAGGTTCGCAGCGCCGCCGTAGCCGTCGGAGAACGCTGCGAGGATCGTGGGGTCGGCACCGTTGCCGGCCGCGGTCGATGCCAGGACGGGGTGGTTGTGGGCCGGCATCTCCTGAGTGCTCAACGTGTGGGCCTCCTCGCCCGCTTTCCCGCCCTGGGTGAAGCCGTTGCCCACGTGCAGCGCGACGCGGCCGCGCAGGTCGGGAAGCGCGAAGGTCGTCTGCCCGTTACCGCCGTACGTCGTGCCGAGCAGCGAGAAGAGGGCCTGGTTCTGGGCGATCTGCATGAGCTGCCCGTTGCACATCGCCCAGCCCCTCGGCGCGTAGTTGAAGGCCAGGAGCTTCAGTTCTCCGAGAAATGGTTCGCCCATGGATCAGGGTGCCGGTTGGGGGCAGGAGGCGGCGCCGGTCGTCGTCGAAGCGGGCGCGACGGCTGCGGTTGCGGTGCCAGTCACGGTCGGTGTACCTCCGATGTTGTTGCGGGGCTGGAACCAGCCCTGGATGTCGGTGATCGACGGGGCGGCCGGGCCGGCGTAGCCGACGAGCTGGACTGCGCTGCCCGGTCCCTCGTGCAGGTAGCGCACGGCGGGCTGGGCGCCCTCCCCGGTTCCGAAGACCTGGTTCTTCAGTGCTGCGTTCGCGAGGTCGCCGATGTCGAGACAGACATCGACCGAGTCGCCGACCTGGGCGGCTCCGAGCTGCAGCGTCATCCCGCGCGTCGTCGTTCCCGCGAACGCCGAGTTCGGTTCGGTGAGGACGTTGCCCCTGACGGTCGCGCTCATCTGCGCATCGCCGTCGAGGACGTCGAGGGCGATCCCGTTGCGGTTCGTCCACTGGCGAATGGTGTTGTTGGCGATCAGCGTGCGCACCACGCTGTTGCCGTTGGAGTCCACGAAGAGGCCGTTGCCCTGCACCGAGCCCGAGCCGGCGACGCCCGTCGCGCCGATCGTGTTGCCCGTGATCGTCGCGTCGACGTTGGCGATCTGCTGATTGCCGACGCTGCCCGTGGTGCCCACGACGATCCCGCCGATCACCGAGTTCTGGATGTTGTTGTTGGTGATCGACACGTCGGTGTTCGAGCCGCCGCCGCTCGTCGGGCCACCCTCGACGACCGTGATGCCGCCGCCCAACACGCTGCCCCCGCCCACCGGCGAGGACATCGTCGCGTTGTTGACCGTCACGTCGCTGTCAGCCGTGCTCGTCGGACTGCCGTTGTGCTGCACGTGACTGCCGACGTTGTTGGCGAACGTGATCGGACCCTGCACATCGAGGTTCTGGGCGCCCGTGCCGTTGGCCTCCACGTAGATCGAGTCGCCCATCCCGCCGCTCGCACCGGAATACGTCCCACCGGTGACGTCGAGGTTCATGGTGCCCGAGGCGCCCTCGACCACGACGTTGGAATCGGCGTTGGCGGAGACGCTGGAGTTCGTGAACGTCGACGTGCCCGTCAGACCCGTGAGGTCGACGCCGTGATCGCCGTGAATGCCCCCGGCATTCGGCGTGTTGCCGTTGGCGTTCACCCATGCGTTGTCGAGATCCAATCCCGCCCCCACCGTGGTGCCCCTGACGCCGTCGTCGGCGCTGGCGCTGATCGCCATCCGGGTCAGGCTGGCGCCGCCCGGCACGCTGGTCAGCGACACGCCCGAGCCCGTCGAGCTCTGGATCGCGCCACCGGTGCAGCTGGCGGCGCCGGTGCACGCGTTGGCGGCGCCGCCGGTCACCACGAGGGCGCCGCTGGGGTTGCTGGTGTTGTTCAGCACGATCCCGCTTGGGGCCCCGGTCGACGAGATCAGCTCGAACGTCACGTCGTCGGTGTCGATCGTCGTGTTGGTGATGTTCAGCGCCGTCGCCGTCGACGTCGCGATCCGGTTGCTCGTCGGCCCGGCCGGGTCGGTCACCGCGACGGTGCCGCCGCCGGTGGCCGCGAACGCCGGGTTGGCGCCGGTCGCGAGCGTGAGGCCGCCGTCGAAGCGGATCGTCGCGTTCGTGTTGGAGCTCAGCGAGATGCCGCCGCCGTCGCCATCACCGAGGTCGGTGATGTTGCCGTTGAAGTCCTTCGTGCCGCCCGTCTGACCCGAGATCGAGACGAGCTGGCCGACATCGTCGGAGATCGAGCCGTCGTACGTGAAGTTCGTCGTGCCGCCGGTGAGGTTGACGTCGGCTGAGCCGGCGTCGCTCAGCGTGCCCGAGCTCGCGTTGAACGTGCCCGACGTGTTCGTCAGCGCGATCGCGTTCGTGCCGCCGCCCGAGGTCACGCCGCCGGTAGCGGTGAACTGCATGTTCAGCGTGCCGACGTTGATGCTCACGGCGCCACCGCTGGCATCGTTGTTGATCGCGCCCGACGTCGCGGTGTTCATCGTCGCAGTGCCGACCGACGTACCCGAGAGGGCGAAGCCGGCCGCCGGGCCGAGGTGGATGCCCTGGACGGTGTTGTCCGTCGCGAGCACGAGCCCCGCGTTGATCTGCGAGTTCGCGCCGCCCGCCGGCTCGAGCGTCACCGTGCCGGCGCCGCCGTCGGGCACCGTCAGCCCATGGCGCTGCCCCGACAGCGGCTGCTGGTTCTCCAGCGCCAGCCCGCCCGCGTACGTGCCGTCGTAGAGGAAGATCCGGTCACCGGCCGCATCCACGTCGGTGGCGGTCACGTTGATCGGTCCCAGCGCGTTGTACGGCGTGCTCGACGTCCCGTTGCCGGCCGCGCCCAGCGAGCTGTCGACGTACCAGACGCAGTCCTGGATCTCGATCGTGACGGTCCCCGTGTCGGTCGCGGGCGTGCCCGGCGGCTTCGTGTTGTTCTGGTCGGTGAGCGTGTAGTCGAAGCTGTCGGAGTGATCCGAGCAGCTCGTGTCGGCCTTCGGGAAGTACGTGAAGTCGCCGTCGGTCTCCAGCAGCACGGAGCCGCCGTCGGCCGTCGGCACCGTGCCCGCCACGACCGCCAGCGAACCGGTGCCGTCCTGATCGGCGTCCCCGTCGAGGATGTCGCCGGTGATCGTCTTCTGCGCTCCCGCCGGATCCGGCGCGCCGTCGGTCGGATCGTTGCCGACGTAGGACGTGTTGCCGATCGCCCGCTGCACGCCGCTGAAGCTCTCGTCGTCGGCGATCGGACTGTCGTTGGCGTCGACGATCGTGATCGTGAACGACTCCTCGAAGGTCAGGCCGCCGTTGTCGGTCGTGCGGACCCGCACCGTGCGCGTACCGGCCGCCTCGAAGTTCAGTACGGCCGCCGTCTGCAGCGCGCCGCCGACGACCTGGAACAGCCCGTTGTCGGTGTCGCCCGCCCCGGCCACCAGCGCGTAGGTGTGCGTGGCCCCGGCGTCCTCGTCGGTGCTCGACAGCGTCCCGACCGGCGTGCCCGAGGGCTGGTTCTCCTGCACGCTGGCGTTCGACAGCGCGATGTCGGTGGGCGCCTCGTTGGCGTCCGTCACGGTGACCGTCAGCGCCTCCTCGTAGAACAGGCCGCCCCCGTCCGTGACCCGCACGCGGATGTCGAAGCTCGACCCCGCCTCGAAGTCGAACACCGCGCTCGTGCGCAGCGACGCTCCCGAGATGTTGAACAAGCCGTTGTCCGTCGATCCCGCGCCGGCCACGAGGGTGAACGCGGCCGTGTCCCCGGCGTCGGGGTCGGTCGCCGACAGCGTCCCGACCACCGTGTTGAGCGGCTGGTTCTCCGCCACCGACGACGGCGCCAGCGCGATGTCCGTCGGCGGCTGGTTGACATGCACCCCGCCCACGAGCGGCAGGTCGTTGCCCAGGCCGAACGTGAACGTGATGTCCGCGATGCCCGCCGCGTTGGTGTTCTTCAGCTGCCACGACCCGGCCGGGGCGGAGGTCTTGACCCCGACGCTGTCGGTGCCGTCGGCGTTCCAGTCGCCGACGACCGCGTACGAACCGGAGGGGGCCCCGGCCCAGTACGTGAACGCGGGCAGATCGAAGCCCAGCGCCTGGGGCGTCTGGCGCAGCTGCCAGACACCGGTCGCGTACGTGTAGTGCCCGATGCCGTCGAGGCCGTCGTTGTCCCAGTCGCCCGCCACCGGGATCGTCGCCGGCCAGCTCCCCGTGCCGAACGTGAACGGCGCCGGTAGCCCCACCGTGCCCCCCGACCCGATCCCGCCGGTCTCGGTGCGCAGCTCCCACAGGCCGTTGCGATAGACCGCGACGTCGTCGTACCCGTCGTCGTTGAAGTCGCCGACGACCGGGAAGCCGCGCGGATCGCCGAACGTGACGTCGATCGTCGGCGCCGCCGGCGGCAGCGTGTTGCCCAGCTTGAAGTGGCCGCCCTCGAACCGGCCGGGCGTCCGGTTGCCGTCGCCGTCCCAGTCGCCCATGATCGGGACCGTCGGCCTGGTTCCGTAGTTGGTGAACGTCGTGGGAGCGCCGGCCGGCGGCAGGGCCGTGGCGACCGACCAGTTCGTGCTCAGGGTCACCGCGGCCGGCCGTGCCTGGGTGATCGAGAACGCTGCCGGTGCCGCGAGGGCCAGCGCAACGAGGCTCGTCGCCAGCGCGACCAGAAGCGAACGACCCCGAATCATTCTCTGCGACTCCTCATGTCGATCCGTCGAGCACTGAGGTGCGCGAGCCTAGTCGCGCCGCCCGCGGTCCGTCCGAAACTTGGCGCGTTGGCGCTCGCGGTTTCCGGGTAAACGGACGAGTTGTCGATCGCTAGGGCAGGCGTCCGCCCAGCCGCAGCGAGCTGACCAGCGCGCCGCCGAGCAGCAGCAGCGCCCCAGCCGCGAACAGCGCCGTGATCTCCTGCTTCTCGGGCTTGGTGCCGATCTGCGAGCCGAGCTTCTCGTAGACCGCGTCGAGCTGGTCTGAGTCCTCGGCGCGGAAGGCCTGGCCGCCGGACTCGGCGGCGATCCGCTGCAGCGCCTCGGTGTCGGGCGGGACGTTGAGCGTCTGGCCGCGCAGTGTGATCGTGCCGTCCGGCGTGCCGAGCGCCACGGTGTAGATCGGCACCCGCAGTTGCTTGGCCTCGGCGGCGACGATGTCGGCGGCGGCGCCGTCGGTCGCCGATCCGTCGGACAGCAGGACGAGCGCGGCGGGCGGCCGGCGCTGCCGTGAGTTGCGGACCTTCAGGTCGTCGAGTGCCGTGCGCAGACCCGCGCCCGTCGCCGTGCCGGAGATCGGCTGCAGCGTGTCGAGCGCGCTCGACACCGCCTCGTGATCGGTGGTCGGCGTCTGCAGCGTCTGGGCGACATCGGAGAACGTCACGAGGCCGACGCGCAGCTCCTCGGGGACCTGGTCGAGGAAGCTCTGCGCAGCCTGGCGTGCCGCCGCCAGCCGCGTCGGGCTGACGTCGGTGGCCGACATCGAGCGCGAGACGTCGGTGACGAGCACGACCGACGCGCTCTCGACGCCGACCTGGATCGTCCGCTCCGGCCGCGCGAGCGACAGCGCGAGCGCGGCGAGCGCCAGGGCGAACAGCGCGAGCGGCAGGTGGCGGCGCCACTGGGGCTCCTGGCCGGCCACCGCGGCGAGCGTCGAGAGCGCCGTGAAGCGCACGGGGTAGCGTCGGCGGCGGCGCTGCGCGCTGACGTGCGCGAGCACCGCGAGCGGCACCGCGAACAGGCACAGCAGGGCGAGCGGGGAGGCGAAGCTCACCGCAATGCCCGCCCCAGCGCCTTCAGCCAGTCGCCGCTCGTCGACAGCACGACGTGCTGCGCGGCGGCCTTGCGCACCTCCGCCGCGACGACGGCGCGCTCCTCGGCGGCGGCGGCGGTGAAGCGCTCGCGCAGCCTCCGGCGCGAGGTGTCGACCTCGATCAGCCGCCCGCTCTCGGGGTCGACGAGCGCGAGGCGGCCGACCGGCTCCAGGCGCTCCTCGCGCGGATCGCGGATCTCCACGGCCAGCACGCGATGGCGCGCGCCGAGCGCGCGCAGCGACTTGTGCCAGTTCAGCTCGCCGCGGAAGTCCGACACGACGACCACGAGGCCCGGCTGGCGGGCCAGCCGCCCGGTCCGGTGCAGCACCGGCGCCAGGCCGCGATCGGCGGCCCCGTCGACGGCCACGCCCTCGGCCAGCAGCCGCTTGAGGCCGATCTTCGCGTGCGGTCCGCCGCGCGGCGGCAGCATCTTCTCCGGTCCACCCGCCGTCAGCACCGCGAGCCGGCCGCCGTGGCGCGTCGCCGCGCGGCCGACGACGTGCGCCACACCCTCGGCGACGTCGGACTTCAGCCGGTCGGCGGTGCCGAACGCCATCGACGCCGACAGGTCGACGACGAGCCAGGTCGTGAGGATCCGCTCGGGCACCTGCAGGCGCACATGCGCCTGGCCGGTGCGCGCGCTGGCGGCCGCGTCGAGCTGGCGCACGTCGTCGCCGAGCTGGTAGGGCCGCAGCTGCGCGAGCTCCGTGCCGCTGCCGACGCCGGGCGCGAGCCGGTCGCCGGGCAGCGAGCCCGCGCCGCGGCGCGCGAGCGACAGCGCCAGCGCGTCGACGAGCGCGGCCGGGATCGGCCCCGGGCCCTGGCGCGCGGGCGGGACGCGCAGCGTGGCGAGCGAAGCGGGCACGTCGCTAGGCGGCGTCGTACTCGGTCGGAGGCTCGGCCGGCACGCCCGACTGCGCCGGGCTGCTGCTCAGCGCGGCCAGCAGGCGGTCGAGGATGTCGTCGGCGCTGACGCCGTCCGACAGCGCGTCGTAGGAGAGCACGAGCCGGTGGCGCAGCACGTCGGCCGCCAGGTCGCGGACGTCCTCGACGAGCACGTGGCGCCGGCCGCGCAGCAGCGCGAGCGCCTGGCCGGCCTGGACCATGCCGATCGCGCCGCGCGGGCTGGCGCCGTACTGGATGAGATGGGAGAGGTCGCTCAGCCCGTAGCGCTCGGGATGGCGCGTGCCGTCGACGAGCTGGACCGCGTGGGCGACCACCTCGCGGTCGACGAAGATCTCGCGCACCGCGCGCTGGAAGCGCTCGAGCTCGGGCATCGACAGGCGCACCGCGACCTGCTCGACCGGGCGCAGCGAGCGCCCGACGACCGATGCCTCCTCGCCCAGCGTCGGGTAGTCGACGAGCACCTTGAACAGGAAGCGGTCGATCTGCGCCTCGGGCAGCGGATAGGTCCCCTCGGACTCGATCGGGTTCTGCGTCGCGAGCACGAGGAACGGGTGCGGCACGGGGAAGCTCTCGGTGCCGATCGTGACCTGGTGCTCCTGCATGACCTCCAGCAGCGCCGACTGGACCTTGGCGGGCGCGCGGTTGATCTCGTCGGCGAGCAGGAAGTTGCCGAACACCGGGCCGAGCTCGGTGTCGAAGCGGCCGGTGTCCGGGCGGTAGATGCGCGTGCCGACGAGGTCGGCGGGCACGAGGTCGGGGGTGAACTGGATGCGCCGGAACGTGCCCCCCATGACGTCGGCGAGCGTGCGCACGGTCAGCGTCTTGGCCAGGCCGGGGACGCCCTCCAGCAGCACGTGGCCACCGGTCAGGAGGGCGACGAGCAGCCGTTCGAGCATCGCGTCCTGGCCGACGATGACGCGCTTGACCTCGTAGAGGACCTCCTCGAGGAGCCTTGCGCGGCTGGCGCCCCGGATCGTCGCCGGGCTGGGGCGAGCGCGGTGGGTCTGAGTAGTTGGAGAAGCTCATGGGTGCGTGGTCGGGTCCTTTCCTGTGTCAGACAAGCCTGCGAAACCAGTACAGCGACAGCAGCGCGCCGGCCGCGATCAGCGCGAGCGCGCCGCCGCTGAAGGCCGCCGTGATCTCGCGCTTCTCGTCGCGGTAGCCGATCCGCGATCCGAGCGCTCGGTAGACGGCGCTGAGGTCCTTCGCGGTGTCGGCGGTGTAGGCGCGGCCGCCCGCGATCCGCGCGACCTCGCTGCTCTCGATCGGATCGGGCGGCACGGCGCGGGTCACCGTCGAGCCGTCGCGGCGCGGGACGCTGATCGTGCCGGCCTCGGTGCCGAGGGTGACGGTGTAGATGGGGATCTTCAGGTCCTTGGCGCGCTCGGCGATCTGCGTGGGCGGACGGCCGCGGACGGACTTTCCGTCCGACAGCAGGATGATCGCCGACGGCACGCGCTTGCCGGCCTCGTCGGTCTGGCGCGCCAGGACGCCGAGCGAGAGCGCGAGCGCCTCGCCGGTGGCCGTGCCGCCGCTGGGCCGCAGCGCGCCGATCGCGGCGCGCACCACGCCGCGGTCGGTGGTCGGCGTCTCGGCCAGCGTCGCGGAGTGGTTGAAGGCGACGAGGCCGACGCGGACCGAGTCGGGCACCTGGCCGAGGAAGCGCTCCGCGGCGCCGCGCGCGGCGCTCAGGCGGCTGGGCGGGACGTCGGTCGCCTGCATCGAGCCCGAGTAGTCCGTCGTGAGCATGATCGAGGCGCGCTCGACCGCGACGGCGACGGTCGCCTGCGGCCTGGCCAGCGCGAGGACGAGGACCGTCAGCGCGAGCGCGTAGACGAGCAGCGGCACGTGCCGGCGCCAGCCGGGCGTGCGCGGCGCCACCGAGGCGGCCAGCGCGGGCATGACGAACGCGGCGGCCGCCGCGCGGCGCGTGCCCTCGTAGCGCAGGTACGCCAGGACGGCGAGCGGCACGAGCAGCAGCGCGAGGAGGAAGAGCGGCTGGCCGAAGCTCATCGAGTGCGAAGGACCACGGCTACGGCCCGGCGGAGGGCGGGACCGCGCCGGACGCGCTCTCCGGGCGCGTGCCCAGCGTCACCTGCACGGTCCGCCGCTCGCCGGCCCGCCGCAGCTGCACCTCGATCTTGTCGCCCGGGCTGCGGTTCTCGATGCTCGCGCTGATGTCCTCCGGCTGGCGGATCGCCGCTCCGCTCACCTCGGTGATCGTGTCGCCGGTCTGCAGTCCGCCCTGCTGGGCCGGCGCGCCGGGCACGACGTTGGCGACCTGCGCGCCCTGGCCGGTCGTGCTCGGCACCGTCGAGACGCCGAGGTACGCCCGCTTGATCGACGCGCCCGAGCGCAGCCGCGGCACGACCTGGCGCACGGTGTTCGACGGGACGGCGAAGCCGATGCCGACGCTGCCGCCACCGGCCCCGGTGGTCGCGATCTGCGAGTTGATGCCGATCACGCGGCCGGCGGCGTCGAGCAGCGGACCGCCCGAGTTGCCGGGGTTGATCGGGGCATCGGTCTGGATGACCTTGTCGATCGAGAAGCCGTTGGGCGCCTTGATGTCGCGCCCGAGGCCGGACACGATGCCGGCCGTCGCGGTGCGGTCCAGGCCCAGCGGATAGCCGATCGCGACGGCGAGGTCGCCGACCTGGACGCTCTCGGAGTTCGCCAGCGCGAGCGGCTTGACGCCGCCGGTGTCCGACGGATCCACCTGCAGCACCGCGATGTCGGAGGAGGCGTCGGTGCCGAGCACCTCGGCGTCGACGCCGGCGCCGTTGTCCTCGAAGCGCACCTGGACCTTGCCGGCACCGGCGACGACGTGTGCGTTGGTGACGATCGTGCCGTCGGAGTCGACGACGAAGCCCGTCCCGCTCGCCGCCCCGCCGGCGGTGCCCGTCTCAGCGCTCTTGACGAACACCACGCTGGGGCTCGCGCTGGCATAGACTTGGCGGATCGTGCGCGAGCGGGCGTCGGGCGCGACCGCGCCGGGCGCGGCGGGCAGCGCCGCCGGCGAGCCGGAGGAGGCGTCGTCGTCGAGCAGGACCTTGGCGCCGAGGATCCCGGCGCCGAAGAGCATGCAGGCGAGCAACGCGCCGAGCACCATCAGCGGCCCGAGGCGGCGCTGCGGGGCGCGCTGGGCGGGCTCGGGCGGCTCGGGCGGGAACTCGGGGAGCGGCTGGACCAGGGTGCGGGGCGAGAGCCACTGGGTGTGCTCGTCCTCCTCGCGCGGGTCGGTCCACAGGCGCCCCGACCCGGAGCTCTGGCCGGGGGTCTCGTCGTCGTTCATGGCATTCAAGGTAGGAGCAGGATGTCAACGATTCGTAAGTTGAGCGCCGTGTTGCGTAAGACCGCCGTAAGACTCGGCTCAAGCTGGCGCGAACGCCATCAGCTCGACCCGATGGCCCGCCGGACAGCGGACGAATGCCCGAGGCGAGCCCCAGTGCTCGCGCCGCGGCTCGGGCGCGAAACCGGCGTCGCGCAGCGCCTGCAGCGTAGCCGCGAAGTCGCCGACGACCACCGCGACGTGTCCCTCCGGGGCGATCGCCGGCTCGCGCGCGTAGAGCAGGTGGATCTGCGTCGGGCCGGCCTGCACCCACGTCGAGCGGGCGGCGAGGGCGGCGGGCGCCTCGACGCGCTCGAAGCCGAGCAGCGCCCAGAAGCGCACGCAGGCGGCTACGTCGGCCTCGCGGACCTCGACGGCGACGTGCTGGATCACGGGCACATCACGTTCCCGCCCGGCGGGACGTTCGCTTCACGTTCTCGGCATGGATCGCCCGCTGCGCGGCGCCGCGGCGGGCCATCGGCAGCTCGGCGCCGGGCAGCTTGGCGAGGTAGTTGACGTCCTCGCGCAGGATCGCGGCCGCGCGCGCGCCGTCGATCACCTCGCCGTGGCCGGGGACGACGTGCGCGGCCGCGTCGACGAGCGGCTCCAGCCGGCGCAGCGTCGCGAGGTAGCCGTCGCGCGAGCCGCCCTCCGAGATTATCGGGACCTCGACGGGCGAGATGTAGTCGCCGGCCACGAGCACCCGCGCCCAGCCGATCCAGATCGCCATGCCGTCGGCGGTGTGGCCGTCGGCGGGGTGCAGCTCGAGCTCGGTGTCGCCGATCTCGCAGTGGCCGGGGACCGGCAGCGCCTGCACCTGCCCGAGCGACAGCGGTGCCGGGCGGTCGACGTAGTTGGCGTCGTCGAACGCGCGCAGCTCGCGCGCGGCGGTGCCCGGCTCGGCGGTGAGGCGGGCGGCGGTCGTCTCGGCGACGCCGAGGGCGGCGGTGGGAAAGGCCAGGCGGCCGAGCAGGTGGTCCCAGTCGGCGTGCGTCGCGAGCAGGCCGCTCAGCGCAAAGCCCGCGTGCTCGAGCACGGCGGGCAGGATCTCGAGCTCGTCGGGGAAGACCGGCGAGTCGATCACGAAGCACTCCTCGCCGCTGCGCACGAGCGTGCACGTCGTCTGCCACATACGGCTCGTGGCGACGAGGACGTCGGAGTGCAGGCCGACGACGCGCATCGGCGGGCGGGACCGTCCCTACAGACCGAGGAACTTGACCGCTTCGAGGAGGGTCTTGACCTCGGCGGTCGGCTTCTTCTGGCCCGGCTCGAGCGTCTCCTTGCTGCGGTTGACCCAGATCACGGGGATCTTGTTGGCCACGCAGGGGGCGACGTCGTGGTAGTAGCTCGAGGAGACGTGGACCCAGCCCTTCTTGGTCCCCATCCGCCGCGCGCACTCGGTGAAGTGCGCCATGTCGGGCTTGTAGGAGCGCACCTGCTGGGCGGTGACGACGAGGTCGAAGTCGTGCGGGATGTGGCGCCGCGTCTGGCCCAGGAGCTTGTCGTCGATGTTCGAGATCAGCCCGCTCTTGTACTTGGCGGTGACCTTCTTGAGCTGCGTGTTGGTCTCCCTGAACGCCGGCCAGCGCTGCACGCTGTCGGGCAGAAAGCCCGAGCGCGAGGGCTCCAGCGGCCAGTCCAGGCGCTTGGAGATCTCGATCGCGGTGCGGCGCAGGACCTCGGCGTACAGCTCGTAGGAGCCGCCCTCGATCTCGCGCTCGATCTCGTGGAAGTTGCGGATCAGCTCTTCCTTGTCGATCGTGAAGCCGTCGCGCGCGGCCTCCTTCTGAAACGCGTCGTAGACGCCCTGCTCCCAATCGATGAGGGTGCCGTATACATCGAACGTGACCAGCGAGATCTGCTTGGGAAGCGCCATAGCGCCGTGATGATAGGAAGTCGCTGGACCTGAACGCCGGGCGGGGGGCGCGCGGACGCGTCAACTATTGTCAGGCCGTCGATGGACCTCCTCGAGTACAAGGGCAAGCAGGTCCTCAAGCGCTACGACGTGCCACTGTCGGCGGGCGCTCCCGCCGCCTCCGTGGGCGAGGCCGTCGCCGCCGCCGAGGAGGTCGGATTTCCCGTCGTCGTCAAGGCGCAGGTGAAGATCGGCGGCCGCGGCAAGGCCGGCGGGATCAAGCTCGCCGCCGACGCGGCGGCGGTGCGCGAGCACGCGGCAGCGATCCTCGGGATGGACATCCGCGGGCACACCGTGCGCGAGCTGTGGATCGAGGAGGCGACCGCCTTCGCCAGCGAGTACTACGCCGCGGTGATCCTCGATCGGTCGGCGAAGGCGACGCTCGTGATGCTCTCCACGCAGGGCGGCATGGACATCGAACAGGTCGCCGCCGAGCGCCCGGACGCGCTCGCCACGCTGCACATCGACCCGCTCGTCGGCTTTCAGCCCTTCCACGGCCGCCGGCTGGCGTTCGAGGCCGGCGTCGACGCCGACGTCGTGCGCTCGGTCGGCGCGATGCTCGCGACCCTCTACGCCGCGTTCGAGGGCGAGGACGCGACGCTCGTCGAGATCAACCCGCTCGTCATCACGCCCGACCGCCGCGTCATCGCGTTGGATGCGAAGGTCACGCTCGACGACAATGCCGCCTTCCGCCATCCCGAGCACGCGCTGCTCGACGACGGCGGTGGCGCCGATCCGCAGGAGCAGATGGCGCGCGAGCGCGGGCTGACCTACGTCAAGCTCGACGGCGACATCGGCATCTTCGGCAACGGCGCGGGCCTCGTCATGTCGACGCTTGACGTCGTCGCGCACGCGGGCGGCGCGGCCGCGAACTTCCTCGACGCGGGCGGCGGCGCGAAGGCCGAGGCGATCGCCGCGTCGGTCGACGTGATCCTCTCCAACCCGAACGTCAAGGCCGTGCTGTTCAACGTCTTCGGCGGGATCACGCGCTGCGACGAGGTCGCGCGCGGGATCATCGACGCCTACGGGATCCTCAAGCCGACGGTCCCGTTCGTCGTGCGCCTGGACGGGACCAACGACGCCGAGGCGCGCCGGCTGCTGGCCGAGGCCAACCTGCCCAACGTGCATGCCGAGGCGACGATGGACGGCGCCGCGGCGCGGGTGGTCGCGCTTGCGCGCGCGGGCGCCGGGGGCGGGGCGGCGGCGTGAGCATCATCGTCGGCGAGGACACGCGGTTGGTGGTCTCCGGGCTGACCGGTCGCGAGGGGAGCTACCACGCGCTGAACAACCGCCGCTACGGCACGGCCGTGGTCGCCGGGGTCACGCCGGGCAAGGGCGGCCAGGACGTCGAGGGCATCCCGGTCTTCAACACCTTCCGCGCCGCCGTCGCCGAGACGGATGCGAACACGGCGATGATCTTCGTGCCGGCGCGATTTGCCGCCGACTCGATCCTCGAGGCCGAGGACGCGGGCATCGCGACGATCATCGCGATCACCGAGGGCATCCCGGCGCACGACGAGCTGAGGGTCTTCAACGTGTTGAAGCGCAACCCCGAGGTCCGCCTCGTCGGTCCCAACTGCCCCGGCGTCCTGTCCCCGGGCCAGGCCAACGTGGGGATCATCCCGGCGCAGTTCTTCAAGCCCGGCAACGTCGGCGTGGTCTCGCGCTCGGGCACGCTGACCTACCAGATCGGCAACGAGCTCGCGCGCAGCGGCTTCGGCAACTCGACGATCGTGGGAATCGGCGGCGACCCCGTGCCCGGCTCGTCGTTCGTCGACATCATCGCGCTGTTCGAGGCCGATCCCGAGACCGAGCTGATCGTCATGAGCGGCGAGATCGGCGGCTCGGCCGAGGAGGAGGCGGCGGCGTTCATCGCCGAGAACGTGAGGAAGCCTGTCGTCGCCTACATCGCCGGGCTGACGGCGCCGCCGGGCAAGACGATGGGCCACGCGGGCGCGATCGTGTCGGGCACCAGCGGCGGCGGCCAGGCGAAGATCGACGCGCTGGAGGGTGTCGGCGTGCGCGTCGGGCGAACGCCGACGCAGGTCGCGGAGATCGCGATGGAGATCCTCGGCGCGTAGCTCGAGCCGGATCGGGGGGCGGCGGCCGGTCGTGCGATGGCTCTAGTACAACCCGGCCGGAGTTCTGCGGATGGGTGTACTAGTCCCAGGGCTCGGGGAGCCGGATTCGCGCGGCGGCCGGGTCCTCGTCGAACGCGCCGGTCGCGCTCAGCATCGGCCCGGCGCGGTTCTCGTCGGACCAGTCGATCGCCGCCGAGTAGCGGTGGGCGAAGTCGAGCATGCGGATGAGTCCGTCGGCGTGGTCGTTGTGCGTCAGGCCCGAGAGCGCGTTGAGGTAGTTCTGCCGATAGCCGGTCGGGATGGTGATCCGCTGCTGGGCGCTCGCGGTCAGCTCGGCGTTCATGAACACCCGAGCGATCCGGCCGTTCCCGTCGGCGAACGGGTGCACCTCAGCGATGAGGAACATGATGAAGATCGCGCACGGCAGGCCCTCGGGCAGCCCCTGGTAGAAGCGAAAGGCCTCACGTAACGTCCCGCGCACGAGCCGCCAGTCCACGAACACCGTGGCGCCTGCCTGGTTGTTGCTCTCCTTGAACGTCCCCGGGCTCTTGTCGGGGCGCCCGCGCAGCAGGATGCCGTGACGCTGCTGGAGCAGCTCGACCAGCTCATCGCTGGTGCGCGGCCGCCGCGTGTCGTCCAGCGGCGGATAGATCAGCTCGTAGGTGCCGCGGATGTCGTGCGCATCGCGGGGCCGCTGCGGGGGGACGACGTCGTCGAAGACGACCTCCTTCGCTTCCTCGACGGTGAACCGGGTCCCCTCGATGTAGTTGGAGAAGTAGGCCTCGTAGAAGGCAAACAGCGCCGGATCATCGGACGGCCGCGCGGGTCGCTGCACCGGCGGTTGAGCGAGCAGGGTGCGCTGGAGCAACGCGAAGAGCTCGATCCGGCGGTCGTCGAACGCGATGCCGTCGCGCATCGCCTGGGCGGCCCTGGACTGCAGCGGCGCGTCCTTCGTGCCGAACAGGCTTCCGATGATCCGAGCGAGCTCCGCGGACTCCCGCTCGGCGTCCAGCTGCTGCGCCAGCGTGCGCGCCTCGTCGCGGAGATGACCCAGGGCCGGCGCGCCGCTCGTCGTCAGCATCCGCGCAAGACGCTCCTCGAGTTCGGGCCGTGAGAGCGTCCGCCGCACGCCGCCGCGGGCGCGGGTCGGCCGCAGGTTGTCGAGATAGGCGCGGGTCTGGCCACTGAAGTGCAGGCCGTCGGTGAATCGAACATCGCCGACGATCGGTCCCGGACCGACCCGGGTCACGATGCGCAGCCCCGGGAGCTCGATCGGTCGCGTGCGTCGCGACCCGCTGGGTCCGACGTCCAGAACCAGGGTCCCGTCGGCTGCCGGACCACCTTCGAAGAACGACCGGTCGACCACGGTCGCGCCGGGCGCGTAGTGCGCCGCGATCCGCGACCAGTTCCTGCGGACGACCTTCTCCAGCGGCGCGCTGCGGTTCGTCGTGACGATGCCGCGACCGATGCGACGCGCGTCGCCCCGGGCCAACGCTCGCTGCCACGAATCGCTGCTCTCGCGCGTGGTGAAGACGATCTCGTCGTCGGACAAGCGGCGGTTAGTGCGGGCCATCCGGTGCGAGACTACGACAAGCAGCAGATAAGACGGGGAAATGACGTACGAGCTGCAATTAGCTGTACCCCGCGCTACCGATTTGCTAAGTGCCGCTTGTAGGCGTTGCCCGGCGCTTAACTGCCGCCTGTTCGCATGCAGCCGCGTCCTTCGGCCCGTAACTGCCGGGCGTCGCGGCAGGCTGGCCTTCGGCGGCCGCGCGGTTACAGGAGCTTGCGCATGTCGCGCGCGTCCGGCGCGCCGCCGAGCGGCTCGAAGCCGCGGCGCCGGTACATCCGGCGCGCCGGGTTCTCGAGCTCGACGACGAGGTCGATCGCCGGGTAGCCGGCGGCGCGGGCGTGCTCGATCCCGCGATCGAGCAGCAGCCCGCCGATGCCGTGCGCGCGGTGGGCGGGCATGACCGCGAGCAGGAGCTCGGGCACCGGCGTGCCCTCGTGCTGGCGGGCGGTCAGGTGCAGGCGATACCAGCAGGCGCCGACCGGCTCGTCGTCGTAGGTCGCGACGACACCGCCGTCGCCGGGCCGGCCGAGGTCGTCGAAGGTGTAGGGCGGCACGAGGACGGGCGGTGGCATGCCGTCGGCCGTCGGCACGAGCTGCCACGCGACGGTGAGGCGCAGCATCTCCAGCAGGAAGGGGGCGTCGGCGGGCTCGACGTCGCGGTAGGCGTAGGGGGTCACGGACACCATGGTGATCGGTCGGGGGCGGCGGTCCGTCGACTCGGGTTTCGCCGGGGGGCGAATACCCGCGCCGCGCGACCTAGAGTGGATACATGCCTGCCACGACCGACCTCACCACCCGCGCCACGGAGCTGCTGCACGAGCTCGCCGGTCCGGCCGCGGTGTTTCGCGAGCACCAGCTCGAGGCGATCGCCGATCTCGTCGACGACCGCGCGCGCGTGCTGTGCGTGCAGCGCACCGGCTGGGGCAAGTCGGCGGTGTACTTCATCGCGACGGCGCTGCTGCGGGAGCGCGGGGCCGGGCCGGCGCTCATCGTCTCGCCGCTGCTGGCGCTCATGCGCAACCAGATCGCGGCCGCGCAGCGGGTCGGGATCCGCGCCCACACGGTCAACTCGACCAACCGCGACGCCTGGTACGAGATCTCCGGCCTGCTCGACGCCGACGCCGTCGACCTGCTGCTGATCAGCCCCGAGCGCCTGAACAACCCGCAGTTCCGGGAACGCATGCTGCCGGTCTTCGCCGAGCGCGTCGGGCTGCTCGTCGTCGACGAGGCGCACTGCATCTCCGACTGGGGCCACGACTTCCGCCCCGACTACCGCCGCATCGCCGACATGCTCGAGCGGCTGCCCGAGGGCGTCGGCGTCCTGTGCACGACGGCGACCGCCAACGACCGTGTCGTGGAGGACGTCGAGGAGCAGCTGCGCACGGGCCAGCACGGCGCGCCGCTGGTCGCCTACCGCGGCCCGCTCGGGCGCACGAGCCTGCGCTTCGAGGTCGTCGAGCTGCCCGGCCAGGCCGACCGCCTGGCCTGGCTGGCGACGCACCTCGGTGACATGCCGGGCTCCGGGATCGTCTACACGCTGACCAAGCGCGACGCCGAGCAGGTCGCGCAGTGGCTGACCGCGCACGGCGTCGCCGCCGAGGCCTACACCGGCGAGATCGACACCGATCGGCGGATCGCCGTCGAGGACCGGCTGCTGGCCAACGCCCTGAAGTGCGTCGTCGCCACGAGCGCGCTGGGGATGGGCTACGACAAGCCCGACCTCGGCTTCGTCGTGCACTACCAGGCGCCCGGCTCGGTCATCGCCTACTACCAGCAGGTCGGCCGCGCCGGCCGCGCGATCGAGCGCGCCGAGGTCGTCCTGCTGCGCGGCGCCGAGGACCGCCGCATCCAGGACTTCTTCATCGAGCAGGCCTTCCCGCGCCGCGAGCTCGTCGACCGCGTGCTCACGCATCTCGACGAGGTCGGCGCCGAGGGCGCCTCGACCCCCGAGCTCACCGCGATGGTCAACCTCGGCCGCGGGCGGATCGACGCGATGCTGAAGGTGCTCGACGTCGAGGGCGCGGTGTCGCGCGACGGCAGCCGCTGGGTGCGCGAGCCGGCTAGTCGCTGGGCCTACGACGCCGAGCGCTACGAGCACATCACCGCGCTGCGCCGCCGCGAGCAGGCGACGATGGCGAGCTTCGGCGCCGACGGGCGCTGCCTCATGCGCGCGCTGCAGGAGGAGCTCGACGACCCCGATCCGCAGGACTGCGGGCGCTGCTCGGTCTGCACCGGCCCGCGCTACGACGGGCCGCTGGATCCGGGGCTCGTGCGCGAGGCGATCGACCACCTGCGCTCGCAGCCGCTCACGCTCGATACGAAGAAGATGGCGCCCGACCCCGAGGGCCGGATGAAGAAGATCCCGGCCGAGCTCGTCGTCGAGGAGGGCCGCGCGCTGGCGCGCCTCGGCGACGGCGGCTGGGCGCCGGTCGTGCAGGCGGGGCTGCGCGAGGGACGCCTCTCCGACGAGCTGCTCGATGCCGTCGACCGTCTCGTGCGCGCGTGGAACCCGCCCGTGCGCTGCATCGCCGTCGTGCCCTCGGCGCGCTATCCCGGCGTGGTCGAGGACCTCGCGCGGCGGCTGTCCGGGACGCTCGGCATCCCGTTTCTCGCGCTGCTCGAGCGCACGGGCGAGCGCCCGCCGCAGCGCGAGATGGCCAACGCCGCGCTGCAGGCCGCCAACGTGCGCGGGGCCTTCCGGGTCGTCGCCGACCCGCCGGCTGAGGGCTGCCTGCTGCTCGACGACACGCGCCTGAGCGGCTGGACGCTGGCGATGACCGGCGGCCAGCTGCTGCGCCGCGGGTCGGGGCCGGTCTTCCCGCTCGCGCTGGCGACGGCGTTCTGAGGCCCCACGCGGGCAAGCGGCCGGCCGCGGTGGGTAACCTCGAAACACCTATGGCCGACACCATCTCCTTCGCGCGCGGCGCGCCTTCGCTGGACATCGTCGATGTCGACGGGCTGCGCGACGCCGCCACCCGCGCCTTCACCAACGACCCGGGCGGCGCGACCGCCTACGGGACGAGCATCGGCTACGTGCCGCTGCGCCGCTGGATCGCCGAGCAGCACGGCGTCGACGAGGCCAACGTGCTCGTCACGAACGGCTCGATGCAGGCGGATGCGTTCCTCTTCGAGACGGTCGTCGGCGACGGTGACGTCGTCGTCGTCGAGAAGCCGACGTACGACCGGACGCTGCTGAACCTGCGCTCGCTCGGCGCGGCCATCCGGATGGTCGAGCTCGAGACCGACGGCATCGACGTCGGCGATCTGCGCAGCCTGATCGAGGGCGGCGTGACGCCGAAGCTCGCCCACGTCATCCCGAACTTCCAGAACCCGGCCGGCTACACGCTCTCGCAGAACAAGCGCGCCGAGCTGCTCGCGCTCGCCGCCGAGCACGGCTTCACGATCTTCGAGGACGACCCGTACAAGCACATCCGCTTCAGCGGAGACGACCTGCCGACGATGCTCTCGATGGACGACGACGACGTCGTGGTCTACGCGTCCTCGTTCTCGAAGACCGTGTGCCCGGGCATCCGCGTCGGCTACCTCGTCGGTCCGAGGGACCTCATCGCGAAGATCGCCAAGCTCGCGACGAACACGTACATCTCGCCGAACATGGTCGCCCAGGCGATCGTCTACGAGTTCTGCGTGTCGGGCGCGATCGACGGCGCCATCGCCACCGTGAAGCGCGCGCTCGCCGAGCGCGTCGCGACGCTCGACGTTGCGCTGAAGGAGCACCTGCCCGAGGCGCGCTACACGTTGCCCGAGGGCGGCTACTTCATGTGGGTCGAGCTGCCCGAGGGCACCGACGTCGCCGCGATGTTCGCCGCCGCCGCCGACCGCGGCGTGCAGTTCGTCAAGGGCACCGACTTCCTGCTCGAGGGCGGCGAGAACACGCTGCGCCTCGCCTACTCCGGCGTGACGAACGACCAGATCGACGAGGGCGTCAAGCGCCTCGCCGACGCGTACCGCTCGGTGGCCGGCGCACCCGCCGTGGCGTAGCCCTCGGGTGGCCGGGCGATCACGCGCGGGGAGAACCGAGAACCGAGGATCGCCGGAGGTGGCGCACGGTGTACGCGGATAACGCGTACAACGTGACGAACCCCCCGCCGCGATTCGCCCGCGCGCGCCGCCCGCACCGTCGCGGCAGCGGTCCGCCCGGAAGTAGGGTCCGCCCGATGGAGCGGCGGCTCAGCGTGCTCGGCCTGTGCGCGCTGACCTGTGCCGCGGCCACCCTGGCCGCTGTCCCCGCGCCCGCCGCCGCAGCGGCCCGCGCGTCGCACCGGGCGATCCTGGCGTTCTACGCCGCCGATCCGCAGGATGTCCTCGTCCGCCCCGCCGACGGCGGCACGGAGGACTCCCTGCTGACCTTCCTCGGCGACCAGCCGGGCCTGAGCCCCGGCCTGTGGAGCTCGACGCAGGGCAGCTATCAGCGCCAGCAGATCCTGCTGGACATCTCGCAGGGCACGCGCCAGCCGACCGGCCTGTACTCCCACGTCGACCAGGACGGCGACGGCGAGCTCGACAACCTGCGCCTCGACGCCCGGGCGCGCGCGTTCTCCAACTGGCAGCCGTTTCGCCGCCGCGCGCACGACGTCTCGACCACGCTGCGCCCCGGCCTGCTCGGCGCCGCGGTGCCGGGCGGCGCCGCGTTCGCCGTCGCGCGCGGCGCCCCGCTGCGTGCGGCGATCGCGGCCGCCGACGAGCGCGGGCGCGTGGCGGACGTCTCGTTCGGGCCCGTCGACACCCTCGCCGCCCGGGCGCGATCGCTGGGGCGCACGCGCCGGCTGGTCGTCGTCTCGGCCCCGGCCGGCCGCAGCGGCCGTGCGCAGCTCTCCGCGCTCGCCCGCGCGCGCAGCCCCGACGAGCTGCTGCTGATCGTCCAGCTTCCCGAGACGCCGGAGCCCGGCACGTTCGGCCAGCCGCCGCCCCGCTACCTGCGCCAGCCGGCCTTCGCGATCAGCGACGCGCGCGGCGGCAGCCCGGCCTCGCCGTCGACCCGCCGCGACGGCCTCGTGACATCGATCGATCTCGCGCCGACGATCCTCGACTGGATCGGCGTCGAGCCGCCCGACCGCATGCGCGGAGACGTCATCGCGTCGGCGGCGCCGGTCGCGGTCGCTCGCCTCGACGAGCTGCGCGCCCGCTGGACGGCCGTCCGCGACGGGCGTCAGGCCGCCTCGTTCACGGCGATCGTGGTGCTCGCCGGAATCCTCTTCCTGCTGCTCGGCACGTGGCGCGGCATCCACGCCGCGATCCGCCCGACGCTGCGCGCCGGCGCGCTCGGGCTGCTGTGGTGGCCGTCGGCGGTCCTGCTCGCGGCGGCCGTCGAGCCGGCCACCCACAACGGCGAGGTGTTCCTCGTCGCGGGGGTGTCGATCGTGCTCGGCGCGCTCACCGCCCAGCTGCTGCCCTGGGCGCGCGCGCCCGTGCTCCCGGCGGCGGCCTGCCTGCTCGCCTACACCGCCGACCTCGCGCTCGGCGGCGAGCTGCTGACCCGCTCCGCGCTCGGGCCGAGCGTCGGCTCGGGCTCGCGCTTCTACGGCGTCTCCAACGAGCTCGAGCCGATCCTGCCGATCGTGCTGCTCGTCGGGCTCGCGGCGCTGATGACGGGCCGCGCGATCACGCGCCGCACCCTGGCGCTCTACGGCCTCTCGGGCCTGGGGCTGCTCGTCGTCGTCGGGTGGGGCCGCCTCGGCGCGGACGTCGGCGGCGTGATCACGGTGGGGGCGGCGGTCGCCGTCGCCACGCTCGCGATGCTGCCGGGCGCGGTCTCCGCCCGGCGGATCGTGGTCGCCGCGCTCGTACCCGTCGCGGCGCTCGCGCTGCTCATCCTCATCGACCTCGGCCTGGCGGGCGGCAGCCACCTCGCCCGCAACCTGCTGCGCGCCGACAACCCGAATGAGCTGTGGGAGCTCGTCACGCGCCGTTACGAGCTGTCGTGGCGGATCCTCAGCAGCGGTCAGAAACCGGCCTTCTTCCTCGGGGCGGTGCTGGCGGTCGCGTTCGCCTGGCGCAACCGCGAGCGGCTGTTCGCCGCACTGCCGCACCGCGCCTGGGCAGCGGCCCTGCTCGGCGGCCTGGCGGCCGGGATCGCCGGCGCGCTGACCAACGACTCCGGCCCGGTCCTGTTCATCAACGCGGTCATCGGGCTCGCCGGTCTGACCGCCTACCTGCTCGCACGGCCGGACCCCGTGCGCGACCCGCGCTGAGCAGCGCGCGACGGGCTCGTTCGGGGATACTCGGCCGATGGTCGACTGGGGCAAGGGCCGCTACGAGCAGACCGCCGCCGAGCTCGAGCCGGCGGCGGCGGCGGTCGTCGCCGCCGCGGCGCCGTGCGCCGGCGAGCGCGTGCTCGACATCGCCTGCGGCACCGGCAACGCCGCCCTCCTCGCCGCTGCGCGGGGCGCCGGCGTCACCGGCGTCGACGCGTCGGAGCGGCTGCTCTCCGTCGCCCGGCAGCGCGCCGTCGACAGCGGCGTGTCCGTGGACTTTCGCACCGGCGACCTGCACGCCCTGCCCGTGCCCGACGCGAGCGCCGACGTCGTCGTGTCGGTCTTCGGCCTCATCTTCGCGGCGGACCCCGAGCAAGCGATCGGCGAGGTCGCCCGGGTGCTGCGCCCCGACGGGCGCGCGTACGTCACCGCGTGGGTCCCGAGCGGTCCGATCGACGCGATGGGCTCCGCGTTCGGCCGCGTGATGGGCGAGATCACCGGTTCCGCGCCGTCCCCGCGCTTCGCGTGGTCAGATCCCGCGGCGGTCGCGGGCATCGCCGCGCCGCTCGGGCTCGCCGTCAGCACGTCGCACAGCGAGCTGGCGATTCGCGCCGCGTCACCCGAGACCTACGTCGACGCCGGCTGGGAGCACCCCATGGTCATCGACGCGTTGGCGCTGCTCGAACACGCCAGGGCCACCGACGCGCTGCGCGACGAGCTGGTTCAGGTGATCGCGGACGCCAACGAGGACGCCGCCGGGCTGCTCATCCACACCCCGTACGTCGTCCACGAGCTGCGGCCGGCCGCGTGAGCGGTCGCGCGACGGGGCAGGCTCGCGGCGAGCGGGCTACTCGTCGCGCATCCCGTCCGGCGAGATGACCTGCACGCCGACCTTCACCTCCGGCGCGCGCTTGGTCCGCGACGGCCGGTCGGGCCGGCGCGTGAAGCGCTTCTGCCACAGGCCGACCAGTCCGATCTTCCAGGCGTAGTAGCCCGTCCTGCCCGGCGTGATCGAGAAGTCCATGACGCGCATGTGCGCCAGGACGCGCTTGGACAGGTACATCGTGCGCAGGATCAAGCCCAGCCGCGGATACAGCGACTGCGGCTCGCTCGACGCGCGCACGCGGCCCATCAGCCGGTTCCACAGCCACGGCGGCGGGCGCCACAGCGCGATGAGGTACAGCATGATGTTCGCCCAGCGCGGCGGGATCGCGAGGTAGCTCTCGTCGATGTCGTCGAGGTCGACGCCGCGCTCCTCCATCGCCGCCGCCAGCCCCGTGTTGGGGATGACCTTCAGCGAGTAGATGAACAGCGTGTAGGGCCGGTCCATCAGGTACAGCAGCTGCAGCGTCGACTTGACGTCATCCCGAGTCTCGATCGGGTTGTCCATGATGATGTCGTAGGCCGACGGGATGTGGTACTTCGGCGCAAACGACGCGATGACCTTGCCCGCGTTGAGGATCTTCTCGGGCGGCGTGGGGCGCTTGTAGAAGTCGAGCATGTTCTTCGAGCCCGACTGGATGCCCATCCGCACGCGGTTCATCCCGGCCCAGGACAGCAGCTCGAACTTGTCCTGGCGCACGTAGTTGGGGATCACGCCGTAGACGGCGAACGGCAGCTTCAGCTCGTCGTGCCACAGCTCGGCGAACTCCTCGAGCTGGCCGTACGGGATCGCCATGAAGCTGTCGTCATGGAAGGAGACCTGGCTGAGATGCGGGAAGCGGGCCCGCGCGTCCTTGACCTGGTCGACCATGTAGCGCGCGCTCGGATGGCGGATGCGCTTGTACTTCTTGTCGTTGGCGATGAACTTCGTGTTGCCGCAGTACGAGCAGTGAAACGGGCAGCCGATCGACCACAGCGTCGTGTAGCCCAGGCCGTCGTTGAGCAGGTAGTCCTCGACGCCCATCGGCACGAAGCCGCGCCCCGGCAGGTAGATCTTCTCCGTCTGCGCGCCGTACTGCGGGAACGGCAGCGCCTCCATCTCGTTGGGCGACATGAGCGGCAGGAAGTGGTTCTTGATGAGCTGGTCGCCGTTGCCGTTGCCCCACCCGTGGCCGTTGGGCTTGAACCAGAAGTTCTTCGTGTTCGTGTAGTCGCGGTCTTCCTTGAACGCCGACAGGAACTCCTCGAAGGCGAACTCGCCCTCGCCGGTGCAGATCGCGTTGACGTCGGCGAGGATCGCGTCCTCGGGCTGGATGATCGGGTGGATGCCGCCCCAGATCATGTAGACGCCCGGGTTGATCTCGCGGATGCGCTTGATCAGCCGGCGCGTCAGGTCGGCGTAGCCGGTCATCGAGGAGAAGCCGATCAGGTCGCTGTCGGCCAGCCCCTGCGCCATCTCGTCGACCTGCTCGTCGCCGATCACGGCCTTGTCGCCCATCCCGCGCACCGCGGTCTTCACGCTGCGGTAGCGCTCCGTGGAGATGTAGAAG
This sequence comes from uncultured Actinomycetes bacterium, assembly GCA_963709935.1. Lineage (GTDB taxonomy): Bacteria > Actinomycetota > Thermoleophilia > Solirubrobacterales > Solirubrobacteraceae > CADCVQ01. The sequence continues at coordinate 388,869 of CAVPYM010000022.1, read as the reverse complement.
GACTCGGTGCCGGGCTCGAGCTGAGCCACATAGGCCGCCATCTTGCGAAAGCCGCAAGACGTGATGCCGTCCTCCAAGCAGACCATCCGTGTGCGCATGTGCGTCCGTTCTCTCCCGTGCTTACGAGCTGTCAGCGTACAACCGGCGTCAGCGGCCGTAGCGCTCGCGCGCCAGCACGAGCTGCTCGGGCAGCGCGATGCGCGCGGGCGGCGAGGGGTCGGCCAGCACCGAGACGGTCTCGGCGACCGAGAACGTCACCGTGCGCGGGTCGCCGTCCTCACCGGTGACCGTCACCGCTTCGCTGGAGTGCGTCGTCAGCGTGCCCTTCAGCCCCGGCTCGATGCCGGTCTCCTTGAGGTAGTGCAGCAGGTCCTCGGCCTCGTTCTCGAAGCGCAGGATCGTCACGCTGGCGCCCTCGGACACGTCGGCCAGCGGGACGCCGTCGATCCGCGTGCCGGCGACGATCGGGTGGCCGTGCGGGCAGGTCTTCGCGTTGCCGATCGCGGCGAGCATGCGCTCCTCGAGGACCGGGCTCATCGCGTGCTCGAGGCGCTCGGCCTCCTCGTGGACCTCGTCCCAGGGGATGCCGAGCACATCGGTCAGGAAGCGCTCGATGAGGCGGTGGCGGCGCACCACGCCCTCGGCGTGCTCCAGGCCCGTCTCGGTGAAGCTGATGTGCTTGTCCTGCCCGCGGGTGATGTAGCCGTCGCGCTCGAGCCGGCCGATCATCTCGTGCACCGTCGGGGCCGACAGCTGCATCGCCCGGGCGACGTTCGCGCCGGTCATTGGCAGCTTGGCCTCCTGGAGCCAGAACAGCGTCTGCAGGTACTCCTCTTCGGCGACTGTGGCGTGCTCGGTGGCCATCGGCTGAATCGATCCTACCGGCCGAGGACGGCGCGGCACAAAGGTCACGTGCCCGACCCACGTCTAGAGTCGCGGACCATGCAGATCGGATCTGGCACGCGCGCGCTCGTGACCGGCGCGTCGCGCGGCATCGGCCGGGCCGTCGCCCAGGCGCTCGCCGCGCGCGGCGCGACCGTCGGCCTCGCCGCGCGCTCGACGAGCGAGCTGGAGGCGCTCGCGCTCGCGCTGCCCGGTGCGCACCACCCGCTGACCTGCGACGTCGCGCTGCCGGCGTCGATCGCCACCGCGGTCGAGGACTTCGTGGCGGCGACCGGCGGGCTGGACCTGCTCGTCGCCAACGCCGGGATCGCGTTCTACGAGCCGATCGCCACGCAGAGCCTGGAGTGCATCGAGCAGATGACCGAGGTCAACTGGCTGGGCACCGTGTACACCGTGAAGGCAGCGCTGCCGTTCCTGCTCGCCGCGGGTGGCCCGGCGCACATCGTCGTCATGTCCTCCGGAGCGGGGCTGCGCGGCTTTCCGGGCGCCGCCGCCTACAGCGCGACGAAGGCCGCGCAGCGGATGTTCGGCGAAGCGCTGCGCCACGAGCTGGCCGGCACCGGCGTCTCCGTGACGACGGTCTACCCCGGGGAGATCCAGACCTCGCTGCACGACCACGAGCGCACGCAGATGCCGCAGTGGTACCGCGGCGGCCCGAAGGCGGCGACTGCCGAGGCGCTCGCGACGCGGATCGTCACCGCCGTCGAGCGCGACCGCCGCCACCTGCACTACCGCCCGCTCGTGAAGGGCATGGGCATCCTGCACGGCGTCTCGCCCGGGGTCGCCGACCACGTGCTGCGGCGGCTGCGCGGCGGCAGCGCGGCGCCGCGGCGACGCTAGTCGTCTACGCGGACGCGGACTCGCTGACGCAGACGCGGTCGCGGCCGTCGCGCTTGGCGCGGTACAGCGCGCGATCGGCCTCGGTGACGACCTGCTCGGCACTCGCCGCGCGCGTCCACGCGGCGATGCCGGCGGATGCGCTTAACCCGGGCGGCATGTCGGCCCGCAGGCGGTCGACGACGACCTGCGCGCGGGCCGCATCGCAGCCCGGCAGCACGAGGCCGAACTCCTCGCCGCCGATCCGCGCCAGCAGGTCGATGTCGCGCGTGGAGGCGCGCCAGCGCCGGCCGATGTCGCGCAAAGCGGCGTCGCCGGCCGGATGGCCGTGGCGGTCGTTGTAGGACTTGAAGTAGTCGATGTCGATGAGCACCACGCTCAGCGGGTGCCCGAGCCGCTCGGCGCTGCGCAGGGCGGTGGGCAGCTCGTCGTCCCAGGCGCGGCGGTTGGCCATGCCGGTCAGCGCGTCCGTGCGGGCGTCGATCGCCAGGCGCCGCACGAGCTCGCGGCGCTCGAGCTCGCTGCCCACGAGCGCGGCGATGTCGGCCAGCGCCTCGAGGTGCTCGATCTGCCAGACGCGCGGCGAGGCGTCGATCGCGCAGAGGCTGCCGAGCACAGGGCCGGCGGGGGCGAAGATCGGAAAGCCGGCGTAGGCGATGACGTCGAGGTCGCGGACCGCGAGGTTCGTGCGCAGCACGGGGTCCGCGCGCGCGTCCTCGACGACGAGCGGCGCGCCGTTGGCCACGACGTGCTGGCAGAAGGAGTGCGACAGCGGCGTCTCGCGCGCGTCGGCCCACGGCTGCGGGATCCCGCACAGCCCGGCGAAGTACTGGCGCTGCTCGGTGACGACGGAGACGAGCGCGGTCGGCGCGTCGGCGACGCGCGCGGCGAGCCGCGCGAAGCGGTCGAAGATCGGCTCCGGCGCGCCGCCGTGCAGCCCCTCGACGTCGAGCGCCTGCAGGCGCTCGCCGTTGTGCACCGCGGCGCTCAGGCGTGCGCCGGAGACGACCGGCGGCGCGCAGCGGAGGCTCGGGGGCAACTCGATCGGCATCTGCCCGCTCTATCGGCGGATCGCGCTCGCGGGTTGAGGCCGGGCGGATCCCGGCGCGTCGGCGTCTTGCGGTTCAGCCGCGCACGCGACGGTCGCGCGCGGCCGGCGCCGGCGGGGGCGCGCGGCGACGCGGAGGCTCGCTGAGCAGCACCTCGGCGAGCGCGTCCAGGCGCCGCTCGGCGAACGTCAGGAACTCGCGCGTCGCGGGCGACAGCTGCGCACCGCGGCGCCAGGTGAAGGCGAAGGTCTCGTAGATCGGCTCGGCGAACGGCACCCAGCCGAGGCTGCGCGGGGCCAGCCGGCGCAGCATCCCGCGCGGCGCGATCGTGTCGCCGAGACCGCGCGCGGCGAGCTCGAGCGCGACCTCGACGTCCTCGACGTCGATCTGCGGCTCGATCGTCACGCCGGAGCGCTGGGCCAGCTCGCGCAGCTGGCGGCGGGTCGGGTCCTCCGTCCCCCAGCTCGCCTCCGACAGGATCAGCGGCGCGGCCGCCAGGCGCGCGATGGTCATCGCGCGGCCCACGCGGCCGGCGTCGCCGGAGACGTAGAGGATCTCGTCGCGCATCGCCGGATGGATCTCCAGTCCGCGGTCGTCGACGGGCAGAACGACGAGCCCCGCCTCGAGCTCGCCGGCGCGGATCGCGGCGACGGTCTCCGACGAGTTCTGGCCGACGATCCGCACCCGCACCTCCGGGTGGCTGCGGCGAAAGTCCTCGACGAGGTCGGTGCCGAGGTACATCCGCGCGGTGCCGAAGGTGCCGAACGCCGCCGTCCCCGCGCGCAGCTCGCGCACGGCGCCGACGGACATCCGCACGGACTCGACGGCGGCCAGGGCGACCTCGGCGTGCGGGCGCAGCGCGCGGGCGGCCTCGGTCGGGACGAGCCCGCGCCCCACGCGCTGAAACAGCGTCACGCCGAGCTCGGCCTCCAGCCGGCGGACCTGCTCGGAGAGCGACGGCTGCGCCAGGTGCAGGGTCTCGGCGGCGGCGCTGAACGAGCCGTGCTCGATCGCGGCGAGGACGTACTGGAGTTGCTGGAGTGTCATAGGCGCTGCCTTGAGTTCTTGAAGACAATCAAGGCTACCGCTGGAGCGCACAAACGTCGATCATGTCCGCATGCTCACTCTCGCCTCCATCCTCGCCGGCTTCGCGGCGTTCGAGGTGCTCGCCCTGCGTCATGGCGCCGAGTCGCGTCCTGACTTCGTCGAACGCCCCGAGCGTGCGTCCCGGCGCACGATCTGACGCACGCCGGCGCGCGGGCGTCGCGCTGTGCCTCGCGTCGGCCTGCGGGTTCGGCCTCATGGCGATCTTCGCCAAGGAGGCCTACGCCGCCGGGCTCGGCGTGACGGCGCTGCTCGCCGCGCGCTTCGTGCTGGCCGCCGCCCTGCTGTGGGCGCTCGTCGCCGTGCGCGCGCGGCGCGGCCCGCCTGCGCATGCGGCCCCGACCCCGCGCCCCGCCCGCCGCGTTGTCCTCGCCGGCCTCGCGCTGGGCGCGATCGGCTACGCCGCGCAGGCCGGCCTGTTCTTCTCCGCCCTGCTCCACCTCGACGCCTCGCTGACGTCGCTGCTGCTGTACACGTATCCCGCCGTCGTCTTCTGCGGCGCCGTGGCGCTGCGCCGCGAGCACGTCACGTGGGGCAAAGCGCTCGCGCTCGCACTGGCCAGCGCGGGCGCCGCGCTCGTGCTGCTGGGCGGCGGGACCGGCGGCCTGGAGGCAACCGGCGTTGCGCTGGCGCTCGGGGCAGGCGTGACGTACGCGGTCTACATCCTCATCTCCGAGAGCGTCGTCGCGCGGATCGACGCGCTCCGGCTCGCCGCGCTCATCACCACCGGCGCGGCGGCGACGTTCCTCGTCACGGGCGTCCTCACCGGCGCGCTGGCCTTCCCCGCCGGCGGCTGGCCGTGGATCGCCGCGATCGCACTGCTCTGCACCGTGCTGCCGGTGGTCACCTTCATGCTCGGCATGGCGCGCGTCGGGGCGGCGACGGCGTCGATCCTCTCGACGGTCGAGCCGGTCGTCACGGTCGGCCTGGCCGTGGCGATCTACGGCGAGTCGCTGGGCGGGCTGCAGGTCCTCGGCGGCGCGCTCGTGATCGCGGCGGTGATCGCACTGCAGGCACGTGGCCCGCGCCGGCTGCGCCCGGCGGTAGGTTCTGCGCGTGTCCCTCCCGCTCACGCCGCCCCTGCTGCCCCAGCTGGCGCGCCCGCGTGCGAGCCTGCCCGAGGGTGACGGCTGGGCGTACGAGCCCAAGTGGGACGGCTTTCGCGCGATCGCGTTCGTCGACGGCGACGAGACGTACCTGCAGTCGCGCAACGGCAAGCCGCTGTCGCGCTACTTCCCCGAGCTGACGTTCCCGGCCGGGCGCTACGTCATCGACGGCGAGATCGTGGCGGCGTCGTTCGACACGCTCGGCCAGCGCATCCACCCCGCGGCGTCGCGGATCGCGCGGCTGGCCGAGGAGACGCCGGCGCGCTTCGTCGCCTTCGACGTGCTCGCCGTGGAGGACGAGGTGCTCATGGCGTGCTCCTACGCGGAGCGCCGCGCCGTGCTCGAGGGCATCGCCGGCCTGGAGCTGACGCCGGTCGAGCGCACGGCCGACGGCGCGCAGCGCTGGCTGCACGAGGAGGAGGGCGTGATCGCCAAGGAGCTCTCCGCGCCGTATCTGCCCGGCGAGCGCAAGGGGATGGTGAAGATCAAGCGCGTGCGCACGATCGACGCCGTCGTGCTGGGCTGGCGGCCGGGCAAGAAGGAGGGCACGGTTGGCGCGATCATCCTCGGCCTCTACGACGAGACGGGACGGCTGCGTGAGATCGGCCACTCCAGCGGCTTCACGGCCAAGCGCAAGGTCGAGCTCGTGGCGGAGCTGAAGCCCTACGAGACCGGCGAGCGCGGCAGCGGCGAGGCTTCGCGCTGGACGCACGGGCGCGAGCTGGAGTGGGTCGCGCTGCGGCCGGAGCTCGTCGTCGAGGTCACCTTCGACCACGTCTCCGACGGGCGCATCCGCCACGGCACGAAGGTCCTGCGCTGGCGCGACGACAAGCCGCCGGCGGAGTGCCTCGTCGCGCAGCTCGACTCCTGAGCCGGCCGCGCCTCAGGCGGCCGCCTCGTACAGGGCGCGCAGGTCGGCGTCGGTGGGGCCGGCCAGCGGCTCGCCGTCCCACAGGCGCCGGGTCTCCGCGACGAGCGCGGCGACGTCGATGGCGCCGAGGCCGCGCGGCAGGCCCCAGCCGTCGATCCGCTCCCATAGCGCCGCCGCCGCTTCAGCCGGCTGCGCCGCGGTGCCGAGCACCGCCGCGCCGAACCGCGCCAGGCGGCGCGGGTGCCCGAGCGCCGGCGGCAGCTCGCCGCCGCCGGCCAGCCGCTGCACCTGGACGCGCAGCAGCGGCGCGAGCGCGCGGCCCTTCGTGGCTCCGTGCCCGAGGGCGAGCGCGTTGCCAGGTACCACAGGACGGTCGCCGTAGCGCGAGCGCCCCAGGCCCGCGAACCCCCGCACCGAGCTCGCCGTCGCGAGCGCGAGGTCCGTCCGGGCGGCCACGTCGCCGGGCTCGGCGAGCGCGGCGCCGGTCCGGTCGAGCAGCACGCGCAGCGTCGCCTCGGCATGGGCGTCGGGCGGCGCCCGGCCCAGCGGAGGGTCAGGTAGGGCACGAGCACGCGGCAGACCGTCTCCAAGGCTGCCCTCCGCGGTCTGGGCGGGGGGGACCGTGCGGTGCAGCAGCTGGATCGACGGCCATTTCGTGGTTCGGAGCGTTGATGGGGTGGTTTGCATGCCGTTTCCCGGCACTGGCGTTCAGCGTCCGCGGGGGCGGCGTCGGCCCGGTCACCTTGGGAAAGGCAGTTCCCCACGGTCAAATCGGAGTCGGCAGGCATGCCCTGGCCGGGGGTGCGTGCGCCGCGGGCGGGGTCGCTTCGTCGCGCGCCACGTCTGTCGATCGGAACCACCGGCCGGAGGCACGGACGAGAATGTCAGCTGGCTTCCTCCGCGTAAGTTGGAGCGAGCACCACGCGCTCTTGAGAGTCTCGTCGAGGATGCCGCGATCAGGCAGCGCGAAGTGGGTCCCATGAGGTGTGTCTGAGTCAACGCCACAGATCCGGCCGGCGATCAGACCGCATCGGGCGGGTCGGGCGGTGGTGGTGTCTGCGTATAGGTAGCTTCGCTGCGGCGGCCTGTCAAGGGCACCGCTGCGCGGCTTCGCCCTGGGGGCTCGGCCCTGTCGGGCTGCCCTTGACAGGCCGTCCTCGCTGCGCTGATGGTGGCGGTCAGGCGGGCAGCGGAGCTGCCCGCGGGGGTGCGCGGGGGTCACGCGTGCTCCTTGCGCTGGGCGCGGTGGTAGGCGATCCGTAGCCGGCGAGCGCGGTGCAGGCCGACGCGGCGGGCGTGACGGATGGCGGGTCCGCGGCCTTCGTGCTCGTCGTCGGGCGTGACGTAGCCGATGCCGGCATGCAGGCGTTTGGTGTTGTACTCGTCGCGCACCGAGGCGAGCTCGGCTCTGAGGACGGCGGGGTCGGTGATGCGGTCCAGGTGTGGCCAGTCGGCCTTGATGTGGCTGAACAGGCTCTCGATCCAGGCCTGGTCGGTCGGGGTGCCGGGCCGCCCGAAGTGCTGCGCGATCGCGCACATCACCATGAACTCGCGCGTGGACCCGGATGTCATCTGCGGCCCGTTGTCGCTGACGGCCAACAGGACCGGGCGAGCCGGGTCGTCGACGGTCGGGTCGGCGAGCCGGCGCTGGTGCTCGTCGACGGCGTCCAGCAAGCCCTCGCGCTCGAGTGCCAGGGTGAACGCGAGCTGGACCTGCAGGCCGGTCTCCTCGGCACTGACGTGCTCGCAGATCCACTTGCGCGTGACGAGGTCCATGATCGTCACGACGTAGGTTGCGCGGCAGCGCGCGAACCGGGTCGTGTCGTAGATCCAGATCGAATGGCGCTCATATGCAGCCCATTCGGGGAACGGCGCGCGTTCCGAGCGGCCCGCGCGACGCGGCCCGCGGACCCTGAGGCCGTGCGCGGCGAGGACCCTGCGAACCGTTGACGCTGAAACCCACACCAGCTGCTCGTAGCTGCCGCGGTGCGCGAGCTTGCGATGCGAGCGATCCGTCAGCCCGTGCTGCTCGAAGACCGTGACGATCGCGGCCTCCTCGTCGGGCGTGATCGCGTGCAGCGCGCCGCCGCCCGGCCGGCGGTCCTCGAGCGTCCCGGCCGCCCGGCGCTCGCGCCAGCGCCATGCCCGCGTCTCGCCGAGCTCCAGGTACGCGCACACGCGGCGGTGATCCCAGCCGTCGGCGACGGCGCGGTCGATGAGGTCAAGCAGCCGGTGCTTCGTGGCCGCCGGCACGCGCAGCGGGACCCGGCCACTCAGCCCCAGCGCCCTTTTCCCTGCGCCAGCATCAACCTGACGCCCATCTCCTTCAGCGCCTCCGAAAGCCGCGCGATCTCCGCCCGCGCCGCCGCCAGCTCCGGATCGGGGCCGCCGCCCGGCCGCACACCGGGCCGCGATGCCGCCAGCGCGTCCAGCGCGCCCTGCCGCGCGACCGTCCGCAGCTTCATCACCGTCGAGCGGTCGACCCCGGATCGGTCGGCGGCCTCGCTGATCGTGTACTCGCCACGGACCAGCGATAGCCAGATCTCGTACTTCTCGCTCGGCGACAAGAACCGCTTCGCTCGACGGCCCGACGGGCCGGTACCGTTGGACTGCACCGTCATGATCGACTCCTTCTGGACAGGCCCGAAAGGCTGCCAGATGCGGACTGATCAAATCGCCGAAGTGTGGCGCGAACTCAGACGCAAACCACCCACAACAGCGTGACGGTCTGGTGGTAGACCCAGAGGGAGCCGATGAGCGCGCGGTCGAGTTGAAGGTCGGACGCGCCGATGTCGAGCTTGAGATAGTCGGGCGTCTGGACGACCCCGGCGCGGAGGCTGCGGGCGGTGCTGTGGAGCGTCTTGTTGTTGTCGCTGTGCGCGGTATCAGCTACGCGCGGGAGAGGCTACGAACGCTCAGCCTTCGCGATCTGCATGACGCGCTGTCCCTCGTAGGACCGTCCTAGGAGTGCTGCCGCCCCCTCCTCTCCTCTGGCCATTCGAGGTCAAGCATAAGATTTGCTTGGAGGACCATCACGAGGCGCTGCAGCAGGAGGGTTTGGCGAAACTCGCGCTGAACATTGGCGAAACCCTAGGCCCTAAGGGATCGTCGTTTATTGAGTTGAGGGTTTGATGGTGTAGTTCCATTCGCCGTGGAAGTCGTTGGGGACGAGGTTGACGGCGGCGATCTGCTGGTCGGTGATCTTGAGCTTGTCGGGGTAGGCGCCATCGTCGAGACGGGCGTAGACCTCAAGGCCGCTGCTGGTGGTGGTCGCGGCGATCAGGTTGATGATCACCTCATAGGAGATCAGCGGCTGGCCGCGCCAGTTCTTGGAGATGAAGCTGAACAAGCGGTGCTCGATCTTGTTCCACTTGCTCGTGCCCGGCGGGAAGTGGCAGACGCGGACTTCAAGGCCGGTTTCGTCGGCGAAGGTCTGCAGCTCGGTCTTCCAGAGCCTGATGCGGTTGCTGTTTGAGCCTCCGCAGTCGGCGGTGATCGTCAGGCTCGGTGCCGCGGGGTAGCGGGGGTGGCCGAGCTGCGTCCACCACGCGCGGATCGACGCGACGGCGAACTGCGCGGTGTCGTGGTCGATGCCGACCGACACCATCGCGCTGTCGTCGGCGATGTCATAGACGCCGTAGGGGATCGCTTTGCCGCTGGCCATGCTGGGAAAGTCGTGCGTGTTGACGCGCGGCGGCTGCCCGGCCGGGTGCCACTCACGTCCCGCGTTGTTGAACGCGCCGACCAGCTCCTTCTTCTTGGTGTCGATGCTGATCGCCGGCTGCCCTGCCGCGATCGCGGCGGCGACGGTGTCGTTGATGTATCGAAACTGCGCGTCGCGGGCGGGGTGCTGGGAGCCCTCAAGCGTCTTGCGCGCGCCCTGCAAGCTGAAGCCGAGGCTGCCCTTCAGCAGCCTGGCGACGAGATCTTTGCCCGCCCGGTGACCTTGGCGGCCGAGCGCTTGGGAGAGGTTGCGCACGCTGCGTGAGGTCCACAGCAGCACCCGCTCGGGATCTCCGCGCGCATCGTCGCCGACCAGTGCCCGCAACGCGCCCAGCAACTCGGGATCGCTGTCGATCGCCGCCGGACGCCCCGCCCCCGCCGCACGAACGCGACCGGCCGCCAGCTGCACGGGATCGTCGAGCTCCGCCAGGCCCCGACGCACCGTGTTCTCGGCAAGCTCACAGGCTCGCGCCGCCGCCGCGATCCCGCCGCGCCCGAACGTCCGTGCCTCCGAGGCCGCGAACCGCCGGCGCTGACGCTCATCGAGCAACGGGCCGACGAGCTGGTAGCGCTCCTTGATCGCCGCTTCCGCATCACGCATGGCCCCTTGGTTCTACACGGCACCCCAGAACCCTCTACTAAATAAACGACGATCTCTAAGGCCGACGCCGCTTGGAAGGCGCACGTAGCTCCTCGCCCGTGTGCGCTTCCAAGTGCTTCCTCAAGTCCTCGTTGGACCAGTCCCTCAGGACATGCTCGATCTGGTCGCGCCCCACCAACAGTTGTTCCGCAAGGCGCGGAAGCTGGTACGGGCGTGGTTCGCGCGGATGATCGTCTATCTGCGCAGTGATGCTTACGTCCACGCCATCTGACGATCTGACCTTAATCCGGAACAGTAGCCCGTGTCGGACGGGGCGCGGCGGACCGATCAGACGTTTTGCGGCGGCGACAAGCTCTTTCGTGAGGATGGGCGGTAGCCGCCTCGCATAGCAACGCGCCGCTGGCGGCGAAAGATGTTCAGCCGGACGATCTTGCGAGCCTGGTCTTTCAGAACGATGATCTGGGCTTGATAAACCCTCGCTAGGCGCTCAAACAGAAGGGCGGCTCGCTCCATCTCATCGTCGGTGGCGTCCTCCGCGTCGATGATCTCGCGTAGATAGGTGGCGTAGTCCTCGGCCGTGTCGACGAATTTCTCAATCGCCATCTGTTTGTCCGCGTCGGCAGCCCATATGTCGAATTCGACGCTGCGAAAGGTGTGTTCGCTGCCCTCGCGCCAGTACAGAACGCGGGATAGTTCAACACGGCAGTACCCGATGATGCCCTGTTCAGGGTCGTCGCGGGTTGGAGCGGGCGTATGCGTGGAGGTTGCCATCAGATCGGACCAGTAGACGTGGGATCATCGGGCGTTGACGGCCGGACTATGGGCTCCATCGACGTGGACGACTGTATCGCAGTACCCCTTCGCCCGCCGCAGGTTTCGTGCGGTCAGCGTTCCACTTATCCCACTGGGGATCGCGTCCTCGCGAGTGCGCACCCGAGCTTCGCGAGGATCGTGAGGTCGGCGTGCAGTCGTACGCGCTCGATTCAGCGCACGCGCAGCGGCAGCAGCGACCACTCGTGCTTGAGCCGTCCGAACTCGCGCTCGACGGCTCCACTGCTGCTGTACCAGCACCCCGACGCGTGCTGCTCGCAGGCGCGGCGCGCCTGACAGATCTGAGGCGATCTGAGCCCTCGCCGGCGGCGGCGCTTCGGCCGCTCACGCGGCGCGGATAGGCAATCGGCGCGCGAATCGCGGCGATCCGGGCACCGCGGACAAGACCGTGGGGCGCTGTGAGGCGTTCTAAGGGCCTGCGCGAACCGGGGGCGGGTAGCGGCCCCGTCGGCCGCGGGGCCTGACCGCTCAAGGATCGCACCCCTGCGGGGCGCGGTTGAGCGGCACAGGCCCCGCATCCGGCGGAGCCAGGTCGAGTTCATCGAGGAGGAACCACAGATGGCCAAGCGCATCGCGATGACCGACGAAGAACGCGCCGAGCGGCGCAAGCAGGAACAGCAGCTGACCGAGCAGGCCGTCGCGCAGCTGCGCTCAAGCGCCGGCTGGCAGCGCTGGCTGACCGTCCGCGCCCGTGTCGGCCTGCGGCGCTACACGGTCCTTATCTTGAGCACCGCTTGTCGTTGTTGCCTGCGCCTTGGGGCCGCGCGTCGGTGACATGTCATCGACGCTGGCCCGCCAAACACAGGGTGCGTCGAGCGCGTCTCCGAAGCGGCGGCGCGCCACGCGTGTTCGCTGCTGAGAGTCGGTGAGGGATCTAGTTCAAGCGGCAGTTTTCGGATCAGTACTCAGCTCAGACGCTCGCCTCGTCGTCATCGTCATCGTGGTCGTCGTTGTCCTCGGGGTGGTCTCTGCGCCAGTTAGGGTGGTCTCGATCCCATTCCGCTCGAAACTCCTTGTAAGTCTTGCCGTGTCGATACGCATATGTCTTGGCCCGCACGTAGTCCCTTTCGTGGGAAATACGGCCGGGCGCATCCTCCGACGACGCATCCGCCGGGCCCATCTCGGACTCAGCGTGCTCTTCACTAGCCATTTGCGACCTTTCTGTCAAGTAGAGCGTTACCGTAGCTAGGAACAAATCTATCGAGAATCTCGCCGGTTGTCGGATGCCGAGCGTGCTGAGCGTCGCCGCAAGGATCGCGAGCGTCCGCAGCCGCTGGCTATTGGTGCCACGCGCGCGGGATCACGCCGCGCCGGGTCGCCGGCTTCAGGGCCTCGTTGAAGCTCGGGCGGGTCGTCGGCAAGGGCGAGAAGGCGCTGAAGAGCTTCGCGCCGGTGCCGGTCAAGGAGCGCGACGAGCACGACGAAGTCATCGGCAAGATGCGCGTGTTCTTTCGCACCGCGTTCGTGTTCACTGATGTGCCGACCGAGCCGTTGCCGGGCGTCGAGCCGGCGCCGCTTGAGCCGCCGAGTGTGCCGATCGACGGCGACAGCCATGGCCACGTGCTCGAGCCGCTTGCGAGCTGCCTGGTGAGGCCGGGTTCTCGATGCCGGCGGCGCTGGATGGGCAGCGCGGCGGTCTCGTGACTACGCCGCCAAGCGGATCGTCATCGAGGAGCGCCGGGCACCGAACGCAAGGTCCGCGTCGCGATCGACGAGCTCGCGCACGCGCTCAGCGTCTTGAGTGCGCGCTTCGGCCGCCAGCGCGCCGAGGTGATCGTCGAGTGCGCCGCGTTCGTCGTGGCGGCCGGGCTGCGTGTGGAGACCGGCGGCGAGTTCGATCCCTTATGCCGCGGGGCGGCGCGCAGGTCCTCCGCGGTGGCGTGCACGTAGATGTCGCTGCGACCTCAACGCCATGACGGGCGTGAAAGTCATAGAAGCCGAACACCGCGGTGAGCATCCGGTTGACCGTCGACGCGCTGCGCGCCGGTCGGCCGCTGGGCAGCACAATCACGGTGGCAGCCGGCCGGCGCAGCGGCGCCTCTGAGATTGGCTATGGCGCTCGGTTCGTTCGTTCACGGCGCGCTCGCCGAGCTCACGCTCGAGGACCTGGCCCGCATACTCGAGCTCGACGAGACACTGTTCGTCGAGCACAAGAGCGATCTGCATCCCGACCACGCGTACAAGTTGGCCAGCGCGGTCGCGTCGTTTGCCAACACGCTGGGCGGCTGGCTGCTGCTCGGCGTGCATGACGGCAAGCCGACCGCCGAGCCCGGCAGCTGGTTTGACTCATCGGGGCCGCCGCTCGTCGATGTCGTGCGCGACCGGCTGCGGATGGAGATCGACCCGCTCCCCGCCTTCGAGGCCCGCGTGATGCAGCACAGCGACGGACCCGTCGGCGTCGTGCGGGTCTACGAGTCCTCTGACACTCCGCATGTGTCGATCCGTTCGGGGTCGGTGTTCGTGCGCGAGGTCGCCGGGGTCAGCGATGCAAAGGATCCCAAACGACCGGGCGGCGGCCTACGCGGTGACCGTGCCTACGGCGCCGCGCAGATTCGCAGCCGCGCCCAGCTGCTCGAGCTGGCCGACCGCGGGCGTCGCGCGAGCGAACGCGTCAGGCAGCTCGTTGACCCACGCCAGCCGTTGCCCTTGGTCAGTAGCGCGCTCGACCTGTACTTCGAGGGGACCGCCGGCGGTGGCGTCAGGCCACGCTCACGCAACCACGGCGCGATCGTGGTTCGCCTCGTGCCGTACACGCTGCCGCCGCGCTTTCAAGGTTGGGCCACGACGGCCACGGCATCGGCCGCCGTGTTACGCGCTGGCGAGGAACTCGCCGACGTGCGCGGGCTGGCGCCGGGCTGGCTGACTCCCCATCCATCGGGCGCCTCGCTGGAGATCCAGTTGCTGAACGCCCGCCATCACGACTCTGCCGGCGGACCGCTCGCCGGCACCGCACGCGTCGTCATTGACGGAGCCGGCGTCGCTGACGCGGCGCTGGACCTGACCGCACCGGATCAGGATGCACGACGCGCCTGGTGGTCGATGCACGACATCTCCGAACGACTGATCGAGCCCGTCATCGCCGCCGCGACCATGCTGGGCGCCGCCGACATCGTCGGCCGCTGCTGGTGTCAGATACAGCTCCAGTGATCCTGGGTTCGAGCAGGAGACCGGATCACGGGCTGTCGGGCGTGGCTTCGCGGGCAGATGGTTCTTCAACCCGTCTGACTTCGACATGCTCCGCTCGCACGTCGAGCGCTTATCGGGCGGGCGGTGGGCCTTCTCGGGCGGGACTGACTTGGTGCTCGTCAACGGCTGGATACCAGAGCAGGGCGAGCCTGTGATCGACTGCCCTCCACCAAGTCAGGGACGCTCAGCGAGGGCTCGGCCTCGGGCAGCGCCATCACGATCGCCCACGTCATCGAGCGAATCTAGCGCGACCTCGAGACCGGCGCGGAGGACGCCTCCTACGGTGTCGGGGACATCATCGACCACGCTGATGATCCCGGCGACAGCGACGCCAAGAAGGTCATGATCGGGGCGCTGGGTGGCATTGCGGCGGCGCTCGGCAAGCGCGGCCTCGGAATCTGACCGGTGCCACAGCCAGGAGCTCCGATCTTCTTCACCAGCTCCCGCCGTCGCACCCGGCTTGATCGGGGCCACGAACGGCTCGTCGTAGTGCTCCTGGGGCCGTGTCGAGCCCAGCCGGCACGCCGCCACTCGCGTCGCGGCGGGTAGCGGCCCTACTGCTCGGCCCCTCCATGCGTGAGGTCGGCCGATCAGAGCTCCTGGCGTTTGAGGCAGGGGACCGTCCGGCACAAAACGATGGCGAGGAGCGTTCCCGCCACCAGCCCGACGCACATACGCCCGAGCATCGGGATCAGCACTGTCGTCACCGCGTCAGCGATGCAGCGACCCGGGTTCGAGCAATCCGTCGGCGGCGCCACGTACGACAGCGCCCAGGGCAACACGAGCAGCAGGCCAACGCCCGCGCACAGCCGGAAGATGAGATCGCGCGCGTCGGCCTTGACACGCTCGCGGCGGTGCGCTCGCGCCCGCGCCTGCTTGGCTGTCAGCCTCCGCGCCACCGCAGAGCGATCGGCACCGCCCACGCGGATACTTGAGCAGCCTGCCGCGAACCGGACTGCATGGCTGGCCGGCAACGACGTCATGCGCCTGGTCCCGCACGCCGACGTCCACCCCGGCGCGCTCTGGCTCGCCATCGCGGCCCCTCAATCACAGGTGCAGATCAAGAGCCTGTCGTTCGGTTCGGTGATCGACCATATGAATCCGTGGGGCGTCGAGACCCTGCGCGTTCCCGCGGTCGACGACGAGATGGCCGGGACCATCTTGTCCGGCTGGCGGAGTTTCGCCGACGCCGCCGGACTGCTCGCCCCCGCGCCGGCGAGCTCGTCGAACAAGATCTGCACTCAACTCCGCCTGTTGCTCGCCGCCGAGTAGTGCGAACATGCGTTCGTGGTTGGCCAGTGACATCGCAGGGTTCGCCGTACGCGCGACTGAAGCGTGCGATCGCGACCGGCAACGCGCATATCGCGTGGGGCCGCCGCGACCGAGCTTGAGCACGTCGACCTCGAGGACGCCCTGGCGCTCGTGCTGCTCGTGGTGGGTGAGGAGCGCTTTCCACGCAGCGCAGCGCGGTGGCTGGGCCGACTCTCCCTCGAGCAGCCGGTAACGCTCGCCCAGCTGCAGTTGCTCGTCGCCGGCCTGGCCGGCCTACCGGACCGAGCCGCCGCGCTTGCGCTGGAAGCAAGCTGCACGGAGCTTGGCCTTCTGCGCGCCGCGGCCGCTGCTCGTGTCGCCTTCACGTAAGGGC
Organism: uncultured Actinomycetes bacterium; assembly: GCA_963709935.1. Lineage (GTDB taxonomy): Bacteria > Actinomycetota > Thermoleophilia > Solirubrobacterales > Solirubrobacteraceae > CADCVQ01. Next base: position 373,013 of record CAVPYM010000022.1, on the reverse strand, counting down.
TTGGCCGCGTCCAAGCAGTCCGCGCAAGCGGACCTAAGCCTGAAACACAGCGGTCGGCGGCGTCGGCGAGGTCGACCTGCTCGAGCACCTCGGGCAACGCGGGTGCGGGGGAGGTCCGCCTGCAGCGCGGCGAGCGTGAGGTGGTCGGCTCCCGTGCGACCCCCTCGGCTCCACCGTTTTCGGGTGCGTCGGGCCCTGGCGCGGCGTCGCGGCGCCGCACATTCGTCCAGAACCGAAATGCCTGGGGGGGCTCCCTAGTGCGCGGGCGCGCTCTGGGTCGCACGATGCCCTTCTTCGTCTGAGCACATCCGCATCCCATACGTGCTCATGCGATTCGGGGTGGTAGGCAAGCCGTAGTCGACCCCATCGCCGGCCGGAGCTGCGCGCCGGCGGTGGGGTCCTACGTCGCGCGCCCCGAGCAGCCCACCGGGCACGGTGTCGTCGCCGCCCAGACGGGCAGCCGAGGTAGATGACCCGAACACGGATCTTCACCGGCGTCGCGATCATCGCCATCACCGTGCTCTGCCTCGTCACCGTGGGGCTGAACCCCGCCGTCATGGCGGTGCTCGTGGCAGTGATCGCGGTCTACGTCGCCGAGCTGTCGTCGTGCCGCTCACGCGGGCAGACCTGACCGCTCACGACTCCTGCTTGGCCTTCGAGGGCTGCACGCGCTTGGGCTCGCCGGCCTGCTTGGCGAAGTGCGGCGGCCACGGCGCGTCGCCGAGGCCGCCCTCCTCGTCGCGCCGGGAGAGGTCCAGCAGCGCGTCGAGGCGACCGGCGTGGTCGTCGATGTCGGCCGCCGGGTCGCCGTGCTTCTCGATGCGGTCGGGCACGGTGTCCAGCCGCAGGTCCGCGGGCTCGACGTCGGCGACCTCGTCCCAGTGCAACGGCGCCGAGACGCGGGCGTCGGGCACGGGGCGCACGGAGTAGGCGCTGGCGACCGTGCGGTCGCGGGCGTTCTGGTTGTAGTCCAGGAAGACGCCGACGCGCTCCTCCTTCCACCACTTGCTCGTCGCCTTGCCCGGCATCCGGCGCTCGATCTCGCGCGCCAGCGCCAGCGCGGCGCGGCGCACCTCGGTGAACGTCCACTCGGGCTCGATGCGCACGTTGACGTGGATCCCGCGCGAGCCCGAGGTCTTCGGATAGCCGCGCAGGTTCATCTCCGTGAGCAGCTCGTTGACCGCGAGCGCCACCTCGCGGATGTCGTCCCACGGCACGCCCGGCGTGGGGTCGAGGTCGATGCGCAGCTCGTCGGGATGGTCGAGGTCGGCGCGGCGCACCGGCCAGGGGTTCCAGTCGATGTTCGAGAGGTTGACCGCCCAGAGCAGGTGCGCGGCGTCGTTGGGCACGAGCTCGGTGGCGCTGCGGCCGGACGGGAACGAGACGGTGGCGGTCTGCAGCCACTCCGGGCGCTTCTCCGGCACGCGCTTCTGAAAGAAGAAGTCGCCGGTGATCCCGTCGCGCCAGCGCTTGAGCGTGGTCGGGCGCTCGCGCAGGTGGTTGACGGTCGCGTCGGCCACGCGCAGGTAGTACTCGGCGAGGTCGAGCTTCGTGAAGGGCGGGGTGGACGGAGTCTTCGGAAAGTAGATCTTGCTCGGCGACGAGAGGCGGATCTCGCGGCCCGCGGCCACGAGCGTCGTGTACTCGGTCTTCGCCATGCGCAGAGGATGCCAGCGCGGCGCGCCGGGCACGGGCGATCGGTTGCGGGTGGTCCGGGGGTGCGGTGAATCGTGCTCGCGCAGCGACGCGGATTCGCCACACCCCCGCGTGCGACCGTCGTGTGGTCCTATGGGGCGAGATGATCGACCGTCCGCCCGTGCTGATCGCGCCGGAGACGTTCGGCGGCGCGCTGCGCGCGCCCGTCGTCGCCGCCGCGATCGCGCGCGGTTTGGAGCGCGCCGGCGTCGCGCCGCCGCCGGAGCTGTGCCCGGTCAGCAGCGGCGGTCCGGGCACGATCGAAGCGCTGCTGCCCGCCCTCGGCGGCGAGACCGACGACGGCTTCGCGCTCATCGAGGACGGCGGCACCGCGATCGTCGAGCTCGACCCGTCTGCCGCGCTCACGGCGACGCGGATGGCGGCCGCGGCGGGGGGCGGCGCGGAGGTGGTGCTGCTCGCGGCGGGGGCCTCGGCCTCGGGCTCCGGCGGACGGGACGCGGCAGCGCAGCTGCTCGCCGCGCTGGCCGAGCACGGCGGCCTGGGCGCGGCCGCACTCGTCGTGCTCTGCGACGTGCGTTCCCCCGGCCCCCTCGCCCTGTGCCTGCGCGACGAGGCCGGAGCGCAGCTCGTCGCCGGCGCGCCGTTCGTGCTCGAGGCGCTGGGCTTCGACGCCCGGATGCGCGCCGCGCGGGCCGTCGTCGTCGGCGAGCGGCGCCTGGAGCGCGCGACGCTGCGCGGCCGGGTGGCGGGCGAGATCGCCACGCGCGCGCGCCAGTCCGGCGTGCCCTGCCACGCCGTCGCCGGGACCGACGCGATCGACCGATTCGACGCCCGCATCCTCGACCTGCAGGCGATCCTCGAGGCCTCGACGGTGGCCGCGCTCGAAGCGGCGGGTGAGGCGCTGGCGGCGTACCTCTAGGGTTCGGGCCGCGGAGCTGAGGCGTCGAGCGGGAGAGCGGGATGCACAGGACAGGCGTGGCAGTGCTGGGCGCGGTGGCCCTCGCGGTGACCGGCTGCGGCGGCGGTGACGACGACTCCGCGGGCGACCGGGCGTTGACGAGCGCGCAGTTCGTCGCGCAGGCGCAGGCGATCTGTCGCGACGTCCGGCGGGCGCATCGGCCCTATACCGAGCAGGTCCAGAAGCTGCCGGCCCGCGTCGCCATCAAGCGACTCGCGCCGATCCTCGAGGCCACGCTCGCCGCGTCGCGCCAGGGCCTGGCGCGGCTGAGCGCGCTGGAGCGTCCGCCCGCGGACAGGGCCAAGATCGACGCATACCTCGACACCGCCGAGAAGCTGCTCGACGTGCAGGCGCAGCTCGCCCGCACCGCGCGCGCCGGGGATCGCGAGAACGGCTACCGGGTCTCGGCGCCGACCGTCGAGCTCAGCCAGGACCAGCGCCGGCTGGCGCGGGCCTACGGACTGAAGGACTGCGAGAACCTCTTCTGACCTTGCCCGGGTTCGCGGCCGGCGCGAACCGTTCGCCCGTACCCCTACCCGCCCCCGGCGGCCTGCGCGAATCGCGCGCCGAGCTGCGCGCAGCGCTCGACGAGCTCGGGCGGCTCGTGGACCTCGAACCCGACGCCGAGCATCCCGATGCGCATCGCCAGCCAGTCCAGCGAGTCGTCGCTCGTGCGGTAGGCGCAGCGGTGCTCGTCGATCGCCTCGACGGTCCCCCAGAGATACGGGCGCTGCTCGAGCTCGGCGGCCGGCGCGCGCAGCGTGACCCGGGCCTGAAAGCGCGACGGGGCGGCGCGCAGGCCGGCGGCGACGAACGCGGCCGGATCATCCGCCGGCAGCGTGCGCGGCTCGAAGCGCCCGCCCGCCGGCGCAGGCCGTTCGAGCCGGTCGATCCGGAACGTGCGCCAGTCCTCGCGATCGCAGTCCCACGCGACGAGGTACCAGCGCCGGCCGAGGTTGACGAGGCTGTGCGGCTCGACCAGCCGGCGGCTCTCCTGCGCCTCGCGGCTGCGGTAGGCGAAGCGCAACCGTTCGCGATCGCGGCAGGCGCCGGCGATCGTCGTGAGCGCCTGCGGATCGACCATCGGCCCGCTCGCGGGCAGCGTCGCGAGCACCGACCCGATCGCGTTGACGCGCCGGCGCAGGTGCGACGGCAGCACCTGCTCGAGCTTGACGAGCGCGCGGATCGCGGTCTCCTCGATACCCGTCACCGAAGCGCCGGCGGCCGTCCGCAGGCCGACGGCGATCGCGACCGCCTCGTCGTCGTCGAGCAGCAGCGGAGGCATGGCCGTGCCGGCATGCAGGCTGTAGCCTCCGGCCGGTCCGGTGGTCGCGTCCACCGGATAGCCGAGATCCCGGAGCCGCTCCACGTCGCGGCGGATCGTGCGGCCCGACACGCCGAGCCGATCTGCGAGCTCGTTGCCGGGCCAGTCACGGCGCGTCTGCAGCAGTGACAGCAGCTTCAGGAGTCGGCCCGACGTCTCGGTCATCGTGCGCTCAACCATCGCACAAGTTCAGGCCAGAAACTGGCCTAAACCACCCCTACGGTCCCCGCCATGCCGACGAGATTGGAAGAACCCATGAAGGAAGGCAGAACGCAGGTGAGCGCCGCTCCGAAGCTCGCGATCAGGGTGCGCGGACTGAGCAAGTCCTTTGGCGACGTCCACGCGCTCGACGATGTCGACCTCGAGGTGGCGCCCGGGACGGTGATGGGCCTACTCGGCCCCAACGGCGCCGGCAAGACGACCGCCGTGCGCGTCATGGCGACGTTGCTCCAGCCCGACGCCGGCGAGGTCTTCGTTGCCGGCCTCGACGTCGTGAACGACGCCGCCAAGGTGCGCGAGCGGATCGGCCTCGCCGGGCAGTACGCGGCGATCGACGAGAACCTCACGGGCCTCGAGAACCTCGTGATGGTCGGCCGCCTGTACGGGATGAAGCGCGCGCCGGCGACCGAGCGCGGCCGCGAGCTGCTCGACCGCTTCGATCTCACGGAGGCGGCGGGCCGGCCGGCGAAGACGTACTCGGGCGGCATGCGCCGGCGCCTGGATCTCGGCGCGGCGCTCGTCGCCAAGCCGCCGGTCCTCTTCCTCGACGAGCCGACGACCGGCCTGGATCCGCGCAGCCGGCTCGAAGTCTGGACGACGATCGAGGAGCTCGTCGCCGAGGGTCGCACCGTGCTGCTCACGACGCAGTACCTCGACGAGGCCGACCGCCTCGCCGACACGATCGCGGTGATCGACCGCGGCCGCGTCATCGCCACGGGAACGCCCGACGAGCTGAAGGACCGCGTCGGGGGCGAGCGCCTCGAGGTGCGCCTGGCCGCGCGCGCCGACGCGGCCGCGGCCGTGCGAGCGCTGGCGCCGCTTTCCGACGACCCGCCGCACACCGCGGGCGACACGGTCACCGTGGGCGTGCGCCGGCGCGCCGGCATGATCGTCGAGGCGGTCCGCCGCCTCGACGAGGCCGGCGTCGGCGTCGACGACATCGCGCTGCGCCGGCCGACGCTCGACGACGTGTTCCTGTCGCTGACCGGTCACGTGGCCGAAGCCGAGACCGACGCGGCAGCGACCGAGGAGGCGACGGTATGAGCCGCGTGGTGACCGACACGCTGATCATCGCCGAGCGCAACCTCGTGCGACTCACGCGCGCACCCGACCTGCTGCTCGCGTTCACGGTGCAGCCCATCATGTTCGTGCTGCTCTTCGTCTACGTCTTCGGCGGCGCCATCGCCGTGCCCGACGTCTACGACGGCTACGCGGCGTTTCTGCTGCCCGGAATCATCGTCCAGAACATCGCCTTCGGTGGCTTCGTGACCGCGCTCGGCCTCAACGAGGACCTGCACAAGGGCCTCATCGACCGCTTCCGCTCGCTGCCGATGGCGCGCTCGGCGGTGCTCGCCGGGCGGACGCTGTCGGATGTCGTGACGAACGCGCTGTCGGTGACGGTCCTGCTCGTCACCGGCCTGGTGATCGGCTTCTCGTTCAACGCGGACCTGATCGAGATCATCGGCGGGTTCGGGCTGCTGCTGCTGTTCGGCTACGCGTTCTCGTGGATCTTCGCGCTGCTCGGCCTGATCGTGTCCTCGCCCGAGGCGGCGAACTCGCTGGGCTTCATCGCGGTGTTCCCGCTGACGTTCATCTCGTCGGCGTTCGTACCCCCCGAGACGATGCCGGCGGGGCTGCAGTGGTTCGCCGAGATCAACCCGTTCACGATCGTCGTCGACGCGATGCGCTCGCTGTGGGTCGGCACGCCGGCCGGCAACAGCGTCTGGGGCGCCGTCGTGTGGTCGCTCCTGATCATCGCCGTGTTCGCGCCGCTCGCGGTGTCGCGCTACCGCCGCGCGGCCGGCAACTGACTCCTACGGCCGGCCCGCCACGCGCGGGCCGGTCACACTTGTCCGGGTCGTGGCACTACGGAGCATGAGACCCCAGCAGCATGCGCTGGCAACGCGGGAGGGCTTCGCAGAGGCCCTACTCGCTGCACGCCCGCGCGATCCTGATCTTCCTCGCTCGCCGGACGTGTGATCCGGAGACAGCCCTGGATCTGACCGCGGAGACGCTCGCGCAGGCGTTCGCCTCCCGGCGGCGCTTTCGCGGCGCGACCGACCAGGACGCGGCCGCCTGGTTCTTCGGGATCGCGCGCAACGTCCTCTCGCGCTACGTGCGCCGCGGCAAGGCCGAGCACCGGGCGCTGACGCGCGTTGGCATCGAGGTCCGTCGCTGGAGCCGGAGGACCTCGCCCGCGTCGTCGAGCTCGCCGGGCTGGACGACCTGCGCGGCGCGGTCGCGCGCGAGCTCGTGGCGCTCACCGACGAGCACCGCGAGGCATTGCAGCTTCGCGTCGTCGAGCAGCTGCCCTACGACGACATCGCCGAGCGACTGGCGATCACCGAGCCGGCGGCGCGAGCGCGCGTGTCGCGCGGCCTGCGCACGATCGGGCGTGCGCTCGACCCCAAGCCGGCGATCCAGGAGAGGCTCACATGACCCCGCATCACCCGTCGACCGGCATCGCCGCGCTGGACGAACTCGGCCGCCGCCTGGAAGCGGTCGTGGAGCCGCCTCGCCTGCGCCGGCTGCGACCGCGGCGGTGGGCAGCGCTCGCGCTCGGTGTCCTCGCGGTCGTGGCCACGCCCGCGCTCGCGGCGGTCGTGTTCGACGCCCCCGAGCGCGTCGAGGAGCAGCTCCCCGAGGTCGCCGCGGCGATCGACCGCGACGACCCGGCGGCCAGCGGCCGGGCGCTCGAGCGGCTCGGGTTTCGCGTGCGCTGGACGCTCATCACCGACAACCCCGCGCGCGGCCGCGACGGCGAGACGCCGACCCGCTGGCGCGCGGTCGCGGCGCCGCCCGCCGGCACGGAGATCCTGTCCGTCCTCAACGAGGACGGCGGCCTCGCGGTCGGTCCGCACACCCGCAACCTGCAGATCGAGGTCGCGCCCGCCGGGTCGGACATCCTGCAAAGCCATCGCTGAGGCCGGCGCCGCCGCACGAGCGCCGGCCGGTTGCGCCACACCCAGCTCCTGCGTGTCGCTTGAAGTTGCGTACGCTCGCGGCCGATGCCCGACGGCCGCCAACGCCCCAGCCTGTCGCTGCCGTCGCCGGTCGCCCGGCGCGCGATCGTCGTCGGCGGGGGCTCGTTCGGCACCGCGGTCGCCGTGCTGCTCTCGCGCGGCGGGCTGCGCACGACGCTGCAGACGCGCACGTCCGAGCAGGCGCGGCGCCTGCAGGAGGACCGCGAGAACCTCGTCTACCTGCCGGGCGTGGAGTTCCCGCGCGAGCTGCGCGTGGAGAGCGTCGACGCGGGCCTCGGGCGCGCGGACTACGTCTTCCTCGGCGTGCCGTCCGACGGGCTCGGCGCGACGATTCGCGGGCTGAAGAAGGCCGGCCTGGGATCGCGCACCGCGGTCATCTCGCTGGCCAAGGGGCTCACCCCGCCCGACGGCACGGCCCCGACGGTGCTGCTGCGCGAGCGCTTCGGCGAGGCGCGCGTGGCCTGCGTCGGCGGGCCGGCGCACGCCCGCGAGATGGTCAGCGAGGGCGCGGCGCTCGTCGCGGCCTCGACGAACGAGGAGCTCGCGAACACGATCGCCGGCGTCTTCATCCGCGCGGGCGTCGTCTGCGAGCGCTCCAACGACCCGATCGGCGTCGAGCTGGCGGGCGCGGCGAAGAACGCCGCCGGCCTCGCCGCCGGGGCGACCGAGGCGCAGGGGCTCAACGCCGCGGGCGCCGCGGCGGGCCACATCTTCGCCGAGGTCTGGCGCTACAGCGAGTCGCAGGGCGCGCGACCGGAGTCGATGCTCGGCCTGGCCGGCACCGGCGACCTCGTGGCCACCGTGCTCGCACCCCAGAGCCGCAATCGCCGCGCGGGCGAACTGCTCGCCGCGGGCGTTCCGGCGGCCGAGATCCCCGAGCGGATCGGGCAGGCCGTCGAGGCGCTGGACACCGTGCCGCTGCTGGCGCGCGCGCTGCGCAACGCCGGCCTGGAGGCGACGGTCACCGACGGCCTGGCGCAGCTCATCTCCGGCGAGCTTCCGCTGGACGACTGGATCGCGCTCGTGCGCACGACGGTGCCCCCGCCGGCGCGCTGGCGGCGGCGTCCGCCGCCGGGGATGTGGGCGGGGTTCAAGGCGCGGCTGCGCGGCGTCAGCGCTCGGCCAGAGTCGTGACGACCGCGTCGTAGACGCCCGCCCCGTAGGACCCCTCGGCGATCCGCACGTTCGTGCGCGCGCCGCTGGCGTCGTGCAGCGTCGGGTCGCGCCGGACGGCGTTGGCGACGAACCAGAACGTGCCGACGTTCGACGCGGTCTCCATGTCCTCGCGCGAGTCGCCGACGGCGATCACGTCCTGCGCCGCGAAGCCGCGGGCGCGCATGTGCAGCGCGACGGCGTTGGCCTTCGAGGCTCCGCGCGGGACGAGGTGGTAGGCGCGCACCTCGTCGAGCGCGACGAGATCGGGAGAGCGGCGGTGCACCCCGCCGTTGTCGACGAGCCGCAGGCCGCCGTGGCCGTGCTCGGCGAGCAGCGCGTCGACCTCGTGCGCGTCGACGAGCCCGCGAAAGAGGTGCGAGACCTCGCGGCCGTGGTGCCAGGGGTCGTGGTACTCCAACCGCCCGGCGTAGTGCTCGAGCAGCAGCTCTGGAGCGCCGGCGGCGTCGATCTGCTCGTGGATCGTGCCGCCGTCGCCGTGCGGCAGGTAGTCGCCGGTCAGCCAGCTCTCCTCGCCGTCGATCACGAGGCACGAGCCCGCCTCGAAGATGTAGGCGGGCTGCGCGAACAGGCGCGCGTTCTCCTTGACGGTCGACTCGCGCCGGCCGGACATGAGCACGACCTCGGCGCCCGCGCGGTCGCAGGCCTGCAGCGCGCGGACGCCCTGGAGGGTGAACCGCTTGTCCTCGTCGAGCAGCAGCGCGCCGCCCGGGCCGAGCAGGGTGCTGTCGAGGTCGACGTAGAGGCAGCGCATCGCGACATCGTGGCGTATACGCCCAAGCGGACGGCGCCGCGTCAGCGCGGGTCGCGCAGCGCGCGCAGCTCCGCGAGCGCCGGCCGCTCGAGCAGCTCGGGCCCCTCGGCGACCGTGCCCGCATCGAGCCGGCCCTCGCGCCGCAGGCGGCTCGTGACGGCGCCAAGCACGGCCGCCGACATCGGCGCGAGGTCCTCCAGCGGCCGGTGGCGGTTCTGGCGCACGTCGAGGTCGACCTGCGCGAGCGCGTCGATCCCCGCGCCGCAGGCCGCGCAGACGTCGAGCAGCAGCCCCATCTCGACGGCGTAGCCGGTGCAGAACGCCATCCGCTCGAGCAGCTCGCGGCGCGCCGCGAACTCGCCCGCCAGCGGCTGGCGAACGGCCGCGAGCTGCGGATAGAACGCCTCCAGCAGCGGGCGCGCCGTGAGCTCGGTGACGCGGCCGCCGCCGGTCGCCGCGACGTGCGCGTCGGCGCTCTTGAACGGCCGGCGGTAGAAGCCCTTGACGAACTGCACACCCTCGACGCAGACGAGCGGGCCGAGCAGGCCGGTCGCGAAGTGCGCGCCGAAGTCCTCCGAGTCGGCATCGACGAAGCACACGAGGTCGCCCGTCAGCACCGTCAGCGCCCGCCACATCGCATCGCCCTTGCCGAGCACCGGCCCGAAGCCCGGCAGCAGCGCGGCCGGCCGCACCACCTCAGCGCCCAGCGAGGCGGCGATCGTGCCGGTCCCGTCGCACGAATCGTCGTCGAGCACGAGCACCTGATCGACGACGCCCGCCTCGCGCAGCGCGATCAGCGGACCCACGACCCCCGCGATCGTCGCCGCCTCCTCGCGCGCCGGCACGCACACCGAGATCGTCTGCACCCGCTCGGCGCGCAGACGATCAGCCGGAAACTCCGTGTGATGAAAGCTGCGCACCGGCAAGGCGCTCGTACTATGGCAGCGGCGTGTCCGTCGCCCCGCAAGGCCATCCCTGGAGCGCTCTGCTCGACCTCGGCCGCGCGGACGGGCGGCTCGTGCGCGAGGCGTTCGAGGGCGCGCGCGAGGCGGTCACCGTGCCGCTCCCGGAGGAGCTGCATCCGGCGCTGCGCGACGCGTTGCGCGGCGCCGGCATCGCGTCGCTGTGGTCACACCAGGCGCAGGCGCTGCACGCCGCGTGGGAGGGTCCGACGATCGTCACGACCGGGACCGCGTCGGGCAAGTCGCTGTGCTTCAACATGCCCGCGCTCGACGTCCTGTGCCGCGACGCGAAGGCCCGCGCGCTCTACCTCTACCCGACGAAGGCACTCGCGCAGGACCAGGCGCGCGCGATCAACGCCTTCGGCCTGACCAAGCAGGTCCGCCCCGCGATCTACGACGGCGACACGCCGCGCGAGCAGCGCACGCAGGTCCGCCGGCGGGCGAACCTCGTCCTCACGAACCCCGACATGCTGCACATGGGGATCCTGCCCCACCACCGCCAGTGGGGCGACTTTCTCTCCAACCTCGCGGTGGTCGTCATCGACGAGGCGCACGTCTACCGCGGCGTGTTCGGCTCGCACGTCGCCAACGTGCTGCGACGGCTGCGGCGGATCGCCAACGCCTACGGGACCGAGCCGCGCTTCCTGCTGGCCAGCGCGACGATCGCCAACCCGGTCGAGCTGGCCGAGAAGCTGACCGGCCTGGAGGAGATCGCGCTCGTCGATCGCGACGGCGCGCCCGGCGCGCGGCGCGAGATCGCGATGTGGAACCCGCCGCTGACCGACGAGGCGCTCGGCACGCGCGCGTCCTCGCTCGGCGAGGCGGCCGAGATCGTCGGCCACCTCGCGCGGCGCGGCGCGCGCACGATCTGCTTCATCAAGTCGCGCAAGGCGGTCGAGCTCGTCGCGCGGCTGGTCGGCCTCGCCGACCCGAAGCTCGCGGACCTCGTGGTCCCCTACCGCGCCGGCTACACGCCGCAGCAGCGCCGCGAGCTCGAGGGGCGCCTGATGCGCGGCGAGCTGCTGGCGGTCATCACGACCGACGCCTTGGAGCTGGGCATCGACATCGGCGCGCTGGACGCGGCGGTCGTCGTCACGTTCCCCGGGACCGTCGCCTCGCTGCGCCAGATGTGGGGCCGCGCCGGGCGCCGCGGGCGTGGTCTGGCGGTCTACGTCGCCGGCGAGGACGCGCTGGACCAGTTCTTCTGCCGCCACCCCGACGAGTTCCTCGACCGGCCGGTCGAGGCGGCGATCCTCGATCACGAGAACGAGCCGATCCATCTCGCGCACCTGCTGTGCGCCGCGCACGAGGGGCCGCTGAGCGCTTCGGACGCCGGGACGCTGGGCCCGCGCTGGGAGGCGCACGCGCAGGCGCTGGTGGCGATGGGCGAGCTGATCGAGCGCGACGGCACCTATCTGCTGCGCCACCCCGAGGACTACCCGGCGGCGCGGGTGTCGCTGCGCTCGGCCTCGCCGGACTCGTTCGCGATCGTCGACACGATCAACGGCGAGCTGCTGGGCACCGTCGAGTCGGCGCGCGCCCACACCACCGTGCACGACGGCGCGATCTACCTGCACCAGGCGCGCACGTACATCGTCGACCGGCTGGAGATCGAGACGCGCCGCGCGCTGGTGGAGCCGTTCAGCGGGGACTTCTACACGCAGCCCAAGCAGGAGACGATGACCGAGATCGAGGCGCTGCTGGACCGTCGCGACACGTGCGGCGTGCAGCTCTCGTTCGGCCGGGTGAGCGTGACCGAGCAGGTGCTCGCCTACCAGCGCAAGAAGATCTCCGACCACTCGATCATCGACCTGCAGGGGCTCGATCTGCCGGAAACGACGTTCGCCACGCAGGCGCTGTGGTTCGAGCTGCACGACGACCTGCTCGCCTCCGACTTTCCCCTGGAGGTGCTGCTGGGATCGCTGCACGCCGCCGAGCATGCGCAGATCGCCGTGCTGCCGCTGCTGGCGATGTGCGACCGCTGGGACATCGGCGGCCTGTCGACGAACTACCACCCCCAGACCGGCCGCCCCACGATCTTCATCTACGACGGCCACCCGGGCGGCGTCGGCATCACGCGCCAGGGCTTCGAGCGCTTCGAGACGTTGGTGGGCGACGCGCACCGGCTGATCTTCGAATGCGGCTGCGAGCGCGGCTGCCCGTCGTGCGTGCAGTCGCCCAAGTGCGGCAATCTGAATGAGCCGCTGGCGAAGGCGGGGGCGCTGGAGCTGCTGGCGCGGATGCTCGAGCGCTGAGGGCGGGGCGTTGCAGCGCTTGAGCGCAGGGTCGGCGTGACCGACATTGGCGTCCATGCGGTTCGCTTCCGCCGCCGCCCTGCTGGTCGTGACGCTCGCCGTCGCGCCGGTCGCCCCTGCCGGTGCGGGTGGCGCGGCGGCCTCCGGGCCGTTGCGCAGCGGCGGGGCGGCGTTCGGCGACCCGCTGCCCGTTCCGGATGCGCGCCCGATCGCCTCGCGCCTGACGCTGACGCCGCGCGAGCTGACGGCGGGTGACCCGGCCCCGGTCGTCCAGCTGCGCGTGCGCCAGCGCGGGGTGACGCGGGTGCGCGCGCGGATCGTCGTCGTGCGCCTGCCCGGCAACCGCCCGGTGGCGCGCCGGTCGCTGGGGCGGCTCGAGACCGGCCGGACCGTGGCCGTGCGGCTGCCCCGGGCGCTGAAGCTACGGACCGGGGGCTACCTCGTGCGCCTGCATGTGAAGGACCCGCGTGGCCGGACGCTGCTGCGCAGCAGTGCGCACCCGGGACGGGCGCGGATCGTGGTGCGCCGCCCGAAGGCCGGGCCGGCGCCGGCGCCGCCCGTGGTCCCCGCACCGCTCGTGCCCGCGCCCGCGCCGTCGCCCGCCGGGCCCGGCGTGTTCCCGGTCGCCGGAACGTTTGACCTCGGCGGCGCGGGCGCCCGCTTCGGCGCGGGCCGCACCGGCCACATCCACGAGGGTCAGGACATCCTGGCCGCTGCGGGGACGCCGATCGTCGCGCCGTATGCGGGCACGATCGCCAGCACGAGCTACCAGTCCGGCGGCGCGGGCGAGTACGTGGTCCTCGACGGGGCCGACGGCCGCGACTACTTCTTCGCGCACTGCCTGCGGCGCTCGACGGTCGTCGCGCAGGGCGCGGCGGTGAGCGCCGGTCAGGCGCTGTGCCAGGTCGGCGCGACCGGCGCCACGAGCGGCGCGCCACACCTGCACTTCGAGATCTGGCCGGTCGGCTGGCGCGCCCCCGGCGGCGCGCCGATCGACCCGCTCCCGGAGCTGCTCGCCTGGTCGGGCCGCTAGGCGTTCCCGGCGGCCGCGGCGACGGCGTTATCCTCCCCGGCCGCGGCGAGATAGCTCAGTTGGTAGAGCACACGACTGAAAATCGTGGTGTCCCCGGTTCGAGTCCGGGTCTCGCCATCGGCGGAGCCCCTGCAAATGAGGGGGTTTCAGCCTGCAGGGGCGGTGCCGCGTGGGCGGCGTGTCGCGTGCTCGTGCCCTTTCGTGTCGTTTGGGTTTGCAGGGAGAACCCCGCAGCCCAGGCGAAGGCCCCACGGTGCGAGTCCGACGCGTACTCCGCCCGACGCTGCCCGCCTCCGCAAACGACACGCCCACAGCGGGATTCGGGCTCGCAGTGCGATCGCGTTCCTCGCGCTCGGGCGCCTCGCTTCGATCGCGCTGCATCCGTGACTTGCACAGGGATCTGCGTGAGCGCCGTGGACGCCCGGGCTCCAGCCGATGCGACCAGAGGATCCAGCCGTCAGCCGAGCAGCCCGCGGATGTCCGCCGCGGTGATGCTGCCCGCGAACAGGTCGCCCTCGTCCATCACCCCGCTGAACAGCGCGGCCTTGCGGCGCGCGAGGGCGACGACCTTCTCCTCGATCGTGTCGCGCGCGATCATCCGGTACACCATCACCGGGCGCGTCTGGCCAATGCGATGGGTACGGTCGATCGCCTGCGCCTCGGTGGCCGGGTTCCACCACGGGTCCAGCAGGAAGCAGTAGTCGGCCTCGGTGAGGTTGAGGCCGACCCCGCCGGCCTTGAGGCTGATCAGGAACACCGGGTCCGCGCCGTCCTTGAAGCGTGCGATCTCGCGATCGCGCCGGCGCGTCCGGCCGTCGAGGTAGCAGTAGCCGACGCCCTCGTGGTCGAGGCGCTCGCGGACCTTCGCCAAGAAGCCCGTGAACTGGCTGAACACGAGCGCCCGGTGGCCGCCGCCGACGACGTCGCCGAGTTGCTCGACGAGCGCGCCGAGCTTGGCGCAGGGCACGCCGTCGTGGCTATCGTCGACCAAGCCCGGATGCAGGCTGAGCTGACGCAGCAGCGTAATGGAGCGCAGGATCGTGAAGCGGTTGCGGTCGAAGTCGTCGATCAGCCCGAGAATCTTCTGGCGCTCGCGCTGCAGGTGCCTGTCGTAGAGCTTGCGGTGGCGCGGATGCAGGTCGACCGCGAGGGCCTGCTCCTGCTTGGCCGGCAGGTCGGCGGCGACCAGCTCCTTCGTACGGCGCTTGACGAGCGGCCTTATCCTCCGCCGCAGCCGTGTGAGCCGCTCGGCATCGCCATGGCGTTCAATCGGCCGCGCGTACTGCTCGGCGAACCGCTTCGGATCTGCAAACAGCCCAGGCGCCGTGATCGACAGCAGCGACCACAGCTCCATCAGGTTGTTCTCCATCGGGGTGCCGGTGATCGCCAGCTTGAACGGCGCCGCCAGCTCGCGAACGCAGCGGTAGGTCTTGCCCTGGTGGTTCTTGACGAACTGCGCCTCGTCGAGGATCAGGCCGGCCCAGGCCACGGTGCGGTAGGCATTGGCTTCCAGCCGAAACAGCGTGTACGTCGTGACCACGACGTCGGCCGCGGCGACCTCCTCGATCGCGCGGCCGGACCGCGCCAGCGTGTCGGTGACCGTGTCGACCCTGAGCCCGGCAGCGAAGCGCGCCGCCTCCGCAACCCAGTTGGACACGACGCTGGTCGGCGCGACGACCAGGAACGGCCCGACCCCCGGATCGCGTTCGCGTGCGTGACAGATCAGGGCCAGCGCCTGCAGCGTCTTGCCAAGCCCCATGTCGTCGGCCAGGATCCCACCGAGCTCGAGCTCCCACAGCGACGCCAGCCAGCCGAACCCCTCGAGCTGGTAGGGGCGCAGCCGCGCGGCCAGTGCCGGCGGCGGATCGCGCTCGTCGAGCGCGTCGAGCTCGAGCAGCGCGCCGGCCTGACGCTGCCACGCCTGCGCCTGCTCGGTCACGACGCCGAGCGCGGCGAGCTCGGCCCACAGGCCGGCCTGGTAACGGCTGATCCGCAGCGCCGCCGGCGACTCCGTCAGCTCCCGTGCCTCCTCGATCAGCTGGCGCAACGACTGCAGGTGGGGTGCGAGCAGCGAGAAGTGAGCCCCGTCCGCGAGCAGCACGTGCGAGTCGCCGTTCGCGAGCGCCGCGAACACGTCGGCGAACGGCAGCTCGCGACCGTCGACGCTGATCGTCACACCGAGGTCGAACCAGTCGCGCTCGCCCGCGATGTCGGCGGTGGACACCCCGATCGTGAGCGAGTCCCCGACATCGCGGTAATCCGCGGGCCGTCCCTCGATCTCGACCGTGACGCCCTCGAGCTGCGCCAGTCGCGGTAGCGCCTCCGTCGTGAAGCGCATGCTGTCGAGGCCGGTGAGCGCGACCGGCGGAGCATCGGCGGGGCGGCCGGCGCCGTCGAGCAGGCCGAACCGCTCGAGGTCGGTCCCGCTGAGCACGGCGTCGGCGAGGATCGCGCGCTCGGCGGCGAAATCGCGGAACCCCGGGCCGGCGCCATTGGTACCCAGCGCTGCGCGCCGTGTCGTCGCGCCGATCTGGTACTCCCAGCCCCACTGCGCCTCGACGACATGATCGGGCCCGTAGCTCGCGCGGAGTGCGAGCGTCGGCGCAGAGACCTCGGGCGCGACGAACGAGCCGTCCGAGGACGTGACCGTGGCGACGTTGCGCAGCGCGGGGCAGAGCTCGTCGGCGAAGCGATCGAGCTCGCCGAGCGGGATCTCCAGCCGCTCGCCGTCGAGGACCATCCGCTGCAGCCGTGGCGCCGCAGGCGTTGCCAGGCGCACCAGAGCCAGACGCCGGCTGTCCAAGCCTTCACCGCCGCCGGCCTTGTCGCGCTCGGAGCACACGACGCCGCGTCCGCTCGGACCGATGAACAGCAGCGGCTCGCGACCGTCCCCATCCCCGTTTGCGCCGTCGCGGTCGTCGCCATCGACGCGGAGCACGGCGGTCATGAGCGACCCCTGGTCGTCCTGGCGCGTCACGTCGATCAGCAGTTCGCCCCGCTCGTGGCAGCGCACGTCGCCCAACTCCGGACGGGCGTGGATGAGCTTCAGCCCGAGCCGGGATCCCTCGTCGAGCAGCGACCACAGCTGGGGGCTGTCGAAGCCGCTGAGATCGAGCGCCTTCTCACCACCGTAGTGGTATTGGTAGGCAGTCCGAGCCTCGCGGGCACGGTGAGCGGCGTACAGCTCGCGGATCAGCGCCATGTGATCGGCGCGATAGTCGCCGTTGCGGACATGCCACGCATCCAGCCCGGACCACATCAGCGAGCCGTTGACCCAGCCGCCGCGCGTGCCTGGTCGCATCAGCCGCGCCATCAGCCGCGGCGCGGCGCGGCCCGGGAAGCCGTCCGCGTGCAGCGCGAGCTCGATCGCCAACGGAGTGCCGGCCGTCTGCGGCGCCGGAGCGTCGATCAGCGCGCGCAGTGGCTGCTCCCACGACGGCGGCCGGGCCGCGGTCGCGACCATGCGCGCCGGGTGCCGGGCGCGTACCGGCCGGCCGGCCGAGCGACCGTCGATCGCGGCGATCACGATCGCCGCGACGTGCTTGCAGTTGTACCCCACCGGACAGGTGCACTCGCCGTCGTCGAACGCCAGTGCGCCGCCCGGATCAACGGCGAAGAACGCGGCCGTCTCGTACCGCGCGCCCTGTCCGACCACCGAACCCGTCAGCGTGTCGGCGCCCGGGTCCCACTCGATCGCGATCACCCTGTCGCGCGCATACCCGCGACCACGCCGGAACGAGGCCTGCCCGACGGTCGCCTCGACCTCGGCCAGCCCGACGTCGCTCAGCTCTGCGATCGCACCTGACACGAGCCGTAACGTACCCCTCGCCCCGGACCGCTTTCGGACCTGATGCAAGACGGTTGCGACCCGCGACGATGCACGACGTTCACGCCGTGGGTTCGGACCGGATGCTCGCGGCTCGCCGCAGGTCGCCTCTGCTCACTGCCAGAGCCCTGAGAGCGGAACGGCCCAGATGCGGTCTGCCATCGGCAGCGTGTGTGCGCCCGAGTAGACGACGACCCCGGCCTTGAAGCGGTCGCCCAGCTTTGCTCGCAGGAGTTCGAGGCCTCGGATGTCGGAGCTCCGCGCGCTCGCCGCCGCCTTCGTCTCGATTGCGACGACGTCACCGGCTGCCGACTCGATCACGACATCGACCTCGCGCTTCTCGGTGTCGCGGTAGAAGGACAGCTCCACGGCGGTCGAGCTCCACGTTGCCTGCTTGACGAGTTCCATGACGACGAAGGTCTCCAGCAGCATCCCCGCGAGGCCGCCCTGGTCGGGCGCCCCATAGCGTGCCGCGTCAGCCCCCACGAGCGCAGCGGCCATTGCGCTGTCGGCGAGCAGGAGCTTCGGTGTCTTGACCTGCCGGGCACCGAGGTTCACCGACCATGGCTTCAACCGGTAGAGCATGAAGAGCTGGCCGAGCAGCTCGATGTGCGCCTTGACGGTCTTGTCGTCGAGCGCGAGCTCTCGCCCGAGCGCCGAGTAGTTCGCAAGGCCGCTCGTACGGGCGGCCAGCAGCCGCAGCAGCTGCTCGAGCTTCGAGCGATCGACGCGGATCTGACCGATCTCCGGCAGGTCGCGGCCGAGCACCGTCTGCACGTAAGAGCGGAAGTACCGTGCGCGCTGTCGGGCTGTGCGACCCAACGCGTCCGGGAACCCTCCGGAGACGACGAGCTCAGCGCTCGCGCTGCGGCCCTTCGGCGCACCCGAGACCTGTGGCGCGGCGCCCGCCAGCAGAGCGTCGATGACCGACACCGGGTTCCCGCTGATCTCTGCCTGCGAGAGAGGCCAGAGGTTGACGTACTCCACACGTCCGGGCAGCGCGTCGGCGATAACCCGTGCCGTCAGGAGATCGGCCGATCCCGTCTGCCGATAATTTCGGATTTCACGGCTTGCCCAACTCGGAGTCACCAGCCCGCTCCCAGCGGAGCGCAGCACCACCAGCGAGCCGCGATCCGAAGTCGAGGCGTCGGGATAGTTCCGACCACACGACTGAAAATCGTGGTGTCCCCGGTTCGAGGCCGGGTCTCGCCATCGAGATATCCCTGCAAATACGGGGGTTTTACGACGTTCCCACGTTCGTCCCCGACCAGATCTGGGGCCTCCGGGCCGGGCCCGGCGGCACGGCGAAGATCTCGTCGACCGGTCGTCCCGACTGCGATCCCGGGGAGCCCTGCCCGCTGATCCTGCGCCTGTTGCACGTGAACATCCGCATCGTGCCGTACGGCACGCCCAGCGGCGCCTGACCCGCACCCGCGGCGCCACCGGCGCAGCCAGCGCGCGAGACGGCTCGAGCCGCGCGCGCCGGCTGCGTGCGCGCCAGTTGCGGCATAGGTGCGTGCGGCGCCGCGCGCTCGGGTACAGAGACCGAGCGGTCGTGTTCTTTGCCACCAGGAACCGCGGCAGCCCGATGATCGGCGGCAGTTCGAACTCTCTTCCTTAGGAGTGTCGGATACCTCCTCACTCAAGCAGCAGCGGAGGTACGAACCATGCATGCCAGCCCCCAGCCCTCGGTGGAGGACGGACCCAGCAACCGTCCCGACGCGACCTCGCGCGCCCGCCGCGAGCGCCACGACCGCGAGCTGCTCGCCCGCTACCACCGCACCCGCGACCGGCGCGACCGCGACGCCGTCGTCGAGCGCTTCACGCCGCTCGCCCGGCGCCTCGCGGGCCGCTACAACCGCCGGGCGGACTCGCTGGACGACCTCACGCAGGTGGCCTCGCTCGCACTCGTCAAGGCGGTCGACCGCTTCGACCCGACGCGCGGCATCGCGTTCTCCTCCTACGCCGTGCCGACGATCGTGGGCGAGATCAAGCGCCACTTCCGCGACCACGGCTGGGCGGTGCGGCCGCCCCGTGCCCTGGCCGAGCGCGCGATGCGCGTCGAGGCGGCCGCGCGCCAGTTCGCCGTCGAGCATCAGCGCGCGCCGACCGTGACGGAGCTGTGCGCGCAGACCGAGCTGACCGAGGAGGAGGTGCTCGACGCGCTGCACGCCGCGCGGGCGGCGAATGCGAGCTCGCTCGACGCCCCCGTCTCCAAGCAGGACGACGCGGGCAGCTCGCTCGGCGAGCGGCTCGGCGTCGACGAGGTGGGCTACGGGATCGTCGAGCAGCGCGTGCTGTTGGAGGGCCTGCTGCGCGGCGTCAGCGCGCGCGACCGCGAGATCCTGCACATGCGCTACTTCGAGGACATGACCCAGGCCGAGATCGGCGCGGCGTTCGGCGTCAGCCAGATGCAGGTCTCGCGCCTGGTGCGCAACTCGATCGAGCGCATGCAGCTCGTGGCCGAGGCGCGCCCGGGGCACGAGCTCGACCACAGCCTGGCGGTGTGACGCCGGGTCGCACCCGCTGACCGCGCCGCCGCGCCGATCTGCTGAGATCGTCGGATGGCGGGCAGCTCCACGACGGCGGCGGCGGCCACCTGGGACCGGCACGCCGCCCGCTACGGCGCACAGGAGCGCTGGGAAACGGCGGCGATCGACGCCGCGCTGCGGATCGCCGCGCCGCGCGCGAACGAGCGCCTCGTCGACCTCGCGACGGGCAGCGGGCTCCTGCTCAGGCGCCTCGCCGCGCTTCCCGCCGCCCCCCGTGAGGCGGTCGGGGTCGACCGCTCGCCCGGCATGCTGGCGGGGGTGGGCGCGCTGCCCGACGGCTGGTCGGTGCTGAGCGACGACGCCCGCGACGTCTCGCTGCCCGCCGGCTGGGCCGACGTCGTCACGTGCTCCTATCAGCTGCATCTGCTCGACGCGGCGGCGCGCGCCGAGGTGCTCGCGGAGGCCCGGCGACTGCTCGCGCCGCGGCCGTCGTCGCGGCTCGTGGTGGTGACGGTGTGGGCCGGCGGCCCGCTCGTACGAGGCGCGCTGGGGCTGCTCGGTCGCACGCTGCCGGGTCCCTGCGGGGGCCTGCGGCCGCTGGATCCGAGCGCCGATCTGGCCCGCGCCGGGTTTGCGCTCACGCGTCGCGTCACGCTGCCGCGGCGCGGGTACCCGTCGCTCGTGCTGGGCGCGAAGGCGCGCGCCTGGACTTGATAGCTTGAATGCCACCCGCTATTACGCCTATTTCACGCACTGGAGGATGCACATGGCTCTGACGATCGGCGATACGGCACCAGATTTCGAGGCTGAGACGACCGAGGGCAAGCTCTCGTTCCACGAATGGCTCGGCGATTCCTGGGGCGTCCTGTTCTCCCACCCGCGTGACTTCACGCCGGTGTGCTCGACCGAACTCGGCTACATGGCCTCGATCAAGCCGGAGTTCGACCAGCGCAACACGAAGATCATCGGCCTCTCCGTCGATCCCGTCGGCAACCACGAGAAATGGGCGGAGGACATCGAGGCGATCGCCGGTACGGCCCCGAACTACCCGGTCATCGGCGACGACGACTTCAACGTCTCCAAGCTCTACGGCATGCTGCCCGCCGACGTCGCGGGCGAGGCGACATCGCGCACGCCGGCCGACAACCAGACGGTCCGCAACGTCTTCGTCGTCGGGCCCGACAAGAAGGTCAAGCTCGTCCTCGTCTATCCGATGACGACCGGGCGCAACTTCGACGAGGTCCTGCGCGTGATCGACTCGCTGCAGCTGACGGCCAACCACAAGGTCGCCACGCCGGCGCAGTGGAAGCAGGGCGACGACGTGATCATCGCCGGCTCGGTGTCCGACGACGCCGCCAAGGAGATCTGGCCCGACGGCTGGGAGTCCCCGCGGCCCTACGTCCGGATCGTGCCGCAGCCCGGCTGAGGGCACGCCTCACGGCGGCGCGGGCACGCACCGCCGCCGCGGTCCGTCCATGCCGGCCTCGACCCACCCGGTCGGGGCCGTCGGCGTTCCCGGGCGGCGCAGCCCCGTAGAGTGCGGCCAGCGTGCGCCGCCTGTCCTCGACCCTGAAGCCCGGCCCGCTGATCGCGGTCGTCGTGGCGCTCGTCGCGCTGTGGCTCGTGCGGCCGATCTGGCACGGCCTGGCGATGTTCTTCTGGACCTCGCCGATCGTCTGGCTACCGCCGATCCTGCTGCTCCTGGCCGGTGTGCTGCTGCTGCGCCGCTCGCAGCGCAGCTGGACCACGCTGGAGGATCTGAAGACCGGCGTGCGCCCGCCGGGCTACCTGTTCGCCTTCCCGATCCTGGCGTTCTTCGCGTTCGTCATCCTCGGGGGCCTGTCGGGCCCGCTCGTCCAGCGCGCGATCGTCAGCAGCACGGACTACGAGGCGATCCCCGGCCTGCCGGCGGGCGGCGAGGTGCGGCTCGTGCCGCGCGAGGTCGCCGAGGTCAACGCCTCCAGCGCGTTCAACTCGCCGACCGAGACGCTCACGAACTTCCGCATCGTCAACACCGAGGACGGGCTGATGTGGACGGCGCTGCGCACGCCGCAGGGCGTGTTTCGCATCTTCAGCAAGAAGAGCCAGGGGATCGTCTCGCTCGACGCCGAGCAGACCGCGCGCCAGCTGCGCTACGGCGACGCCGAGATGCAGATCGCGCCCGGCCTGCAGATCACCGACAACCTGCGCTGGCGGCTGCTGAAGGAGCGCTTCCTCATCTCGCTCGAGGAGCCCGTCGGCATCGAGACCGAGGACGGGCCGCGGCTGATCGTGCCCTACCTCGAGTACAAGGGGATCCTCATCCGGCGGCCGGTCCTGGGCGGGGTGTTCGTCGTCGCCCCCGGCGGGAAGATCGAGGATCTCGAGCTCGCGGAGGCCGCGCGCCGGCCCGAGCTCGCGCAGACCGGCCGGCTGTTCTCCGACACGCAGGCGCGCCGCGTCCAGGAGGCCTACCAGTACAAGGGCGGCCTGTGGAACGCCTGGTTCGTGCACGAGAACCAGACGCGGATCACCGACACCGAGACCAACCGCCAGCCCTACCTCGTCGACTTCGGCGCCGCCGGCCTCGGCACGCAGTGGGTCTCGGTGGCCGAGCCCTACGGCCGCGCGTTTGCGGCCAGCGCGATCTTCCTGACCGACGCGACGACCGGCAAGACGCGGATCTGGCGCGTGCCCGCCCGCACCTCGCTGAGCGGCAACCGGCGCGCGCTGCAGGCGGTGCGCGCGGTGTCGATCCCCGGCATCGACTTCGGCGACGGCGCCCCCGGAGCGGCCGGCTCGGGCAACTTCCGCGTCGTCGAGCCGCGCCCCGTGTTCGTCGACGGCGGCCTCGTCTACCTCACCTCGATCGTCCCCAAGGAAGCCAACTCGGTCTCCAAGACGGTCGTCGTCGACGCCGAGACGAACAAGCTCGTCGCGATCTTCGACAACGACCGCGACCCGCAGGCCGAGGCCAAGACGCTCAACTACATCCGCACCGGCGAGGTGCCCGACGAGGACGTGGCGCCGGGGGTGAGCGGCGGCGGATCGCAGGAGGAGGAGCCGGGCGCCACGACGACGACGCCGGGCACCACCACGACGCCGGGCGGCGCCGGCGGCGGGACGACGACCACGTCGAGCGGCGGCACCTCGGTGGAGCGTCAGCTCGACGACGTCATCCGCCGCCAGCGCGAGCTGCTGCGCGAGATCGAGCGCCTGCGCGACCAGGTGGGCCAGGGCGGATAGGAACTCCCTTTGCATGTGCTGCACATGTGTTACGGTTTAGCACATGTCGAAGATGATCCAGGTTCGCAACGTGTCCGAGGCCGCGCACCGGACACTGAAGGCCCGCGCTGCGGCGGCCGGCATGTCGCTTTCGGACTACGTCAAGCGCGATCTCGAGGCGGCGGCAGCCCTCCCGTCGCTGGAGGAGATCGACGCGCGGGTCGTGGCGCGCGGCCGGTCCGGGCTGCGCTCGGACACCGTCCTCGCGACCCTGCGCGAGGTTCGTGAGCGCTGAGCCATGGCGGCCAGCGCGAGCCGGCGCGTGCGGCATGTCGCGAAGCGCGGCTGATCGGTGCCGGTCCTGGACGCCTCGGTCCTCGTGGAGTACCTCGCCGGCGGCGGGCATGCCGCGCTGATCCGCGAGCGGCTGTTGCGACACGACGAGCCGCTCTGGGCGCCGCATCTCGTCGACGCGGAGATCGGCCACGTCCTGCGCCGTGCGGTGACGCTCGGCGAGCTGCGGGCCGGGTCGGCGGCCGCCGCGATCGCGGACCTCGCCGGCATGCCGCTGCACCGGGCGGCCCACGTCGGGCTGCTGGCGCGTGCCTGGTCGCTGCGCGCGAATCTCACGTTCTACGACGCGCTCTACGTCGCGCTCGCCGAGCGCATGGACATGGTGCTCGTGACCCTCGACGGCCGCCTCGCCGGCGCGCCGGGACTGCGCGGCCGGCTCGAGGTCATCGGCGGCGGGCGCTGACGAGGTAGCGGCCGGGCTTGTCGGCCGGCGCGCCGCCGCCCGCCTGCGGCTCGAGGCCGGCGTCGCGCAGGTCCTCGCGCAGCTGCGCCTCGGTGAACGGCCAGAACGCGAAGCGCTCGCGGTGCGTCTGCACCGCGCCGTCGCGGCCGGCAAAGGCGATCGCGACGTCGAAGTAGTGCGGCTCATCCCAGCGCTCGGGGATCGTCCATGCGGAGATCGGCAGCCCGCGGCGCCCGCCGCGCTCGACGAGCCGCTCGGCCACCTGCAGGCGCGTGCCGCCGGCGCGCACCTGCTCCCACGTGCGCGAGGTGACGACGAGCCGCCCGCCCGCCCGCAGGCAGCCGGCCATCGCGTGCAGGGCGGCGCGCCGGCCGGCCCTCCCGACCGCGTGCGGCAGCGAGTTGCCGACGCAGAGCACGACGTCGAAGGCGCCCGTCCAGCCGCGCTCGGGCAGCGCCTCCCACGTACACACCGAAGCATCGACGCCGACGTCGTTGGCCGCGGCCAGCCGCTGGGTGCGCGCCACCATCGCCGCGCTGGCGTCCGTCGCGACGACCTCGTGCCCGCGCAGCGCCAGCCCGACGGCGAGCGTGCCCGTGCCGCAGGCGCAGTCGAGCACGCGCGCCCCCGGCGCGACATGCGCGGCGAAGGCGTCGGCGCTGCCGCGCGGCGAGAGCAGCGCATCGGGCACGAGGTAGTCGTAGACGGCGGCGATGGTGTCGTAGGTGCCCTCGGGGTCAGCCATGGCGATCGAGCTCCTCGCGCCACTCTGCCACGCGTGCGGGCGGCCCGGCCGCTTGGCGCGGATCGACCCATGCGCTGATGACGCGAATGCCGTACAGCGCGCTCGTCAGCCAGGTCTCGCACCCGGCGAGCTCGGCGGCGGCGGGGGCACGGCGGCGGATCTCGACGCCGCGCGCGGCCGCGGTCCGCAGCACCAGCGCGCGCGTGACACCGGGCAGCGCGGTCTCGTCGGGCGTCGTGCACAGCACGTCGTCCTCCCACCACAGCAGGCTCGACAGCGCGCCCTCGAGCAGCCGCCCCGCCGCGTCGCACAGCAGCAGCTCGTCGGCGCCGCGGGCGTGGGCCTGCGCGCGCAGGCCGCCGAGCAGCTGGAGGTCGGGACCCTTGCGCAGCGGCTGGCGGCGCGCGTCGCCGCGCGGGCCGACGAGCACGCGCGCGTAACGCGCCGGCGGCGGCGCGCGGCGCAGGCGCAGCGCCAGTCCGCCGGCAGTGAGCTCGACGCCGGGAAACCAGCGGCCCTCCGCCGGCAGCGCCGCCACGACCGCGGCGCGAAAGCCCATGAGCTGTGAGCGCTCGACGCCGAGCTGCCGGCAGGCGGCGCCGAAGCGCGTCCAGTGCGCACCGGCGGCCCGCTCGAAGCCCTCGTCGACGAGCCAGGAGTCGGCGGCCAGCAGCGCGGCCGCCGGGGGATCGGCCACCGGCTGCAGCTCGCGGCTGGTCCACCGCAGGACGGTGTCTGGTCTGGGGCCCACGCTCGGGACGACGGTGCTGATCGGCGACTGCGACTCGTACACGTGCAAGCTCTTACCAGCTCATCGCGAGCGTTGCGGTGCGTAGCCGGCCGCCAGGTGCAGCCGACCCGCAGCGCGAAGCCGCCGAACGCCGTGGATGGCGGCTACCCGATGAGCACGGGCGTCCCGACGGGCACGCGCTTGTAGAGCGCGATGACGTCCGAGACGTGCATGCGGATGCAGCCGTGCGAGGCGCGCGACCCGATCGAGCCGTCCTCGCCGGTGCCGTGGATCCCGACCCCGTTGACGATCCCCATCCAGCGCGCCTTGAGCGGGTTGGAGGCGCTGCCGCCGGTGACCGTCGTGCCGGCGAGCTCGCCGGCCCACGGGCTGTTGGGCACCGACCAGACCGGGTTGACCTCCTTGCTGGCGATCGAGAAGAGCCCGCGCGGCGTGGGATACTGCGCCTGGCCGACGGCGACCCCGTAGGTCTTGACGACCTTCAGGTGCTTGAACAGGCGCAGCTTGAACGGTCCTCTGCTCGATGGTCAGCACCGTCGACGCGCTGCGGCGCAGCTTGTCGGCGGTCAGCTTCGGCTTCGGGGCCAGCAGCTTGGGCTTGAGCACCCGGTTCAGGGTGGGGTTCGTCAGCGTCGCCTCGATGCTCTTCAGGAGCAGCCGCTGGTTGATGTCGCGCCCGCGCTTGGAGTGCGTGACGCGCACCTTCCTCAGCGAGATCTTCAGCCGCGAGTCGCGCGCCGGGCGATGCAGCCGCTTGTCGATGCGGGCGGCGAACTTCGCGACGGGGTCCTTCGTGTAGGTCACGGCGAGCGGCACGTCGACGGCGGCCCCCTGGGCGTCGCGGCCGGCGTACACGGCGCGCTTGGCGCTCGCCGCGTCGTCGAGCTGCACGGTGGCGTCGGCGGTCTTGAAGGTCCACGTGATGTCCGCGGCCTGCACGGTCACGAGACCATCCTCCAGCCGGGTGCCGTGGATCTGGCGCAGCCGCGCGGCGGCCTCGTCGACGGTCAGGCCCGCCACGTCGGTGCCGGCCGCGGTGACGCCGGCGGCGATCCGCTCGCCGGGCAGCGGCGGCTGCGCGGCGACCGGTGCGGCGCCGACGAGGACCGACGCGGCGAGGGTCAGGCAGATGGCGAGGCGGCGTACGGACATTGCGCCCAATGTACCCGGGGGGCCGGCGCGGTTACGCCGGTCGCGGCGCAGTGCAGCCTCACGCCCGGCCGTAGACCGGCACGTGCGCGCCGCCGACGACGCCCGACCCGTCCTCGCACAGGAAGCGCACGACGGCGGCGATCTGCTCGGGGGCGACCCAGCGGCTGTGGTCGGCGTCGGGCATCGAGCGGCGGTTGGCCGGCGTGTCGACGACGCTCGGCAGGATCGCGTTGGCGCGGATCCCGTCGGCGGCATACTCGGCGTGCAGCGCGTCGACGAAGGCCAGCACCGCCGCCTTGGCGACGACGTAGCCCGCCGCGCCGGAGAACGGCTGGACCGCCGCGCGCGAGGAGACGCAGACGATCGCCCCGCCGCCGGCCGCCAGCAGGTGACCGAGCGCGGCGTGGCAGACGAGGTAGGCCGGGCGCAGGTTCAGGCGCAGCTGGGTCTCGAAGTCCTCGACCGGCGTCTCGTGCACGCGGCCGCCGGCCGCGAAGCCGCCGACGAGGTTGACGACCGCGCCCAGCGGCGCGCCCTCGTCGCCGGCGGCCAGCGACGTGACGGCGCGCGCCGAGCCCTCGTCGAAGAGGTCGGCGGACTCGAGCACGAGGCGCTCGTGGGCGGGCAGGCGATCGCGCTCGGCCTCCGCGAACACCGGCACCACGACGCGCCATCCGCCGTCGAGGAAGGCCTGCGTGACGGCGGCGCCCAGGCCGCCCGTGCCGCCGGTGATGAGCACGCTCGAGGCCATCCCGGGCACACGCTACTCCTCGCAAGCTGCGGGTCCGTCCGCGTCGCTTGCCACCGTTGACGCCATGTTCGTGCGAGAGCTTCAGGAGGGCGCCGCGGTGGACTGCGTGCTCATCGTCCGCGAGGCCGAGCTGCGCTCCGAGCGTGCCGGCCGCGCCCTGCGCCTCGTCCTCGGCGACCGCACCGGCCGCCTGCCGGCGCGGGTCTGCCACGACGTGGCCGCCGTCGCCGAGATCGCGACGCTGGGCGCCGCGGTGCGCGTCAGCGGGCGGCTGCGGGTCGACCCGCGCCACGGCCCCGAGCTCGAGCTCGACGCGCTCCGCGCCGCGGAACCGGGCAGCTTCGACCTCGCCGAGCTCGTCGACGGGCCGCCGCGCTCGGCCGAGCAGATGGAGCTGGATCTGCGCGAGTTGGTCTCGACGGTTCAGCACCCCGACCTGCGGCGCCTGCTCGCGGCCGTGTTCGGGACCGACTCGCCGCTGTGGGCGGTCTATCGCCAAGCCCCCGCGGCCAAGCGCTTCCATCAGGCCTACCGCCACGGCCTGCTCGAGCACTCGCTGTCGGTGGCCCAGGCCGTCAGCGCGATCAGCGCGACGTTCACCGAGATCGACCGCGACGTCGCGGTCACCGGCGCGTTGCTGCACGACATCGGCAAGCTCGAGGCCTACGCCTTCGCGGGCAGCGCGATCGAGATGACCGACGCGGGCAAGCTGCACGGCGAGATCCCGCTCGGCTACTACCGCGTGCGCCAGCTGATCGACGGCATCGACGGCTTCGAGCCGGCCACGGCGCAGGCCGTCCTGCACATCATCCTCAGCCACCACGGCTCGCTCGAGCACGGCAGCCCGATCGTGCCGTGCACGCGCGAGGCGACGCTCGTGCACTTCTGCGACAACCTCGGCGGCCGGCTCGGCTCGTTCGACCGTCTCGAGAAGGAGCTGCCCAGCGGCGAGCGCTGGTCGCGCTTCGATCGCGCGCTCGGCGGTGGCGCGTACTTCGCGGCCGCGCCGGCCGTCGAGCAGGACGCGCGCGAGGCCGCCTGACCGCCGGGCAGCGCGCGGCGAGGACCCGCGCGAGGCCGCCTGACCGCCGGGCAGCGCGCGGCGAGGACCCGACGCTCCGCGTTGTCCGGCCACATAGCCAGGGCCGATGAGGATCGTGGGGCCCTGGCCGCCGCGCTGCGGCGCGTGAGCGGGGACGTGCGCTCGCACCCCTGACCAGCCGCAAGTCTTCGCAAAAAGCGGGCCAATGCACCCCCGATCGGTCCGCCGGGGCGCGAGCGGCCCTTATCGTGTGGCGGATGGCCAAGGACACGGAGAAGCTCATTCGCCAGCTCTCCCTGATCTCGTACCTCATGGCCGAGCGCCGCCCGGTGACCGCGCTGGAGATCCGCCGCGACGTCGAGGGCTACAGCGCGATGAACGAGGACGCGTTCGCGCGGCGCTTCTACGCCGACCGCTCGGAGCTGGACTCGCTGGGGATCGCGCTGACCGTCGAGCGGCCGGTCGACGGCGTCGCCGAGCAGGAGAACTACTCGCTGCGCCCGGAGAACTTCCACCTCCCCGCGATCGCGTTCTCCGACGCCGAGCTGGCGGCGCTGCAGACCGCGCTGTCGCTGCTCGACGGGGAGTTCGCCTACGCCGAGCCGCTGCGCCTGGCCCTGCAGCAGATCTCGTGGGGGCGCTCGAACCCGATGCACGCCCCCGAGCAGCGCTCGGTCGGCCTCGGCATCAAGGCCTCCGTCGACGGCCACGAGCTGTCCCAGCGCCTGGCGAAGATCGAGACCGCGATCTTCCGCAACAAGACGATCACCTTCGACTACTACACGATGGCCCGCGACGACACGGGAACCCGCAAGGTCGACCCGTACCACCTGCTCTTCAAGGGCGAGTTCTACCTGCTCGGCTACGCCCACGAGCGCAAGGCGCTGCGCGTCTTCCGGCTCTCGCGGATCCGCGGCAAGGTCGCCTACGCGACGAAGGCCGAGCACGACTTCAAGGGTCCGCCCGCGGGCTTCGACCCGCGCCCCTACGCCAACCGCGCCGACTGGCAGTTCGGCGATCCCACCGCCACCGCGGAGATCGAGATCTCCGAGCGCATCGCCTGGCAGATCGAGCGCCACTTCGGCCGCTACGGCGAGGTCCAGCCGGCCGGCACCGACGGCGACATCGTGTTCGCGACGCCCTACGCCGACCGCCGCCAGCTCACGGCCTGGGTGCTGCGCCTCGGCGAGCACGCCCGCGTGCTCGGCCCGCCCGAGCTCGAGCGCGAGCTGGCCGAACGCGTGGAGCTGCTGCTCGAGCGCCACCGGGGCGCGACGCTGGAGCTCGCCGACCCCGTCCCCCCCGGCGAGGACGACGAGGCCGATGCCATCGCCCCGTCCAACGGCGCGCGCCGCAGCGAGGCCGCGATCCGGCCCGAGCGCTTCGCGCGACTCGTGACGCTCGCGTCGATCCTCATCCGCGCGGGCCGCGCCGACGTCAAGCTCGCGGCCGCCGAGGTCTGCGAGACGATGCAGATCTCCGCGGCCGAGCTGCGCGAGGACATCAACGTGCTCAACGTCGTGAACTTCGGCGGCGGCTCGTACGTGCTCTACGCCGAGATCGACGAGCACGGTGCGATCGAGGTCGACCCCGAGCCGTACTCGGACAACTTCGCGCGCCCCGCGCGGCTGCTGCCCGTCGAGGCCAAGGCGCTCGTCGCCGCGATCGACCTGCTGGCGGGCGGCTTGCCCGAGGGCTCGCTGCAGTCGGCCCGCACCAAGATCGTGGACGCGCTCGGCGCCGACCCGATGGAGCAGGGCCTGCACGTCGCCGACCAGGGCGGCGACGACTCGCGCGTCGCACGGGTCGCCTCGGAGGCGATCAACCGCCGCCACCTCCTGCGGCTGGACTACTACAAGCCCAACGAAGACGAGTACACGCGGCGCGTCGTCGAGCCCTACGCGCTCGTCAACGGGCGCGAGGGCTGGTACGTCGCGTCGTTCGATCCCGAGCGCGACGACGTGCGCCACTTCCGCCTGGACCGCATCCGCCACGCCGAGGTCACCGACATTCCGTACGAGCCGCGCCCCGAGGTCAACCCGGCGGCCGAGCTCGACGGCTGGCTGCGCACCGGCGAGGTGCAGGCGTCGCGGATCGCGCGCGTCTGGGTCTCCCCCGAGCGCGCGCGCTGGGCGCGCGAGCAGCGCCGCGTGGCGCAGGAGCTGGCCGACGGATCGGTGATCGTGGAGCTGCCGTTCAAGGGCACCGACTTCCTCGTCCGCGACGTGCTCGCCGAAGCCGGCGACGCCGCGGTGCTCGAGCCCGCCGAGGCGCGCGCGGCCGTGCTGGCCGCGGTCCAGCGCCTACGGGCCGGCGCAGTTCGCTAGCCCGCGCCGCAGGACGCGGCGACGTTTGGATCACACGCACAACGAACAGGATCTAGAACGTTCGTCCAGAAACCTTGCATCGGGCAGCGAGAACCCCCGTCGATTCGCCAGACGTGGGACAATCGGCGCCAGCTTTGGGGAGAGTTGGCGTTATAGCAGTGCAGCGGCTTGGACGGCAGTGCGATCTCGGGCTGATCGCGAACGACACACTAGATTCCGGGTAGGTGCGCCGTAGGCGCCATCTGCCTCAACGATTGGAGACGCATGAATCGCAGGGTTCTCATAGTCCTCGCCACAGCGGCCGGACTTCTCAGTGCAGTTCCGTCTGCATCCGCGCTTACGAGTACGCCGGTGTGGGAGTGCCGAGGCAGCGCGCTCTTCGCCTCCGTCTCGGGCAACAACCGGGTGGAGCCGATCGTCGCCAACGGCAACATCAACACGGCCAACGGTGTCAGCCCGGACGCGCCGCAGTGCACCGACAGCGAGAGCGGCGCCGGCAACACGCCCACCCAGCTCGGGATCTCCACGGACTTCCTCGGCGCCGTCACCGGCAAGGCGACCACCGCGATCGACCCGGACCTCGGTAAGGCGATCGATCAGAAGATCGCGGCCGAGGGTCGCGTCGAGGACCTCACCCTCCTGCTCGGCGCCAGCGGCCCGACGATCGGCGTCGGAGCGGCCAACGCGACCGCGGCCGCCGGCTGCGTCACCGGCAACACGGCGCCGCAGTTCAGCGGCGACAGCCGTGTCGCCGACCTCACCCTCGGCGGGCAGCCGCTTCCGCTCGACCAACTGGTCGACGAGCTCACGAAGATCCTCAACCCGCTGCTCGGCGCACTGGTTGAGATCAAGGTCGACGAGCGCATCCAGACCGAGGACGAGCTGACGATCAACGCCCTGCACATCAAGGTCATCCGCGGCGCCGAGCCGCCGCTGGTCGACCTCGTCGTCGGCCAGGCCAAGGTCGGCGCCAACGGCGACGTGTGCGACCCGACCAAGCAGAACGAGGGCTCCGGCGACCCGATCGGGCAGGTCTGCCCGCCCGGCTCGACGCTCATCAACGACCGTCAGCTCTGCGTCATCCCGGCCGGCAGCGGCGGCTCGAACCTCGGTGAGATCATCGTCGGCCGGCCCTTCCAGGGACCGAGCGGCGGCACCGTGGTGCCGATCGACGTCGCCCGCAAGCGCTTCGGCAAGAGTCCGTGCCTCAGCTTCAGCGGGGCGCCGAAGTTCGCGATCATCGGCACGAACCGGGCCGACCGCATCACGGGCACGAACATCGCTGACCGGATCATCGGCCTCGCTGGCAACGACCGCCTCGACGGCGGCCGTGGCAACGACTGCATCGAGGGCCGCACCGGCGGCGACAACATCTCGGGTGCCCTGGGCAACGACAAGCTCTACGGCAGCTCGGGCAAGGATCACCTCAACGGCGGTCCCGGTACGGACTACATGTCCGCCGGCGCCGGCAACGACACGATCAACGCCGCGTTCGGCCGGGACACCGCCCTCGGCGGCAGCGGTCGCGACTTCATCAACGTCGCGACGGCCGGACCCGCCGCACGGGTGGACTGCGGCACGGGCCGCGGCGATGTCGCCCGGATCAACAACAACGAGCGCAGGCGCGTGAAGGGCTGCGAGCGCGTGGCCGTCTTCACCGGCAACGAGCGCTAGCTGACAGCAGCAGTCGCAACGGCACCGCGGGCGGGGCTGGCTACAGTCCCGCCCGTGAGCCGCCGCGATCAGATCAAGATGTCCGCCGCCGAGCTGGCGGCGTTCCTCGACGAGGAGCGCACCGTCGTCTGCGCGACGATCGGACAGGACGGCTTCGCGCACCTCATGCCGCTGTGGTACGTGATGCGCGACGCAGACCTCTGGGCGTGGACGTTCGCCAAGTCCCAGAAGGTCCGCAACCTCGAGCGCGACCCGCGCGCCACGCTGCAGGTCGAGGCCGGCAGCGAGTACGCCGACCTGCGCGGCGCGATGCTGAAGTGCGACGTGACGGTCCATCGCGACAGCGCGCCCGTCGCGGACTTCGGCTTGGAGCTCTTCGCGCGCTACGCGCCAAGCGCGACCGATCCCGACGGCGCGGTCGACGAGGACACCCGAGCGATGGTGCTCGCCCAGGCCCCCAAGCGCGTCGCGCTGCAGTTCCGCGCCCGCTCGGCCGCCACCTGGGATCACCGCAAGCTCGCCGCCGGCGTGTATTGATGAAGGGGCTGATCCTCTCCGGCGGCAAGGGCACGCGGCTGCGCC
This sequence comes from uncultured Actinomycetes bacterium, assembly GCA_963709935.1. Lineage (GTDB taxonomy): Bacteria > Actinomycetota > Thermoleophilia > Solirubrobacterales > Solirubrobacteraceae > CADCVQ01. The sequence goes on along the minus strand of CAVPYM010000022.1, from coordinate 340,392 downwards.
CGATCACCCACACGAGCGCCAAGCAGCTCGTGCCGGTCGCCAACAAGCCCGTGCTCTTCTACGGCATCGAGGCGATGGCCGCGGCCGGCATCACGCAGGTCGGGATCATCATCGCGCCCGAGACCGGCGAGGAGATCCGCGCCGCCGCCGGGGACGGCGCGCAGTTCGGCGTGGCGATTACCTACGTCGAGCAGGACGCGCCGCTCGGCCTCGCGCACGCCTCGCTGACGGCCGAGACGTTCCTCGACGGCGAGCCGTTCGTCATGTACCTCGGCGACAACATCCTGCAGGGCGGCATCACCGACCTCGTCGCGTCCTTCCGCGCCAACCAGCCGGACGCGCTGATCCTCCTCACCCCGGTCGACGACCCCGAGAACTACGGCGTCGCCGAGCTCGAGGGCGACCGTGTCGTCCGGCTCGTGGAGAAGCCGGCGCAGCCGGCCACGGACCTCGCCCTGGTCGGCGTGTACATGTTCACCGCCGGCATCCACGACGCCGCCCGCGCGATCGCGCCGAGCGCGCGCGGCGAGCTGGAGATCACCGACGCGATCCAGTACCTCGTTGACCAGGGCCGCCGCGTCGAGCCGCACATCGTGCGCGGCTGGTGGAAGGACACCGGCCGCCTGGAGGACATGCTCGAGGCCAACCGGCTCGTGCTTGACCGCATCGAGCCGCGCTGCGAGGGCGAGCTCGTCGACTCGCAGTGCGACGGGCGCGTCGTCGTCGAGCGCGGGGCCCGGCTGGAGCGCACGACCGTCCGCGGCCCGGCGATCATCGGGGCGGGGGCGCGGCTGACCGACGCCTATATCGGGCCGTACACGTCGATCGGCGAGGGCTGCGCGATCAGCTCCGCGGAGGTCGAGCACTCGATCCTGCTGGAGGGCTCGACGGTCTCCAACCTGGAAGGCCGGATGGAGTCCTCGCTGCTGGGGCGCAACGTGACGATCTCGCGCGGCGTGCGCCAGCCGCGCGCGTACCGCTTCATGGTCGGCGACAACTCGGAGATCGGGATCCTGTGAGCGGGGGCGAGCGGTGAAGCTGCTCGTGACCGGCGCCGGCGGCATGCTCGGGCGCGCCGTCGTCGACTGCGCGGTCCGGCTCGGCCACGACGTGCACCCCGCCACGCGCGCCGACCTCGACGTGACCGACGCCGGCGCGGCACAGCGCGTGCTGCGCGAGCTGCGCCCCGCCGTGGTCGTGCACTGCGCCGCCTACACCGACGTCGACGGCGCGGAGTCCGAGTGGGGCCTCGCGGAGGCCGTCAACGCCCGCGGCGCCGGCCACGTGGCCGCCGCGGCGCAGGCGGTCGGCGCGCGGATCGTGCACGTCTCGACCGACTACGTCTTCGACGGCTCCAAGCGCGAGCCGTGGGTGGAGTCCGATCCCGTGGCGCCGCTGGGCGTGTACGGCGACACGAAGCTCGCGGGCGAGCAGCTCGTGGCCGCCGCCAACCCCGACCACGCGATCGTGCGCACGGCGTGGCTGTTCGGCACCGGCGGGCGCAACTTCGTCGACACGATGCTCGCGCTCGGCGCCCAGCGCGAGGAGGTCCCCGTCGTGACCGACCAGGTCGGCTGCCCGACGTGGACCGGGCACCTCGCGGGCGCGCTCGTCGAGCTGGCCGAGCGCCCGGACGAGCGCGGCATCCTGCACGCCGCCGGCGCCGGGCAGTGCTCGTGGAACGAGCTCGCGCTGGAGATCTTCGAGCGCGCCGGGATCGACTGCCGCGTGCTGCCGGCCACGAGCGAGCAGTTCGTGCGCCCCGCGCGCCGCCCGGCCTACAGCGTGCTCGGCAGCGAGCGCCGCGACCCGGTCGTGCTGGCGCCGTGGCAGCGCGGGCTGGCCGAGTACCTGACGGCGCGGGTGGCGGTCTCGTGAAGCTGCTGGTCTGCGGCGGCGCCGGCTTCATCGGCTCGGCCTTCGTGCGCCTGCGCCTGCGCGACCACGGCGACGAGGTCGTCGTGCTCGACAAGCTCACCTATGCCGGGCGGCGCGAGAACCTCGCCGGCCTGGACGTCGAGTTCGTCCACGCGGGAATCGAGGACGCCGGCGCAGTCGCCGGCGCCATGACCGGCGTCGACGCCGTCGTGAACTTCGCCGCCGAGACGCACGTCGACCGCTCGATCGCCGAGCCCGACGCGTTCGTCACGACCCACGCGGTCGGCACCTGGGTCCTGCTCGAAGCCGCGCGGCGAGCGGGCGTGCGCTACCTGCAGGTGTCGACCGACGAGGTCTACGGGTCGATCGAGGAGGGCTCGTTCACCGAGCAGTCGCCGCTGGCGCCGTCCTCGCCGTACAGCGCGACCAAGGCCGGCGCCGACCTGCTCGTCGCCTCCTACTTCCACACGTACGACCTGCCGACGGTGATCTGCCGCGGCTCGAACAACTACGGGCCGCGCCAGTACCCCGAGAAGCTCATCCCGCTGATGATCCTCAACGCCCTGCACGGCGACCCGCTGCCCGTCTACGGCGACGGCCTGCAGGTGCGCAACTGGCTCTACGTCAAGGACTTCGGGCGCGGGATCGGCCACGTGCTCGCCCATGGCGTGGCCGGCGAGGCCTACAACGTGGGAGGGCCCGACGAGTGCCCGAACCTCGAGGTCGTGCGACGGATCATCGAGCTGACCGGCGCCGACGAGTCGCTGCTGACCTACGTCACGGATCGCCCCGGCCACGACCGGCGCTACTCGCTGGGCTCCGAGAAGGTCCGCGCGCTCGGCTGGGAGGCGCAGGTGCGCTTCGCCGCGGGCCTCGAGGAGACCGTCGCGTGGTACCAGGACCACCGCGCCTGGTGGGAGCCGATCCGCTCGGGCGACTACCGCGCCTACTACGCGCGCCAGTACGGGTCCTCGATCAAGGACTGACGCGGCGAACGGCGGCGGCGCGCGCGGCGGCGCTCAGGCCTGCAGCGAGGAGATGCGCCAGCCGGCGCCGGCCCGTTCGAGCTCCAGCGTGTCAGATCGCTTGCTGTCGCCGGTGCCGGAGGTCACCTGGGCGGTCGCCTGCTCGCCGCTGATCGTCACGTCGTCGACGGTGAGGTCCATCGAGTCGGCGTCCTTGAACGCGTCCTTGACGGCCGCGGTGCAGTTCGTGCCCCGCGCCTTGAGCTCGGCCAGCAGCGACTCGGCGAGCAGCTTCGTGCAGACCGCCTCGCTGTCGTCGTCGCGGGCGGCGGCCTCGAGGTCCTCGACGGCCGCGGCGACGGCGCGCTGCGCGCCGCTGAACTCCTTCGCGGAGTCTCGCGTCTCGGCGCCGCAGGCGGCGAGTGAACATGCCAGGACACAGAGCAGTAGGGCGGGCCTCATCGGCCCCGAGCCTAGTACCCAGCCGCAACTTCTGCGGGTTTCCCGGCGCCGAGCCGTGCGAGCGGGCGGCGCGGTTCGTGATCTGCTCGGCACCGGCGGGGCACACTGCAACTCGCATCTACACTGGCTGGCGTTGACCCCTGAGCTCGAGTCATCACAGCAGCCGATCCCGCGCGGGCGCCACGCACCGCCCCTCGAGGTGCGCCTCGAGGTGCAGAAGCACCGCCTGTTCGGCGCGGCCGCGGTCGTCTTCTCGCGCGTCGGCTACGCCGATGCCAGCGCGGAGGCGATCAGCCGCCAGGCCGGCATGTCGAAGGCCACGTTCTACGAGCACTTCGCCAACAAGGAGGAGTGCCTGATCGCACTCTTCGAGCACGCCACGGCCACGCTCGTCGAGGAGCTGGTGGCCGCGTCGCGCGGCGCCGAGCGCAGGTTCGAGGAGCGCCACAGCGCCGGGCTGCACGCGATCCTGGCGGCGATCGAGGACAACCCGGCGATGGCCCAGGCGATCCTCGTGGAGACGGTCGGGGCGGGCCCGCGGCTCGCCGAGCTGCGCATCGCCACGCTCAACGGCTTCGCGCAGGTCATGTACGACCAGACCGTGAAGGGCGCCGAGCGGACCGGCGGACCGGCCTACGCCTCGCCCGACGAGGCGTTCGCGATCGTCGGCGCGACCTTCGAGCTCGTCTCGCGCCAGCTGCGCACCGGTCAGCCCGAGCGCGTCACCGACCTGCAGCCGCTCGTCGAGCGGCTGATCCTCGGGCTGCTCATGCAGCCGCCGCACGCTCCTTGAGCGAACGCGCCGAGCGCCTGTCGCGTCTCGCCCAGCTCGAGCGAGAGATCGTCGACTGTCGTGCCTGCCCGCGGCTCGTGGCGTGGCGCGAGCGGGTGGCGCGCGAGAAGCGCGCGTCGTTCGCGGGGCAGCAGTACTGGGGCCGGCCGATCCCCGGCTTCGGCGACCCCGACGCCCGCGTGCTGCTGCTCGGCCTCGCCCCGGCCGCCCACGGGGCCAACCGCACCGGGCGCGTCTTCACCGGCGATCGCTCCGGTGACTTCCTGTTCGCTTCCATGCACCGCACGGGCTTCGCCAACCAGCCGACGTCGGTGCACGCCGCCGACGGTCTGCGGCTGGACGGCGCCTGGATCACCGCCGCCGTGCGCTGCGCCCCGCCGGCCAACCAGCCGGCGCCGGCCGAGCGCGACACGTGCCTGCCCTACGCGCTGCGCGAGCTCGAGCTGCTCGCCGGGGTGCGCGTCGTGGTGTGCCTCGGCGCGTTCGCGTGGGACGCGGCGCTGCGCCTGCTCGCCGGCAGCGGCCTGGCGGTGCCGAGGCCGCGGCCGCGCTTCGGCCACGGCGCCGAGCTCGCGCTCGACCCGCCCGCGCCCGTCCTGCTGGGCACCTTCCATCCCAGCCAGCAGAACACGTTCACGGGCAAGCTGACCGCGCCGATGCTGGACGCGGTGCTGCGGCGCGCGCGGGAGATCGGCCGCGGCTAACCGGGTCCGAGCCGGCGCACGACCTGCTCCCGCGCAGGCCGTGCTTGGCGTCCGCCGTCGAACTGGACGGAGAGCCGGCCGCCGCCGGCGGCGAGGTGCGGCGGGAGCGCCACCTGCAGGTACCACGACCCGCTCGCCGGCACCCGCACGGACGTCGGCGCGGAGCGGTCGGCGCGGCGAGAATCGGTGTTCTCGGGGGAGCTGCGACCGGGCCGGAGCGCTCGCGGCCTGCGCCGGGGCGAGCGGCAGGAGCAGCGCCGCCGCGGGGAGCCCGAGCGCCAGGGGGAGATGGCGCGCGGAACGCTGCACACGGATTGATCGGCATGAGCGCCGGGCGGCTGGACGAAACGTTCGTCCAGCGCATTTAGGACACACCCAGGCCGCGACCGGGGCTAGCCTTGGAGGCGTGGCGCTCGAGCAGTTCACCCCCGCCGTCCGCGACTGGTTCGCCGCCGCCTTCGAGGGGCCCACCGAGGTCCAGGCGCAGGCCTGGCCGGCGATCGCCACCGGCGAGCACGTCCTCATCTCCGCGCCGACGGGGTCGGGCAAGACACTCGCCGCGTTTCTCTGGGCGCTGGACCGGCTGAGCAGCACGCCGCGCCCCGCGGATGCGCCGCCGGGGGTCCGCCTCGTCTACGTCTCGCCGCTGAAGGCGCTGGCCTACGACATCGACCGCAACCTGCGCGCGCCGCTGCGCGGGATCGGCGCCGACCTGAGCGTCGGCGTGCGGACCGGCGACACCCCGCAGAAGGACCGCGCGGCGATGCGCCGCCACCCGCCCGACATCCTCATCACGACGCCCGAGTCGCTGTACCTCATGCTCTCCAGCGGCGCGCGCGAGATCCTCACCGGGGTCGAGGCGATCATTCTCGACGAGATCCATGCCGTCGCGGCGACGAAGCGCGGCTCGCACCTGGCGCTGACGCTCGAGCGGTTGGCGGCGCTGCAGACCGGCGGCCGCGAGCCGCAGCGGATCGGTCTGTCCGCCACGCAGAACCCGCTCGAGGAGGTCGGGCGCTTCATGGTCGGCCCGCGGCGGACGTGCACGATCGTCGACGCCGGCGTGCGCAAGCCGCTGGACCTGCAGATCCACGTCCCGGTCGAGTCGATGGTCGAGCCCGAGCAGCACGTCGGGACCGATCTCGTCGATCCGCTCGACCCGCTCACCGGCACCAGCAACGAGGCCACGCGGCGCTCGATCTGGCCGGCGATCTACCCCGAGATCCTGCGGCTCGTCAAGGCGCACCGCTCGACGATCGTCTTCGTCAACGCGCGCCGCGGCGCCGAGCGCCTGGCGCTGCGGCTCAACGAGCTGGCCAACGCCGACCTGCCCGAGGACGCCACCCCGGTCGACATCGCGCGCGCCCACCACGGCTCGCTCGCCCGCGAGGAGCGCCTCGTCGTCGAGGAGATGCTCAAGGCCGGCGAGCTGCCCTGCCTCGTGGCGACCTCGTCGCTGGAGCTCGGCATCGACATGGGCGCCGTCGACCTCGTCCTGCAGGTCGAGTCGCCGAAGTCCGTCGCCCGCGGGCTGCAGCGCATCGGCCGCGCCGGCCACAACGTCGGCGACACGTCGAAGGGACGGATCTTCCCGAAGTTCCGCGCCGACCTGCTGGAGTGCGCGGTGGTCTGCAAGCTCATGCGCGCGGGCCAGATCGAGCCGACCGTCGTGCCGCGCAACGCGCTCGACGTGCTCGCCCAGCAGATCGTCTCGATCGCGGCATCGCAGCCCGACGACGAGCCGATCGCCGTCGACGACCTCTACGCGCTCGTCACGCGCACCCACTCGTACGCGGAGCTGTCGCGCTCGCTGCTGGAGAACGTGCTCGACATGCTCGACGGGCGCTATCCCTCGCAGGAGTTCGCCGAGCTGCGCGCGCGCATCGTGTGGGACCGCGTCGGCGGCACGATCCGCCCGCGCAAGGGCGCACGGCAACTGGCGATCACGAACGCCGGGACGATCCCCGACCGCGGCCTGTTCAGCGTCACGCTGCCCGACGGGCGGCGCGTCGGCGAGCTCGACGAGGAGATGGTCTACGAGGCGCGCGCGGGCCAGACGTTCCTGCTCGGCGCCTCGACCTGGCGCATCGAGGAGATCGGCCGCGACCGCGTCATCGTCACCCCCGCCCCCGGGGCGCCGGGCGCGGTGCCGTTCTGGAAGGGCGACGGCGTCGGGCGTCCCAAGGAGCTCGGCCAGGCGATCGGCGCGTTCAGCCGCTGGGCGGTCGACCAGGACGCCGCCACCCTGCAGGCCGACTACGACCTCGACGCGTTCGCGGCGAAGAACCTGCTCGCCTTCCTGCGCGAGCAGCAGGACGCGACGCGTGTCCTGCCGTCGGACCGCACGATCGTCGTCGAGCGCTTCCGCGACGAGATCGGCGACTGGCGCCTGTGCGTGCTGTCGCCCTACGGCGGCCGCGTGCACGCGGCCTGGGGCCTGGCCCTGTCGCAGCGCATCCGCGAGCGCTACGGCCTCGAGTCCGACGCGATCTGGTCCGACGACGGAATCATCGTCCACCTGCCCGACGCCGACGAGCCGCCCGGCGCGGAGCTCGTCATGGTCGAGCCCGACGAGGTGCAGGAGGCGGTCGTCGCCGAGCTGGCGTCATCCGCATTGTTCGGCGCGCGCTTCCGCGAGAACGCCGGCCGCGCGCTGCTCATCCCGCGCGCGTACCCGGGCAAGCGCACGCCGCTATGGCAGCAGCGGCTGAAGTCGCAGTCGCTGCTGGAGGTGGCCAAGCGCTACCCGGACTTCCCGATCATCCTCGAGACCTACCGCGAGTGCCTGCGCGACGTGCTCGACGTGCCCGGCCTCGAGGATCTGCTGCGCGGGCTGCACTCGCGTGAGCTGTCGTTGGTGGAAGTCGAGACGCCGACGGCGTCGCCGTTCGCCTCGTCGCTGCTGTTCGACTACGTCGCGACGTACATGTACGAGGGCGATCAGCCCAACGCCGAGCGCCGCGCCGCCGCGCTCTCGCTGGATCGCGAGCTGCTGCGCGAGCTGCTCGGCCAGGAGGAGCTGCGGGAGCTCATCGACCCCGGCGCGCTGGACATGGTCGAGGCGGACCTCCAGCATCGCTCCGACCGCACCCGCGCCGAGACCCGCGACGTGCTCGCCGACGTGCTGCGCCGCGTCGGCGACCTGACGCCCGACGAGGTGCACGACCGCGTGCTCGCCGGCGTCGACGCCGACCGGATGCTCGAGGCGCTGCGCGACGAGCGCCGCGCGATCGTGCTGCGCATCGGCGGCGAGCCGCGCTGGGTCGCCGCCGACGACGCGGGCCTGTACCGCGACGCGCTCGGCGCCGTCCCGCCCGGCGGCCTGCCCGACGCGTTCACCGCCGACGTGCCCGACGCGCTGGCCACGCTCGCCGCCCGCTACGCCCGCACCCACGGCCCGTTCACCACCGCGCAGCTGCGCGCGCGCTACGGCGTCGATCCGACCGCGGTGCTCGAGCGCCTGGAGCGCGACGGCGAGATCGTGCGGGGGGAGCTCCATCCGCGCGGCCGGCCGGGCGAGCCCGAGTGGTGCGACACCGAGGTGCTGCGCCGTCTGCGCCGTGCGTCGCTGGCCGCGCTGCGCAAGGAGATCGAGCCCGCCGACCAGCGTGCGCTGGCCGCCTTCCTGCCCTCCTGGCAGGGCGTCGACCGCCATCCCGCGGCGGGGGCCGGGATCGACCGCCTGCGCGAGGTGCTCGTCGCGCTGCAGGGGATCGCGCTGCCCGCCGAGGTGTGGGAGCGCGACGTGCTGCCGCGCCGCGTCGGAGCCTACTCGCCGGCGTGGCTGGATCAGCTGTGCGCAAGCGGCGAGCTCGTGTGGCTCGGCGCCGGGACGCTCGGGCGCAGCACGGGCCGCGTGGCGCTGTACTTCCGCGAGGACGCCGAGGCGATCGGCCGCGTGGGTGGGCCGGGCACGGCGCGGGGGTCGCCGGTGCCGTCCGAGCCCGAGCACGACCTCGTGCGTGAGCGCCTGCTCGCGTCGCCGTGCTTCTTCACCGACCTGCTGGCCGACGTCGCCCTCGAGCCCGAGTCGGTGCAGGAGGCGCTGTGGGATCTCGTCTGGGCGGGCGAGGTGACCAACGACGCGTTCGCGCCGCTGCGCGCGCCGCGGCTGACCCTGGCTCGCGCGCGCACCGGCGGCGCGCGCCACGGCACCCGCCGCTTCGGGACACGCCGCAGCGGCGCGTCGGCGGTCGTCCAGGGGCGCTGGGCGCTGACCGACACGATCTTCCGCCGCGAGCCCGAGGTGGGCCAGCGGCGGCGCACGCTGGCCGAGCTGCTGCTCGAGCGCTACGGCATCGTCACCCGCGAGCAGGTGCTCGCCGAAGGGATCCCCGGCGGCTTCTCGATTCTCTACGACGCGCTGTCGCAGCTCGAGACGCTGGGGGTCTGCCGGCGCGGCTACTTCGTCGAGGGGCTGGGCGGCGCGCAGTTCGCGCTGCCCGGCGCGGTCGAGCGGCTGCGCGCGCAGCGCGACGTCGAGGAGTCCGCGCCGCTCGTGCTCGCCGCCACCGACCCGGCGCAGCCCTACGGCGCCGCGCTGCCCTGGCCGCGCCGTGACGAGGCGGGCGCGCGCAAGCCCGCGCGCGTGCGCGGCGCCTACGTCGTGCTGGCGGGCGCCGAGCCCGTGCTCTACGTCGAGAAGGGCGGCCGCGGGATCGCGACGCTCGTCGACTACGGCGACCCGCGGCTGGTCGCGTCGTTCGAGGCGCTCGCGCAGTTCGTCACCGGCGGGCGCGGGCGCAAGCTCTCGCTGGAGCGCGTCGACGGCGAGCCGGTCGTCGGCTCCCCGCTGGAGTCGCTGCTCGTCGAGGTCGGCTTCCGCGCCGGTCCCAGCAAGCTCACGCTCAGCGCGTAGGCGTCGCGGCGAGCGCAGACGTTGCGGCGGCGCGCCGGTGCGCGCGGCATGGAAAGAGGCGGGCCGGCGCTCGTGACATGCCTCGGGCGATCCGCGGCCCATGAGCCAGCGACACCTGGGTGAAGGCACTGGCTCAAGGTGTCGTTCGTTCATCCATGCCATGAAGCAGCGACATCCTGTCCCCGCGGGGGGCTCGAGGTGTCGCTCGTTCATCCATGCCATGAAGCAGCGACATCCTGTCCCCGCGGGGGGCTCGAGGTGTCGCTCGTTCATCCATGCCATGAAGCAGCGACATCCTGTCCCCGCGGGGGGCTCGAGGTGTCGCTCGGTCATGCGCGAGATGCACAAACTGCCGGATCGCGCAGCGCCCGTGCGATGTCCGGCAGAAATGCATGCCTGTCGTGCACAAGTGCCGACACGACGGACGAAGGTCAGCGATCCGGCAGAACGCATGGCGATCAGGACAGCTCCTGACCGCAATGCCTGCCACCGTACGCCGTCCCCACCACCAAGGAGACCACCCCATGATCAGCAAGCTCGACTTCGTCGGCATTCCATCGCAGGACTGGGCCCGCTCGCGGGCGTTCTACGTCGACACGCTCGGGCTGCGCCCCGACGAGCGCTCGGAGGCCGAGTTCTGGGTGGGCGAGACGTGCTTCGGCATCTGGGAGCCGGCCCGCTTCGGCATGGAGTTCCAGCCGCAGAAGAACGCCCATCCGGCCCTGCATGTCGACGATGTCGACGCGGCGCGGGCGGACCTCGAGGCCAAGGGCGTCGAGTTCGTCGCCGACACGCTCGACACGGGCGTCTGCAAGATGGCCCTCTTCACCGACCCCGACGGCAACGACCTCATGCTGCACAGCCGCTACGCGCCGCGGGACTGAGCGCGCGCGGCAAGACCGGCGGTCAGCTCAGGTCGGTGGCCTTCGCCGCCGCCGCCTCGATCTTCGCGAGCCACTCGTCGAGCGCGCTCTCGTCGAGCAGCTCGGCGGTGAGACGCGCGGGCAGCTTGAGGAACATCCGCTGCGCCGGCCAGCTGCGCTCGGGCTCCGCCGGGCCGAGCAGGATCACGCGGTGGCCGTCGACGACGGGAATGTCGGCGGGCATGCCCTCGTTCCAGATCCACGTGCCGGCGTAGTCGCGGTCGGTCGCGTCGGGCAGCTCGCCGCCGGGGCGCAGCGCCGCGTACGTGTAGAGATTCCAGACGCCGGTGACGGTCTCCTCGATCTGCTGCGGCCCGTTGCCGCGCGCGACGGCGACCGCTTCCCGGGAGACGCGCGGGGCGTCGCGCGGGAACTCGTCCATGAGCAGGGTGTTGAGCTGGAAGTTCTCGACGATGCCGCTCATCCGGCCCCTGATCCCGGTGCGGGTGCCCGGCTCGATCGCGACGTACGGCTCGTCGTTGAGGACGGTGAGCATCGCGCGCAGCCAGCCCGCGGCCTCGTGGACCTCCTCGATCTGCTCGGCCACCGGCGCGAGCTCGCTCGCCTCCGCGCGGGCCTCGGGATCGACGGACAGCAGGGCGATCGCGCCGGGCCAGATCTCGTGCAGGCGCTGCCAGCTCTCCAGCGCCGCCGGATGCCGGCCGGCCGCCTCGTTGAGCGCATGCGCGCGCTGGTCGGCGAGCCACTCGTCGATCGCGTCGTCGTTGACGTCGAGGTCCTCGTCGGGCTCGCCGACGGCCGCCTCCGCCTCCTCGGCGAGGCTCGCGCAGGCAGGCAGCGTCGACTGCAGGGCGCCGAGCATCGCGGCGCGCGCGGGCTGCGGATCGTGGCCGGATTCGATCATCGCGCCGACGATCCGCGAGGCCACGCCGGCGGGCTCGGGGTCGAGCGAGTTCAGGCCGGAGGCCAGCAGCGCCAGCGACTCGCGCGACTCGGCGGGCGTGGCGCGACCCATCGACTGGCCGAAGGTCTCGATGAGCCGCTCGGCGCGGCCGTCGGTCCAGGTGTTGCTGCCGAGCGCGTCGAGCAGCTCGCGGGCGGTGGGGACGAGTTCGGAAGGCACGCGCGAGACAGTAGCCATCTGCGAAGGCTCGGGCTCACAGCGGCGATACTGAGACCGGCATGGCCCACGTTCCCGCCGCCCGCCACCTGCTGCGCGCCAAGGATCTCGCGGACGCGCGCTACTTCGACCCGATCGGCGTCGACGACATGGCCGCGGCGGCCGGGCTCTCGCGCGCGCACTTCAGCCGCGAGTTCCGGCGCGCCTTCGGCGAGACGCCGCGTGCCTACCTGCTGACGCGCCGCCTGGAGCGCGCGGCGTCGATGCTGCGCACGACCGATCGCTCGGTGTCGGACATCTGCCTGTCGGTCGGGCTCGTCAGCCAGGGATCGTTCACGACGAGCTTCACGCGCAACTACGGCGTGTCGCCGACGGCCTACCGCCGGCGCTACCCGCCGGCCGCCGACCACGCCCGCGTCCCGGCCTGCCTCGTGCACCTCTACGGGCGCCCGCAACGCCGCACGTTTCGAGAAGACAGCGAGCCCGCGCCGGATTAGCGTGCTGCTCATCAGATCAACCCCCCGGGATGAAGGAGCCAGTTCGATGATCAAGATCGCCAACGCACAGCTGTGGGTCCACGACCAGGACGAGGCCGTCGCCTTCTACACGCAGAAGCTCGGCATGGAGGTTCGCGCCGACGTCACGATGCCCGAGATGGACGACTTCCGCTGGCTCACCGTCGGCCCCCCCGGGCAGGACGACTTCTCCATCACGCTCATGGCGATCCCGGGGCCGCCGGTCATGGACGAGCAGACCGCCGAGCAGGTGCGCGTGCTGATGGGCAAGGGCTTCGCCGGCACGGTCTTCCTGACGACCGACGACGTACAGGCCTCCTACGAGGAGCTCAAGGCGCGCGGCGTGGAGTTCTCCGAGCAGCCCGAGGAGCGTCCGTACGGGATCGACTCGTCGTTCCGCGACCCGTCGGGCAACAACTTCCGGCTCACGCAGGTCTACGAGCTGGCGAACACCTGAGGTGCGTGCGCCGCTGGGGGGAGAGGGGACCGAGAGCCGCTCGTTCCCCCTCCCCCACGCTCGCGTGCTCAGGGCTGCTTCTTGCCCGGGTTGAAGAGGCCCCTCGGGTCGAGGGCGGCCTTGATCGCCCTCTGAGCGGCGACGGCGGCCGGCATCCATTGGCGTGAGAGCTGGCCGGCCTTCAGCAGCCCGATGCCGTGCTCGCCGGTGACGGTGCCGCCGAGGCGTCGCGCGAGATCGAACAGCTCGTGGGCGGCGTCGTCGGCGCGGGCGCGCTGGGCGGCGTCGCCGGGGTCCAGCAGAAAGCTCGCGTGCAGGTTGCCGTCGCCGGCGTGGCCCCAGGAGCAGGCGTCGAGGTCGTGGCGGGCGCCGATCCGGACGGTCGCGGCGATCGCCTCCTCCAGGCGGTCGACCGGCACCGCGATGTCCTCGGAGCGCTTGGCCGCACGGACGGCGGTCACGGCGAGCGAGACGCCCTCGCGCCAGCGCCAGATCGCGCGGGCGGACTCCGGCGCGTGCAGGCCGCGGGCGCCGGGCGCGAGCGCCGCATGCAGTTCTTCGCACACGCGCGCGGCCTCCTCGCGTGAGCCGTCCGCCTCGGCGACCAGCACGAAGCCCTGCAGGTCGCCGTCCGGATACGCGGCGCCCGCGGCGCGGATCGCGCCCTCGTCGAAGAACTCCAGCGCCGCCGGCACGATCCCGCTCGCCAGCACGCGCAGCACCGCGGCGCAGCCCGCGGCGGCGTCCGGATAGGCGGCGACGAGCACCCTCCGGTGCTCGGGCGCGGGCACGAAGCGCAGCCAGGCCGCGGTGATGACCCCGAGCGTGCCCTCCGAGCCCGTCAGCAGCGCGCGCAGGTCGTAGCCCGCGACGTCCTTGCGCGTCGCGCCGCCGGCGCGCACGAGCTCGCCGGGCGCGAGCACCGCTTCGATCCCCGTCACCCAGTCGCCCGTCACGCCGTACTTGAACGCGTGCGGGCCGCCCGCGTTCGTCGCGATCGTCCCGCCGAGCTGGGACTGCTCGGGCGCGCCGGGGTCGGGCGGGAAGAGCAGGCCGTTCTCGCGCGCGAGGCGCGCGATCGTGGCCGTCCTCACGCCGGCCTCGGCCTCCATCCGCCACAGCTCGGGCTCGAACGAGCGCACCGCCCGCAGCCGCTGCAGCGACAGCGCGATCGTCGCCGCACCCGGATCCACCACCGCCGCCCCGCCGGCCAGCCCGCTGCGCCCGCCGACGGGCACGATCCCCACGTCGTGCGTGTAGCACCAGGCGACCACCGCGGCGACCTGCTGCGCGTCGCCCGGCCGCACGAGCGTGGCGGGCACGCCCGCGACGGCGACGTCGCCGACGCGCACGCCGCGCTCGACGTGCGCCGCCCCCACGATCCGCTCCAGCGCGTCCTTGTCACCCGGCACGGGTTCTAGATTGAAGGACCGCATGCCCGAGGGCGACACGATTCACTACGCGGCGCGTCGCATCCGGCCCCTCGTCGAGGGGCGGGTGCCCGAAATCGCGCACCCCAACCCGCGCCTGCGCGGCGAGCGCTGGCCCGAGAAGCTCGCCGGCCGCGCGGTGACCGGCGTCGACGCGCGCGGCAAGCACCTCTTCGTGCGATTCGAGGGCGACCTGGCCATCCACTCGCACCTGCGCATGACCGGATCGTGGGGCACCTATCGCGACGGCCAGCGCTGGCGGCGCGCGCACCGCCGCGCCTGGCTGGTGCTGCGCACGGAGGCCGGCGAGGTCGTGCAGTTCGACGGGCCGGTGCTCGAGCTGCTGACCGAGTCGCGCACGCGCTTCGACCGCCGGCTGGCGATGCTCGGCCCCGACATCCTCGCGCCCGAGCTCGACGAGCCCGCCTTCCTCGCGCGCCTGCGCGCCGACGACCCGACCCGCGCGATCGGCGACGCGCTGCTCGACCAGCGCATCATCGCCGGGATCGGCAACCTCTGGAAGTGCGAGGGCTGCTTCGGGGCGGGCATCGATCCGTGGCGCGCGGCGCGCGCGATCAGCGACGCCGAGGCGCTGGCGATCGTCCGCTTCACGCGCCCGCGGATGCAGCAGTCCGCGCTGGACGGGATGCAGGACGCGCACCGCGTCGTGTACGCGCACGCCGGCCGTCCCTGCCCGCGCTGCGGCGACCCGATCCGCAGCCGCGGGCAGGGCGACGACAACCGGCTGACCTACTGGTGTCGCGGGTGCCAGTCGTGAGCGCGGCGGACAACGGGCGGGCGGCCGGGGCCATGCGCCGCGTCGGGCACAAGGGCGCCGGCCACATCGCGCCCGGCAACACGTTCGACTCGTTTGCCGCCGCACTCGCGCACGGCGTGGACATGATCGAGTTCGACGTCCTGCCCGAGCGTCGCGACGGAACCGGCGAGCTGCTGCTGGCGCACGACTGGGAGGACGCCGCCGAGCGCCGCGCACACACGCTCGAGGAGGGGCTCGCGCACTTCGCCGGCGCCGTCTACGACGGGATCGAGCTCATCGTCGACATGAAGATGAGCGGCTACGAGGGGCGCGTCGCCGCCGCGCTGCACGATCACGGTCTCAGCGAGCGGGTGCTCGTCTCGACGATGGAGAACTCGTCGCTGCAGCTCCTGCGCGAGCGCCATCCGGAGCTGCGGATCGGCTGGTCGCTGCCGCGGATGCGCCGCAACCCGCTCGCCAACCCCGTGACGATGCTGCCCGCCATGGCGGTGCTGGCCTACGTGCGCCGCGCGCTGCCCGGCGTCGCCGCCAACCGCGTCCGGCACGGCGAGATCGATGCGCTGATGGCCCACTACCGGCTCGTCACGCCGCGCCTGTCAGACGCCATCCGCGCCGCCGGCGGCGAGCTCTACGCCTGGACCGTCGACGATGCCGCGCGGATCGCCGAGCTCGAGCGCTGCGGCGTCACGGGCGTGATCTCCAACGACCCGCGGCTGTTCGGGTAGCTCAGGGCCTCAGCCCGACGTGATCGTGCACGTCGACGCCGAGTAGCCCGCGGGGTCGTCGCCGGTGTTCGAGCGGTGGCCCTTGCGCGTCAGCGCGTTCGCCCTGCGCACGACCGCGCCCTTCACGCGCCACTGGAAGTAGACCCGGCCGCGCAGCAGGACCGGCTGGCCGGGGACCGGCTCGATCCGGAACGAGCGCCCGAACTGGCGTGGCTTGCGGCCCTTGCCGATCGACAGATAGCCCGAGTCGCCACCCGCCCCGATCCGGTACCAGCGATCGTCCACGCGCGAGTAGTACCGCACGACGAAGCGCATGTAGCGCTCCTCCTGGCCGCTGCGCAGGCCCGCCATCGAGGCGCGGATGCCGATCGTGTTCGGCGCCCCGGTCGTGTCGCAGACGTTGACGGTCGCCCAGTGATCGTCCGGCGGAGCGGCCTGTGCCAACGCCGCCGAACCCACGAGGACGGCAAACAGCGTGATGATCACCGCGCGGCGGCGTAGTAGTCGCATGAGCGCAGCTCTGACCATGGCATCACCACCCAACACCTCGACCGAGACCTTCGATGCGCTGTACCGCGATTGCGCGCGCGACATCTACGCGTACGTGCGCACGCTGCTCGGCGACGACGCCTCGGCCGAGGACGTCACGGCGCTGGCCTTCGAGCGCGCCTACCGCCGCCGGGCGACCTTCGACGGCCGCCGCGGCAGCGAGCGCGGATGGCTGTTCGGCATCGCGCGCAACGCCGCCCTCGACGAGCTGCGCCGGCGCAGGCGCTCGGCGCCGATGATCGGCGAGCTGCCCGACGAGACCACCCGCGCGCCCGAGGAGGAGGCCGACCTGGCCGTCCGCCGCGCGACCGTCCGGGTCGCCCTCGCCGCGCTCGCCCCGCGCGACCGCGAGCTCGTCGCCCTGAAGTTCCACGGCGGGCTGTCCAACGCCGAGCTCGCCGTCGTGCTCGGCACCAGTGAATCCAATGCCGGAACCCGAGTGCATCGGGCCGTCAGCAAGTTGAGGGAGGCCTGCAATGCGCCATCGTGACCCCCTGACCGACGAGCAGCGCCGCGAGGTCGACGCGCTCGACCGCGCGCTCGCCGGCGAGCCGGTGCAGTTCGAGCTGCGCGAGCTCGAGGAGCTCGTGCGCGACGTCCGCGCCACCGCGCCGGAGATGTCGCCCGCCTTCGCCGCCCGCCTCGAGCACGAGGTGCAGGAGGGCTTCCCTATATCGCAGGAGCGCGTGCCGGTGAGCGTGCGCCGGCCGTGGCGCGGCCGGCGCTGGGCGCTCCTGCCGGCCGCCGGGTCGCTCGCCGCGGTCGTCGTGGCGCTCGTCGTCGTACTCGGCGCCAGCGGCGATGACCGCTCGGCCGGGACGAACGACTTCGGGTCCGTCGCGACCGAGGAGGCCAGCCCGGCCGCCGGCGTGGCGGCGGACTCGGCGCCCCGCGACAGCGGCGCCGGCGTGAGCGGCACCGGCGGCGCCGACCGCTCGGCACCGGCGCCCGCGCCGGAGGCCGCCGGCAAGCAGGCCGCGCCGCCGGTCGCCACGGCGGTCGCACCGGCGCCGGACGCGGGGGCGATCGCGCCCGCCCGCGCCCGCAAGGTCGAGCGCAGCGCCGTGCTCGCGCTGCGCACGCCCGACCAGGATTTCGAGCGGACCACGGACGCCGTCATCGCGACCGTCGGCCGCTTCGACGGGATCGTCGCCAGCTCGCAGATCGGCGCCAGCGACGTCGCCGGCGGCGAGGCGTCGTTCGAGCTGCGGATTCCCACCGAGCGCCTGGACCGCGCGCTGGCCGCGCTGTCCAAGCTCGGCCACGTCACCGAGCGCAACCAGAGCCTGCAGGACATCACGGCCTCGTTCACGTCGGCGCAGGAGCGGCTGACCGACGCGCGCGCCGAGCGCCGCGGGCTGCTGCGCGCGCTCGCCCGCGCGACGACCCAGAACCAGATCGCCTCGATCAAGGCCCAGCTGCGCACCGTTTCGAGCCGGATCTCCGGCCTGAAGGGCGAGCTGTCCTCGCTGCGCCGCCGCGCCGACCTCTCGCGGGTGGACCTCACCGTCCGCGGCGATGGCGAGAGCGGCGGCGCGACCGGCGGCGGCGGCGACTGGACCCCGGGCGACGCGGCCGGCGACGCGCTGCGCGTGCTCGAGGTGCTGGCCGGCATCGCGCTGGTCGCGCTGGCGGTGCTCGCGCCGCTGGCCCTGCTCGGCGCCGCGCTCGCGCTGGGCGTCCGCAGCGGTCGCCGCCGGCGCCGCGAGAGCGCGCTCGATCCGGCCTGACCGGACGGCGGCGCGCGCGGCTCGCCGCCGCGAGCGCCGCCCCCGGGCACCCCGCGCCACCCGCCTCGTGTGCTATTGCTCACACAATGCAGACGCGCGAGCAAGAGGCGATCGAGCTGCTCATGCACGTCCGCGTCTTCGAGACGCTCGGCCCGAAGGAGCTCGCCCAGGTGGCGGCGGTGACGGTGCCGCGGACGTTCGACGCGGGCCATGTGATCTTCCGCGAGGGCGACCAGAGCGACACGTGCTACGTCGTGCGCGCCGGCCACGCGCGGGCGATCCGCGAGCACGGCGACGGGCGCACGCTGACGCTCGCCCACTTCGGCCCGGGCGACATCTTCGGCGAGCTCGCGATGTTCGACGACGAGCGCCGCTCGGCGACGGTCGAGACGCTCGACAACGTCGAGGCGATCGCCGTGCTCGGCACGGACATGCGCCGCCTGCTGCGCGAGCACCCCGGGCTGGCGCTCAAGCTCGTCATCTCGCTGGGCCGCCGGCTGCGCGAGGCCAACGAGCGGATCGCCCGCCAGTCCTTTCAGACCGTGCAGAGCCGAGTGGCGGGCGTCCTGGGGCAGCTCGTGGCGCAGGCGCAGGCCGAGGGCGCGGACGATCGCGACGTGCTCGTGACCATCACGCAGGCCGACATCGCGCAGCTCGCCGGCTCCTCGCGAGAGTCGGCCAGCCGCTTCCTCGCCGTGCTCGAGCGGGCGGACGTCGTGACCCAGGGCCGCGGGCGCGTCACGGTCCACGACCCGGCGGCGCTGGAGCGCTACGTCTACTAGATGGTGCTCCGGCTCGTGACAGTCCACTCGGGAGCCCGGGCGACGCGCTGATGCCCATGGCGGCGACAGAGTTCTCAGCCGGCGGCGTGGTGGTCAACGCCGACCACGAGGTCGTCGTCATCGTGCCCACGCGCCGCTCGACCGACGGGTCGAAGGTGCTGGCCCTGCCCAAGGGACACCCGGACGGCGCCGAGTCCCCCGTGGAGGCCGCGCTGCGCGAGGTGCGCGAGGAGGCCGGCGTGGAGGCCGAGGTACTCGGCTCGCTCGGCGAGGTGCGCTACTGGTACCAGCGCGGCGGGCGGCGGATCGCGAAGGTCGTGGAGTTCTTCTTGCTGCGCTACGTCTCCGGCGACGTCGGCGATCACGACCACGAGGTCGAGCACGCCCGCTGGATCCCGGCGACCCAGGCCGTCAAGACCCTGACCTACGCGGGCGAGCGCGACATGGTCCGCGCGGCGCTCGCGCGTCTGGAGCAGGACCGCCCGGCCGACGGCCTGTAGTCTGCCGGCCTGTGCAGGTACTCAACTTCTACTCGACGATCTTCGCCGACCAGCTCAAGCGCGGTCGCAAGACAGCGACCATCCGCCTCGGCGACAAGTCCCACAAGTATCGCAAGAACCAGGCGGTGCTCGTGACGATCGGCTACCAGCACTCGCCGCGCGAGAAGGTCTTCCTCGCCGTGATCGACAGCGTGGAGGTCAAGCGGGTCAAGGAGCTCTCGCCGCGGGACATCGAGCACGACAACCCCGAGTTCCGCCGCACCGAGGAGATGGTCAACTTCCTCGAGCAGATCTACGGGCGCGACGTCACGCTCGAGGACACCGTCACCGTCGTGCGCTTCAGCCAGATCATCGAGAACCCACCGTCGATGACCGAGCGCATGCACGGCATCGGCGGCGCCCAGAACTAGGCTCGGGCTCAGCTTCCGACGGGCGGCCAGACGGTTGCCGCGACGGGCTGCTCGCCGGCCGGCGGCGTGAACGGCGCGTCCCGGCCGGCCGGCGCCGTGCCGCGCTGCTCGCCCACGCCGAGCCGGGCTGCCGCCACGATCGCGAGCGCGCCCGCCAGCGCGAGCCACGGGCCCCACTGCATCTGCACGATGCCGCCGCCGGGGCCGGGCTTGTCGAGCATCGCGACGATCGTGATGCCGGCGGCCGCCCCGCCGGCCAGCGCCGCGACGTCGAGGCGCTGCAGCAGCGCCGCGAACGCGGCGCCCAGCGCGCAGCACAGCAGCGCGACGTCGGTCTTGTCGAAGACGTCCCAGGCGTTGGCGACGATCCGGTCGGGCAGCACGGAGAGCAGCCCGCGCGCGAACTCGCCGACGACGCCCGGCAGCTGGCCGGTGCCCTGCGTCATGGCCTCGCGCGGGCCGGGCCGCTGAGATCGAGCGCGTACCAGGGCGCGAAGAGCGCGGCCACGACGACGGCGGCGGCGAGCAGGACGGCGGTGACGCGGGTCTCCCGCATCTGACCGTCGTCGGACCCGCCTCGCCGGTGCTTGAGCGGTCCCGGCCTAAGATGGACATAAAGGTCGCTTGGCACTCTTCCATCGAGAGT
The DNA here is from genome assembly GCA_963709935.1 of uncultured Actinomycetes bacterium. Taxonomy (GTDB): domain Bacteria; phylum Actinomycetota; class Thermoleophilia; order Solirubrobacterales; family Solirubrobacteraceae; genus CADCVQ01. The sequence continues at coordinate 320,206 of CAVPYM010000022.1, read as the reverse complement.
GCCAGGTGCGCTACAGTCGAAGTCACGTTGGCACTCTGTCCATGCGAGTGCCAAACCAAGTCGAGAACTTTGGAGGTCACCACATGAAGCTCAAGCCCCTTGGCGACAGGCTCATCGTGCGGGCGATCGAGGAAGAGGAGACCACCGCGAGTGGACTCGTCCTGCCCGACACCGCGAAGGAAAAGCCGCAGAAGGGAATGGTCATCGCCGTCGGCGACGGCAAGTTCGACGAGGACGGCGACAAGCGCATCCCGCTTGACGTGGCCGAGGGCGACGAGGTCCTCTACTCGAAGTACGGCGGCACCGAGATCAAGGTCGACGGCGAAGAGCTCCTCGTGCTCCGCGAGTCCGACGTTCTCGCCAAGATCCTCTAAGCAAGGGAGAACCAGAACTTATGCCTCATAAGGAACTGCTGTACGACGTCGACGCACGCAACGCCCTGCAGAGCGGCGTCGACGCGGTCGCCAACGCGGTCAAGGTCACGCTCGGTCCCAAGGGCCGCTACGTCGTCCTCGACAAGAAGTTCGGCGCCCCCACGATCACGAACGACGGCGTGACCATCGCTCGTGAGATCGAGGTCGAGGACGTCTTCCAGAACCAGGGCGCGCAGCTCGTCCGCGAGGTCGCCACGGCGACCAACGACGTGGCCGGCGACGGCACGACGACCGCGACCGTGCTCGCCCAGCAGATCGTCCGCTCGGGCCTGAAGAACGTCACGGCCGGCGCCAACCCGCTGGCGCTCAAGCGCGGCATCGAGCGCGCCGTCGAGGACGTCGTCGCGAACATCGCGCGTCAGTCCAAGGACGTCTCCGGCAAGGACCAGATCGCTCGCGTGGCGACGATCTCCGCCGGCGACGAGGAGATCGGCGACGTCATCGCCGACGCCATCGAGAAGGTCGGCAAGGACGGCGTCGTCAACGTCGAAGAGGGCCAGACCTTCGGCATGGACCTCGAGTTCACCGAGGGCATGCTCTTCGACAAGGGCTACATCTCGCCGTACATGGTCACCGACCAGGAGCGCATGGAGGCCGTCCTCGACGACCCCTACCTCCTGATCGCCAACCAGAAGATCGGCTCCGTCCGCGACGTGCTGCCGGTCCTCGAGGCCGTCATCCAGTCGGGCAAGCCGCTGCTGATCATCTCCGAGGACGTCGAGGGCGAGGCCCTCGCCACGCTCGTGGTCAACAAGCTGCGCGGCACGTTCACGGGCGTCGCCGTCAAGGCGCCCGGCTTCGGCGATCGCCGCAAGCGGATGCTCGAGGACATCGCGATCCTGACGAACGGTGAGGTCATCACCGAGGAGATGGGTCTGAAGCTCGAGAACACGACCGTCTCCCAGCTCGGCCGCGCACGCCGCGTCGTCGTCGGCAAGGACTCGACGACGATCGTCGACGGCGCCGGCGATCCGGCCGCCATCAAGGGCCGGATCAACCAGCTCAAGGCCGAGATCGAGACGACCGACTCCGACTTCGACCGCGAGAAGCTCCAGGAGCGCCTCGCCAAGCTGTCGGGCGGCGTCGCCGTCGTCAAGGTCGGCGCAGCCACCGAGACGGAGATGAAGGAGAAGAAGCACCGTGTCGAGGACGCCCTCCAGGCGACCCGCGCGGCGCTGGAAGAGGGCATCGTCCCCGGCGGCGGCGTCGCACTGCTGCAGGCCGAGGGCGCCATCGACCTCGACACGTACGTCGACGACGAGAAGACCGGCGCGAAGATCGTGCTGCGCGCACTCGAGGAGCCGCTGCGTCAGATCGCGCACAACGCGGGCCTCGAGGGCTCGGTCGTCATCAACGACGTCCGCAAGGCGAAGAAGGGCTGGGGCCTGAACGCCGCCACGAACGAGATCGAGGATCTCGTCGCGGCCGGCATCATCGACCCCGCCATGGTCACGCGCTCGGCGCTGCAGAACGCCGCCTCGATCGCGAAGAACATCCTCACCACCGAGGCGATCGTCTGTGAGATCGAGGGCAAGGAGATGTCCATCCCCGGCATGGGCGGCGACGGCGGAATGGGCGGCATGATGTAGAGACGGCCATCGGGGATTGCCACGAGCGACCCCGTTGGTGTTCACCAGAGGGCCCGGCAGCTGCCGGGCCCTCTGTCGTTGCGGACGCGATAGGTTGCGCACTCGGGCCATGCGTCACGCGCCGATCACCCACCGGCTCACCGCCCGCTGGCTGGCCCCGGCCGCCGTGCTGCTCGCTACCGCCACGGCCGGCGCCGCGCCCGCGAGCGCCGCCACCTGGCGCCTGGAGCCGATCGCCGACTCGGCGAACGTCGCCGAGCTGCACGACCTGGCGTTCGACGGGCAGGGCCACGGGCTGCTGAGCTGGAACGGCGCGCAGCGCGACCACGTGCCGCCCGTCTTCGGCGGCCTCGCGACGCGTGACCCGGCCGGCGGCTGGCAGCGCCCGATCGACCTGCGCGGGATCCAGCCCGCCACGCTGCAGATCCATCTGTCGGGCGCCTCGAACGCGCTGCTCGTGGCCCGCGAGGCGCGCTCGGCGACGAGCAAGCGCCGATTGATCACCGCCGAGGGACAGTCCGACGGCGGCTTCGACACGTTCGCCTCGCTCGGCGACTTCGCGGTCGACCACTGGTCGGCCGGCAACGCGCGCGGCGACGTGATCGTCGCCTGGACGGCGGAGCGCTCGCCGTTTCTGCGCGTCGCCGAACGCAGCGGCAACGGGCGCTTCTCCCCGCTGCGCGAGCTTGCCGTCGGCAGGACGGCCGCCGTCGCGATCAACGCGCGCGGCGACCGCGCGCTGGTCTGGCGCGCCGGCACGCGGCTGGCCGCACGCTTCCGGCCGGCCGGCGGCCAGTGGAGCCGCACGGTGCGCTTCGGCTCGCTGGGCGTGGTTCAGGGACTGCGGCTGTCGGCGGTCGTGGCGCGCAACGGGCGCGTCGTCGTGACCTGGGGCCGCCCCGGGCGGCAGTGTGGCGTGGCGGTGCGCGAGGCCGGCGGGACGTGGGCCGTCCGCACGCTGGAGCGCCGCTGCGGCCCGGCCGGCGTCGCGACGCGGGCGGCACCGGTGGTGCCGATCGCCGACAGCCGCGGCGCCACCTACGTCGTCTGGACCGGGCGCACGGCCGGCGGCCGGCAAGCCGTGAAGTTCGCCCGGGTCGGGTCGGGGGCCTCGCGCCGCGCGCTCGTGCTGTCGCGCCAGCGCGGCGCGGTGCTTGACGACGTGGCCGCGGACGGGCGCGGAGCGCTGGCGATCACGTACACCGCGCCGCAGCCGACGGCGGCGCGGCCCCTGCTGTACGCCACCTTCGCCGCCCTGCGCCGCAGCGGCGGCGCGTTCGGCCGCGCCGACCGGCTCACGCCGGCCAACCTGTTCGCCGCGCAGGGCAGCCGGGTCGGATTTCAACCCCTGACGGGCGAGCCGGTGGTGGCGGTGCCCTTCCTGGTCGAGCGCTCGGTGGCGGTCGCCGCCGCGGTCGGGCCACCGGCGCCCGCGCCGGCGCCGTGACGGCGGCCGGGCTCATGCTGCGGCCGGCGGGCGAGCTGGCCGCGCTCGTACGCTCGGGCGAGCTCTCCGCGGCGGAGCTCACGGAGGCGGCGCTCGCCCGGATCGACGCGCTCGAGCCGCAGGTCAACGCCTTCGTCGACGTCGACCGCGACGGCGCCCGCGCGATGGCCGCGGCGATCGGCCCCGACGACGAGCGGCCGTTCGCCGGCGTCCCGATCGCGATCAAGAACAACCGCGCCGTCACCGGCCTGCGGCTGACGACCGGCGCCGCGCTGTCGGGCGACTTCCGGCCGCGGCGCGATCACAACGTGACGCGCCGGCTCCGTGCGGCGGGGTTCGTCGTCGCCGGCACGACGACGCTGCCGGAGTGGGGCATCCTGCCCGTCACGGAGGGCCGCCGGTTCGGGCCCACGCGCAACCCGTGGGACCTCGAGCGCACGCCGGGCGGCTCCTCGGGCGGCTCGGCCGCCGCCGTCGCCGCCGCGATGGTGCCGCTCGCGCACGGCAACGACGGCGGCGGGTCGCTGCGGGTCCCGGCCGCCTGCTGCGGGCTGGTCGGCCTCAAGCCGCAGCGCGGGCGCATCTCGCTCGCGCCGGACGTCGGCGAGCAGTTCCTCGTCGTCGACGGCGTCCTGACGCGCACGGTGCGCGAGACCGCGCAGCTGCTCGACGTGCTGGCCGGGCCCGAGCTCGGCGACACGTCGTGGGCGCCGCCGCCGCCCGAGCCGTTCGCCATCAGCGCGGCACGCGAGCCCGGCCGGCTGCGGATCGGCGTCACGACGCTCATGCCGCTGCTGGAGGCCGAGCTGCATCCGGCCTGCGCCCAGGCCGCGCAGGAGGCGGCGCTCCTGCTCGAGGGCCTCGGTCACGCGATCGAGGAGGTCGAGCCGCCCTGGCGGCAGCCCGGCCTGCTCGAGCTGTTCACGCATGCGTTCGGTCCGGCGGTCTGCTCGTCGATGGCCTCCGCGGCGATGCTGCACGATCGCGCGCCGCGGGAGGGGGACATGGAGCCGCTGAGCTGGGCCCTGTGGCGGCGGTGCAGCGAGATCAGCGCGGTGCAGGCGACGGTCGCCGTCTACCGGCTGCAGGCGCTCGGCCGCGCGATCACGACGTGGGCCGCGCCCTACGACGCGCTGCTCACCCCCGCGCTGGCCCAGCCCTCGCTGCCGATCGGCACGCTCGATCCCTGCGGGCCGGACCCGCTGGGCACCTTCGAGCGTTCGGGCCACTTCACGCCCTACACGGCGATCAGCAACGTCACAGGATCACCGGCGATCGTGCTGCCGCTCTACCAGCACGACGACGGGCTGCCGCTCGCCGTGCAGCTCATCGGCCGGCCGGCCCAGGAGGGCGCGCTGCTCGCACTCGCGACCCAGGTCGAATCGGCGGCGCCGTGGGCGGATCGCCGTTCGCCGCTGGCGCGGGCGTAGGCGTTGGCGGTCAGCCGCCGAGCCGGCGCAGGAGATACGGGCCGACCGTCTTCATGTACGCCGCTGTGATGTGCCCGAGGATGTCGGCGTAGACCTGCACCCCGCCAATTGCGGGGTAGCAGTTGCGCGGGGTGCAGAAGAGGCTCGACAGGTCGATCACGCGGTAACGCGCTGGACCGCAGGGCGCGCGCTGCCGTAGACCGCGTTGTCGGCCCGATCAGCGCCACAGCCCGCGGCGACGGGCAGGCGACCCCGAGGCGTGGCATGCCCATGGCCAGCGCCTCGTCGATGCATTCAAACGTGTCATCCACCGGGTCCGGGACGTCGCGCAGCACGATGACGCGCTTGACGGTCCTGGGCAACGTCGACCAGGCCCGCGCGGAAGCCGGCGACCTCCAGCTCGGCCCCGGTCTTCCTGGGCACCGCCGACAGCGGCGGGTGCTCCTCTGCGAAACGAACACGGTGCTGACCTCGGGATGGTCGACAAACCACCGGCGTGCCTGCGCCAGCCAGGGGATGCAGGGCTCGCGAAAACCGGGGAGCAGCTGTGCTCACCGCCGTGGAGAACGGACACGCCGCGGTCGTGATCGAGTATCCCCGCCAGCGCCTGGCCTTCGCGACGACGTCGACCGCGGCCCGCCAATGCAGTGCGTGGCTGTCGCCGATGAGCGCGATCGTCGCCCTGGCCCGCCGCGCCGACGCGCCGAACGTGCAGACGGGGCTCGGCTTCTGCTTCGTGAGCTTGCAGTCGATCGTGGTAGGCGCCAGCGCGACGACGTCGGATCGCTTCGGCGACAGCGCGCGGCTGAGGTTCGGTGCATGGACGATGCGGGTCGCGCGCGGCCGCACCCACGCACGGGGCCGTCGCGGCGAGCGCCGTGCCCGTGCCCGCGAGCGTCGCAAGCAGCGCGAGCGCACTCGCCGTCACGACTGTGCGCGAGCCTCACCCGCTCGGGACGTTCTGCTGGTACGTACCCCGGACCCGCCGCTTGCCCCACTTGCAGGTGTAGCTCGCGGCGAAGATCCCTGCGCCGCTTGAGGTCTTGCTTCCCGGTGCATGACCAGCGCTTGCCACCTTCTTCGTGCAGCGATGCGACGTCAGCGCACGACAGCTTGTGGAAGGCCTTCATGACCTTCTTCGCGGTCGCGCAGGTGGTGCCCTGGCGTTTGAGCGAGAGTGTTGTAGGTGGGCTTGGGCGCCGCGCCGGTCGGCTGCTGCTCGCGCTGGCTGAGGCTGCACGACTTGTAGGTCGCCGACAGCGCGGGCGAGGCGCCGAGCGTGAGCGACAGCGCGGCCGCGGTGCCGATCAGGATCATCAGAGCGAGCGGGCGACTGCGGCGGTGCGGTGCGATCACGTGGAGACCTCTCGGAAGTGGATGGGCGCGGCTCGTGCATGCGCGCGGCCGCGCGAGCGCCGGATGCTGTCACGGGCCCGGCCGCCGAGGCGACGATTCTCATAGTTATTCATTCCCCGAACCCACGCCGTTCGCGCGATGCGGGAGCGGTCAGACGCCGAGGCGGCGAAGCAGGGACGGGGCAACGGTGCGCAGCTACGCGGTGGTGATGTGCCCGCGGGCGGAGATCGACGGGGCCGTTCGACCGTTCATGCGCCGAGCACCTCGCCCAGCGCCCGCGGCGTGACGCCCAGCCCCACGGCGTCGGCAGTGCCGCTCGGCGACGTCATCGACACCTCCAGCAGCTCGGCCTCGTCCCACGTCGCCGGTGCGCGCGACTTCAGGAACGTCTCGACAAGGCGCAGCCCGCGGCTGACGATCGGCGTCGGCACGCTGACCAGCGGGCGCTCCCGGCCGGCGGCGCGCAGGGCGGTCTCGGCGATCTGGCGGTAGGAGAGGGTCTGCGGGCCGGCCAGCTCGTAGCGCTCGTGGCCGTCGGCGGATCCATGCGCGCCGGGCGCCAGGGCCAGGGCGGCCATGATGCAATCGGCGACGTCCTCGGCCCAGATCGGCTGGTAGAGCGCCAGCCCGCCCCCGCTGACCGGGACCGCGGGCAGCACCATCGCGAGGCGCTCCAGCAGGGTGAGGAAGGCGTCGCCCGGCGCGTAGTACAGCGACGGCGCGAAGACCGTGTGACGCAGGTATGAGGCGAGCACGGCGCGCTCGGCCAGCGCCTTGGAGCGCAGGTAGCGCGTGCGGTCGTGGCTCACGGCGCCCAGCGCGCTCACGAAGACGAAGTGCTCGACGCCCGCCCGCTCGGCGGCCTGGACCATGCGCCAGGTCGCGATGCCGTTGAGCTCCTCGATCGACCCGGTCGGCTGGTCGCGGATCGCGCCGGCGAGGTGCACGACCGTGCCCACGCCGCGCAGCGCGTTGCGAAAAGAGGGCGGGTCGGCGAGGTCGCCGAGCGCGATCTGCACGCGCACGCGGTCGGCGCCCAGGCGGCGCGGATCGCGCACCAGGCAGCGCACCGGCTCGCCGGAGGCCGTCAGGCGGCGCAGCAACGGGCGTCCGATGAGGCCCGTGGCGCCGGTCAGCAGGAGCACGCGTCACCGGGAAGCCAGAGCACGCCTGGATACTATGTCCGGCCGGTCCGCCCCCAGACGACAGCGAAGGAAACGACTGCTTCATGGCCTACGTGATCGCGGAGCCCTGCATCGGCACGAAGGACAACTCGTGTGTCGAGGTTTGCCCCGTCGACTGCATCCATCCCACCACCGACGAGCCCGACTACGACAAGGTCGAGATGCTGTACATCGATCCCGATGAGTGCATCGACTGCGATGCCTGCGTCGAAGCGTGCCCGGTGGACGCCTGCTTCGCCGAGGATCAGCTCCCGGAGGAATGGCACAACTTCACGCAGATCAACGCCGACTACTTCAAGTCCAGCGGGTAGCAGCGCATCGCCGCGTCAGCCGCGCCCACGGCCACCGGCGTCAGGATCGCGCGCGATCGAGGCCGCGTTGGGCTCCCAGAGCTGGATCCGGTTGCCCTCCGGGTCCTCGAGCTCGGCGAAGCGGCCGTTGGGATAGGCCTCGGCGTGCGGCGTCACCGCCACGCCGGCGTCGCGTAGCCGCTCGACCATAGCGTCGAGGTCGTCGACGCGGAAGTTGATCATCCACGACTTCGCCGGGCTGCCGAACATCTCGGAGTCCGGGGAGAACGCCGCGAAGACCGTCTCGCCACGGTCCTGAAACCAGCCCGGGTCGTCGTAGGTCTGCGACTCGAGCATCACGACGCCGAGATGCTCGCCATACCAGCGGTTGAGCGCACCGGGATCCCGGGCGCGGAAGAAGAACCCGCCGATTCCCGTCACGCGAGCCATGACACCGTCGCCTCCTCGTGCGCGGACACGCGCCAATCCTACGGGCATCGCGACCCGGCCCAAGCGCGAAGGGAACGCGACGGGGCGGGGCGAGAACGCTCCCGCGCCCCGAAATAGATGTAACTCGACTGACAATGGGTACTATTCGAATCTCGACCGACTGATTGGAGACCCATGTCCGTCAAAGACGAAGTAGTTGCCGCCAACGAGACGTACGCGTCCGACTTCGGCGAGAAGGGCAGCCTGGCACTGCCGCCCGCGCGTGGCTTCGCGATCCTCACCTGCATGGACGCTCGACTCGATCCCGCCAAGTACGCCGGCCTCAGCGAGGGCGACGCCCACGTGATCCGCAACGCCGGCGGGCGCGCGAGCGACGACGCGATCCGCTCGCTCGTCATCTCCCACAAGCTGCTGGGCACGGCCGAGTGGTTCGTCATCCACCACACGAATTGCGGCATGGAGTTCTTCACGAACGAGGTCATGGGCGACCTGCTCGAGTCGAGTCTCGAGACCGCCGCACTCGGTGACGAGGGCTTCTACGACGTCGGCCAGGGACCCGGCTCGCCCGAGGGCAAGAACATCGACTGGCTGACGATCGCCGACCAGTCGCAGGCCGTCGTCGACGACGTCGAGAAGATCCGCAACCACCCGCTCGTGGAAGGCACCATCCCGATCTACGGGTACGTCTACCACGTCGAGACGGGCCGCCTCGTCGAGATTCCCGCGGCGACCGAAGCCGGTCGCGCCACGGCCAGCAGCGCCGCCTAGCCAGTAGCTCGCTCGCGCCCGGGTTCAGCCTGCCATCGGCAGGCTGATGCCCGTCGGCGCGGGGCCCTGCAGGACCGGAAGCTCCACCGGGCTCATCGCGATGATCCCCCGGGCCGCGTGGCGAATCGCCTGCGCGGCCGGGTCGTCGGGATCGGTGAAGACCAGCGGCGTGCCGTTGTCGGCCTGCTCGCGCAGCGGCATGGTGAGCGGGACCTTGCCCAGCAGCGGCACGTCGAGCTCGTCGGCGAGCGCCTGGCCGCCGCCCTCGCCGAAGATTTGGAAGCGCTCGCCGGAGGGGGTCGTGAAGCCCGCCATGTTCTCGACGATGCCGGCGATCTCCAGCGACACCTTGCCCGCCATCTGGGCGGCCCGGCGGGCGACCTTCTGGGCGGTTGGCTGCGGCGTCGTGACGATGATGAACTGGGCCTGCGGCAGCAGCTGGGCGAGCGTCATCGAGACGTCGCCGGTGCCGGGCGGCAGGTCGACGAGCAGGTAGTCCAGCTCACCCCAGGCGACGTCCTCGAGGAACTGCGTCAGCGCCTTGTGCAGCATGGGGCCGCGCCAGACGACCGCCGCGTCCTCCTCGACGAAGAAGCCGATCGACATGACCTTCACGCCATGCGCCTGCAGCGGGAGGATCTTGCGCTCCGGCGAAACCGGTGGGCGCTCGCTGCCGAGGCCGAACATGCGCGGGATCGAGTAGCCCCAGACGTCGGCGTCGAGGATGCCGACGGACTTGCCGTCGAGCGTCAGCGCGGCGGCGAGGTTCGAGGTCAGCGTCGACTTGCCGACGCCGCCCTTGCCCGAGCCGACGCACAGGACGTTGCGGACCTGGGCCAGCGCGCCGGCCGGCAGCGAGCCGCGCCCGAGGGTCTTCTGCAGCGCCGACTTCTCCGTGTCGGAGAGGACGTCGAAGGCGACCGTGACCGCGCCGACCCCGGCGAGCGCGCCGACCTCGCGGGTGACCGCCTCGGTGAAGCTGTTGCGAATCGGGCAGCCGGCGGTGGTGAGCGAGACGGTGACGTGGACGTCGCCGCTGTCGGCGATGTCGATCGAGCGCACCATGCCGAGCGCGACGATCGAACGGCGCAGCTCGGGGTCGATGACGCGCTCGAGGGCGGTGCGGATCTCATGTTGGGTCGGCATGCCATCCAGTCTAGGAAACGCTCGGCGGCGCCTTTCAGCTGATCCGGCGGGTGATCCGGCCGCGCGCGTCGGCCGAGAAGACCTGGCCGCCCCTGAAGTAGACGTTCCACTGCCGTGCCCCGGCGAACTCGGTCAGGACGAGGTAGTCGACGCGGCTCGCCGGCGCCTTGAGCCGTCCCGCCGCCGAGCGGGTGAGCCGGTTGGGCGCGCCGGTGTCGATGCCCTTCATCGTCATCGTGACCGCGCCGGCGAACCCGGTCGGGCTCGTGCCGATGACGCGCACCGCACCGCCGGGCACGATTTGCACCTGCCGCAGGCGGCCGGCCTTCGTCAGCATCGAGGCGTCGATGCGATCGGCTGCGACGCGCAGGTGCCGCAGGCGGCCGTACCCGCCGGTGCGCAGCCGCGTCATCGCCGTCCGGAAGGCGGCGGGCCGCAGCAGGGAGTTGAAGGACAGCCCGCGCGCGGGCAGCGTCGGCTGGGCGCGACCGGAGGGGCTGCTCTCGTCGGAGCCCGGCACCGCCGGCACCTGGACGTCAGGGGTCTCGAACTCGCGCAGGAAGCGGTCGGCGCGATCGACGCCCTCGTCGACGAGCGAGCTGATGACCGCGCCGAGGACCGCGAAGACGATGACGAGGACGACGAGCGCGCGAACGGCCCGCCCGACCCCGACGCCCTGCATGCGTCCGAACTGGGAGCGCAGGGCCGCCTCGATGCGCTCGTGATCGGCGGCGGAGGGCGCGCCGCCGGCGTCGCCCGCGGACATGGACGGGCGCTCGGGCTGCGCTCGCGATGGCGGCTGCTTCCAGGTCGCGCCGGCCGGTTCGGCGCGCGGCGCGCGCTCGGCCGTCCGCGCGGGCTCGGGCTGCGGCTCGGCCGCGCTCGACGTCTCGTCGCCCTCCCAGCCGAGCGAGGCCAGGGGGTTGTCGTCCTTGCTGCGCCCGAACGGGTCGAGGTCGTCTGCCATCCCGCAATCACACAGCGGATCGCGGCCACGGTCAATGGTCGATCAACCGCCGGCGCCGCGCCCCGGAAGGTTGGGCACGGCGCCGGCTGGGAGGGGGCAGGGGAGGAGAGCCTGCCCGGTGCTGCGATCTGTGGGGGAAGCGGGAAGGGCTAGACGCGCGCGGCGATGCGCTCCTGGACGGAGGTCGCGGTCTTCGTCGCGGCCGTGCGGCCGGTCACGAAGGCGTTCTCGATGCGTGCGCTGGCCAGCTCGACGTTCTTCTTGACGGGCTCGGTGACGCCCTTGAGCTCCTGGTCGACGCGCTTGAGCTCCTTCTCGAGGCGGCTGCGACGCTGGCGCAGCTCACGCTCGACGCGGGTGCGCGTCTTCTTGGCGTCGCGCTCGATGCCCTTGACGGCGCTCGATCCGCGGCGCTCGAAGCGGCGCAGCTCCTGCTTGGCCTTCGCGCGGCTGCCGTAGGACGTGCGCAGATCATCGAACGTCGCGACGACCTCCTCGCGGGCGATCAGGGCGGCGCCGACGGGAACGAACACGGCCCTCTCGGCCAGGTCCGACACGCGGGCGAGCGGGGTCTGGATCTCGCTCTTGGCCTCGGCGGCGGTGTTTGCAGCGCTCGTGCGTCCGCGGGCGGCGGTGGCCTTGGCCTTGCGCGCCGTCGTCGTGCGCGCGGCGGCGCCGCGGTTGGCAGCACGCGTGCCGGCCGCCTTCTTCGCGGCGGTCGAGCGCTTGGTGGCGTTCGTCTTGCGCGTGGCCGCGGCCTTGACGGCGGCGGTCTCGCGGGTGGTCTGGCTCGGGGTCGGTGGGCGGGTGGTGGTGTTCTCGGCCATCTCTGCCTCCTGGCGAATACTAAGGATATTAGAACTAAGCTTGTGTTCAGGAAGCATAGTACCCGAACGTGTGTTTGTAAACCCCGCTGCCGGAGCGGTTACAGCACGAACACGGGTTCTTCGCCGAGCGGATTGGCAGGGGGAGGGGTGGAGGGGGTCGAGCCGGAAATCACCTCGCAGGGCCGGATCGCCGCCCTCCACCCCTCCCCAGGCGAACTCTCGGCCGAGCGATCCGCGTTATGCGGCAGTGCGGAGGCCCGTGCGGCGCATCCACGCCTCCGGGTCCTGCAGCTCCGCCATCGTCGGCAGCTGCTCGGGCCCGTCGAACACGCGATGCAGGCCCGCCGCACCCACGCTGCCCGCCACCGCGTCGCAGAAGCGCTTGCCGTCCTCGTACTGGCGCAGCTTGGCCTCGAGGCCGATCAGGCGCTCGAGGATGGCCAGCAGCGGGGAGCGCTCCTGGCGGCGGCGATCCAGGGCGCTGCGCAGCTCGTCCAGCGACGGCAGGGCCGCGGCCCCGACGACGTCCATGACGTGCTCGGCGTGTCCCTCGACGACGCCCATCACGCCCTGCACGCGGTCAAGCAGCTCCCGCCGGGTACCCGAGCCGAGCGCGCCGACGAGGCCGTCCTTGCGAACCGCGTCCACCAGCCCCTTGACGTCGTCGAGCGACGGCAGCTTCAGCAGCGCGCGGGGGTCGACCTTCACGTCCAGCGAGGCGAGCAGCTCCTGCAACAGGCCGGCGAGATAGGGGCGCAGCCACGGCACGCCCGCGAACTGGACGGCGTGCGTCACCTCGTGGAAGGCGATCCACGTCAGCAGCTGCTCGGGGTCGGCGTCCAGGCGGCGGGCGGCCAGCGCGATGTTCGGCTCGACGAAGAGCAGCCGGGCGGTGGCGTCCGGATCGACGAGCGCGAACTCGTACTGGCCCAGGACGCGCTGGGACAGGTACCCGGTGAGCGCGCCGGCCTCGACGGACAGCAGGACGCCCGCGGCGCTGCGCGTGGCGCCGCCGAGCAGGCCGCCACCGGCCAGCTTCTCGCCGACGGGATCGAGCATCGCGCCCATCGAGCTGACGTTCGCCGCGATCCAGTCGGGGCGCTGCACGGACTCGGGTGCCGGCAGCGGCGCGGCCGGGCGCAGGCCGGTGTACCGGACCACCCGTGCCTCGGCATCGGCGCAGATCGCCACGAGGTCGCCAGGCAGAGGATCGAGCGGCGCGCCGGTGTCGGCCGGGCGGCCGGACACCTTCGCGCGGGCGACGGCATTGGCGATTCGCTGGGTGAGAGCACGATCGAGCACGCATCCATCATGGCGAAACGGCTCTCGCGGGCTCGGGGTCCTGCGATTTCGGCCCTTCGAATCGCGTTCGCACTGCGACGCCCTCGGGTCGGTCCGGCGGGATGCGACCATGAACCAGCGACATCTGGGGAACGACGCGCGGGCGAGGTGTCGCTCGTTCATGCATGGCATGAAGCACCGACATCCCGTTCGCGCGGGTGGCACGGGGTGTCGCTCGTTCATGCGCCGGCTGCACAGCTGCCGGATCGGAGGGCTCCTGCGGGATCGCCGGCAGAACTGCACCCATCACGTGCACAAGTGCCGGCGCGACCAACGCCGGCCCGTCGTTCCGGCAGAAGTGCATGCGCCGCGTCGCGCCGGCGGGGGCGGAAGGCGAGCGCCCGTCCGACCAACGCACCGCAAGCGCCGCCGCGCGCTCCAGCGGGCCCGCTCGTGCTCGGCGGCGCTCGCGCTCCCGGCGGCCCCGCCTCGCGCTCGGCGGCGCTGCGCGCGGCGGACCTACGCCAGCGCGGCGATGAGCTGCTCGAGCGATGCCTGCGTGCGCGCCGCGACGACGCGCGCGTGCGGCTCGATGTCCAGCGGCGCGCCGAGCGGGTCGTCGAAGCCGGGGAACGCCACGACGGCGCCGGTCTCGCGCACGATCAGCTGGGCCGCGGCGACGTCGACCGAGCGCGTCGGGCGCAGCGTGAACATTCCGTCCACGCGCGTCGGCGCGAGCTGGCACAGGGAGATCGCGATCGAGCCCATCGCCCGCAGGCGGTTGACGGTCTCGCCGAGCGCGGCGATCTTCGGCGCCAGCAGGCGCGGGTCGGCGGATTCGAACGTCACGATCTCCAGGCGCCCGCCGGCCGTGCGCCGCTCCTCGGGCGACGAGTCGATGCGCCGGCCGTTGAGCCAGGCGCCCTCGCCCCGGCGGGCGTGCCACTCCTCACCCGGGCCGAAGTCGTAGACGAAGCCGAACTGCACGTCGGCCATGGTCGGGCCGTCGGCGACCGCGATCGACAGCGCGAAGTGCGTCATGCCGCGCTTGGCGTTCAGCGAGCCGTCGAGCGGGTCGATGACGACGCGCACGTCGCCGCCGCCGTAGTCGACGACCCCGCGCTCCTCGCTGATCGCGGTGAACCGCGCGCCCTGCGCATGCAGCGCGTCGAGCTGCGCGAACACGGCTTCCTCGGCCCGGGAGTCGATCACGAGCGTGAGGTCGCCGCCCTCGCCGGTGTCGCCGGTCTCGACGACGCGCTCACGGCTCGTGGGGGCGTTCGCGAACACCTCGCGCAGCCCTTCGACGGACCGCCGGCACGCCCCCAGCCAGTCCGGGCTCGGGGTGGTCGGGGGCGACGACATCGAGGGCATACTAGGCCGGTGCGGGAGCTGACCCCAGACCAGGACCGGGCGGTCACCCACGCCGGCGGGCCGCTGCTCGTGCTCGGCGGGGCGGGCAGCGGGAAGACCACGGTGCTCGCCCGGCGCTTCGCCTGGCTCGTCGCGCACGAGCACGTCGCGCCCGAGTCGATCCTCGTGCTGACCCCCTCGGCGGCCGGCGCCTCCGCGCTGCGGCGCGCCGTCGAGGACGCCCTCGACCGGCCGTACGAGGAGCTCGCGGTCCACACCGTGCGCGAGCTGTGCGCGCGGCTGCTGCGCGAGGAGACCGCCGAGGCCGGGGTCGACCCGTTCTTCGCCCCGGCGACCCGCGCGGATCGTCTCGCGCTGATGCTCGACCGGATGGACGACCTGCACCTGCGCCGCCACGACATCGGCGGCCGGCCCGCGGTCCTGCTGGCCGATGTCATCGATCGCATCGACCGCCTGAAGGACGGCCTCGTGACCGCGGCCGACTACGACGCCTGGGCCGGCGCGCTGCCGGAGGCCGACGACGCCGAGCGCGCCCGCGCGGCGCGCGAGGTCGAGTTCGCCCAGCTGTACCTCGACCACGACCGGCTGCTGGCCGAGGCCGGGGCGCTCGACGCCGGCGAGCTCGTGCTGCGCGCCGTCGCGCTCCTGCGCGAGCGCCCGCACGTGCGCACGCGGGTCGCCGAGCGCTTGCGCCACGTGCTCGTCGACGAGTACGCCGACCTCGGCTTCGCCGCCGCGCTGCTCGTCGAGCTGCTCGGCGCCGAGCACGAGCAGCTCACGGTCTGCGCCGACGACGACGGCGCCGCGCACCGCATGCGCGCGGCCGCGACGAAGAACGTGCGCGACTTCGAGCAGGCCCATCCGCGGGCCGAGATCATCCGCCTGGAGGTGTCGCAGCGCTGTCCGCAACGGGTGCTCGACGCCGCGCTCGCGGTCGTGGAGCCGATCGCCGACCGGCTGGCCACGCCGCTGCGCGCCGCGGCCTCCGGCGGCGGGATCGGGCCGAACCGGGAAGCCGCCGCCGGCGGTGGGATCGGGCCGAGCCGCGAAGCCGCCTCCGGCGGCGGGACGGGGCCGAGCCGGACATCGCCCGGAGGCGCGGAGCGGCCCGCTCCCGCCCCCGTCCGCTTCTGGTGCGCGGCCGACGAGCGCGCCCAGGCGCAGGCCGTCGCGGCGGAGGTCGAGCGGCTGGTGCGCGGCGGGGTGGGCCCCGAGCGGATCGGCGTCGTGGTGCGCTCGCCGCGCGACGAGGGCCGCCAGGTCGCGCTGGCCTTCGAGGAGCGGGCGCTCGCGCTGCGCGCGGTCGGGGAGGCCGACTTCTTCGCCCAGGCCGAGGTGCGCGACGTGCTCGCCTGGCTGCGGCTGCTGGCCGATCCGACCGACGCGGGCGCGGTCGTCCGGGCACTCGCGCGGCCGCCGGTGGCGCTGCGCTCGGTCGACATCGCGCGCTGCGTGCAGATCGCGCGGCGGCGCAAGCTCGACATGGTCTCGGCGCTGCGCGCGGCCACCGAGTCGCCGCAGCTTCCGCCGGAGGCGCGCGAGCACATCCACACGTTCCTGCGCCTGTACCGCGACGCCGCCGTCTCGCTGGACAGCGCGCGCCCCGACCTCTTCGTGCACCGCCTCGTCGATCGCCTCGGCCTGCGCCGCCAGCAGGTCTTCTCGGCGCAGGCCGACGTCGTCGAGCGCCTCGTCAACCTCGCCCGGCTCGGCGAGCTGGCGAGCTCCTACGCCCAGCGCGCGCCGCAGGCCACGCCGCGTGACTTCGCCCGCTACGCCGCGGCCGTCGCCGACGCGGGGCTGCGCGAGGAGGACGGCATGGGACCGCCGCCGCCCGCCGGCGCGGTGCAGCTCATGGCGCTCGACGCGACCGCGGGGCGCGACCTGGACTGGGTCTTCGTGCTCGGCCTGACCTCCGCGCGGATGCCCGGGCCGCGCCTGCGCGCGGGCGAGATGGTGCCCGACGCGCTGCTGAAGGAGACGCTCGGACCCGACGACCGCGCTGCCCACGTCGCGGGGATGCGGCGGCTGCTGCACGTCGCGATGACGCGTGCGGGCCGGGGCCTCGTGCTCGCCTACCCGGCGCTGTCGGCGGGCGGGGTCGCGCAGCCGCCGTCGCCGTTCGCCGAGGAGGCCCGCGCCGCGCTCGACGCGCAGTGGGAGGTGCTCGAGGAGGAGCTGTTCGGCCCCGAGGAGGCACTGCACGCGACGTTCCAGGCGCTGCGCGACGAGCTGCTCAAGGACGTCGCACGGGTCGGCAAGGGCCTGGGCGAGCTGCGCTTCGACACCGATCTGGACGTCACGCACGCGGTGGCGCGCTACCTCGAGCTCGTCAAGCTCGCAGCGCTCATCGAACGCCCGCAGGGCCAGTCCGTGGCCGACGCGCTGGGTCCCGTCAACCAGCGCCTCGGCACCGAGCTCTCGCCGCTGCAGCGCGAGGTGCTCGCGACATCGCCGCTGGATGCGCTGCTGCTCGACGCCGAGCGCGACGACCGCGCCCGGGCGGCGGCGCGCGCGGCGCGAACCGAGCCCTCGCTGGAGGCGTTCCTCCCGCGCCGCGGCGACGGCCTCGCGCTGTCGGCGTCGGACATCGAGACCTACCGCTCGTGCCCGCTGCGCTACAAGTTCGCGCGCGTGCTGCGAGTGCCGCAGGAGCCGACGCTCAACCAGCGCTTCGGGATCCTCGTCCACCAGGTCCTCGAGCGCTACCACCAGTCCACCGAAGCGTCGCTTGACGAGCTGCTGAACCTGCTCGACTGGGGCTGGCGGCGGGGCGGCTTCGGCGACTCCGACGAGGAGCGCCAGCTGCGCGGCAAGGCCGGCAGCGCGCTGCGGCGCTACTACCAGCGCGTCACCGACGAGCCCGTCCAGCCGGTCTGGTTCGAGCGTGCGTTCTCCTTCCGGCTGGGCGCCCACACGCTGCGCGGCCGCGTCGACCGCGTCGACCGGCTCGCCGACGGCGGCTACGAGCTGATCGACTACAAGACCGGCCGGCCGCGCTCGGCGGCGGCGCTGCGCGAGGACGTCCAGCTCTCGCTGTACGCCGTCGGCGCGCGCGAGGCCTGGCAGCTCGATGCGACGCAGCAGGCCTACCTCTACGTCCTCGATGACGAGAAGGTGCGCGTGCCCAGCTCGGAGATCGATGCGGGCTGGATCGCCGACACGGTCGACGAGGTCGGCGCCGGGATCCTGGCCCAGGACTTCGAGCCGACCCCCTCCTATACGGTCTGCTCGATGTGCGACTACCGGATCGCCTGCCCGGCGGCGGAGCGATGAAGGCCATCCGCCGCGCGATGCCGGTCGTCTTCACCGACGACCCGCAGGGCAGCCGCGCTTTCTACGAGGACTTCCTCGGGTTCACCGTGGCGATGGAGCAGCCCGGCTTTCTCATGCTGAAGTCGCCGAGCGTGCCGACGACGCAGGTCATCCTCGCCTGGGCCGACCCGAACGTGATGGACCCGCAGGTGCATCGCCTCGACATCTCGACCGAGGTCGGCGACGTCGACGCCGCGCACGCCGACGCGCTGGCGCGCGGCCTGGAGATCGTCTACCCGTTGACCGACGAGCCGTGGGGCATCCGCCGGTTCTTCGTGCGCGAGCCGAGCGGGAGGGTGGTCAACGTCACCGGCCACATCGCCGATCTCGGCGGCGGCGCGGGCGCGGCGCCGGCGGCTGCGGCTGCGGCTGCGGCCGACTAGACCTTCTGCAACCGGACGTGCGGCGGCGGCGGAAGCTCGACGCCGATCGCGTCACCCGGGCGCACCTCGCCCCCGGCGAGCACGACGCCCATGATCCCGGACCTCATGACGACGTTGCCGTCCTCGTCGCGGTCGAGCGTCGCCTTCATCAGCCCGGGCTGGATGCCGTCGAGCTGCGCGCACGGGTTGCGCAGGCCGGTGACCTCGACGATCGCCTCGTCACCGAGGCGCAGCTTCGTCCCGACGGGGAGGCCGAGCAGGTCGATGCCGGACGTCGTGACGTTCTCGCCCATCTGCCCGGGCTGGACGCCGGGGAAGCCCTGGCCGGCCAGCTCGTCGTGCAGCTCGGAGTGGATGAGGTGCACCTGGCGCAGGTTGGGCTTCGTCGGATCGCGACGCGCGTGCGAGCGGTGCTTGACGGTGACGCCGTTGTGCGCGTCCCCCTCGACGCCGCGGCCCGCGAGCAGGCGGATGGCGGCCGCGTTGGGCTTGGTCATCGTGTGGCCGGCGCTCACGCTGACCGCCGTGACGACGGCGCCGTGGCCGGATGGGGACGGCTCGCTCATCGGCGGGCCGCGGCTCAGCGGTCCGGCGGGCCCTGCTGGCGCAGGAACCGCTGGAACTCGCTGGCGATCGCGTCGCCCGAGGGCAGGTCGCCCGGGCCGAGCGGGGTCGTGTCGCGCTCGGCAGCCTGCTCGAGGCGCTCGACGAAGGCCTGCACGTCGGGATCGGACTGCACCGCGAGGCCGACCTGGCGCTCGTACTCCTCGGTCGCCGTCTCGAGGTCGGTCGCGTCGACCGTGATCGCGACGAGGCTCTCCATCTTGCGCACGAGCGCCAGCGCGGCCTTCGGGTTGGGCGCCGCCGCGACGTAGTGCGGCACGGCGGCCCACAGGCTCGCGGCGGGCAGGCCGGCCTCGATGCACGCGGTGTGCAGCACGCCGACGATCCCGGTCGGGCCCTCGTACGTCGTCTCCTTCACGGCGAGCTTGTCCATCAGCGCCGCGTCGGATCCCAGGCCGGTGATCGAGACGGGGTGCGTGTGCGGCACGTCGGCGAGCAGGGCGCCCATCGTCACGACGAGCTGCGTGCCGAGCGCCTCGGCGAGGTCGACGAGGTTCTGGCAGAACGTCTTCCAGCGCATCGACGGCTCGGGGCCCTGCACGAGGATGAGGTCGCGCTGGGCGCGCGGCACGCGGGCGGCGAAGATCTCGATGCCCGGCCAGGTGATCTCGCGCTTGCGCTCGTCGGTGTAGCCGATGTGCGGGCGGGTGGACTGAAAGTCGTAGAACTCCTCGGGGTCCAGGCGGGCGAAGCGCTCGGCGCCGAGCGACTCCCCGATGAACGTCAGGGCGGCCGAGGCGGCATCGCCGGCGTCGTTCCAGCCGCTGAAGGCGACGACCATCGCGGGCGCTCGCAGACCGTCGGGGCGGCTCTCCCAGATCAGGGGCTGCATCCGATTGACGGTACATCATGGACTGGTGCTCGCCCCCGTCACCACGCACCAGGCCGGCTGGTCGCTGATCACCGGCCGGTGGCGCCCTCGGTCGTCGAGGTGTCGGAGGCACGCGTTCCTCGCAGCGTTCGTGCCACCCGGCGCCGGCACCCGGCTGGACACGGCGCGTACTCACGGGGACGGCCGCGAATGACGATTGCCACGCTTCGCGCCGGCCAGGAGGTCGACGGCATCTTCGCCTGCACGCGCAAGGACCGCCTGCTGTCGCGCGCCGGCACGCCGTACCTCGCCGTCGAGCTGCGCGACCGCACCGGCGCGATGCAGGGGCGGGCGTTTCGCGACGCCGACGTGCTGGCCGGGCGCTTCGAGCGCGGCGACCTCGTGCGCGTCGCAGGGCGGGTGGAGCGCTTCCGCGACGAGCTGCAGGTCGAGCTGCGCTCGATCGGGCGCGCACCGGAGGGCGAGGCCGACCCGGCCGCCTTCCTGCCGGTCGCCTACCGCGACCTCGACGAGCTCGACGGCTTCCTCGAGCACCTCGCCCGCGAGGTCCACGACCCGGGATTGAAGGCGTTGCTGGGCGTGCTGCTGGGCGACGCCGCGCTGCGGGCGGACCTGCGCCGCGCGCCGTGCACGCGCAGCGGCCACCACGCCTACCTCGGCGGCCTGCTCGAGCACACGGTGGCGGTCGGGACGCTGGTGCCGGAGACCTGCATCCTGCACCCGCGCCTGGACAGCGACCTGCTCATGACCGCGGCGCTCGTGCACGACCTCGGCCGCACGCGCGAGTTCACCTACGGCGCCGAGATCGGCCTGACCGAGGCCGGCCGCCTGCTCGGCCACATCGAGCTCGGGCTGGCGCTGCTGCGCGAGCGCGCCGCGGGCGTGCGGGCGCTGAGCGACGACCGCCGCCTCGCGCTGGAGCACTGCGTGCTCTGCCACCACGGGCCCGAGCCGGCGCCCGGGCGGCGCTTCGGGTCGGCGGAAGCGCTCGCGCTGCACCGCCTCAACGCGCTCGACGCCTCGATCAAGGGCGCGCTCGAGCACGGCCTGCCGTAGCCGGCTTCGCTGGCGAGGGAGGGGGTCGTCGAAGAATCGTCTGCCCTATGGACGTTCTCTCGACGACCCCCTGCCCAAGGCAGACCCCGGACCAGACGCCACCACCACCTCAACTCACGCCCTCAACGATCCCGTTGATCCACGCCGCCCCCCCGCCCCACGGTCCCACTCAACGCGCGCACCACCAACCGCCACGCCACGAACAGCAGAAACAGCCCGAACCCCACCTCCAGCCCCCGCTCCGGCACCGCGTTGGCGATCACCACGCCGAGCACCGCCCCCACCACGGCGACGAACCCGAGCACCACCCCCGTCCGCACGTCCACGTTGCCATGGGAACGCTGGCGCACGGCACCCACCAGCGCCACCGGGATGATCGCCAGCAGCGACGTCGCCTCGGCGTCGACCTGGCTCAGCCCCAAACCCAGCGTCAGCGCCGGCACGAACAACGCACCGCCGCCGACGCCGAGCAACCCGGCCACGACGCCCGCGACCAACCCGATGAGGATCGCCTCGATCACAGCCCGGCCAGCAGCTGAACGGCGACGGCGACCAGCACGGCGGCGAAGACCAGCGAGATCGCGCGCGCGGAGATCCGCTGCTGCAGCTCCGTCCCCAGCAGGACGCCGGCCACCGCCGGCACCCCGACGAGCAGGCCCTCGCGCAGATGCACGTTGCCGTAGGCCCCGTGCACGGCCGTCGCGGCGGCCGCGATGATCACGATCGCGGCCAGCGACGTGCCGGTCGCGAGGCGCTCGCCGAACCCGCACCACAGGACGAGCAGGGGCACGATGAGCACGCCGCCCCCGACGCCGAACAGCCCGCTGAACAGGCCGGCCGCGGTCCCGATCGCCGCCAGCCTGAGCGTTCGGCGTCCTGCCATGCGCGCCATACTAGGGGCCATGTCAGCCGCCGCCACGCTCGCCGAGGCGCTCGCCCCCCTGCGCGCCGACCCGGCCCGCGCGGCGATCCTGCTCGACATCGACGGGACGCTCGCGCCGATCGTGCGCCACGCCGACGACGCCGCCGTTCCCGAGGCGACGCGCGCCCAGCTCATCGCCGTCGCCAAGCGCTACGCGGTTGTCGGCTGCATCAGCGGGCGGCGCTCGTCCACCGCTCGCCAGATGGTGTCGCTCGGCTCTATCGCCTACGTCGGCAATCACGGCGCGGAGCTGCTGGAGCCCGGTCGCACGAAGCCGGAGATCGACCCGGAGGTCGCCGCCCACGAGCGCCACGTGCGCGACTTCGCGGCCGCCGCCTACACGACCGCGGTGCAGCGCCTGCGCGTGCGCAGCGAGGACAAGCAGGCGATCATGGCGTTTCACTGGCGCGGCGCACCCGACGAGGATGCCGCCGAGCGCGCGGTGCGGGAGATCGCCGAGCGGGCGCAGGCCGACGGCCTGTGGATCCACTGGGGGCGCAAGGTGCTCGAGCTGCGCCCGCCGGTCGAGCTCAGCAAGGGTCGCGGCGCGCGTCGGCTGCTCGACGGCCGCGACCTCGCCGCCGCCCTCTACGTCGGCGACGACATGACCGACCTCGACGCGTTCGCCGGCCTGCGCGGCCTCGTCGAGGAGGGCCGCCTCGGCGCCGCGATCTGCGTCGGCGTGCGGTCCGACGAGACGCCGGAGCCGCTCGAGCAGGGCGCCGACCTGCTCGTCGACGGACCCCCCGGGGTGGTTGAACTGCTCCGCGCTCTGGCCGCGTAGAGGCCAGCACATGCGCTTCGTGGACTTCCTTCGCGCGGCGGTCCTGCTCTGTGCCGGGTCAGCCACCGCGCTGGCGACGATCACCGTCCTGGGCGCGAGCTCCGAGGACGACTCGGTGCTCGCCGGCTTCGTCATCGGCTGGTGGATCGCCGCGTCGATGATCGGCATGTGGCTCGGCCGGCGGGCCGAGACGAACTCCCCGATCGCCCGGCTGCTGGCCGCGGCGAAGTCGACGAACTCCCTGCCCGAGCAGCGGCCCAGCAGCCTGCTGCTCAACCGGATGTGGCCGCTGCTGGCGTCGACCATCATCGCGCTCGGGCTCGGTCTCGTCGCCCCGCAGATCCCCGCGATCGCGTGCGGCTTCGCGATCATCGGCGCGCTCGCCTGGCGCCGCCAGGAGGCGGCCGTGACGGCGATCGAGGAGCGCGACGGGGTCGCCTTCTACGTCGAGCCGACCTCGCCGCTGAAGCCGATCAAGCTCATCCGCGCGCCGGGCTTTCGCCGCGACCTGGTGTCGGTCAACGGCGCGACGCGCTGACCGTGGGCGTGTCCGGCCACGCCCACATGACGCCCGACGAGTTCCGTCGCCACGGCCACGAGGTCGTGGAGTGGGTCGCCGCCTACATGGAGCGCGTGCCGGATCTGCCGATCGCCGCGGCGGTGAAGCCCGGCGAGATCCGGGCGCGGCTGCCGGACGCGGCTCCCGAGGAGCCCGAGCCGTTTGCCGCGCTGCTGCGCGATCTCGACGAGATCGTGCTGCCCGGCATCACGCACTGGCAGGCGCCCGGCTGGTTTGCCTACTTCCCGGCCAACACGTCGCCGCCCTCGATCCTCGCCGAGCTGGTGACCGCCGGTCTCGGCGCGCAGGGGATGCTGTGGGCGACGAGCCCGGCGGTGACCGAGATCGAGGCGCACGTCCTCGACTGGCTCGTCGACCTGCTCGGGCTGCCGCAGCACTTCAAGACCGCGGTCGGCCCCGGCGGCGGCGTCATCCAGATGAGCGCCTCCGACGCGACGCACCTGATCCACGTCGTCGCGCGCGATCGCGCCGCCGGCGACAGCGGTGCGCCGATCGGACGCCTGGTCGCCTACGGCTCGTCCCAGGCGCACTCGTCGGTCGAGCGCGGCGCGCGCGTGGCGGGATTCGCCCACGTGCGCCTCGTCGACGTCGACGACGCGTTCGCGCTGCGCCCCGACGCCCTGCGCCAGGCGATCGAGCAGGATCTCGCGGCGGGGCTCGTGCCGGCGATCGTGACGAGCGCGGTCGGCACGACGGCCACCGGCGCGGTCGACCCCGTCGCCGCCGTCTCGGACATCGCCCACGAGCACGGCCTCTGGCATCACGTCGACGCGGCGTGGGCGGGCTCGGCGATGCTCTGCGAGGAGCACCGCGTGCACCAGGCCGGCGCCGAGCGCGCCGACAGCTACACGTTCAACCCGCACAAGTGGCTGTTGACGAACTTCGACTGCAACGTGCTGTGGGTGGCCGATCGCGCCCCGCTGATCGCGTCGCTGTCGATCGCGCCGCCCTACCTGCGCAACGCCGCCAGCGACTCCGGCGCGGTCATCGACTACCGCGACTGGCAAGTGGCGCTGGGGCGCCGGTTCCGGGCGCTGAAGCTGTGGTGGGTGCTGCGCAGCTACGGTGCGGCCGGCCTGCGGGCCCACCTGCGCGAGCACATCGCGCTGGCCGCCGAGCTGGGGCGGCGCGTCGACGCGCACCCGCGCTTGGCGCGCGTCGCGCCCGTCTCGTTCGCCCTCGTCTGCTTTCGCCATGTCGACGGCAACGCCGCCACCGACGCGCTCGCGGACGCGATCAACGCGCGCCCCGACCTCCACGTCACGCCGTCGACGATCGCCGACGAGCGCTTCGTGCGGGTCTCCGTCGGCCAGACACGCACGACGGCCGCGGACGTCGAGCGCCTCTGGAAGGTGATCGCCGCCACGGCGAGCCGGCGTTGATGCCCGCGACCGACGTCCTGATCGTCTCGCTCGGGTCGACCGCCGGGCTGCGCGCCGCCGACGCGGCGCTCGCCGGCGCGCTGCGGCGCGGCGGCGCGCAGGTGCAGATCGCCGCCGCGCGCGCGCCGCGCGAGCTGCGCACGTACGCGCTGACCGATCTCGCCTGGGCGCGCGCCGCGCGGGTCGCGGCCCGCGCGGGGATCGCGGCCCACGCGCCGCGGGCGGTCGTCTACTCGACCACCACCGCCGCGCTGCTGTGGCCGCGCCCCGGGGCGATCCGCTTCGACGCGCCGGCCGCCGCCAACCGGCCCGGGCGCCACGGCGCCTGGCAGCGCCCGCTCGAGGCGCGCCGCCTCGCCGCCGCGCCGCTGCTGCTGCCGTGGGACGCCGGCGCGCTGACCGAGACGCCGCAGCCGCACGCCGAGGCGATCGTGATCCCGATCGCCGTCGAGGCGTCGCCGGCGGCCGGCGCGGCCCGCGACATCGCGGCGATCACCTACGCGGCCAACCCGCAGAAGAAGGGCCTCGACCGGGTGCTGGCCGCCTGGGCGCGGGCGAGAACCGGTGACGAGCAGCTCGTCGTCGCGGGCGCCGATCTGCGCCTCGGCGCCGTCCCGGGGGTTCGTGTGGCCGGCCGCCTCGCCCCCGCCGAGTACCGCGCCCTGCTGCGGCGCGCCCGCGTCTTCGTCATCGCCCCGCGCCGCGAGGATTACGGCATCGCCCAGCTCGAGGCCCTCGCCGACGGCTGCCGACTCGTGACCACGGCGGCGCCCGGCCCGTACGCCGCCCTGCCGATCGCGCGCGCGCTCGATCCGCGCCTCGTCACCGACGACGCCGGCCTCGCCGCCGCGCTGCGCTGCGCGCTCGACGCGCCGGCGTCCGGCTACGCGCAGCGCGCCGCCGCGGCGCTCGCGCCGTTCTCCCCTGCCGCCGTCGACGCGCTCGTCCGCGACGAGCTGCTGCCGCGCCTGCTGGGCTGACCCCGACCGCCGCCGACGGCGCGCTCGCGACCGGCCGGATTCGCACCGTCGAACTGACGCGCGATCAAGCGCCGGCGCTCGCGGCGCCGGCGGAGGAGGAGGCGTCCTCGGCCAAGGCCCGCACGACGAAGGCCGCGAACAGCAGCAGCCCGGGATCGATCGCGGCGTCCTCGACGTCGATGCGCACCGGGCGCTTGCCCCAGCCCTTGCCCTCCAGCAGCGCGACCCGGCGCTCGCCGTCGAGCAGCGCGTAGCGCTCCTTCCACATGCTGTCGGGCGTGAGCACGTACTCGCGCTCCTCCCAGCGCAGCGCGCCGCCGCGCTTGAGCGTGCGGCCCGCGAACGTCCCGACCACGGTCCCGGACGGATCGGTGGCCTCGATCACCGACTTGAAGATCCCGCGCCGCGCGAGGCCCCAGCGGCGCTCGCCGGCCTCGGCCGTGGCCCAGCGCGTGGCCCAGCCGCCGAGGCGCAGCGTCCCGAGGCCCTCCAGTTCGTAGCGGCGCCGATCGCCGGAGCTCCGTGTCAGCGCCAGCTCCGTCATGCCACGGATGTTAGAGGCCGCGCTGGCGCCGGGCCCGGCTCAGCCCGCCGAACGCGCGGCACGCTTGCGCAGCGCCGCGAACTGCTCCCACGGCCGCGTGTTCGCGACGTTCTCCGCGGTCAGCCAGGCGCGCCGCGCCGTGGCGATGCCCCAGCGCACGTGCGCCAACCGGTCGGCGCCGTGCGCGTCGGAGTCGACGAGCAGCAGCACGCCGTGCTGCGCCGCGGCCCGCGCGTTGACGTCGTTGAGGTCACGGCGGTCGGGCGCGGCGTTGATCTCGAGCATCGTGCCCGTCTCCGCGGCCGCGGCGATGACCGCGTCGATGTCCAGTGCGTAGGGCTGGCGCGAGGAGATCTTGCGGCCGGTCGGATGGCCGATCGCGTCGATCCAGGGATGCTCGATGGCCGCGACCATCCGCCTGGTCATGTCGGCCGCCGGCATGCCGAACGACGTGTGCACCGAGCCGACCACCCAGTCCAGCCGCGCGAGCAGGTCGTCGTCGTAGTCCGGCGAGCCGTTGGGCAGGATGTTCGTCTCGGTGCCGGCGAGGATCGTGATGCCCTCGATCCGCTCGTTGGCCGCCGCGACGCGCTCGATCTGGCGCTCGAGCTCGTCGGGCGTGACGTGGTCGCCGAAGCCGTGCGTCGCCGAGTGGTCGGTGATCGCGATGTACTCGTAGCCGCGGGCGAGCGCCGCGCGCGCCATCTCCTCGATCGTGTTGCGCCCGTCCGAGGCGCGCGTGTGCATGTGCAGGTCGCCGCGCAGATCCTCGACGGTGACCAGTCGCGGCGCGACGAAGCTCGCCGCCAGCTCGCCGCGGTTCTCGCGCAGCTCGGGCTCGGGGTAGGTCAGGCCCAGGCGCTCGTAGACCTCCTCCTCCGTCGCGCAGCGCAGCGTCTCGCCGGTCTCGTCATCGAGGATCCCGTACTCGCTGACGTGCAGCCCGCGCCGCACGGCCGCCTCGCGCAGCGCGACGTTGTGCGCCGCCGACCCGGTGAAGTGCTGCAGCAGGTTGCCGAAGTTCTCCGGGGCGACGACGCGCAGGTCGACCGGCAGGCCGGTGTGGGTGCGCCCGCGCGCCGCGTGCTCGTTGGGCGCCGAGGCCGACTCGATGAGCTCGAGCTCGCCGAGCGCCCGCACGAGCGCGCCCGGGTCACTCGCCGTGGCGATGATGTCGAGGTCCTTGACCGAGTCGGCCTGGCGGCGCGCCGAGCCGGCGAGCTCGACGCGCTCGGCGGCCGGGTGCTCGCGCAGCGCCGCGACGATCTGCTCGCCGACCGTCAGCGCGCGGTGCAGCAGCACGCGCTGCGCCGGCCGTTCGCCGATCCCCGCCTCCAGCGAGGAGAGGATCGACGCCTCGAACTTCGCGCCGAAGCCCTTCACGCCGCGCAGCTGCTGGGCCTCGATCGCCGCGCGCAGCATCTCCAGCGACGCGATGCCGAGCTCGTCGAAGAGCTTGCGCGCGCGCTTGGGGCCGAGACCGGGCAGGCGCGTCATGTCCAGCAGCCCGGCCGGGTACTTCGCGCGCAGCTTGACCGCCGCCGGGATGTCGCCGGTCTCGATCAGCGCGAGGATCTTCTCCTCGAGCGTCTTGCCGATGCCCGGCAGCGAGGTCGCGGTCCCGGCGCGGGTGAGCGCCGCCACGGACACGGTTGCCTCGCGTGCCGCCTTCGCGGCCGAACGGTAGGCGAGCACGCGGTGGACGATTGCGCCGTCGAGCTCGTAGAGGTCGGCGAGCTCGTCGAAGGCGGCCGCGATCTGGAGGTTGGAGGGGTCCGACGCCATCCCACTAGGGTATTCGCGCCGATGCCCGCCGCCGCCTGGCTCATCCTGCCCACGTACGACGAGGCCGAGAACATCGCGGCGATCGTCGCGGCCGCCCGTGCGGTGCTCGAGCAGGCGATGCCCGGCGACCACCGGATCCTGGTCGTCGACGACGGCTCGCCCGACGGGACCGGCCGGATCGCCGACCGCCTCGCGGCCGAGCACGCCGACGTCGAGGTGCTGCACCGCACGACGCGCGAGGGGCTCGGGCCGGCCTATCTGGCCGGCTTCGCGCGCGCGCTCGGCGGCGGCGCGCGGCTCATCCTGGAGATGGACTCCGACTTCTCGCACGACCCGGCCGACCTCGCGCGGCTGCTCGCGGCAATCGCCGACGCCGACGTCGCGCTCGGCTCGCGCTATGTCGCCGGTGGCGGCGTCACCGACTGGGGCCGTATCCGGCGGCTCGTCAGCCGCGGCGGCTCGTGGTACGCGCGCATCGTCCTCGGCCTCGACGTGCGCGACCTGACCGGCGGCTTCAAGTGCTTTCGCCGCGAGGTGCTCGAGGCGATCGACCTGCCGACGGTGCGCTCGCGCGGCTACGCCTTCCAGGTCGAGCTGACGCATCGCGCGATCCATGCCGGCTTTCGCGTCGTCGAGCTGCCGATCGTCTTTCGCGACCGCCAGCTCGGGCACTCGAAGATGTCCTGGCGGATCGCGGGCGAGGCCGCCTGGCTCGTCCCGCAGCTGCGCTTCGCTCGCACATCCGGCCAGCGCCGCGCGCGCTGATCGCGCGGCGCCGCCGCGGGCGCCGATGGCGGGGCGGTGCAGACATCCGACCTCGTGCTCGTCCGCGGCCTCGCCGACACACGCGCGACGCTCGACAGCTGGAACGAGCGGCCCGGCCCGATCGTCGGGCGCTGGGTCGCCGCGGCCGCCGTGATCGCGGTCGCGCTGCTGTGCTCCGTCTGGATCATCGCGACGCTGTCGGTTCCCGATCCGACCGCCTCGTTCCTCGGTCTCGGCGACCAGCCGAGCCTCGGGCAGGTGGCGCACGTCATCGGGCGCAACTCGCTCGTGCTGGCGCTGCATGCGATGGCCTGCGTGGCCGGCTTCATCGCCGGCAGCGCGCTCCCGCTCGAGGCGCAGCGACGCAGCGGCGCCTGGCGCTGGATCCACGAGAAGGCGGGCCCGCTGGCGATCGCCTTCGTGATCGCCGCGACCGGGTTCTCGCTCGTGACGCAGGCCTTCGTGCTCGGCGGCGGCGCGGCCTCGCTGGCCGCCAGGCTGGACATCGGGCCCGGTTTACTGCTGATCGGGCTGCTGCCGCACGCCGTGCCCGAGCTCATCGCGCTCTTCCTGCCGCTCGCGGCGTGGATGCTCGCCAGCCGCCGGAACGACTGGCACGAGCTGCTGGCCGCGACGATCGTGACCGTGCTGCTCGCGGTGCCCGTGCTCGTGGCAGCCGCGTTCGTCGAGGTCTACGTCAGCCCGGGCCTGCTGCGCTGGCTGGCCGGGTAGGGCCGCCTCGACCGACGGCGAACTTCCTCGCTTCATTTTGTATAGTGGGTCGCAGACACGACTCAAGGAGACCACCAATGGCCGGTTCGATCATCGAAGTCACCGACGACAGCTTCCAGGCCGAGGTCATGGAGTCCGAGACGCCCATCCTCGTCGACTTCTGGGCCCCGTGGTGCGGCCCGTGTCGCGCGATCGCGCCCCTGCTCGAGGAGATCGCCGAGGGCCGTGACGACGTGCGCATCGTCAAGCTCAACGTCGACGAGAACACGACGACGGCGGCCGAGTACAACATCCTCTCGATCCCCACGCTGATCCTCTTCAACAACGGTGCGGAGGCCAAGCGCCTGCGGCCGACGCGCAACAAGGGCCAGCTCGAGCGGCAGCTCGAGCTCGAGCCCGCCGCCTGACCGGTCTCGCCCTTCGGTCATCGGATCCGATGACGCAAGCGCGGTTTGAGCGCTTGGTGCGATCGGATCCGTTGACCTGCGGGCGTCGGTGCGGGCTCAGTCGATCCCGGCCGGCGCCGGCGCCGGCGCGGGCGCCACGCCCAGGCCGCTCGCGACGGCGGCCCCGACGTCCGGGTCCACGTTCGTCCAGTACTGCGCGATCCGCGGCTTCATCTCGTCGGTGACGTCGGGGTCGCCGGCGTGGCCGAGGACGTTCGCCGCGAGGTTGTCGCGGTCGGTCTGGGACATGACCTCGCGCACGAGCGTGCCCGGCTGGCCGAAGTCGTCGTCCTCGGCGCGCAGCGTGTACGCGGTGCGCACCATGTCGCCGTCGGTGTGCCACGTCGCGTCCTCGCCGTAGCGCGCCTCGTCGGCATGCGGGCCGCCGGCGGTGTTCGGCGCGTAGACCGGGTCGCCGGGGTTCTCGTAGCGCATCGCGCCGTCCTTGTTGTAGCTGTGCACGGGGCACACGGGACGGTTGACCGGCAGCTGCAGGTAGTTCGGCCCGATCCGGTAGCGGTGCGTATCGGGGTAGCTGAACAGCCGCCCGAGCAGCATCTTGTCCGGCGAGGGGCCGATGCCCGGGACCATGTTGGCCGGCTCGAACGCGGCCTGCTCGATCTCGGCGAAGTAGTTCGCCGGGTTGCGGTCGAGCACCATCCGGCCGACCTCGATCTCCGGGTAGTCGCCGTGCGGCCAGACCTTCGTGAGATCGAACGGGTTGAAGCGGTAGCTCGGCGCGTCCTCGAACGGCATGATCTGCACCTTCAGCGTCCACGACGGCGCGTCGCCGGCCGCGATCGCGTCCCACAGATCGGCACGGTGGAAGTCGCGGTCCTCGCCGGCCATGTCGCCCGCCTCGGCGTCCGTGAAGTTCTCGACGCCCTGGTCGGTCTTGAAGCGGTACTTGATCCAGAACCGCTCGCCGCCCGCGTTGACCCACATGAACGTGTGGCTGCCGAAGCCGTCCATGTTGCGGTAGGTCTTCGGCGTCCCGCGATCGCTCATGAGGATCGTCACCTGGTGGGCGGACTCGGGCTTCAGCGTCCAGAAGTCCCACTGCATGTTGTTGTCGCGGCGGTCGGTGTCGGCGCGGCGCTTCTGGGAGTGGATGAAGTCCTGGAAGTTCGAGGGGTCGCGCACGAAGAACACCGGCGTGTTGTTGCCGACGAGGTCGTAGTTGCCCTCCTGCGTGTAGAACTTCAGCGCGAAGCCGCGCGGGTCGCGCAGCGTGTCGGGCGAGCCGAGCTCGCCGGCGACCGTCGAGAAGCGGGCGAGCATGGGCGTCGTCTTGCCGAGCCCGTTGAACATGTCGGCCTTCGTGTACTGCGAGACGTCCTGGGTGACCTCGAAGAAGCCGTGCGCGCCGGAGCCCTTGGCGTGCACGACGCGCTCGGGCACGCGCTCGCGGTTGAACTGCGCCATCTTCTGGATGACGTAGTGGTCCTGCAGCAGGATCGGGCCGTTGGGCCCGACGGTCAGCGAGTGCGAGTCGCTCGGTGCCGGGATGCCCGCGTCGGTGGTGGTCGGCGGTGGCGTGTTGTCGCTCATGCGACTCCTTGGTTGATGTTCAGCGGTGGTGGTCTGGCACGCCGGGCAGATGCCCCAGTACGTACGTCGGCCTCGTCGCATGGCATACCCGGACGTGTGCTCGCAAATCCAGGCCGTGCCGTGCGCTCCTCCCCGCCGGGCTCGTCGGCCCCAGGGACCCCTGGGTCCGTCGTCTCCGACTTGGGAGCGATGCCCGCGGTCAGCCCGCGCGGGCGACCGAGATGCGCAGCTCGCGGCCCTCGATGCTGGCCGTCTCGCCGGGGGCGCCGTTGGCGGCGTAAGCCACGCTCACGGCGAGCACCTCGCCGGCCAGGTACGTCTCGTGGTGGCGCGCGGCCTCCAGCAGGGTCTCGTCACCGTCGAGCGCGAGGTCGATGCGGTCAGAGATGTCCAGGCCGGCGTCGCGGCGCGCGAGCTGGACGGCGTGCACGATCTCGCGCGCCAGGCCCTCGCGGCGCAGGTTCTCGTCGATCGAGAGCTCCAGCGCGACGGCGTGGGAGCCCTCGCGCTCGAGCTGGTAGTCCTGCAGCGGCGCCAGCGCGACGAGCAGGTCGTCGGGGCCGAGCGTGTGGTCATGGCCGTCGATGAAGACGCCGATCTGGCGGCCCTCGCGCAGCGACACCGCGACGTGGTCGGGGTCCAGCGCGGCGATCGCCTCGGCGACCTGCGGCATCGCCTTGCCGAAGCGCGGGCCCAGCGTGCGGTAGTTGGGCTTCAGCGTGTAGGAGCCCAGCTCGTCGGCCTCGTCGACGAAGCGCAGCAGCTTGACGTTGAGCTCCTCGCGGACGATCTCGCCGAGGCGCTCGATCGCCTCGCGCTCGCGCCCGGCGGCGACGATCACGACCTCGTGCAGCGGCTGGCGGACCTTGATCTTCGCGGCGCCGCGCGCGGCGAGGCCGAGCCGCACGGTCTCGCGGGCGATCGCCATCGCCGCCTCGAGCGGCTCGTCGCGCGTGCCGGGCACGGGCCAGTCGGTGAGGTGGACGCTGGGCTCCGCGCCGTTGAGGTTGTCGTAGATCTCGTCGGCGACGAACGGGGTGTAGGGCGCGAGCAGCTGGCTGACCGTGACCAGGCACGAGCGCAGCGTCTGCAGCGCGACCGTGTCGCCGTCCCAGAAGCGCGGCCGCGAGCGGCGCACGTACCAGTTGGAGAGGTCGTCGACGAAGTCGGAGATCGCACGGCCGCCGGTCGTGGCGTCGTAGTGCTCCAGGCGATCGGTGACGAGCTCGACGGTCGCGCTCAGGCGCGAGCGGATCCAGCGGTCGAGGTCCGTGTCGACCCCCGCGCCGGTCTGCGCCGGCGCGTACATCGTGGCCACGCGGTAGGTGTTCCAGAGCTGGCGCAGGAACAGGCGCACGCCCTCGCCGATCGCCTCGAGCGAGAAGAGGTAGCCGTCCCACGGCTGCTTGGAGGTGAAGAAGTACCAGCGCAGCGCGTCGGCGCCGAACTGGTCGATGACCTCCCAGGGGCCGACGACGTTGCCCTTGGACTTGGACATCTTCTGGCCGTCGGCATCGAGGATCAGGCCCAGGCAGACGACGTTGCGGTACGGGACCGTGGGCCCGCGCAGCAGCGTCGAGACACCGAGCAGCGAGTAGAACCAGCCGCGCGTCTGGTCGAGCCCCTCGCAGATGAAGTCGGCCGGGTAGAGCGCCTCGAGCGCGGCGGGGTGGTCGACCAGCTGGTGGCGCTGGGCGAAGGGCATCGCGCCCGAGTCGAACCACACGTCGATGACCTCGGGAACGCGCGTCGCCGTCTCGCCGCACTCGTCGCAGGCGAAGGTCACCTCGTCGCAGTACGGGCGATGGGGATCCTCCAGGCGCACGCCGGAGCGCTGCTCGAGGTCGTCGAAGGAGCCGATCACCGTGACATGACCCTGCTCGCAGCGCCAGACCGGCAGCGGCGTGCCCCAGTAGCGCTCGCGCGACAGCGCCCAGTCGACGTTGTTCTCCAGCCAACGGCCGAAGCGGCCGTGCTGGATGTGCTCCGGATGCCAGGCGATCTGCTCGTTGGCGGCGAGCAGCTCGTCGCGGATCTGCGACGTGGCGATGTACCACGAGGGCTTGGCGTAGTACAGCAGCGGCGTCGAGCAGCGCCAGCAGTGCGGGTAGGAGTGCTCGTAGCGCTCGGCGCGCAGCAGGCGCCCGCGCGCGTCGAGGTCCGCGACGAGGTCCTCGTCGGCGTCCTTGACGAAGCGCCCGGCGTAGCGGCCGATGCGCTCGTCGTACGTGCCGTCGAGCTGCACCGGGTTGACGACGTTCAGGCCGTACTGCCGGCCGAGGCGGAAGTCGTCCTCGCCGAAGGCGATCGCCGTGTGCACGAGGCCGGTGCCGTCGTCGGCGGTGACGAAGTCGCCGAGCAGCACGGTGTGGCCGCGCTCGCCGTAGACGTCCGCGCCGAGGTAGCCGAAGGGGGGCTCGTAGCGCACACCGTCGATCGCGGCGCCCGGGAAGCGCTCGAGGATCTGCACGTTCGCGGGGTCGCCGAGGACCGTCTCGATCAGCGCCTCGGCGAGCACCACCGGCGCCTCGAGGCGGCCGGTCTTCGCGCGCACGTAGGTCAGCTCGGGGTCGACCGCGACGGCGGCGTTGGAGACGAGCGTCCACGGCGTCGTCGTCCAGATCAGCAGCTCGTCGCCCGCCTGCAGCGGCCCGCCGTCGCGCTTGACCTTGAAGCGCACGTAGACCGAGGGATCCTCGACGTCCTGGTAGCCGGCCGCGACCTCGTGGCTGGAGAGCGCGGTGCCGCAACGCGGGCAGTACGGGACGACCTTGTACCCCTCGTAGAGCATCCCCGCGTCGGCGATCCGCTTCAGCGAAGACCAGACCGACTCGATGTACGTCGAGTCCAGCGTGCGGTAGGCGTTGTCGAGATCCAGCCAGAAGCCGATCCGCTCGGTCAGCGCGTCCCAGTCCTCCAGGAACGCAAAGACCGACTCGCGGCACTTCTGGTTGAACTCCGCGATGCCGAACTGCTCGATCTCCTCCTTGCGGGTGATCCCGAGCTGCTTCTCGACGGCGATCTCGACCGGCAGCCCATGGCAGTCCCAGCCGCCGCGGCGCTCGACGAGGCGCCCGCGCATCGTGCGGTAGCGCGGGAAGATGTCCTTGAACGCGCGGCTGAGGACATGGTGCACGCCCGGCGGGCCGTTCGCGGTCGGCGGGCCCTCCCAGAAGACCCACGGCTCGGCGCCCTCGCGGCGGCGCACGGACTCGGCGAACACGTCGCGCTCGCGCCAGCGCTCGAGCACCTGCTGCTCGAGGTCGGGGAAGGACACCTGCGCATCGACGGGGCGCGTAGCCATGCGCGCCTCAGTGTAGGCGCGGGCTACGCGCAGCCCGTCCTCAGGGCACGGGCCGGCGGGGCGGCGCCGGGCTCAGGCCGCGAGGGCCGGCAGGGCGTCCGCCGGGCGGTCGCGCAGCTCGCGGGGGACGAGGCGCACGACGTTGCCCGGGTCACGTTCACCGATGAAGGTGTCGCGGCCGACCGGCTCGAGGGCCGGGCGAATCTCTGTGACGATCGGGGTGAGCATGCCGTCAGTCTGCTCCCGCCGCGGACCGCCGGCGATGGGGCAGCCTCGTGTCTGCGGGTGCGGCTAACCGCCCTGCGCCGCTGGGGTCCATGGGCCTCTGAGGCCGCCGGCATAAGGGTCAGGCGGCGAGCTTGCGGCAGATGGAGGCCAGGCTGCGCTTCTCGGCCTCGTCGAGCACCGCGAAGGCCTGCGCCACCCGCGCGCTGTGCTCCGGGAACAACCGGTCGACGATCTCCGACCCGCCGGCGGTGATCGCCACGCTCGCGGCGCGCCGGTCGCTGGCCAGGCGGCGGCGGTGCACGAGCGCGCGGCTCTCGAGCGTCGTGACCACCTCGGTGGCGTTGGCCTTCGACGTGCGCAGCCGCGCGCGCAGCACGCGCAGCTCCAGCTCGCCGCCCGCCGTGGTCAGGATCACCAGGACCGAGAAGCCCGTCGCCGACAGCCCCTCGCGCTCGAGGTCGGCGCTCAGCCGGCGCCGGACCGACGCCTCCGCGCGCAGCAGCGAATCGAGGGCGCGATGCGCGAGCGGGTCGCCGGGCACGAGGGTCATCCTGGCGCCGGACCGTAGCGGTCGCGGCGGACGGGTTATGACACCTGCGCGAGCCCGTGCGCGCGGCGCGCGCGCGCCGTCTGCTCGGCGCCGTTGAGCCGCGCGAGCAGCTGGTCGCGAGCGCCGACCGCGCTCATGCCCAGGCGCGGCACCGACGAGTCGCCGCCGTCGCCGAGCGCCCCGCGAAAGTCGAGCACCTCGACGACGTCCACGGCGCCGCGCGTCTGGTAGGCGATCCTGGTCAGCGCCTCGAGCCAGGCGCGGCGGCCGGTCACCACGACGAGCCGCGGGTTGAGCGCCTGGAGCACATGCGCCAGCCGGCTGGCGTCGAGCTCGGCGGTGAGCAGCAGCGTGCGCATGCCGGCGCGGCGCAGGCACAGCTCGAGCGCCTGGGCGTGCAGCGCATCGGTGTCGCTATGGCCGCTGGCGTCGAAGATCAGGACGCCCTCGGGCCGCGTCGACCCGGGCGCGACGCGCTTGGCCGCGGCCAGCCAGCCCGTGGCCCAGCGCAGCGCGAAGCCCAGCTCGGCGGACGGAGGCTCGCCGTCGGCCGCGACGAGACCGTCGATCGCCGGCAGGAGCACCTCCTCGACGGTGCGCTCGACGGAGCGCACGGCGAGGCTCTCCTCGAGGATCCGGTCGGCCTCGAGCTCGTCGAAGCGCAGCAGGGCGGAGCGCAGCCGGGTCGGCGACGAGGGGCCGCTGCCGCGCTCGCGCGCGATCGAGATCGCCGACGACACGTTGTGGGTCTCCTCGAAGGCCTGGCGCAGCGCCTCGATCTCGGCGAGGTCGAACTGGCGATGGCCGCCGGACGTGCGGCGCGGCATCGGGTAGCCGAAGCGCCGCTCCCACGATCGCAACGTGTTCGGGCTCACGCCCAACATGGCCGCTGCGGCATAGGTGCGTAGGACGCTCATCGGGAGCTCGATCGAGGCTCGCCAACCGGTCACGAACGACCATGGTCCGCAAGCCCGGATCGATCCCTACAGGTTAGGGAATATGCGGGCGAGATTGTTAGGACAGCACGAGCAATGCGGCGCGCGGGGACCCGCACGGCCCGATCTGCGCCCAGAAGCGCACGCCGTACTCCTGGCGCGGGCGCACGACCGTCGTGCACACGTCGCCGGCCCCGCTGGCGACATCGACGAGCAGCACCAGCAGATTCTCGGCGCTCGGCGCGTTGGCGTCCGCCGGGACGAGGAAGTCGGCGATGTGCTTGTTGACGGCGTCGGTCTCGTCGATCCCGAAGAGCGTCTCGGCCGCGGCCGACATCGCGCAGACCGAGAGCGACGTGTCGACGATGAGAAACGGCGCGTCGGGGCCGGGGACGAGGTCGGACCCCGCCTGCAGCACGAGCCCCAGCCCGCAGTGCCCGCAGACCCGCGACGCCGGCGGCGCGGCGACCGGGTCGGGGCGCTGACCGCAGTGCCCGCAGAACGACACGAGCTCGAGGCCGCGCTCGTCGAGCTCGACGGGACGCAGTGCGTGCAGGCGCCTCATGACTGCGCCTCGCGCCGCGCGGGCGCGGCATCGGGCACGGCGTCGCCGACCGGCACGGGCTGGCGGTCGTCGATGAAGGCGAGCACCTGACGGTGTGCGGCGAACGGCTTCGCCGCCAGGATCCGCGTGCCGGTCGCGCGCACCGGCGCGGCGTGGTGGGAGCTGCGAAACAGCGCCATCGGCAGCGGCCCGGCCGCCGTGCGTACGCGGTAGGCCCACAGCGCGATGTCGTCGTCGGGCAGATGGCTGCCGGCGATGACGACCGCGTCGGGCGAGAACGCCGTGACGACGTCCGCCAGGCCCGAGACGCCGCCCACCGGCAGCGCCATCACGCGCACGCCGGAGCGCCCGCAAAACAGCTCGAAGGCGCGCACCGCGAGCGCATCGGGATCGAGCTCGCTGCGCGTCGCGTCGCCGACGAGGATGGCCAGGCGGCGCACGGGCGGCGGGGCGAGGCGCTGCGCGCGGCGCAACCAGCCGTCGGCCCAGCGCGCGGCGAAGGCCCAGGGGGCGCTATCGGTGCCGAAGCGGGCGCCGAGCTCCTCGAGCGAGGGCAGCAGCACCTCCTCGACGGCGCGCTCGACGGAGCGCAGGGCGAGCGCCGACTCCATCGCGCTGTCGGCGCGGTCGAGCTCGAAGCCGGCGAGGGCGCCGACGAGGGTGTGGGTGTCGGTGCTGAGCGCCTCGCGAGCGCGGCTCACCGCCGAGGAGATCGAGAGCCCCTGCTGGAGCGCGTCGCGCAGTGCCGCGACCTCGCCGTGGGTGTACAAGCGGTGGCGTCCGGCCGAACGCTGTGGCTTGGGGTAGCCGAACCGGCGCTCCCAGGCCCGCAGCGTGTTCGGGCTGACATTCAGCAGCGTCGCTGCCTCGCTCGTCTTGAGAGTGCGCATTTGCGAACATGATGCGCGCTCGCCGGGGTCGATGCAAATGCCCCCGGTGGGAACTGCACATGTTCTGGGCCGAAATCTCGCTCGTTAGTCCACGCGGGGATGCCGTGGCCAGATTCGGCCCGCCCGCGCCGTCGTGCAGGCCGGCCCAGGAGCGATGGGCGATTGCCGCGGGGTCCTTCCGGGTTCGCGTGCTCACGGGCGCGGGTTTGCGGCGCTTGC
This sequence comes from uncultured Actinomycetes bacterium, assembly GCA_963709935.1. Lineage (GTDB taxonomy): Bacteria > Actinomycetota > Thermoleophilia > Solirubrobacterales > Solirubrobacteraceae > CADCVQ01. The sequence continues at coordinate 282,291 of CAVPYM010000022.1, read as the reverse complement.
AAGGCACGAAGCGATGCACCGGTCGTACGTTCGTCCAGTGGCCATCGTCGGTTCGTTTAGCCGGGATGCGGCCCCGACGGATGCTGGCTACGTTAGGGCGCGTCCCCGAAGCCCCCACCCCCGGAGGTCCCCTCATGTCCCAGTTCAAGTGCCGCGCCTACCCCCTGCTCATCACGGCGATCACGGTCCTCGCGGCGACAGGCGGCGCGTTCCGCACCCACTGACCGGTCCGCGTTCGCACCGCGTCGCGGCCGGTACGTTTACGGTGTGAGCGACGCAGTGCAACGCGCGCGGCCCAGGGCCGCCGTCACGGCGGCTCTGGGCCTTCTGCTGGCCGCAGGCCCACTGGTCGTGTCGTCGTCCTCCCAGGCGGCGTTCACCGACCCGCTGACGCTGGTGCTCGTGATCTGCGCGGTGGCCAGCGTCCTCTTCGCATCCGACTGGCAGGGCACGATCGAGATCTCCTCCGCGTTCGTGTGCTTCATGCTCGCCGTGGCGTTCGTCGGCCCCGTGGCGGCGTTCGTGATCCCGGTCGTCGCCGAGATCGTCACGTTCGCCGTTCGCCGCGACCGCCTCCTGGCCCTCCCGATCAACCTGGCCGCGACGGCGATCCCCAGCCTGCTCGCGGCGCTGCTGTACGGCGAGCTCGTCGGCACGCTGAGCGACGGCCGGCCGTCCGACCTGGCGGTGCTCGCGCTCGTCGCCATCGGCTTCCTCGTCCTCAACTACGTCATGCTCAAGACGCTCGTGGTGCTGCTGGACGGCGGCTCCATCCGCGCATCGCTGCGCCCACCGCGGGCGCTGCTGCCCTCGCTGGCGCTGACCGTGGCGCTGACCGTCTCGATCGCCGGCGTGTTCGCGCAGTTCGGCCTCGCGGCCGGGTTCTTCCTCGTGCTCATCATCGTGGCGTTCACCTACATGTCGCAGCTCGTGGTCATCGCGCGCAAGCGCACCGAGGAGTACGCCGCGATGTCGTGGGGCGTGCTCTCCTCGCTCGTGCGCGCGCTTGATCGCCGCGACGGCCGGACCGCGCGTCACAGCGCCGCCGTTGCCGCGTTCGCGCGCGACATCGCGCTCGAGTGCGGGATGAGCAAGCGCGACGCCGAACTCGCCCACACCGCGGGGCTGCTGCACGACATCGGCCGCTTCGCGCTGCCCGATCGCGTCATGGAGCGCCACGGCACGCTGACCCAGGACGACTGGGAGTCGATCCACCAGCACCCCGAGCTCGGCGCGGATCTGCTGCGCGACCTCGGCGTCTACGGTCCGGTGGCGGAGATCGTGCGCGCCCATCACGAGCGGATCGACGGGCGCGGCTACCCGCGCCGCCTCAAGGGCGACGAGATCCCCGAGATCGCCCGCATCGTCGCGGTCGCCGAGGTCTACGACACGCTGACGACGCAGGACACCTACCGCGACCGCATGACCTCCTTCCAGGCGATGACCGAGCTGCGCCGCGTGGCCGGCCACCAGCTCGACGAGCGCTACGTCGAGGCGCTCGCCTCGCTGCTGGCCGGGCGCGGGATGGACTACCGCCACGCCGACACGGCGGACTTCGACACGGAGCTGGCGATCGAGGGACGGATCGCCGACTCCGTGGCGCTGGACTCGCCGTGACTCAGCGGGCACGGCGCCCGCGCCACAGCCGCGCCGGTGAGCGCTCAGCGCGGGGATCGCGAGCCGCCGGATCCCGCGATCGTGGGGCGATCCCAACACGCGGCGGACTCTACGATCCGCCCGTGCGACCTCTGCGCCTCGCGACACTGACCCTGCTCGGCGTGCTCGGGCTGTTCCTGCCGCTCGCCGGATGCGGCAAGCAGGAGCCCGATCCGGTGCCGGTGAGCTGCGTCGGCGAGCATTCCGGGCTGCTCGCCGCGCTGGCGCAGGCGCCGCGCGCCGTCGCGCTCGAGGACGGCACGCGCCTGTCGCGCTGCGTCAGCACGGCGCGCTCGGACGGCGACCTGCAGTCGCTGGGCATCTCCCTCGGCCGCGTCGCCGACACGCTGCGCGCGCGGGCGGCGACCGACCCGGCCGCGGCGCTGCAGCTCGGCTACCTCGCCGGCGCGGTGTCCAGCGGCGCGCGGCGCGCGGCGAGCGGGATCGCCGATCAGCTCGCGCGGCGCATGACGCAGCTCGGCACGCTCGGGCCCGGCGCGAGCGCCGCGGCCACGGCGGCGCTGGCGCGCGGCGCGCGCGCGGGCGAGCGCAGCGGATGAAGCTGCGCCTGTATCACCACCGCGACGGCACGCGGATCGCCTACCGCGAGGCGGGCGTGGGGCCCAGCCTGTGTCTCGTGCACAGCGCGGGGCTGTCGCACCGCGAGTTCGTCCCGGTCGTCGAGCACCTCGCCGACCGCTTCCGGCTCGTGCTGCCCGACCTGCCGGTGCACGGCGACTCCGAGGATCGGCCCCGCCACCCGTACACGCTGGACTGGCTGGCCGAGGTCATGGCCGCGTTCTGTCGCGACACGTGCGGGGCGCATCCGGTCGTCGGCGGCCACGGCGCGGGCGCGGAGATCCTGCTGCGCGGGCTGTCCACGGGCCAGCTGCAGCCCGCGCAGATCGTGCTCATGCCCAACCGCCTGCACTGCCCGCCGGCCCGCTCGCGGCTGGCGCTGCCGCTGCGCGCGCTCGCTCCCGCCGCCGCGCTGCCCGGCCTCGACCGCGCGGCGTCGCGGGCCGTGCGGCTCGCCTACCGGCCCGAGCACGGGATGAAGCTCACGGCGCGCGGCAACCCGGCCGCGCGCGACCTCGTGCGTCACGCGACGGCCGACGTCGCCGGCAACGCCAACCTCGTGCGGTGCTGGTCGCGCTGGGTGCGGCGCTGGCCGGCGGGCGCGCAAGCCGATCTGCTCGACGCCTACCCGCGCATCGAGGCGCCGGTCCTGCTGCTGTGGGCCGACCGCGATTCCTACCACCCGCTGGCGGCCGCCGAGCAGGCGCTCGACCTGCTGGCCGACGCGCAGCTGCGCGTGCTGCCCGGCACGGGCTTTCTCATCGCCTACGACGACCCGGTCGGGGTCGCGCGCGAGCTGACGGCGTTCTGCCTGTAGCCACCTCGTCCGTCGAGGCGCGCCCGATGGATGGGCGAGGGGCGCTCGCAGCGAACGTGATCTGTCCGCGCGGATGCGGTCGGACGGACCGGCGCGCAAGCCACGGGCGCCGCCTCCCCACGCCTCATTCAGCGCTGCCGCGCGCCATCCGGCGCAGGTCCATCGCCTCGTCGAACGTGGCCTCGTCGACGCCGTGCTCGAGCGCGACCTCGCGCAGCAGCCGGCCCGAGGTCGCTGCCTCCTTGACGATCGCGGCGCCCTTGTCGTAGCCGATGTACGGGTTCAGCGCGGTGGCGGCGGCGAGCGTCGACTCCGAGGAGCGCCGGCAGCCGTCGAGGTTGGCCTCGATGCCGTTGACGCACTTGTCGGCGAACAGGCGGCTCGAGGTCGACAAGAGGTGGATGGAACCCAGCAGGTTGCGGGCGATCAGCGGGATGCGCACGTTGAGCTCGAAGTTGCCCTGCAGCCCGCCGACGGTGATCGCGACGTCGTTGCCGATGACCTGCGCGCCGACCTGCATGACGACCTCCGGGAGCACCGGGTTGACCTTCCCCGGCATGATCGAGGAGCCCTTCTGCAGCTCGGGGAGGAGGATCTCGCCGATGCCGGCGCGCGGGCCCGAGCCCATCAGCGCGAGGTCCTGGGCGATCTTCGTCAGCGAGACGGCCACGACCTTCAGCGCGCCCGACAGCTCGACCAATGCATCGCGGTTGGCCTGCGCCTCGAAGGGATCCTCGGGCGCGGAGATCTCCAGGCCGCTGGCCTCGCTCAGCCGGGCCCGGATGCGCTCGGCGAACTCGGGGTGGGTGTTGAGGCCGTTGCCCACGGCGGTCCCGCCGAGCGGGATCTGCGCGACCTGCGGCAGCGCGTTGCGCACGCGCCGCGCGCCGAGGCGCATCTGCGCGGCGTAGCCGGCGAACTCCTGGCCGAGCGTCACCGGGACGGCGTCCATCAGGTGCGTGCGGCCGGACTTCACGACGTCCTCGAACTCCGCGGCCTTGGCGGCGAGCGCGGCCTCGAGGTGCTCGAGCGCGGGCAGCAGCGTGTTCGTCGCCTCGTTGAGCGCGGCGAGGTGGACCGCGCTGGGGAACACGTCGTTGGAGGACTGGCCCATGTTCACGTGGTCGTTGGGGTGCGCGCCCTCGCCGGCGAGGTTGGCGATGACCTCGTTGGCGTTCATGTTCGTCGACGTGCCCGAGCCCGTCTGGAAGACGTCGATCGGGAACTGGTCGTCGTGGTCGCCGGCGGCGATCGCGTCGGCGGCGGCGCCGATCCGCTCGGCCAGATCCGCGTCGAGCTTGCCGAGATCGGCGTTGACCCGCGCGGCGGCGCCCTTGATGGCGGCCAGCCAGCGCACCACGCTGACCGGCACGCGCTCACCGGAAACCGGGAAGTTCTCGACCGCCTTGGTCGTCTCGCCGCCCCACAGCTGCTGCTGCGCCACGCTCATGTCATCGCCCTTCGCGTCGTCGGTCACCGTGACGCCAACGCTAGCGAGCCGGCGGCCTGGCGTGTGGTCAGGGCGCGGGCGTCAACCGCCGTCGGCGGCGGCCTGGGAGGCGAAGCGGCCGCTGACGGCCTTGACCGACGGCTTGGCCTTGTTGCGCACGTCGAACAGGCCCTTCTGGTTCAGGCCGCGGACAAGCTCGATGTTCGGGACCTCGCGGCGGATCGATCCGCCGTAGAAGGATGGGTTGACGGCGAAGTCGCGCAGGTTCCAGACGAGCGCGCCCGCGAGGTTGGGGATCCGCGCGTAGGTCGAGAGATGCAGGTCGAGCAGGTGCGACTGGAACGCGTAGCCGCCGGGCTGCGTCGTGTCGTTGCGCCCGTTGCCCTCGGCGCCGAACTCGGTCACGGCGATGACCTTGTCGGGGAACACCTTGCGCAGCCGCTCCAGCCGCGCGCGGATGAGCCCGCGCAGCTCCTCGGCGGGAGCATGCGTGGCCTCGTACCAGCCGATGTAGTTCGTCCAGCCGATCATGTCGATGTTCTCGTAGATGCGCGAGGTCGCCTTCGGCGGATGGGCGCCCCAGATGTCCAGCGCGATCGGGCGGCCGGGATCGAGCTGCTTGAGCTCCTCGGCCATCGTGTCGACGTACGGGATCTGGCCCTCCGGGTGACCGTTGCCGGCCACCTCGTTGGCGAGGTTCCAGGTCACGATCGCCGGATGCAGCTGGGCCTGGCGGAACGTCGTGCGCACGCGGCGCTTGGCGACCTTCACCCGCTCCTCCCCGCGCGAGGTCCACGCGCCGGGGGCGTCGGTGGGCCCGATGCCCTGCCAGATCATGATCCCGCCGGCGTCGAGGCGCTCGAGCAGGCCCTGGTCCAGCGGGTGCTGGGAGCGCGTGGCGTTGGCGTCGATCGCCTTGAGCTGGCTGACCATCCGGTCCTGGTCGACCGGGCGCAGGCCGTCACCGCGGCCGAAGACGTCCTCGTGGATCGAGGCCCCGCGCAGCTTGACGGCCGTCCCGTTGAGCAGCAGGTCGGCGCCCCGGGCCCGCACCTCGCGCAAGCCCACGCGAGCGCGGTAGGTCGCCTCGCCCGGCACCTCGAGCGCGAGCTCCCACAGGTTCGGCGCGCCCGGCGACCACAGCACGGGGTCGTCGACCTTGACCGACGTCTGGAGCACCTCCGTGCCCTCCTTGGCCATCGACTCGGGCGGAAACTCGAACGCGATCTTGCGCTCGCCGCGCGTGAGCGTGCCGCGCGCGCCGAGCGCCCGCCCCGCGGCGTTGTTGTGCAGGTGGACGCGCAGGTCGACGAGCGCCGATCCGCCCGAGAGCTTGGTCTGCATCATCGGATAGGACAGCTCGCTGTCGCCGATGCGGCGGACGCTGACGCCGCGGTTGATGCCGCCGAAGTTGAACCACAGCCGGTGCCAGCCGTCGCGCTTCATCGCGGTCGGGCCGCGCCAGTCGGCGCGCACGACGAGGCTGTGGCGCACCCCGGCCTTGAGGAGCACCCGCGCCTCGAAGGGCAGGTACTCGCCCTTGTGCCGGGCGACTTCCTTGCCGTCGAGGAAGACCCGCGCGCGGTGGTTGATCGACTCGAAGCGCAGGGCGTACTGGCCGTCGACCGGCACGTCGACCTTCGTCCGGTACCAGCCCACCGTGCCCCGGTAGATCGGGATGCCGCGCCGGCCGGTGATCCGCGTCGCGTCCGGGACGTAGGGGACGCGCACGAGCTCGCCGCCGAACTTGCCCGCCTGAAAGCCCTTGTCGAGGCCGGTGTCGTCGCGGTCGCGGCGAAAGCGCCACAGGCCGTTGAGCTGCGCGCGCTGGCCGGGACCCGCGTAGATCACCGGCTCGGCGCCGTGCGGCGCGAGCACGACCGGTGGTGTGGGGGCCGCATCGGACTCCGCCGACGCGACCATGACCAGGACGCCCGCGAGCACGCCGAGGGTCGCACAGACCCCGCCGATCAACGCCCGCATCCCCACCTTCGTCACTCGACCCCGTTCATCGTTCACCTCAAGATCCTGCGGCGGCCCTGCCCGCGGCGAGCGCTGCAGGGGCGAACGTCCGTGCCGCTCCGAACACGACGGCCGGCAGAATGTACCGTCCCGCCACCCCGCGCACGCTGCCCGGCAGGGCGCGTGCACCGCCTGCGCGCATCTCTATGGGCCGCCGATGCGCCACGATCGACGGGCAACGCGTCGCCCCCGCCCGCCCGCCGACGGGCGGGAGCAGGCCAACTCACTTGCGCAGGCGCACACGATCCCCGGGCTGCAGCGCGTTCGCGCTGAGCTTGGGGTTGAGCTGCTGCAGGCGGATCATCGAGTGGTCGGTCTTCGCGGCGATCGACGCGTACGTCTCGCCCGTGCGGACCGTGTGCCAGCGCGGGCCGAGCCGCTTGGGCTTGGCCTTGGGCACCTTCAGCCGCAGCTTCAGCCGCTGGCCGGGACGGATCGTCGCCGGGTTGACCCGCGGGTTGAACGCCTCGAGCTCCGCGACGGTCAGGCCGGTCCGCTCCGCGATCGACCCGTAGGAGTCACCGGTGTGCACCTTCCAGTAGACGGGCAGCTTGCGCAGCTTCTCGGCGCGCGCCTGCTGAGCGCTCGTCGCGGGCTCCGCGCCGGTCAGCGTCGTCGCGGCGACGATGACGATCGCCAGCAGCAGGAAGACGAGACCGACCGCCACGAGATACACCATGGCCCCACGGTCGTCGGGGTCGACGCCGGAGGCACTCGGGGGGTCGTGCGTGAGCGTGGGCACAGCCAATCTCCGAACCGCGAATTGCCCTGTTCGCTCCCAGATAGTCCTGCAATCGGGCCAGAACCGTTATACACCCCGGGCGGGGGACGCGAAGCGCAACTTCAGTCAAGCGCGAGCGCGACGTACTTCGTCTCGAGGTACTCCGCGATCCCCTCCGGTCCGCCCTCGCGGCCGACGCCCGACTGCTTGACCCCGCCGAACGGCGCGCCGGCGTTGGAGACGATGCCCTGGTTGAGGCCGACCATCCCGGTCTCGAGGCGCTCGCAGACGCGCAGCGCGCGCTTGAGGTCGGCGGTGTAGAGGTAGGCGACGAGGCCGAACTGCGTGTCGTTGGCGGCGGCGATCGCCTCGTCCTCGGAATCGAAGGTCGTGATCGGCGCGACCGGGCCGAAGATCTCCTCCGTGAGCAGGCGCGCGCCGGCGGGGACATCGGTCAGCACCGTCGGTGAGTAGAAGTGGCCGGGGCCGTCGATGCGCTCGCCGCCGCAGAGCACCCGCGCACCCCGGGCGACGGCGTCGTCGACGAGCTCGGCGACCGTCGCAAGCTGGTCGGCGTCGATCAGCGGGCCGACCTCGACGCCCGCCTCGGTGCCGGGGCCGACCTTCATCGCACCCAGCCTGGCGGCGAGCTTCTCGGCGAACTCGGCCGCGATCGGCGCCGCGACGTGGAAGCGGTTGGCAGCAGTGCACGCCTCGCCGATGTTGCGCATCTTGGCGATCACGGCGCCGTCCACCGCGGCGTCGACGTCGGCGTCCGCGAAGACGACGAAGGGCGCGTTGCCGCCGAGCTCCATCGAGACGCGCAGGACCTGCTCGGCGGACTGCTCGATGAGCCTGCGGCCGACCTCGGTCGAGCCCGTGAACGACAGCTTGCGCGTGCGCGGATCGCGGATCAGCGGCTCCATCACCGCACCGCTGGAGCTCGCCGTGACGACGTTGAGCACGCCGGCCGGCAGCCCCGCCTCCTCCAGGAGCTTGGCGAGCATGAGCATCGACAGCGGCGTGAGCTTCGCCGGCTTGACGACCATCGTGCAGCCGGCCGCGATCGCCGGGCCGATCTTGCGCGTGCCCATCGCCAGCGGGAAGTTCCAGGGGGTGATGAAGACGCAGGGCCCGACGGGCTGCTTCAGCGTCAGCAGCCGGCCGCTCGCCGGGCCCGCCTCGTGCGTCGTGTAGCGGCCGTCGATCCGCACCGCCTCCTCGGCGTACCAGCGCAGGAAGCTCGCGCCATAGGCGATCTCGGCCTCCGACTCGGCCAGCGGCTTGCCCATCTCGAGCGTCATGAGCAGCGCGAGCTCGGCGCTGCGCTCGGTGATCAGCTCGTAGGCGCGGCGCAGGATGTCCGAGCGCTCGCGCGGGGCGCTCTGGCGCCACGCCCCGGTCCAGGCGTCGTGCGCGGCGCCGAGCGCGTCGAGCGCGTCCTGCTTGGTCGCGTCGGCGACGCAGGCGATCTGCGCGCCGGTCGCCGGGTTCTCGACGGCGACGGTGTCGCCCCCCGCGCCGTCGCGCCACGCGCCGGCGATGAGCAGCTGCTTGGGCACGGCGTCGAGGACGGCCTGCTGCTCGGCGGGGCGCGTACTGCGATCGGCCGGGGGGCTCATGTGCGGGTCACCGTCTCCTCTCCGAGCTCTTGGGAGATCGCGATGTCGATCGAGTAGTCGATCGGCAGCACGATCAGCGAGGGTAATTCGAGCGTCAGCGCGTGGCGCAGGCGCAGGCCGAAGTCCGGCGCGGACGCACAGCGCCAGGCGGGCATGCCGAACGCCTCGGCCAGGCGCACGAAGTCGGGGTTGCCGAAGTCCGTGCCGAAGTGCTCGCCGCCGAAGCGCCCCCGCTGCTTCCAGGCGATCGAGCCGTAGGCGCCGTCCTCCCAGATGACCGTGACGAACGCCGTGCCCAGCCTGGTGGCGGTCTCGAGCTCCTGGCAGTTCATGAGAAAGCCGCCGTCGCCGCAGACCGCGACGACGCGCCGCTCGGGGTGCACGAGCTTGGCGGCGATCGCGCCGGGCAGCGCGAAGCCCATCCCGGCCAGGCCGTTGGCGATCAGCACGGTGTTGGGCTCGTGCGCGCCGAACATGTGCGCGATCCAGAGCTTGTGCAGGCCGACGTCGGAGACGAGCATGTCGCTCGGCCGCAGCGCCGCGCGCAGCTCCCACAGCGCGCGCGGCGGGCGCAGCGGGAACGCGTCGTCGTCGCGGCCGGCCTCCAGGCGCGCCAGCACCACGTCGCGCAGGCGGGCGGGCGGGCGCGGCGGGCGGGCGGCGGCGCCGGTCGCGTCGCACGCGGCGGCGAGCCGCGTGAGCACGTGGGCGAGGTCGCCCAGCAGCTCCACCGCGGGGGTGTAGTAGGCGTCGATCTCGGCGGGCACCGAGTCGACGACGACGATCGACTTGTCGCGGCGCGGGTTCCAATGCTCGGGCGCGTGCTCGACGAGGTCGTAGCCCACCGCGATCACGACGTCGGCGTCCTCGAAGCCCGCCAGCTCGTAGTCGCGCTCCTGCAGCCCGACGGTGCCCAGCGCGTGCTCGTCGGCGTAGTCCAGCGCGCCCTTGCCCATGAACGTCTCGGCGACGGGCACGCCGGTGGCGCGGGCGAACGCGCGCAGCGCCTGCGACGCATGGCCGCGCAGGACGCCGCTGCCGGCCAGCACCACCGGGCGCTGCGCGCCGCAGACGAGCTCGGCGGCGCGCTGGAGCTCCTGCTCGGCGGGCTCGAGCAGCGGCGGCGAGCGGCGCGGCAGCGGGACGGCGTCCAGCGGCTGGGCCATGACGTCCTCGGGCAGCTCGAGGTGCGTCGCCCCGGGCTTCTCGGACTCGGCGACGCGGAACGCCTTGCGCACGACCTCGGGGACGATCTCGGGCTGCGCGACGCGCGCGTTCCACTTCGTGATCGGCCGCATGACCTCGATCAGGTCGATGTACTGGTGGGACTCCTTGTGCATCCACTCCAGCGCGCGCTGGCCGGTGAGCGCGACGAGCGGCGCGCGGTCGAGGAACGCGTCGGCGACGGCGGTGACGAGGTTCAGCGCGCCCGGGCCGAGCGTGCCCAGGCAGACGCCGGCGCGACCGGTCAGCCGCCCGCAGACGTCGGCCATGTAGGCGCCCGCCTGCTCGTGGCGCACGGGCACGAACTCGATCGACGAGTGGTGCAGCGAGTGGTTGAGGTCGAGCGTCTCCTCACCCGGGATGCCGAAGACGTGGCGCACGCCCTCGGCCTCCAGGCAGCGCACGAACACGTCCGAGGCGCGGGCACCGGTCATGGTCGAGTGGGTGGGCCCGTACCCTGGCAACGCACGCATGCGAGATACCCACCAGCCATCCAGCCGACGCAACTCGCGGCGCGTTGGCGTGTCGGCACCACCGATGCGACCGGCCCGCGCCTCCATCCTCCTCGCCGTGCTGGCGACGCTCGTGGCCCTCGCGGTCGCGCCGGCGGCGCAGGGCGCCTCGCGCGTCGTCATCCGCGGCGCCGGCTTCGGCCACGGCATCGGCATGAGCCAGTACGGGGCGTTCGGCTTCGCCGAGAAGGGCGTGGCGCACGGCGACATCCTGCGCCACTACTACTCCGAGACGCAGATCGGCACGCTGCAGGGCGGCGCCCAGGTGCGCGTGCTGCTGAAGACCGCCAGCCGGATCGTGTTCGACTCCGCGACGCGCGTCGCGGGCGGCCGTAAGCTCGAGCCGGCGCGCCGGTACGTCGCCACGCGCGGCCTAAGCGGGGCGATCATGCTGCGCAGCTCCAGCGGCCGCGACCTCGGCACCTACGCGTCGCCGCTCTCCGTCGAGGGCGCGGCGCGCGGCCTGCGGGTGCTCGGCCGCAGCGCCAACGCCGCCGTCGACGGGCGCTACCGCGGCAACCTCGAGGTCCGTGCCTCCTCGCTGGGCGGCGTCTCGGCGATCAACGCGATCGCGATCGACGACTACCTCCGCGGCGTCGTGGCCGGCGAGATGCCCGCGGGCTGGCCGCAGGAGGCGCTGCGCGCGCAGGCCGTCGCGGCGCGCACGTACGCGCTGACGACGAGCAAGGACGGCGACGGCTTCGACCAGTACGCCGACACCCGCTCGCAGGTCTACAACGGGATCTCCGGCGAGACGCCCACCACCGACGCGGCGGTCGCCGCGACCGCGGGCGAGATCGTCGCCTACGCGGGCAAGCCGATCGTCACCTACTACTTCTCGACCTCGGGCGGACGCACGGAGAACGTCGAGAACGTGTTCATCGGCGCCGCGCCCGCTCCATACCTCGTCTCGGTAGAGGACCCCTACGACGGCGCCTCCCCCCGCCACACGTGGGTGCGGCGGATGTCGCTGGGCTCGGCGCAGCGGCGGTTGGGCGCGCTCGTCAAGGGCTCGCTGCAGCGCATCCGCGTGCTGCGCCGCGGCAGGTCGCCGCGCGTCGTCGCCGCGCAGGTGGTCGGCAGCGGCGGGCGCACGGCGGTCAGCGGCCCGGAGCTGCGGCGCAAGCTCGGCCTGTACGACACGTGGGCGCGCTTCACGATCATCACCGCCAGCGCCACGCGCGGCGACGGCAACGCGCCGGCCGCCACGTCCGCACCGGCCGCCGCGGGCACGCCCTCCGGAGGCGTTGTGCCCTCGGCCCGCGCGGCCGCGCTGGGCGACGCCGCCGCGACCCTGCGCGGCCGGGTCGATCCGGCCCCGGCCGGCAGCTGGGTCAGCGTGCAGCGCTGGAGCGGCACGGGCTGGATCACGCGCTTCGATGCCCCGGTGCGCGCCGGCGGCGGCTACACGGCGCGGCTGCGGACGAGCGGGCTGTACCGCGTGGTGTTCGCGCGCGAGGCGGGCCCGCCGGTGCGCGTGCGCTGAGCCCGGGCCCGGCCTACTGGCCGGGGTAGACCCGCGTGAGCTGCTCGGCGACGCACACGGGCTTCAGCGCGCCCTCGCCCTCGAACGTGAGCTTCATCGTGATCTGCGCGCCGCCGAGGACGTCCTCGACGCCGACGAGCGTGGCGCGCATGCGGACGCGGTTGCCGACCGGCAGCGGCGCCGGGAAGCGGACCTTGTTCAGGCCGTAGTTGACGGCGAAGGCGAAGCCCTCGAACGAGACGATCTGCTGGGCGCAGCGGGGGTGCAGCGACAGCGTGTAGTAGCCGTGGGCGATCGTGCCGCCGAACGGCGTCTGCGTCGCGCGCTGGGGATCGGTGTGGATCCACTGGTCGTCGCCGGTGACCGCCGCGAAGCGATCGATGTCGGCCTGGGTGACCTCGTGCCAGTCGCTGACGCCGAGCTCCTCGCCCACCTGTGCGCGCATCTCGTCGAGGCCGTTGATCGTGAGCATGGGCGCCAGCTTAGTGGCGCCGCACGTCAGCCCGTGGCCCACAGATGGTTGATTGCGCGGCCGGTGCCGTCAGATGTGCGTGGATCGCGGATGCAGGGCGCCGCGGGCAGAAGGTGCACAGTGCCAGCGGCACGGGCGCCTTCGGCCCGTGGCGATCCTGCGCCGCGAGACGCGTGCAGATGACGGTGCCGGCCGCGCAATCAACCATCTAGCCTCCGTGCTCGTGCCCGCCCCGCTGCTCGCCGTCGACGCACCGTCGCTGCTGTACCGCGCGTTCTTCGCGCTGCCGCAGAGCATCACCGACGACGACGGCCATCCGGTCAACGCCCTGCTCGGCACCGCGAACCTCATCCTGTTCGTCGTCGAGCGCTACGAGCCGCGGGCCGTCGTGCTGTGCTGGGGCGCCGAGGCGGCGCACTACCGCACCGACGCGTTCCCCGCCTACCACGCCGATCGCCCGCCGATGCCGCCCGAGCTCGAGCGCCAGTGGCGCGCCGCGCCCGGCTTCTTCGCCGCGTTCGGCTGGCGCAGCGAGTCGGTCGACGAGCTCGAGGCCGACGACCTGCTCGGCTCGCTCGCGCAGATCGAGGCGGCCGCCGGCGGTGCGGTGCTGCTGTTCACCGGCGACCGGGACATGTTCCAGTGCGTCAACGACAGCGTCACGGTCCTGTTTCCGCGCGGTGGCAAGGACGGGCCGGAGGTCGTCGACGCGCCCGGTGTGCGCGAGCGCTACGGCATCGAGCCCGAGCAGGTGCCCGACTTCATCGCCCTGCGCGGCGATCCATCCGACGGCCTGCCCGGCGCGAAGGGCATCGGCGCGAAGGGCGCGCGTGACCTGCTGCGCGCCCACGGCACGCTCGAAGGCGTCATCGCCGCCGCGTCGAAGCCCGGCCTCATGACCCCGCGCCAGGCCGGCGCGCTGACCGGCGACCCGGACATCCTGCACGCCTTCAAGGACATCGCCACGCTGCGCCGCGTGGACCTCGAGCGCCCGCCCGACGCGCCGCTGGACGGTGCCGGCGCCGCGACGGCCGCGCGCACCCGCGGCATGAACCGCCTCGCAGAACGGCTCGAAGGTTGAGCGCGCCGACCGCGCCTCGCGCCGCCCGATTCGGGCATCATGTGGCGCCAGTGCGACTCCTCTGCGCCCTCGTGGCGGTCGCCGCGCTGGCGCTCGTGCTGCCGCACGCGGCGCCGGCCGCCGACCCGCCTGGCCCCGTCCTGCTCGCGCAGGGCTGGAACTTCGCGCACGACCGCGACGACGCGGGCCTGACCGACAACTGGCAGAGCGGCGCGCGCGGCACGGGCTGGGAGCCGGTCACGATCCCGCACGTCGTCGACGCGAGCCCCAACCCGGATGTCTTCTGGGGCTCGGTCGGCTGGTACCGGATCCGCTTCACGGGCCCCGCGACCGAGGCCGGCCTCGGCTGGGCGCTGCGCTTCGAGCAGGTGCGCCGCGTCGCGCGCGTCTGGCTGAACGGGCGCGAGCTCGGCACGGCCCACCATGACCCGTACACACCGTTCGAGCTGCCCGCCGCCGGCCTGCGACCGGGCGAGCCCAACACGCTCGTCGTGCGGGTCGACTACCGCCGCGATCCCAAGCTGCGCGAGGGCTGGTGGAACTGGGGCGGCATCACGCGCCAGGTCTCGCTCGTCGCGCGCGGGCCGGTCGTCATGCACGACGCCGGCCTGCTGCCGCGCCGCGTCTGCGTCGAGTCGGCGTGCGCCTGGAACGTGCTCGTCGACGGCTGGCTGGAGAACCGCAGCGACGCCGTCCAGCAGCCGGCCGTCACCGTCCGCCTGCGGTCGCCCGGCGGCGACGTCTCGGAGGGCAGCGCCACGCCGCGCGCGCTGCGCCCGGGCGAGCGGGTGCGCCTGCGCTTCGCCGTACCGGTCAAGGGCGACGTGAAGGTCTGGTCGCCCGAGCATCCCGACCGCTACGCCGGCACGATCGCGACGCGGGCCGGAGGGCAGGTCGTGCAAGTCGACCAGCGCCACATCGGGCTGCGCACCGTCGAGGTCAGCGACGGGATGCTGCGCCTCAACGACCGCTCGGTGGACCTGAAGGGCGCCTCGATCCAGGAGGACATCCCCGGCCGCGGGCCGGCGATGACCGATGCCGACATCGACAACACGGTCGACGAGCTCAAGGCGCTCGGCGTGAACGTCACGCGCGCGCACTACCTGCTCGACCCGCGCCTGCTCGAGCGCTTCGACCAGGAGGGCATCCTCGTCTGGAGCCAGGCGCCGGTCTATCACCGCGACGACCTGCTCAGGACGCCCGGCCAGCGCTCGCGCGAGCTCGACGTCGTGCGCGGCACGATCCTCGCCGCGCGCAACCACCCGTCGGTCATCACGCACTCGGTCGCCAACGAGCTGACGACGAAGCCCGACGAGCAGCGCTACTCGCAGGTGTGGATGCAGAACGCCGCCGAGCTCGCCCGCGACCTCGATCCCACGCTGCCGGTCTCGCTGGACATCCTCTCCTACCCGAACATCGCGCGGCAGTCGACCTACGACGTCTACGACATGCTCGGCATCAACTCGTACTACGGCTGGTACAAGGGCAAGGCCGACATGCCGACGGCCGACATCGACGACCTCGCGCCCTACCTGCGCGCGATGCGCGACAAGTACCCCGGCAAGGCCCTCGTGATCACGGAGTTCGGTGCCGAGGCGAGCGAGCCCGGACCGGCCGACGTCAAGCAGACCTTCGCCTTCCAGACCCAGTACCTCAAGCGCAACCTGGACATCATCGACCGGCTGGGCTTCATGGGCGGAGCGATCTACTGGACGGCGCGCGAGTTCGCGGTCAAGCCCTTCTGGGAGGGCGGCGCGCAGATCCCCATGGCCAAGCGCGACTCGTTTCACCGCAAGGGCCTGATCTCCTACGACGGCAAGATCAAGCCGGCGTTCAACGCCGCCAAGGCGGCCTTCGAGGCGACGCCGCTGTACCGCGACGACCCGGCCGCCGTGGAGCGCGCGAAGCTCGAGGGCGGCGGCTCGCTCGTCATGCGCGCGCTGCTGTTCGCCGGCGTCTTCGGGCTCATCGCGGCGCTCGTCGCGTTCGACGCGTGGTGCCTGCGCGACATCTGGCGCGCGTGGCGACCGCGCGGCGAGGGGCAGGTCGTGGAGCTGCCCACCCGGCGCGTGGCGTAGGCCGCGTGCGCGTCGCGCGGCCGCCAGGTCGCGCTGCGCCGATGGGCGTCCGCCGCCGGCGCCTCGGTGGCGCTCTGCGCCGCCGTCGTGCCGGCAACGACCCGACCGCCGCGTGGATCTTCAAGATCGACAGCACGCTCACCACCGCGAGCAACTCGGCGGTCGTCCTCGTCAACGGCGCCTCGCCCTGCAGCAACGACAACATCACCTGGCAGGTCGGCAGCAGCGCGACCCTGGGCTCCGCGACGAGCTTCGTCGGCAACATCCTGGCGAGCGCGTCGGTGACGCTGAACACCGGTGCCACGAGCACCGGCGGGCTGTACGGCCACACCGGTGCGGTCACGCGGGACTCTGACCGCGTGTCGACGTGCACCGACTCCGGCGGGCTGGCCGGCCCCGCGGACCACGACCCCGTCGGGCTCCGTGCCGGTCGGCGGCAGCATCTCCGACTCCGCGACCGTCATCGGCGGCGCGGCCCCCACGGGCACCGTCGAGTTCAGGCTCTACGGCCCCGGTGACCCGACCTGCACCGCCACGCCGGTCGCCGTCCGGACCGGGACGCTCGTCGGCGGCACCGCCGGGTCGGGCGACGTGACCGCCGCGACCGCCGGGGAGTACAACTGGGTTCCGCCGGTCTACAGCGGCGACGCGGCCAACAGCACGGCGCTGTCGACCCGTGGCAGCGAGAAGGTGCTCGTCACGGCGCACACGCTGACCGGGCGGGCCTTCGGGCTGACCGCGCAGCGGCGCTGCTGGGGATCGCGCTCGTCAACGTGGTGCCGACGCCCGACACACGGGCTTCGTCTCCACGGGCGGCTCCTCGACGACGTCGACCCCGTGCGTGGCATCGCTGCCCGGGCTCGTGGCGGCGCAGGTGCTGTGCGCGAACGTGACCCCCGACGCCGTGGCCGGCCGCTCGTCCGCGAGCGCGTCGGTCGACGACACGACGGTGGGGATCGCCATGGTCCCGACGGTCAAGCTGGGCGCCGTGCAGTCGACGTCGACGGCGACGTGCGCGGGTTCCTCCGGGACCACGGCGATCGCCTACCTGAAGGTCGGCTGCGCCGTGGTGATCGCCCAGCCCACGAGCATCCCGCCGAACACGAAGATCGACGTCGGCGTCGTGAAGCTCGTGCTCAACGAGCAGATCGCGTTCAGCACCCCCGACGACGGGCTGACCGTCAACGCCGTGCACGTGGCCGCCAACGTCCTCGGCCTGGTGACGGCGAACGTCGTCGTCGCCTCCTCGGAGAGCGACGTCGGCAACCGCCCGTAGGCCCGGCGCGCCGGCCGGGAGGCGGAAGGGCGCTCAGTCCTGCGCCTCCCGGCACGACGGCTGCGTGTCAGTAGACCTCGCTCTTGTCGTTGTTGATCTCGTCGAGGGCCGTGATCGCGTCGCTGTAGCGATCCTTGTGGGGGGCGAGCGGCAGCGCGAGCGTGGCGATCGCGTAGCGCGCCACGTCGCGCACGTTCGCCGCCCCGATCTTCGTCGCGGTCTTGGACCGCTCTCCGGTCGCGGCGTTGATGCGGCGTGTCGCGAGGTTGAAGTACGTCGCGAGCAGCTGGCTTCCCATCAGGCGCGGCGGGGTCCCGCGCGCGTCGAGCGCCACCTGCGCCTCGGCCGGCGACAGCCGCCCGTCCGGGGCCGAGCCGTCGACGCCGTCGTAGCGCTGGTCGGTGGCCTGGATGCGCGCGAGGATCTCGCTCGTGCGCTCCGCCGGGTGGTTCTTCCAGTAGCCCTGGCCCAGCGGGTCGCGGGTCGGCGCCGCCGTCGTGATCGGCGTGGAGCCCTGCGCCGTGACGGGCGCGTACTCGCAGCCGTTGGCGTTCGTGAACGTCAGCGTCGCCGACTGCTGCACGGCGCCGCCGGCGAACAGCAGGCTCGGCCGGGCGGTGTACTCGAGGACGCGCGGTCCGGAGTCGCCCGCCACGGAACCGATCGTCCAGGCCAGCGTCGTCGTGCCGTCGGCGTGGCGCGTCACGCTGCTCGGCGCCGGACCGGCGCCGAGGTCGAGCGCGGCGCTGTAGTACACGTCGGCCGGGAGGACCGCGGTGACGCGCACCGAGCCGGCCGCGCCCGCGCCCGCGTTCTCGTACGTCAGGCGCAACGTGATCGCCCCGCCGGGGTTCACCGACCCCGATGCCGAGGCGGCGAGCTCGAGCACCGGCGCGCGGACGGTCGTCGACAGGCTATCGCGGTTGTTGGCCGGCGTGCGCTCGCGCTCGCCGAGCAGGTCGACGCCGCTGGTCGTCGCCGTGTCGGTCAGGACGTCGCCGTCGCCGGCCGTGCACGGCACCGTGTAGCTCACGCTGCGCTGCGCGCCCGCGCCGGCCTTCAGGAAGCCGATGTCGAAGGACGCCCGCGTGCCGTCGGGCTTGTCGTCGGCGAGCGTGACGTCGAACGCCGGCCCCGATCCGCGGTTGGACAGCGCGAGCTCGTACTGGAGCGTGTCGCCCGGCGAGGCCGCCGCCGGGCCGGTCTTGTCGACCGTCAGATCCGGCGCGAGCAGCTCGGACATGAACCGGCGCGCGTTCTCGATCGTCTGCGGGTCGGGCTCGTCGGCGACCGGATCGGCGACGCCGTTGGCGAACTCCGCGATCGTGTGGAACGGATAGAAGATGTTGTCCCAGTCGTCGTAGCCGGGCAGGTTGGTCAGCGCCGAATCGCCGTTGGCGTCGGCGGAGACGTTCGCGGCGTTCGGGGCCTGGCAGTTGGTGACGCCCTCGAACACCGCCGCGCCGCCGCCGTCCAGGTTGCCGTTCCAGTTCGAGCGGCCGAAGCCGAAGACGCCGTTGTCCAAGCCGCGGCACTCGTCGAGCCCGGGGAACGCGGCGGGGCTGCCGAGGCGCTCCTCCAGCGGGGGCAGGGCGTCGCGCGAGTAGTCGCAGCCACCGGGCAGCGCCGGCGACCCCGCGGGCGCGCCCGCCGGCGCGGCCGGCACGCCGCAGGACTGGAAGGAGTAGTTCATGACGCTGAGGTAGTTGGGCTTGTTGTTGAGCACGTCGTCGCCACCGTGGTCGAGGCCGACCGCGTGGCCGAACTCGTGCATGAACGTGCCGGCCTGCTCGGCGCGGCTGCCGACCGAGTGGTTGCCGCCGTCCTCGTCGGTGCGCCCGTCGGCGTCGTCGTCGCGGCCGTTGACGGGATCCTCGTCGGTGGCGCCGTCGCCGTCGTCGTTGAGGCCGTTGCTGCCCGTGCCGGTCCAGCACGGCCCTTCGACCACGCCGTTGTTGTCGCGATCGGCAAGGCCGCCGATCGTGACGATGAAATCGTTGGCCGGCGCGTTCTCGGCCCAGCCGCTCGTGCAGTCGTTGACCGCCTTGCGGTTGTTGGTCTGGTGGGCGAAGAGGGAGTAGCGGTACGCGTAGCGCCGGCGGGCGTCGAAGCTCGCGGCCTTGATGTCGTACACGCTCGTGGCCGGGTTGCCCATCGCGCCGTCCCAGTCGACGATCCGGTTGGCGGACGTCTCGGCGATCTGCGTGCCGCCGCCGCCGAGGTCGCCGTAGGAGCCGGTCACACCGGCGCCCCCGTTGACCGGGACGATGCGGCCGCCGCCGTAGAGCGGCCCGGTGTCGAGGTGCAGCTGAATGCCGGTGGACCCGTCGGGGTTGGAGGTCTGCGGGCCGCCGGGCGCGTTGGCGAAGCCGGCCACGACGTCCGCCATCGATCCTTCGGTCGGGCAGTGGGTGTGGTCGGTCTCGTCGGACAGGTCGCCGTCGCCGCCGCGGTCCTCGAGGCAGTCGACCTCGACGAAGAGGTCATGGCGGCGCGGGTGGGCACCCTGCGCCGGCAGGTTGACGTCGACGTTCGTGTCGCCGTCGATGTCCAGGCCGCGCGTCTCCCAGCCGTCGAGCAGCGCGTCGCCGTCGCTGTCGACATCGATCACCTCGGTCTTGAGCGTCAGCTCGGCCCGGTCGTTCGCGGTGCCCGCGGTCACGACGCTGCCGGTGCTCGTCAGGTCGAGCTTGCACTCGGCGGTGAGGCCGCCGGAGATGGCGCAGGGCGCCAGGTTGACCGTGAAGCTCAGGTCGCGGCCGGCGCCGTTGGTCACGTCGATCGGGTCGGCGGGACCGCGGAAGCCGCCGTCCTGGTCGCGCACCTGGATGTCGACCCCGATCCGGCCGCGCTCGAGATCGAAGGACTTCTCGGCCGACCAGTTCGGCGTGATCTCGTCGTTGTCGTCGTCGACCTGGTCCTCGGTGTCGAGCACCTCGGTGCCGTCGAAGTACAGCCGCGCGTAGAAGTCCGGCTCGCTGCCGCAGCCGCCGAGCACCTCGTCCTCGTCGGCGCAGTCGAGCGCCTTGATGCGCTCGATCGTGACCTTGAGCTTCACCGGGTAGGCGGCCTGCGCGGCCTGAGCGCAGGCCATCGCGCCGACGAGCGTGGCGAGCAGGATCCAGAGAAGGCGAGCGCGCGCGCGCGCCGGCGGGCGAACGGGGGACGGGATGCGCGACATCGATGTGCTCCTGAGGCTCGGACGGGCGGGTTGGTGCGAGTATCTGCGCACCCAACGGCGCCGTCCACCCCGTGCGGACAAGATCGCTCCCCCCGACGGCCGGCGGCAGCGGCCGCAGCGATGCGACAGCGGACGGATGGCCCGCCGCGCTCGACCGGCGCGCTATGGTCAGTCGGGTCAGACAGCGACGGCGACCGGAGGGCTGAGACATTCTCAGTTGGAACGTCCCCCTGCCACACAAGCCTGATCTTCTGATGGCCGAGGCCCGCCATAGCGGGCCTCCGCCCTTTAAGGCGACGCGCGCGCAGCGCCGAGTCGGGGACCCGATCACACGTGATGACGCGCCGGGTGCGCATATCGCACCTCGCGCGTCACCGCCGCTGCGCTCTGGGCCGCTACGACCCCAGCCGATCCGGCCCTACGCCTCCGGCGCGTAGCGGTGGTGCAGGTCCAGCGCGTTGCCGGCGGGGTCGAGGAAGATCGCCTGGTGGCAGACGCCGCTGTCGATCATGGGGATGACGAACTTCACGCCCTTCGCCTCGAGCTGCTCGCGGGCGGCGGCGACGTCGTCGACCTGGAAGGCGATCGGCACGCTGTGCGGCCGGAACTCCTGGTCGAACGCCGTGGGATCCATGACCGCGATCGTCAGCGATCCGGCCTGGAACTCCATCGCCGGCATGCTGCCCCACTGCTTGCCCTGGGGCAGGCCGAGGACGCTTCCGTAGAACTCGACGGAGGCGTCGAAGTCGTTCGTCGGGACGGTGACGAAGTCGACGCCGGTGATCAAGGACGTCGGTGTGGTGGCCATCGGGTGCCTCCCGGTCGTGGTGGTCCGCCGTGTGAACGTGCCGCGGTAGCGCAGCGTACAGCGGCGATTGCACGGGCGTGACGCGCGCCCGGCGCGGCCGCGGGCTCTCATCCTCGGCTCACGCGACGTGAGGACTCCGTGAGACGACGCCATAGGCTGGCGCCGCACCTAACAGGTTCTCACCCATCACCGGCGCGAAACGCCACGAGCCGCCACCCCCCGGCCGCGCCCGCCCTGCCCCCGCCCCGCCCCGGAACATCGGGACCGCCCGCTGCGACCACGAACCACGAGGAGTCGAAGGTGACGAGAAATACCACGAAGCGACTGGCCGCCGGCTGCGCGATCGCGGCGATGGCCGTCATGGTCGCGCCGGCGAGCGCCGTGATCCCGACCGACGAGGGCAGCGCCGGCTCCCTGCCCGCGGTCAACATGGAGGCGGTGCTCAAGGCGGCGCAGATCGATCCGGGCCGGCCGGGCACGGGCACCACCCGTGGCTCCAAGCCGAGCGTGCTGCTGGTCGAGCGCGCGCTCGTCAAGAAGGGCCTGCTCGCCAAGAAGCTCCTCGACGGCAGCTACGGCAGCTCGACGATCGCCGCCTACGCGGCCTGGCAGCGCAAGCTCGGCTACTCGGGCATCGGCGCCAACGGTCTGCCCGGCAAGACCTCCCTGACCCGCCTGGGGAGCAAGCGCTTCACCGTCACGCGCGTCGTGGACGGCGGCGACCGCGTCGCCTACAGCGGCGAGACGGTCAACACCCGCACGCGGGCGATGCTGCGCGCGGCCGGGCACCGGCTCACCAAGCGCTGCGTGTTCGACCTCACGCAGGGCTCCTACGAGCCGGGCCTGGACGCGTCGGCCAACACCCATGACGGCGGCGGGGCGGCCGACCTCGACATCGACCGCCTCTGCGGCCGGTCGATCACCGCGGCCCTGCGCGCACTGCGCGCGGTCGGCTTCGCCGCCTGGTATCGCACCCCCGCACAGGGCCCCTGGGGACCGCACATCCACGCGATCGCGATCTCCGACCCGGATCTGTCGGCGGGTGCGCAGCCGCAGGTCACCGACTACTACGCCGGCCGCAACGGCCTCAGGGGCCACGGGCCCGACGACGGCCCGAAGGTCGCCAAGACCACGTGGGAGGAGTACCTGCGGGCGCGTTGAGCCGCCGCTGCCGCGCGGGCGGCCGGCGTGCCTATGGGGTGAACTTCACCGTCAGCACGTCGCCGTCGCGCATCGCGTAGTCGCGGCCCTCGAGCCGCAGCGTGCCGCGATCGCGGGCGCCGGCGTAGCCGCCGGCGTCCGTCAGCGCGTCCCAGCCGACGACCTCGGCGCGGACGAAGCCCCTCTGGATGTCGGAGTGGATCTGGCCGGCCGCGTGCCACGCGGTCAGGCCGCGCTTGAGGTGCCAGCACTGCGCGGGCTTGTCCTCGCCCGCCGTGAAGAACGCGATCAGGTCGAGCAGCGAGAAGGCCCCGCCGACGACGCGCTGCAGGCTCGACTCGGCGATCCCGAGGTCGGCGCGCATGGCGGCGGCGTCGTCGTCGTCGAGCTCGCGCAGCTCGGACTCGATGCGGCTCGACACCGCGACCGCGCCGGCGCCCTGGGCGGCGGCGTGCGCGGCGATCGCGGGCGGCAGCTCGTCGTCGCCCTCGTCGACGTTGGCCACGAACAGAACCGGCTTGGCCGTGAGCGGGCCGAGATCGCGCAGCGCGTGCGGCGCGTCGGCGGGCGGCGGGACGGTGCGGGCGGGCTTGCCGGCGTGCAGCGCCTCGATGAGCTCACGCAGCCAGGCCTCCTCGGCGACCGCCGCGCGCTCGCCGCCCCGCGCTTCGCGCACGACGCGGGCATGGCGGCGCTCGGCCTGCTCGAGGTCGGCGAAGATCAGCTCGGTCTCGATCGTCTCGATGTCCGCCATCGGGTCGACGCGGCCCTCGGGATGGATGATCGAGTCGTCGTGGTGGGCGCGCACGACATGGACGATCGCGTCGGTCTCGCGGATGTTGGCCAGGAAGCGGTTGCCCAGGCCCTCCCCGCTGTGCGCACCGGCGACGAGCCCGGCGATGTCGTGGAAGTCGATCGTGTCCCACACGATGTTCGAGGCGCGCACGGTGTTCGCCACCGCGTCCAGGCGCTCGTCCTCGACCGCCACGACGGCGACGTTCGGCTCGATCGTCGTGAACGGGTAGTTCGCGGCGTCGACGCCGGCCTGCGTCAGGGCGTTGAACAGCGAGGACTTGCCCGCGTTGGGCATCCCGACGATGCCGACCTTCATCGTGCCCGCCCCGTGGCCCCGACGAGCGTGCCCAGCAGCGCGCCGGCCGCGATGTCCGAGGGGTAGTGCACGCCGAGGTAGACCCGCGACAGCGCCATGGCGGTGGCGCCGGCGTACAGCGGCCGGGCCGGCAGCAGCGACGAGAACGCGCGCGCGGCGGCGAACGACGAGGACGCGTGCGCGGAGGGGAAGCTCAGCGACGTCGGCGTCGAGATGAGCGCGGGCAGCTTCTCCAGGTGCGGGCGCTTGCGGCGCACGACGGTCTTCAGCAGCGTGTTCAGCGCGTAGGCGGCGAGCACCGAGCGCGTCGCGCGCAGCCAGTCCGCGCGCTGACCGCGGTCCAGCGCAGCGGCGGCGAGGCCGATCGCGAGCCAGATCGCGGCGTGCTCGCCGAGGTGCGAGAAGCGCCGGATCGGCAGCTCGACGGCGGGGTCGTGGCCGTGCTCGCGCAGCAGCCGGTACAAGCGCACGTCGACCTTCGCGATCGCCCGCGCGAGCGGCCCGGCGCGCAGGCGCGCACGCAGCGAACGGCGCGCCTCGGGATCGGCGGCGGGAGGCACGGGGGCGCAGAGCACCGGATGACCTTAGCCACGCGTGCGCGGCGGTCGCCGGCGCGGACGGTTGCGTGGTGGCGCGCAGGGTGAAACGGGCGCCTCGGCGCCACCATTGAGCCTGCGGCGTCGATCCGGGCGCGCACGGTGCGATATCCGCACCCGGCGCGCCACGACCACCCACTCGCGACAATGCCCGTCCGTCCACATTGGGCCCGCCGCGCGTCGGCGCAGCATCCATCGGGCAGACTGCACGGGTGCGGCTGGTCCTGATCGCCAACCCCCATTCGGGGACAGCTCCCGATCCGGCTGAGCTGGAGGCGCTCCTGGCCGAGGACGGCGCGGACGTCTCCTACGTGTCGATCGAGCAGATCGCCGATCGGGACGGCGGTGACCTCGTCGACGGGGCGCTCGACGCGCTGCGCGCCGGCGGGCCCCCCGATCGGCTCGTCGTCGCCGGCGGAGACGGTTCCGTCGGCCCTGCCGCCCTCTGCGCGGCCGGGCTCGGCGTCCCGCTGGCGGTCATCGCGGTCGGTACCGCCAACGACTTCGCCCGGGCGAAGGACCTGCCGGTCGATCTGCGGGCCGCCGGCGCGCTCGCGCGCGACCCCGCCGCGCCCACCGCCCACGCCGAGCTCGGCATGGCCGGCCACCGCCCCTTCGTCAATGCGGCCGCGGCCGGCCTGTCCGTCGTCGCGGCTCACGCCGCCAAGCCGCACAAGTCGCGCTTCGGTCCGCTGGCCTACGCGATCGGCGCGCTGCGCGCCGCCGTGACCGCCACGCCGTTGCAGTGCACGGTCGTCGGCGACGGCGAGCGCCGCGCCGCCGGACCCGCGTGGCAGGTCGTCGTCGCGGTCACCGGCGCGTTCGGCGGCGGCAGCGAGATCGGCGGCACGCGCGTCGGCGACGGCCGGCTCGACGTCGCGGTGGTGCCGGCGGGCTCGCGCATCGGGCTCGTCCGCCGCGCCTACGGGATGCGCGCGGGCCGCCTCACGAAGCAGTCCGACGTGACGCACGAGCGCGCCGCCACGATCGAGCTCGAGATCGAGGGCGACCGGGGCTTCAACGTCGACGGCGAGACCTGCCGCTGCGAACCGGCCTGCTTCACGCTGCACGACGGCGGCTTCGAGCTCGTGACCCGCTCATGAACAAGCGCTGGCCGGCGGCCATCGCGGTCGCCATCGCGGCCCGCTACGGGGCCGACTCCCTGCGCCACCGGCGCGAGCAGGGCCAGGGCTACAAGCTGCGCGGCGAGTCCGTCGCGGTCGGCTCCGACGAGTTCCTGCGCGCCACCGAGGCGCTCACGATGGCGCCGATCGCGCACGGCAACGACGCCGAGCTGCTCATCAACGGCGATGAGATCTTCCCGGCGATGCTCGAGACGATGGCCAACGCCAAGCGCTCGCTGAACTTCCTCTCCTACCTGTACTGGAGCGGCGACATCGCCGGCCAGGTCGCCGACGCGCTGTGCCAGGCGGCGCAGCGCGGCGTCGCGGTCAACGTCCTGCTCGACGCCGTCGGCAGCGCGAAGATGGACCGCCAGCTCGTCCACGAGATGGACGACGCGGGCGTGACGTTCGCCTACTTCCGTCCGCCCAAGCCCTACGCGATCCGCCGCGTGAACAACCGCACGCACCGCAAGCTGCTGATCGCCGACGGCGAGGTCGGCATGACCGGCGGCGTCGGCATCGCCGATCAGTGGACGGGCAACGCCCAGGACCCCGACCACTGGCGCGACACGCACGTGCGCGTCCGCGGCCCGATCGTGCGCGGGCTGCAGGGCGCCTTCGCCGAGAACTGGCTGGAGGCGACCGGCGACGTGCTCGTCGGTCCGGCCTACCTGCCCGAGCTAAAGCCGGTCGCCGACGACGGTGCGATGCAGGTCGTGCGCTCGACGGCGGAGGTCGGCGACACGAACGTCGAGGCGCTGTACTTCCTGGCGATCGCCTGCGCGACCACGAGCCTGCACCTCACCTCGGCGTACTTCGCGCCGCGCCCGGCGTTCGTCGAGGCGCTGACCGATGCCGCGCAGCGCGGCGTCGACGTGCGGGTGCTCGTGCCCGGCAAGCACATCGACAAGGGGATCGTTCGCCAGGCCGGGCACTCGGTCTACGAGGAGCTGCTCGAGGGCGGCGTGCGGATCTTCGAGTTCTGCCCGACGATGATCCACGCCAAGACCCTCTCGATCGACGGCGTGTGGTGCTCGGTGGGCTCGGTGAACTTCGACAACCGCTCCTTCCAGCTGCAGGACGAGGTGACGCTGTGCATCTGCTCGAGCGAGTTCGCGCGCGCGCTCGACGCGCAGTTCGAGCGCGATCTCGAGCGCTCCGAGGAGTTCGACCCCGGCCGCTGGAACGGCCGGCCGCTGCATGCCCGCGCCGGCGAGGCGATCACGCGCATCGCGCGGCGCGAGCTGTAGCGCACCGCAGCCCTGCTCCGAGCCTAGGCCGCGCCGTGCTCCTCGGCCTGCCGGCGGTGCTCGGCGGCGTCCGCGCGCTCGCTGTACTGCGAGTCGAGGTAGGCGACGAGATCCTCGGCGTCACCCGTGATCGCCGTGCCGTCCTCGAGCAGCAGCGCCGGGATCTCGTCGGTGCCGACCTTGCGGCGCATCTCCTCGCGGTCGATGCGCTCCGCCGGCACCGGCACCGCCGCGAACGTCACGCCGAGCTCGGTCAGGCGCTGGCGCACCCGGCTGGAGAACGGGCACCACTCGGCCTGGTAGAGCGAGAGCATGCCCGAGGGCGTTCCCCTATGTGGCGGAGCCGAACCCCACCTTGTGCTCGTCGCGCGCCGTGCGCACGTAGACGACCTGGCTGAGGTTCAGCCGGATCGTGCCGTCGTCGACCGTGAGGTCGTGCCAGTCGCCGCCCGCGACCGCGCGCAGCAGGCCGTCGAGCGCGTCGTCCTCGAGGCGCACGCCGAGGTTCTGGGTGCCGTTGGCGAAGCCGATCGTCACGCGCTGCAGCGCCATCAGTGCACCTCCGCCGGCTGGACGATCTCGGTCAGCAGCCCGCCGGCGGTGGCCGGATGCAGGAAGGCGACGCGGGAGTTGCGGATGCCGGTGCGCGGCGTCTCGTCGATGAGCCGCAGGCCGGACGCCTTGAGCGCCGCGAGCGTGGCCTCGATGTCATCGACCTGATAGGCGACGTGGTGCATGCCCGGACCCTTCTTCGCGAGGAACTTTCCGACGGGGGTGTCGGGGCCCGTCGCCGCGAGCAGCTCGACATGGTTCTCGCCGACGTCGAGCAGGGCCGCCTCGACGCCCTGCTCGGTGACGGTCTCGCGGTGGACGAGCTTCATGCCGTAGTCGCGCTCGTAGAGCTCGAGCGACGCGTCGAGGTCCTCGACCGCGACGCCGATGTGATCGACGCGATTGAACATGCCCGCATCCTATTGGCGCGACGGTCCGGCGTAGCGGCCGTGTCCCCGTCGGTGGGTCGCGCCAGGCTCACACACGCACGGCGCACCCGGCGGCACCGCGCATCGCGTGGCTGGATCGCCACGAGCCGTATGGGAGGAGCACTCGGGGACCGCTCAGCGCCCCGGGGCCGCGCCTCGGCGTTGCTTCGGTCAGCCCACGATCGGCGGACCGGGCGGCAGCGCGGACGTTCGCACCGTGCGCGGCTCGTCGCCGTCATCCTCGGTCATGACCGCCGCGACGACGCGCAGGCCATGGCCCGGGCGGCGCTCCATCCGCGGCACGCCGCGCATGATCCGCTCGATGTCGCTGCGCTCGAGCACCTCGTGCTCGAGCAGCGCCAGCGCGAACTCCTCGAGCTTGTCGCGCTGGGCGCTCAGCAGCTCGGTCGCCGCGCGCGAGGCCTCGTAGGCGAGCTCCTGCTGCTCCTCGTCGCGGATGCGGCGAAACTGCTCGGAGTCGATGACGTTGCCGGGAATCGCGCGCTGCGCGGTGCCGGCGGTGCCCATCGCGTAGTCGAAGACCATCGCGCGGGCGACCTCGGAGACGCGCTGCAGGTCGTCCGACGCTCCGGTCGTCACCTCGCCGAAGACGATCTGCTCGGCGACGCGGCCGCCGAGCAGCACGGTCATGTGGTCGATGAGCTCCTCGCGCGTCTTGAGGTAGCGATCCTCGTCGGGCAGGTTGAGCGTGTAGCCCAGCGCCCGGCCGCGCGGGATGATCGAGATCTTGTGCACCGTGTCGACGCCGGGCAACAGCTCGGCGCAGAGCGCGTGGCCGGCCTCGTGAAACGCCACCACGCGCTTCTCGTGCGCGTTGAGCACGCGGCGCGACTGCACGCCGGCGACGACGCGCTCGAAGGCCTGCTCGAAGTCGTCGGCGGTGAGCTGGTTGCCCGCGCGCCGGGCGCAGCGGATCGCGGCCTCGTTGCAGAGGTTCGCCAGATCGGCACCGGTCAGGCCGCTCGTCCGCGCGGCGATCTCACCGAGCTCGACATCGGGGCCGAGCGGCTTGCCGCGCGTGTGGACGCCGAGGATCCGCTCGCGGCCGTTGATGTCCGGCGGCGAGACGAAGACCTGGCGGTCGAAGCGACCCGGCCGCAGCAGCGCGGGGTCGAGCTTCTTGAGCAGGTTGGAGGCCGCCATGACGACGACGTCGCCGGTCGAGTTGAAGCCGTCCATCTCGACCAGGAGCTGGTTGAGCGTCTGCTCGCGCTCGGAGGAGTTGTCCGACCCGCGGCGCCCGCCGACGGCGTCGAGCTCGTCGATGAAGATGATCGCCGGCGCGTGCTTGCGCGCCTCGCGGAACAGCCGCCGGATGCGCGAGGCGCCGAGCCCCGCGAACATCTCGACGAAGGAGGCGGCCGACTGCGAGAAGAACTGGGCGCCGGACTCGTGCGCCACGGCCTTGGCCAGCAGCGTCTTGCCGGTGCCGGGCGGTCCGTGCAGGAGCACGCCGGCGGGAACGCGCGCGCCGAGGTTGCGAAAGCGCTTGGGATCGCGCAGGAACTCGACGACCTCGCGCAGCTCGTCCTTGGCCTCGTCGACGCCGGCGATGTCCTCCCAGCCGATCGAGGACTTCACCTCGGGCTTGATCTGCACGGGCTTCGTGCGGGGCATCATCTTCAGCGTCTTCCAGAGGAAGAACGCGATGACGAACATGAAGACGATCATGAAGACCCCGGACCACTCGGTCCCGAAGTTCTTGACCGTCTCCGTCCAGCTCTCGTTCATCGTCCGCCTGCTATCGGCAGGGCGCTGACGCGGCTTCAGCCCGGCTGGACGGGTGTTGCCTCGACCCGCAGGATCTCGGCCAGCGCGGCGCGCCCGACCTCGAGCTGCGACTCGCTGGGCTCGCGCGTGCCGAGCAGGCGCTGCAGCTCGTGCCCGGGCTTGCGCAGGATCCGCGTGACGGCGCTGCCGGAGTGGCGCTCCGACCAGACGAACACCTCCACGGCGATCCCCAGCGACGCGACGCCGAGCGCGAACTGCGCGGCGGGGCCGGGCCGCTCGATCGCGCGTCGCAGCAGCGCGCCGCCGGCGAGGTTGGAGGCCAGCAGCGGCGCCATGAGATGCGATCCGCAGCGGTCGTGCTCCTTGGCGGCATCGGCCGCGTCGGCGTCGTCGTTCTCGTAGGCGGCGATCGCCTTGTGCTCGACGCCGTGGTACTCGGCGAGCTCGCCGCCGCGCAGCGCCACGAAGCTCGGCACGAGCGAGACGGCGCCCAGCAGGACCTCGGCGCCGGCGCCGCGCTTCAGGCGCCCGCGCAGCAGGCGCCCGCCCGCCGCGGCGCCGACCATCGCGCCGAGCACCTTGGCGTCCTGGAAGGGCAGCTTGGCCTCCGGCAGCGCGCGCTTGACGAGCGGGATGACGATCATCGCCTCGCCGAGCCGCACGACGCCGCGCACGCCGGCGAGCTTCTCGACGCCCTGCAGGCGCGGCTTGCGCCCCGAGGCGGTCGCGATCGTGCCGTCCCTGCGGCGCACGGCGGCAGACCAGTGCGTCGGGCCGTGGACGAGCAGGCCGTTGCGCAGCGCCATCCCGCCGAGCCGCAGCTTGGCGGGCGCCTCGCTTCCCATGAACGCCTTCGTGGTTTCAGGCACCGAGCAGCTCCTTGCAGATATCGCGGTAGAACGAGGCGGCGAAGCCGAGGTCGCGCACGTCGATGCGCTCGTCGGCGGCGTGGATGAGCGGCATGGTCTCGTGCAGGCTCATGTGGCGGTGGGGGAAGAAGCCGTAGGCGATGCACTCCGGGAATGCGTCGCGGAACGTGCGCGAGTCGGTGAACGCCGGAAGCATCGTCGGCACGATCCGCGCCCCCGGTTCGTGCTCGGCGATCCAGGCCTCGATCGCGTCCATCAGCGGCGAGCGCACGGGCGACGCGTTGCCGACGACGCGCTCGGTGAACTCCAGCTCGTAGCCGTCGGCGCCGAGCACCTCGCGGATGCGCTGCAGCGCCTGCTCCTCGCCGAGGCCGGGGGGGACGCGGCAGTCGACGCGCAGCTCGGCGCTGGCGGGGATGACGTTGATCTTCTCGGAGCCCCAGATCCGCGTCGGGGCGAGCGTGACGCCGAGCAGCGGCTCGATCAACATGGCGAGGCCCGCGTCGCGCGCCCGCAGCCGCTCGAGCGCCGCGGCCGGATCGCCGTTGGGCGCGACGCCGAGGCCCTCGAGCAGCGCGGTGGTCCCCTCGGTGAGGTCGAAGTCCGGCTGGCGCTCCGCCATCCGCGAGAGCAGCGGGGCCATCTTCAGCAACGCGTTGATGCCGATCTTCGGGATCGAGGCGTGGCCGGCGACCCCCTCGGTCGTGACCCGGAAGCGAAAGACGCCCTTCTCGGCGACGCAGACGCCGTAGTGGCGCTCGCCGTCGTAGGTGAAGCTCGCGCCGCCGCCCTCGTTGAGCAGGTAGTCGCAGCGCACCTTGTCGGGATGGTGCTCGCAGGTCCACATCGCGCCGAGCTCGCCGCCGACCTCCTCGTCGACGACCACGACGACGAGCAGATCGCCCTGCGCCGGGCGCCAGCCCGCGCGGGCGAGCGAGAGGGCGGCGGCCACCTCGGCGGCCGTCTGCGACTTCATGTCCAGGGCGCCGCGGCCCCACACGAAGCCGTCGGCGAGGTCGCCCGACCACGGGTCGTGCGTCCAGTCCGCCGCGGACGCGAGCACCGTGTCGACGTGCGACAGCAGGCAGAGCACGGGTCCATCCGCGGTGCCGCGCAGGCGCGCGACGAGGTTGGGCCGCTCGGGCTCGGCGCCGAGCAGGTCGACCTCGAAGCCCGCTGAGCGCAGGTCCTCGGCCAAGCCCGCCTGGAGTGCACGCTCATTGCCGGGCGGGTTGACGGTGTTGAAGCGGATCAGGCGCTGCAGCAACTCGGTCGCCGCGACTTGCAGGTCGTTCGCCATTGCCCGAATCGTAGTCGCGTGCCCTTCGCGGCTCCCACGAAGAGAGCCGACGTTGCGCCCGCGGCGCTGCACAGGCCACGTACGCCCGTATGCGGACCCACGCACCCGCGGTCACATCTCGCCCACGTCCGTGAGGAAGTGAGCCGCGATCCGATTGAACTCAGAAGAGCGCTCTGCGTACACGAAATGACCAGCGCCCGGCATCACCACCAGACCACCGTCGTCGAGCAGGCTTCGCATCCGCTCCCCCATCCAGACCGGGGTCGCCGTGTCGTGCTCTCCCCATACCAAGAGGGTCGGTGCCGCTATCCGCCTCAGGCGGGGCGTCAGATCCTCGTCGCTGACTCGTCGGAAGGTCCCGCGCATCGCCTCTGGGGTATCCAGCCACTCCGCTGAGGCGACCCGCTGGCAAAGCCCCGCCTGCAGCCGGCGGCCGGCCTCGCCCCCGGTCGCAGCCGCCAGGCGGCCCGCCTGTGCCACCGCGGCGCGTGCGTAGTAACGGCCGCCGCGACGGCGCGGTATCCCCGCGGCCCCCGTCAGCAACAACCGCTCCACGCGCGCGGTGGTCTCGTCGGCGATGACCAGCGCTATGCGGGCGCCGAAGCTGTGGCCGAGGAGGCTGCATCGCTGCACGCCGAACTCGTCCAGAAGCTCGAGCACGAGGCCGGCGTAGTCGCCCACCGACCAGTCCCTGCCCGGCCCAGGCGAGCCTCCGAATCCGGGGAGATCGAGGGCGACCACCTCCACGTGCTCCTCGAGTCCGGCCACGATGCTTCCGACGGCGTCGAGCGACGCCCCCCACCCATGGAGCACGACCACCGGCACCCGGGACGACGGGTGGCTTGGCGTGGTTCTCAGGACCCGCACAGCACCCCGGTCGAGGGGCTGCAGAAACGGCTGTGATCCAAACGCGGCCATCGACTCGCGCAATGGTTACATGCGGTCGCGACCGCGCCGCGTGCTCGGGCTCCGCGGCGGAGGGAACCGACACGCGGGGTCGAAGCCGTGCGTCATGGAGCACTCCGACCTGTCCGCAGACCCGCGTATCGAGCGCCTGGAGCTGCGCCACGAGCTCGAGCGCGTACGTGCCCGCTGGCGCCTGGCGGCCTGTGCGATTCTCGTCGCCGGATTGGCGACCGGCCAAGTCGTGGTCGGGGAAGGGTTCGTCATCCCGCTCGCCCTCGCCTCGGGCATCTTGGGCGTCGCCTTCGACCGGTGGGTGTCGGCCGGCGCCGCCGATGAGCGAATGGCGCGCGATCTGCGCACGCTTACCACGGTGTACCACGAAAGCCCGGCCACGATCCGTCGGTGGCTGACACCGCAGTTCATCGAGGACTCCATTCGCAATCTGCTCGCCGCCGCCCTCGACTCCGACGAGTTGGGTCACGCCTACTGGACTCAGGCCGTCGAGCCATTCGTCGCGGAGTCCCAGAAGGGCTACAAGACCGACTGGCGCTATCAGATCGACATCGCCGACCTTCCGGCTCCAATTCTGCTCGGTATGGGCGACTCGCCCGTCGGCGTCATTGCCGGTGATTCACACCATCGGCTGCATACGACGATCGCGTACACACAGCGGATCCCGAATCCCAGCGACATCTACTACGTCGCCGTCGTGTTCGAGCAGGAACTGCCCGAGTGGTCGAAGCAGTCAAACATCCTGCTACGCGAGCTCATCGAGATTCCGCCGGCGGTCCAGCAGTGGTTCGCCAGGTTCCCTCAGTTGCCGCCGCAGCTGCCGGGAGAGACCGACGACGCATCGCGTCACGACTCACCCGATGCCCACATAGCGAAGCTCCTGATGAGCGCCGAGCTGTTTCTGGGCGACACACCGCTTCAATGCACATCGCTCTGCTTTGACTCCACCGGCATCGGCTGTGGCTTCCGGTTCGATGACGACCTTCGCCGGCTGGCCCAAGCGTCGTGTGAGATACGCGCCGAGCTCGAGACCGTCATCTCACGAGAGCAACGCTGCTTTCCTGTCGTGATCACCGCCCCGACGAGAAACCCGACGGTGCAATTCAACTATGGACTGTCCGACATCCGTCACGTCGAGACGCAGGTGTTCTTCTCTGCCGAGCGCCCATGGGACGCGAGGCTTCGCACCGAGCGCGCGACCTACAAGCGCGTCGACGTTCTGACGGAACGCAACGACTGGGTGTTCGCGGGCAGCGGGTGCATCTTCGCGTGGCTGGACGCCTGCTCGCCGGACGGCCTCGGCAATTCAGGGCAACCCCTCCAAGCCGTCAGCGCGCCCGGCTCGCCGGTACCGTCGCCGGATCCGACCGCCGAGCCCGCCACGACCGATCCGCCTGCTCCTTCATCCGCCGAGCCCGTCTAGCGCTCCGAGGGCCGAAGTCACGTCTGGGCCGGCTCGAGGCCGGCGCCGCGCAGGCAGGCGTGCACGTGACTTCCGCCGACCTGGCGGCAGCGCGCGCGCAGCGCCTCGGGCGTCGTCTCGATCGAGCCGAGGACCGATCCGACGCCCTCGTAGCAGTGGTCCTGGTGGCGCGCGGGAGCGCGGGCGCAGAAGCGCCCGGCGCGCACTCCGCCGGCGTCCGAGCTCGTGATGTCGCGCGACACGCCGTACAGGCACTTGCTCTCGTGGCGCGTGGCCAGGCGACAGTTGGCCAGCGCCTTCGTCGCGTCCTTGCCCGCCAGCCCCGAGACGTCGCGGCCGAAGGACTCGTAGCACGTGCTCACCCACGAACGCTCGCTCTGCAGACACGAGGCCGCGGCCTTCTCGAGGTCGTAGCCGTTGAGGTGCAGGGCGTTTGAGGTGACAAGCAGATAGCAGTAGAGCTTGTGGCGCTCGGCGACCACGTTGCAGGGATAGATCGGGTCGTTCTTGCGCAGGTACTTCGAGGTGATGCCGTAGGAGGATGTGAAGTTCTCCATAAAGACGCCGCCGCTGCACGACACGCGATCAAAGCCCGTCTTCAGGCCATCGCAGGTCTTCAGCGAGCCGGGCAGGTCGTAGCCCGTGTAGATCATCAGGCCGTGCCCGAGGCCGTGGATGCACTGGTAGGCGAGGAAGCGCTGGACGTTGATCTGCGGGTCGCTGCACAGCTGGCGCGCGACGACCGCGAGCTTGTCGTCAGGCTGGCCGAGGAAGGCGCGCTCGACGATCCCGTGGTAGTAGCCCGACCAGCACACCGGCGAGCCCGCGATGAACGCCTCGGCGACCTTGTCCTTGAAGCGCTTGAGCGCGGCCGAGCCCATCCGGTGCGTGATCCGGTGGCAGCCCGACGCGACGCTCGTGTTCGTCCCCATCATCCGTTGCAGCTCGTCGAGCGCCGGCTTCGGACCGTCCTTGAACACGAGGTTGCCAAACGACTGCTCGAAGCACTCCGTGTCGCCCTCGCCGCAGTCGGCCACCCGCTGGGAGTCGGGCTCGAACGGCGCGACGACGGGCTTGCCCGACGCCTTGCCGGCTCCGACGAACGCCGCGAGGTCGGCCTTCTGCGTCTCGCTCAGCTTGTCGGCGAAGCTCGGCATGATCCCGCCGGGCTTGCGCAGCTGGGTCATGACGCGGTCCGGGCTGGCACCGGCGTCGTCGAGGTCGGGGCCCGTCGTGCCCGTCGAGTTCGCGGCCGTGAACGTGTGGCAGCCCGCGCAGCCCTCGGAGACGAAGAGCTGCTTGCCCGCGACGGGATCGCCCTTCTCGGCGGCGTCGTCGGCGCCGCCGCAGGAGACCGCGCCCAGCGCGACCAGCAGCACGACGGCCGCGCCGACCAGGATCTGTCCGAGCTTCATCGACAGCGACGATAGCCGTGAGGCTGCGCGCCGTGTCGCGCTTGGCCGGCATTGGCACCGGGCGTCACGAGGTGCGACAGTGAACACCCAATGGCTCGCTTCACCTCACCGCGCGCGCGTCCGG
Source organism: uncultured Actinomycetes bacterium (assembly GCA_963709935.1). Taxonomy (GTDB): domain Bacteria; phylum Actinomycetota; class Thermoleophilia; order Solirubrobacterales; family Solirubrobacteraceae; genus CADCVQ01. The sequence continues at coordinate 247,283 of CAVPYM010000022.1, read as the reverse complement.
GCAGCCGCCTTCGCCGCCACAGGGCCTGGCTGCTCGCGCTGCTGCTGGCGGGCGCCGTGGCCGCACTCGCCGCAGAGCTGGCGATGGCCTGCTCCTGCGCACCCCAGCCGGCGCGGGAGGGCCTGCGCGCGGCCGACGCGGCGCTCGTCGGCGTGGTGACCGCGCGGCGCGTGGCGCCGATCGGCGAGGATGGGGTCTTCTCCAGCGGCGATCCGGCCGAGGTCGACGTCCGCGTCGAGCGCGCGTACAAGGGCGCGCTGGGCGCGCTGGTCACCGTGCACACGGTGGCCGGCGGCGCCACGTGCGGCATCGAGGCCCGCGTCGGCCAGCGTGTCGGCCTGTTCCTGCAGCGGCGGGCGGACGGCGGCTGGACGTCGAGCCTGTGCTCGATGGTCGATCCCGACGCGCTGGCGAGGGCCGCGGAGCCGCTGCCCCGTCCGAGCGGCCGCGGACCGGTGCGCTTCCTGCTCGGCGGCGACTTCGGCGAGCCCTCCGTCGTCGCGCTCGACCGGCAGGGTCGCACGCTGGCCTACGGCACCGGGCGCGGTTCGCTCGCCAGCCTGGACGTGTGCCCGGGCGGCCGCCGCTCGCTCGAGACGGCGGTGGTGAACGGACGCCGGCAGCTGTACGTGCGCGATCTGCGCAGCCTGCGCGTGCGCTACCGCGTCACGCTCCCCGGTGACGTGCTGGCGGTGTCGTGCCGCACGCCCAACGCCCACGAGATCGTCGCGCTCGTCGTCCGGGACGCCAGCGGCAGCGAGCCCAGCAGCGAGCTCGTGCACCTGTCCGATCGCGGCTCGCGCGTCCTGCACCGCGGGTTCGCCAGCGCGGGTTCGATCGAGGGTCGCTACGCCTGGATGACCAGCGGGGTGCGGACCAGCACCCTGACGCGGGTCGACCTGCGAACGCGGCGGGCGCAGCCGATCGTCAGCCTCGCCGCCATCACCGGCCTGGTCGCGTCGCCCGACGGCCGGCGCGCGGCCTTCCAGCGGGAGAACGGGCAGCTGTGCGTGGCCGCCGGCGCCGGCGCGATCGTCACCCGTCCGGGGCGGTTCGGGATCCTGTCGTGGGTCGACCCCGCCAATCTCGTCGTGCGGTCGTTCGAGCAAGTGCCGACCCCGGTCAGCGTCCTCGACGGCCGGCTGCGGTCGGTGCGCGCGTTGCCCGGGCTCGACGGGGCGCTCGTCGCCACCGGCGCGGCCGGCCGGTACTACGCGATCGTCGGCGACCGGCTGGTCAGCGTGCGCGCGCGCCGGGGAGGCGTGCTGCGGCTCGCGCGCGTGATCGCCGGCGGCTCGTCGCTCGCCGTCGTCCCGGGTGCGACACGGGTCAGCGCCCGTGCGCGCCAGGCGTCCGCGAACAGCGCCGGCGAACGCTGAGCGCCGGCGTCGCGTTCAACCGTCGACGGCATCGTCCCGCGCGGACCTGTACGCCAGGTACGCGGCGATCGCGACCGCGATCAGCGGACCGGGCAGCAGGCCGAGGCTGACGTCGGCGACGAGGAACACGCCGATGCAGATGAGCAGCCCGACGACGAACCCGCCGATGCCGGTCAGCAGCGCTCTGGACGTCGGCGACATCCCCCGCGGCCTACCCGCGCGACCGGGCGCGATAACGATCCGTGTGGGCGCGGCCGATGCGGACGCGATACTTGGCGCATGTCCGATCAGCTCTTCGACCTCGGCGACGAGCCGGCCCGCACGGCGACGCCGGTGCCCGTCGCGGACGCGCCGCTGGCGGTGCGCATGCGCCCGCGCACGGTCGACGAGCTCGTCGGTCAGGCGCACCTGCTCGGCACGCCGCAGCAGCCGACCACGCTGCGCCGCGCAATCGCCGAGGGGCGGCCGCACTCGATGGTCCTCTACGGGCCGCCCGGCACCGGCAAGACGACGCTCGCGCGGATCGTGGCCGGCTCGGCGAACGCCGCGTTCGAGGAGCTCAGCGCCGTGCAGGCCGGCCGCGCCGAGGTGCGTGGCGTCATCGACCGCGCGGCGCACCGGCGCAGCGCCCGCGGCGAGCCGACGGTCTTCTTCCTCGACGAGATCCACCGCTTCAACAAGGCGCAGCAGGACGCGCTGCTGCCGGCGGTCGAGGAGGGCCTGGTCACGCTCATCGGCGCGACGACGGAGAACCCGTACTTCGAGGTCAACTCGGCGCTGCTGAGCCGCACGCAGGTCTACGAGCTGCACGAGCTCACCGCCGCCGAGATCAAGGCGCTGCTGCGCCGCGCGCTGGAGCGCGGCGAGTGCGTCGCCGACGTGCCCGGCGACGCGCTCGAGTTCCTCGCCGCCCGCGCCGGCGGCGACGCGCGCACGGCGCTCGCCGCGCTCGAGCTGGCCTGCGCGACCGCGGCGAGCGCGGGCACCGACGTCACGCTGGAGGGCGCGCAGGAGGCGCTGCAGCGCAAGGCGATCCGCTTCGACCGCGCCGGCGACCAGCACTACGACTACATCTCGGCCTGGATCAAGGCCACGCGCGCCTCCGATCCGGACGCCGGGCTGTACTACCTCGCGGTCATGCTCGAGGGCGGCGAGGACGCCCGCTTTCTCGTGCGCCGGATGGTGATCTTCGCCTCCGAGGACATCGGCAACGCCGACCCGCAGGCGCTGGTCGTGGCGACCGCCGCAGCGGCCGCCGTCGAGCACGTCGGCATGCCCGAGGCCGTCCACGCGCTCTCGCAGGCGACGATCTACCTCGCGCTCGCGCCGAAGTCCAAGGCCGCGACGATCTCGATCGGCAAGGCGATCCGGCACGTCCGCGAGCACGGCGCGGCCGCCCCGCCGCCGCAGATCCGCTCCCATCCGGTCGACTACGACAGCCCGCACCACCATCCCGGCCACGTCTCGCCGCAGGAGGTCGCGCCCGACGCGCTCGCCGGCGCGCGCTTCTACGAGCCCGACGAGATGGAGGCCGAGCTGCGGGCGCGGCTGCAGGACATCCGCCGCAGGCGAGGGCGCGCATGACCGCCCTGGCGCTCGCCGGCAACCTGTTCTTCGTCGTGCTCGGCGTGGTCCTGATCCCCTACGGGATCGCGCTGGCGCTCAACGTGCGGGGCTTGGCCGAACGAACGGTGAAGTGGGAGGCAGACGCCGCTCAGCGTCCAGATCCGCTTCCGATCGGTTCGCGCTACGGCCGGTTCGTGCCAGCGGCGACGGTGGCCGCCGCGAGGCGGCAAGGGGTCGTCGCGATCCTGCTCGGCCTCGCCTTCGTCGGAGTGGATCTGTACGTGTGGTGACCGGAGTGGCCGCTCAGCCCGCCGGCGCGATCCGCTCCGTCAGCCCGATCGACGGTGCCCTCCTGGGCAGCATCGCCGCCACCGCGCCCGCGGACGTCGCGGCCGCCGTCGCGGAAGCCGCGGAGGTCCAGCAGCTGTGGGCGCAGCTGCGCGCCGCCGACCGTGCGCGCTACATGGCGCGCGCCGCGCAGGCGGTCATCGACGAGTGGGACGAGCTCGTCCGGATCATCGTCGCCGAGCAGGGCCGGCCGCTCGCCGAGGCGCAGACGATGGAGCTGCTGCCCGCCGTCGAGACGCTGCTCTGGCTCGCCGACCACGGGCCGCGCATCCTCGGCCCCGAGCGGGTCGGCCTGTCGCGCTCGCTGCAGATCGCCAAGCGCGCGCGGCTGACGTTCGAGCCGCTCGGCGTCGTCGCGGTCCTCACCCCGGGCGCCGAGCCGTTCGCGACGCCGCTCGGCGATGTCGCGATCGCGTTGATGGGCGGAAACGGCGTCGTCCTGCACCCCTCGCCGCTGGCGGCGCTCGCGGGCGAGCGGATCGCCCGCGCCTTCGGCCGCGCCGGGCTGCCGGAGGGCCTGCTGCAGGTCGTCCACGGCGATTCCGACACGGCGCGCGCGGTCGTCTCGGCCCGCGACATCGCCCATGTGCGCTTCACCGGCTCGTCGCAGGCCGGCCGCGACGTCGGCGAGGCCTGCGCGCGCGAGCTCAAGCGCGCGACGATCGAGGTCGGCGGCAAGGACCCGATGCTGGTGCTCGCCGACGCGAACATCCCGCGCGCCGTCGGCGGCGCGGTCTGGGGCGCGTTCGCCAACGCCGGCCAGTCAGGCGGCAGCCTGGCGCGCGCCTACGTGCTGCGCGAGCGCCACGACCGCTTCCTGGCCGGCGTCGTGGCGCGCGCCCGCGCGCTGACCATCGGCCATCCGGGCGCGCCGACGACGGAGATCGGGCCGCTGCTGGCCCGCGACCGCCTCGAGCGCCTGGTCGGGTTCATCGACGAGGCCGTCGCCGCCGGCGCCACGCTGCACTGCGGCGGGCCGGTGAGCGTCGGCGGGCACGCGGGCGCGTTCTTCGCCCCGGCCGTGCTGACCGGCGTGCCCCCCGGGGCGCGGCTGCTGCACGAGGACGCGCCCGGCCCGTGGATCGCGGTCCAGGCCGTCGGCAGCGAGCAGGAGGGGATCGCGCTGTGCAACGCCGGTACCGGCGGCGGGCTCGGCGCCTCGGTCTGGACGGCCGACCAGTACAAGGGCGCGCGCATCGCGCAGGAGATCCGGGCGGGGATGGTCTGGATGAACGACCACGTCGTCTCGCGCACCGAGCCGCAGCTTCCCTGGGGCGCCGTGCACGGCGCCGGCATCGGCCGCGCCCGCGGCGACGGGGCGCTGCGCGCGATGGTCGAGCCCAAGCTCGTCACCTGGGATCGGCCGGGCGGGCGGATCCCCTGGTGGCAGCCCTACGACAGCTCGCTCGTGGCGGCCTGGCGGGCGCTCGCGCGGCTGCGCTCGGCGCGCGACTCCGATCGCGAGCGCGGCTGGCGGCAGGGCACGCTGCCGCTGGCGCGCGTCGCCGGGCGCACGCTGCGGGCAGGACGGCGGCGATGACGATCTGCGAGCTCGGACCCGGCGAGACCGCTGCGGCGTATGCGGCGATGCACGCGCTGCGGCCGCACCTGTCCGGCGAGGACGAGTTCGTGCGGCGCGTGGACGGGCTGCAGCGCCCGCAGGGCTACCGGCTCGTGGCGATGGTCGAGGACGACGGCGTCGTCAGCGCGGTGGCCGGGTTCCGCGTGCTCGAGATGCTCACCTACGGAGGCGTGCTCTACATCGACGACCTCTCCACGCTGCCGGCGGCGCGCCGCCGCGGGCACGGCCGCGCGCTGCTGGACTGGTGCGCCGAGGAGGCCACGCGGCTCGGCTGCAGGGCGCTGCAGCTGGACTCGAGCGTCGGGGCCCAGCGCCAGGACGCGCACCGGCTGTACTTCAACAGCGGCATGCGGATCAGCTCGTACCACTTCGCGCGCGAGCTGTAGCGCTGCGGGGCGAGCGTCAGACCGCCGCCACCGCGGCGCCCCGCGGCGCCGTGCGCACGACGAAGGTCGCGCGCACGAAGGCCAGCGCCCGCTCGAGCTCCTGTGGCGAGGCGGCGGCCAGCACGACGTGGCCGACGCGCTGCGCCGACGAGCGCAGCGGCGCGACCTCGTCGCCGACGGCCAGCTTCGCGCCGGCCTGCACCACGCACGGGTGCGCCTTGATCTCGTCGAGGCCGGCGATCTCCGTCACCACGCCCGGCGGCGACACCGGCAGGTAGCTCGCGGCGTAGCGCACCGGCTCGGCCGGCGCCTGCGGCAGCTCCAGCGACAGCGCCGCGCGCACCGTCAGCTCGAACCAGTCGAGGCCGTGGGTCAGGCCCAGCAGGTCCATGAGGTAGTCGCCGGGCATGCGGACGGCGACCTCCATGAGCGTCGGGCCCTCGGCGGGCAGGCGGAACTCGAGGTGGACGAGGCCCGTGCGCATCCGCAGCCCGCCGAGCACGGCGCAGGTCAGCACGTCGACCTGCCGCGCCACCGCCGGCGCGAGGCGCACCGCCGTGCGGTGCGCGATCTCGACGAAGCTCGGCGGCCCGGTCGTCTCCTTGGCCGTGAGGTTCTCCAACCGCACGGAGCCATCGACGACGAGCGCCTCCCAGCTGTACTCGGGTCCGTCGATCGCCGTCTCGACGAGCAGGCGCTCGCGCGTGCGCCGGCGCGCGACGTCGCGGTACGAGTCGCGGTCGGCGACGAGCTGGACGCCCTCGCTGCCGAACAGCCCGAGCGGCTTGACCACGACCGGCAGCCGCGCCGCGGCCCACGACTCGACGGCCGCGAGATCGTCGGTCACGACGTACTCGGGCTGGCGGACGCCGCACGCCGCGAAGCGCCCGCGCTGCAGCGCCTTGTTGCGCGACAGCACGGCCGCGTGCAGGCCCGGGCCCGGCAGCGCGAACGTGTCCTGCAGGAGCGCCGCCCCGATGACCTGCGGCTCGCTGAACGCGACGATCCCGTCGGGCGCGCCCTCGACCGTGGCGGCGCACGCCGCCTCCGCCCACAGCTCGTCGAGCTCGCCGCGGCACGGGTACGCCGACTCCGCATGCCCGGCGACGGCCGCGATCCGCGACGCCGCCTCGACGGCGCGGACCCGCAGGCCGAGGCGGTGCGCCGCCTCCAGGTACGGCCGGCCCATCCGTCCGACCCCGACCAGCATCAGCTCGCGCATGACCGCCCCCGATGAATCGCTTGAAACGCCGCCCGCCCCGATCATGCCCGACCCTCCGCCGGGGCCACGCGCCGCCGGCGCCGGCGCGCGGCCGCGGGCTCGCCGTGGCGCGCGGCCACCGCTCGCGCGGCCAGCCCGGTCAGGGCGAACGCGGCGGCCAGGCTCAGCCAGCCGACGCGCGCCTGCGGCATCACCGCGACCGTCAGCAGCAGCGGTCCGAGCATCGCCGCGCAGGGCTCGCCGAGGTTGTACACGGTCAGGTAGTAGCCGCGCCGGTCCTCGGGCGAGAGCGCGTAGGACAGCGCCCAGGCGCCCGTCGACTGCCACAGCTCGCCGAGCGTGAGGCACAGCGCGGCGCCGAGCAGGAGCAGGCTCGCCGCCGCACCGCCCATGCCGTCGCTCAGCGCGACGAGCGCACAGCAGCCCGCGAGGCTCAGACCCGCCCAGAGGTGCCGGGTCGCCCCGCTGGCCACGCCGTCGACGCCGCGGCTCAGCCGGATGCCCAGGCCGATCGCCGTGATCGTGTTCAGCGCCACGACGGCGCCGACGAGCTCCGCGGGGGCCTGGCTGTGCGTGGTGATCCACAGCGGCAGGCCGACGGCGAGCAGCACCGTGTGCATGAACAGCATGCCGTTGGCCGCCGCGAGCAGCAGGTAGCGGCGCTCGGGCAGGCGGCCGCGGGCACCCCGCTCGGCGCGCGGTGCCGCCGGCCGGCGACTGGCCAGCCGCGTCCGCGCGAGCAGCACGGTCGTCACGAAGAACGACAGCGCGTTGCCGGCCACGAGCGCGCGGTAGCCGAACCCGCTGCCGGTCGCGATCGCCAGCGAGGCGAGCCCGGCGCCGATCACGAACCCCGCGTTGCGCACGGCGTTCATCGTCGCCATCGTGCGCACGCGCGAGGACTCGTCGACGACGGTGCCGACGAGCGCCTGCACGAGCGGCCCGGCCGCCCACTGGCTGGCGCCCAGCAGGCACGACACCGCGACGAAGCCCGCGACGTCGTGGACGAACAGGTAGGCGACGAAGCCCAGCCCGCGCGTGAAGTACAGCGCGATGAGCGTGCGCCGCGCCCCGAACCGGTCGGCCATCCGCCCGATCGGCACGGCGCAGACGAAGCCGACGACCGCCGACAGCGACAGGCCGATCCCGACCTCGGCGTTGCTCAGGCCGACGACGCGGGTGAAGAACAGCGCCGAGCCCGCGAGGAACAGCCCGGTCCCGATCGCGTCGACGAAGAACAGCAGCAGCAGTCGCCGGGTGACCCGGTCCGGCGGCAGCCAGCCCAGCAGCGTGTCGCGGCGGATCATGCGAACGCCTCCCAGGCCGCGCCGTCGCCCAGCGCCGCCCGCGTGCGGGCATCGCCGCGAAGCTGCTCGTACGCGGCCGCGTTGTGGCGGCGGACCGCCGCGCGGTCGTGCGCGAGCGGGCTGTCCTCGGCGAGGTCGACGAGCCACAGCGGTGACAGCTGCGCACCGCGCAGCGCCTTCGCCTCCGTCGTCTTGATCCCGGCGTGGATGCGGCGCACGCCGATCTCGGGCGCGAACGCGACCTGGCTGTAGTAGAGGAGGTTGAAGTACTCCGCGGCGCCCGCGAGCCGGCTGTAGTCAAAGCCCGCCCAGCGCAGGTAGAGCGTCTCGCCGCGCACGTAGTACAGGGCGAAGCCGACCGCCGCGTCGTCGCCGGGGCGCCGGCACAGTGCGACCTGCGCCGCGGCGCCCATCGCGGCGATGTGCATCTCCAGCAGCCCGCGCCACAGCTCCGAGGGGGCGACGCTGCCGTAGCGCGACTGGGTCGCGCCGGCGAGCGGCGGGATCTGCTCGACGCACTCCGCCAGCGGCCGGCGGACGACCTCGTAGCCGGCCTCCTCGAAGCGCCGCCGTTCGCGGCGCACGCTGATCCGGCGCTTGGAGGGCAGCGACTGAAGCCACGCCTCCCAGCCGCCGCGCGGCAGCTCGAACGTCGCGTCCGCCTCCAGCAGCACCGGCTGCGCGGTCACCCCGGCGGCAAGCAGCGCCTGCGCGTCGCTCGTCGGCACGTACATCGCGACGCACGCGCCGCCGGCCTCCCGGGCACGCTCGCGCAGCTGCGCGACGAGCGCCCCGAGCGCCGCGACGCGATCGTGGCCGGCGGCCACCGGGAACTGCGTCCGGTAGCCCTGGCGCGGACCGACGAGCAGCCCGCGCGCGGCGAGCGCCGGCAGCCCGCGCGCGGCGAGCAGCTCGTTCCAGCGGTAGAGCGCCGTCGGCGGCTCGGTCAGCGCCGCGTACGGCGCCACCGCCACGGGCTCGCCGTCCTCGCCGGTCGCGACGGCGGCGCCGGGATCGGCTCCCCCGTGCATCGCGCACAGGTCGAGGAACGCCGCCGTCGAGTAGAAGCGGTCGCCGGCGATGCGGTCCCACGCCGCGGCGTCCAGCCCGCCGAGCAGCCGTTCGCCCACCGCGGTCATGCCGCCACGCCCGCGGCCGCGGGGTGCGTCGAGATGGCGATCCGGGCGGCCGCCAGCTCGGCGATCCGCGCCGCGTCGCCGGGCTCGCTGGCGACGGCGATGACGTGGCCGACCCGATCCTCGTTGCGGTGCAGCGCCGCCACGACGTCGCCCGCCTGCACGTAGGCGACCGCCTCGCGCACGCCCGGCAGGCGAGCGGCCTCGCCGGCGCCGCCGACGCCGGCGACGCGGCCGGGCGCGGCGGTCAGGAAGCGGATCGCCGCGGCCCGCGACGGCGTCGCCGGGATCCTCGCCGGGAGAGGCTCGCCGAGGTACTGGCGGACGACGAGCTCCAGGCACGACAGGCCGAGGCTGAGGTCGACGAGCTCATGGATCTTGTCTCCGGCGGGACGCGGGTTGACCTCGATCAGCCGCGGTCCGGCGGCCGAGTGCTTCACCTCGACGTGCGCGAGGCCGAGGTCGAAGCCGACGGCGCGCAGCGCCTGCGTCGCGACGCTCGCGCACTCCGTCCGCACCGCCTCGGGCAGCATCGACGGGAAGAGGTGCCCGAGCTCCACGAAGCGGTTGTCGCCGCCGACGGTCTTGTCGGTCACGCCGAGCACGTGCAGCCGCGAACCCGACGCGAGCACCTCGACGCTGACCTCGTGGCCGCCGACGCACTCCTCGACGAGCACCTCGTGGTGGCGCAGCTGGCCGCGCACGTTGCGCCGCTGCGACAGGATCGCCGCGACGTGCTCGACGACCTCGTCGACCGTGGTGCAGCGGCGCACGTCGGCGCTCGCCGTCTCGTCGGCGGGCTTGACGACGCAGGGCAGCCCCACCGCGAGCGCCGCCCCGGCGGCCTGGGCCGCGCTGTCGACCGCGCGAAACGCGGGCATCGGGACGCCCGCCTGCGCGCAGCGGCGGCGCATGAACACCTTGTTGCGCGCCGTCTGCACGGCATCGGGGTCCGCTGTCGGGAGGCCGAGCTCGCGGGCGACGCGCGCGGCCGCGACGACCTCGTACTCGGCCATCGACATGAAGCCGTCCAGCCGCCGGCGGCTGTGGACCGCGCGCACCCGCTCGAGCAGCGGCGCGAACTCGTTCGTCTGGCACAGCTCGATGTCGTCGACGTAGCCCTCGAGGTGCCGGCGGCCGTCGGGCATGGCGAGGTAGCGCTCGACGCCGGATGTGAAGAACGTCACCCGGCAGCCGAGCTGCTTGGCGATCCGCAGCCCGTCGAAGCCGGAGCCGGACAGGTTGGACTCGACGACCCCCAGGTGCCTCATCGCGATCTCCTCAGCCCAGGGCGACGCTGGCGCGGGCGTCGCCGGCGGCGACGGCGAGGATCCGGCCGGTGTCCGACCCGACGTACGCCGACAGGTCGGCGTAGCGCTCGCGCAGCCGGCGCTTGAGCACCTTGCCCGTGACGCCGACGGGGTAGTCCTCGTCGGAGCGGGCGATCTCGAGCACGCTCAGACCCGGGAGGCCCACCGCCCGCAGAGCCGCGCTCGCGGCCTCGATCAGCGGCTGCGGATCGGCGTCCTCGTCCCGCGAACGGACGAGCCCCACCGCCACGGTCTCGCCGTCGCGGATGCCCGCGACGACCGCGCAGTCGGCGATCTCGGGCACCTCGCTGAGGACGACCTCCTCCATGTACACCGAGTAGCCGGCGCCCTCCGCGGTCTCGATCGCGTCGACGGCCCGGTCGACCATGTAGAAGGCGCCGCCGGCGTCGCGGTAGGCGACGTCGCCGGTCAGCCAGTAGTCGGCGAGCCGGCTGCGGTAGGTCGTGTCGGCGTCGTTCCAGTAGCCGGCGGTGATCGCCGGTCCCTTGGCGCCGAGCAGGCCGTACTCTCCGATCGCGGCCTCGGTCCCGTCCTTGCGCAGGACCTTGACGTCCGCGACGCCCGTCGGCGTCCCGACGCAGCGCCCCTTGGCGCTCGAGGCGTTCGTGCTGACGTGCAGCAGGACGCCCCAGCCGAGCTCCGACGTCCCGAGCCGGTCGAAGAACGCCGCGGGCGCGAGCGCCTCGTTGCGCCGGGCGAGGATCGTCTGGATGTGCGCCTCGTGGATCGCGTCGCCCATCGAGACCCACGTGCCGACCGAGTCCAGGGACCCCGCGGGCACGTCGAGGGCCGCGAGCTCGCCGTAGGCGTGCGAGAACGCCATGACCGACGTCGGGCGGTACTCGGCGACGGCGCCGGCGAGGACCGCGCCGCTCGTGTCGTACAGCGCGACGAGCGGCGTGCCGCACAGAACCGCGTACGACGAGTACGCGATGCAGCCGAGGTGCGACTGCGGCAGCGCCGTCATCATCAGCGCGCCCGGGAGCTCGACGTGGCTGAGCATGCGAAAGCGCGGCCCGGCGACGCTCGAGTGGTGCGTCTGGACGACCGGCTTGGGGAAGCCCGTGGTGCCCGACGAGTGCAGGATCGAGACCGGGTCCGAAGGCGCATGGGCGTAGCGGGCGGACGCCGGCAGCTCGGCGGGCGGCGGCGCGGGCAGCGCCTCGGCGACCTCGTGCCAGAGCAGGTCCTCGACGACGCCGGCGTCGTCCTGCCAGACGCGCCGCAGGCGCGCCTCATCGGTGTAGAGGCCGGCCGGCCGCGTCTGTCGCAGGAGCGAGATCGCCGACGCGCTCGGCGCGCGGCTGTTGATCAGCACAGGGATCGCGCCGATCTGCGACAGCGCGTAGTAGTGGATCGAGTACGCGAAGCTGTCCTCGAGGAAGATCGCGACGCGGTCGCGCGGCTTGACCGACTTCGCGCGGTACCACGCCGACCAGCTCTGCGCGAGGTGGTCGAGATCGAGCAGGCTCAGCTCGTGCAGCGCCTCGCCGCTCGTGCCCGCAATCGGCCGGACCGGCCGGATGAACGGCACGTCGGGCCGCGGGTTGGCCGTGATCGCCGCGCGCAGCAGGCTGCCGCCGCCGAAGCTGTAGTCGTGCGCCAGCTGGTAGCGCTGCGCCTGGGTGAGCACGGTCGGGTGGGCAGTCGTCGTCGTCATGGCTGCGATGTCTCCTGGAGGACGGGTGTGGATGGGGGACTGCGAGGCCCGCGGCGAAACTACCGCGTGCCGCCCGCGGGCAGAAGCCGTGGGGCGTCGGTGGCGGTGGCGAGGACCGCCGAGACCATGGCGCGCGACTTGACCACGGTCTCCTCGTACTCGTCGACGGCGTCTGACAGCGCGACGATCGCGCCGCCGACGCCGAAGCTCACGCTGCGCTCCGTCGCCGTGATCGTGCGGATGACGATGTTCAGATCGGCCGCGCCGCTGAGGCCGAACCAGCCCAGCGCCCCGGAGTAGAAGCCGCGCGGGCCCGCTTCGAGGCGGTCGATGATCTGCATCGTGCGCAGCTTCGGCGCCCCGGTCATCGATCCGCCGGGGAACGCCGCACGCACGCAGTCGGCCGCGCTCATGCCGCCGCGCAGCGTGCCGCGGACGGTGGACACGAGCTGATGCACCGGCGCGTACGTCTCGACGTCGAACAGCACCGGGACGTGCACCGAGCCGATCTCGCACACGGTGTTGAGGTCGTTGCGGATGAGGTCGACGATCATGAGGTTCTCGGCGCGGTCCTTCTCGGCGGCGCCGAGGTCGCGCCGCAGCGCCTCGTCCTCGGCGGGCGTCGCGCCGCGTGGCCGGGTGCCCTTGATCGGCTTGGACTCGACGACGCCGGCGGCGTCGACCGAGAGGAAGCGCTCCGGCGACGCGCTCAGCAGCGCCACGTCGCCGAGCTCGAGCAGCGCGCCGAACGGCACCGGGCTGATCCCGCGCAGCCAGGCGTACGTCCGCAGCGGATCGATCGCGACGCGGGCGCCGACCGCGTTGGTCAGGCAGATCTCGTAGGACTCGCCGTCGTGGATCTGCACCATGCAGTCGGCGATGCGCTCGAGGTAGGCGCCGCGGTCGTGGCGCGGCTGGAGGGTCTCCCGGACCCGCGGGTCGGTCATGCCGAGCAGCTCCCCGGCGGCCGGCGGCGGGCGGTGCACGTCGCCGCGGCGCGGCAGCTCGCACAGGGTGCGGGTGGCCTCGTCGAGCCACGCGAGCGCGTCGGCGTCGTCGCCGCTCGTGCTGAGCGCGAGCAGGTAGCACGTGCCCTCGCGGTGATCGATCGCCAGCATGCGGTCGGCGAACAGCAGCGCGGCGTCGGGGGTCTCGGCGCGATGGGCGGCGTGCGCGCCGGTCTGCGCCTTCAGCTCGTAGCCGAGGCAGCCGACGTAGCCGAGGTTGAACTCGAACGGCAACCCCGCGGGCGTGGCGGTGCGCCGCGCGCGGAGCTGGCCGTCGAGGTAGTCGAAGAAGCCGGCCTGCACGCGGCGCCGCTCGCCGCGCCGCTCGACGGTGACCGTGGCCTCGGTGACGTCGTAGGTGACGTACTCGGCCAGCGGGCCGGCGCCGTCGCCCATGAACGAGAAGCGCGACAGGCCGTCGATGACCGCGCTCGAGTCAAGCCAGAAGCGATGCGCTGCCGCGCAGAACAGCTCGCCGTGCGCCATCTCGGCGTCCGGCTCGAAGTCGAGGCGGCGGACGTGGACGTCGTACGGGCCGTCGGTGCGCGCGGGCGGGGTGTGGGCCGGGTGCACGGCGTGCGTCGCGACAGCGCGACCGCGGCTGCGGCGGCGCGGTCCGGCCGGCCGGGCGGCGAGCGCCAGGTCGCGGAAGTTCGCGAGCAGCTCGCGACCGTGATCGGTGCTGATCGACTCGGGATGAAACTGGACGCCCCAGATCGGCGCCCGGCGATGGCGCACGCCCATGACGATGCCGTCGGGCGTCCAGGCGACGACCTCGAGCTCGCGAGACAGCTCGGTCGCCGCGAGCGAGTGGTAGCGGACCGCCGAGAACGGGCTGGGCAGCCCGGCGAACAGGTCGACGCCGCTGTGGTGCACCGGCGAGATGCGTCCGTGCATCGGCTCGGGCGCGTGCTCGATGCGGCCACCGTGCAGGTAGCAGATGCCCTGGTGGCCGAGGCAGACGCCGAGCAGCGGGATCCCGCTGTCGCGGATCGCCTGTGCGCTCACGCCGAAGTCCAGCGGCCGCTCGGGGCGGCCCGGTCCCGGCGAGACGACGATGGCGTCGAAGCCCTCGACGTCGAGCTCGGACCACTCGGCGTCGTTGCGCACGACGACCGGCGCGCGCCCCGTGACCTCGCCCAGCAACTGGCTGAGGTTGTACGTGAACGAGTCGTAGTTGTCGACGAGGAGCGTTCTCATCGCAGACCCGCGGCCGTCCTCATGATGTTCGTCAGCATGAGGCGAACCTAATTGCGGCTCTCGGCGCGAAGTGTGAGCTGCCTCACCCGGACCACGGCCGTCCTGTGAGTATGCTCACACAGGCTCTGGCGCCGGCGGTCGAGTGCACGCGCGCGCGCCGCTCGAGGGGGCACCGTAGGGCACCCGTGCGTCGGGTGTTCGCCGGCTCTGGGCGCGCGTGCCGCCGCTCAGACCGCGAGCATGAACGACAGAAAGAAGCCTGCCGCGGTCGCGAACGCCACGAACGGGCCGCCGCTCCTGTAGGCCTCGGGCATGAGCGTGTCGGCGAGCGACGCGAGCACCGCCCCGCCGGCGACGCCGAGCGCCACCGCCAGGACCTCGTCGCTCAGCGGCTCGGCGAACGCCCGCCCGGCCACGACCATGACCGCGAGCAGCACCGCGCAGGCGCCCCACGTCCCGACCACCGAGCGCACGTGGTGGCCGCCGCCGCGCATCGCCACGGCCCCGACGAGCGCCTCGGGCAGGTTGGAGGCGAAGATCGCGACGAGCAGGGCCAGCGAGGCGTCGTCGACGAGCGACACGCCCAGCGCGAGGTTCTCCGGCACTCCGTCGAGCGTGACGCCCGCCAGCAGGGCCCAGCCGACGCTGCTCGACCCCCCGCCGGAGGCACCGCCCGCCCGCGGCGCGCCGCCGGTGACGACCTCGCTCTGGCGCGGGCCGGCCTTCCCGGTCACGCGGCGGTCCAGCCACGCGTCGGCGGCGACGAAGGCGGCGGCGCCCGCCAGCAGCCCGAGCCCGGAGCGGGCGGCGCCGCCCAGGTGGTAGGCCTCCTCGAAGAGCTCGAACGCCAGCGCGGAGATGAGCGCGCCGCTGGCGAAGGCCAGCAGCACGCCGGTGACCTCGCGCGGCGGCTCCCACAGCGACCCGACCACCGCGCCGATGACGAGCGCGCTGGACGCGGCCAGCCCGAACAGGATCGCGGTGATCACGGCTGCCTTGTGCCCGGTGGGAGTGGTCGACGAACCCGGGGCTACCGCGCTCGCGGGTTGGCGCGCCGGGCGGCCTTGAACTCGTCGATCACGGCGTCGCGCTCGGCGAAGCGCTGGTGCGCCGCCTGCTTGCTGACACCGAGCGCCGCTCCGATCTCGGTCCACGAACGGGTCAGCGCGGCCGTGCGAACCTCGGCGGTGCGCGGTTCGTGATGTTCGCACCCGATTCGAGCATGAACCACTGACACCTGACGATCCGCGCGCCGCTCGGATGTCAGTTGTGCATGGCATACATGAACAACCGACGCATGGATCGCTCGCCGGCGCCGAGGTGTCAGTTGTTCATGCGCCGCTCGCCAGGCGAGGGGCGCGCGCGGTCGCCTACACCCGCGCGCTGGACACGAACCGCAGCCGCTCCGGCGCGAGCGGCACGAGCACGCGCTTGGCGTACTCCGCTCCCCCGCGCAGCATGACCGCGCGCAGCGGATCCCACGACAGGCCGAACTGGCGGCGCAGGCGCGCGGGCAGCAGGCCGACGGTGATGAAGTTCACGAGCTCGAGCACCGGGCGCTTGGTCAACGGCACCGGCGGGCGCATGACGATCTGCAGCGCGAGCTCGCGCGCGGCCGACGTCACGAAGAGGTCGTCGCCGCCGAGCATGCCGCGCATGTAGGTGTCGAACGCGCGGATGTCGGCGGGCATCTCGTGGTCCTGCAGGCCGAACAGCCCGCCGACGACGCGATAGTCCTGCCAGTAGGCCTCGCGCTCGGCCTGCGAGAGCGACTCGACGTACGTGTCGTAGAACACGAGCGCCGAGTCGACGAGCGTGGCGAGCACCCAGAGCAAGAGCTCGGGATCGTCGGCGGCGAAGGGCGTGCCGGCGGGAAAGCGGCCGGCGGGGCGCTCGAGCTCGCCGCGCACGCTGCCGTGCATCGCGCGCACCCGGCGCGTGGCGCGGTCGGCGTCGGCGCGCGCGCCGAAGCCGATCGTGTTCATCACCTCGGCGGTGCGGCGCAGGCGTTCGTAGGGCTCGTCGAGCGCGCCGCTGTGGGCGAAGAAGCCCTCGAACGCGACGGGGTGGGCGGCCTGCATGAGCAGCGCCCGCGGGCCGGACAGCGCGACCGCGAACTCGCGGTGCACGCGGCGCAGCATCGAGGTGTCGTCGAAGTACGAGTCCATGGACTAACGCTCCCGAAGCGGTTGAGGCCTCCCTGTCCAGTACGGCGCATTACCCTTGAGCGGATGCCCGCACAGGCCTATGCCGGAAAGGACTGCGTCTGCCAGCTGCACAAGGGCATCTGCGACCAGTCCTGCGTGCAGGGGATGCTCGACACCCCCTTCTACATCGCCTGCCTGAAGCTCTCGGGCCGGCGCTGCCTCGTCGTCGGCGGTGGCGAGATCGGGCTGGAGAAGGCCGAGGGCCTGCTGGCCTGCGACGCCGACGTCACGCTCGTCTCGCCCGGCGCCGTCGAGGCGCTGCGCGTGCTCGCCGCCGAGGGCTCGATCGCCTGGGAGCAGCGCGAGTACGCCGGGCCCGACGACCTCGAGGGCGTCTTCATGGTCATCGCCTGCACCGACGACACGGACATCAACATCCGCGTCTTCGACGACGCCGAGCGGCGCGCGATGCTCGTCAACATCGTCGACGTGCCGCCGCTGTGCAACTTCATCCTGCCCGCGATCGTGCGGACCGGCCCGCTGGCGATCGCGATCTCGACGGCCGGCGCGTCGCCGGCCCTGGCCAAGCGCATGAAGGCCGAGGTGTCCGCGCTCTTCGGCGAGGAGTACGCGCGCCTGGCGATCATGCTCAACGACGCGCGCGGCTGGGCGAAGGGCACGCTGCCGACCTACCAGGACCGCAAGGCGTTCTTCGAGGGCATCGTCAACGGCGAGCCGGACCCGATCGCGCTGCTGCGCGCCGGCGACGAGCCCGGCGTGCTCGACCTCATCGCCGCCGCGCAGCGCACGCACGCCCCGGCCTGAGACCGCCGGCGCGCAGCGCAGCGCGACGCCGCGCCGCGCCGAACCCAGTTCACGCGGCCCGCAACTTCGGCCAACAAGGGCGATCGTGGACGACAACCCGTCGGGGACGATCGCGCGCGCGTGGAATCACCGTCAGCGCGGTGCGCAGCGCCGTGACGGCCGTCAACAAGAACACTCGGCGGCTCGGCCTCGAGGCCACTCCGCCGAACCGGAGGCCGGGCGGCTGGACACCGCGCACGCGGTCAGCGCTGAGTAGCGTCTGGCCCGTGCCGAACCGCGACCTCGCCATCGAGCTGCGCGGCGCGGGCCGCCGCTACGGCGAGCGCGCGGCGCTGCGCGACGTCACGCTCGAGCTCGAGGCCGGCCGCACGCTCGTCGTCTTCGGCCCCAACGGCGCGGGCAAGACGACGCTGCTGCGGATGCTCGCCACGCTCCTGCGCCCGCACGCCGGCGAGGTGCGCGTGCTCGGCCGCGCGCTGCCCGAGGACGGCTGGGCGGTGCGCGGGCAGATCGGCTTTCTCGGCCACGAGGCGCTGCTGTACCGCGAGCTCAGCGGGCGCGAGAACCTGCGCTTCTACGCGCGCCTTCATCGCGTCGCGCCGGCGCGCGCGGACGCGGTGCTCGACGCGGTCGGGATGACCGCCCGCAGCGACGACCCCGTCGCCGAGCTGTCGCGCGGGATGGTCCAGCGCCTGGCGATCGCGCGCGCGGTGCTGCACGAGCCGGCACTGCTGCTGCTCGACGAGCCGCTGGCGAACCTCGACCCCGCGGCCGCGGCGCAGGTGGCGCCGCTGATCGGGCCGGGCTGCGGCGCCACGCGCGTCGTCACGAGCCACGACCCGGCGGGCGGGCTGCAGGGCGCCGACCTCGCGCTCGGGCTGAAGGCCGCGCGGGTCGCCTTCCTCGCGCCGGCCGGCGAGATCCACCCAGACCAGATCGGCGCGCTGTACGCATGAGATCGACCGTCGCCACGCTGCTGTCCAAGGAGCTCACCCTGGAGTGGCGCACGCGCGAGTCGGTCCCCGCGATGGTGCTGTTCAGCATCGCGACGTACGTCGTCTTCCACTTCGGCCTGGATCGCGATCGGGTCGCCGGCGACCTCGCCTCCGGGGTGCTCGTCGTGACGCTGCTGTTCGCGGCGATCCTCGGCGTCAACCGCCTGTTCGTCGCCGAGCACGAGCAGGGCGGCTTCGACGGCTTCCTGCTCGCACCGGTCGACCGCACGGCGATGCTCGTCGCCAAGGCCGTCGCGCTGTTCTGCTTTCTGTGCGTCGTCGAGGTCGTCGCCCTGCCGGCGTTCGCGCTGCTGCTGCTCGGCCCGCCGCTGACGCAGGCGCTGGGGCCGCTCGTGCTCGTGCTGCTGCTCGCCAACGCCGGCATCGCCGTCATCGGCACGCTCGTGGCGGGCCTGGCGATCCAGACCCGTGCGCGCGACCTGATCGTCCCGCTGCTCGCGCTGCCGCTGCTCGTGCCGGTCGTGCTGGCCGCCGCGCGCAGCGCCACGCCGCTGCTGCAGGACGGCGGCGCGGGGCCGCTGCCAGGTAACTGGATGGCAATACTCGCCATCTATGATCTGCTCTTCGCGCTGATCGCCTATGCGGTCTTCGACTTCCTGTTGGAGGATTGAGCCATCGTCTACGGCAAGGGGCTGCGCGCCCTCTCATTCGCCACCGCCCTCGTGCTGACGGGCGCGTTCGCGATGGTGTTCTTCTACGCCCCGCTGGACGCCGACCAGGGCTTCGTGCAGAAGATCTTCTACGTCCACGTGCCGATGGCGATCGTCGCGCTGGTCGGCTTCATGGTCGGCGGGGTCTGCGCCGTCATGTACCTGCGGACGCGCGAGACGAAGTGGGACATGCGCTCCTACGTGACGATCCACCTCTCGGTGATCCTCGCCGTCGGCGTGCTCGTCACCGGCTCGATCTGGGCGCGCGCGTCGTGGGGGCACTGGTGGGTCTGGGACGAGCCGATGCTCGTCTCGTTTCTCATCGTCTTCCTGCTCTACGCGACGTACTGGCCGCTGCGCTTCTCGCTGGAGGACCGCGAGAAGCAGGCCCGCTACGCCTCGGTGTTCGCGATCGTCGCGGGCGCATTCGTGCCCCTGAACTTCACCGCCGTGCGGATGGCCGAGCAGTACGTCCACCCCGAGACGCTCGCCACGACCACCGGCGGGATGCCCGGCAAGTTCGCGCTGACGTTCGTCGTCGCGCTGATCGGGATGACCCTGATGTTCATCACGCTGATCAAGTACGAGATGGCCTCCAAGCACGCCACGTTCCGCCTGCGCGCCCTGCGCCGCCGGCTCGCCGGTGACGACGACGAGCTCATGCTCCCGGCCCGTAGCGCCGCCCCCCAGCTCTGATGCTCCCGGCCCTTCCACTCGACGAAGCCGGAAAATATGTCGCCGCGGCGTATCTGGTGTTCGTCGGGCTGATCCTTGTCTACGTGGCGATCATGGCATCCAAGCTGAGCAGGCTCGAGCGCGAGGTCGTGGAGCTCGCCGAGCTGGTCGAGCGCAAGGACGCCGACGCACCGGCGCCGGCCGCGCCGCGCGCCGCCAAGGAGCCGGTCCGATGACGGCCGAGCTGATCACGCTGGGCATCTCGCACAAGACCGCGCCGGTCCAGCTGCGCGAGCGCCTCGCCTTCACCCAGGCCGTCGTCACCGACTTCCTGAGCGAGGTCACCGAGCACCCCGAGGTCCACGAGGCCGTCGTCATCTCGACGTGCAACCGCACCGAGCTGTCGCTCGTCGTCGGCGACCCGGTGGCCGCCGAGAGCGCGGTCCTGAGCATGCTCGCCCAGCGCGCCCACGTCCGCCCGACCGAGCTCGCCGAGCGGATCTACTCCCCGCGCAACTGCGACGCCGCGCGCCAGCTCTTCCGCGTCACCGCGGGGCTGGAGTCGATGATCGTCGGCGAGGCCGAGATCCAGGGCCAGGTCAAGCGCGCCTACGAGGTCGCGCTCGCCGCCGGGACCACCGGGCCGCTGACCAACCGCCTCTTCACGGCCGCCCTCCAGACCGGCAAGCGCGTGCGCTCGGAGACCTCGATCGGGCTCGGCCGCGCGTCGATGTCGTCGGTCGCCGTCGAGCTCGCGCACGCCGTGATGGGCAACCGCCCCGCCCCGCGCGTCGTGATCGTCGGCGCCGGCGAGACGAGCGAGCTCACCGCCCGCGCCTTCGCGGCGCACGGCGTCTGCACGATCTTCGTCGCCAACCGCCACGCCGATCGCGCGCGCTCGCTGGCCGACCGCTTCGGCGGCGAGGTCGTGGCGCTCGACGACCTGCCCGCGCAGCTCGAGCGCGCCGACGTCGTCGTCGCCTCCACGGCGTCGCTGCATCCGATCGTCGGCCAGGAGGAGCTCGAGCTCGTCATGCGCGCCCGCCAGGGCCGGCCGCTGCTGCTCATCGACCTCGCCGTGCCGCGCGACATCGACCCGGCCTGCGCGGATCTCGACGGCGTGACGCTGTTCGACATGGACGACCTGCAGGCGCGCGTCGCGCACACCATCTCGATCCGCGAGGCCGAGGCGCTGCGCGCCGAGTCGATCGTCGAGGACGAGATCAAGCGCTTTGCGACCTGGCTGGGAACGCTCGCCGTCCAGCCGACGATCCGCGCGCTGCGCGAGTACGGCGACGCGATCGTCGAGCAGGTGCTGGCCGAGAACAAGATGCGCTGGGAGCACGCCTCCGAGCGCGACGTCGCGCGCGCCGAAGCGATCGCGCGCTCGGTGATGAACCGGCTGCTGCACGAGCCCACGCTGCGCCTGCGCACGATGAACGAGGACCGCTCGCACGGGCGCCTGCAGATCATGCGCGAGCTGTTCGGGCTGGAGGGCGCGCCCGAGGGCGACGAGCAGATCGCCGACGCCGCGGGCATGGACTCTGGTGCCGCGGGCGGCAACGTGCGCAACCTGCCGCGCCGCGCTTCCTCGTAGTGCTCGCGGGCGGACGTTGATGCGCGTCGGGACGCGCGGGAGCGCGCTTGCGCTCGCGCAGGCGGGCACGGTCGCCGCGCTGCTGGGCCCGGACGTCGAGCTCGTCACCGTGACCACGAGCGGCGATCGCGGGTCCTCGTCCTCGTCCTGCGCAGGGAGTTGCAACGACAAGGAGCGCTGGGTCAAGGAGCTCGAGCTCGCGCTGCTGGCCGGCGACATCGACCTCGCGATCCACAGCGCCAAGGACGTGCCCAGCGTGCTGCCCGACGGCCTCGAGCTCGTCGGCGCGCCGCCGCGCGGCAACCCGTTCGACGCGCTCGTCGGCGCGGATTCGCTCGCGTCGCTGCGCTCCGGCGCGCGCGTCGGCACGGCGTCGCTGCGCCGCGCCGCGCAGCTGCTGGCGCTGCGCGAGGATCTCGCGGTGGTCGTCCTGCGCGGCAACGTCGACACGCGCCTGCGGCGCCTCGCCGAGGGCGAGGCCGACGCGCTCGTGCTGGCCGCCGCCGGGCTGGCGCGGCTCGGCCGCGGGGAGGAGATCGGCTGCGTGCTCGATGATCTCGTGCCGGCGCCCGGCCAGGGCACGCTCGTGCTCGAGGCACGCGCGAGCGATGCGGCGGCCGCCGCCGCCGTGCGGGCGATCACCGATGCCGCGACCTGGACCGCCCTGCTCGCCGAGCGGACCTGCGTGGCGCTCCTGGAGGCGAGCTGCAACACGCCGCTCGGCGTGCATGCGCGCGTGTCCGGGGCCGGCGGCGGCGGCGCGATCGTCATGCGCACGTTCGTCGGCCTGCCCGACGGCTCGTCCTGGCTGCGCGACGAGACGCCGCCGTGCGCGACCCCCGCCGAGGCCGGCGCGCTCGCCGCCGAGCGGCTGCTGGCGGCGGGCGGCGGCGAGCTGCTCGCGCGCGCCGAGGAGGTCGCGGCGCCGTGACCGTGTATCTCGTCGGGGCCGGTCCCGGCGATGCGGGGCTCATGACCGTGCGCTCGCGCGAGCTGATCGCGAGCGCCGACGTGATCCTCTACGACCGCCTCATCCCCGACGGCGCGCTGGACGGCGCGCGCACCGACGCGGAGCTCGTCGACGTCGGCAAGGTCGGCGGCGGTGAGCAGGTCCCTCAGGAGGCCACGAACGAGCTGCTGCTCGAACATGGCGCGAGCGGTCGCGCCGTCGTGCGGCTGAAGGGCGGCGACCCGTTCGTGTTCGGCCGCGGCGGCGAGGAGGCGCAGCTCCTGCGCGCCGCCGGCATCGACGTCGAGCTCGTGCCCGGCGTCACGGCGGGCGTGGCGGCGCCCGCCTACGCGGGGATCCCGGTGACGCAGCGCGGGATGGCGGCGGCGGTGGCGTTCGTCACCGGCCACGAGGACCCGAGCAAGGACGACACCCAGGTCGACTGGCCTGCGCTCGCCGCGTTTCCCGGGACGCTCGTCTTCTACATGGGCGTGCGCAAGCTCGGCCGGATCGCCGAGCGGCTCGTCGCCGGCGGACGGCCCGCGAGCGAGCCCGTGGCGATCGTCGAGCGGGGCACGTTCGCCGACCAGCGCACGGTGACCGGCACGCTGGCGGACATCGCGCAGCGCGCCGCGGCGGCGGGCGTGCGGGCGCCCGCGATCACCGTGGTCGGACCGGTGGCCTCGCTGCACGAGGAGCTGGCGTGGTTCGCCGCCGGGCCGCTGCTGGGGCTGAGCGTCGCGGTCACGCGGGCGCGGGCGCAGGCCAGCGCGCTCGCCGCCCGGCTGGTGGGGCTCGGCGCGCACGTCGTGGAGGCGCCGGCGATCCGCATCGAGCCGCTGGCGGCCGCCCTGCCGGCGGACCTCGCGCAGTACGACCTGCTCTGCGTCACGAGCCCCAACGGGGCGCGGCGGCTGCTCGAGATCGCCGGCGACGCACGCGCGCTGGCGGGCCCGGCGATCGCGGCGATCGGCCCGGGCACGGCCGACGCGCTGCGCGCCGGCGGGATCGTCGCCGACGTCGTGCCCGCGCGGGCGGTCGCCGAGTCGCTCGTCGAGGCGCTGGCCGAGCGACCGGTGCGGCGCGCGCTGATCGCCCGCGCCGAGGCGGCCCGCGAGGTGCTGACCGACGCCCTGAGCGCGCGCGGCGCCGAGGTCGACATCCTGGCGCTGTACCGCACCGTCGCCGAGCCGCTGTCGGAGGCAGCGCTCGAGTCGGCGCTCGGCGCCGACTACGTCACGTTCACCTCCGCCTCGGCGGTGCGCTTCTTCCTCGAGGCGGCGGGTGAGCCGACGGACGGTCAGCGGGTCGTCTCGATCGGCCCGATCACGAGCGAGGCGCTGCGCGAGCGCGGCCTGACGGTCGCCGTCGAGGCGACCGAGCACACGCCGGACGGTCTGATCGCGGCGCTGCTGGAGGACGTGGCGGCCCGGGGCTGAGCCTGGCCGGGGCGCGGAGCGCGGGACCGCGAGCGGTCGGTCAGCCCGCGGTGTCGATGTCGCCCTCGGGGAAGCCGGGCAGCGTGCGCTCGGCGTCCTCGTCGTCGGGCGGCACGCCGAGCGGGATGTCCTCGTCCTGCGCCTCCTCCGGGAGGCCGGTCGGCGGCTCGGGCTCCTTCTCCGGTGTCGGCGATTCGTGCATCGCACAGCGGCTACCCGGTTGGCGGGCCATACACTCGACGGGCGCATGGCGGTCGTGACGTTCCTCAGCGACTACGGCCTCGACGACGACTTCGTCGGCGTCTGCCACGGGGTGATCGCGCGGATCGCGCCCGACGTCCGGATCATCGACGTCACCCACGGGATCGCCCGACACGACGTGCGCGCGGGCGCGCTCGTCCTGCGCCGGGCGCTGGGGTACCTGCCCGCCGGCGTGCATCTGGCCGTCGTCGATCCGGAGGTCGGCGCGCAGCGGCGCGCGGTCGCGCTGCGCTGCGGCAGCGACGGCGTCGTTGACGGCTCCCCGCCCCGCCTGCTCGTGGGCCCGGACAACGGCCTGCTCTGGCTTGCGGCCCAGCGCCTCGGCGGCGTGCGCGAGGCCGCCGAGATCGGCCGCTCGCCGCTGCGCCTCGAGCCGGTCTCGGCCTCGTTTCACGGCCGCGACATCTTCGCCCCGGTGGCCGCGCATCTCGCCGCCGGGACGCCGTTCGCAGAGGTCGGCGAGCCGCTCGATCCGGCGGCGCTCGTGCGGCTCGAGCTGCCGCGCGCGCACGTCACCGGCGGCGGGCTTGTCGCGCACGTGCTGCACGCCGACGGCTACGGCAACGTCGTGCTCGACGCCGAGCCCGCGGATCTCGTCGCCGCGGGCCTGCGGCACGGCGAGCCGGTCATGGTCGGCCGGCGCCTCGCGCACTACGCGACGACGTTCGCCGACGTGCTCTCCGGCGAGCTGCTGCTCTACGAGGACGGCTACGGCGCCGTCTCGCTCGCGGTCAACCGCGGCTCGGCGCTGGCCGCGCTCGGCCTCGAGCTCGACGACGAGATCCTCCTCGCGCCGGTGTCGTCCTGACCGGCCGGCTCGGCGTCCCGCGGCTGCATCACCGCGTGACGGACTCGACGAGCACGGTCGCGCGCGCGCTGGCCGCGGCGGGCGCGCCCCACGGCACGCTGGTCACGGCGGGCGAGCAGCGCGCCGGGCGCGGGCGCCAGGGCCGGACGTGGAGCGCGCCGGCGGGCCACGCGCTGCTCATGTCGCTCGTCCTGCGGGAATGGCCGCCGCTCCTGCCGATCGTCGGCGCGCTCGCGGTGGCCGACGTCGCGGGCTCCGGGGCGATGATGAAGTGGCCCAACGACGTGCTGCTCGGCGGCCGCAAGCTCGCGGGGGTGCTGGGCGAGACCCGGCCGCAGGAGGGCTGGGCGGTGCTCGGCATCGGCGTCAACGTCGCGGTGCGGGTGCAGGACCTCCCGGCCGAGCTGCACGACCGCGCCGCCACGCTCGGCCTGGCGCCTGCGGCGATCGAGCCGACGCTCGACGCGCTGCTGCGCGCGCTCGAGCACCGCCTCGCGCAGCCGACGAGCGCGGCGATCGACGCACTGCGCGCCCGCGACGCGCTGCGCGGCCGGCGCGTGCGCTGGGCCGCGGGCGAGGGCGAGGCGTGCGGGATCGACGACGAGGGCCGGCTGCTTGTGCGGCAGGCGCGCGGAAGCCCGATCGCGCTGGCTGCGGGCGAGGTGCACCTGCTGGCGGGCGAGTAGCGGCAGTCCGACCTTCGCGAGCTGGCCGCGGTTGGGTCGTCGGGGCCTCGTGGAACGCGGCTGCGCGCCGCCCGTGAGGGCGGCGCGCAGGCTCCGACGGTGAGTCGCGACGGCGGGGTCGCGCCGTGCGGACTACTTCGAGTAGGCCACCGCGTGCAGATCGGCCTGCTGCATCGTGACGCCGGAACGGTCCGCGAAGCAGCGGATGCCGATGTTGTAGGTCCCCGGCGCGACGTTGTTCACCGAGCCGGTCAGCGCCATCGGGACGGTCGGGTACAGGCGGGCTCCGGTCGTCGTCGTGCCCGCGTCGCCGAACGTCGTGGCGTAGTTGTTGGAGATCCGCTGCCCGTTCATCCACAGCCCGCACTGCGCGACTGCGCCGACGCCGGGACCCGTGACGAGTCGGACGCTGGCGTCGGCGTGCACCTGGCCGGTCTGATCGATCGTGATCATCCCGCCCGAGAGCGACGGATCCTCCGAGCTGACGAAGCTCAGCTGCGACCCGGACGGGGGCGTGGTGGGCAACTCCGCCACGATCGGGGTCGAGGCCTGGCGGACGAAGGACTTGCCGAGGACGACGGATGCAGAACCCAGAGAGGTCGAGCCGATGTCGGAGCCGGTCTGAGCACTGGCGTTGTCGACGCTGTTCGCCGCGTAGCTGGTGGCTCCAAGTGCTACGACGACGGCCAGGGCGGCGGCGGCACGCGAGTGGCGACCGAGTGTGAGAGACGACTTCATGATGACTCCTAGGTTGGTTTGGCGCCGGGTGGCTGGCTCGATCACGGCTCAGGGCTCGCGAACAGCCGGGGGTTCTAGGAGTTGGCGCGTTGGCGCTCGATGTTGGCGGTTGCGACAGCTACCGCGTTGACGCCCGCGACCGCGCGCGCACACCGCCGGCCTTGCCCCGTCCAGCCGACGCGCGCTGGCGCTGCTTCACTCGGCCGACGGCCTCGACTCCGCAGGACGAGCGTGGAGGCCCACTTCCACCGGCGCGGGGTCCTCCGGGGAACGTGAAGCCGGGCCGGAGCTGGGCGCCCCGCATGCGCCGCGTGCTACGACTGGCGAGATTCGCCGGGAGAAGCAGGCAGAAGAACTCGCTCGCGAGCGCGAAGAACGCGAGCGTCTCGTCGAAGCCGAGCGGCGCCGAGAAGAAGCGGAACGCCGTCGCCGCGGAGACTGATGTAGCTCAAGGCTCTTGAGTCGGCCAAGAAGCAGAACGGCGTCAAAGGCTGGGCGCTAGCAGCCGGGATGTCGTTCGAGGCGCTCGCCGTCGGCTGCGTCGCTGCGGCGGTGTGGATCATCCTCTGAGCGGAGGCAAACGGTCGCGACACCTACGGCTTACGCATCGAAGCCATATGGCCGGCCCCATGTCGTCAGGACCTGGGGCTGCCATTGGGGCGCGCGAGACGCGCCTGCGCTTGTGAAAGCCGCTCGCTCGTAGGGACGATGACCTGGTTGAGGTTTCGCCACCGTGAAATAGTCCGCCCTAGAAGGAGCTATCGCGTCGTTCGAGCTGCAATTTTCGAGCGCCTCGGCGACGGCGGCCGCAGCCGCTCTCCCAGACGTACAGGGGGGCCCTGGCGAAAGGATCGCACTCGCTTGTGCTGGGAAACGAGCAGCGCGCAAGCCCCGCCATTGACGTGCCTATCGCCGGTCCGCTACGCGCAGGCGCGAACGGTTCCCGCTGCTCCTCCGTTTTCTGCGTCGGCACGTCCGACGGACCCGTCCGAACTGGATTTCCGGGAGGCGCGCCTGCGGCGGGACATCCGCGGCGCGACGCATTGGATGAAGTGGCAGCCACGCCGGTCATGCTCGGTAAGCCCACGATCGCCGAGGTCTAGGCTTTGCAGATGTCGCGCAGACCCCTCACCCTGCTGACGCTGGCGCTCCTGACCGCCGCGGGCACGGTCGCCGTCTGGTTCGCCGCGCTCGGGGTGCCGCGGGGCCGTGCGCTCGACGCCGGCGCCATGCAGTCCTTCACGGGCGTGGCACGACCGCCGCTGCAGCCGTCGATCTCCGGCGTCGCGCATCTCGCCGACCCGGCGCCGCTGCTGCTCGGCGCGCTGCTGCTCGTCGGTATCGCGCTGCTGCGCAGGCGGCCGCTGATGGCGCTGCTCGTGCCGGTGGTCATCGGCGGCGCCAACCTCATGACGCAACTGCTCAAGCCGGCGCTGGCCGACCTGCGCGTGATCGACCTCGCGGGAATCCCCGCGGTCTATCCCGGCTCCTGGCCGAGCGGCCACGCGACCGCGGCGATGTCGCTCGCGCTGTGCGCCGTGCTCGTCGTCGGACCGGGCCTGCGCGCGCCCACGGCACTGCTCGGCGCGGGCTACGCGATCGCCGTCGGCTACGCGCTGGTCGTTCTCGGCTGGCACCTGCCCAGCGACGTCGTCGGCGGCTTCCTCGTCGCCGCGACGTTCACGCTGCTGGGCGCAGCCGCGCTCGCCGCGCTCGAGGTGCGCCGGCCCCAGCGGCGCGCCGCCCCCGCGCACGCGCTCTCACCCGTCTCCGTGGCGGTCCTCTCGGCCGGCGCGGCGGCTCTCGTCGTGATCGTCGGGGCGATGGCGCTCCTGCGCGCGCCCGGGGTGGCGCTCAGCGCACTCGAGCATCCGGCCGCCGTCGCAGCGGGCGTGGGCATCGGCGTGCTCGGGCTCATGCTGACGGCCGGACTGGCCGCCGCCCTGCGCCACTGACCGCGGGCTGATGTCAGGCGGCGGACTCGACGCCGTCGTCGAGCGCAGCGGATTGCGGCGCGTCCTCGTCGGCGGACGTCTTCTTCGCCGGCGCACGGCGCACGGCCGCATGTCGCGGGGCCGCCTTCTGCTTTGGCTTCGCCTTGGGCTTGGGTCGGTCGGCGGGTTCGTCTGCGGCGGCGGCCGTCGTGCGCTTCGCCGGCGCGCGGCGCGTCGCGGGTTGCTTCGGCGCGGCGGACGCCGCCTCCGCGACGGGCTCGGCCTGCGTGACCGAAGCACGGCGGCGCGGCACGGGCTTCGCCGGCGCGGCGGGCGCCCCGTCGACCGCGGCCTCCGCACCGGGCTCGGCCTGCTCGACCGAAGCACGGCGGCGCGGCGCGGGCTTCGCCGCGGCGGGCGCCGCATCGACCGCGTCCTCCGCACCGAGCTGCGCCTGCTTCACCGACGCACGGCGACGCGGCGGCGACTTCGCCGCCGCGGGCGCCGCATCGGCGGCGGCCTCCGCGACGGGCTCGGCCTGCGTGACCGAAGCACGACGGCGCGGCGCGGCCTTCGGCTTGGCCGGCGCCGCTTCGACGGCGGCGTCAGCGCCGGCACCCACGACCGGATCGGTCGGCTTGGCGGCCGCCCGGCGGCGCGGAGCCGCTTTCGGCTTGGCCTCCGCCTCGTCCGCGGGCGCGGGCGCGGGCGCAGAGCGCTCGACCTTCGGTCCGCGCGCGGCGGCCAGCGCGGCCGCCGCGTCGGCGATCGCGGAGACCGCCGCGGCGTCGTCGACCGGCGGCTCGCGCCGCTTGCGCGAGCGCGACCGGCGCGATGACGAGCCGTGCGCCGATTCCTGGCCGACGGGCTGCGGCTCGCGCGGCTCGCCCGCGGCGGCGCTTCCGTTGTCGCCGACCGCAGCCGCCTCGGACGACGCGTCGGCGGAGGCCTGCGCGCGGTCGGGATCGGGGTTGCGAGTCCGGCCGTTGCGCGAGCGACGCGAACGGCGCCGGGACGAGCCCGACCGCCCTTCGCCACCGCCACCGCCGGAACCCTCGCCGACGACCTCGTCGACCGCCCCGTTCTGCGCCGCCATGACGTTGACCTCCGAGCCGCCCTCGCCCACGCCCTTCTTGCGCCGGCGGCGGTTGCCGCGCCGGCCACGGGCCTTGGGGAAGTTGCGCAGCAGCTCGCGCGACAGCGCGCTGGGCTTGCGCGCCAAGCGCGTGCGCGCGCCGCGCAGGATCTCCTCGGCCTCGGGCGAGTGGGCGATCGCCGCGGCCAGGATCGCTGCGGACAACCGGCGGTCCTGCTTGCGCGCGGCGTGCACGAGGCGGCGGGCGTTGCGGGCGTGCGCGGCGCCGGAGGAGTTCACGAGCAGCCCGAGCAGGCGCTTGGTCTCCGGCCAGCGCTGCACGGCGTACTCCTCGTGCACCTCGCGCGTGTAGGAGGCCAGCCGCCAGATCCAGGCGTTGGCCTGGTCACGGCGCCCGATGCGCTTCTCGGCGAGCGCGAGCAGCATGACCTTCGTGCCCTCGCGGCGCTCCTCGCGCGTCCAGGTGCCGATGACGTCGATCGCGGTGTCGAACGCCTCGCCGTCGCGCAGCGCGGCGATCTCCTGCAGGGCGCGCACGCGCAGCTGCGGGTTCTGGTTGCGCTGCACCGCGGTCAGCAGGAAGGCGCGCTTGAACTCGCCGCCGCGGTCGAAGTGCAGCATCGCGCGGGCGCGGCGCCAGCCGCTCGGCGCGACGCGCGCGCCGGCCAGCGCGGCCCACTGGATCTGCTCGCCGTAGGGCAGGTGCTCGACGGCGATGCGCCACAACTCGCGCTCGAAGACGTCGATCCGGCGATCCTCGTCGGCGGTCACCGGCAGCACGCGGCGCTCGACGCGCACGCGCCGGCCGCGGCCGCGGCGCACGGGCCCGACGACGATCGCGCCGCCGCGGTAGACGTCGCGGTCCAGGAGGGAGTGCAACGTGACGACGGGATCGTCGTTCTTCGTGTCCGGCGCGACGAAGTCGACGACGAGGCCAGCCTCCTTGCCCGGATGGCGGCGCGTGACGCGGCCGACGCGCTGCTGGTAGATGCGCTTGGAGGCCGTCGGCGCGAGGTGCATGCAGACCGTCGCGCGCGGTGAGTTCCAGCCCTCGGCGAGCAGCTGCGCGTTGACGAGCACGTCGATGTCGCCGCGCTCGTAGCTGGCGAGGATCTCGGCCAGCTCGCGCTTCTTCGTCTCACCCGAGACGGCCATCGCCTTCATGCCCTGCTCGCGGAACGCCGCCGCGACGTTGTAGGCGTGGCGAACGCCGGCGGCGTAGACGACGCCCGGCACGCCGTTGAAGCGCACCTTGTAGAGGTCGGCGACCGCGTAGTTGAAGGGCGCCTGGTCGAGCAGCTCGGCCAGCATCTCCTGGTCGAACTCGACGTCGACCTCGCCGCGGCGCAACGGCACCTTGGCGATCGTCCGCACGCCCGGGCCGGGCGGGATGCGCACGCAGCGCAGCGGCGAGATGACGCCGCGCCGCGCCGCCTGCGCGAGGTCGAAGCGCGACGTCTGCGTCGGGAAGAGGTCGGTGACGTGACGGGCGATCAGCGCGCCGGTCGCGGTCATGCCGATGAACACCGGCCCGGTCCACTCGCGGATCGCGGCGCTCGTCTTCTCGCCCAGGGCGGTGTGCGCCTCGTCGCAGATGACGA
The DNA here is from genome assembly GCA_963709935.1 of uncultured Actinomycetes bacterium. Taxonomy (GTDB): domain Bacteria; phylum Actinomycetota; class Thermoleophilia; order Solirubrobacterales; family Solirubrobacteraceae; genus CADCVQ01. The sequence continues at coordinate 216,737 of CAVPYM010000022.1, read as the reverse complement.
TCGAGTAGGCCGACGAGATCTGGCCGGCGTTGCGCACGAACCACTGGTAGGTCTCGACGGTGACCGGCCCGTTGGCGTTGTCCTGACCCTTGAGCAGGGCGGGCGTCACGCGCTTGGAGTAGCCGCGCTGCTTGAGCTCGCCGTGGAACTGGTCGACGAGGTTGCGGCGGTGGGTGAGGATCAGGATGCCGCCGGTGCGCGACGCGTCGACGAAGCCCATCGCGGCGACCGTCTTGCCGGCGCCCGTCGCGTGCTCGAACCAGAAGCGCTTGTGGGCGTTGGGGTCGTCGGGCGCCTCGTCGAGCTGGTCTTCGTCGAGCTCGCCGTCCGGCGCGTCGTCGTCGTCGGACTCCGGCTCCTCTTCGTCCTCCTCGTCGTCGTCGCCGATGTCGATGTCGATGTCCAGCGGCGACAGGTCCTCGGGCTCGTCATCGTCGTCGTCGTCGTCGTCGTCGTCCTCGTCCTCGTCCTCGACGTCCGCGGTTGCGGCGAAGTCACTGTCGTCGTCCTCATCGTCCTCGTCGTCGACCGCCAGCACCGGCGCGGCGGCGGGCGGCGGCGCCGAGCCGCCGTTGCGCTGCGCCTCGGCGAGCAGCGCCGTCAGCGTGCCGGAGAGGGCGTCGACCTGATGCGGGTTCAGCGACGTGCCGTCGGCGAGCTTGGGCTCGTCGTCGGAGAGCACGCGCTCGAGGCCGAGCATGAGCGAGTAGCGCCGCCGCCAGTGCGTCGAGGGGACCTTCGCGCCCGCGTCGACCTCCAGGAGCGCGGCGTCGAGCGCGCGCCGCCGGGCGGTTCCGGGCGCGAGGGCGTCCTGCGTGGTCTCGCCTGCGTGCACGAAGGACTCGCGCGTGAACTTCTCCGCGCGCTTGATGTCGGATGGCTTGGGAACGGACGTGGCGATGACGGCCACTGGCGTGGGATCAGCCAAGATCGGCTTCCTGCTCGTAACGTGAGGTGGATCGCGCTCGCAAACCGTCGCGATCCAGACAACCGAGACCGGCTCGGCGTGGCGGGGTGAGGCGTCTCCGGCGGAGACGGGCCCTCCACCCGCGTCACCGCGGAGGATAGCGAAGCGAGGGCTGTCACACACCCGATGCGGGCGTCTGCCACCCTTCGTCGCCGGATGCGCAAAGCGTTACTGGCACTGGGAGCCGTCGCCCTCGTCATCGCGGTCGTCGTCGGGGCCAACCAGGCGGGCGACAGCGACCCCGCCGCGGGCAGCGAACCGCCGCGCGCCCTGACGCTCGCTCAGGTCTCCGCGCCGCTGCCCGAGGGGACACCCGGGCCGCTGTCGGCGCTGCACCGCCGCGTCAACGAGCTGCGCCCGGGCGCCGCCAAGGCGCTGGACGCGCAGCTGCGCGCGCTGCGCGGCCATCCGGTCGTGGTGAACCTGTGGGCGTCGTGGTGCGAGCCGTGTCGCTACGAGCTGCCGTTCCTCCAGCGCCAGGCCGTCAAGCGCGGCGCGCGGGTCGCGTTCATCGGCGTCAACTCCGGCGACAACCGCGACGACGCGCGCAAGCTCAGCGCGCGCTACCCGATGCCCTATCCGTCGATCGAGGATCCGCGCCAGGCGGTGGCCGGCCGCTACTCCGCCGTCGGCCTGCCGGTGACCGCGTTCTACGATGCGCGCGGCAAGCGCACGCTCGTGCACCAGGGCCGCTTCAGCTCCGAGGCGCAGCTGGCGACGGAGATCGACCGCTACGCGCTCGGGCGCCCGTAGCGCGACACACCTGTGCGCGGCCAGCGCGCGGCCTATCGTGACGACCGTGCCCGAGGTTCGCATCGATCCGCTCTCCGGCCTGCGCGCGATCGTCGCGACCGGCGGCGAGCGGCCCTCCGAGGCGCCGCTGCTCGAGCCCGACGCGCCGGAGCCGGCGCCCGACGCGCAGCCCGGCCTCTTCGCCGCGCTCCCCGCGACCGGCGCCCACGAGGTGATCGCCAACGGCCCGGAGGGCACGACCTGCCTGCTCGACCTGACGGTCGACGAGCTGCGCGCCGCCGTCGAGGTCTGGCGCGAGCGCATGCGCGCGCACGCCGGCGCGGCCTACGTGCACGTCTGCCTCGACGAGCCGGCGGCGGCGCCCGGCGCACCCCCCGCCTCCTCGCAGGCACAGCTCTACGCGCTGGACTTCGTGCCCGCCGTCGTCGCGCGCGAGCGCGAGCGCTTCAGCGCCCACGCCCAGCGCACGATGGGCGCCAACCTGCTCGAGGATCTCGTGCAGGAGGAGGTCCGCCGCCGCGAGCGGGTCGTCGCGATCGACGACGAGGCCGTGCTGCTGTGCCCGTACGCCGCGAGCGCGCCGTACGCGCTCATGGTCGTCCCGCGCCGGCGGCGCGAGCGCTTCGAGGACGCCGGCCCGAGCGGCGCCGCGCTGCTGCACGACGCGCTGTCGCGGCTGGCGCGTCATTTCGGTGAGCGCCCGCCGCTGAGCCTGTGGGTGCGCACCGCCCCGCGCGACGCCGACCGCTTCTGCTGGCGCATCGACATCGTGCCGCGCCTGGCACCGGCCCCGGGCCTCGAGCTCGGCACCGGCCTGCACCGCACCGACGTCGCGCCCGAGCTGGCGGCCGCCGAGCTGCGCACGGCGTAGCCGCGGCGGGCGCTCGGATGCCTGCTCTCGCGCTGGCGATCGCCGCGTCCGTGGCCGTTGTCCGTAATCCGGCAGTGCGGGCTCGTCACGCCTGGCGGGCGGGCCTCCGACTAGAGATCTTCGCGCTTGCGGAAACGCGCGACGGCCGCCCACGCCGCGAGGCAGCCGAGCCCGGCGATGTACCCAAGGCTCACCCAGGGTGCGTCCTGTTCCCGAAACCACGAGTACGCGAACGTCTCGTTGAGGTGGTAGCCCGGCAGGGCGTGCGCCATGTAGCGCAACGCGGCCGGGAAGTCGTCGAGCGGGAACATCGCCCCGGACAAGAAGAGCAGTGGAAAGAAGATCGCCGACGCGATGCCCTGCGCCGCCCGCGGTGAGCTGCTCACGGCGGCGACGAACGCGCCGACGGCGAGAAACAGCGCGCAGCCGATGAGCGTGAACGGCACGAGCGTAAGTGGGCGCGCCGGCGCGCGGATCCGCCAGCCGAGGGCCAGCACGCCGGTCGAGAGCACGAGGCCGCCGACGATCAGCACCACGAGCACGAGCCCGTACGCGCCGAGGATCGATCCCACGCCGCCCGGCCGCAGCCGGAACACGGAGAGCGTCCTGGACTCCGCCATCGAGGAGAGCCCGACGCCCATGCCGAAGACGCCGATGATCATCACGAAGATGACCGCGGCGCCGACCGGCAGCACGTCCGCGGCGCGGTAGCCGGGGAGATCGTCGGCCCGGACCGCGTCGTTGCCGAACGCGAACGCCTGGACGAGGATGATGAAGAACGGGATCGCGAGGTTGAAGACCGCCGCCGCCGGCTCGCGCACGAAGCCCAGGCCCTGGTTTCGCACGAGCAGCCAGAAGGCGCGCGCACTCATGCCGGCCCGCTCCGATCGGCCGTCGCGTCGTGGCGGGCGGCGATCGCGAGGTAGGCGTCCTCGAACGTCGGCGACTGCTCGACAACGTCGAGGCTGCCGCTCGCGTCCTGGGTCTGCGCGCGGTACGCCTGGGCCGCCGCCCGGCTGGCGAACCCGAGCGTCGCCTCCGAAGCCGACGTCCGCAGGACCGTGACCGATCCCGGAGCCGTGGCGGGGAGCGCAGGCACAGCTCCGCCCCGGCGGTCACGGATCGTCAGCACGAGCGCCAGCTGCGCCGCGGCGATGAGCTGCGCCGGCGGGCCGGAAGCGATGATCTCACCCTGGCGCATGACGATCACGCGATCGGCGTGGCGCTGGGCCTCGGTGAGGTCGTGGGTCGTCACGAGGACGCCCGCGCCGCGCGCGACGAGCAGGCTGTTCAGGGCGGCCCAGATCTCGTTGCGCGACTCGATGTCGACTCCGGAGGTCGGCTCGTCGAGCACGACGAGTCGCGGGCGGCCGACGAACGCCAGCGCGACGAGCGCGCGCCGCTGCATCCCGCCGCTCAGCGAGCCGTAGACGCGGTCGACGATGCCCCCGAGTCCAAGCAGGCGCGGCACCTCGCCGGCGCTGCTCTCGTCGACGCCGTGCAGCGCCGCGAGATACTCGAGATGCTCGCGGAGGCGCACGCGCGAATGCAGCTCTGCGCCCTGGAGCTGGACGCCGAGGACGCGCGCGACCTCACGCCGCTGCGTCACCACGTCGTGCCCGGCGATCCGGCTGGAGCCGGCCTCGCTGCGGCGCAGGCCGATCGCCATCTCGACGCTCGTCGTCTTCCCGCAGCCGTTGGGTCCGACGAGGACTACGACCTCGCCCGGCGCGACGGTCGCCGAGAAGTCGACGACGGCCAAGCGGCGCTCGTACGTGCGTCTCAGATGCTCGGCCTCGAGGACGAACTCGGTCGGCTCGGTCACGCTGGCGTCCGGATCAGGGGTAGGGGAGCGGGTAGATACGACCGTCGGGGGCCACGACGGAGCCGCGCAGCGGGCGCAGCCGCGGATGGCCGAGCATCGGCCTCGATTGCAAGAACGGCGTCGACAGCTCGGGGACGTACACCTTGGCGATCGCGAGGTGGCGCCAGCTGCGATCGGAGTAGTTCAGGACGATCGGATCGATGCCGTTGCCGGCGAGCTCGCCGAGCAGATGCGCGAGGCGTTCGTCGGTGCTCGACGACTCCGCGAGCTGCGGGGTGCTCACGCAGATCTCCTGCCACGTGATCTCCGGACCGGACAGGTAGTGGTCGAGCAGGTGGCGATGCTCGTCGAGGCCGTAGTAGCCGATCGCCTGGAAGAACAGGCTCATCTCGGCCAGCGGCCGGTTGACCTCCCAGTCGAACATGTCCTGCACGCTGCGACCGACGGCGGAGCGGGGCGCCGTGATGGCGATGCCCAGCGTGCTGCGCGTCTGGCCGTACTCGGCCGCGGCCTTGACGAGCGACGACTCCGCGACGACGTCGCACCCGCCGCCCGCGCAGTACTGACGGCGCACGAGCCAGTCCTGCAGCCCGACCGCGCTGAACGTCGGCGCGGAGCAGACCCCGCTGGGGTGCAGGAGCATGAACCCCTCGGAGTGGTCGAGCTCGAGACGATCGACGAAGCCGCCCAGCAGCCGGCGCACCTGCGGATCGTCGAGCACGAGGTGGCGCGGCGGGGCGTCGGTGTACCAGGAGACGTTGACCGCGTCGCGCTCGATGACCTCGGTGAGCCCGTGATAGACCGCGGCCATCCAGCTCGTGTGGCAGCTCAGCCCGCCCGACACCGGGTAGCCGATGATCTCCTCGTGCGAGTCGTAGATGTGGACCATGTCCACGAGCTGCGCGGGAACGAAGACGGGCTGACCGCTGCGCAGGCGCGTCCCCTCGACCCATTCCACGACGGTGTCGGGGAAGAAACGCGCGTAGAGAAACGACGGCGAGTCGTACTGCGCGTCGGAGAACAGCCCGAGCTGCGCCGGATCGAGCGCGTCAAGCTCGCGCTTGCGCAGCTCCTCGTAGGAGCACATCACCCGCCGGCCGGGGATGTCCGGCGCGCCGGCGACGAGCGCCGCGACCGCTCGTTCGACGGCCTCGCCGATCGTCGAGAGCATCGTGTTGACGAGCCCGAAGCCCTTGCCGCCGCCGAACAGCGCGTCGTTGACGCCGGGCTCCATCGACGGCTGTCCGTACAGATCGCGCAGCAGCCCGTCGATGTCGTAGATCTCGGCGTGGCCGGAGTATCCGCCGCCGGCCGCCTGGCCCGAGCCGATGTACGTCGAGGCGGCCAGGACGGGGCCGGTCTCGGGTGAGAGGCAGCGCAGCATCTCGCGCAGGGCCCGGTGCTCCGTGGAGCCGAGCGATACCGGCCGGCTTCCGCCGATGTCTGTGTACGCGCTGATCTTCATGAGCCCGCCTTCATCGCCTTGAGGTTCGTCGCGTCGACGTCGTCCGCCATCATCTCCACGGGCGACGGGTGCCCGCCCACCACGACGTGCGTCAGCGACTCCCACAACCCGCCCGGATCACGGCCGCGACCGGGTGCGTCGAGCACGAGCAGGTCGGCCTGATAGCCCGGCCGGACCCTGCCGACGCGCAACGCGCCGAGCAGCTCGTCCGCCGCGCCGGTGGCCGCGTGGAGCACGCTGCCGTCCTCGCTGCCCGCGCCGGCCGCAGCGTGCAGGCATGCGAGCTCGGCCCAGAGCGATGCCCCCGGTACGAGTCCGGCGGCGCCCGCACCCGACGAGGCCAGACAGCGGCGCGCACGCAGCGCGGCCACCGCCGGCAGGTCGCGGTCGCGCACCGCCTCTGGGTCGCGGTCGCCGTAGTAGCGCCGCAGGATCGTGCGGCCGATCCGGCGCCCGACGGCACCACCGCCGCTGCGGGCGAAGTTGCGCGCGTACGGCAGGAAGGCGGCGGCCTCGGCGGCGTCGTGGGCATGCATGAGCCCGTCGACCGTCCAGCGCGCGATCGCTTCGAGCTGCGGTGCCAGCAGCGCCCCGCCGTCGCCGTCCGCATGGTCCGGTGCGGGGAGCTCGTCCATCTGCGCGAGCGCGGCGGGGGCGGCGAACATGAGGCCCGGGGTCTCGCACGGAACCTGGCGGCTGATCGCGACCGCCAGCGACAGCGCCCGTGCGCGCCCGAGGACCGCGGCCGCCACCGCAGCGTCGGCGATGTCGCCGACGCTGACGATCTGCGCCCCGGCCGCGTGCTGGCCCGCGATGACGCCGTCCACCGACCGCGCGTCGACGAGCACGTCCTGGCGCGATGACGGCGCCGTCGACAGCCGGCCTCCCGCGGCGATCACGCGCGGGCCCTCGTGGCTGCGCGCGAGCGAGTCGAGGTAGGCGACGCCCGCGAGCGTGTTGTTGACGTCGATCACCGTCGTGACCCCGTAGCGCAGGCAGAGCCCGGCGAACGCCGCCTCCGGCCCGAACGGGTCGTCGACCGACGGCGACTCCGTGTACCCGACGGCGGACACGCCGCTGTCGACGAGTCCGGGCATCACCGAGGCGCCGCTGAGCTCGGCATCCTGCCGATCGCCCCCGCGCTGCACCGAAGCGATCCGTCCGGCCTCCACGACCACCGTGGCCGGCCCCGTCCATTGCGTACCGTCGAACAGGTCCTCGGCGAAGACCTCCAGCGTGCTCATGGCCGCTGGGCGCGGTGTGCCCACGCCACGAGCACGAAGTTGAAGAGGATGTGTGTCGCCGCCGCGGCCGCCCAGCCGGCGGAGAGCGCGACGGCGCACAGGACGGAGCCGATCAGCATCTTGAGGAGCACCTGGCGAGCACCGAAGTACCAGTGCCCGAACCCGAAGCCGATTGCGACGATCCCGGCCGCCAGCGCCTTGGAATCCGTGATGGCGAGCACGGAACCGAGCGCCAGGCCGCGGTAGACGGCCTCCTCGAGCAACGCCACGAAGCCGACCAGAGCGCCTTCGCCGGTCGCCGTGCGCGCCACCGACTCGGGCAGCGCCTTCTCGTAGCGCTCGCGTCCGGCGCGGGCCGCCGGGCTCCTCGACTTGGCCTGCCACAGCTCGCCCAAGACCTCGATGACCAGCAACACCGCGAGCCCGGCGACGATCGTGATGAGGACACGCGCCGCCGTCACCGGGTCGTGCTGCGCGGGCGAGGTCGGCTCCAGCGTGTCCGAGGCGAGCGCGGCGCCGCTCGCGAGGACGACGAGCAGGGCGACGATCCACCACTGAAAGCCTGAGCGGTGGAAGTGCTCCATACCGCCCGGCCGGCGGCGCGCCAGCGGGTAGCCGATGACGCCCATCAGCAGGGCCTGGATCAGGGGGGTGCCGAGCGCGAGCCCGACGACGAACTCATCCATCGCTGGGCCTCATGCCGAGCACGAGCGACACGAGCGGCACGCGCGTCTCGCCGTCGATGCGCAGCAGACGCGCGAGCTTGTCCGGCGGCAGGCCGCCGAGGATGCTCGTGCGCAGCTCGAGCGCCGTCGCCACGAGCTCGGCGTGGCCGGCCGCGACGCCGGCGTCCAGCAGCAGCAGCTTGAAGCCCATCGACCCGTACTTGTGCGCGAGGCGCTCGGCGTTGGCGACGAAGACGACGATCGCGGCGGCGTCGGCCACCCACCCCTGCGCGGGGTTCATGTCGGCGACGCGCTGGACCATGAGCCCGGGCGAGATCGGCACGAGGCCGCGCACGTAGTCGAAGTAGTAGGAGCCGGGCTCGACGCCGTCGACGCGGTTGGCGATCACGTAGGCGTCGGTCGAGGCCAGCCCGCCGCCCGACGGGACGTAGCGCAGCGGGGCGTCGCGGAAGTCGTAGGCGACGTTGTCCTTGCGGCGGCCGACCGTCCAGTGCAGGACGGCCATCAGGCGCGCGAGCTCGATCGGCGCCGAGCCGAAGTCCCGGCGCGACGCGCGGCCGCGGACCACGTCGAAGAAGCCGTGCGTGCTCGACGCCGGCGAGCCGATCGGGATCGCCTCGCCGGGCAGGTCGCGGCGGTACTCGGGCGGATCGACGAAGACCGTGTTCGGGGTCGTGACGAGCGCCCCGAGCATCGCCAGGAGCTCCTCGACGACGCTGCCCCGGCCGAGCTCGTGCTCGGCCGCCAGCTCACGCAGCGCGCGCTCGAGCGTCTCGGCGCGGGCGAACGAGTCCGGCGCGCCGTTGCGCGTCGCGTCGAGGCTCTCGTCGACCGAGGTCATGAGCCGGCCTCGCGTGCAGGGGCGGCCGGCTCGTCGTCCTCGGCGTCCGCGAGCTGGACGCCGATCGCGAGCGGGATCCGTTCGAGGCCATCGACGCCGAGCACGCGGGCGCAGGCGTCATCGAAGAACTCCGTCTCCCAGAGCCACCGTGCGCCGCCGGCGCCGGACAGCGTCTGCAGGGTCGCCAGGCCGCGGCCGGCGTCGAGCAGCCCACGGCGAAACCCGCGCAGGCCACCGAGCGCGGCCATCCGCCCGGGGATGCCCACGAGGAAGACCATCGGACCGGCCGGCTCCTCGCCGGTGTCCGCGAGGAACGGCAGCATCCGCCCGCCGAAGGCGATGCCGAGCTCGGCCTCGGCGAGAACCCGGCTGCGGACGGCGAGCTCGCCGGACAGCAGGTACAGCGACCGGCCGTACAGGACGTAGAGCTCGACGCTCAGCGGCCAGTCGCCGTACGCGGGCGGCAGCTCGTGCAGCGCGATGTCGATCATCTCGCCGAGCGCCACGGTCGGCATGACCGCCGCCTCCGGCAGCCCGACCGCCGTCGGGTCGCGGTACAGGTCGTCGTCGGGGCCGGCCAGCAGGCCGGCCAGCCAGGTACCCGCGAACGCGACGGCCTCCTGCGGGATGAGCGATCGCGCGGCGACCCGCGTGGGGGTCGCGACGCTGTTGACGATGAACGTCTCGCCGAGGCCGACGACCGGCTCGTCGCCCGCCAGACGCGCCGTCCAGAACGGGTCGACGTGCTTGTCGGCGCCGAGCAGCGAGATCTGCTCGGAAAGGACGTTCTGATCCTCGGCCATCAGAAGAGGGGGTTGCGGATCGCGGGGCGCCGCGGGAGGCACACGGGGCAGCGCGGAAGCCGCATGACGTACTGGCGCGCCGTGTCGGCGGTCGTCGCGCGACCGCGCAGCAGCTGGCCGGCGAGCGATGACTCGCCCAGCATCGCGAGCTCGACGAGAAACGGCGTGGCCGCGGCGACGAGCGCGTGCTGCGCAATCGCCGGCGCTGCGTTGGCGCCGCCGGCACGCATGGCACCCGCGGCCATGACCGCGTACTCCGAGTAGCTGAACACCGATCTCGCGCGCTGGCGCTCGAACTCCCAGAAGCACGCGGTGCTGTCCGGCACGACGTAGGGGCCGACCGCGTACTCGACGCCTGCCACCTGCAGGTAGAGCACGGGGATGCCGGCACCGACGGCGCGCTCGTTGAGGTCGTAGAGCGGTTGCAGGGAACCGCCGTCGACCAGCGCGATCAGCCGCGTCTCGGGCTCCTGCGGCGACGCGGGCTCCTCGCGTGGATCGGACGTCACCTCGGCGACCGCGAACTCGCCGAGGTCGTCGATCTGAAGGTCGGCCCAGCTTCGGTGCTGCGCATCGACGCCCAGCGACTGCAGCCGTTGGGCGAGCATCGCCGCGACATCGGACCCGACGATGACGAGTGGGCCGAGCGCCGGACCGGCGGCGAGCTCGCCGAAGCGAGCGAAGGCGAGCCAGTCGGCGACCTCTGGGCGGGCGTGATCGAGCTTGAGCGCAACCCCGGACTCGTGCATCTCCTCGAGGAAGCGTTCGATCTCGTCGACCGAGACGTCATGTGTGTCCGCGACGGCGTCGCTGACGGCCTGCGCGGAGGTCCCGTCGGCGAGCTCGTCGACGATCCGCGAGGCCAGTCCGCGCCCGGTGTCGTCGCTGATGATCAGCGAGAAGCCGTCGAGGTGCCCGCCACGGGCGATGACCTCGTCGTCGGACACGCGCAGGTACGTGACGCCTGGATTCTGTCCATAGCTGTGCAAGGAAAACGATCGCTCTCGGTCGAGGTCCGTCAGCACCGGCAGGCAAGGGCCATCCGCCGCGAGCGGCGACGGCCCTGAGCCTGGGTATTTTCGGCCGGCCTTGCCTGGGTCGACGAACGGCCGGCCGGCTACCTGCCTGGTTGCTTAGAAGGACAGGCCGCCGACGAGCTCATCGGCATCGAGCCGCGAGCAGCTCGAGCCGGTGCTCATCGCCGAACAGCAGCAGCAACAACAGGTCCAGCAGTGACAGCATGAGCAGCTGCACGCACCTGGAATCATCCCGGAGCCGAGCCGAAGCCCGTCGCTACCCAGCATTGAAACGCGCATGTGGTCACCTTCCGCTCGGGGATGAGGAGCGCCGATGCCGCAACCGCCAGCACGGCGCTCCCGCCGATTGGCCAGTGCTCCTGCGAAGCATCACACCTCGTGCTCGCGCACGTCCGAACTTCCGAACGAGCTCTGTGCGACCGGGGTGTGTCACAACAGAACCAACTGACTGTGTCCGTCAGGACCTACCCCGAGGACCGGGATCCAATGCCGCCGTCGGTCGCGGTCTCATGAAACACCGAAGAACGCGCGAACGACATCTCCCCGCTGTCAGGGTGCCGACGGCTGACGGCACGCGCGTGGCAGGATGGCGCGCATGGCACGAATCGGACTTCTGACAGGCGGCGGCGACTGCCCCGGACTCAATCCCGTCATCCGCGGAATCGTCCGCAAGGGAATCGACCACTACGGGCACGAGATCTTCGGCTTTCGCAAGGGCTGGAAGGGCGTCCTCGACAACGACGCGATCGCGCTCACCCGCGAGAACACGAGCGGCATCCTGCACAAGGGCGGCACGATCCTCGGCACCTCGCGCACGAACGTCTACAAGACCGAGAACGGCGAGGAGCGGGTGCTGGCGTCGCTGAAGGAGCGCGGCATCGACGTGCTCATCCCGATCGGCGGCGACGACACGCTCGGCGTGGCGCGCAAGCTGTGGGCGGCCGGCTTCCCCACGGTCGGCGTCCCCAAGACGATCGACAACGACCTCAACGCGACGGACTTCACGTTCGGCTTTCAGACCGCGGTGCAGATCGCGACCGAGGCGATCGACCGCCTGCATTCGACGGCCGAGTCGCACGACCGCGTGATCATCTGCGAGGTCATGGGCCGCGACGCGGGCTGGATCGCCTGTGCCTCCGGCCTCGCCGGCGGGGCCGACGTCATCCTCGTGCCCGAGCGGCCGTTCGACATCGACGAGGTCTGCGGCCACATCACGCACCGCCACGAGACGACCGGCAGGACGTTCTCGATCGTCGTCGTCGCCGAGGGCGCGACGCCGGCCGGCGGCGGCGACGCGGCGACGGCGGCCGACACCGTCGACTCCTTCGGGCACGCCCGCCTCGGCGGGATCGCCAACCAGCTCGAGCAGCAGATCGGGGAGAAGACCGGCTACGAGTGCCGCGCCACCGTGCTCGGCCACATCCAGCGCGGCGGCTCGCCGGTCGCCTTCGACCGCATCCTCGGCTCCCGCTTCGGCGTCGCGGCGATCGACGCCGCCTCCAACGGCGACTTCGGCAAGATGGTCGCGCTGCACGGCACCGCGATCGAGCTCGTCGCGCTCGAGGACGCGCTCGCCGAGCCCAAGCTGCTCGACGACGCGCTGTTGGAGACCGCCCAGGTCTTCTTCGGCTAACCCCCGGCCGCCCCGCCGCCGCCGGCCCATGCGAGCGCTCGTCCAGCGCGTGTCACGTGCGGTGGTGCGCGTCGACGGCGAGGTCGTCGCAGAGATCGGCCCCGGGCTGCTCGTGCTGCTCGGGGTCACGCACGACGACGACGCGGCACGCGCCGACCGGCTCGCCGACAAGGTCCGCGCGCTGCGCGTGTTCGCCGACGCGGCCGGCCGGATGAACGATCCGCTCGGCGAGCGCGACGTGCTGTGCGTCAGCCAGTTCACGCTCTACGGCGACACCCGCAAGGGCAACCGGCCCTCGTATGTCGCGGCGGCGCCCGGCCCGGTCGCCGAGCCGCTGTACGAGCGCTTCCGCGCGCGGCTGGGTGCGCAGGGCGGGGTCTTCGGCGCCGACATGGCGGTCGAGCTCGTCAACGACGGTCCGGTCACGCTGCTGCTGGAGGTGTGAGCCGCCCGCGGCCGCGCCGGTCGTAGACTGCGCGCCATGCCCGTCGAGCCCCGCTTCGTTCCGCGCTTCGTCGCCGAGCCACCGCAGGAACCGCTGCCCTACGGCCGCTGGGCGGGAACGCTCGAGCGCCACTTCCTCGGCGCCTGCGACGCCATCGACGCCGACGACGAGGAGCTCGGCGAGCCCGGCGAGATCGCCTTCTATCCCGACCGCACATGGCACGGGCGCACGTTCGTGCCCGCGACGGCGCGAACGGCCAACGGCTTCGAGCTGTTCGGCTACGTGTCGTTTCGCCCCGCCACGGAGGACCGCGAGCCGACGGACTTCGACGCCGTCGCGGACTTCACCGAGGACACCGCCGACGCCAACCCCGACTGGCAGCTCGACCTCTGCGACGAGGTCGTCGGCATCTGGCGCGGCGAGGAGGGCAAGCTCGCCCACATGACGCTCGTCTGGGGGCGGCCGCTCGTGCCCGACGGCGCGACCGTCACCGCGGAGCTCGCCGACCTCACCGTCGACCAGTGCGAGCTCGTGATGGAGCGCTTCACCCTGCTGGCGCCCGACGCGTACCGCGGCGACACGCTCGACACGAAGCTCTACGACGCCAAGGGCTCGGAGATCGCGCGCGAGTCGCTCTACGAGGACGACGGCGAGGACGACGACGACCCCGACGAGGACGCGTAGCGCGGCGATGGAGCTCGAGGACGCGATCCGCACGCGGCGCACGCACAAGGCCTACGCGCCCGAGCCGCTGGACCGCGAGATGCTCGACGAGCTCTTCGAGCTCGCCCGCTGGGCGCCGAATCACAAGCTCACGAACCCCTGGCGCTTCCGCGTCCTCGGGCCGGGCGCGCTGGAGCGCCTCAAGCAGGCCGCCGGCGATCCCATCGCCGCCGCCAAGCTCAACCGCGCGCCGACGCTCGTCGCGGTGTCGGCGACGCAGTCAGGCGACCCGGTCATGGACGAGGAGGACGTGCTGGCCGCCGCGACGGCGGCCTACGTCGTGCTGCTCGCCGCGCACGGCCGCGGGCTGGCCGGCTACTGGCGCACGCCCGGCGTGCTGCGCAGCGCCGACGGGCGCGCGGCGCTCGGCGTGCCCGCCGACGAGCACGTGGTCGGCCTGCTGCACCTCGGCCACCCGCGCCAGGAGCCGCGCGTGCCCGAGCGTGCGCCCGTGGAGGCCGTGGCCACCTACCTGGACTAACGATCGATTGCCGCAGCACCCGGCAATTGAACGTTAGTGTGCATCTCACGCGCCCGCCGGTGTGCAGGAGTACGCTGAACGCGCCGGATACGGGTAGAGGCAACCCACTGCTTCGGCATCTCGCGCCGGGGCCCGTCGAGGAGGAGCTGAGGATGCAAAGGACTCTGAGAGGCATGTTGTGCCTCACGTTCGCGTGCGCGGCCACACTGGGTCTCGCGGCATGCGGTGGCGACGACGACGACGGCGGAACCTCGACAGGCGGGGCGGCGGCGACCGGCGACGGCAAGACCGGCGGCGAGATCCGGACCGCGTACACGTCGTTCCCCGACTACCTCGACCCGGCGCTCTCCTACACCCAGGAGGGCTGGCAGTCGCTGTGGACGGTCTACACCCCGCTGCTGACCTACAACCACGCGGAAGGCGCCGAGGGCGCGACCGTCGTGCCCGGTCTCGCCGAGGCGATGCCCGACATCTCCGAGGACGGCAAGGTCTACAAGCTCAAGCTGCGCTCGGGCATGAAGTACTCCGACGGCACGGCCGTCAAGGCCTCGGACTTCGAGCACACGATCAAGCGCGTGCTGAACCTCGAGTCCGGCGGATCGTCGTTCTACCAGGGCATCGTGGGCGCCGAGAAGTACCTCAAGGACGGCAAGGCGCGGGCCGACATCTCGGGCATCGTGACCGACGACGCGACCGGCGACATCACGATCACCCTCACCGAGCCCGACGGCCGCTTCCCCTACATCCTCACGATGGACTTCGCGGCGCTCGTGCCCGGCGACACGCCGTTCGAGAACCAGACGAAGAACCCGCCGCCCGGCGTCGGGCCGTACAAGCTCGAGAACGTGCGCATCAACCGCGGCTACGACCTCGTCAAGGTGCCCAGCTTCAACGTCGCCGATCAGGCGGTGGGCAAGCTCGACACGATCAAGGTCGAGATCATCAAGAACCGCCGCCGCCAGACGCAGGACACGATCCAGAACAAGATCGACTACATGAACGACCCGCCGGCGCCCGACCAGCTGCGTGACGTGCGCGCGCAGTACACCGACAAGCGCTACAAGGAGTTCGTCACGAACTCGACCTACTACTACTTCCTCAACCACGACGTCGCTCCGTTCAACAAGCCCGAGGCGCGCCAGGCGGTCAACTTCGCGATCGACAAGCGCTCCCTCGCCCGCCTGTTCGGCGGCCTGCTCGAGCCCGGCTGCAACTTCCTGCCGCCCGGCATGAAGGGCTACCAGAAGATCGATCCGTGCCCGTGGGGCGACCCGACCGCGGCGCCGGACATCGCGAAGGCCAAGCAGCTCGTCCAGAGCTCCGGCACCGCCGGCCAGTCGGTGACGGTGTTCGGCAACGACGAGCCGGAGTCCAAGTCGCTCGCCGAGTACCTGTCCGACGTCCTCAACGACATCGGCTACAAGGCACGGCCGCGGATCGTCGAGGGCTCGGTGTACTTCACGACGATCGGCAACGCGAAGACGAAGCCGCAGGCCGGCTTCGCCAACTGGTTCCAGGACTTCCCGCACCCGGGCAACTTCATGTTCCTCGTGGACGGGGACTCGATCCAGGCGACGAACAACCAGAACTTCGGAAACGTCAACGACTCCGAGGTCAACGCGCTGCTGGACGAGGCCAACCAGAACGCCGACATCGACGCGGTCGCCGATGACTACGCCGCGGCGGACCGGAAGATCGTCGAGGGCGCTCACGTCGCGACCTACGGCCATCGCAAGCTGACGGTGTTCTACTCGGACCGCATGGACTTCGAGAACTGCACCGTGTGGCACCCCGTGTACAACCTCGACTTCACGAACCTCTGCCTGAAGTAGTTCGTGAACGCGGCGACCGACGCAACGATGGTTAGCGAAGCCTGACCGCTCGTGTCGATCGCCGACTCGTC
Organism: uncultured Actinomycetes bacterium; assembly: GCA_963709935.1. Lineage (GTDB taxonomy): Bacteria > Actinomycetota > Thermoleophilia > Solirubrobacterales > Solirubrobacteraceae > CADCVQ01. The sequence continues at coordinate 201,060 of CAVPYM010000022.1, read as the reverse complement.
AGTCTCGTCCGATCTGTCCCCCGTCATCGACGGGGGGCAGATCGAGACGGCGCCGGCCCCCGGGGTCAGCCCCGGCGCGCTGGCGCTGCGCCGGCTGCGGCGCAACCGTGTGGCGCTGGCCTTCGGAGCGCTCTTCATCGTGCTCGTGGGGATCGCGCTGGCCGCCCCCCTGTGGGCGGACATCGCCGGCACGACGCCGGCCAAGAACCATCTCTCCGACACGATCGTCGTGGACGGCAAGGCCGAGCAGGTCGTGACGTTCGACGGCGTGCCGATCGCCCCGACGTGGCAGCGCAAGTTCTTCCTCGGCGCCGACACCAACGGCCGTGACGTCGCGGTGCGCCTGCTCTACGGCGCGCGCAACTCGCTCTTCATCGGCATCACCGCGGCGCTCATCACGGCGTTCCTCGCGGTGCTGCTCGGCACCCTGGCCGGCTACTTCCGCGGCTGGACGGACGCCATCATCTCGCGCAGCCTCGACGTCCTGTGGGCGTTCCCCGTGCTGCTGCTCGGCGTCGCGCTCGGCGTGGCGCTCGCGCTCGGCGGCCTGAAGATCGGGCCGCTGGAGATCCAGGGCGACTCGAAGTGGATCCCGACGATCATCATCGGCGTCGTGGGGGTGGTCTATCTCGCGCGCCCGATCCGCGGGCAGGTGCTGTCGCTGCGCGAGAAGGAGTTCATCGAGGCCGCGCGCGCGCAGGGCGCGGGCCCGATCCGGATCATGTTCAGCGAGCTGCTGCCGAACCTCGCCTCGACGATCCTCGTCTTCTTTCCGCTGCTCGTCGCCAACTCGATCCTGCTCGAGGCGGCGCTGTCGTTCCTCGGCGCCGGCGTGCAGCCACCCGAGCCGTCGTGGGGCACGATGCTCGGCCAGGGCATCGAGCTGCTGGCGACCGCGCCGCACCTGACGATCGTGCCGGGGCTCATGCTCGTCCTGACCGTGCTGTCGCTGAACATCTTCGGCGACGGCGTGCGCGACGCGCTCGACCCGCGCGCCAAGGTCCGCCTGGAGCACTAGGCAGTGGGCCGCTTCATCATCCGCCGGCTGGTCGGGATGGTGATCGTGATGTTCGCGGTCTCCGTGCTGACGTTCTGCATCTTCAACGTCATCCCCAACGGCGACCCGGCCGACCGGATGGCGGGCAAGAACTCCACGCCCGTGCAGATCGAGGCGATCAAGAAGGAGTGGGGCTTCGACAAGCCGCTCTACACGCAGTACGCGACGACGTTGGAGAAGGTCGCCACGGGCGACCTCATCTCCTACGCCAACCAGACCAACGTCATCGAGGAGATCAAGCGCGGCGCCCCGCGGACGTTCGCGCTGGCGATCGGCGCGGCGCTGCTGTGGTTCGCCATGGGCACCGCGCTGGGCCTGTACACCGCGATGCGAGCGGGTCGCTGGACGGACACGCTCGTCACCGTGCTGGCGCTCGTCGGAGTGTCGATGCCGGTGTTCTGGCTGGGCGCGCTCGCGAGCTACTACCTGGGCTTCAAGGCGGGGATCTTCCCCAACGGCGGCTACTCGGAGATCGGCGAGGCCGGCCTGTGGGAGTGGGTCAGGCACATGATCCTGCCGTGGACCGTGCTCGCCACGCTGTTCGTCGGCGTCTACTCGCGCGTGCTGCGCTCCAACGTCCTGGACACGATCAACGACGACTACGTGCGCACCGCCCGCGCCAAGGGGCTGACCGAGCGGCGCGTGATGATCCACCACGTCCTGCGCAACTCGCTGATCCCGATCGTGACGCTGTGGGGCCTGGACTTCGGCGCGGTGCTCGGCGGCGGCGCGATCCTCACGGAGATGGTCTTCGACCTGCAGGGCGTCGGCCAGTACTTCGCCGAGTCGATCAGGCAGCTCGACGTGCCGCCCGTGCTCGCCGTGACGATGTTCGGCGCCTTCTTCATCGTGCTGCTCAACACGCTCGTCGACATCGTCTACGCCGCGCTCGACCCGCGGATCCGGTTGTCATGACGCGGCCCAACGCGGAGCTGCTACTGGACGTGCGCAACCTCAACGTCTCCTTCGCGACGGAGGAGGGGGTCGTGCAGGCCGTCGACGAGGTCTCGTTCACGCTGAGCGCCGGCGAGGTGCTGGCGGTCGTCGGCGAGTCGGGCTCGGGCAAGTCGGTGACGGCGATGACGCTGATGGGCCTGACGCGCTCGCCCAACGCGCGCTTCGCGGGCTCGGCGAAGCTGCGCGACCTCGACCTCATCACGGCCACCGCCGATCAGCTGCGAGCGGTCCGGGCCGAGGAGATCGCGATGATCTTCCAGGACCCCATGACGTCGCTGAACCCGGTGCACCGCATCGGCAAGCAGATCGTCGAGCAGATCCAGGCGCACCGCGAGGTCTCCGACGCGGAGGCGCGCGACCTCGTCGTGGCGCAGCTCGAGCGCGTCGGCATCCCGCGAGCGCGGGAGCGCTTTGACTCCTACCCGCACGAGTTCTCCGGCGGCATGCGCCAGCGCGTGATGATCGCGATGGCGCTGTCGTGCGATCCCGCCGTGCTCATCGCCGACGAGCCGACGACGGCGCTGGACGTCACGATCCAGGCGCAGATCCTCGCGGTGCTCGAGGACCTGCGCACCGAGTCGGGCGCCGGGATCATCCTCGTCACGCACGACCTGGGCGTGGTGGCCGACATCGCCGACCGCATCGCGGTGATGTACGCGGGGCGGATCGTCGAGCAGGGCACGATCGACGAGATCTTCTACAACCCCCAGCATCCCTACACCTGGGGGCTGCTGGGATCGATCACGCGCGTCGACCGGCCGCGACCGGACCGGCTGCCGTCGATCACCGGCCTGCCGCCGTCGCTCATCAACCCGCCGCAGGGCTGCCACTTCCGCCCGCGCTGCCCGCACGCGCAGGACGCCTGCCTCGCCAAGCCCGAGCTGCTGGCGCGTGCGCCCGGCGCGACCGGCCACCAGGATCGCTGCGTGCTCGATCCCGAGGCCAAGGCGAAGCTGCGCCAGACCGACGGTCAGATCGGCCTCGAGGCCGGCGGCGTGACGGCATGAGCGCGGCGGCCGACACCGCGGTCGGCGGCGGCGACCGGGCGGCCGGCGCCGAGCCGAAGGTGCTGCTCGCGGCCGATCACCTCAAGCAGTACTTCCCGATCAAGCAGGGGCTGCTGTTCGACCGCGCCGTGGCGCACGTGCACGCCGTCGACGACGTGACCCTGCACCTGCGCGAGGGCGAGACGCTCGGCCTCGTCGGCGAGTCGGGCTGTGGCAAGACGACGCTGTCGCGCACGCTCATGCGCCTGCTCGACCCGACCGGCGGCACGATCACGTTCCGCGGCACGGACATCACGAAGGCCGGCCGCACGAAGCTCAAGCCGGTCCGGCGCGAGATGCAGATGGTCTTCCAGGACCCGTTCGCGTCGCTGAACCCGCGCAAGCGCATCGGCCAGATCATCGGCGCGCCGCTGGCCTTGCACGGCGTCGACAAGGCGAAGATCGCGGCCCGCTCGGCCGAGCTGCTGGACCGCGTCGGCCTGCAGCGCGAGCACCTCAGCCGCTTTCCGCACGAGTTCTCCGGCGGGCAGCGCCAGCGCATCGGCATCGCCCGCGCCCTCGCGCTCGAGCCCAAGCTGATCGTGCTCGACGAGCCGGTGAGCGCGCTCGACGTGTCGATCCAGGCACAGATCGTCAACCTGCTCGACGACCTGCAGGACGACTTCGGCCTGACCTACCTGTTCGTCGCCCACGACCTCTCGGTCGTGCGCCACGTATCCGACCGGATCGCGGTCATGTACCTCGGGCGGATCATGGAGCTCTCGCCCGCCGAGGAGCTCTACGTCAAGTCGATCCACCCCTACACGCGGGCGCTGCTGTCGGCGATCCCGATCCCCGACCCGCGCGAGAACCGCGCCCGCGAGCGCGTCGTGATCACCGGTGAGCCGCCCTCACCGGTCGACCCGCCGCCCGGCTGCGTCTTTCACACCCGCTGCCCGCGCGTGCAGGACATCTGCCGCGCCGAGGTGCCGCGCCTGAGCGAGTACGCCGGCGGCCACCTCGCGGCCTGCCACTTCCCGCTCAACGTGACCGCCGCCGAGGCCGCCGCGTCGACCCGCTCGAGCGCGAGCCCCGCGGCAGCATCGGACACGCCGCCGGAGATACCCTCCGCAGCGGCGTCCAGCGCCGCGCCCCAGTAGCTCAGTGGACAGAGCGACCGCCTCCTAAGCGGTAGGCCGCAGGTTCGACTCCTGCCTGGGGCATGGAGCGCCGCTATCGCAGCAACCGGTTCAGCGCCCGGGTCATCAGCTGCGTGCGCTTGGCGTCGGTCGGCAGCTGCTCGAAGCCGAAGCCCAGCAGCAGCGTGTCGCGGGTCGCGGTGGCTGCGTAGAAGTTCAGCAGCCGCGGCCCGATCACCCAGTTGCCCGCCGGCGCCGGGCTGCCGGCCGGCGCGGGGCCGACGGCCCAGCTGCTGGTCGCGCCCTCGAAGCCGTCGGCGTTCGGGACGCCGTCGACGACGATCCGCGTGTCGTCGACGAACGCGCCGACGCCGCCGGTGAACGGATCGGTCACGTACGTCAGCGCGATCTCGACCGGGCCGCCCTTGAAGGCCGACAGGTCATAGGCCACCGGCTGCCAGCCGCCGGTCGCCCCCGTGATCGAGTTCCAGGTGCCGCTCGTGCCGGGGTTCGCGCAGTCCGGGCCGCTGAGGTAGTGGCGCAGGTGCGGGTGCAGCGTGAGCAGGAAGCCCGGATCGTCGCACTCCGCCGGCGGATCGGTCGACGTCGCGCCGCCGACCTCGGCCAGCGTCGTCCAGTTGTCCTGGCCCGGGGAGTGGGCCTCCACGATGAAGTGGTCGTAGTCCTCCTCCGAGCTCAGCGACAGCTGGAACTGCAGCTGTGCCGTCGTCGCCGTCGTCAGGTCGACGGTCTTCGTCAGGCGCATGTAGGAGTTGTCGGCGTGCGCCGCGGCCGCGTAGCGGTCGCCCTCGATCGGCTCGAACGGCCGTTCACCGCCGTCGTAGTCGGCGACGCCCCGGCTGGCGAACTGCGGGAACTGCGCCACCGGCAGGACCTCGCTCGTCGCCCGGAAGTGGCCGGCCTCGTCGAGCGGGTTGTCGCCGTCGGCGACCGGGCCGCCGAACGGGCTGTCGAAGCCCGCCATCGGGTCGGCGGAGCCGACGACGCCCAGCGGGCCGGCGATGCTCTCCCGCGTGTAGCCGCCGAGGTAGTACTGGCGGAAGTCGTCGGCCAGGATCAGGCAGTCGTCGAAGAACGACGCCGTGACGACGCACGGCGCCGTCGTGTCGCCGTTGATCGCGTAGTAGAGGCCGCCGACGGCATCGCTGATGCCCGGCAGGCCCTGATACTGCGCCGTCTCACCGGCGTGGACGAGCTTGCCGCCCTCGTTGAGGAAGTCGCGCACCGCCATCGTGAGGTACTGCTGGCGCTCGGCCACGCCGATGTCGGGCAGGTTGCCGAACGGCGTCGAGATCAGGTGGTCGTCGGGATCCTGCGTGATGCGGTTGTCGCCGGTGTACCAGACGATCGCGTCGTAGTGGCTCAGGACGCCGAGGTCGTGCGGGACGCCCTGCTTGTCGACGTCCCAGACGTCGGCGCGGTGTCCGGCGGCGTTGATCGCCGCGACGTGCTGCGCGAGGTACTTGGGCGCGTTCGTGCCCGCGGGGTAGGTCGGGTTGACGCCGGTGTAGTCCTCGTTGGCGATCACGAGCACGTCGGCGCGGCTGTCGCGCTGGACGGTGTAGGTGAAGCGCTCGCTGCGCACCCATCCCCGGCGCAGGTCCAGGCCGGTGAACCAGACCTCGACCTTGTCGCCCGCTCCGGCGCCGCGGACGGTACTGCGCAGCTCGGCGTAGTAGTCGTCGTTCTCGTCGCCGTAGCGCTCGCCGCCCTGCCACTCGGACGCGGCCGCGATCCGCGTGCGCCCGCCGTTGATGCGGTACTGCAACAGCACGGCCTTCAGCGCCCGCTTGGCGGTGACCGCCACCGTCTGCGGATCGCCGTAGGAGACGTCGAAGCTGTCGATCCGGAAGTCCTCGGCCGTGCGACCGACCGACGACACGGGGTCGTCGGGATCCTTGGCGGACTTCGCCACGGACAGCGCAAACGGGATGTTCTTCTCGAACTCGGCCTGCACGAGGGCCTCGTCGTCGGGGAACTCGAAGCCGCTGCCGCAGTCCTCGGCCTCCCACGGGTCGTCCGGACTCACGTCGGAGGCCGCCTCGCAGGTCGACATCTCCGGGGTGAAGCCGAGCGTGCGGTAGCGCGCGGTCAGGTGCGTGTCCGTGTCGCCGTTGGTCGTGTAGAGCTCGGCGGAGATGTCGGGGTCGTAGCCCGGCACCGCGGGGGTGGCGTCGTCACCGGCCATCGCCTCGTAGATGAGGTCGTCGGGCGTCGGCGTGGACACCTGCCAGCCGGTCCCGTAGAGCAGCAGCCCGGCGGCGGAGTGGTAGTTGACGAAGAACTCGAAGCCGATCCGGCGCCCGAGCGAATCGAGGCCCTTCGTCTCCGGCTCGGAGTTGGGCGACGGGCCTCGGAACGTCTCGCTGCCGGGGTCGGGGGAGGAGCCCTCGTTGTCGTAGCCCCACTTCGTCGAGAAGTTGCGGTTCAGGTCGACGCCGTCGCCCGCGTTGACCGCGCCGTTGCCGTCGTTGTCGCGCAGGTTCTTGCGCCACAGGCGCTGGCCGTCCTCGAAGGTCCAGTCGTAGCCGTCGGGGTTGGCGACCGGCACGAACCACAGCTCGTTGGCGTCGACGAGCTTGCGGATCTCCTGGTTGGAGGCGTAGTTGTCGACGAAGTGGTGCATGAGGCGGCGCACCATCTCGGGCGTGATCCACTCGCGCGCGTGCTGCGCGCCGAGGTAGAGCACCGCCGGACGGCTGCCGTCGCGCGTAGTGCGGGCGTTCTTGGAGACCTTCAGGGCGACGATGTCCTGGCCCTGAACGGTCTTGCCGTAGTTGACGAGCTTCGTGATCCTCGGGTTCTGGCCCGCGACCTGCGTGAACTCCTCCTGCAGGCCGCCCGCGCCGCCGTAGGGGCGAAAGACGTTCATGCCGGCCTGCGCCTGGGCGGTCGCGCGCTGCGCGGCGCTCGCGCCGGCGACCTTCTTCGTCGCGAGCTGCACGCCCTCGCGGCGCAGCGAGTCGACCTGGCGGCCGCTGAGGATCGCCTCCACGCCGAAGCGCCCCTGCTTGGCGCCCGCGCCGGCTGCGCGGGTGATCTTCAGCTCGTGACGGTCGACGCCGAGCGCCGTGATCGCGTCGAGCTGGGCGGCGTCGACGACGCCGGTGTAGACATCGAGCCGCTCGCGCTGCGTGTTCTGCGGCTTGGGAGCAGCCGTCGCCGCGGCGCTGCAGACGAGCAGCGTCCCCAGCATCGAGATGGTCGCGAGTGAGAACCTGGACACGGGAGCTCCTTCGTGGACGTCGACCTGTTCCTGCTCTGCCATGCAGGCTGGCACGCGTGTCAAGTGCACGCTGCGGTTCACTGGTGGCGCAGGCGATCAGTGCCGGCAGCGACCGCAGAGTCGGCGCGAGCGCACCCTCAGGGCCTGTAACACTCGCTCGCGATGGACCGCAAGCGAAAGCTCGTCACCCGGTTGCAGGTCAAGCTGCTCAACCCGCCGGTCCGCGCGCTCGCCGCGCGCGGCCTGGCGCCTGGCGTGGTCCTGCTGGAGACGACCGGGCGCAAGAGCGGCGAGCCGCGCCGCACGCCGGTCTCCAACGGCCTCGAGCCGGGCACCGACACGTTCTGGATCGTCGCCGAGATGGGCCGGCAGGCGGCGTACGTGCGCAACATCGAGGCCGACCCGCGCGTGCGGATCCGGCTGCGGCGCGGCTGGCGAACGGGCACCGCGCACCTCATCGAGGCCGCCGACGCCCGCGCGCGGCTGCGCACGCTGTCGCGGCTGAACGCGGCGGGCGTGCGGGCGATGGGCACGGCGCTGCTCGTCGTCCGGGTCGACCTCGACCCCCTGCGGGTGCGCGTGCCCGCAACCCCCGCCGCGCGCCCTACCCGCGGTCGGGGCGCTCCGGGTAGACGTCGTCGATCGTGACGAGCGCGACGTAGGGCGCGCCCGCCGCCGCGGCGATCCGCTCGCCGCCGCCCGCGAGCCGGTCGAGCACGCTGACGACGCCGCAGATCGCGTGGCCGGCCTCCTGCAGCGCCTCGATCGCGGCGATCGTCGAACCGCCGGTGCTGACGACGTCCTCGACGACGAGGCAGCGGTCGGCGGCGCTGAGCAGCGGGCCTTCGATGCGGCGCGACAGGCCGTGCGCCTTGGCCTCCTTGCGCACGAAGAAGCCCTTGACGTCGGCGCCGCCGGCCAGCGCCGCGCACGTCACGGCGTCGGCGCCCATCGTCATCCCGCCGACCGCACTCGCGTCCCACCCGCGCGCGCGCTCGGCCAGCAGCTCGCCGAGCGCCGCGAAGCCGGCCGGCAGGAGGATCGCGCGCTTGGCATCGACGTAGTACTGCGCCGTCAGACCGCTCGTGAGCGTCACCTCGCCCAGGACTAGGGCGTGGTCGCGCAGCGCCTCGATCAAACGTCCATGGGCGGTCATCGCTCGCGTACCTTAGAGCGGTGCTCGAGCGCCCACTGCGTTACCTCGCCATCGCCCTCAGCGTGATCATCGCGGTGGCATTCTCGTTGTACGCGCTGGAGGACATCGGTCGCGCGTCGGAGCGCTCCGAGCAGCGCATCGCGGGCTATACGGCGACGAACCCCTCGCCCGCCGGCGAGCGCGAGCGCGAGCGCCGCCATGGCCAGCCGCGCGAGATCGTCGACGACGTCAACGACGTGCTGCTCTCCCCGTTCGCCGGCATCTCGGCGAACGCCGGCAGCGGCTGGACGCGGCGCGGCGTCCCCGCCCTCCTGGGGCTGCTGGTCTACGGCTTCGGCCTCGGCTACGCCGCGCGCTTCATGACCGCCCGCGGCGGCTCGCCGCGGCCGGCGCCCACGGGCTGACCGGCGCGCTCGCGACTACCGGTACACGTCGACCGGCGTGCCGATCTCGATCCAATTGAACACCGGGCGCGCGTCGGGGATCGGCAGGCGAAAGCAGCCGTGGCTGGCGGGAAAGATCGGCACCGAGTAGTAGCCGTGGGTCGCGTAGCCGCGGATGAAGTACGCCGAGTCGACCATCCCCTTGGCGTTCGTGCCCGGCGTCTTGAGGTAGACGCGAAACGATCCGAGCACGGTCGGCGTGGCGGGGGCGCCCGACGACGTGGGGTAGATCCGCTGCGCGCGACCGCCGTCGACGAGCGCGATGACCTGGCGCGAGAGGTCGCCCTCGATGTGGCGTCCGTGCTCGGGGAAGCGGACCTTGAACGTGCCCCTGCCGCGGGCGAGCGCGCGCATGACGTCGACGGAGGCGCTCGTCGTGCGCGCCATCCCGGTCACCTTGCGAAAGGCGAGCACGGCGCGGGCGGTGCGCCCGTCGTAGGCGCCCGGCTGGCCGGTGACGTAGCCCAGGCGCGCCAGCCGGCGCTGCAGCGCGCGGATCGAGGTGCGCCCGCTGCGCGGCAGCACGCGGCGCGGCAGCACGTCGACGGTCTTCGCGCGCGCGGCGAGCCCGCCGAGCTGCGGCGTCGGGGCGTGCGCCGCGCGGATGCTGAGCGGGCCGGTCGCCAGCGTCGTGTAGGAGAGCGTGAAGATGCCGGTGCCGGCCGGACCGGGCCGCAGCGTCATGCGGCGCGCGCCGCGCTTGCGGCCGCGCTCGTAGAAGCGGACCATCACCGCCTGGCCGGCGACGAACGCCGTCGTCGTCCCGCGGACGACGACGCGCGAGCCGGTCAGCGCCGTCGCGCGGACGCCGCCGACGCGCTCGAGCTTCAGCGCGAGCTGCGCCTCGACGGGCGCCGGGCCGCCGGCCGCCGGAGCGGGCGGGGGGACGCGCGACTGCGCGCGAGCCGCCGCCGGCGCGAGCGCGGCCAGCAGCAGGACCACCAGGGCGACGGCGCGGCGCATCGCGGGCACTATGCCAGGCCGCGCACGCGGTGCACGCAGGTCAGGCGGGCTCGGGCGCGGGGGCGGCGCCCGGCGGAACGCGGCGCCGGTCGCCGATCACCCGCGCCAGCAGGCGCGCGCACCCCAGCGAGGCGATCGTCGAGCCGGCCATCATCGCGACGATGATCTCCACGCCGTAGTCCAGGTTGGCGCCCAGCGCGATCGAGTTGTTCAGCGCGTGCAGGGCGATCGCCGGATACAGCGAGCCGGTCAGCTCGTAGAGCAGGCACAGCCCGGCGCCGAAGATCGCGAGCGGCACGAGGTAGCCGATCGGCGCCGAGCCCACGTGGATGAGCCCGAACACGGCGCCGGTGAGCACGCCGGCGAGGATCGGCCCGCGCCAGTTGCGCAGCGACCCGTAGAAGAAGCCGCGAAAGAACAGCTCCTCGCCGATCGGCGCGATCACCGTGACGAGCACGATCACCGCCAGCGCGTTGACGAGCGGCCCGTTGGCGCCGAGCTCGTCGGGCAGGGTCTGCTGCTCGTCGAGCGAGAGCGCGACCGCCCAGATCGCGCTGAGGACGAAGAAGCCGATCCAGACCGCGACGAGCAGGCGCACGCTGCGCCCCCAGGGGGCCGGGCGCAGGCCGAAGTCGGCGGCGGCCGGACGGCCGCTGAGGAAGGCGAAGAAGTACGCCGCCCCGACGAGCGCGACGTTCTGGGCGACCGTCAGGCCGATGTTGACGCCTGGCGGCGGGTCCTTCGTCGAGGCCCCGAACGCGCCGGCGATGACGAGGACGAACAGGCCGAGCATGATCGTCGTCCCGTAGCCCGTGGCGAAGCCGGCGATCGACAGCCAGGCCGGCCAGCGGTCGCGGCCGGACTGCTCGTGGGGCTCGGGCTCGGCCGCGGGCGCGGCGGGGGCGCCGGGAGCGGCGGGCGGCGGCGGCGCGGGGAGGTCGGGCTGAAACTGGGGCGGGACGTTCGACACGGGTCGACCCAGGTTACGCGGCCAGGGCCGCCAGCCCGTCCAGCGACTCGAGCACCGCGACCCCCGCGGGAACGCCGGCGGGGGCGCCGCCGCGCGCGATCAGGACCGCCTCCAGGCCCGCCGCCCGCGCGCCCGCGACGTCGAGCTCCAGCGAGTCGCCGGCGTGCAGCGCCGGGCGCTCGGCGCCGCGGGCGGGGGCGCCGCCGGCGAGCGCGAGCGCGCGGCGGAAGATCGCCGGCTGCGGCTTGCGCGCACCGGCCTCGGCCGAGCTGATCGCGCCGTCGACGAGCGCGGCGAGCCCGGTGGTGCGCAGCATGTCGTGCAGCGACACGTCCCAGTTGGACACGACGACGAGGGAATGCCCGGCGGCGCGCAGGTCGGCGAGGGCGCCCGGCACGTCGGCGAACGCGGTGAAGCGCAGCGCGCCGAGCAGCACCTCGACCATCGCGGCAGGAGCGATCGCGCGCACGTCGGCGCCGGCGCGCTCGAGGCCGGCGCGCAGCACCTCGGCGCAGCGCCCGCGCAGCCGCGCCAGCGAGGCGGCGTCGACGCCGGCGTCGTGGCCGGCGCGATAGCAGGCGATCTCCTCGGCGAGGCCGGCCGCCGCCTGCCGCGCGTCGACGGCGACGCCGCGCGCGGCCAGCGCGGCGACGAGGCGCGGCACCGGGTCCTCCAGCTCGACGAGCGTGCCGAAGGCGTCGAGGGTGATCACCCGGCCCACCGCGTCAGGCCACCCAGTGCCACGTCGCGAAGATGCCCGTGTAGACCGCCAGGGCGACGGCGAAGGCCGCCAGCACGAGCCGCTCGCGCGCGGCGCGCCCGGTCATCCAGAGCGCCAGCCAGATCGCCAGCGGAAAGAGCACCGCGACGAACCGCGGCAGCGACATGAGCGGCTGCGGCGCGACCGGATAGGACAGCGGCAGGGCGAGCGCCGCGATGACGTACGCGCCGTAGGCCGCGGGCAGCCGGCGCAGCACGCCGGCGGTCGCCACGAGCGCCAGCCCGAGCCAGGCGAACAGCTCGATGTTGTGGCGCGCGCCGAGGAACGGGTCCCCGCCCCACGGTGTGAAGAACACCGGATCGCGCGCCCCCGACAGCAGCTGCCGCGCCCCCTGCCACGCCGCGACGAGGCCGTCCCAGGCCCCCGCGAACGGTCCGGCGAACGCGCGAAACCAGACCTCCTGGGCGCGGAAGGGCGCGAGCGGATCGTGGCCGCCCAGCTCGAGCAGCGCGCAGTACAGCGCCAGGCCGAGCGGCACGAGCGCCAGCCACAGCGCGTCCGCGCGCAGGGGCCGCCGCGCGGTCAGGCTCGGGCGCCCGGCATCCCACAGGTAGATCATCGCCAGCGGCACGAGCAGCAGCACGCCGGCGCTGCGGGTCGTCGCGGCGAACAGGCCCAGCAGCCCGGCCCACATCCAGCGCTCGCGCCGCGCCGCGTAGACGGCGCCGATCGACAGCGCCAGGAACAGCGACTCGCTGTAGACCGCCGAGAAGAAGAACGACATCGGAAACAGCGCCGTGACCAGCACGGCGTTGCGGGCGACGGCACGCTCGTGGTCCAGGGCGACGAGCCGGTGCAGCAGCACGAGCGCGATGCCGAGCAGCAGCGTCGACAGCAGAGCGCCGCCGATCAGCCCCGAGCCCAGCGGCGCGCCGGCGATGCGGACGAGCAGCGGGTAGAGCGGAAAGAACGCCTCGCGCGCGCCGTCGCCGTAGCCGTCCTGGGCGATCGCGAGAAACCAGACGGAGTCCCAGCGGCCCAGCGGCGCGGCGAGCAGATCGCCCGTCGCGCCGAACGGCCGGGTCAGCCCGGCGGGGTCGAAGTCGTCCGCGCGCTCGGACAGCCCGAAGACGGCGACCGCGGCGATCGCGGCCGCCCAGACGAGCAGGCGCGAGACCCACAGCGCCCGCCAGGCGTCGGCCAGGGCGGGATCGGCGGCCACGGTGGCGCGGGCAGGCACGACGCGCGACAGCATGGCCGCATCTTGGCAAGGGCCGTGCACGAGCAGGACCGGCCGCCGGCGAGCCCGAAGACCGGCTTCACTAGAATCGGCCGTCGCGCGGGCGCTCATCCTCATGGCTCGCGTGGACCCCGACGACCCGCATGTCTGCTCGCCGCGAACGCCAGCGGCGGCGCCGCCGAAGAGGCGGAGCCGCGCGCGTCATCATCATCACGGTCTCCGTCCTGGTGGCCGCGTCGATCATCGGCGCGCTCAGCGCGGTCGGCTACGTCGTCGGGATCGCGAACTCCGCGCCGGACCTGAAGTCGCTCAAGCCGCAGGCCCCCGGCCGCTATTCGACGGTCTTCGCGTCCGACGGCAAGATCGAGCTGGGCAAGATCTCCAACGACATCCTCAGCGACCCGATCCGCAGCGACCAGATGCCGCAGGACGTCCGCGACGCGACGGTCGCGATCGAGGACCAGCGCTTCTACCGCCACCGTGGCGTGGACTTCGAGGGCATCGTCCGCGCGGCGTTCAAGAACGCCAACTCCGGCAAGACGATCCAGGGCGGCTCGACGCTGACGATGCAGCTCATCCGCACGCTCTACACCGGCGACCGCGATCGCTCGCTGAAGCGCAAGGTGCGCGAGGCCAAGCTCGCCGAGGAGCTCGAGAACGCCCACCCGGGCCGCGACGGCAAGAAGTGGATCCTCACGAAGTACCTCAACTCCGTGCCCTACGGGACCAACGACGGCAAGCAGGCGATCGGCGTCCAGGCCGCGGCGCGCGCGTACTTCAACAAGCCCGCACGGGACCTCACGCTCGCCGAGTCCGCGCTGGTGGCCGGCCTGCCGCAGGCGCCCAGCGACTACAACCCGTTCAGGGCGCCCGAGGCGGCGACGGCCCGGCGCAACGAGGTGCTGCGCAAGATGGCCGACCTCGGCTACATCTCCGACAGCGACGCGCGGGTGGCGATCGGCGAGCCGCTGGAGCTGCACCGCAACACGTTCTTCAAGCAGAAGCGCGAGAGCTTCTTCTTCGATTACGTCACCGACGAGCTGATCAAGAAGTACGGCCAGCGCGACGTGCGCGGAGGCGGTCTGCGGATCCGCACGTCGATCGACCTCGAGCTGCAGCGCAAGGCGCGCAAGGCGATCTCCAACAGCCTGAGCTTCGACGGCGCGCCCTCGTCGGCGATCGTCAGCATCGATCCCAGCAACGGCTACATCCGCGCGATGGCCTCGTCGGCGAAGTACACCAACTCGCAGTTCAACCTCGCCGCCGACGGCAAGCGCCAGCCCGGCTCGGCGTTCAAGATCATGGCGCTGGCGGCGGCCGTCCGCGAGGGCCTGGCCCCGGCCTCGACGAGCTTTCAGTCCGCGTCGCTGCGGCTCGCGCCGCAGTACGGCAGCGTGCTGATCAACTGCTACGGCGGCCAGTGCTCGGGCGGCTCGAAGAACCTCATCTCCGGCACGCTGTCGTCCGACAACGGCGTGTACATCCGGCTCGCGCTCGCGCTCGGCCCGAAGAAGGTCGTCAAGGCGGCGAAGGATCTCGGCATCACGTCGCCGCTGCAGGGCTACCCGTCCGAGACCCTCGGCGGCCTGGAGAAGTGCTGCTCGCCGCTGGAGATGGCCAACGCCTACGCCACGATCGTCAACGGCGGCTATCGCAACACGCCCAAGGCGATCACCGAGGTGCGCTTCCCCGGCGGCAAGACCGACGACCTCTCCAAGCCGACCCGCAAGAAGACGTTCCACTCGGCCGCCATGTTCGAGATCGTGAAGATCCTCGAGATGAACATCAGCCGGCCCGGCACCGGCGGCCTGGCGAAGACCGGCTGCCCGGTCGGCGGCAAGACCGGCACGACCGACAAGAACTCCGACGCCTGGTTCGTGGGCTTCTCGCCGCGCCTGGCGACGTCGACCTGGGTCGGCTTCCCGCAGGGCCGCGTCCCGATGGGCCCGCTCTTCCACGGCCGCAACGTCGACGGCGGCACGTTCCCGGCCCAGATCTGGGGCCAGTACATGAAGGCCGCGGCGGGCAAGTTCTGCGGGAAGTTCAAGGCGCCCAAGGAGACGTTCAAGACCAAGCGGTTCAAGGCGCAGGGCGGCCAGCAGCCCGGCGCGGGGGAGCGGGTGCCGATCATCCCCGTCACCGAGGGGCAGCTCGAGCAGGCCAAGCGCGACCTGCGCGAGGCGCTCGCGCGCGAGCGGGCCAACCAGCGTGCGATCAAGCCGGGCACCGGCGCGCCGCAGACCGGCACGGGCGGTAACGGCGGCAACGGCTACAACCCCGGGGCCTACGTCCCGTCGCCGCCGCCGCCGGCCCAGCCTGAGGTCACCGACCCCGAGCCGTCCAACGAGGGCCAGGCCACGCCGACCGACGAGGGCGGGGTCACACCGCCCTAGCGGGTCTCGACGCCCGTCGTAGGTGCGCTACCGTAGCGGCGCAGAATGGCCAAAGAGGAAAAGGTCGAGTTCGAGGGCGAGGTCGTCGAGGCGCTGCCGAACGCGATGTTCCGCGTGAAGCTCGACAACGACCACATGGTGCTCGGGCACGTCGCGGGCAAGATGCGCCGCTTCCGGATCCGCATCCTCCCGGGCGACCGGGTGCGCGTCGAGCTGTCGCCGTACGACCTCGACCGCGCGCGCATCGTCTACCGCCACCGCTGACGCAGGAGTTCGACCTCATCGCCGCCCTGCGGGAGCGCTTCGCGCCGCCGCCGGAGCGCGTGCTCGTCGGCTCCGGAGACGACGCGGCCGTCGTGCGGGCGCGGGCGCTGTCGGTCACCTCCACCGACGCGATGGTCGACGGCGTGCACTTCCGCCTCGGCGCGACGGCGAGCGCGGCCGACGCCGGGCACCGCGCGCTCGCCGGCGCGCTGTCGGACCTCGCCGCGATGGGGGCCGACCCGGGTGAGGCCTACGTCGTGCTCGGCCTGCCGCCGGGCTTCGCGCGCGACGACGCGCTCGCGCTGGGGGACGCGATGGCCGCGCTCGCCGCGCGCTGCGACGTCGCGCTGATCGGCGGCGACGTCACCTCTGCGCCGGTGCTCACGCTCGCGATCACCGTCGTCGGCTGGGCCGACGAGCTCGGGCAGCTCGTCCGCCGCGACGGCGCGCGGGCCGGCGACCTCGTCGGCGTCACCGGCACGCTCGGCGGCTCGGGCGCCGGGCTGGAGATCCTCGAAGGCCGGGCGACCGGGCCGCTGGCGCTGACCGAGCGCCACCGCCGCCCCGAGCCGCGCCTGGCCGAGGGCCGCGCGCTGGCCGGCGCCGGGGTGCACGCGATGATCGACCTCTCCGACGGGCTCGCGTCGGACGCCGGGCACGTCGCGCGCGCCAGCGCCATCACGCTCGCGATCGACCTCGACGCGCTGCCGCTGGCCGACGGCGTCGCCGATGTCGCCCGCCAGCTCGGCCGGCCCGCGTGGGAGCTCGGCGCCGCCGCGGGTGAGGACTACGAGTTGCTGGTGTGCGTCTCGCCGGACACGCGGGCCGCCGCGGAGTCCGCCGCGCCGCTCACCTGGATCGGCGAGGTCCGCGCCGGCCAGCCCGAGGCCGTGCTGCTGTCGGCCGGCGTCGCACAGGCGACGGGCGGGTTCCAGCACCGCCTCTGACTGAGGGCGTGGCGCAGCATGGCCGCCGCGACGAGCGCGGGGTCCACGGTGTAGTCCGCGCGCTCGACGCGCAGCTTGAGATCTTGCAGTCGCATCCCAGCGGCCGTATCGAACAGCTCGTCGCCGGCCTTGAGGAGTGAGTTCATCGGCTCCGCAAGTGTTGCTCTCGCCGGCGTACGCAGGCGCGTTCAGATCCGGGCCGCGCCGCGCGCCTGCGCGGCGACGAGGCGGCCGAAGACGATGAAGCGCCGCGCGGCGCTGTAGAGCGGGTGGCAGGCCGACAGCACGAGGCGGTCGTAGCTGACCCGGCGGATGACCTCCAGGGCCGTCGGCTTGACGATCTGCGTCTTCTCCACCTCGTAGGTGAAGGTGCCGTAGCGCATCTCGATGACGATCTCGTCGCCGCGCTTGATCTTGTCGATCTTGCGAAACGGGGCGCCGTAGGTCGTGCGGTGGCCGGCGATCGCGGTCGTCCCCGGCGCGCCGGGGAACGGGACGTCGTCGTAGATCCCCGGGCCCTTGCGCAGCGAGGCCGGATCGCTGCCGTTGACGATGACGTAGTTGGCCTTGATGCGGTCGATCTTCAGGCGCCCTGCGGCCGCGCCGCGGTCCAGGTCGGAGCGCAGCCGGCGGGCGAGGAAGGCCATCCGGCGCTTCTCGGTGGCGAGCTTGCGCAGCGCCGCGAGGTCCAGGCTGCTGGGTTTGGCGAGCTCGAGCTCGCGCAGGTCGTCGCCCAGGCCGCCCTGCAGGATCTTCGCGTACATCGCCGAGACGGGCTCCTGCCAGACGAGCGTCAGCCCGGCATCGCTGAGCATCAGCGCGCCCGAGATGATCAGGACCGTCGAGAGGCTGCGCAGGGCGCGGCGCGTCGGGGTCATCGCCGCAGCGCCGATTCGGTGCCCCCGAGCGATCCCGGGCCGGCGTAGCTGCGCGGCCCGCGCACGCTGATCGGCGTGTCGCCGGCGGCGGCCGGCCGCTCACCGGCGGCGGCGGCGAGCAGCGCGCTGGCGGCGCAGCCCGCGACGAGGCTCCACAGCAGCAGGCTGCCCAGCGAGATGTGCCCGCCGGCCACCAGCAGCAGCAGCTCCCACGCCGCGTCGACGACGCCCAGGCCCAGCGCGCTCGCCAGCCCGATCAGCACGAGCGCGATCGGCACCAGGCCCAGCGCGGCGAGCAGCACGCGCAGGGCGCGCGGCATGCGCAGCTCGGGCCCGAGAACGAAGAGCCAGACGTGCAGGGCGGGGATGAGCAGGGCGGCGGCGTAGGGGTTGGCGATCCACATGGCACACGCGACCGCTGTCGCGACGAGCACGATGATGACGCCTGCGGCCTGGTCGCAGCGCACCGGCTCGTCGGCGCCCAGCAGCCGCAGCACGGCGGGGCGCAGCCAGGCCCAGCCCAGCGCGAAGACGAACACGACCGCCAGCAGCGCCGCGAGGCGGACGGGCAGCGCCTCCGGTGAGGCCGGCGCGCCGGGCACCGCGCCGAGCAGCCCGACCGCCGCCAGCGCCATCGCGGCCAGGGCCACGAGCAGGAAGGGCAGGGCGTTGACGAGGGTCCAGCGCAGCCGCACGGCGATCGGCTCGCGCCGGCGCTTGCGCAGCAGCGCGGCGAACGCGTCGACCGCCGTGACGAGGACCGTCAGCAGCAGCGCGCCGGTGAACAGCCGCACCGCCCACAGCGGCAGGATCTTGCGGCTGGTCAGCAGGTCGCGCGTGGAGGCCTCGGTGACGATCGGCCGCGCCGCGGGCGCCGCGTCGAGCACCGTGACCGTGCGCAGCGCGGCCCGGCCGAACGACTGCAGGCGGTCGCGCGAGATCGGGGCGCCGGCCGGCGGCGGGCGGTCGCCGCCGATCGACAGCATCACCGCGGGCAGCCCGCCCGCCAGGAGCGCGCCCTGCTCGCCGAGCGTCGCCGGCATCGCGAAGTGCGCGAACTGCGACAGGGCGCGCGGCGCTCCCGAGCCCGAGCCGGTCTCGATTCGCACCGCCTCCTGCACCGTCGCGCGCAGGCGCTGGGGGGTCGTCCCGAGCGCGTTGGACCACCCGGTCACGAGCGGCGCGCGCACGTTGCGCGAGGCGAGGTCGCCGAGCACGAGCACGGCGCCGACCGCGGCGCCGCCGCTCAGCTCGTCGACGAGATGCGCCGCCCCGGCGGCGCCGCCGCTGCCGCCGCTCGTCGAGACGAGCGTGATCGTGCGCCGCGTCTGGCGCGGCGCGCCGAAGATCCGCGCGAGCTCCAGCAGCGCGGCGGTGCCCGACAGCTCCGCCTCCGCGCGCGTGCCGGCGGCGTCGCGATGGGCGACGACGACGACGCGCTCGTCGATCGTCCCGACGCGCTCGGCGATCACCGTGCGCAGCGTCTGGCGACCGTCGATCGTCTCGCCCTCGTGCGTCGCCGTGCGCACGCGGAAGCCGGGCGCCTGCGCGAGCTGGCGCGCCACCGTCGCCGCCAGGCGGGTGTCGCCGTCAGAGCCCGGGCGGCGATCGGGGAAGCGATCGGAGAGGCCCTTCGTCGTGCCGCCGTCACCGTAGGCGCGGTCGAAGGCCCGCTGGCCCTGGAACGCATCGGGCGCAATCGAGGTGCGCAGCGGCTGCGGGCGGTTCTCCAGCGAGAACGCGAGCAGCACGAGCGCGAAGAGCACCGGGATGAGCGCGGCGCGGTAGATGCGCGGGTCGATCATCAGCGTTGTCACACTATTGGGGATGGTGGATCGTGCTCCTCGCATCCTTCTCGTCGATGACGAGCACGCAATCCAGACGCTGCTCTCATATCCCCTGCGCAAAGACGGCTACGACGTCGTCCAGGCGACCGACGGCCGCGCGGCTCTGGCCCGCTTCGCCGAAGGGACCTACGACCTCGTCGTGCTGGACCTCATGCTGCCCAAGCTCGACGGCCTCGAGGTCTGCCGTCGCATCCGGGCGCGCAGCACCGTGCCGATCATCATGCTGACCGCGCGCACCGAGGAGATCGACAAGGTCGTCGGCCTGGAGATCGGCGCCGACGACTACATCACCAAGCCGTTCTCGATGCGCGAGTTCCGCAGCCGCGTGAAGGCCGCGCTGCGCCGCGCGGAGATGCAGCCGCATGACCCGTCGGCGAGCCGCGACGGCCGCGACGGGCCGCTCGAGGTGCCCGGACTGCGGATCGACTTCGACAAGCGCGCCGTGACGGTGCGCGGCGACCCGGCGCAGACGACGTTCGTCGAGTTCGAGATCCTCGCCGCGCTGGCGACCGCGCCGGGGCGCGTGTTCACGCGCGAGATGCTGCTCACGCGGATCTGGGGCGACGCCGCCTACCGCGATCCGCGCACGATCGACGTCCACATCCGCCATCTGCGCGAGAAGCTCGAGCTCGACGCCAAGAAGCCCGAGTACCTGTTCACGGTGCGCGGCGTGGGCTATCGCTTCCGCGACGACGCGGAGCGCTAGTGGCGACGCGGCCGTGCACGAGGCCGGCGTCGTGAACGTCCGGCCGCGGTCGCTGCGCACGCAGCTGACGATCCTGTCGCTGTCGGTCACGCTCGTCGCGCTGCTCGCCGTCCTGTTCTACGTCACGCCGCAGCTGGAGTCCTCGCTGCGCGATCAGAAGCTGCACGCGCTGACCGAGACCGCGCGCGCCTTCACGCGCCAGATCGCCGTCGTGCTGCGCTCCAACGGCGACGACAACGAGATCGACGACATCGTCTCCTCGGTCTCGGACCGCACGAGCGCGCGCGTCACGCTGCTGCTCGTCAACGACGGCACCGAGGGCCTGCAGCTGGCGATCTTCTCGGACTCCTACACCGACAACCGCATCACCGACCTCGACGTCGACATCGCCGACGTCGCGGCGCGCACCGGGCGCGTGTCCGGCGGCGTGGGGTCCGCCCGCGCCGGCGAGGTGGCGCAGGTGGCGGTGCCGATCCGCGACGAGGGGACGGTCAGCCGCGTTGCCCTGTTCTCGGCGCCGATGGCCGACGTGCAGGGCAACGTCGACCTCATCCGCCGCGAGATCCTCATCGCCGGCGCGCTCGGGCTGCTGCTCGCGCTGATCGGCGGGTTTCTCGTCTCGCGCTCGATGGCGCGCCGCGTGCGGGTCCTCGAGCGGGGCGCCATGCAGGTCGCCGGCGGCGACTTCACCGCGGTGTTCCCGACCCGCAAGGACGACGAGCTCGGCCAGCTCGCGCGGGCGCTGGACGACATGCAGCAGCAGCTCGCGCGGCTGGAGAGCACGCGCCGGCGCTTCATCGCCACCGCCTCGCACGAGCTGCGCACGCCGATCTTCTCGATCGGCGGCTTCCTGGAGCTCATGGAGGACGAGGACCTCGACGAGGAGACGCGGCGCCAGTTCGTCGCGACGGTGCGCGAGCAGGTCGAGCGGCTGGGCAAGCTCGCCACCGACCTGCTCGACCTGTCGCGGCTGGAGGCCGGCTCGCTGGAGCTGCGCCCGGAGCCGACGGACATCGGCGCGCTCACGCGCGCGGTCAGCGCCGAGTTCGCCCCCGCGCTGGACAAGCACGACTCCACGCTCGACGTGCGCCTCGGCGGCGAGCGGATCGATGCCGTCTGCGATCCTGAGCGGGTGGCGCAGGTCCTGCGGATCCTCATCGACAATGCGCTGACACACACGCCATCGGGTACTGGGGTCGTCGTGTCCGCAGTGCGCGACAACGGATCGGTCCGCCTCGCCGTCAGCGACGACGGCCCGGGCATCAGCCGCGACGCCGCCGAGCGCGTCTTCGAGCCGTTCTTCACCTCCGACGACGAGCAGGGCTCCGGCCTCGGGCTGGCCATCGCGCGCGAGCTCGCCGAGCGGATGCGGGGCTCCCTGGACGTCGACCCGGCGCCCGGCCGCACGACGTTCTCGCTGGAGCTGCCGGCGTGAGGCCGCGGATGCTCGCGCTCGGGTGCCTCGCGGCGCTGGCCGTCGCCGTGGCCGGCTGCGGTGGCGGGGGCGACGACGACGACCCGCCGCAGCGCGCCGACAGCGACGCCCCGGGCACGACCGTCGACCGCACGACGACCGTCGAGGTGGTGCGCGGGGCGGGCGGCGACGAGGAGTTCGACCCGGCGCGCATCTACGAGCGCGACGCGCCCGGCGTGGTCACGGTGTTCAGCGTGCTGCCCGGCGAATCGGGCGTGAGCGGCAGCGGGGAGTCGGGGCTGGGCTCGGGCTTCGTGCTCAACGAGCGCGGCGAGATCGCCACCAACGCCCACGTCGTCACCGAGGGCGAGGGGCGCTCGATCGCCAAGGCCAAGGAGGTCTACGTCGCCTTCGCCGACGCCAACCAGGTGCCGGCGCGGATCGTCGGCTACGACGCCAACGCGGACATCGCGCTGCTGAAGATCGACCCCGCCGGCCTGACGCTGCGCCCGCTGCGCCTGGGCACCGTGCGCGACCTGCGCGTCGGCTCGCCCGTGGCGGCGATCGGCTCGCCGTTCGGCGAGCCGCAGTCGCTGTCGGTCGGCGTCGTGTCGGCGACCGACCGCTCGATCAAGTCGCTGACCGGCTTCGAGATCGCAGGCGCCGTCCAGACCGATGCCGCGATCAACCGCGGCAACTCCGGCGGCCCGCTCGTCAACGCCGCGGGCGAGGTCCTGGGGATCAACTCGCAGATCCAGACGACGTCGGGCGGCGGCGAGGGCGTCGGCTACGCCGTCCCGGCCGACACCGTGCGGCGCACGCTCGCGGCGCTGCGCAAGAACGGCAGGGTCGCCTACGCCTACCTCGGCGTGTCGACGGCGCGGATCTACCCGCAGCTCGCGCGCCGCTTCCGGCTGCCCGTGACCAGCGGCGCCTGGGTGCAGGAGGTCGTGGCCGGCGGCCCCGCGGCCAGGGCGGGCCTGCGGGCGGGCGACGTCGAGCGGCGCTTCCAGGCGCGCCCGATCATCGCCGGCGGCGACGTGATCACCGCCGTCGACGGCGAGCCGCTCGAGGACGGAAACGCGCTCGGCGTGGCGCTGCTGGCCTACAAGCCCGACCAGGAGATCACGCTGCGCGTCTACCGCGCCGGCAAGGCGCGCGACGTGCGCGTGCGGCTCGGCGCGCGTCCGCAGCAGACCGGCGCCGTGCGTCCATGAGCGAGCGCTCGTCCACCGGCCAGGCGCCGCTCGTGCTCGTGTCCAACCGCGGCCCGGTGACGTTCGACGTCGACGGCTCGTTCACGCGCGGCACCGGCGGGCTCGTCACGGCGCTGACGGGCCTGGCGACGCACCGCGACGCCGTCTGGATCGCCTCGGCGATGACCGAGGGCGACGTGCGCACGTCGCGCGAGCGCGACGGTGGGGCCTTCGTCGTCGACACGGCGAACGGCGAGTTCCACGTGCGCCTCGTCATCTCCGATCCGGAGGCCTACGACCGCTTCTACAACGTGATCGCCAACCCGATGCTGTGGTTCATCCAGCACTACCTGTGGGATCTGTCCAACGCGCCGGACATCCGCGACAACGAGGTGCAGGCCTTCGACGAGGGCTACAAGACCGTCAACGACGACCTCGCGCGGGCCGTCGTCGAGCAGATCGAGGGCGACGAGAACCCGGTCGTGATGGTCCACGACTACCACCTCTACACGCTGCCGGCGATCGTCCGCGCGGCGCGACCGGACGTCTTCCTGCACCACTTCATCCACATCCCGTGGACGCAGCCCGACGCCTGGCGCGTGCTGCCCAAGCGCGTGCGCAACGAGATCTACGACGGCGTGCTCTCCAACGACATCGTCGGCTTCCACACCCGCTCGTACCGCTGGAACTTCCTGCAGTGCTGCCGCGACCTCATGGACTACGACGTCGACTTCGAGCGCGGCGTCGTGTGCGTCCCCGACGGGCGCGAGGTGTGGGTGCGCCACTACCCGCTGCCGATCGACTACGAGGCGACGCGCAAGGTCGCCGCGAGCGAGCGCACGCAGCAGTTCGAGCGCGAGATCGAGCGCCGCCGGCGCGAGCACATCATCCTGCGCGTCGACCGCGCCGACCTCTCCAAGAACGTGCTGCGCGGCTTCTCGGCCTTCGACCAGTTCCTCGACGAGCACCCGGAGTTCCACGAGAACGTGACGTTCATCGCCCAGCTCATGCCGTCGCGGATGGACGTGCCCGAGTATCAGGAGTACCTCGAGCGCATCGAGGCGCTCGTGGCGATCGTCAACCACCGCCACGGCACGCCGGACTGGATGCCGATCCAGCTCAAGCTGCGCGACGACCTCGAGGAGGCGGTCGCGGCCTACAAGCACTACGACGTGATGATCGTCAACGCGATGTTCGACGGGATGAACCTCGTGGCGAAGGAGGGGCCGGTGGTCAACGAGCGAAACGGCGTCTCGATCCTGTCGGAGAACACGGGGGCGCACGAGGAGCTCGGCGAGTGGGCGTTGAGCGTCAACCCGTTCGACATCAAGGAGACGGCGGACTCGATCTTCCGGGCGCTGACGATGGGTGCGGAAGAGCGTGAACGGCGGTGGGCGGGCCTGAAGGGCGCGGTGACGGCGCGCGATCCGGGGGATTGGATCGACGAGCAGCTGGCTGACATCAAGGCGAAGAATGCTGTGATGGCTGGCCGGTAGGCGGCCCGGGGAGAGGGGGAACAGGGCCGATCCGGCCCTGCGGGTGATTTCCGGCTCGACCCTCCGCCCTCTCCCCTGCTCTAGCCGAACTCGAAGGCGAACTCGGGGGCGGTGGCGTTGGGTTCATCGTGCTGTGGTGGCGGGGGTTGCGGTTGCGGTCGCGGTCGCGGCTTGGCGCGGATGGCCGGCGCAGGGTGGGGGGTGGAGCGGGGTGGCTGACGCCGAGTCGTGGGTTGGGGGGTGGAGCGGGCTGGCTGACGCCGCGCCGGTGGGCGTGGGGCGGGCGCTGTTCTTGGGCGGCGCGCGCGGGGCGGCTTCGGCTTCGGCGTTGCCTTGGCAGGACGCTCGCCGGAGCGGGGGCGGTGGGGGCGTGATCGGGCGGGTGGGGCGGGTGGCGGCGTGGCGGTGGGCGGGGCGGCGCTCGGCGCGGGTGCGGCGGGAACGGGGGTGGGCGGCGGCGGTGGGGCGGCGGTCAGCGGGACCGGGGCGGCGGGTGGGAGCTCGGGTTCGGGGGTGCGCAGGTGCGGCCAGGCGATGACGAGCAGGGCGAGGATGAGGAGGGCGGCGGCGCGAGCGACGTTGCCCCAGCGCACGCGGGCGTGCAGGGGGAGGGGTCCGTCGGGGTCCATGTCCTCTCAAGGCTGCGGGGCGCTGTGTCTCGTCCCCCCGCGGCGGCCGGCAGGCGCCGGCGCTCGCTATCCTTGCCGCCGCATGCCTGCACATGATCCCCTGTACGACCTCGTTCTCATGCTCGACAGCGCGGCGCCCGACGACCAGCGTCAGCGGGTGCTCACCGGCGTCGAGACGACGATCGCCTCCGGCGGAGAGATCGTCAACACGCAGGACTGGGGCGTCCGGCAGATGGCGTACGAGATCCGCCACAAGACCGACACCGAGTACCACCTGCTGCAGTTCCACGGCACCCGCGAGGTGCTCGAGAGCCTTCAGCGCACGCTGAAGATCGCCGACGGCGTCATGCGCTTTCGCATCATCAAGCTCGCGCCCGGTACTCCGGCGCCCCCCGCGAACCGCCCCGAGCCGCGCCCCACGGGCATCGGCGAGCCGGTCGCAGCAGAGGCCCCCGCGCCCGTCGCGGAACCGGCCGACGCCATCGCCTGAGCGCGCACCCTCGCTTCCCGTCGGCCGGCGCGATCGCGGCCTTCCGTATGGCCAGGTGTGCCGGATCACGCGTGCTTGCCCGCGTCCCTGCGACAAAAGCGCGGAGAGAGCGGCGTGGACGGCCGTGCCTTCCGGCACCAGCCCTAGACTGCCTCGCAAGTTGGTTCGTCCCCGAAGGAGATTTGCATGAGCGGTTTTGAAATCAACCAGGTGACCGTCTCCGGGAACCTCACCCGCGAGCCCGAGCTGCGCAACCTGCCCAACGGTGGACCGTCGGTCTGCTCCCTGCGGATCGCGCACAACGACCGCTTCAAGGACGCCTCCGGAAACTGGGCCGACCGCGCCTCGTACTTCGACGTGTCCGTCTGGGGCGGCCTCGGCGAGTGGATGGCCGGCAACCTCACCAAGGGCCAGAAGGTGGTCGTCTCCGGCCGGCTGAAGTGGCGCGAGTGGGGCGACGAGGGCAACAAGCGCCAGGCCGTCGACATCTCCGCCGACAGCGTCGTGCCCGTCGTGCGCGACGGCTCCCGGGGCCAGGGCGGCGAGCAGTCCAACGGCTTCACCCCGCGCTCGGACGTCCCCGCGAACACCGACGACTTCCAGACGGTCCCCAGCGGCGCCGGCAGCAGCCAGCCCGCCGACGACGACATTCCGTTCTAGCCTCGATTCCAGGCTGGGTCGCGGGCGCGACCCAGGCTGGGTCGCGCCCGCGATCAGAGCTGCGCCGCGACCCTCGCGGCGCGGCCTCGAGCGGCTTCACGGCCCGTCAACCGAGCCCGGCGTGATCTTGCGCTAGCGTCACGCCTCGTGGACGAGCGCGCGCTGAGATACGACGGGTTCGATCCTGGCGACGAAGGGTTGCGCGAAGCGCTGACGTCGACCGGCAACGGCTACTTCTGCACCCGTGGAACGGCCGAGTGGGAGGACACCGGCGACGTCCACTACGCCGGCACGTACGCCCACGGGCTCTACAACCGCGAGACGACGATCATGGGCGGCCGGCCCGTCCTCAACGAGGATCTCGTCAACCTGCCCAACTGGCTCGTGCTCAAGCTGCGCGTCGAGGGCGAGGACGCGATCCGCGTCGGCAACGTCGAGCTGCTCGACTACCGCCACGAGTACGACGTCGGCGTCGCGATGGTCAGCCGCGAGCTGCGCTTCCGCGACCGCGGCGGGCGCGAGACGACGCTGCGCAGCCGGCGCTTCATGAGCATGGCGCACTCCCATCAGGCCGCCATCGAGTGGACGCTGACGCCGGTGAACTGGTCGGGCTGGGTCGAGGTGGTGACAGCGCTCGACGGCCGCGTCACCAACGGCGGGGTCGCGCGCTACGGCGACCTCGAGGGACGCCACCTCGACGCCGTCTCGCCCCGCACGTTCGGCCCGGAGGTCATCGCGCTGCACGTCGAGACGCGCCAGTCGAACATCTACGTCGCCCAGGCCGCCCGCACGCGCGTGTTTCGCGACGCCGAGCAGCTCGACGTCACGCGCACGCTGTTTCAGGCGGAGGACTACATCCAGCAGGTGCTGAGCTTCGACGTGCGCCAGGGCGAGCCGGTCCGCGTCGAGAAGCTCGTCTCGCTGTACACCTCGCGCGACCGCGCGATCTACGAGCCGCTGACGAACGCCGGCAAGTCCGTCAGCCGCTACCCCGACTTCGCCGAGGGGCTGCAGCGCCACACCCGCGCCTGGGACGAGCTGTGGCGCTCCAGCGACGTCTTCCTGCCCGGCAACGAGCGCGTGCAGCACCTCCTGCGGCTGCACATCTCGCACATCCTGCAGGTCTGCTCGCTGCACACCACCAACCACGACGCCGGGGTGCCGGCACGCGGCCTCAACGGCGAGGCCTACCGCGGCCACGTCTTCTGGGACGAGCTCTACGTCTTTCGCTACCTCACGTCGCGCCTGCCCGAGATCACGCGCGAGCTGCTCATGTACCGCTACCGGCGCCTGGGCGAGGCGCGCGCCGCCGCGCGCGAGGCGGGCTACGCCGGCGCGATGTTCCCGTGGCAGAGCGGCAGCGACGGCAGCGAGGAAACGCAGATCGTGCATCTCAACCCGCTGTCGGGACAGTGGGATCCCGACCTCAGCCATCGCCAGCGCCACGTCAACGCCGCGATCTTCTACAACGTCTGGCACTACCACCAGGCGACCGACGACCTCGACTTCCTGCGCGACCACGGGGCGGAGATCATGCTGGAGATCGCGCGCTTCTGGAGCTCGATCGCGCACTACAACGCCGAGCGCGACCGCTACGAGATCCACGGCGTGATGGGCCCCGACGAGTTTCACGAGAAGTACCCGGGCGAGACCGAGAGCGGCTTGCGCAACAACGCCTACACGAACATCATGGTCGCCTGGATCTGCGAGCGGGCGCAGGCCGTGCTCAGGCTGCTCACCGAGCGCCGGCGCGACACGCTGCGCGCCAAGCTCGGGCTGACCGACGAGGAGATCGCGACGTGGGGCGAGATGAGCACGAAGATGTACGTGCCGTTTCACGGCGACGGCATCATCAGCCAGTTCGAGGGCTACGACGAGCTCGCGGAGCTCGACTGGGACGGCTACCGCGCCAAGCACGAGAACATCCAGCGCCTGGACCGGATCCTGCGCGCCGAGGGCGACGAGGCCGACCGCTACAAGCTCGCCAAGCAGGCCGACACCGTGCTGCTGTTCTTCCTCTTCTCGCCCGACGAGATCGCCGGGCTGTTCGAGCGCCTGGGCTACGAGTGGGGGCCTGACAGCGCGCGGCGCAACATCGACTACTACGACGAGCGCACCTCGCACGGCTCGACGCTGAGCTACATCGCGCACGCCGGCGTGCTCGCGCCGATCGACCCCGAGCACTCGTGGGAGCGCTTCCTCGTCGCGCTCGAGAGCGACGTCGGCGACGTCCAGGGCGGCACGACGAAGGAGGGCATCCACCTCGGCGTGATGGCGGGCACGATCGACCTCGTCCAGCGCGCCTACACCGGCGCGGAGATCCGCGACGGCGTGCTGTTCTTCGCTCCGACGCTCACCGACAAGCTCAACGGCCTGTCGTTTCCGATGCAGGTGCACGGGACGCCGATCCGCGTGACGATCCGCGACGGCGAGCTGACGGTGGTCATCACCGGTGGCTTCACCGGCGCGATCAGGGTCGGCATCGGCGACGACGTGCGCCGGGTCGGCTCCGGCGAGCGCTGCACGTTCACGCTCGAGCCGCCGGCGCCTGCCGCGGTCGGTCAGGGCAGCGACTCCCGAGGGGGAACATGACCACGCAGGACGGCTTTCGCGCAGCGATCTTCGACGTCGACGGCGTGCTCGTCGACTCGCCCCACGAAGCCGCCTGGCGCGATGCCTTCACCGAGCTCATGGAGGGCTCGTGGGCCGACATCCGCGACCAGACGTCGTGGACCCCGGGCGCGTTCACGGCGAAGGTCTACCAGGAGGTCCTCTCCGGCAAGCCGCGGATGGCCGGCGCGACGGGCGCGCTGGAGCACTTCGGCGTGCCCGCTCCCGAGTCCCGGGTCGACGAGTACGCCGACCGCAAGCAGGAGATGGTCGTCGAGCTCATCGAGGCCGGCGAGTTCTCCGCCTATCCGGATGCGCTGCGCTTCGTGATCGCCGTCAAGGACGCGGGGATGAAGATCGCGGCCGCCTCCTCCTCGAAGAACGCCGGCCTGTTCCTGCGCCAGATCCGCCTGGACACGTTCGCCGAGCAGGAGGGCCTGAGCCCCGCGTGGATGACGTCCGGGCTGACGCTGCTGGACGCCTTCGACGTCGACATCTCCGGCCGCGAGTTCGCGCAGGGCAAGCCCCACCCGGAGATCTTCCTGACGGCGGGGCGCGAGCTCGGCGTCGAGCCCGCCGTCGCATTCGTCATCGAGGACGCCGAGTCCGGCATCCAGGCGGCGAAGGCGGGCGACTTCGCCGCGCTCGGCGTCGCGCGCCACGACGACGAGGCGCTGCTGGAGCGCGCCCACGCCGACATCGTCGTCGCGTCGCTCGACGAGATCGCGCTGGAGGCCCTCGCCGAGGGTCGCCTCGAGCGCCGCGCGCGCTGACGGCGGATGGTCTGGCGTAGCGCAATCCGCGGACGTCGCGCCGCGTTTGTCACAATGACGGGCCGCGCGCATCGCCGTGCGCGCTCTCAGCAAGCGACTTAAGGACTTTCGTCAGTGGCAAAGCAGCGCAACCGTGGCAAGCCCACGCGCCGACGTGACAAGAAGGGCGGGCCCGGCACCGGCCGGCGCAAGCCTTGTCCGTACTGCAAGGACAAGGTCGAGCAGGTCGATTACAAGGACACCGCCGTCCTGCGCAAGTTCATCTCCGAGAAGGGGAAGATCCGCTCACGGCGGATCACCGGCGCCTGCCGCCGTCACCAGAGCCAGATCGCCCGCGCCGTCAAGCGCGCCCGTGAGCTGGCGCTGCTGCCCTACGTCAACGAGGGCGGCCGTGACGACACCGAGCGCGAGGGTGGGCGCGGCGGGCGCCGCGGCCGCGACTAGATGCCGTCCGCGATCCTCATGCAGGACGTCGAGCACCTCGGCCAGCGCGGAGCCGTCGTCGACGTCTCCAAGGGCTACCTGCGCAACTACCTCATGCCGCGCAAGCTTGCCCAACCGGCGACGAAGGGCGCGCTCGACGAGGCCCGCCGCCGCGCCGAGTCGACCGACCGCGCCACGCAGGCGCTCGTCGCGAAGGCCAAGGAGGACGCCGAGGTCCTCAGCCGCACGGTGCTGACGATCAGCCAGCAGGCCGGCGACGACGGACGCCTCTTCGGATCGGTGACCAACCAGGACATCGCCGACGCGATCGAGGAAGCCCGCGGCGTCAAGGTCGACCGTCGCAAGATCCACCTCGAGGAGCCGATCAAGAACGTCGGCACCTACGTCGTCGTCGTCGAGGTCGCCGAGGGCGTGACGGCCTCGGTCAAGACGATGGTCGTCGAGCGCACCTGACCCTGCTGCCCCCGCTCGCCGCTCTCGCCGACACGATCTGGAGCGTCGTCGGCGTGATCGGCGGCATCGCCGGGATCGCGCTGCTCGTGTGGGCCGCGCGCAGCGGCCCCGTCGAGCGCGACGCGGAGGATGCCGCGCGCGAGTTCTACACCGAGCACGGTCGCTGGCCCGACGAGCCGGCCTGACGGCGCTCACCCGGCGCCGGTCCGTCCGGTGGGGACGCGAACATGTGTTCGTGCGCGCGCGTTTCGTCAAGGGCCGAACAAGTTTCTCGCAGTACGCGGGAACGCCGCCCAGCCGCCCCCTCAGCGGTGCGCATCGGGGGCAGGAGCGACCTAGGCTGCTGAACCTGTGAGCACGCACCCCGATTCCCCGCCGCGGCCACCCGCGACGATCGCCACCGGCGTCGCGCCGCCGCACTCGCTCGAGGCCGAGCAGTCGGTCCTCGGCGGGATCCTGCTGTCCGATCGCACGATGTACGGGCTCGTGATCGAGGAGGGCCTGAAGGCCGACGACTTCTACCGCGACCGCCATCGCCTCATCTACGAGTCGATGCTCCTGCTCTATCGCGAGAGCGAGCCGATCGACGTGCTCACGGTGAGCGAGCACCTGCGCTCCACGGGCAAGCTCGAGCAGGCGGGCGGCAAGGCGGCGATCGACGAGCTGACCGGCGGCGTGCCGGGCCTCGGCAGCATCCGCCGCTACGCGCAGATCGTGCGCGAGCACGCGCTCATGCGCCGCCTGCTGAGCACGACGTACGAGATCCAGGCGTCCGTCCTCAATCACGCCGCCGCGCCGCGCGATCTCGTCGAGCAGGCCGAGCGGGCGATGCTCGAGGTCGCCCACGACGACCGCCAGAAGGACTTCCGCACGATCGACGAGATCCTCGACGACGAGCTGCGCAAGATGGAGAAGCTCTCGCGCGAGGGCACCTCGCTGACCGGCACGCCGTCGGGCTTCCGCGACCTCGACGAGATCACCGGCGGCTTTCAGCCCGGCAACCTCATCATCATCGCGGCAAGGCCATCGATGGGTAAATCGGCCCTGGTCACGAACATCGCCGAGAACGCCGCGATCGACCACGGGCTGCCGGTCGCTCTGTTCTCCCTCGAGATGTCCGAGACGGAGCTCGCGCAGCGCTTCGTGGCCTCGCAGGGGCGCATCAAGGGCGACGAGCTGCGCAAGGGGCGCGTGCCCGACAGCAAGTGGCCGAAGATCCTGCAGGCTTCGGCGAAGCTCGCGTCGGCACCGCTGTTCATCGACGACTCCTCCGACGTCGGGATCATCGAGATCCGCGCCAAGGCGCGTCGTCTGCACCAGCAGCAGCCGCTCGGCCTGATCATCATCGACTACCTGCAGCTGTTGCGCGCCGATGGTCGCATCGAGTCGCGCGTGCAGCAGGTCGGCGAGATGAGCCGTGGGCTGAAGATCCTCGCGCGCGAGCTCCATGTACCGGTCATCGCCCTCTCACAGCTGAGCCGCGCGGTCGAGTCGCGCACCGACAAGCGCCCGATGCTGTCCGATCTTCGCGAGTGCGTGACGGGCGACACGCTGGTCACGCTCGCCGATGGCCGGCGCCTGCCGATCGCCGAACTTGTCGGGCGCTCACCGGACGTGATAGCCGTCGGCGACGACGACCGGGTACGAGCCGCGAGCACGGATGGGGTGTGGAAGGTCGGCGTGCGCCCCGTGCTCGAACTCACGCTCGCCTCCGGCCGTCGATTGCGTGCGACGCGGGAGCACCGCATCCGGACAGGACGAGGCTGGCAGCGACTCGGCGAGCTGACCGCGGGCGACAGCGTCGCGGTTGCACGGCGCCTCCCAGAGCCCGAACAGAGCGAGCGCTGGCCCGACGACCGCGTGATCCTGCTCGGTCATCTCATCGGGGACGGCAGCTACCTCACCCGTCAGCCACTGCGGTACACGACCGCGTCGGAGGACAACAGCGCCGCCGTCGCCGGGGCAGCGCAGCGCCAGTTCGGCGCGACCGTTCGGCGCCATGAGGGTCGCGGCGACCGGCATCAGCTCGTGCTCTCCGGCAACGGCAGCCGCTGGCATCCGGCCGGCGTTGGGCTCTGGCTGCGCGAGCTCGGCATCTGGAACCAGCGGTCTGCGCAGAAGCGCGTCCCGGACGCGGCGTTCAGACTCGCCCACGACCAGATCGCTCTCCTCCTGAGCCACCTATGGGCGACGGACGGCACGATCTGGGTCGGCGTGCGCCCGAGCAGGCGCCAAGAGATCCGGGTGGCGTTCACGACGGTCAGCGAAGGCCTGGCACGCGATGTCGCGGCCCTGTTGCTGCGAGTCGGGATCGTGGCCCGGATCAACACACTCGTCCAGCACACTCGGACGACGCTGTTCAACGTCGTGGTGTCAGGAGCAGCGGACCAGCGGCGGTTTCTCTCGCGGGTCTGCGGGGCGGGCTCGAACGCTGAGCAGGCGGCGGCGCTCGAGGCAGCGCTTGCGACGACTCGGACCAACACGAATGTCGACACGCTTGCACGCGAAGTATGGGAGCACGTGCGTGCCCGCATGCTGCAGCGCGGCGTCACGCAACGCGACATGGCGGCCATGCGCGGCACGAGCGACGGAGGGACGTCACATCTCCGGTTCGCGCCCTCGCGCACGATGCTGGCGGAGGACGCCGAGATCCTGGACGACGACGGCCTCGCATCACTGTGCGTCGGAGACGTGTTCTGGGATCGGGTCGTAGCCGTGGAGGACGCGGGCCGCGACGAGGTCTACGACCTGACGGTTCCAGGCCCGTCCTGCTGGCTTGCAGACGGCATCGTCACCCATAACTCAGGCCAGATCGAGCAGGACGCCGACCTCGTCGCGTTCATCTTCCGCGAGGAGTACTACGACAAGGAGACCGAGCGGGCAGGGATCGCGGACATCATCATCGCCAAGCACCGCAACGGGGCGATCGGCGACGTCGAGCTGACGTTCGCCAAGGAGTATCCGAAGTTCCTCAACTACACCTCGCCCGACCGCTACGCGTGAGGGGCCGGCTCCCCCGATCGAGAGCGCAGGCCGCGCTGGGCCAGGGTCCTCCACACGACGACCGCTGCGACGACGATCAGCGGCGCGACCTCGAGCAGGCCGAGCGCCCAGTGTCCTGCGTGTGCGATGAAGAGCATGGCCGTGGTCGCCCGATCGGGCCGGAGACGCTCGTGGCGCCGCCGGCCCGCGTGGGCAATCGGTCAGGCCGTGGCCGTGCGGCGGGGTGCGCCGCTCGTGGCCGGGCTGGCCAGGCCGATCGCGATGCCGCTCACGGCGATCACCAGGTGCAGCAGGTTGTCGGCCGTGTTGATCGGGATGATCGACAGCAGGTAGCCGCCGTCGCCGACGACGAAGCCGAGGGCCGTCACCAGCAGGTAGACGACGCCATAGCCGATGGCGAACAGCCGTGCGTTGGCGGCCGTCCTGGCCATGATGAGGCCGACGACGCCGGACAGCAGATGAACCACGTTGTGCCAGCCGTTGATGTCGAACGCGATCAGCGTGCCGCGCTGCGCGTCGTCGCCGATGCCGAAGCTCGGCTCGACGACGAAGCCGAGGATGCCGACGAGCACGAGCACCGCCCCGAGCGCCAGGGCGTAGATCTGGGCGAGGGTCTTGCCTTGCATTGCGAACCTCCTGAGGTGGGGGGAGAACGTCTTGTGTGGCAATGCGCATCGCCCCCGTCGCGCGGATTAATCGCCCTCGGCATCCGCTGCGCGACGTGCGCCGCGGAAGTGCCGGAAGACGATCACCGCGGCGATCACGACCGGAGCGAACTCGAGCCAGCCGAACCCCCAGCCATCCATCGCAAACCTCCTGAAGTCGGAAAACGCCGTAACCGGCACTGCGTGTCGCCTCGCCTGAGCGGATCACCCCGGCCGCATCCGATGCGACGACGGGGCCGTCATCTACGCTCGCCGGCACGCCCATGAGCACCGCCCGCCTCCCGCCGCCCGTCCCCGAGGACCGCTGCCCGTTCGATCTGTGCGACGGCAGCGGCTTCGTCATCGACGACGCGACGAACGACGCCAGCGACTGCCGCTGCCGGGCGCAGCGCGTCAGCCGCGCCCGGGCGAGGTCGCTGAGCGGCGTGATCCCGCGCAAGTACCGCGGCGTGTCGTTCGACCGCCCGCCGGTGACCGAGATCGCCGGCCCCGTCACCGCCGCCGTGCGCCGCTTCGTCAACCGCATCGACGAGAACCTCGACGCCGGTCGCGGGCTGTGGTTCTTCGGCTCCGTCGGCACCGGCAAGACGACGCTTGCGATGCTCGTCTCGCGCCACGCGCTGGAGGCCGGGCGCAGCGTCGCGATCTACTCGCTGCCGCGGCTGCTGGCCGAGATCCGCACGACGTTCGACGACGATCGCGGCAACTCCTACGTCGACCTGCTCGACCGCCTGACCGCCGTCGATCTGCTGCACATCGACGACGTCGGCGCCGAGAAGACGAGCCCGTGGGTGCTCGAGCAGCTCTACGCGATCGTCAATGCCCGCTACGAGGACGAGCGCTCGGTGATCATCACGACGAACCTCGAGCGCGACGACCTCGCCGAACAGATCAACGAGCGCACGGTCTCGCGCCTGGAGGAGATGTGCGAGGTGCTGCCGCTGTGGGGCGCCGACGCGCGCCAGCAGCGCCACGACGCGCGTTCGGCCTAGCATCACGGGCCGTTCACGGGCCGAGAATCCGACGCGCACTAGAATCGCCCGCGGCATGCCAGGCATATGCATCGTGGGCGCCCAATGGGGCGATGAGGGCAAGGGCAAGGTCGTCGACCTCGTCGCCGAGCGCGCGGACGCGATCGTGCGCTTCCAGGGCGGCAACAACGCCGGCCACACGATCATCCGCGACGGCGAGGTCTTCAAGTTCCACCTCATCCCGTCCGGGATCCTCTATCCGGGCAAGCGCTGCATCATCGGCAACGGCGTCGTGATCGACCCCGCCGTCCTGACCGACGAGCTCGACGCGCTGCGCGGCCGCAGGATCGACACGAGCGGCCTGCGCATCAGCGCCAACGCGCACGTGATCATGCCCTACCACCTGCTGCTCGACACGGCGGGCGAGACGAAGCTCGGCAAGCTGCAGATCGGCACGACGCGGCGCGGCATCGGCCCCGCCTACGCCGACAAGGCCGCGCGCCTGGGCATCCGCATGCAGGACCTGCTCGACGAGAAGATCCTCAAGAAGAAGATCACCGCGGCGATCGATCCCAAGCGGCTGAGCCTGCGCCCCTACGCCAAGGACCCGTCGCTGGACCTGCAGTCGATGACCGAGGCCTACCTCACCTACGGCCACCGCCTCGAGCGCCACATCGCCGACACCGCGCGGATCGTCTGGGACGCGCTGGACGCCGACAAGCTCGTCATCTACGAAGGCGCGCAGGGCGCGCTGCTGGACATCGACCACGGCACGTATCCGTTCGTCACGTCGTCCAACCCGATCGCCGGCGCGGCCTGCGTCGGCGCGGGCGTCGGGCCGAAGGACATCCACGAGGTCTGGGGCATCGCCAAGGCCTACGTCACGCGCGTCGGCTCCGGCCCGTTTCCGACCGAGCTGCACGACGAGGTCGGCGAGGACATCCGCACCCGCGGCGGCGAGTTCGGCACGACCACCGGCCGCGCCCGGCGGACGGGCTGGCTGGACATCCCGGCGCTGCGCTACGCCTCGCGCATCAACGGCCTGACGTCGCTGGCGATCACGAAGCTCGACGTCCTCACCGGCTTTGACAAGATCAAGGTCTGCACCGCCTACAGCGGCCTGGACGGCGCGCACTTCACCGACTTCCCCTACCACCAGTCGGTGCTGCACCACTCCCGCGGCGAGTACATCGAGCTCGACGGCTGGAGCGAGGACATCACGGAGTGCCGCGCGCCGTCGGAGCTGCCGCAGGCCGCGCGCGACTACCTGGACTTCATCGCCGACGCGGTCAAGGTGCCGATCGTGCTCGTCGGCGTCGGCCCGGGACGCGAGCAGATCATCTGGATGCAGGACGAGCGCCTGCAGGCCGCGGCGTAGCGCCGTAGCCGCGCCCGACGCGCGTACGCCCTCAGGCCCAGCGCTCGAGCAGGTCCTCCTCCGGGACGTCGCGCACGAGCCGCGCGGGAACGCCCATGACGACCTTGCGCGCGGGCACGTCGGCGGTCACCACCGCGCCGGCGGCGACGAACGCCTCCTCGCCGATCTCCACCCCCGGCACGAGCACGGCGCCGCCGCCGATCCGGCAGGCGCGGCGCAGCGTGGCGCCGCGCAGCGCCGTCCCCTTCGGGTGGCGCGCCATCGTGTCGTCGTTGGTCGTCATCGCGCAGGGACCGAAGAACACGTCGTCCTCGACGACGCTGTAGGCCGTCACGTAGGCCTGCGACTGGATCCGCACGCGGGCGCCGATCGTGACGTCGTTGTCGACGCCGGTGGCGCGCCCGACCACGCTGTCGGGGCCGATCGTCGTGCGCTCGCGCACGAAGGCCTGGTCGGCGATGATCGTGCCGGCGCCGATGTGCGCGCCGGCGAAGACGATCGCCTGCGTGCCGATCACCGCGCCGGCCTCGACGACGAGCGCGGCGGGCGCCTCGCGCGGCGCCGTCGAGCGCCTGGCGAGCTGCGGCAGCTTGCCCAGCACGGCGTGATCGCCGACGACGACGCCGTCGCCGATGACGACGTGGTCGTGCACCACCACGTGGGCGCCGAACGTCACGCCGGCACCGACCTGCGCGCTGGGGCTGATGACGAGGCCGGGGGCGTCGATCATCGGCTCAGCGTAGTCAGGGCGGCGACGACGCGGCCGGCGGCGTGGCCGTCGCCGTAGAGCTCGGGGCGCTGGGCCGGCGGGTCGGTGCCCAGCGCGGCGTGCGCAGCGGCGGCATCGAGGTCGACGAGCACGTTCCAGCCCGCCTCGACGGTCTCGACCCACTCCGTGCGGTCGCGCAGCGTCACGCACGGCACGCCGGCGAGATAGGCCTCCTTCTGCACCCCGCCGGAGTCCGTCAGGACCGCGCGGGCGCGGGTCAGCAGCGCGGCGAAGGCCAGCGGGCCCAGCGGCGGCAGGAGCGTCGTGGCGGCCGCGAGGCGGTCCAGCAGGCCTGCCGCCTCCAGGCGCGCGCGGGTGCGCGGGTGCAGCGGCAGCACCACGGGCAGGGCGACGCCGAGCAGCAGCTCGACGAGGCGCTCCAGGCGCTGCGGGTCGTCGACGGTGCCGGCGCGGTGGGCGGTGACGAGCACGTACTCGCCGGCGACGACGCCGGCCGCGCGCAGCGGGCCGTCGTCGGCACGGGCGCGCGGGGCGAGCAGCCGCGCGACGTCGACCATGACGTCGCCGACGACCTGCACCGCGCCGGCCACCCCCTCGCGCGCGAGGTTGTCCGCGGCGGTGCGCGAGGGGACGAGCAGCAGGTCGCTGACGTGGTCGGTCACGACGCGGTTGAGCTCCTCGGGCATCGCCCGGTCGAACGAGCGCATGCCGGCCTCGACGTGGGCGACGGGGATCCGCGCCTGCGCGGCGGCGAGCGCGCCCGCCAGCGTCGAGTTCGTGTCGCCGTAGACGAGCACCGCATCCGGCCCCTCGTCGCCTAGCAGCTCGCCGAGCGCCCCGATCATGCGCGCGGTCTGCTCGGTGTTCGAGCCGCCGCCGAGCCCCAGCTCGATGTCCGGCACCGGCATGTCGAGCTCGCGGACGAAGACCGCCGACAGCTCGTCGTCGTAGTGCTGGCCGGTGTGCACGAGCAGCTCCTCGTGGCGCTCGCGCAGCGGTCCCGACACGGCGGCCGCCTTGACGAACTGCGGCCGGTTGCCGATGACCGTGACGATCTTCACGCCGCGGGGGCGCGCGCGAACTCGGCCTCGATGTGCTCGCGCACGGCCGCGGCCGCGGCGGACGAGACCGGCCCGGGTGCCTGCGCCAGCGCGGCGCCGTCGATCGCGTGCACGGGATGCACCTCGCGCAGCGACGACGCCAGGAACGCCTCGCTGGCCGCGGCGAGATCCTCCAGCGTCGTGACGCGCTCGCTCGCGTCGGTCACGGCCATCAGCGCGCGCCGGGTGATCGAGTCCAGGATCCGGTCGCTCAGCGGCGGTGTGCACAGCGCGCCGTCGAGCACGTAGAAGAACGACGTCGTGGGTCCTTCGAGCACGCGCCCGTGCGGCGTGACGAGCAGCGCCTCGTCGGCGCCCTGCTCGCGCGCGAGGCAGGTCGCGAGCATGTTCGCCGCGTAGGAGAGCGACTTGACGCCGTCGAGCACGCGCGTCGGCGTGTAGGTGACCGTCTGCAGCGCGATCGTCTCCGGGCGCTCGGGCAGCGTCTCGAGCATCCCGATCCGGCGCCCGCCGCGGGTGACGACGAGGCGCAGCATGGCCTCGCCGGGCGCACCGGCGGCGATCAGCGCGGTGGCGTCGGCGCGCACGGCGCCGGCGTCGAAGGGCAGGCGCAGCGTCTGCGCGCTGCGGGCCATGCGCTCCAGATGCTCCTCGAGCGCGAACGGGCGACCGCCGTAGATCCGCGCGACCTCGAAGACGCCGTCGCCGCGCAGCAGGCCCTCGTCGGTGACGGAGATCTGCGCATCGGCCACGTCCATGACCGCGCCGTCGAGGATCGCGAGGGTGGCCGGCATGGCCTAGAGCCTACGAGGGTGAGCGCCGCCCGTGTCCTCCGAACGCTGGCCAGGGCGCCGCGACATGCGCGCGCAGCGCCGCGAGGTCGGGCGTGTCATCCGGGAGGTCGAGCCGCGCGAGCCAGCGCCCCGCCGACGGCCCGAGACGGCCGAGGACGTCGAACAGCCGCCTGGGAACGATAGGCGCCGCATCCGGTGCGTTGGTCACAGCGGCGCCGCTCACGTCTCGTATGACTCATGCTCTGCCCGTCCCCGCCACCCACCCGGCTGGTCTGCCGCCCCGCGATGCTCCCGGCGTTGTACTTCGAGCCGGTGGCGCTTCCCGCCTCCGCTGCGCGGGCCGGCGCAGGCACGCTCGCGCTGGCGCCCGACGGCGTCGCGCTGATGGTGTTCCCGGAGGGCGACGTCGACGACGACGACGCCATCGTCGAGCTCGGCAGCGCCTTGAACGCATGGCCCAATGCGGCTCGGCGGCGCTCGCTGCCGCTGTTGCCCGCGCTGCGCCTCACCGGCGTGGGCGGCCGTTCGCGAGACGAGCTCGTGGCCACCGCCGACGCCATGCTCATCGCCGAGCGGCTGGAGCGGCGGTTCGCCTACGACACGGTGATCGTCGCCGCAGACGGCGCGGTCAGCGCCGTGTTCTGGACGGTGCGGTCAAAAAGCCCAGGCTCCGACGCACCGTCCGGCCGCCGACAGCGGTCGTGGCGGTCGCACCACGCATGTCGGCAGACCCCGTGCGAACGTCGATGAACGTGCCCAGCCCGCCGGTCTGGGCAGTGCGCGTCACGCCGCCGATCGTGATGCGGACCGGCCGCCGGTCGCGCGCGAGTCCGTAGACGACGGTCCGCTCCGGGGCCTTCAGGCGGTGTTGGACGGCAACGAGCAGACCGGACCGCGCGATCGGCTCGCACGCGCCCGACACCCGGGCCGGCAGCGCGCGAAACGTCCGCGACGCATCGAACGTGCCGATGGCGCCGCCGACCAGGCGGCCCACGGCGACGCAGTCCAGCCCCGCGGGGTTGGCGAAGACCCGCACCGCCCACGGCGGTCCGCCCGCCGGATCCGGCGTCGCACTGCTCACGACGACGCCGGGGTCGGCCGCAGCCGCGGTGGCCGCCGGCACGCGATCGCCCTGCTGATCGGCCGCGCGGCGATCGAGCGCGCGCTCGGCGACCGCGACGCCGCCGAACGAGACGAGGCCCGCGAGGGCGATGAACAGCCAGTGGCGGCGGCGGCCGCGCCGTGCACGCTGGGCTACCTGCGCCTCGATCGCGTTGTCGCGCGCCGCGGCGCTGCGCAGCTGGTCGCGCAGGCCGTCGAGCACCGGAGGCAGGTCACCGCTCATGCGTCCACCAGTACATCGGGAATCCGGTCGCCGAGGTAGCGCTGCATCGTCTTCAGGCCGCGGGAGACGCGCGCGCGGATGACGTCCGGGCTCGTTCGGAACTCTGCCGCGATCTCCGCGTACTCGCGCTCCTCGAGCACGCGCGCGCGGATGGCCGCCGCCTGATCGGGGCGCACGGCGTCGAGCGCCTCCGTCAGCCGACAGCGCAGCCCCTCCAGGTCGGCCTGACGGTGCAGGTACTCGATGTCCTCGGTGCCGAGGCTCGGGCGCTCCAGGCCGAGCCGCACGACGGCGGCCTGCTCGACGCGGCCCTTGCGCCAGTAGCCGTGCAACAGGCTCCTGGCGATCGCGAACAGCCAGCCCTGCTCCTCCTCGGCGCTGCGGCCGCGAAACTGGCGGCGGCGCTCGAGCGCGAGGGCGAACGTCTCGGCGGTCAGGTCCACCGCCACCTCCGAATCGAAGATGCGCCGCACGAAGTACACCGAGACGCGCGTCGCATACGACGCGTAGAAGTCGGCGAACGCGTCGGCGTCGCCGAGGCTGCGAGTGAGGAAGGTCGCCCCCGCGACGGCGGTGTCCGGTGCTCTCGGCATGGCGAGCGCCAACCATCGCACAGTCAGCGACCGGGTCGCGGAGGTTTTTGGTCACAAGGTCGCCGGACCCGACTCATGAGGGTCATGGATCGCCCGTCGCCCCCCACCGTCAGCTCGAGGATCCCCCTGCTCATCCTGGCGCTCGTCTGCTCGTTCAGCTTCGGGGCGATCGTGCGCATCGCCGTGGCCGACTACCACACGACGTGCGTCGGCCACGGCTTCGTCCATGGCAGCTACCTCACCGACGGATCGTTCTTCGGTCGCATCGAGCCGGGGTGCGGGTCGACGCTGCGCCGCTGCGACCTCTACAACTTCGGTTCGGGCATCGGCGGCCAGACGGTGACCGGCACCACCGCCACGTGCAACGTGTGGTCGCGCGATTTCGGAAACTTCACCGAGTGCGGCTCCACCACGCACGTTCAGAACCAGGGCGTCTTCTCCAACCACGTGCACAAGGCGTCGAACTGGTGCGGGTGAGCGGCTCGATCAAGACGGCCGCGGCGATGATCGCCACCGCGGCGCTCGGCGTCACCGCGGCGTCGGCGTTCGTGGGCTCGACCCCGGCGGTGACGCGGCACAGCCCCGACGCCGCGCCGGGCACCGACATCGTCGACCAGACGGCGCGCGACCCCGACCCCGACCGTAGCCTGGACTGGGCGGTGCGCACCTACACCAGCACGAGCGGAGGCGACTGCGTCGAGCTCGGTCGCCGGCAGGGCGGGCGCTTCGGGCAGGTCGACGCCGACGGAGCCTTCGAGGCGACGCCCGCGGATGCCGCCGGCACCTGCGGCAGCCTCCTGGAGGAGCCGGTCCTGCTCGCGATCAACCACTACCCCGCGTCCGGGCAGCGCGTGGCGCGCACCGTCCTCTTCGGGCAGGCCCGAGCCGACGTCGCAGAGCTTCGCGTCAGCGCGCCGGACGGGTCCGAGCGCCGGCCGGTCAGGGGCGCCCGGGGCGGGTTCGCCATACCGCTGGCGGGCTCACTGAAGCCGGCGCAGCTGCCCGTGCAGGTCACGCTGCGCACCGGAGAACGCATGACGTTCGACTGGCGTTGAGAAAGAACTTGTCACGATCGCGCCACTCGCGACTCTTATGGACTGTCGCACAGCAGCGCCGACACCCACGATCGTCCCTGCGTTTCTTCCCCGTGGCGCAGCGGGCGGTCGTGGCGCTGCACCGGCCGGCGGCGCCAGACGGCCGCTCGTGCCCCCAGCCGCGAGGAGGCTCGTGGCCTTTCGATTGAGCGGACGGCTGCATGGGAGGCGCCGCATCCTCGTCAGCCCGACTGCGACGCGGGCTCCCCCGCCGGTACCGGCGCCGGTATCGGTGCCGGCCGCGGCGGCTGACGCAGCTCACGCGCGTAGGCAAGCGCCGTCGCCGCGACGGTGACGATCGGAACCGAGATGAACACGCCGATGATGCCTGCCGTGATTCCGCCGATCGCCAGCGCGATGATCACCGCGATCGGGTGGATGTTGATCGTGCGGCCCATGATCAGCGGATACAGCAGGTGTCCCTCGACCTGCTGAACGGCGACCACGAGCGCGAACACGATCAGCGCCGTGACGACGCCGCCGTCCACGAGCGCGATCAGGACGGCCGCCAAGCCGGCGCTGAACGCGCC
The DNA here is from genome assembly GCA_963709935.1 of uncultured Actinomycetes bacterium. GTDB lineage: Bacteria > Actinomycetota > Thermoleophilia > Solirubrobacterales > Solirubrobacteraceae > CADCVQ01. The sequence continues at coordinate 158,817 of CAVPYM010000022.1, read as the reverse complement.
GATCAGCGGGACGAAGGCGGCCAGGAACGTCAGCAGCATGAGCGGTATGACCAGCGGGACGCCGAGGATCGCCAGGCCGGCGCCGATCATCGTGGCGTCGGCGGCGCCGACCAGCACGAGCCCGCGGACGTAGCCGGTCAGCGCCGAGTACGACCGGCGCGCGAGCGCGTCGAGGTGGGTCGCCTGCCGGCCGCCGAACGTCTCGACGACCCAGCGCCAGATGCGCGGGCCGTCCTTGAGGAAGAAGAACAGCAGCAGCAGCGTGATGATCAGCCCGGTGACCACCTCGCCGGCGACGACGGCCCCGTGCAGCAGGCCGCCGGTCAGCGCGCCGCTGGAGTCGCTGAGCTGATCGCCCGCGTTGTCGATGTAGCGGTCGATGTCCCCCTGGCTGAGGTTGAACGGCGGATCGGCCAGCGCGTCGCCCGCCTCGCGGATGCCCTCCTGCACGCTGTCGGCCAGGTCGGCGATCTGCCGCGCGACCGCCGCCCCGGCCATCGTCAGCGCGGCGGCCAGCACGGCGATCGCCCCGAGCAGGACCGTCAGCGCCGCGACCCCGTCGGGAAAGCGATGGCGGATGAGCCAGCGCGCCGGCGGGCGCAGGACCGTGCTGACCAGGATGGCGACGATGACCGGCAGCACGACGATGCGCAGGTAGGCGAGCACGTAGGCGGTCAGCCCGATCGCCGCGACGAGCACGAGCACCCGCCAGGCGATCGCCGCGCCGGAGCGCAGCCAGCGGGGCACGGGGTCGCCGTCGAGTGCTGCGGCGACAGTGGGTGCGGGCTCTGGAGGAGGCGACGGCGACGGCTCAGCCGGGACGGGCGACTCGTGGTCGCCGGCCGGGTCGGGCGCCGCGACCCCCTCGGCGCCCACGGGATCGCGTTTCGCCGGGCGCTGCGGGTCGGCCGTCATCGAGCGCGAGTCTAGGGCTCGCCACCATCAGCCGGAAGCGATTCGTCGGGGCTCCTCGGCCGCAGCGAGCGCAGACCGCACGGCGGGGGCGGTGATGAGCGCGATCGCTTTGCGTCCCTCTTCAGCCGCCGGTCGAAGACGTCGGCCGGTGCGCCGATGTCCTCGCTACAGCGCTGAGAACCCGGACCCAACTCCACAGTAAACCTGGAAAATCGACAATTCCAGCGCCTTCGCAAGCTCGGCGGCGAGGACGAGCTGGCGGCGCCCCTCCACCGCGATCTGTGACTGATCGCACATGAGTTAAATCCGCCGCGCATATCGCGGTAGGAGTATGGTCGCGTCCGCCAGAGCGCACACGCCGTGTGCCCTTTGACTGTCGGCTTCGGGGACCATTGATCAAATACGGCCGTGGAGGCCCCGCGTGCGGATCCGAGTGGTTGAGTGAACAGCCAGCACGGCTCGACGCAGGCCGCGCGCGTCCACCTATTCGGCGGTTGCTGGGTCGAGCGGGAGGGCTGGGCCGCTCCGGTGCGCTTCGCCCGAGCGGCGGAGACCCTGCTGTCGTACCTCATCCTGCACCGCCAGACCGGTCACGCACGCGACGAGCTGGCCGGGCGGTTCTGGGGCGACCTGTCCGAGAACCGCGCGCGCAACTGCCTCAACACGACGTTGTGGCGGATCCGCCGCGTGCTCGAACCGGACGCCGCCTCGCGCGGCTCGCTCCTAACGACGCTGCCCTCGGGTGACGTGCGCTTCAGCCCGGCATGCGAGTGCTGGATCGACGTGGCGGTATTCGAGCAGGCGCTCGACGAGCTGCTCGTCATCGCGCCCGAACGCCTCTCCGAGAGCGACGTCGAGCGGCTCGAGACGGCGATCGGCCTCTACACCGGCGACGTCCTCGCGGGCATCTTCGACGACTGGGCACTGGCCGAGCGCGAGCATCTGCGCGCGCGGCACATCACCGCGCAGATGCACGTACTGGCGGCCCATCGGGCGCACGGCGATCTGCAGCGCAGTCTCGCGCACGGCCGCCGGGTGGTGGCGGCCGAGCCGCTGCGCGAGGAGGTGCACCGCCAGCTCATCGGGCTGTACCGCGACGCCGGCCAACCGGCGGACGCGTGGCGCCAGTACGACGCGTGCAGGACGATCCTGCACGACGAGCTCGGGATCGTCCCGGCCGCGGAGACGCAGGCCCTGGTCGCACTGCTCGACGCGCCACCCACGCAGTCCACCCGCGCACACGACGCCAGCGCCGACCTGCACCACGCACTCGACCTCGTCCAGCGAGCGGCGTCCGCTCTGCGCGACGCCGAGCGCCGTCTCAACGCAGCGATCGGCACCGGCGAACACCCCCTGTCCGTCTCGCGCAACGGCGGTTAGCGCGCGGCGATTGCGCGGTGATTGCGCGGTGAGTCGGCGCTGGTAGGAATGCGCCGCGGGGCCAACCGGTCCACCGCGGGCCTCGAACCGAAAGGTGTGAGATGGGGAGTGCAACGGCACCGTTCGGTGATGCGGTCGTGCAGATGACGTCGCTGCTGGACCCGTTCAAGTCCGACCCGTCCGGCCCGCCGCCGCAAGGGCCCGCTCCCGCCGTGTCCGTCGCGAACCTCACGCAGCGCAGTGTCGGCATCGGAGGGCTCGTGGGCCTGGACGTCCGCGACGGGTGGCAGGTCGGCGAGCTGAAGGCGATCCGCCTCGATGCGCTCGTCCGCTACGACGTGTGGGGAGACGACCCGGCCACGGCCGCGCAGGCCGCCACCGACATCAACGCCAGGCTGCTGGGCGCCCGCGACACGCTGCGCGCCGAAGGCGTCCTGAAGCTCGACCTCGCCGCCGTCGAGCCGGCAGACTACGCGGACTCGCTGAGCGCCTGGCGCGTCGGTGCCCAGTACCGCGTGCTGTACGAGTTTCCGTACAAGGACACCGGCGGCGCGGAGAGCCTGATCTCCCGGATCCCGATCGGCTTGGAGCCGGAGGATCCGGCCGACGGCCTCGGCGAGGAGACGGTCGTCACCGACGAGCTCGTGCGCTGGGACAAGCTGCGCACGCCGCTGCTCGTGGTGCGGGGGCCGGCCAGCGTGGGCGCGCTGCTCGTGCTCGCGACCGGCTCCGCGCCGGCCGGGACCGTCACTGTCACGCGCACGTCCGGCGACACGACCACTCCCCCCGCGACGTTCACCTCCTTCGACACGTTCCTCCACAACACCGCGGGTCCACAACCGGAGTTCCACGAAGCCGTCATCGCCTTCACCAGCGTCGACGAGTTCCTGGTGGCGATCGGGTCGGCCGGGAGTCCCGTGGAGCTCGGCGACTGGGACGAAGACACGGACCTCGACGAATACCGGCCGCGGTCGCTCCCAGTGGTGCCGCGGCTGGAGCTGCCGGCGGCACACGACCGGCTGGAGATCGCCTACGGCGGCGAGAAGCTCGACAGCAGCACCGTCATCTACCTGCGAGCCACCCGGGGGTGAGCCCGTTCCATGGCTGAGTCAATCCTGCCCGACGTCTTCATCGAAGTTCGCGCCGAGGGGCTCATCGCCCCAGCGCAGATCACCGTAGGCCGCATGGGCATCATCGGGACGTCCTCCAAGGGCCCCGTGAGCGAGCCCGTCACGCTCTCCAGCGCGGCCGACGCGCGCCGCGAGTTCGGCACCTACGACGCGTTCACCAATGGCGGCACGCTGACGCTCGTGCGAGCGATCGAGCTCGCCTACGCCGCCGGCGCGTCGACGGTGATCGCCGTGCGGGTCTCCGGCGTGGCGTCCGGCGCGCCAACGGCCAAGGCCGCGACGTGGACCCTCCCCGCGGAGCCGTCAGGCACCGCGGCGGTGCTCGCCGCCCGCACCCCGGGCACCTGGGCGAACGGCCTCGTGGTTGCCGTCGGCGCCGCCACCGATTCACCGTTCGTCAGCGAGCGACACCCCATGTCCGATACGAAGCTCGCCCACAAGCCGGTCGTGAGTCCGCGCAACCGGGTCCAGCGGGTGCGCGGGGCAAGCACAGAGGATCTGACGATCACCACGCCCGCCGCCGCCGGGCAGGTCGCGATCGCCGCCGACGGCACGATCACCTTCACCCCCGCGCTTGTCACCGGCGACGAGTACATCGCGTCCTACGTCGTCGACCTGTCGGCCGCCGCCTCCGTCACGCTCGAGCTCGGGTCGGTCAAGGAGGCCTACACGGTCGTCGACGGCGCCGACCTCGCGGCGCAGGTCACCGCGAGCTCGGAGCTCGTCACCCGCGCCGCCACCGGCTCGCCATCCTCCACGCTGCCGAAGAAGGGCGTATCGCCCACGCGCGTCGCCGGCACCGACGGCACGAGCAACGCCGACTACAGCCTCGGCCTGGAGACGCTGCTGACGACGAGCGCCGACATCGTCGTCGCCGCCGGCCAGGACGCGGCGACGGTCGGCAATGACCTGGCGAGCCATTGCGAGGCCGCCTCGACCGACGCGCTCAAGCGCGAGCGGATCGCGGTCGTCGGCAGCGGCGCCGGTCACACGCTGGCGAAGATGCTCGGCACGGCCGCCAAGTTCGGCAGCGAGCGGCTGATCTTCACGGTTCCCGGGATCGTCGTGCGCGACGGCGCGGCCGACCCGCCGGTCGACGTCACGCTGCCCGGCGCCTACACGGCGGCCGCCGTCGGCGGGCTGATCTCGAGCCTCCCGGCCCACGTCAGCCCGACGAACAAGACGGTCGGCGGCTTCAAGGGCCTGGAGGCGGTGTTCAATCCGGGCCAGCTCGCCCAGCTCGTGGAGTCGCGCGTGCTCGCCCTCACCGAACGCCAAGGGCTGCGGATCGTCAAGGGCATCACGACCGCCACGAACACGGCGTTCAGCCAGATCACGACCCGGCGGATCGTCGACTTCGCCCGCAAGGGCGTCCGCTCGGCGGCCACGCCGTACATCGGGCTGCTGAACAACACGCGCGTGCGCGGCGCCCTGCGCGCGACGGTCAACAGCTTTCTCTCACAGATGGTGCTCGACGAGATGCTCGTCAGCTACGACCTCGACGTCTCAGCGACCCGCGACGAGGAGATTCAGGGAATCGCGCGCGTCACGATGACGCTGAGGCCGACGTTCAGCATCGATTACATCAAGGTGACCATGTTCCTCGAATAAGGGAGGCAAGCCATGCCGACCAACGTGTACACAGGCTCGAACGGCACGCTGACCCTGGCCGACGAGGACACACCCGAAGGGCAGGCCGCCAAGGCGGTGACGGACACGTACGACCTGCAGACGGTGGGACGAGTCACAGGCGTGCGGATCGCGGTGCAGACCGACCTCGAAGAGTTCCACGAGATCGGTCGCCGCCATCCGACGTCGTTGCATCCGGGCAACGTCCACATCAACGGCACCGTGCAGCGCGCCTACATCAACGGCGCCCTGCTGTTCCTGCTCATGGGCCAGGGCTCGCGGCCGACGGCGGTCGCCGAGCCCTACGTCCAGCCGACCTTCAACATGACCGTCGCCCTCACGGACCCGGCGCTGCCCGGCAACTCTGCGGCGCTCGAGCTGCGTGGCGTGAAGTTCCAGGACTGGAGCTATGCCATGCCCGAGGAGGACTTCGTCATGGAGGAGCTCCGCTGGCGGGCGCTGTCGGTTCGCGTGCTGGACGCCACCGCGCCCGAGGGCGGCGGCGAGCCGGTCGCGGCCGCGCCCGGCTTCTAGCGGGAGACCGGGATGACGCTCACTGCCGACGAGCTCCTCGCCGGCGGCGCACTCACGCACGACGTCGACCTGCCCGCCGACCTCCTGGACGGCGCGACTGGCACGGTCGACGGCGCCCAGGTCGTCGTCCGGCCGCTGACGGTCCGCGACCTCCAGCGCATCGGGCGCGCGTCCCGCGACGACGACGAGCTGGCGGCCGGCCTGATGATCCAGCAGGCGCTCGTCACGCCGGCGCTGACGTCCGACCAGGTGTCGTCGCTGCCCGCGGGGCTCGCGCGCTTCCTGCTGGCGCAGATCAACACGATCAGCGGGATCAGCACGCCGCGCGACGAGCTGGACGAGCTCGTGCAGGCCCCCCTCGCGCGCGCCTGCTACGTCCTCGCGCGCGAGTTCGGGTGGACGCCCGAGGAGGTCAGCGGCATGACGATCGGCCAGATCCTGCTCTACCTCGAGATGACGCACAACGGGGCGGAGACTCGGTGAACGGGCCCCTCAACGCCCCCCGGCGTCCGGCGCGCAGGGTGCTGGCCGCGGCGCGCGGCCTCGCGTTCTGGCGCCGCGGGGTCGAGCGCGAAGCTCGCCGCGCCGGCGGGCTGAGGCGCCTCACCGGCTGGATGCGGGCGTTCGCCGGCGGTCCGCCGTCGGTGGCGGAGGACGCGCCGCTCGGGCTGCTGCCGGGGCTCCTCGACGAGCATGCCAACGACGAGCGCGAGCGCACGGACGAGCCGTCGCGGGGGCGGCGCTCGCCGGCCTCTGAGCCGCGCGAGCCGGTGCAGTCGAGCCGCCGCGCGCTCACCGCGCGCGGCGATCGAGCGCGCCGGGGCGTGCGCCCCCCGAGCCATGCCGCCCGCCAGCGGTCAGGCCCGGCCGCGCTGCCCGCAGCCGACCCGGCACCCGATCGCCGTGGCGACCGGACCGCGCGCGCGGTCGCGCCCGTCCGCCGACCGCTCCCGCCCGGCCTCCCGAGCGCGGCCGCGGAAGCCGCGCCGCCGGCCGCGCCGGCGTTCGCGAGCGCCCTGGCCGAGCGGGCGGCGCGCAAGCTGCACGCCGGCGCTCCCTCCTCCGCCGCCTTCCCGCGCCCGGGCGAGCCGCCAGCCTCCGTGCGCGCGGGCGAGCCGCGTGCGGGCGACTCGCCGGCCGCCATGCGCGCGGGCGAGCCGCCAGCTGCGCCCGCGCCGGATGGCGCGGCGCAGGATCCGCGATCGGCGCCGCCGGACGCCGGCCGGCCGGCCGAGCGCCGCGGTGGGCGCCGCCGCCGCGACCGCGCCGCCGAGCCAGGCGTCGTTGCGCAGCGCGCGGCCGGCGACGTGGCCGGCGCGCCGCAGGACGCCGGCGATAGCGTCCTGCTCGCCGCGCCGGACGCCGGGGCCCGCGCCGCGCCGCCGCTCGCCGCGGTTGCATCGATGTCTGCGGCCCTGGGAGCGCAGTGGGGCGGCGTGCTCGCCGGGCGGGCCGCGCCGGCGGACCTGCTCTCGCGGCTCACAGCACCCGCTGCGACGGCCGCCGGGGGCGCCGCCGGCAAGCCTGCTTCCGGGGCCGCGACACGCGTTCGCGCCGGCGAGGCGGGGACGCGGGAGCCGCAGCCGCAGCCGCCGCGGCCGCCGTCGGGGCCGGCGGGATCGCCGAGCCCGGCGCCGGACGACGCCGGACGCGCCGCGGTCGACGACGCCGGCCTCCCAGCGGGCGCCGCGCGCGCCGCGCTGGCGATGGCGCTCTCGCCGCCCTTGGCGGGCAGGACGCCGGGCGAGCCGCTCGCCCCGCTTCGCCCGCTGTCGGCGCAGGCTCCGGCGCAGCACCTCGGCGCGCCGGCCGAGGCGGCCACGCGGCTGCGCCTCGCCGGCGCCGAAGCGGTGCCCTCCGGCGACGAGCTCACCGCCCTCGCCGCGAACGTCAAGCGGATCCTCGACGAGGAGGCGCGCCGCCATGGCATCGACGTCTGACCCGTCGGAGCAGGCCCGATGCGCCCGATGATCGACGACCTCGAGCTGCCGCAGGTGCAGGAGGTCGAGACGAGCGACCGCCGGCGCCTGGCCGAGCATCGGGCCCCAGGGCAGGACGCGAGCCTGCTGCAGGATCTCGGCCGGCGCTCGACGCGGATCCTCGTCTACGGCGTAGCGAGCGGTCCCGACGCGCGAGAGTTCACGAGCAAGCTCGATGACAAGCTGCGCGCGGGCCTGCCCGTGCCGTTCAGCGCGGACATCGTCGCCGACGCGGAGATCGACCAGGTCGTGATCGACGACCTCCGCTTCGAGGAGCTCGCCGGCAAGCCCGATCGCTACGCGTACCTCGTGACGCTGCGCGAGCACCAGGAGCCGGTCGCGCCGGCGGTGACCCCGGGGCTCGACGCGGGCATCCTCGGCGAGGCCACGTCGCTCATCGACGACCTCGTCGGCGCCCTCGCCGCGCTGCCCGGACTCGTGACGGGACTCGAGCCGTTCGCCGCTCCGCTGGGCGGACTGCTCGGACGCCTGCGCGAGGCCGGCGACCGCATCGAGCAGGCCTGACCCCGACGACACAAGGAGCAGAAGTGGCCGACACGAACCTCTACGAAGAGCTCAAGGACGCGCTCAAGGACCTCAAGGACTTCCTCGAGGAGAACACCGACATCATCAAGCCTGCGGTGCAGGCGCTCGCGGCGCTCGTGCCGCAGGTCAACACGCTGATCGACGAGCTGATCGGGCTTCTCGGCGATGTCAAGACCGAGATCAGCAACCTCGACGTCAGCGCCATTCCCGGCCTGAGCGAGGTATCGCAGTTCACGACGACCGTGACCGCGTTCCTGAACACGACCAAGGCGCTGCTGCCCGATCAGGCGGCGACCATCGACGAGGTGCTCGGTGCCGCGAACGTCATCGGGAGCCTGCCGTCACTCGACCAGGTCAAGGCCGAGATCCTCAGCCTGATCGACGCCATCATCGCCAACCTCGGCGAGCTCAAGGCCCCCTGACCGACGCCGATGACGCCCGTCAGCCCCATGCTCGGCACGCTCGAGCTCCCGCAGGCACAGCAGATCGAGGTCGACGAGGATCTCGATCTGGTCGTGCACGCGGTACCGGCGCTGGCGGGCGACTTCGATCAGAGCCTTGGACGGCGCAGCACCGCCGTGTCGCTGTCCGGAGTGCTGACCGGCCCGGATGTCGGCGACGCGCTCAAGGCGCTGCGCGAGCAGTTCCGCGCCGGCGAGCCGGTGGCGTTCGCGGCCGACATCGCGACCGCAACGAAGCTCGATCAGGTCCTGATCGAGGAGATGGGCGTCCGGGAGGTCGCCGGGCGCCCGGCGCGCTTCGAGTACGCATTCGCGCTGCGCGAGTTCGCGCCTGCGCCTGCGCCCCAGCAGCAGCCGCCCCCGAAGAAGCCGGAGGTCGTCCCGCCGCAGCCCCCGGCGACCGGCGTCCTCGAGGTGCGGGTCGTCGTCGAGGGCGAGCCGGACTTCGACTTCTCGACCACCACCGTGACGCTCGACGGCATGCAGGCCGACGGCACCGCGCTCAACCGCACGCTGACGACCAAGACCGCCCCCGACACGTGGCGCGAGGAGAACCTCCCACCGGGCGAGTACACCGCGCGCGCCGTCGTCTCGGGACCCGACGCGCTGACCGGCAGCGCGGCGGCCGTCGTCCGCGGGGGTCAGCTGACCCAGGTCCAGATCACGCTGCGCCGCGGCGCCGTCGTCGCCACCGCCTTCGTCGTGCACTTCCGCTTCGACAAGGCGTTCGTCGAGCCGTGCATGCGCGGCGTTCTGCGCGAGGCGATGCGCTTCGCGGCCGACCATGCCGACCAGAAGCTCGTGATCGTCGGCCACACCGACAAGACGGGCTCGGACGCCTACAACCAGTCGCTGTCCGAGCGCCGCGCGCGCAGCGTCTTCGCCTTCGTCACCGCAGGCCGCGACGCGGCGGCCTCGATCGCCGAGTGGGACGAGCTGCGCCACGCGGCCGCCGGCGCGCTGCCGACCGTGCACGACACCTGGGGCGCCTACCAGTACCAGTACATGCTGCACGCACCTCGGCTTCTACGACGGCAACGTCGACGGCAAGCACGGCCCGCAGACGGACACCGCCGTGGGCGACTACCGGCAGGCGAGGTCCCTCGCGCCCGCAAACCTCGTCGACGACGCGGTCTGGCGCGCGCTGATCGAGGACTACCTCGCCGTCGACAAGGACGTCATGACGCTCGCCGAGGATCGGCTGCTGCCCAACGCGAGCGAGGGCTGCGACGGCGGCAAGCTGAAGTGGATCGGCTGCGGCGAGGAGGCCCCGCTGCCCGTCCCGGTGCCCACGCGCGGCGACGCGTTTCGCCCGTACCGGCGCGTCGAGCTGCTCTTCGTCCGCGCCGACAAGCTGCCGTGCAAGCCGCCGCCGCCGGCCACGCTGAGCATGGTGCCCACCGGCGCGGGCATGACGACCTGGTGCCTGGGTCCCGGGCCGGGCGAGCCGCGCGCCGCCCGCTGCTGCTTCGCGACGCGCGCCTGCGGCAGCGCCAGCCCCGGCCAGTGGTGCATCGTGCCGCCCGACGCCGCCACGGTCGCGATCGCGGGCTCGTTCGTCTTCGAGGACGGCTCGCCGGCGCCGGACATCCGCTTCGTCCTCATCGCCCCCGACGGGGAGTATCTCGCGGGCGAGCGCGAGAGCCCGCCGGAGGTCGGCGAGGGCATCGTCGCGCGGGCCGATGCGGCGGGGCGCTTCAGCTTCCCCCAGCAGAAGACGGTGGGGGTGTGCACGATCGAGGTGCGCGAGCCGTTCGCGGCGCGGCTGGCCGGGCAGGACGCCACGTTCAAGGGCAACGTCGTCTGCGCGCGCGTCGCGGCGGGCGGCGGATCGATCGACGTCGAGCTGACGCCGACCGGTCCCAACGCGCCGCCAGTCAGCGGGATCATCGAGGTCCAGGCGCCGGAAGCACAGGCGACGCCGGACGACGAGGCACCGCCCGAAGACCCCGCGCCGCCGGGGGACGAGGAGCCGGTGGATGACGAGGCTGAGCCGGTGGCCGACGACGCCCCCGCGGTCGAGCCTGTTCTCGCAGCGGTCGCCTCGGCAGCGACGGCCGCCACACCCACGCCCGTCGGCCCGGGCATCAAGCCGTCCGCCCGCGTCGTCGTCGTGCCCAAGCCGCACACGAGCCCCAAGCGCGTCAACGTCAGGCTCGCAGTGGACCGCCCGTTCACCGGCACGGGCCTGCTCACGAACGCGGCGCCCGACAAGGTCAAGCTCTTCCTCGCCGACGGCACGCAGCTTCAGCTGGACGGCAAGGCCAACCTCTTCACGGGCAAGCAGCTCGTCGCCGGCGTCCCCCTGCTCGCGGAGGCGGGGGTCCACAGCGACAAGCCCGACGACGTCGTGCTGACGCTGACCCTCGCCGGCGGCTCAAAGCCGCTGGGCCCGCCGGTCACGATGACGATGACGTCCGTCGAGCTGACGCTCGAGATCCGGGGGGTCCGTCCCGCGGCCGGCGAACCGCGCCCGCTGTCGGAGGCCGACAAGATCAAGCCGGGCGCCTTCCTCGCAGCACAGGATGCCGGCAACCACCAGACGCGCGCGATGGTCGTCGTCAGGGTCGAGCCGGCGACGTTCACGGGTGCGCTGTCACTTCGCCGCAGCCCGTCGTCTCTGCGGGTCGCGCTGTTCGCAGACGAGGTGCCAGCGGCCGGGCAGAAGCCCTTGGCGGTGCCGCACACGATCGACCCCGTGACGATCCAGCCCGGTGGCCGGCGTCTCTTCGTCCAGGGGTCGGCGGTAAGCCAAGCCAGCCAGGACAGCGGACTGCAGCTGGGCTTGGCGGGAGGCGAGGTCGACGGCGATCGTGTGGCGATCACGGTTGTGGCAGTCGAGTTCACCAGCCGCATCACGGCGGGGACACCCGTGCCCGCAGTCGCCACGTTCGTGCGCATGGGGTTGTGGGACAACGCGTTTCGCGGCGACGGCGTGGATGCCGCGAGCCCCGCGCTCTCCAAGGACGCCACGCTCTTCAACGACGCCGCCGAGGCCGACAACTTCGTCGGCGCGGACACGCGCGGCTTCCACCTACGGGTCCGCGACGCGTCGAGTGCCGGTCGAAACCCCGGCAGGCAGGATCGTCTCGACGTGAGCTGGCGAACCCTCGCGCCCGGCCGAGCCGACCTCGACAAGCCGGCCATCCCCGAGGTCACCCTCATCGCGGTGACGACACGCCCGGGCGTGTTCCAGTCACGCGCCCTCATGCTCGTCTCCGATCTGATGGATCGAGACCAGCCCACGCATACCGGCCTTCCCGCCGGGTTCTTCGGCAGCGGAGAGGTCCACGGTCGCGACAAGGCGAACCACCGCACGCGTCTGGCGCACATGGCCGGGTTCGTCCGGGCCGAGTACCCGCTGCCGGACGGACGGGTGGCCGTGGCGGAGGTGCCCGTCTTCCGCCGCAAGCCGGACGAGCGCCGCCGGCTCCCGGTCCAGATCTTCGTGCTGCGGGTCGCGGTCGGGGGAGACGGCGTGGTCAAGACGGCGCCCAACGAAGACCTCTGGAAGGTCGACCTGCGCGTCATGGCCGAGACGTACGCGCGCATCGGCATCCAGTTTGAGACCGTTGTGGCGCCGGGCACGCCCGCCGCGAGCATCAGGTCCGACGGCGGGCGCTCGGTGGTGCTGATCGATCCCCCGCCCGGCGTCGCGAACCCCCTCAGGATCGGCGATGCCGAGGAGGGGCTCCTCGCCACAGCGCATCCGCGGCTACCGAACACGATCTCGCTGTTCTACGTGGGCGGGCTCACGAGCGGGGCCGGCGGCGAGGCGGCGCCGCTGTCGATGTTCCCCACCGCACCCGAGCGCGGCACCGCCTTCGTGATCCACCAGACGGGTCCTTACGCCGCGACCCACGAGGTCGGGCATGTGCACAGCGACCGTGGTCACTACGTGGCGCCCACGGCGCCTGCCGGCAACCGGCTGCACAACCAACAGAACCTCATGAAGGCCCAGGTGCTCCTACGCGAGCGGCTGGCAGGGCCGAAGCGACTCTGGGTGGCCCCGGACGGCAGCGGCTTCAGCCAGGTCACGTTCATGCTCGCGTCGAAGCTGACAAGGCCGTTCTGACATGTTCCTCGACCCCGCTTCGCTGTTGGTGATGCTCGACACGTACTCCGTGCCGCCGAGCCTGCTCAACCAGCTGCCCGGATTGCCCGACGAGACCAAGGACGAAGCGGTGACGCGCATCGCCGCCGTACCGGCGCAGGCATCGGCGCAGGTGCTCGCGCGACTCCCGCTCATCCGCACGCCGCGCAACGAGCCCGACGTCGCGGACGTGCTCCGCGCCGGGCTGCGGTCGCCCGATCCCGACGCGAGAAAGTTCGCGCTCTACGGGCTGCAGGAGATCGGCGCCCCCGACGTGAGCGCCGCGGCGCTCACGGCCCTCGACGACGATGACGACCGCGTCGTCGCCGCAGCCGCCACGATCCTGCTGCCTGACGCCGGTGACGCCGAGATCGAGGGTGCGCTGCGCCGCGCGTACGAAGCGCATGCCGGCGACGACAGGTTCCATGTGAGCACGAGCGTGCTCGAGGCCCGCCTGATCGAGCCGGGTGAGCCCGCATGACGACCGCCCTGCTCAAGCCCGCATACCGCGTGACGCTCGGCCGCCAGCGCGTCGACACGACCGACGAGCCGAGAGCGAGCACCATCGTCGAGCTCACCGTCGCGCTGGACCTCGACGTGCCGGCCGACGCGGCGACGCTCAAGCTCGGGCGCATCGGCCAGCTCGAGCCCGCGCTCGACGACACCGCCGTCATCGAGCTCGGCTACGAGGGCGACACGCCGCTGACGCAGGTGCTGGCCGGCACCGTGGGGATCGTCGACCCCGGCCTCGTGACGAGCGAGGTCGTCGTCTACAGCGGCGCGGCGACGCTCCTGCGCAGCGTCGCCAACGAGACGTTCCTCAACACGTCCGCGGGCGCGATCGTGCGCGAGCTGTCCAAGCGCGCGAACGTCGGCGTCGGCGCCGTCGACGCGGGCACGAGCTTCCCGGCGTACGTCGTCGACGCGCGCCGCGGCGCCTTCCGGCACATGCTCGACCTCGCCGAGCTGTCGGGGCTCGACGTCTACGTCGGCAGCGACGGCAAGGTCGTCATGGAGGAGTACATCGGTGGCAACGCCGTGCACGTGCTCGAGCACGGCAAGCACATCCTCGAGCTCGACGTGCGCCGCAGCGCGCCGGCCGCGGCGTCCGCCGAGGCGTGGGGCGACAGTCCCGGCACCGGCCGCGGCACGAACGGGTGGGCGTGGCTCGTCAAGGACTTCGACGACTTCCACGGCGCGGCCGGCAGCGGCGAGCCGCTGCTGCTCGTCGAGCGGCCCGTCCTGCGCACGGCCGCGGCGGCCAGGCGCGCCGCCGAGGGGGCGCTCGCGACCGCGCAGCGCCGTGCGGTCCGCGGCCGGGTACTGACGATCGGGCGCCCGGAGATCAAGCTCGGGGACGCGATATCGCTGCGCGGCGTCCCCGACGATGCCGCCAACGCGAGCTTCCAGGTCCGGTCCGTGACGCACCGCGTGCGCAAGGACAGCGGCTTCACGACCGAGATCGGCTTCAGAGCCGGCGTCGCATCGACCACAGGTGCCGTCGCATGACGACCTCGATCGTCGGCACGATTCAGGAGATCGTCCACGACGAGCTGCGGCGCGTGCACCAGGCCTCGCTCGCGGTCGTCGAGGAGGTCTTCCCGCACGCGACCGCCGGCGACGACGACAACTTCGCCTGCGACCTGCGCCTGAAGAACAGCGGGCTGCTGCTGCGCCGCGTGCCGATCGCCACCGGCCACATCGGCAGCGCGATGATCCCCCACGTCGGCGATCTCGTGATCGTCGTCTTCGAGGGCGGAGACGTGAACCAGCCGATCGTCATCGGCCGCCTCTACGACGACGTCGACCGCCCGCCGCCGAACGCCGTCGGCGAGGGGATCTTCCGGATGCCGCTCGCCGAGGCCGACGACAAGACGATCAAGGGCGCGGTCCGCAACATCAGCTCGAACACCCCGCCGCGCGAGATCATCGTCGAGATGCCGCCGAAGATCGTCGTGCGGATCACGGACGGCACGGTGCGCGCGACGGCCGGCAAGACCGAGATGAAGCTCGACCAGCCCGACGGCAGCGGCGGCAAGGTCACCGTCGTCGCCGGGCGCACGACGATCACGATGAACCAGGACGGCGACGTCAGCGTCTCGGCAGCGCAGAACATCACGATCGCCGCCGACGGCGACCTCTCGCTGCGCGGGCGCAACGTCTCGATCAAGGCCGACATGGCCGCCTCCGTCAAGGCCGGCACCGAGGGGGAGCTCGTGGCGGGCACCTCGGCGACGGTGAAGGGCAGCGCCTCCTGCACCGTCCAGGGCGGCGCCAGCCTGTCACTCAAGGGAATGGCGTCGTTCTCGCCCTAGGAGCTCACGTTGCCCGGACCTCCAGTCACCATCGGCGCAAGCGTCATCCTCACCCCCGGAGCTGCCGGCGCGCCGGATACCGGGACGATCGTCGGCATCCTGCCGCCGGTCGTGACGGCGGGCGGGATGCCGCTCGCCACAACCGGCTCGATCTGCCTGATGGTCAACTCGGTCACGGGCATCCCGTACCCCGCGATGATCGGCCCGCTCGCGTCGAGCGGCGTGCGCACCGCCGTCGGCGCCCTCGTGCGGGTCGGCGACCTCATTCCGAGCCCGCCGGGCGTGATGACGATCCTCGGTCCGCCCGCAGCGACGTTCGTCTCCGACACCTGGCCGCCGTGAGAGGAGCACGATGACCGTTCCCCCATCGCATCTCGGCACCGACCTGAGGCTGCTCGACGACTTCGAGCGCCAAGCCGGCTCGGAGCGCGGCGACGACCTCTTCGTCGAGGACGACGACCCGCGTGACCTCATCACGGTCACCGGCCACGACAACCTCGCCCAGGCCCTGCTGCTGCGCTTCCTCACGCCGCTCGGCGAGCTGACGCTGCTCGGCCATCCGGACTACGGGTCGCGCCTGTACGACCTCATCGGCGAGCTCAACAGCGTCGCGAACCGCAACCGCGCCCGGATGTTCGTGCTGCAGGCGCTGCAGGGCGAGCCGCGCGTCCAGAAGGTGCTCGCGCTCGATGTCCGCCAGTCCCCCGACCGCGTCGGCGTCCTGATCGTCATGACGCTCGAGGTCATCGACTCCGACACGCCCCTGAACCTCGTGCTGCCGTTCTCCTTCGAAGGAGGCGAGACGCCGTGAACCCCGACACCGTCACGCTCGTCACCCGCCCGTACCTGGAGATCGTCGACGACCTCCTGACGGCGATCGTCGGTGGCGTCGTCAACGAGCCGCAGCCCTTCGACGTCAAGTCCGAGCGCTACCCGCTCACGCGCCCCGCCCTGGCGATCCGCTCGGTGACGGGTACAGCCGAGCGCGAGCGCTTCACGTTCCAGCAGACGATCGACTACGCCTATACGCCCGCCGACAACGCCGTGGCGTGGCTGCCCGGCGGCAGGCATCCCGACGACAACACGACGTTCTTCGTCGACTACATCGTCCCGAACAGCGCGTCCCCGATCTCCGACGTCAACGTCGGCAGCGTCACGCGCACGCTGGCCGAGGCCATCGGGCGCGAGATCGCCACGGTCTACGAGCAGGTCAACGCCGCCCATCGCGCGGGCTTCGTCGACACGGCGACGGGCACGGCCCTCGATCTCGTCGTGTCGATCCTCGACGTGCATCGCAAGACGAAGGACTTCGCGCAGGGGCTCGTGACGTTCTTTCGCGACCCGAGCTCGAGCGGCGCGATCAACATCCCCGTCGGGACGCTGCTGCTCGCGGCCACACCCGAGCGCCCCGAGTTCGAGACGACCGAGACGCGCACGCTGCAGGCCGGCACGGCGCGGATCGACGTGCCGGTCCGTGCGACGGAGGCCTTCAAGGGCGCAGTCGGCGAGGCGCCGCCCGGCGCCATCTCCGAGCTCGTCGTCCTGCTGGACGGCATCGCGCGCGTCAGCAACCTCGACCAGCTCGTCCTCGGCGACGCGGACGAGAGCGACGACGAGCTGCGCGATCGCGCGCGTGCGGCGCTGCGCTCGGTCTCCAAGGGCACGGAGGCCGCGCTGCGCCGCGCGGTCCAGGAGGAGCGCGCCACGCTGCTCGAGCTGTGGGATCCGAACGCGCCGCTCGAGCGCCGCACCGAGCCGGGCCACGTCGCGCTGCTCGTCGAGGCCGAGCCGGAGCGCTTCCCGAGCCTCGTCCCCGCGCTGCACGACGTGCGCGCGGCGGGCGTGGAGCTGGCCGTCGTCGCCCGCTACGTGTACCTCAAGCTGCGCGTCACCGCGAAGATGGCGCCGAACCTGCCCGCGGCCGGCCAGGACAAGCTGCGTCGCGAGGTGATCGACGCGCTGCAGGGCTACGTCGACGGTCTCGCGAGCGGCGCCCCGGCCGAAGGCGCCGCGATGCTCGCTCTGCTCGGCAAGGTCGACGGGCTCTCCGAGCCGAAGATCCTCGATGCGATCCCGAGCCGCAGCGACGTCAGCCGCCCGGCGCTCGAGTCGCTCGTGGACGATCTCGCCGGAGCGCTCACGCCTCCGCCCGCGGACGACGCGGCGCTGCGCGCGGCGCTCGCCGGCGTGCTCCAAGAGGCGGCGGTGTCCGCACCGACCGCCGCGCGGGCATTCGATCGCGGCCTCGTCCTCGGTCCGTCGGGACAGCGCGCGGCCCCCAGCGACATCGAAGCCGGCACGTTCAGCGTGACGCTGCCCGACGACGGCCAGACCTGGTGGCTCGTGCTCGACATGGCGCCCGAGGACGTCGACGCGCGCGCCTAGCGATGCCGACGAAGACCGAACGCATCCTGACGAGCCTGCCGAGCACCTTCCGCGCGCGCCCGCGGCCGGCGACCCTGTTCGCGCTCACCGACGCGTTCGGCGGCGAGCTCCAGGGCGCGGAGAACAGCCTCGCGGCGGTGATGCAGTCGCACTGGGTCGACCACGCCGACCGCTTCGCCGCGATCATGGCCGACCTGCCGGCGTTCGCCGCGCTCTACGGGCTGGCGCCCCGCGACGACGAGGACGTCGAGGCGTTCCGCGCGCACCTCAAGCGCTACGTGCGGACGTTCCTGCAGGGCACCGTCACGGTGCAGGGCCTGCTGCGCATCTGCGCCGATGCGCTCGGCCTCGAGATCGCCGACGACGAGCTCGACGTGTGGTGGCGGCGCCCGCACGACGCGATCACGATCACGCGAGCCCGGCTCGACGACGCAGCGACGCTCGTCTTCGGTGCCGCGCCGCTGAGCGCCCGCGGCAGCGACCCGTTGCCCGCCGCAGTGCGCGGGCCCGACCTCGGAGCCGGCGTCGACGTGCGCGCCGCCGGCCGCCTGCTCGTGGCCGTGGACGGCGAGGCGGCGACGGAGGTGGACCTCACGGGCGTGCCCGACGCCGCCGCCGCGAAGCCCACCGAGCTGGCCGCGATCATCGCGGCCGCGGTCCCGAGCATCGAGGCGACGGTGCAGGGCGGCCGGCTGCGCCTCGCCTCGCGCACGATCGGGAGCGCTTCCCGGCTCGATGTGGGCGAGATCGACGGCGACACCGCGCCGGCGATCCTCGGGCTTCCGGCACGGCGCGCCCGTGGTCGCGCCCCGCGCGCCGCACGGATCGTGGGTCGTGCCGACCTGACCGACGGCGTCGAGCTCGACCCTGAGCGCTATGTTCGCATCCGCATCGACCGCGCCACCGAGGCCGAGATCGACCTGCGCGCGGGCGGCGCGGCGCACGCGTCCCTCGCGCAGCTCTGCGAGCGGATCAATGTCGCGCTCGGACTGGACGTCGCCGGGCCGGCGGGCGCGGCGATCGTGCTCACCTCGCCGACCGCGGGCGCCGCGAGCGCCGTCGAGCTGCTCGCGCCCGCGGCGCAGGACGCGACCGCGCTGCTGTTCGCCGGCGCGCCGCGGTTCGCGTCCGGCGATGACGCGCGACCGGCGCGGATCATCGGCCCCGACGTCAGCGCGGGGCTCGACCTGCGCGGCGGAGCGCGCGTCGCGGTCGTCGTCGACGGCGACGAGGAGACCGTCGACTGCGCCGGCGCGGACCCGGCCGCCACGCGCCCCCGGGAGATCGTCGAGCGGCTCAACGCCGCGCTCGGCGTCACGGCGGCCGGATATGACGGGCACGCGATCTCGCTGTCCTCGACCGCCGCCGGCCCGGCGGGCGAGGTCGTGATCCAGCTGCTGGAGACCGGTGATGCGTCGGCGGCGATCTTCGGCCTGCGCCCGCGCTCGTTCGCCGGCGCGCACGCCGTCGACGCGCGCCTGGAGGGACCCTCGGATCCGCTCGACCTCCGGGCCCGCCACGTCCTGCGGGTCGCCATCGACGGCGGGCCGTGGCGCGACGTCGACCTGCGCACGCACGCCGCCGTCGCCGGTGCGGCGACGCCCGCCGAGCTCGCCGCGGCGCTCGACGACGCGTTCGGCGCCGAGGTCGCGCACGTGCGCGACGGGCAGCTCGAGCTTGCCTCTCCGTCAGCCGGCGCCGCCGGCCGCGTCACGGCCGCCCCGCTCGCCGAGGTGGAGCTCCGGCGCTTCGTGTCACGCGCGATCGTGCGCGGCGACGCACCCGAGCGCCTGCTGGGAACGCTGCGGGCCGAGGCCAGCGGGACGCCCGCCACGAGCGCGGCGATCCACGGCGCCGTCGACCTCGGCGGCTCGGTCGACCTGCGCGAGAGCGGCTGGCTCGCGATCGCGATCGACGGCGGGGCGGCCCAGGAGGTGCTCGTCGCGGGGCGCAGGCCGCGCGCCACGACGCTCGCGGAGGTCGTCGCAGCGATCGACGGCGCGTTCGGCCAGGACACGGCGCGCGCGAACGGCGGACGCCTCAGCCTCGTCTCGCCGACGGCG
Source organism: uncultured Actinomycetes bacterium (assembly GCA_963709935.1). Lineage (GTDB taxonomy): Bacteria > Actinomycetota > Thermoleophilia > Solirubrobacterales > Solirubrobacteraceae > CADCVQ01. The sequence continues at coordinate 139,387 of CAVPYM010000022.1, read as the reverse complement.
GGGTCCGCGAGCCGCGTCACCCTGACGCCGCCCGCGCCCGAGGACGCGCTCGCCGCCGCCGGCCTCGCGCCCGGGACCGTGCGAGGGCGCGACGGCGATCAGGTCAGCCTGCTCGGAACCCGCGACCTCGCCGGCGGCGCGGATCTCAGCGGCGGCGGCGCCCTGCGGCTGCGCGTCGACGGGACCGAGCACGAGGTGGACTGCGCGGGCGCCGACCCGGCGCACACGACGATCCACGAGATCGTCGGTGCCGTCAACGCCGCCTTCGGGACGCTCGTCGCGCTCATCGAGGGCTCGCGCATCCGCCTGCGGTCGCTCGAGCAGGCGAGCGCCTCGACGCTCGATCTGCTCGAGCCCGCGGCCGGCGGCGACGCCGCCGAGGAGATCCTCGGCGTCGCGGTCCCGCGCTCCTATCGCGGTGCCGAGCCGCAGCCGGCACGACGGCTCGGCGCGGCCTCCCTCGCCGGCGGTCTGGGATCGCGCCGCTTCCTGCGCGTGACCGTCGACGGTCATCCCGCGGTGTCGGTGGACCTCCGCGCCGGTGCCGCGGATCCCGCCAACCCGTCGCTGGAGGAGGCCGTCGCGGCCCTGAACGCGGCGCTCGGGCCGGGCGTGGCGTCGCGCGACGGCGACCGCCTGGCGCTGACGTCGCCCACCGCAGGAATCGGCAGCCGCCTGACGCTCGAGCGCCACCCGTCGCTCGACGCCCGCGTCGCGCTGCTCGCAGACGCGCCGGCGGACGCGTCCGGCAGCGACGCAGCGCCCGCGACGATCACCGGCACGGTCGACCTGCTCGCACCCGTCGACCTCAGCGCGAGCGGCACGCTCGTCCTGGACCTCGGCGACGGGCCGCCGGTGGAGCTCGACGTGCGCGGCACCGCGCCGGCGACGACGTTCGCCGACGAGGTCGTGGCAGCGATCAACGCGCGGCTCCCCGGGCTCGCATCGATGACCGACGACGACCGGCTGCGCCTGCGCTGGACCGGCGAGCGCCTGGCCGTCCTGCCGAGCCGGACGATCGAGCTGATCGAGTATCCGCCCGCGGTCGCGACCGAGCCGCCGGCGCGTCTGCGCCACGGCGACGCGTGGACGATCGTCGACCACGGCGCGGCCAGCGCCGTCGCCGACATCGAGCTGCTGGCACTGCGGGGCATCGCGGCGCCGGCGATCCGCAACGAGGCCGCCGCAGTGACGCTGCGGATGCTGACGGCGATCGAGGCCGGCGGCACCCTGCGCCTGCGCGTGCTGACGGACGGGACCCTCGAGGTGCGCGCGACCCATCCCGGAGGGGCGACGGAGCTGCTCGCGCCCGCAGCGATCCTCGTCCAGCCCGACGCCGAGCCGGCGAGCGCGTTGAAGATCCCGCTCGGGCGCTCGCGGTGGAGCTACCTGGAATGCCTCGGCACGCGCTACGAACTCGCCCATTTCGACATCGACCGCTTCAGCGGCGGGCCGTGCACGGAGCTCGGCGTGTTCGACGCGAGCCGCTGGGGCGAGACGCCGGACGCGCTCGTGCAGGCGGTCTACGCGGACCCCGGCGCCGAGCGCGAGCCGAGCGTCGAGGCCACGGTGCGCTGGACGCGGCACGCAGCCGGCAGCCTCGCCGTGAACCTCCCCGCCGAGCTTCCGGCCGCGTTCGGCGCGCGCTTCGACACCGGCCGCTTCGGCAGCGCCGAAGGGGAGGGAGAGCGCTACCCGGATGCCGTGACGGAGCCGCGCGGCGCCGATGACGATCTCGCCGTGCGCCTGCACGAGCGCTCGCGGCTCGTCGACGGCGAGCACGTCGAGACGCTGCCGCTCGGCTGGGCCGCCGTGACCCTGCCGCTGCGGCGGCCGCAGCCGCTGACGATCGGTGCTCCCGGCGCGAAGGCCGCGCTCTACGTCCGCGAGCCGGACGTGCCAGGGTTCATCCGCATCGAGGCGCGCGAGTTCGGCGCGCAGGCGACCGCGATCGCGGTCACCGCGCTGCGATCGGGCCCTGCCTCCTTCGACGTGACGATCGCCTTCGAGGCGGGCCGCTACGAGAGCGCGCGCGCTGCCGTCGCCGGCCGGCCCCTGAGCGCGTCCGCGGAGGTGCTGGCGAGGCCCGGCGCGATCGGGGTGCTGGAGGCCAAGGCAGCAGGAATTGCAGCAACGATCCGGCGCGACCGTACGCCCGCCGTGTCGCCAGAACACGACGAATGAGGGAGCAGCAGATGCCGACGTTCGAGCCGTATACCGAAGTCCAGCCCGGCGAGCTCATCACCGCGGGCTTCATGAACCAGGTCCAGGTGGACATCAAGAAGGACATCGCCGGCGAGATCGAGGCGGCCAAGGAGGACCTGCGCAAGACCGGCGTCGACAAGGCGAAGAACGCCGACGAGCTCGACGGCAACACGCCGGACGAGCTCATGGAGAAGCTCGACGAGCGCTACGCGCCCAAGGCCCACGACCACGAGGGACGGGCGGTCTGGCGGCGCTACATCAAGCAGTTCACGCCGAAGGTCAACGAGGCGCTCATCACGCACGAGCTCGGCCGCTACCCGATGGTCGACGCGTACGTGCTCGATCCGGTCACCACGCAGAACGAACTTGGGGGCTGCAAGATCCTGCTCTTCTCCGGGCACGCCGACGCGGACGAGCTCAAGCTGCGCGTGAAGGTGTACCGCGAGGGGGTCCTGCGGGGGATCCCATTCGAGCAGCTGGCGGCGGAGGTCGGGCTGCAGTACACCGACGAGTCATCGATCGCCGACGTCGCCGACGACTTCTGGGGGGCCTTCGAGAAGGACCCCAACGACGAGATCGGACACTGCCAGACCGAGTGGTTCGAGGACTGCTGTCAGAAGAACCGGACCGTCGGCGAGCTGAAGTCGCGCGGGGACTGGGACGATCTGTACATCGCGCTCAACCCGCGCAAGCTGGCGATCGCGGGTGACGCCGCCAAGCCCGAGGTCGACCCTGGCCCGATGTCACCGCGCATCGACGTCTCGCACGTCAACTACCAGACCCTCCACGTGTACGCCCGAGCCGACGGCCGCTGGCCGGGCGAGGAACAGCTGGTCGACCTCATGTTCCTGCTGCGCATCTGAGCCGGACGCGCCGTGCGGCTGCAGACCACATACGCCGGCGGCAGCGACCCGTTCGAGGGCGATCGGGTGGTGATCCTGCGGGCACTGCCCGCAGGTGCGCTCGTGCGCCGCGCGGTTCTGACGGTCTCCCCCGCCGCGTCGGCGCACTCGCCGCCGTTTCAGGAGCGCTTCGTGTTCGGCGCTGCCCGGGCCGGCGAGCTGCCCGCCGCGGACTGGGGGATCACCGCGGTCGCGGCGGGAACGGCCGTCGAGGTCGACATGCACGCCCGGCGCATCGCGGCCAGCGTGGCTGGCGCGCGGGTCACGGACGCGGCGCTGACCGTCGACATCGGCGGGCTGTTCGTCGATCTCAACGACCGCGGGACGATGCTCGGGCCGGATGACGCTCCCTGGAGGATGCAGGCCGGCGGGCTGCTGCCCGGCGTCACGACGGCACGCTTTCGCTTAACGGGCGCCCAGCAGGCGCCGGTGCCCGACGAGCTCGCCGTGCGAGCGGTGCCCGCGAACATCACCGTCCGGCTCGGAACGATCGTCGGGCCGTTCTGGACCCATGCCGGCGAGCTGACATCGCCGGCGAGCACGCCGGACTTCGCCGGCCTCATGAACGCGTTCCTCCTCACGGCGCGGGTCGAGGCGGGCGCGTACCCGATGCCCTTCACGATCCACGCGGACGGCATCGCGCGGCTCGACTTGGCGCTCGACGTCGAGTACCTGCTCACCCAGTCGCTCACCCCGGCGCGCCTCGACGAGGTGGCGCTGCCGTTCGATCACGGCACGTTCGCGCGAACCGGCGGCGGCGCGCTGTCGGTTCGTCTGCCGGCGGGCGCGAAGGTCGAGCCCGGTCTGACGACGGCGCGCGTTCGCGGTGCCTTCGACGCGACGCGGATCGCACCGGGCACCGGCACGGGCGACGCGCCGGTCGTGGCGGAGGTGGCGATCAGCGCCGGTCGCGCGATCGCCCAGCCCGTGCAGCCCGCCGCCGACGTGATCGCCACCGGCATCGACCTGTGCCTCGCCCCGCTCGGGCCGGCAGCCCGGCTGAGCCTGACGGTCATGGCCGACGCGGATGGCACGCCGTTCGGCCAGCCGCTGCTCCCGGCCCCGATCGAGTTCGCGCTGGCGCGCGAGGATCACGGCGGCGTCGCCTGGATCACGGTCGCGCTCGATGCGCCGCTGACCTTCGTCGCCGGGCGCCGCGTCTGGCTGGTGGCGCAGGCCGTGACCGGCGAGGCCGTCTGGGCCACGGCGGCGGCGGCGGCGACGGCCACCGGCGATGTTGCGCTCCAGGTCTCGGTCGACGGTGGCCTGTCGTGGTCGCAGGCCACCGACGCGCGCCATGCCGGACCGCTCGACGGGCTGCACCGCCTGCGCATCACGCCGCCGGCGTTCTCGATGCCGGTGTCGCTGGACATCGGAGCCGAGCCCGCGATCCGGCGCGTGTCGCTGGAGCGCTTCGCCCCGCTCGGCAGGGTCGACGTGACGCTCGACACGCCGGAGTTCGCCGCCGCGCTCGAGGCGGCGGCCGCGGCGAGCGCGCCGGCTGCGAGCGCGCCCGGGGAGCACCTCGCCAACGGGGGCTTCGACGACTGGCTCGCCGTGGGCGACGAGCTGCGTGAAACGACCCGGGCATCCCTCCTCGGGGGCCCGAGCTGCCTCGCCGGCACCGCGGACGGCCGGCGCGTCTACGTCGGCACGTTCCAGCAGGGCTCCGGTGAGTTCGACCCCCAGCGCGCGCTCCTCGAGCCCATCGAGCTCGGCTGCGGCGCGCCGCTCGAGCCGATCGAGCTCGACAGCTCGGCGCACGTCGCGCGTCCCACGGTCGTCGTGGTCGGCGACGCCCCGGCTCGCGCGTATGTGCTTGCCCATCGCCCAAACTCGGCGGACGCCGCAAACGAGCTGGCGGTGGTCGACCTGGAGGCGCAGAGCGTCATCGGTAGACCGATCGTTCGCATGCCCTACAGCGGGATGGCGCTCGCGCCGGGCGCAGAACGCCTGCTGCTTCTCCGCGTCGCGACGACCGACACCGGCACCCCGGGGGTGACGGCGGCCGACCCATCCGCCGATGACGGGACCACCTTCGCCATCGACGTCCTCGACACGCGCGCCGTCGAGCGCCATGCGCACGACGAGGACCCGGGCCCTCCGAGCGAGACCGACACGGCGGTCGTGCAGGTCACCCTCGAAGCCGGCAACGGGGTCGCCGGAGAGACGTCGGCGGTCTTCGCCGCGGGGGCTCGGGGGCAGGAGACGCTCCTGGCGATCGGCCTGACAGGCGGGCCGGGCAACCCCGGGCAGGTGTGTCTTCTCACGCTCGAGCGTCCCACGCTCCCCCCGCACATCCTTCTCGTCGATTCCGAGCCGGCAGCGCTGGCCATCAGCGACGACGGCGCGCGGGTCGTCGTCGCGTGCGGCGGCGGCGATCACCGGCTGCAGGTCGCGGTCGACGGCGTCGTCGGGCCGCCCATCCCGCTGGGCGACAGGCCTCGTGCTGTCGTGTGCGACGCGAGCGGCTCGATCGCCGCCGTGCTGACCCCGAGCTCCGTGGAGCTCTACGACCTGGACTCGCGGCGGCGGCTGTCCGCCGTGAGCCTGCCCGACGGCTCGAGGCCAAGCGCGATGCTGCGCGGATCGCCGCGCCTGGATGCCCTCGCGTTCACCGACGAGTTCGGCCCGCGCTTCGTGCGGCTCGCGCGCCCGGCCCTGCCGCTCGACTGGACGCTGACATCGGGCAGCGTCGATCCATGGTGCTTCGCCGGCGACCTCGGCGCGCTGCTGGGCCGCCCGCCCGAGCCCGAGGACAGGTCGCGGCCCACGCCGTTGCGGCGGTCGTCGATCTCGCAGCTCGTCGCGGTCCAGGCGGGGTGCCGTTACACCCTGCAGTTCAGGGGGCTCGCCGACCAGGACGCGAGCGTCGCGGAGGTCTTGTGGCGCCCGGGAGGGTGCGGGCTCGCGCGGACGGACCGGCTCCCCATCACAGCGTTCGATCCCGAGGCGAGGGAGGCCGATGCGCCCGCCCAGCTCCCGTTGCACCGCGCCGAGCTCGAGGCGCCCGCCGACGCGGTCCAAGCGGAGGTCCGCTTCGTCACGCCGGCCGGCGGTCAGGCGCTGATCGGCTCCGTCTCGCTGCGCGGCAGTGCGACGATCGGCGCCAACGAGGACCTGCTCGAACGCGAGGCCGGTCAGCCCGTGGCGTGGACGTCCGAGGCGCCCGGCGGGCCGTTGACCTTCACCGCGGGAGCCGGCGTGCTGGTTTCCAACGACACCGCGGCGGCGGCCGCCCTCGTGCAGGTCGTCGCGGTCGACGGCCCGGGGAGCATCTCGCTGGAGCTCGTCGGGCGCATCGTCGCGTCCGGGGCCGAGCCCGGGCCGACGCTGGCGATCCGGTCGCTGGGCTCAGACGGCGCCGTGGTCGGCGACGAGACCGCGGCGGCGCTCTCCGCGACGGCCTTCGATCGCCTCGTCCTCGAGGCGGCCGCGGTGGCCGGCGCAGAGCGCGCCGAGGTGCGGCTCACGTTGCCGCCCGGCGCGAGCGTGGAAGTGGAGTCGCTGCGCGTGCTCCGCGCCGAGGCGGTCGACGTGCCGGTCGCCTTCCGCGCCGAGGCGCCGGGCGAGCTGTCCGTTCGCGACGCCGTCGTCGCCTACGACGTCGGGACGTCGCCGGCGGCGGTCGTCGCGGGGACCGGCGGCGGGGCGCCGGGCGCCTGCCCGGCCACGCCACCGGGCGAGCCGCCCGGACCGGAGCCCGCCAAGCCGGCCTGCGGGTGCTGCGGATCGCACGAGACCGCCGGCGCCGAGCGGCGGGCGGCGACGCCGGCCGGCAACGCGGCGGCGCTGCGGACCTGCACGGCGTGCGGCGGGCAGGCGATCACGTTCGGCGGGGTCGCGGCCTCCGCGCCCACGATCCGCCCGTCGGCGGTGCTCGCGCACGCCCGCGGGACCGGCCTCGTCGATGTCGTCGCGCCGATGCACGCGCTGACGATGGTTCGCGGGATCGGCGACGCACGGGCCGCGCGGCTCGCGCGGGCCGGCATCGGCTCGGCCGAGCGCCTGGCCGCCGCCCATCCACAGGTCGTCGCGACGCTCCTCGGCAACGTGCACGTGGGCGCCGCAGCGAGGATCGTCGAGAACGCAGGCCTCGTGGCGGCAACCACACCCCAGTCCTGACGAGGACGCGATTGCGTTTCGGCACGCCGAGGAATCTCGTTGGTTCGGCCTGAGCTTCTGCTCTGCGTGACGACGTGTTTCGCGGTTCCGGTCCGACAGAGCGGCACTGCTCGACCTCGATTAGCGCGGAGGAGCGCGCCGGCAGCGCCAAGTGACTGGCGTTCTGGCTCGAAAACCCGAAAACCGACTCGTTGCAGGCCGTTTGTCATAGCCACCACAATCGCGCGGGGCGCATGCCCACGGTGTCGATGGTTGTCAGTCGGTACTGCCGGCCGATCGCGGTAGGGACCGCCCTTTCGGGCGGCCCCCCGCGCAGATCCCAGCGTGCGCGTCTAACGCACTGGGCTCCTGCCTTGGGTGATGGCGTCAAAGCGCTTCTCGGGCCAGGGATGCGTGATACGGGCGGGGGGCAGCCAACGGTGGGCGTGAACGAGTATTCGCGTGCGGCTGATCCGGTGGCGCTGGCCGCGACGCCGTACGTGTGACGCAGACGTGAAAGCGCAGCGGCCGCACGCCGGCGCGCCGCAGCGTCCTTTCCGAGTGCCCCCGCCAGGAATCGAACCTGGAACCTTCGGATTAAGAGTCCGCTGCTCTGCCAGTTGAGCTACAGGGGCTGGGTCGCAAGATCCTAGTGGGTCATCTCGCGAGGAACCCCGCGATCCGGCCGGTCAGCCGGCCGGCGTGGTGGAGGCGCCCTGCGACGCCTCCTGGGCGGCCTGCGCCTCGACCGACTGCTTGTAGGTGTCCAGCGCCTGGCGCAGCTCCTTGCGCTCGTCCGCCGGGGCGAGATCGACGGCGCGGGTCGCCGCGAGGTCGCCGACGCGGTTGTCCTTCGCCTGCCAGGCGAGTGCCGCGAGCTGCTGGTAGAGGTTCGAGCTCGGGGGCTTCTCGGCGGCCGTCACGAGCTGCTTGGCGCGGACGGCCTCGTCGAGCTCGTCGATGCCCTGGTAGGCCTGCACCATGAGATTGGCGGCGCGCAGGTTGGGCTGCTTGGGATCCAGCGCGAGGTGGCGCTCCCACGCGTCCGTGGCGAGGCCCAGGCGGCGCTTGCCACCCTCGGTGTAGGTGCCGTCCTGCGTGATGCTGTTGAGGCCGGCGCGCTGGAAGCGCGCGATCGCCAGCTGCGCCCACGCGTCGGCGTTCTTCGGGTTGGCGCGCACCTTGACCAGCTGTGCGTCGATGCGCTTGTCGATCGACTCGGCGGCGCTGCCGCCCGAGTTGGCGTCGTCGGTGAACGCGTCGACGAGCCCGCCGCTCTGGTCGCTGCCGATGCCGAACAGCACAAGGCCGCCGCCCATGAGGATGGCGAGGCTCAGGTAGATCACTTGCACGGTGCGGCGCCGGCCACGTCCGCGCAGGTCGAACAACATCGGGCGATCAGTCCTTCCGGTCGGGTTCCCCCAGCTTAGTCAGATCGCCGCGCAACTCATCCGGGTCCTCGTCCTCGTCCTCGTCGTAGTCGCCGACCGGCGCGCCCTCGTCGTCCGGCCCGTCGTCGTCGGGCTCGGGATCGTCGTCGTCGTGGTCGTCATCGTCGTCGTCGTCGTCCCAGCGCGAGACGCGGTCCCCCGGCGGCTTGACGCGCTCGATCCAGCGCGCGAGCAGGATGCTCAGCTCGAAGAGCACGATCAGCGGCGCCATCGCCAGCGACATCGTGAACGGATCGGGCGTGGGGGTGGCCACGGCCGCCAGCACCGCGATGCCGAGGATCACGTAGCCGCGATTGCGCGCGAGCTGCTTGGGCGTGAAGATGCCCAGCCGCGTGACCGCCAGCACGCCGACCGGGATCTGGAAGAGCACGCCGACGCCCGCCACGAAGAGAACCGCGAACTTGAAGTAGTCCTTGGCCTGCAACAGGATGTCGAACGAGTCGTCGTTGAAGTTCTGTAAGAAGGCCACCGCCCGGGTCAGGACGACGAAGTAGCCGAACGCCGCGCCCATGATGAAGAGCACGGGCACCATGAGCATGAGCGGCAGCGCGACCTTGCGCTCGCCCGGGCTGAATGCCGGCAGCACGAAGGCGTAGGCCTGGAAGAGCAGCATCGGCATCGCGATCAGCAGCGCGGCGTAGAACGCGATCGTGATCGTCGCCGTGAACGGCTCGGTGACGCCGAGCGTGACGAGGTTGCGCTGCGTGTTCTGCGGGATCGCGGCGGCAGCCTGCCGGAGCTGCCGGCTGGCCTGGGCGAGCTGGCGGGAGCTGTTTGCGATGACGCCGCGCTGGGCGGACGTGACCTCCTCGGCGCCGCCGAGCGCGTCCAGCGTCTTGGCGACCGACGTGAGCGCCGGGCCGAGCGCGCGCAGGGCCTGGCCCTGCTCCTGCTGGAAGCGCGCGGCCTGCTCGAGCGGGTCCTTGCTCGCCGTGCCGGGGTTCTGCAGGTTCTGCGTCTCGCGCACCGGCTTCGTGACGATGTCGAGGATCGCGTTGTTCTGCCAGAAGCAGAAGCTGAACGCGGCAACGAGCGTGAAGGCCGAGATCAGCAGCCGCTTGCGCAGCTCCGTCAGGTGGTCGACGAGGGTGAGCTTGTCCTCGTGACCGATCGGCCGCAGTCCGGTCGGCATGCGGCGCGCTGGTCTACGTGCTGCTGGGCCGGCTCACAGCGTCGTCCGGGTCCTCGGCGCGCGCTGCGGCGATCTTCGACGGTTCGTCGTCGTCGTCCTTGTGGCCGCCCGTGATCGAGTCCTTGAACTCGCGCATGCCCGATCCGAGCGAACGTCCGAGGTCGGGCAGGCGCTTGGGCCCGAAGACGACGAGCGCGATCACGAGCACGATGAGCATTTCTGGCAGGCCGATGCCGAGAGGCATAAGGGATCCTCGATTCGGATGGAGAAATCAGGGTACCGTGCGGTCCGTCGCACGGACGTTTTCCGGACACGCTTAGCAGATGGTTCAAGTTCCGCCGCCGCGTGCCGATGAGTGCGTCATGCAGGAGTTCGAACACAGCCCCTCCGCGGATCACAAGCGGTACGTCCGCAAGGTGACTCTGCCCTCCGGAAAGACGATCGAGGTCATCTCCTTCGACGATGACCTCGCGCCCGTGCAGCGCGATCTGCACGTGTGCCCCGAATGTGACTCGCAGCTCGTGTTTCCGGTGGCCTGGGAAGAGGCCGAACGCGCCCGCTGGGAGGTCAGCCTGCGCTGCCCGAACTGCGAGTGGAGCGTCACGGACACGTTCGACGAGGAGCTCATCCAGCGCTTCGACGAGACGCTGGACCGCGGCACCGAGGCCCTGGTCTGCGACCTGCGCACGCTCACGCGGGCGAACATGGAGGACGACGTCGAGCGCTTCATCGCCGCGCTGAACGCCGAGTACGTCCTGCCCGAAGACTTCTAGGCGCCGGCCGCCGGGCGGCGCACGCATCACACCGGTCGGGCGCCGGCCGCCGGGCGGCGCACGCATCACACCGGTCGGGCGCCGGCCGCCGGGCGGCGCACGCATCACACCGGTCGGGCGACGGCCGCCTACCGGACGTGACAGAACGCCGACTCCGGCTGGCGCGAGAGGCGCTCCTGAACATCGAGGGCCTTGTCGTTCTTGAGCTTGTGCATGTCCCAGCCGGAGACCGCCTCGAAGGTCAGGTCGCCGCCGCGCAGATAGCCGAACTGCCAGCGCCCGTCGATGATCTTCTCGCCTGACTTCGTCTGGATGAGGGTCCATTCGAGGATCCCGCTGTCGTACTGGTCCGGCTCCTGGGACCCCTCGCACCACGCTCCGCGAAAGATTCCGTCGGGCGTCACGACGCCGCGGACGAGGCCGTTTCCGCTGCGGTACGCGCCATGGATCTGGTTGCCCGTGCTGCGCAGCACGACCGTGCCGTAGGCATTGGAGCTGAACACCCCGGTGAGCGCTTGGGGCGTGAGGCGCAACCGCTTGTCGCCGGGCTGCGGCGTACGCGGGGGGTTGTCCGCGAGGTAGGCGAGCGTGCCCGTCTCCAGCGGCGCGTGGCTGACCGTGAAATCCCCGGAGAAGGGGTAGTCGAGCAGGATCGTCAGCAGATAGGTCGACGAGACGACGAGCGCGAAGGTGCCCATGAAGGCGACCTGCCCGCGTGGTCGCAGGTGCGGGCGGTACTCGAGGACCAGCAGCAGCAGCGCGCCGACCGGCAGCATCAGCACGAGGATCAGCGGAAGCCGCGAGGTGCTGATCCCTAGGCGCTCGCGTCTCGCCGCGGCGACCAGGTCGAGATGCTCCAGCGCCTGGTCGTAGAACTTCTCGGCGACGCCGGGCGCCGGCGTGTAGCCCTGGTACAGCGCGTAGACCGTGTCGAGGGCGGCGCTGGCCTCGCGGCTGGTCTTGCCCTCGCTCATCGCCTTCCACTCGTCGCCGACGGTGGCGGTGACGTAGTCGTCGATCCCGTCCCGCAGCCGTGACTGCAGCGCGGGCGGGAACGCGCGGTTGTCGCGCAGCAACTGCGACAGCGCGGTGGCCTCGGTGTCGACCGTGGTCGCCGCGTCGTTGAACTTGTCGATCACCGACGCGATGGCGAACGCGAGGACGAGGGCGAACAGCAGCTCGTAGACGACGCGCAGCCCGCTCGCGAGCTCCTCGAACTCGCGCTCGGCGATGTCCGGGATCGCCTTGCGGATCGCGATCGCCGTGGTGATCGCGAGCACGACGCTGCCGCCGACGAAGATCAGGACGATCTGGACCGTCGACAGGTTGTTCAGTACGGCGCGGACCACGGTCAGGCGCCGCTGGTGCGGCGCCCGTCAGCCTGCGCACGCGCCGCGGAGGCGGCAACGGCGGGCTCGCCCAGCCCCACCGCCTCGCAGACGCGGCGCGAGATCGCCTCGGGGGTGAGGCCGACCTCGTCGTAGAGCAGGGCCGGTGCACCGTGCGTGACGAAGCGATCCGGCAGGCCGATCCGCACGAGCCGCGTCTGCGTCAGGCGGTCGCGGTCCACGAGCAACTCGGCGACCGCCGCCCCCACGCCCCCGGCCAGCACGTTGTCCTCGACCGTGACCAGCAGCTCGTGGTCGTCGGCCAGCTCGCTGATCAGCGCGTGGTCCAGTGGCTTGGCAAAGCGCATGTCCGCCACGGTAACGGCCAGCCGGTGCGTCGCGTGCAGGTGCTCGGCGGCCGCGAGCGCGAGCCCGACGCCGGCGCCGTAGCCCAGCAGCGCGATGCGCCGGCCGGACTGCAGGATCTCGCCGCGGCCGATCGGGATCGTGATCGGCGCGCGCGTCGGGGACGGCCCCGCGGCAACGCCGCGCGGGTAGCGCAGCGCGACCGGCCCGTCCTCGTGAGCGAGGGCAGTGTGCAGCATGTCGACGAGCGCCGTGGCGTCGCGTGGCGCCATGAGCACGAGGTTCGGCAGGCAGCGCAGATACGAGATGTCGAAGGCCCCGTGGTGGGTCGGGCCGTCGTCTCCGACCAGGCCCGCGCGGTCGATCGCGAACACGACGTCGAGCTTCTGCAGACAGACGTCGTGGACGATCTGATCGAAGGCCCGCTGCAGGAACGTCGAGTAGATCGCGACGACCGGCTTCATGCCCCCGAGCGCCAGGCCCGCCGCGAACAGCACCGCGTGCTGCTCGGCGATCCCGACGTCGTAGTAGCGCTCGGGCATCGCCTTCTGCAACAGGTCGAGCCCGGTGCCGGTGTTCATCGCCGCGGTGATCGCGCAGACGCGCTCGTCCGCGCGGCACTCGGCGACCAGGGCGCGGCCGAAGACCGCCGTGTACGGGGGCGGGCCCGCGGGCGCGGAGCTCACCCGCGGGGCCGCCGGCCGGCGGCCCACGATCGACGCCGGCTTGGCGGCGTGCCACGCCTCCATGCCCGCAAGGCCGCCGTCCTCCGCCGGGGCGAAGCCCTTGCCCTTCACCGTGCGCACGTGCACGACCACCGGCCGCTGCGCCGCGAGCGCGGCCCCCAGCGCCTGGCGCATCGCGGGGATGTCGTGCCCGTCGATCACCCCGACGTAGGCGAGATCGAGCTCCTCGAAGAACAGGCCCGGCGCCCACAGCGCCCGGATCGACTCCTTCAGCTGCGGCCCGAGGCGCTCGATGCGCTCACCGATGCCGCCGGGCAGGCGGGTCAGGCTCTCCTCGATCTCCTCGCGGGCGCGGTACAGACCGGGGTTCAGGCGAACGCGGTTCAGATAGCGCGAGAGCGCGCCGACGTTCGGGGCGATCGACATCCCGTTGTCGTTGAGGACGATGACGAGCGGCACGTCCATCCCGCCCGCGTTGTGCAGCGCCTCGAACGCCACCCCGCCCGTCAGCGCGCCGTCGCCGATCACGGCGACCACGTGGCCCTCGGGCTGGGCGCCGCTGCGCATGGCCTGCTTGAGGCCCAGCGCGCAGGAGATCGACGTCGAGGCGTGGCCCGCGCCGATGATGTCGTGCTCGGACTCGAAGATCGAGCAGAAGGGCGCCAGTCCCCCGTACTTGCGGATCGTCCGCAGTTCGCCGCGGCGCCCGGTGAGGATCTTGTGCGGATAGGCCTGGTGCCCGACGTCCCACAGGCCTTGTCGCGGGGGGAGTCCAGCAGGCTGTGCAGTGCGACGGCGAGCTCGCAGGCGCCGAGGTTGGCCCCGAAGTGGCCCCCGATCTCCCCGATCGTGTCGATGATCACCTCGCGGACGTCCTGCGCCACCCGCTGCAGCTGAGCGTCGGACAGCGGGTGCAGATCCCGCGGGGCGCCGATGCTGTCGAGCAACATCGCTAGTCGGGCAATGCTGCCGGCGTCGCCTCCGCGAGCCGTGATGGGATGCGTGTCCCAGCGCTGCCGATGCCGGTCGGTCCGGTGGGGATCGTGGGAACGGGCGCGATCGCGTCGGGGGCAGCCTCGGCGCGCGTCGCCGGGACCGACGCCGAGGCCGGGCGCAGCGCGGGCCGCGACCAAGGCAGCGAGCCGAGCGCCCGCGGCCGGCCACCCGCGATGATGGTCCCCACGGTGTTCAGATCGCGCAGCTCGGCCTCGTCGTAGCGCCGGCAGATGTGGTGCCAGTCAAGGATCCCCGCCAGCCAGTCCTGCAGCGACTCGACCCAGGCGTCTAGCGTCGCGCGGTTCTCGTCGTCGAGCTCGAAGCTGTCGGCGACGTACGACAGCTCGGTCGCGATGATGTGCTCGAACTGCTGCATTCGCGACCGCATGAGGTCGTTGACGACGAGCACCGCTTGCGCGGGCTGGATGCCGAGGAAGTTCTCCACGACGAGGACGCTGTTGTGCAACTCCCCCTCGAACTGGATCTCCTTCTGATAGGAGAAGACGTCGTTGAGCATGCAGGCGTAGTCCTGCGCCGCGTTCTCGAGCTCGATCATCGGCGTCGTGTCAAACAGCTCGCGCGGCAGGTTGCCGCCCTGCGTGACGCGGGCGAGGTTCATCGTCAGGTCCGAGCCGAACGTGCGCCGCCGCATCTCGATGTAGTCGACGGGATCCGGGATCCGGTGCTGCATGTGGTTCTGCAGCTCCCAGACCCAGCTTTCGGTCATCCGTTCGACGCCGGTCCGGAAGACGAGCCGATCGGCCCCGTCCATCGGCGACGCGGTCCGGTGCCACAGGTCCGCCAGGCCCGCCTCCAGCGCCATCGCCGGCGGCGGCGTCGCGCCGCAGTCCAGCGGCATGAACAGCGACAGCCGGGCATTGCAGGCCTTCGCCCCCGCGAGGTCGCGCGTCGTGCCGAAGGCCTGCGGGAAGAAATCGTCGCCGTAGGTGCCCCATACGAGCCATGCCGACGAGATGTCCAGCTCGGGTCCCGACGCGTCGGGGTGCAGCCGCCCCGAGCACTCGGCGAAGTCGTAGGCGGCGACCTTGTGCTCGTCCCAGATGCCCGCGCCGGGCGCGCCCGGCAGCGACTCCAGCATCCCCATCGCGCGCGCCCAGTCGATGCAGTACTGGCGCGAGCGCTCGAGGTTCGCGTTCACGCGCGCCGTGTACGGCATGTAGAAGTCGGGCAGGTCCGTCGGCCCGACCTGCGGATAGGGGACGTGCGCGTTCTGGCGAAAGCGGGTCAGGCCGTAGGCCTGCGGCGATCCGCTCAGCAGCCGCGCGGTCTCCGTGCCGAGGCCGCGCGGCCCCCCGAACAGCCCCGCCGCGTCCGCGTCCTGCGACACCGCGCCCTCGTTCATGTAGCGGCTCGAGCGCATGTGCCACTCGTGGCCGCCGGCCTGCCAGTCCTGCAATCCCTTGACGTACAGCATCACGCTCATGCATTCGGGCGGCGTGAGGGCGTTCTCCGCGAAGAGGATCGGGACCTCGGTCAGCGCTGTGTTCTCGAACTGGTGCAGCCGCGACGTGAGGATCTCGTTCGTCAGGTCGGCCGCGCTCTGCGTGTCCATGCCGAAGAACCGCTCGAGCACGAGCACGCAGTTGGCGAGCTCGCCCTCGTCGCCCGTCTCGCGCGCGTAGGAGAAGAGGTCGTTGCGCAGGTGCACCCCGTCGGCGAAGCTGTCCTTGAGAACCCGCATCGGGCGCGAGTCCCAGATCCGGTCGGGAACCTCGACGAAGTTCGCGTGCTCGACGAGGTGCGCCGACCAGGGAGCGCCGCCGACCTTGCGCCGCAGCGCGATGTACTCGATCGGGTTGGCGACCCGGTCGTCGTTGATGTTGTTCAGCTCCCAGTTGGACTCCTGCAGCAGGTTCTTCGTGCTCTCGAAGAACCGCGCGCGCCACTGCGGCGTCTTGCTCGGCACGGTGCGAAACCAGAGGTCCAGCAGACCGCGCTCGACGGGGTTGGTCGGCTCGGGCGTGGGCGCGTCGAGGTCGAGCGGCATGAACAGCGGCAGCCGCTCGAGGTACGCGCGGCCGCCGGCCTGGTCGCGCGGGCGCTTGAAGACGTCGAGGAAGTGGTCGTCGAAGTAGAAGACCCAGACGTACCAATCGGTCACGAGGTCAAGCTCGGGGCCGAGCGTGTCCGGATGCGTGTACGCGCACAGCAAGCCGTAGTCCATCGCGTCCAGCGCGGCTTCGGTCCAGATCTCCGGGGTGTGGTCCTCCGGGGGCGTGTCGAGGATGCCCACCTCGCGCGCCCAGGCCTTGGTGTGGGCGCGCGCGGCATCGACGTGCGGGTTCAGGCGAGCGGGCCAGCCGACGTAGAACTCCGGCAACTCGAACGGCTGCTGTGTCCGCGCCTCACCACCCATGCGAAAGCGGCCCATCGGCGTGTCGGAGGTGTACCGGGCCATGTGCTCCATGGCGCTGCGAAACGCGGTGAGGACCGCCTCCGACCGCCTGTGCTCGTCGAGGTGCGGCTCGTACCGCGCCGCGAGCGCAGCCGGATCCACCTCGGCGTGTAGCAGCGCCAAGTGGGATCCCACCACGCACGCGGGAGGCTGGTCCGGGCCGGGCAGGGGAAGCTGAGCGGGGGCGTTGCGACGCGACAGCTGGGCCGCCACGAGATCGGCGAGAGGTGTCACCGGCTGACGGTGGCGATGGCGTGGTGTTCGAGCCCGCCTCGCCACGAGGCAGCGATGTATGTCCGCGCGTGCTACCCAGCGTCTCGCTCACGCCCTTCCCCTCTGCGCTTGCAACTCGTGTGACGACGACGCGCGGCTCGACGCCTGTACGCAGCGCAGACGTGCCGCGCGAACTGCCAGACGGCTCATCGGAGCCTCCCCATTCCCGAACTACGGGCCAGCCGGTGCAGATATACCACCTTCGCGACCCGTTGTGTGACAGGTCGCGCTGGGTCCCGAAACGCTGATCGACGATCGTCTGAAACACCGGAAATGCGCGCGACGAATACCCAGAACCCGGCGTACTGCGGAAAGTGAAATAAAATAGCCCCACCCCGTTCGCACCATGCTATAAGGAGGCCGGGGAACGTCGGGTATCTCCGAATGCTGCGCGAACGATGCACGCGGAGGTGGTTGAGAGGGTGGTTTCGGCCATTCCCGGTAATGCGGTCGTCGCGGCGAGGGGTCAGCAACTTGACGCCGGGCGGGCGGCTGCTCGACCTGCGACGCCACGAGGAAGGCAACCAGACGATGGCCGATAGTCCCGTCGAAGCCGACCGCGAGGATGCGGAAACCGAGTCGCCGCAGCTGAGTCTTCGTACCTGCGGCGGCGCGCACCCCGGCGACGCAGCGCGAGCCGAAGGCCGGCGACGTGATCGTCATGCGCACCGGCGAGGACGACGATGGCGTCATCGGACTGCACCAGACCGGCCTGCCCGACGAGTGCGCGCCCGGCCTGTCCGTGCGCTACATGGGCATCAACGAGAACGCCGTCGTCAACTACCTCGTCACGACGTACTTCTCCGCCGCCATCCTCGTACCCGACGCGCTCGGCGTGCTCAAGGACAGCCAGTTCGGGGTCTGAGTGCCCCCCGCACCGATCATTTTGGCCGCGGCTTCGCGCCCTGCGGACGAGGCGAGCCCATCCAACCATCCCAGAGGCGCGGGCCCGCCCACGCAGGCGAGCAGCCCGTGCCGGTAAGGCAACCAGAGCAACGCACGAGGAGAGACCGTGACTGATCCGGAGCAGGCCGAGGACGCAACAGAGACCCCGCAGCTGAGTCTTGGCACTGCGGCGGCGCGCAACCTGGCGACGACGACGAAGTCGGCGCCGCAGATGCAGGGCATCACGTCGCGCTGGCTGTTGCGCGTGCTGCCGTGGGTGGAGACCAAGGGCGGCGTGTATCGCGTCAACCGCCGGCTCAGCTACGCCGTCGGCGACGGCCGCGTGACGTTCACGAACATCGGCGCGGACATCCAGGTCATCCCGGCCGAGCTGTGCGAGATCCCGTTTCTGCGTTCCTATGACGACATGGACGTGCTGACCGCGCTGGCCGACAAGTTCAAGCAAAGCGAGCTGAAGGCCGGCGACGTGATCGTCGAGAAGGGCAAGCCGGCCGACCAGATCGTCCTGATCGCGCACGGCAAGGTCAACAAGATCATGACCGGCAAGTACGGCGACGACGAGGTCGTCGACGTCTGGGCCGACGGCGACCACTTCAGCTTCCAGGCGATCCTCGAGTCAGACGACTTCTGGGAGTTCACGGCCAAGGCCGTCACCCCCTGCACCGTGCTGACGCTCAAGCAGAGCGAGTTTGAGAAGCTCGCCGCCCAAAACGAGACGCTGGCCGCGCACATCGAGGCCTACAAGGTCATCCCGTCGCTGCCCCAGGACAAGGCCGGGCAGGCCGAGATCGCGCTCGCCGCCGGCCACGAGGGCGAGCCGACCCTGCCGGGCACGTTCGTCGACTACGAGCTGTCGCCACGCGAGTACGAGCTCAGCGTCGCGCAGACCGTCCTGCGCATCCACACCCGCGTCGCCGATCTCTACAACGACCCGATGAACCAGACCGAGCAGCAGCTCAAGCTCACCATCCAGGCACTGCGCGAACGCCAAGAGCACGAGATGGTCAACAACAGCGACTTCGGACTGCTCGCCAACTGCGACCTCAGCCAACGCATCCGCACCCGCACCGGCCCCCCCACCCCCGACGACTTCGACGAGCTCATCACCCGCCGTCGCGGCGCCCAATTCCTGCTCGCCCACCCCCGCACCATCGCCGCCTTCGGCCGCGAGTGCAACAAGGCGGGCCTGTACCCGCCCAGCGTGACCTACGCCGACAGCCTCGTGCCATCGTGGCGCGGCGTGCCGCTGCTGCCGTGCAACAAGATCCCGATCAGCGACACGATGACGAGCTCGGTGATCGTCATGCGTACCGGCGAGGACAACGAGGGCGTCATCGGACTGCACCAGACCGGCCTGCCGGACGAGTACGAGCCCGGCCTGTCCGTGCGCTACATGGGCATCAACGAGAAGGCCGTCATCAACTACCTCGTCACGACGTACTTCTCCGCCGCCATCCTCGTACCCGACGCGCTCGGCGTGCTCGAGGACTGCCAGGTCGGGGTCTGACCGCGCCGCCATGACCTCGCCGCGATGACGATGACCGAGGCCCGCGTCTCGCGAGAGGCGCTCGCATGGGGCAGCGCGCTGCTCTACCCGGCGCTGCGCGAGGCGGTCGGCGGGCTGGCCCCGCCGTCGCGCCTGGTCTCGGGCTACCACCTCGGGTGGTGGGACGAGCGGGGCCGCGGCACGGCCGGAGCGGAAGGCAAGGCGCTGCGCCCGACGCTCGTCCTGCTGACCTGCAAGGCCGCCGGGGGCAGTGCCGAGGACGCGCTGCCGGCCGCCGTCGCGGTCGAGCTCGTGCACAACTTCTCGCTGCTGCACGACGACGTGATGGATCGCGACATCGTCCGACGCGGGCGCCCGACGGCGTGGACCGTGTTCGGGATCGGCCCCGCGATCCTCGCCGGGGACGCGCTGCTGACCGTCGCCCTGGACCTCCTGTCCGGCAGCGGGCACCAGCGCGCCGGCGACGCCGTCGCCGCGCTGAGCGCCGCGGTCCTCAGGCTCGTCGACGGCCAGTTCGCCGACCTCGAGTTCGAGACGCGTGACGAGGTCGGCGTGCAGGAATGCCGGACGATGGCCGCGGCGAAGACCGGCGCGCTGCTGGCGTGCTCGTGCGCGCTCGGCGGCATCCTCGGCGGGGCCAGCGCCGAGCAGGTCGAGCAGCTGTCGGCGTTCGGCGCCGGGCTCGGGCTCGCCTTCCAGCTCGTCGACGACATCCTCGGCATCTGGGGCGACCCGACCGTCACCGGCAAGCCCGTGTCCTCGGATCTGACCAGTCGCAAGAAGTCGCTGCCGGTCGTCGCGGCGCTGAACTCCGGCACCCCCGCGGGACGCGCGCTGGCGGCGATCTACGCCAACGAGGCGCCGCTGTCGCCCGACGAGATCGTGCACGTCCGTGAGCTCGTCGAGCAGTCGGGCGGGCGCGCCTGGAGCGAGGCCGAAGCCGACCTCGAGCGCGATCGCGCGCTCGAGCACCTCGAGGCCGCGCGCCTGGAGCCCCGCGCAGTCGCCGAGCTGCTGGCGCTGGCCGACCTGGTGACCTCGCGTGACCGCTGAGCCGGAGGCGAGCGCGGCCGGCGGCGCCGCCGAGCCGGCGGCGGCCGGCGACCCGCCCGAGGAGCTCATCGTGCTCGTCGACGAGCACGGCCACCCGATCGGCAGCGCGGAGAAGTGGAGCTCGCACCACGCCGACACGCCGCTGCACCTCGCGTTCTCGTGCTACGTGTTCGACGACGCGGGATCGTTTCTCATGACGCGCCGGGCGCTGCCCAAGAAGGTCTGGCCCGGGGTGTGGACCAACTCGGTCTGCGGGCATCCGGCGCCCGACGAGAGCATGATCGCGGCGATCCAGCGGCGGCTGCAGTACGAGCTCGGCATGAGCGCGGGCGACATCGAGGTCGCGCTGCCCGAGCACCTCTACCGCGCCCCGCCGTTCGCCGGCATCGTCGAATACGAGTTCTGTCCCGTCTACGTCGCGCGCGCCACCAGCGACCCGCAGCCCAACCCGCTCGAGGTGGGCGCCTGCGCCTGGACGGACTGGAACGCGTTCGTGGCAAACGCCGAGGCCGACACCGACGACACGTACTCGTGGTGGTGCAAGAACCAGCTCAAGGAGCTCAAGGACCACCCGCTCGTCGAGCGCTACTCCCAGGGCCGCCGGTGAGCGACGCTACGCGCGGCGCTCGACGACCGAGTCGGCGATCAGCCGCAGCGCCTGCAGCTGGCGCTCGTCCAGCGCGACGGAGTCCAGCCGCGCGATCGCCTCGTCGATGACCGCGCGGGCCCGCGCCCGCGCGTCGACGAGCGCCCCGGTCGCTTCGATGCGATCGCAGAGCGCATCGACCTGCTCGGGCGTGGTGATCGCGCGCAGGTCGATCTCCCCGAGCGCCGGATCGCGCTCGCGCGCGAGGATGAGGGGCAGGGTGACCGTTCCGTCGAGCAGGTCGACGCCGCGCCGCTTGCCCGTGATCGACGGCGGCCCCGCGACGTCGATGACGTCGTCGAGCAGCTGAAACGCCAACCCGATCCCGCGGCCGAAGGCGCCGAGCGCCGCGACCTCCTCGGCGGGGGCGTCCGTGGCGAGGGCGCCCATCTCGCAGGACGCCTCGAACAAGCACGCCGTCTTGAGCTCGCAGCGCAGCAGGTAGCGCTCGACCGCCACGGCCGCATCCCACGCGTCCTGGCGCTGCAGCAGTTCGCCCTCGGCCAACGCCGAGGTGGCGCGCGACAGCGCCCGCACCCCGGCCAGGGAGCCCGCGGCGGCGAGCTCGGAGAACGCGCGCGAGAAGAGCAGGTCGCCGGTGGCGACCGCGAGCGCGCGACCTCCCTGCGCGAACACCGTCGGGACGCCGCGGCGCAGCGACGCGCCATCGAGGACGTCGTCGTGGACGAGCGTCGCGCTGTGGATCAGCTCGACCGCGGCGGCCGCCGCGATCAGCTGGCGGCGATCGGCGGGGCGCCGCCCGGCGGAGAGCAGCACCAGCAGCGGCCGCAGCCGCTTGCCGCCCGCGGCGATCGTGTCGCCGGCGTGCTGCGTGAGCAACGGCCCGTGCCCGGCGGAGAGGCCCATCAGCCGCTCCTCGACGCGCGCCATCAGCTCCGACACCTCGCCGCCGGCCGCCTGCTCGAGCCTCGCGTTCGCGGTCATCACCTGATCATCGTCGCAACGGGCCACGGTCCTCGAGATCTCCAGCGTCACCCGATGACGGTCCGTCACCGCTTCGTCCCGGCGTGCAGGGCGATGATGCCCCCCGCCGTCAGGATGTAGCGCACGTCAAGCCCGCACAGGTCCATCCGCGCCGCGAGCTCGGCGGGCGCCGGGAAGCGCTTGACGGAGTTGGGCAGGTACTCGTAGGCCTGCGGATCGCCGGCCACCTTCCCGATCAGCGGCACCACCCGGTCGAACCACAGCCGGTAGAAGCCCGACAGCGGCGGGCGCGTGGGGGTGGTGATCTCCAGGACGACGACGGTGCCGCCGGGACGCACGACGCGCGCCATCTCGGCCAGGCCGCGATCGAGGTCGGAGAAGTTGCGGGCCCCGAAGCCGACCGTCGCGGTCGCGAACTCGCCGTCGGCGTAGGGCAGCTGCATCGCGTTGGCCCACTCGAACGTCACCGGCACCGGCGCGCCGCCGCCCTTCGTCCGGGCGCGCGTGAGCATCTCCTCCGAGAAGTCCGAGGCGATCACCTCGCCGCCGGGGGCGACCCGAGCGGCCAGCTCGAGCGCGAGGTCGCCGGTGCCGGTCGCGACGTCGAGCACGCGGTCGCCGGGCCCGACGCGCGCGAGGTCGACGGCGCGGCGGCGCCACGTGTGGTGCAGCCCCGCCGTCATGACCGAGTTCATGACGTCGTAGAAACCGGCGATGCGGTCGAACATCGCCCGCACCTGCGGCTCCTGCAGCGTCCCCCTGTCGCTCGGCGGCGGCTGGCGGCTAATGGGAGCCGGACTTCAGCTGCGCGAGGAACTCGACGAGGTCGTCGCGCTTCTTCGGGGTCAGGTCGGTGTACGCCGGCATCGGCGCCGTCGGGTTGACGAGCGTGCGCGCGATCGCCTGGCGCGCGAGGCGCTCGCCGATCGTCGACAGGTCCGGTCCCAGCGTGCCGCCGTTGTGGCCGATCTTGTGACAGGCCAGGCAGCCCGACTGCGCGACCACCTGCTTGCCCGACTCCCACTGGCGCAGGTTCTCCGGGCCGGCGGCGACGACGGCCTCGGGCGCCTCCATGTCGATCTGGTTGGGCGAGCCGGCGTTGGCGCCCTCGTAGGTGAGGAAGGCCATCGCGGCGATCGTGAAGAACGCGGCGGCCATCGCGATCGGCCGGCGCTCGGGCCGCCGCTCGGGACCGCGGTCGTAGAACGGCAGCAGGAACAGCAGGATCATGCAGATCGTCGGCACGCCGATCGCCGCCAGCGGCGTCAGCGACGGCGGCTTGATCACGCGCAGGACCTCGAAGAGGAAGAAGAAGTACCACTCCGGCCGCGGCGTGTAGGTCGTCGTCGTCGGGTCGACCTTCGGGCCCAGCTCGGCGCCGAGGACCAGCGACATCCCGATGATCGAGATCATCACGACGACCGCCATGAGCGAGTCCTTCGCGACGGCGTACGGGAAGAACGGCTTGCCCTGCGACTTCAGGATCGAGTACTCGCGGAGGTACTCCTCCTTCTCGCGAGTGTTCACGTCTCGTCCTTGCGCAGGTCGGGGTCGGTGTCGGCCCGGATCCACGGCGGGGCGGTCGTGCCCAGCCGCGCCACGAGGTACAGGTGCGCGCCGATCATCGCGGCGATCGCGCCGGGTAAGACCAGCATGTGCAGCGCGTAGAAGCGCGCGAGGGTCGTCGTGCCGAACTCGGGACCGGCACGCAGGAAGTCGTTGAGGTACGGGCCGACGAGCGGGCCGGTGCCGTTGATCGCCACGCCCACCGTCGTCGCCCAGAACGAGCGCTGGTCGAACGGCAGCAGGTAGCCGGTGAACGACATGAACAGCGTGAGGATCAGCAGCACCACGCCGATCACCCAGTTGAGCTCGCGCGGGTACTTGTAGGCGCCGAAGAAGAACGTCCGGGCCATGTGCAGGAAGACGAGGATCACCATGACCGTCGAGCCCCACTTGTGCATCCCGCGGACGAACTCGCCGAGGAAGACCTCGTTGGTCAAGTGGCGCATCGACTCGTAGGCGCGCGTCGCCGACGGGTCGTAGTACATCGCCAGGATCACGCCGGTGACCGCCTGCGAGAGGAACGCGAACATCGACGCCGAGCCCAGTGTGTAGAACCAGTTCGTGCCCCTGGGGATCTTGCGGAACATCATCCAGCGCGCGCCGCCCGACAGCGACGTGCGCTCGTCGAGCCAGTCGACGACGTCGATGCCCTTCGCGGCGGCCTGGTCCTTCAGGCCGGCCTTGGCCTTGCCGTTGTCCTCGCTGGGCCCGTCGGGCTTGGGCCGCAGCGCCTTGGGGAGGGGGGGCTTGAGGTTGGCCATCGTCTACGTGCCCGGGATCTTCCGGACGCTGGGGCGCGCCGGGTAGAGGTACTGGCCGAGGCCGTCGAGCGGCATCCCGGGATCGCGCGGCGAGAAGCGCTTGAGCTCGGAGTTGACGCTGAAGCGCGGCCCGATCTCGACCTTGCCGTTGCGCACGCGGGTGTAGAAGCGGTCGAGCGGGCGCACCGGCGGGCCGCCGGCGACCTTGCCCTCGAAGTCATAGACGCCGCCGTGGCACGGGCAGATGAAGCGCTCGGAGGCCTCCACGAAGCGCACCGGGCAGCCGAGGTGCATGCAGCGCGTCGAGATCGCGATGTACGCGTTGTACTCGTCGCGCTCCTCGGAGTCGAGCTCGCTGCTGTACTGGCGGATGTAGACCGTGGACTTGCCGACGTCGCCGATGCCGCGCACGAGCGTCAGCGTCCGCGGGATGTACGTGTCGTCGGCGAAGTCGGCGATCGGGCCCACCGACTCCCAGTGCTGCTCGTGCTTCTCGAACACCGGACCGAAGGCCAGGCCGACGGCGGGCAGCGTGAACGCGGCGGCGGCGATGCCGCCGGCGGCATGCGCCGTACCGGTCATGAAGCGGCGGCGGCTCACGGTCTCGCCCTCGAACGCGCCGGGGATCTGCGCCTCGGCCGTCGTCCTGGGCTGCTTGGGTTCCTTGCGCTCACGTGACACGGGCACGGAAATCTACCGCCCCGGCGACTCTGGCGGTGCGCCCGGCGAGCTGCTGTGGCCGTTGTTACAAAGATGTCTCAAAGTCCGGCCCTCGCCGCCGCCTCGTGCAGCGCCGCGGCGGCGCGCGGATCGCCCGCCCGCGCCAGCTCCTTCGCGGCAGCCGTCGGCACGTCCGCCCCCCACCCGATCGAGGCCGCCCCGGCGTGCCACGCGGCGAGCGCGAGCTCCCCGTCGTCGGCCGCGTAGGCCTGCGCGCTGAGCGCGATGATGTCGGCGAGCTCGGCTATCGCGGTGAGGTCGCCGATCGCCGCCAGCCGCGCGAGGCCGAGCGCGTAGAGGCGGTCGCCGGCGAGCAGCGCGAGGTCGGGGTCGGCGATGTGCACGACGCGCGGCCGGCCGTAGTGCAGCAGGCAGCCCTCGAGCACGGCGCTGACGGCGAGCTCGACATCGTCGCGGTGGCCGGCGACCCGCGGGCCGGAGGCGGCGAGGGCCACGGGATCGGGGCCGCCGGGGGCGACGTAGCCGGGCGGGGCGGCGCTCATGACGTCGGCGAGCGGGCCGCCGCTCTCGCGCACCGCGGCGCGCAGCCGGTCGATCGGGTCGCCCGTCGCCTCGCCGCTCATCGCTCGATGTCCGCGAACGCCGCCGCCGCCGCGGTGACCGTGCGCTCGATGTGCTCGGAGGTGTGCGCCAGCGACGGAAACCAGGCCTCGAACTGCGAGGCGGGGGCGTACACGCCGCGCGCGAGCAGGCCGCGACACCAGCTCGCGTAGGCGTCGCGGTCGCAGGCCTGCGCGCCGGCGTAGTCGGTCACCGGCGCGGGGCTGAAGAACAGCGTCAGCAGGCCGGTCGTGCTGACGATCTGGACGTCGTCGTAGCCGGCCGAGCGCGCGGCCTCGGCGAGGCCGTCGGCCAGCGCGTGCGTCGTGGCCGCGAGGTTGGCGTAGGGCTGCTCGCCGTCGAGCAGCGCGAGCGTGGCGAGGCCGGCCGCGACGGCCAACGGGTTGCCCGACAGCGTGCCCGCCTGGTAGACGTCGCCCGCCGGCGCGATGCGCTCCATGAGCCCGCGCGAGGCGCCGTACGCGGCGGCCGGCAGCCCGCCGCCGATGACCTTGCCCATGACCGTGATGTCGGGGATGACGCCGGCGAGCTCCTGCGCGCCGCCGCGGGCCACGCGAAGGCCGGAGATGACCTCGTCGAAGATCAGCAGCGCGCCGGTCTCGTCGGCGCGCTCGCGCAGGAGCTCGAGGAAGCCCTCGGCGGGGGGCACGAGGCCCATGTTCGCCGGGAAGGGCTCGGCGAGGATCGCGGCGAGCGCATGCGCCTCGGTGGCGGCGGCGAGCGCGTCGGCGTCGTTCCAGGGCACGACGATCGTGCCGGCCGCGACCTCGGCGGGGACGCCCGGCGAGGCGGGGATGCCCTGGGTGGCCAGGCCGCTGCCGGCGTCGGCCAGCAGGCCGTCGACGTGGCCGTGGTAGGCGCCGGCGAACTTCAGCAGCTTCGTGCGTCCGGTCGCCGCGCGGGCGAGGCGGATGGCGCTCATCGACGCCTCCGTGCCCGACGACGTCATGCGCAGCATCTCGACGCCGGGCACGCGGCGGCTGACCTCCTCGGCGAGGTCGACCTCGCCGGCCGTCGGCGCGCCGAAGCTCGTGCCGCGCTGCGCGGCGTCGGTGACCGCCGCGACGATCGCGGGGTGGGCGTGGCCGGCGATGAGCGGACCCCACGAGCAGACCCAGTCGATGAACGGGTTCTCGTCGACGTCGAAGATCTCGCCGCCCGCGGCCCGCTGCATGAACAGCGGGTCGCGCCCGATCGAGCGCATCGCCCGGACGGGCGAGTTCACGCCGCCGGGCAGGACGTTCACGGCCCGCCCGTACAGCTCAGCCGAGCGCCGGTCTCGCAGCGAGACCGTCACGCGACGCCGGCGTGCTGCGCTTCCCAGTCCTTGAAGTCGTCGGTGAAGTACAGAAGACGGATCTTCTTGAACTCGGTCGACGAGTAGAGCGTCGCGCGCTCGGTGATGTCGAACTCGCCGGCGATGGCGTCGAGGATCGCATCGCACTCCTCCTTCGAGCGGCCGTGGGCCATCGTGAAGATCGAGTACGGCCAGTCCTCGTAGGTCGGGCGCTGGTAGCAGTGCGAGATGCCGCGGAAGGAGGCCATCCGCGGGCCGAACTCGGCGATCTTCTCGTCCGGGACCACCCACACGCCCATGCCGTTGGCGCTGAAGCCGGCCCGGCGGTGATAGAGGATCGCCGCGACGCGGCGCAGGATGCCGCGCTCCTTCATGCCGGCCATGTGCTCGAGCAGCGCGGCCGCGGTCATGCCCAGCTCGGCGGCGGCCGGCGCGTAGGGCTCGGCGATCACCGGCAGGTCGCCCTGCGTGGCGCGGATGATCGCGACGTCCAGCTCGTCGTAGGGCACGCCCTCCAGCTCGACGGGCTCCTCGGCGACGCCCTCGGTCGACAGCGACTCGGTGGTGCCCTCCATCTCGAGGTCCATGCGGATCTTGAAGAGCTTGAGCGTCGGCAGCTGGCGGATCGACTCGGCGCCGGTCAGCTCCTGCAGCACGTCGAGCGTGCCCTGCAGGCCGAGCTGCGAGTCGCCCTCGACGGCGAGCGTGAACCACATGTTGAACTCGTGGTTGCGCAGGTAGTTGTGGCTGACGCCCGGGTGCGAGTTGATGATCTTCGCCGCCCGCCAGGGGTGCTCGGGGTCGACCTTGGCCGCGACGAGCATCGAGCCGTAGCCCAGCGCGCGGGTGTCGTAGATCGGCGTGACCTGGCGGATGATGCGGTCGTCGAGCAGGCGCTGCACCCGCGCCATGACCTCGGCCTCGGTGAGCCCGGCGAGCTGCGCGACGGCGGCGTATGGCTTGGGCTCCAGCGGGAACTTGCCCTGCATGAAGTTCAGGACCTTGCGATCGGTGTCGTCGATGGGAGCGGCGGCGCCGTCCTTTCGGGACCGGATCTTCGGTGCTGGAGTCACAGCCATGTGCAAGCGTCCTTCGCGTGGTAGGTGATGACGATGTCGGCGCCGGCGCGCCGGATCGACGTCAGGGTTTCCAGCACCGCGGCGCGCTCGTCGAGCGCTCCCGCCGCCGCGGCCGCCTTGATCATGGCGTACTCGCCGCTGACGTTATAGGCGGCGACGGGCAGGTTCGTCGCCTCCTTGACGCGCCGGATGACGTCGAGGTAGGCCAGCGCGGGCTTGACCATCACGACGTCGGCGCCCTCCTGGGCGTCGAGCAGCGCTTCGCGCACGGCCTCGCTGCCGTTGGCCGGATCCATCTGGTAGGCACGGCGATCGCCGAAGGCCGGCGTCGAGCCGGCGGCCTCGCGAAACGGGCCGTAGAACGCGGAGGCGAACTTCGCGCTGTAGGCGACGATCGGGGTGTCGCTGAAGCCGTCGTCGTCGAGCGCCGCGCGGACCGCTGCGATGCGCCCGTCCATCATGTCGCTCGGGGCGACGACGTCGGCGCCGGCGCGCGCGTGGGACACCGCGGTGCGCGCGATGAGCTCGACGCTGGGGTCGTTGTCGACCGCGCCGTCGGCGCGCAGCAGGCCGCAGTGGCCGTGGTCGGTGTACTCGCAGAGGCAGACATCGGTCATCACGATGAGGTCCGGGTGCGCGTCCTTGATACCTCGTGTCGCGAGCTGGACGATCCCCTCGTCGTCGTAGGCGCCGGTGCCCTCGGCGTCCTTGTGCTCGGGGATGCCGAACAGCAGGACCGCGGGCAGGCCCAGCGCCGCGGCCTCGCCGGCCTCCTGCACCGCGGCCGAGATCGACAGACGGTCGATGCCCGGCAGCGATGCGATCGGGTGCCGGCCGGCGGCCGACCCCGACTCGACGAAGAGCGGCAGGACGAGGTCCGCGGGGGACAGGCGCGTCTCGCGCACGAGGTCGCGCAGGACGGGCGTCGCGCGCAGCCGCCGCAGGCGGGTCGCGGGGAAGGGCATGGCACTAGGGTACCTGCGCTTTGCGGCAATCTCGTTACATCGCGAGCGCCTGCGTGCGCAATCTCACAACGCCATACTCCGGGTCACGATGACCGGCTCCCGCGACGCGAAGGACTGGCGCCTGGACGGGGTGCGGATCGTGCGCGGCGACGCGCTCGATCCGAATACGCCGCAGACGCCGGGCATGAGCCGCGCGGCGGCGATCACGACGGCGCGGGCCGGCGCCGAGAAGCTGTGGGCCGGGACCGTCGACATCGCGCCCGATGCGAAGACCGGCGCCCATCACCACGGACCGGTCGAGAGCGTCATCTATGTCGTCCGCGGCCGCGCGCGGATGCGCTGGGGCGAGCGGCTGGAGTTCGTCGCCGACGCGGGGCCGGGCGACTTCATCTTCGTGCCGCCGTACGTCCCGCACCAGGAGATCAACGCGCTGGCCGACGAGACGCTGTCGTGCGTGCTCGTGCGCTCCGGCCAGGAGCCGGTCGTCGTGAACCTCGACCTGCCCGACGTCGCGGACGACCCAGAGCGCGTGCGCTGGGTCGACGACATCCACGCTTAGCGGCGGCCCGTCCGCACCTTGTCGGCCGGCCGTTCGGCCTCCGGCAGCGGTTCCTCCTCCGGCGGCGGCGGCTGCGGCGTGGGCGGCGGCGGTCCGACGATCAGCGGCGAGGTCGTGCCCCACGGCTCGAAGACGACGTGGCGCCGCAGGTACACGACCGTCTCGCGCAGCACCGCCGCGATCGGCAGCGCCACGAGCGCGCCGACGAAGCCGTAGATCTGGCCGCCGAGCAGCAGCGCGAGGATGACCAGCAGCGGGTTGAGGCGCAGCGCGCGACCGAAGACGTTCGGGGCGACGACGTGGCCCTCGAGCTGCTGCAGCGCGACGAACAGCAGCACCACCCAGACCGCCATCAGCGGGTCCTGGACGAGCGCGACGATCACCGGCGGCAGAGCCCCGAGCACCGGGCCGACATAGGGCACGAGCTCCATGACGCCGAAGAACAGGCCGAACGCGAAGGCGTAGGTGCGCCCGTCCGGGAAGATCCCGAGCACGCCGAAGACCCACAGCGCCGCGCCCGCCGAGGCGCCCATGATCGCGCTGAACAGCAGCTGGCCGCGCACGTAGCCCGAGACCGCGCGCTGCACCCGGGTCGGGTAGTCGTCCTGCGGCGTGCCGTCCCCGGGCGGCATGACCGAGCGCACGAGGTCGCCGATCCGCGGGGCGTAGACGAGCATGTAGATCGAGATGACGACGACGAGGATCACGTAGAAGGACAGCTCGACGAGCAGCCGCAGCAGCTCCCCGGTGAACGTCACGATCTCGCCCGAGCCCGTGACGATCTGGTCCTGCAGGCTGGCCAGCGCGCTCTCGCTCTCGCCCTTGATCTGCACCTCGATGCCCTTGTCGTCGAAGAACGCCTGGACGTCGTCGAGCAGCAGGCTCGTGTCGTCGACGAGGCCCGGGACGTCGTTGGCGAACGACCTCGCCTGGTCGGAGACCGGACCCGCGGCGAGGAAGCCGAGGAACGGCAGCGCGGTGAAGATCGCGGCGTAGACCGCGATCACGGCGAGCGTGCGCGGCACGCGGGCGCGCTGGACGAGGGCGACGAGCGGGTTGAGGATCAGCGCGATGACGGCCGCGACGATGAACAGCAGCAGCACGTGGCCGGCGGCGTGGGCCAGCGCGTAGAGCGCCAGCACCGCGAGCGGCAACATGACGAGCTGCACCCAGCGCGCCACGACGACCGGGGCGCCGGGAGGCGGCGCCGGCGGGCCCGGTGGTGGCCCGGGCGGGATGTCGGTGACCGCGTCAGCCATCCCCTGCCGTCAGAGTATGTCCCGTGCCAGAGACAGTCGCGAGCATCCTCTTCGTCGGCGACGTCGTCGGCTCGCTCGGCAGGCACACGCTGCTGAACCTGCTGCCGGCGCTGCGCGAGCGCCACGATCCGACGTTCGTCGTCGTCAACGGCGAGAACGCCGCGGGCGGCCTCGGCATCACGCCGAAGATCGCCGACGAGCTGTTCGGCGCGGGCGTCGACGTCATCACGCTGGGCAACCACGCCTACCACCGGCGCGAGGTCTTCGCCTACCTCGACTCACACGAGGCGATCCTGCGGCCGTACAACTACCTGCGCAGCCAGCCCGGGCACGGGGTGTGCGTGGTGCAGAGCGCCGGCGGCGTGCGGCTGGGCGTGGTGAACCTGAGCGGCAACCTCTTCCTGCGGGCAGGGCGCCCGGCGTTCACCGACATCGACGTCGCGCTGGGTGAGCTGGCGGGCCGCGCCGACCACGTGCTGGTGGACTTCCACGCCGAGGCGACGAGCGAGAAGGTGGCGCTCGGGTGGTACCTCGACGGCCGGGTGAGCGCGGTGGTGGGAACGCACACCCACGTGCCGACGGCGGACGGCCGGGTGTTGCCGGGAGGCACGGCCTACATCACCGACGTCGGCATGACCGGCCCGCGCGGCGGCGTCATCGGGGTGCGCAAGGAGCAGTCGATCCGCGGCTTCGTGACCCACATGAGCGAGCGCTACGAGACGTCGGAGGACGACCCGTGGCTCATGGGGGTGCTCGTGCGGTGCTCGGCGGCGATGCGGGCCGATTCGATCGAGCAGGTGCTGCTGCCGGGCGCATGAGCGGCCCGCGCGGTGCTCAGTCGTTCGCCGGCTCGAACTGGATCCCGCGGTCGCCGTCCACCGGCTTGCGGTGATCGACGACCCCGGCCCGGATCGCGAACGGGATTCCGTACGGAAACGCCGCGCAGCGCATGCCGACGCCGGGATTGCGGTCGCGATGACGGCAGAGATGGCAGATGCCGCCGGTGGGCATCGGCCCCTGGTGCGTGGTCTCGGGGCTCACCGGCGCAAATGTAACGGCGATCGGGCCGCCGCACGCGCACGGCGGCCGCGGGCGCCTGCTCACCGAAGCCAGGGGCCTGCGCGTGCGGCGCTGACACGGCGCGGCGCGGCGCGGCGCTACAGCGGCAGCTTTCCGCGGCCGCGCCGGCCGGCGGACGCGCTGCGGCCGGCGGCCTTCGAGCCGGAGTTGAACGGCTTGGCGAGCAGGCGCCCGAGCGGGCCGGGAGCCTTCGAGCCGGCGCGGCTGCCGAGGCCGAATGCGCGGTGCGCGCCGCGCTCGGGTCCGTGCGACAGCCGCGGCGCGACGAACGCGAGGATCAGCAACACGATGCAGATGGCGATGATGGCTCCGATGAGCACTGGGGTCTACCTCCGGCGTTGGACGATGGCGTAGGGCCCTCGTACCCGCCGGAGCGCCGCGGCAGCCGGACCTGGACGTTCAGGCGGGTTCGACGAACGCGTTGCAGCGCGCCGGCGCGCCGCTCTCGTAGCCGGTGAGCAGCGCGTCGCGCCGCTCCTCGGGCCTTGCGCCGACGGTCACGATGGCGCGCTCGCGGCTCGCGCGCCCCGCGCGCCCGCCAGTGCCGCCGTCAACACGCCGAGCGCGAGCAGCAGCAGCGCGTTGCGCATCGCCACGATCAGCACGACATCGGTCTTGACGTTGATGAGGTCGAAGTAGCGGCTCGGAAACTCGACGTGGGTGAGCACGATGGCGGCGCTGACGAGCAGCGCCACGGCCCGCTGTCCCCACACCCAGGCGAGCGCGGCGAACGGCGCCAGCCAGATGACGTACTGCGGCGAGAACACCTTGCCGAGCGTGACGAAGGCCAGCAGCGCCGCGAAGCCGCACAGCACCATGTGGCGAGCGTCGCGGCGGCGGGCGGTGAGCAGCACGATCGCCGCCAGGGCGAGCACGAGCAGCAGCGCGAACAGCGCCTCGACGGCGCCGGCATGGCCGCCGTCCAGCCCGTTTGACTTGAAGCGGTCCGGGCGCAGGTTCGTGCCCGTGACGTCCGAGTCGCCGAGCGCGAACAGCACGGTCGCCGCCGTCGACTCGATCTGCACCGGCCGGTCGAGATGAAACTGAAAGGACTCGACGTAGCCGGCGCCGGCCAGCGGCAGCGAGATCGCGACGACGACCGCGGCGAAGATCGCGCCGCCGCGCAGCACTGCGCGCCACTCGCCGCGGCCGGCCAGCCAGACGAGCGCGACGACCGCGAGCAGCCCCGGGAAGAGCTTCGTCATCGTGCCGAGGCCGAGCAGCAGGAAGGCGAGGTCGCGGCGCTCGCGGGCGAGCGCGAGCAGGCCGGCGAGCGTGATCGCGATCGGCAGCGGGTCGAAGTGCGTGCGCACCGAGGCCCCGATCAGCACCGGCGTGAGCACGAGCAGCCACGCCACCGTCACCCCCTCGCGCCCGCCCCCGGCCAGCCGCGCGGCGAGCTGCTGACCGGCGACGAGGCACAGCGCCATGAGCACCCCGAAGGTCCACGCGATCGACTCCGGGTCGCGCCCGAAGACGCCCGCCAGGCAGAGCGGTAGCGCCGCCAGCGGCGGATACTCGAAGCCGAAGTCGACGTACGGCAGCTGCCCGTCGTGCAGCAGGATCGCGTACTGCTGGTAGACGTACAGGTCGTTGACGGTGGTGTCCGAGAACGGACCGATCGTCGTGGTGATCGCACAGACCGTGAGCAGCGCGAGGCCGGCCAGCGCGAGCTGCGCGCGCACGCTCATCGCGATCGCAGCGGCGAGACCGCCGTGAACGACCCGAACCGCCCGAGCAGCGCGATCATCACGAGGCCGAAGAACCACGGGATGTAGAGGTAGAACCAGTGCGTCACGGCGAGCTGCAGCGCGAGCAGGATCGCGGCGCTGCAGGCGGCCAGCCCGACGAGGTCGTGCCGCCGCGGCACGAAGGCGAGCGCCAGCGCCAGCAGCGCGGCGGCGACCTGCACGGCGCGCTGGGCGACGTTCAGCCACTCCACGTCGGGGTCGTAGAGCCCCCAGATCGAGAACGGCGAGCCGCGCTGCGCCTGGAAGGCGATCGTGTGATCCCAGAAGGTGCGCAGGTCGAAGTGCCCGAGCAGGGGCACGAACGCCAGCGACGCCGCCATGCCGAACCCGGCGACGAACGCGAGTAGCGTGCGCGGCCGCAGCCCGCCCTGGGTCGCGAACAGCGGCGCCAGCGCGAGCGGCGCGAACTTCGTCAGCGCCGCGAGCGCGACGAACGCGCCGCGCGCGGGCGCGCTGCCGGCGGCCCACACTGCGGCAAGCACGAGCGCCGCCACGAGCGTGTCGTTGGAGTTCGACATGAGCGCGTAGAGCGTGAACGGATACGAGACCCAGGCGTAGGCCAGCAGCACGCCGAGATCGGGCCCCCGCACCCGCCGCCCGATGAGGAACAGCAGCAGGCAGGCGAGCAGGTCGAAGGCGATCGCCGCCGCGTGCGCGGCCGGCAGGTCGTCCCAGCTCCCGCTCCACGACATCGCCTGCTCGAACGGCACATAGGCGAGGTAGGCGGCGGGCCCGTAGGTGTCGCCCATCGCGTTGTCGCTCGGAAACGCGCCGTACAGCGCCCGGCCGTCGACGATCCGGTCGGCGCCGATCACGCCGGCGTAGCCGACGTCGATGACGTTGGAGCTCGTCACGTTCAGCGCCACGCGGAAGCCGATCAGGAAGATCACGGCCACGGCCAGCCAGCCGATCGGGATCAGCAGCCGCAGCGGCCGGCGCTCGCGCTCCCCGGAGCGACGCAGCCCGATCCACAGCATGCGCGCGAGCAGGTAGGCGAGCAGCGGATACAGCAGCGGGACCGCGACGTCGATCCGCGCCGCATTGAAGCATGCCGTCGAGGCCGAGAACGCGCTCAGCACGAGCAGGTCGAGGTGCAGCATGCCCCACGGCCGGCGCAGGAACGGCGCGACGAACGCCAGCGCGAGCGGGATCCACACCCACGGCGCGTTGACGATCCGCCCGAAGGCGCCGGGGTAGCCGCGCGCCATCGACCAGGCGACCTGGTAGTCCGTCCACGCCTCGATCACCCGCCCGCTGCGATCGTCGATCAGCACCTGCGCGATCTCCTTGCGCGAGGCGCCCGGGGGCGTGCGCGCGAAGTACGACACCTGCCAGCGGTCGGCGCCCTTGAGGAAGACGTCGCGCGTCGAGCGCGGCCACTCGCGGCGCTCGCGGCGCACCTTCGCGACCGCGTCGGCCGTCGCGCCGACGCGCGCGGCGGTCAGCCGGCGTCCCTTCGGCGCGACGCCGGTCAGGGCCGGGCGCACGAGCGCGTTGGGGCTCACCGGCGTGCCGGGCAGCCCGGTCGGCAACCCGCCCGCCGGGCGCGCGCCGCCGGTCACGGCGCCGGGCTGCTGCGCGGCCGCCGGGCCGGTGCCCGCGCCCGCGGCGAGGAGGGCGAGGCAGACCGGCAGCACGGCCCTCGCCGCGCCGCGCCGCACTAGTGCTTGAAGCTCCAGAGCTTGTTGCCGATGAAGTTCAGCGGCGTCGCCGCGGCGATCGCGAGCGCCTGCGCGGGCACCTCCGCCACGCCGAGGCCGTCGACGAGCGCGTAGAGGACGACGAGGTTGAACGCGAACGCGGCGAGCGACACGACGCAGAAGCGCGCGGCTTGGAAGCCCGCGTGGCCCTCGCCGGCGCGGAAGGTCCACAGGCGGTTCCAGACGAAGTTGTTGCTCAGCGCGACGATGAACGCGGCCGTCGCGGCGATCCCCTTGTCGAAGCCCGCCCCGTGCACGGCCGCGGCGAAGACCGCGAGGTTGATGACGTAGCCGCTGGCGCCGACCGTGCCGAAGCGCACGAGCTGCGCCCAGTTGGCCGGTTTGCGCAGCGCCGCGCGGGCGCGGGCCTGGCCACGCAGGCGGGGCGGGTCGATCGTGGTGTCGGCCACGGCCTCGTCGGCGGGCATGCCGGACAGGTTACGCAGCGCCGAAGTGTCCGACGACCATCGGCGCGATGTCGGCGATCGACCAGTGGCCGTCCGCCCGCGCGACCGGCACCTCGACGCCGCAGAACAGCAGCGCGCCGAGCGAGTCGACGCGGTGCAGCGACCCGTGGCTGCCGCCGCGGACGTGGGCGCGGTTGCCCCAGTCGGGAAACTCGTAGGCCGGCTCGGCCGACAGCAGCACGTCGCCGGAGGTCGGGCACTGCATCGCCGCCCACACGCGCGCGAGCGCGTCGGGGTAGTGGTCGCAGTGCAGCACGCCGTCCTCGACGTGGCCCAGCAGCGTGTCGAGCTCGCCGTCGACCGACCAGCCCCGGCCGCGCACGTCGGCGACCGCGTCGCCCGGCGCGAACGACAGCTCGCCGCGGTCGCCCGCGATCCGCACGCGGTCGTCGTCACGCCACATGACGAGGTCGACGCCCTCGATCGCGCGCACGGTCGAGACCACCCGCGGCAGCGCGCTCTCGGGCGACTCCATGAGCACGTAGATCATCGCCGAGCGCTGCGCGGGACACAGCGCGATCTCCGCGTGGCGCGCCCCGGCGCCCGACGGCGGCAGCACGCGCCAGTCCGCGAACGGGCCCGTGAGGTCGATCGTGCGCTCGATGTGCGAGTGCGAGTGGTCGGCCATGACGATCATCGCGTGCTCGTCGAGGAAGGCCTCGCAGCCGCCGCCGGCCTCCATCACGCGCCACAGCTCGGCATCGGCGGCGGCGATCGACTGGATCTGCGCGTGCGGGCCGTTCTTGTGCGAGTGCGCGTCGTTGTCGGGCAGCGACAGCAGCAGGAAGTCGAACAGGTCGTGCTCGACGAGATAGGAGCCGACGCAGCCGGCGTGCTGGTCGCGCATGCCGGGGATCCCCATCCGCGACCAGCAGGTGGTCTTCTGGCTGGCGAAGATGTCGGCGTAGAACAGCTCGCGCGGGCCGAGCGTCGAGCGCTTGAACAGCGACGATGCCGCCCGCGTCAGCGCGAAGTCGCGCGAGATCTCGTGCTCGTGACGGCCGCGGTAGATGAGGTACGTCGTGCACGCGGTGCGCACGTCCGCGGCGTCGTCGAGCGTCTCGAAGATCGTCGGCAGGCCCGGCGCCAGGTGCGTCGCGTTCATGTTGAAGATCGTGTCGACGAGCTGGCGGTTGAGGCCGAACTTGCGCGACGCCGAGAACGACGAGCCGTACTCGACGTAGCGCTGCTCGGCGCGCGAGTACCAGTTCATCGACGGGATCTCGTGCTCGTCCTGCAGCCGGCCGGTCGCGATCGTCGCCGCGCAGACGGGCGTCACCGACGGAAACGCCGCGCAGCAGTCGGGCACGTAGCGGCCGCGGTCGGCGATCGCCTTCAGCGCCGGCGCGCTGCCGGACTTCATCGCGCGCTCGACCATCGTCGGCTTCATGCCGTCGATGACGGTCAGGATCAGCTTTGGTGGTTTGGAGCTCACCTGAGGATGCGCAGCCCGGCGTACTTCTCGCCCTCGCGGCGCTTGCCACCGCGCAGCAGGAAGGCGAAGAAGCCGAGCGCGAGGACCGAGATCGGCGCGACCACGACCGCCAGCCCGGCGAGCACGACCGCGGTGCCCTCGAGGTAGATCGGCAGAGCGCCGCGCGCCTCCTCGTCCAGGCGGGCGCGGACCCGGGTCATGAGCGACCGCGTCGCGGCCAGCGCCAGCGCGGCGCACAGGCCGCCGGCCAGCAGGCCCGGCCACCACATGTCGGTGTTGTCGGCCAGCGTGGCGGCGAACAGCAGCGCGCCGAGGCCGATCCCGACGCCCTGCAGCGCGGATTCGATCGGCGCCGCGGCGAACCTGCGCCGCTGCGCGATGACGACGGCGACGAAGACGAGCACCACGCCCAGCAGCCAGCCGGGCTGCTCGAGGAAGGCAAACGGCGTGCCCTCGTAGTCGATCCCGAAGTCGGCGGTGGCCAGCGCGCCGGCGACGAGCGCCGGCAGGAAGGGCCGGATGCCGGCGGCGCCGGACAGGCCCGCGCCCTGGAGGATGTCGATCAGCAGCTGCAACGCGTCCGGTACCGTGAAGGGCGCATGACGATAGACGACAGGGACGCGCGGACCCCTGGCGAACCTCGAACGATGACGTCTCCTCCGGCTCCCCGTCAGACGTCACGCGATCTCGAGCGCTACGCCGGCCTGTTCGCAGCACGCACGAAGGTCATGAAGTCCTCTGCGATGCGCGACCTCATGGCGCTGACCGAGCGCCGCGACATCATCTCGCTCGCCGGCGGCCTGCCCGACACCTCGTCGTTTCCCGCCGCGTCGTTCGCCGCGATCATGAGCTCGGTCGCCGTGGACTCGACCGCGCGCTCGCTGCAGTACGGCCCGACCGAGGGCCTGACCGTGCTGAAGAACTGCATCGTCGAGGTGATGGCCGAGGAGGGCACGATCATCGACGCCGACGACGTGCTCGTCACGACCGGCGGCCAGCAGGTCATCGACCTCGTGTGCAAGACGCTGGTCGACCCCGGCGACGTGATCATCGCCGAGGCCCCGACGTACCCGGGCGCGGTGCCGACGTTCTGCTCCTACCAGGCCGAGGTCATCCAGATCAGCCTCGACGAGGACGGCATGCGCATCGACGAGCTCGAGGCGACGCTCGACCGGCTCGCCGCCGAGGGCCGGCGGCCGAAGTTCATCTACACCGTCCCGACCTTCCAGAACCCGGGCGGCACGACGATGTCGCTGCCGCGCCGGCGCCGGCTCGTCGAGGTCGTGCGCGAGCGCGAGCTGCTCGTGCTCGAGGACAACCCCTATGGCCTGCTGCGCTACGAGGGCGACCCGCTGCCGACGCTGTTCTCGCTGGACGGCGGCGACTTCGTCATCTACCTCGGCACGTTCTCGAAGATCCTCTCCCCCGGCGTGCGGCTGGGCTGGAGCGTCGGGCCGCGGCCGGTGCTGGAGAAGATGAACATCGGCAAGCAGGCGTCGGATCTGTGCTCCTCGTCGCTGACCCAGCTCTTCGTCGCCGCGTACTTCGAGAGCGGGCGCTGGCAGGACTACGTGCACTCGCTGAAGGAGATCTACCGCCGCCGGCGCGACGTCATGCTCGACGCGCTCGCCGAGTGCCTCGGCCCGGAGTCGTCGTGGACGCACCCGCAGGGCGGCCTGTTCATCTGGGTCACGCTGCCCAGCTACATCGACACGACCGACCTCCTCGCCCGTGCCCTGGACGAGCATGTCGCCTTCGTGCCCGGCCGCGCGGCGTTCCTCGACGGGCGCGGCGCGAACGCGATGCGGCTGAACTTCTCCGGCGTCGGGGAGGCCGACATCCGCGAGGGCGTGCGACGCATCGGCGAGGTCGTGCGCGAGCAGGTCGAGCTCTACGGCACGCTGACCGGGTCGCTGCGGCCGGTCGTGCCGTCCGCCGAGCCTGCGGCCGCCGAGCTCGACAGCGAGCTCGCCAACGTGCTGCACCTGCCCGCGCCGCCGCGCCGCCGGGCGGGCGGGCACGGGCTCCGCGAGGGCTGACGCGCTCCGCCGCCGTGAGTGGCGGCCGGCCAGCTCACACGGCACCGCCAGATCCCCGATGTGCGGGCCGCGGCCGCTCGCGCAACCTTGTGTCACCCCGCACGTTGATCGCGGGCCGGTCACGACCTGTCCGAGGGCCGGCACCGCGCGGCGACGCCATCGCCGGGTGGCAGCGGGCCGCGCCCGGCGCGTCCGTCTTGGACGCACAAGGACGTGGCGTCGTCGGCCGCGCCCGGGGCAGCGCTGCCTTCGGCGCATCCGAGACGGTGGCCGAGCAGGTGGAGCTCGACAGCAGCCTCGGTTCACCGGCTTGGGTCTACGGCGCCGGGCATGCCGTCGCGGCCTACGCGAACACGGTCGCACGGCGCGGCGCGGACCGGGCGGCGCCTGGACGGCGCACGCGCCCCGGCGGCGCCCGCTCATCTATCGCGAGCCCGACGACATGAACGTTCGGTGCCAGCCAAGCGGGTGAGGTCGTCGCGCTGTGGTCGCTCTACAGCGACGACGGCAACTACTTCGTGCGGGCCGCCATCCACCCGCCGGCGGGCTGAGCCGCCGCTACTCCTCGCCGGCGAAGTCCTCCGGCGAGACCTGGTCGAGGAAGTCCTTGAACTTCTCGACGACCTCCTCGGTGTCCTCGACGTCGTGCTCGAACTCGATCGCCGATTCGGCGATGACCTCCTCGGCGGCGAAGATCGGCGCGCCGGAGCGCACGGCGAGGGCGAGGGCGTCGCTGGGCCGCGAGTCGATCTCCATCTCCTTGCCGTCGACGGCGAGGGTGATCGAGGCGAAGAACGTGTTGTCGCGCAGCTCGGTGACCGCGACCTGGGTGCAGCGGACGTCGAGCTCGCCGAGCATGTCGCAGAGCAGATCGTGCGTCATCGGACGCGGCGTCGTCGCTCCCTGGAGCTTCATGAGGATCGCGGCAGCCTCGGGGTGGCCGATCCAGATCGGGAGGAACTTGTTGCTGTCGACGGTCTTCAGCAGCACGATCGGCTGCTTGCCGACCATGTCGAAGCTGACGCCGTAGATGACCATCTCCTGCATGGGATGGAGCATAGCTGCGGTCCGGGAGGGGCCCGCCTGCGAATCGCTGCGGGTCGCACGTTGGCCAAAGTGGCAGATGGTGCATATAGTCGCGTTATGGCAGCACGCGAAGCTCTGGCCGCGGGACACGGTCGCAGTGGCCGCGATCGCGTCCTCGATGCCGCGTACGGGCTCTTCAGTCGCTCGGGCGTGCGCGCGATCGGCGTGGACACGATCACCGCCGAGGCCGATGTCGCGAAGATGACGCTCTATCGCAACTTCGCCTCGAAGAACGACCTGGCGCTCGCCTTCCTGGCGCTGCGCGAGGAGCGCTGGACGGAGGGCTGGGTGCAGGCCGAGGTGCTGCGCCGCACCGAGGATCCCGCGCAGCAGCTGCTGACGATCTTCGAGATCTTCTCGGAGTGGTTCGAACGCGACGACTTCGAGGGCTGCGCGTTCATCACGTCGCTGCTGGAGTTCGACGACCATGAGGACCTGGTTCGGCGGGCCTGCGTCTCGCACCTTGCGACCATCCGCGCGTTCGTCGGCGATCGGGCGGCGGCGGCGGCGGTCGCCGATCCGGAGCGCTTCGCGGCGCAGTGGCACATCCTCATGAAGGGCTCGATCGTCGCCCGCCACGAGGGCGACCGGGACGCCGCGCACAAGGCGCGCGAGCTCGGCGAGCTGCTGCTCCAGCGCGAGGGCGTCTCGCTGCCGGTCTAGCCGGCTCGGGCGGCGCGCACGAGCGCGTCGACGAAGTCGGGCTTCTCGACCACGGCGGGGGGCAGGGCGAACGGGGAGATGTCGTCCGCGCCCATGCAGCGGTTCAGCGCGTGCCGGCAGTCCGGGCAGGTAAAGGCGCGCATCCGCGAGGATCGGGGCGCGGCTCAGGCCGTCATGACGAGCGGCGGTGCGTCCGTGCGCACGACGATCGTGTGCTCGCTGTGCGCGGCGAGCGAGCCGTCGACGGTGCTGACGGTCCAGCCGTCGCGGTGCATCCAGACCTCGGGGCCGCCGGCGGCGACGAGCGGCTCGATGGTGATGACCAGCCCGTCGGTCAGCGGCTGCGTCAGCGCGGGATCGAAGATGTTGGGGACGTCGGGCGCCTCGTGGATGCGCCGGCCGATGCCGTGGCCCATCAGCCCGTCGCAGACCGAGAAGCCGCGGGCGTGGACGAGGCGCTGCACCGTGGCGCCGATCTCGTTGAGCGCGACGCCGGCGCGCACGACCTTCAGCGCGGCGTCGAGCGCCTGCTCGGACGTGCGGACGAGCTTGAGCGCCTGCGGGCGGCCCTGGCCGCCGACCACGACCGTCCGGCAGGCGTCGGCGTAGAAGCCGTCGAGCTCGGCGGTGACGTCGAGCTTGACGAGGTCGCCCTGGCGTAGGCGCCGGCGGCCCGGGATGCCGTGCACGGCCTCGTCGTTGACGCTGATGCACGTCGCGCCGGGAAAGCCGTAGTCCAGCTGCGGGCCCGAGCGGGCGCCGGCGCGAGCGAACTCGCGCTGGGCGATCGCGTCGAGCTCGCGCGTCGTGATCCCGGGGCGCACGCCGCGCCGCATCGCGCGGATCGCCTGCGCGACGACCTGGCCGGCGGCGCGGAGGCCGCGCAGCTCCTCGGGGGTGTCGACGGACATCGTGAACTCAGGGTATCCGCGCGTTCGAGCGCCGGAGCGAGGCGCCTCGTGCACCGCTTCTCCGGTGGGCTATCACCGCCCGCGCCATGCGCGCGCAATGGCCCCGCTCACGCCTCGGGGGCGGACTCAAGCAGCGGAGATGCAGGCTTCGTCGCCCGAGAGC
Source organism: uncultured Actinomycetes bacterium (assembly GCA_963709935.1). Classification (GTDB taxonomy): domain Bacteria; phylum Actinomycetota; class Thermoleophilia; order Solirubrobacterales; family Solirubrobacteraceae; genus CADCVQ01. The sequence continues at coordinate 97,615 of CAVPYM010000022.1, read as the reverse complement.
ACAGCGTCGCCGATGCGTTCGAGCATCTCGCTTGCGAGGCTCTGCAAGCTTTTCCTCCACACACTGCCCTGCAAGCCACCGAAGTGTTTCCAGAACGCCGTCCGGCGGGAACCGGGCGGCGTGTTGCGTTGTCCAACCGTTGCGGTCGGAGCGGACGGAACAACATGGTGCGATCTGTTACGTTCGGCGCTGCCCGCCGGTCGTCGAGGGTGCCGATCTCGTTACTCGGTTGCGCATTCCGGGGGCAACAAGGCACACGGATGGACTGAGCGGCCGGGTGAATCCTACTCGGCGCTCCCGTACCCGGCCGCGGGAGCCTTGCCGCGCTCACGCCGGGCGCCCCTCGCCGAGAACGTGCTGCGCTGCCGGGGCCTGCAGTGGGCGATCCAGGATTCGAACCTGGGACCTCTTCCTTATCAGGCGTGCGCGCGCTGCTGCGCTCTACTGCGTCCGGCTGCGACGTGTACGCGGCGCGGGAGAGTCCGCCCCAACCGGCTGGTAACCAACTGCGTCGGGCTGCGGTCTGCTGCTTCCCGCGCTTCCACAACTGCGAAGCCGTATGCCCCATGACAGCGGCGGGGCTGCGTCCGCGAAGCACCGCGCCATGACTATCTACGTTGCACCTTCGGCTGGATGACGTAGCCCGATGCCAGGAGCGCAGCCTTTGCCTGGTCGTGGCGGATCTCGTCCTCCGCCTGCCACGTCGCGCGCTTCTGCATGTTCCGCTGCGCGATGAACTCCCAATCCACCGAAGCTGGGTTCCCTCGCTCGGCAATGTAGTCGCCGACAACCAACTTGAGGGCGTCGATGTGCTCGGCGGCATCACTCCGAACAAGCCGCCCCGCCTCGGCCGCAATGGCCAGCGACAGCTCGACAGCGTCACGCTCGGGCAAGTCGAACATCTCTCCCCAGAACTCCCCGGAGGAGGGCCGCCAGACCCCGTCCTCAAAGCTGCTGGTTGTCTTGCCAGCGGCAATCGCGTAGTTGGCGCGAACGCCCTTGGTCGTCCGCGACTGCCGAAGCTGCTTTTCAGCTTGCCGCGTGCTGCGCTTCAGTGCCGCGACGATGTCGCTGTTGCGGGTAACCAGTCCACTCTTCAGTACGTAGAGGTGGTACTCGCCCGTCGCTGGATCGTGTCGATCAATGTCGATGCCAGCAATGCCGGACTTGTGCACCTCCGGCCTCCCGCTCGCAGCAAGCGCCTCGATAGCCCACCCGCCAGCGGTGACAAAGTTGCGGCTGTTGTAGTCCTCCACGAGGCGACGAGCGGTCTGCGTAACGTCCATGCCGTCGCACTCGATTCGGCGCACGAAAGGATTGATGCGCATGACGATGAGCTTCCGGTACTCCGGTACCGCCTCACGCATGACGCGGATGTACCAGAAGTCGAACGCCTCAACGAATGCCTCGACCGCGTTGAAGAGGCGGTCGTCGTCCGGACCCTTGTTAGAGCCAACCCCGCTAAGAGCGCGGACCGCCGCGACGATGACGGCCTTGTTGGGCTGCGACATCGGTGACAGCCTGAACGAAGTGCCAGACGTGATCGGGTCTCACGGCGCCGTTGAGCGTGACGGCGGCATCCCCGTTACCTCCGACCGCCCAGCCGTGCGTGCCAATCCGGCGGTTGGCCGAGAGCTGTCGCCACGGCGGGACCGGCGGGATCGCGGACCGATGGCCCGAGAGGAATGAGAGCAGTTGGGTTCCAACCGCGCGCGCCAGCTCAGGCGGCACGGCGTTGCCGATCTGTTGGTACTGAGATCGGGAGGTGCCCTCGAACCGCACCTCGGGCGGAAACGTCTGGAGTGCCGCACACTCGTTCACCGAGAGACAACGAATCTCGTCTGGGTGCACGAGAGCGGTGCTCGAATGGTCGGGCATTCCGAGGATCGTGGGCGCTGGGCTATCCCAATCGAGCCGCCGCCACCAACCGCTCTTGCCGCCCTCGGCGTTGAAGGCAGCGCCCATTGTCGCCTTCTGTATCTCGACCGGAAGCGAGCGCCAGTTTCCGCCGGGTGGGATCGCCGCGTAGACACGTCGTTTGCGCTCGCTGAGCGGCTGTATCCCACCGAGATCCGTGACGTGTTCAAGTGCGTCACGAACCGTCCGGTTGCCCGGTTGTCCCGGGCCGCCGAACTCGGGGGCGGGCAGATAGCACGGCTCGTCGCCTCGCACCCCAACCAAGACTGCGCGCTGTCGGAGTTGCGGGACTCCGTAGTCAGCGGCCTCAGCGACGCCCCAGGACACGGCATAACCGAGGCCCACCAGCTCCCCAACCAGCCATCGAAGGAACGACCCCTTGCGCTCCTCCAACGTCATCGGCGGGAACTGCGAGCCGCGCTGCGCCAAAGGACGATGTCGCAGCGCAGCCGAGAGCATCCCGTCCACGTTCTCGATCAGGAGCGCGGACGGCTCGAACTCAGCGACGTACTCCAGATACGCAGGGAACGACGATGCAGCACGTCGGTCAGTCAGCGCCCGTCGGAGTCCCGAAGTCGTGAAAGGCTGGCAAGGCGGCCCGCCAGCGAGGAGCGTCAGTTCCCCGGGCTGCAAGTCCATCTCCTCCCGCAAAGTGCGGGCGCTGAGCTGCTCGATGGCTCTCGCGAAGACTGGTACTGGTCGCGTACGCAGCCGGTTGTGACTCTCTAGGGTGCGGGCGCACGTTCCGTCCATCTCGACCTGCGCCAGCAGCCGCCATCCGGCGCTTTCTAGCCCGAGGTCGAGTCCGCCAGCGCCCGAGAAGAGGGAAAGCGCAAGGGGCTCGCCTAGGGGTGGGGACTTGGGCGGGTTCACGGGGTTAGGTGCGATGACGTGCGTCATGGATTCAGAGTCATTTGGACGCGGTTTCTCGCCCCCGGAGCGACACTATGCAAATGTGGATAGTACGTGGACGCCCGGACGATCTCGGTTCTCGACGCGCTGGCTCACCCAGGTGCCGCCTTGCTGCTCGTGCTCTGCGACGGACCGGCAACTGAGGCAGCGCTGCTCAATGCCGTTCCGTCAGCCACGCAGGCCACCGCGAACCGACGGCTCGCGGAGCTAGAGAGGGCGGGCATCATCGCTCGCGATGCCGGAAAAGCAAAGGCGCCTGGGCGGGCTTGGCGCGTCTGCGAACCCGGTCCCACGGAGTCCTTACTGAGGGCGGCACTTGAGTTGTCGGACGTCTTGGCTGCCGCCGACGAGCGTCGGCGGCAGCAGGCAATGCGGCAGCTCCGCAAGGCACGCGCCGCGCGCCTGGGAATCAGAAAGGCGGGCGGGCGATGATGGACGTCCTGGGGCTGCGGTCCCGGCTACCTCCCTCGGGTACCGGCGACCGGCAGGGTCAGGATTTCGGCCTCCTTGCCCACAACCATGGGCCGATCAAGGCGATCCTCCGCCGCCATGGCGTCGCCTAGCATCGAGCCGTACCGGGCCTCCATGCGCGCGCGCCGGTGGGCCGTCCGCTCGGCGCTCTTGACCTCCTGCACGTACACGGCACGCGTTACGTTGGACGACTTGTGCCCGAGCTGCCAGGACACCTCCTCTACCCCGTCACCGGCCGCGATGGCTTCCGACGCGGCCGTGTGCCGGAAGGAGTGGAAGTGCGGCACTGATCCGCGCTTCACCGGCCCGTCCTCGTGGAGGACTGGGAACGTCGGTCGGTCGCGCTCGTCGGTCGCGCGCTTCATCGCTCCGCGCAGCTCTCGGAGCGCGTTGCGCTGACCGATGGGCCGTCCCGACCGCGTGGAGAAGATGAACGCACTGGAGGTCGAGTGCGGGCTACGCGCACGATGGGCGAGCAGCAGCGACACGAGCGCTCGCGGCAGCTCGACCGTGCGCCGTGACTCCTCGGACTTCAGCTCGACGCGCTGGCCCTTGCGGTCAACTTGGAAGGTAAAGCGCACCTCCGCTGCTTCAGGGTCGGCGATGTCGAGGTCCGACCACACGAGCCCGAGACACTCGGACTCTCGCGCGCCCGTCACGCTGGCGAAGGCGAAGAGCGTGCGATAGGGCTCGTGCGCGGCGGCGAGGGTCTGTGTCAACTCGGCGGCCGTGAAGATGCGACGACGGCCGGTCGATGGCTTGGGACGCTCGCCGTTCTCGAGCATCGAGAAGGGGTTGTCGCCACTCCAGCTCAGATGCCGCCGCGCGTAGGTGAAGACGCGCGAGCCGTGGCGGATGACAGTGCCGATGCTGGACTCGGCCAGACCATCGGCGCGCAGCTCACGAACGAGCTGGGCGACCTCGCTCACGGTGATGTGGTCCATGCGCGTGCGGCCCCAGCGCGGCTTGAGGTGGACCTTCACGCTGTTGGCGTAGTTGGCCTGGGTAGTCGCCCGCAGACCTGACACCTGCTCGGCGAGCCAGCGGTCTGCGGCCTCCGCGAAGCGCAGGCGCGGATTCGGGACCACTCGCGCGCCCGGCCGGGCCTTCGCGCCGAGGAGGCGGTCGCGCTCGGCGCGAGCCGCCGTGATGCCTCCCTCTACACGCTGCCAGCGTTGCTTGCCGGTCGAGTCGCGATAGCCGACCTCGAAGACCCTCGCGCGGCGGCCATTCGGTCCTACGCGCGTGGAGGAGTAGATGTTGCGCTCGACGCGCTCGCGGCGAGGCGGACGGGTAACGTCGGACTTGCTCATGGAGGTCACAACTCCTGGGCCAAGCCCCGGGACCGTTGACGCGGTCGCCGGGGCGCTTTGTGTAGTGGTCTCACCGTACTTGACCGCTTCATACGGAAGCAAGCGGTCTCGACGAACAGCCAACAAAACCGGGGCGTTTGCGAGGCTCGGAAGCGGCGCGGAAGCGCATCAGTTCATCTGCTGCTCTCGCCAACGGTCTAGGTCGGAGCGCCTGAAGTACATCCGGCCTCTCGGGGTGTCCTGCGCGAACGGCAACGCGCGCGCCGCCGTCAGCTTGTGGAGCGCATGAAGGGAGATCCCAAGGTACGCGGCAGCCTGCTTGGAGTCCATCCACTCGTCGCCGCCCGTCGCGAGCATGGCCTCCAGGGCCTTCAAAACATGCACGCTGACGGCCTTGCCCAAGGCATCCACCGATGCCGGATCGAGCGACACCGTGATCGACAGATCGGGGCTCATGCGCAACCCCCCCGGTTCCGTCCGCCCTCGCGCGCCCGACCCGCAGAGAACACACCGGAGGCGCTGACTCGCCAACGGAGTTGGCAGCGGTAGAGCCGGACGACAGTTTCGACTTCAGCCGAACCGATCATGCCGGACGCTCCTGCGAGGCGCTGCCAGAAGTGCCATCCACCCTACGGCCTTCGACTTCTGGCAACGCCCATCTTCCATCCGCGAGTCGATGGACCTCGCCGCGCTTCTCCAACTCGGCGAGCAGCCGTCGCACCGAGCCGTCCGACGGCGAGCGCCCCAGCGCGCGGGCGAGTTCTGCTTGCCGCGCCGGACCCTCTCTGAGGCTGCGCAGGATCTGCGGGACGATCTCGGCCGCCATGATCGACGGGCGACCCATCTTCACGCTGATCGCTTCAGGCGGGGCGGCCTCGTCTATGAAGACGAGGTCCCGTTCAATGCTCAGCCGCAGCCACCGAATCGGCGGCTCAGGCGCCGGGCGGCATTTCCAGACGCTTAGTTTGCGCCGCGCCGGATCCTCGGCGCCGTCGTGGCGGGCGAGCGATGCCGCAACCTCAGCGCTGTCACCAATCGCCGAAGAACCCCGGTAGGTCCCGGTCTTGCCGGTGTGGTGCAGAATGATCGCTCCGGCGTTGTATCGGCGCAGAAGCGCACGCAGCGGGTTGAGGACAGCGGCAACCTCGCCGCTGTCATTCTCATCGCCGCGCCAGCAGGATCGGAACCCGTCGATGACGAGCAGATCGGGACGGTCGCGCTTCAGGACTTCGTCGACGAGGTCTAGGTTGCGGCGCAAGTCGAAGCCCATTGCCTCGTACACAGCCACCCCGGCCGCCGGAAGGCCAAGCGTGCGAACGCGACGGTGGGTCTCGGCTTCCCCGTTCTCGGCGTCGATGATGGCGGAAGTACCGGTGCAGCACTCGATTCCGGCCACAGCGTCGCCTGTCACCACGGCGGCCGCGAGGGCCATCGCCAACAGGCTCTTGCCCGTTCCGTGGCAACCGACGAGGATCGTGAGGCCGCCGCGCGCGACGAGGCCGTTGACGATCCATGGGACCGGCGGGGGATCGGTCGCAGTCATCGCGGCGATGTCGAGCGCGCGTAGAACCGGAGAGCTCACGATGAGCCTTCCCCGGTGGCGTGCCCCGTCCACTCGTAGCCCAAGGCCACGTTGTCATGGACCCTGTCCAGACGATCCCGACGGCTCGCGAACCGTCGGGGTCTTTCTAATCCGGGGTCGTCGGAGCCCGGTCCTGCCCGTCCTCTCGCCGTCCCGCGCGACGACGGCTTCCTCCGGACCGGCGGACGCGACCGTCCGTGCGGACGGAGCCGACGCTGCGCGATGCAGACCTGGTACGACTGGAGCGGTGTAACCGCAAATCCTCGTGAGAAGCGCAGCCCACGCCGTCCTGTGCCGGGCCGGTGGCGCTCCGCGAAGCACCACATCCCGTCGAGTTCATGCAATCCGATCTCGTTACGAACGAAACCGGCCTCCAGCTCTTGCATCTGAAGCTCCTCTGACCAAGTACCAAGCACTATCCGGGCTCGCCCGAACCGGTGAGCCATGAGCGAGTCTGCCGAGGACAGTGGACGGAAACGGGCGCGACCCGGAGGACGCGCCCGCATGCTTGAAGCCTTGGTCGAAGCTTCAGCAGAACTGTTGCATATGCAGAGGACGCCACCTCCGCGAGCGCAACGGCGCCGTCGTCCTGCCGCAACCCCGGGGCGGTCCTCGACGCAACGGACTTCCGCCCGAGCAAGAAAGCACCTGCGTAGACGGTGCTCCGCAAGACACGAACAACTGTTGCCGGATGCTACGCCCTGCCCTCGTGTCTTGCCTAGGCATCGCCGGGTCCGTGCTTCAGCCTCTCGAAGTCCGGCGGCAGAAACTGCGCATGGCAGGAGGCAGGGAAGCCCATGCTCCGGGGCGCTTGTGGACTGTTGTCCACCCGGCAGAGACAGAAGCACTGCTTGCGGCCCTTCTCGCGCTGTCCGAGGCCATCGACGTACTGGACAGGAAGCGCCGGACCAAGCGCGCCGGAAGCTTAAGCAAGCCCGTGCCAAGCGGCTCGGCGTGCGAGGGGTGCAGTGAGAGATGCGCCGTCGGAACCGATGTAACGCCTCGTGAAGCGGCGAGCCGCTTCCGTTTCGCTTCCATCGCAGCATCGGACGATCCTCGCGCGAGTCCCCTACACGCAGAAAACCCCACCAGAGCGGGGCTTCCTGAGTGGGCGATCCTGGATTCGAACCAGGGACCTCTTCCTTATCAGAGAAGCGCTCTAACCGACTGAGCTAATCGCCCGAACGGCCGCGGAGTTTAGCGGCCCTGCAGCGGGGCTTGGTCAGGCCGCCGCGCGCGGGCGCAGGCGGCGGGCGAGGGCGAGCGCCTCGTCGGGGTCGTCGAAGGTCAGCTCGACGCGATAGCCGTCGCCGCGCGGCGTGACCGTGACCTCGATCCCGAAGGCGCCGCCCAGCGCCTCGGCGATCTGCTCGGCGGCCGCCTGCTGGTCGGGGTGCACCACGCGGCCAGAACGCCCCGAGGACGCTGGCGGATCGGCGGGCGGCGCGTTGGCCTCGCGGGCGCGGGCCTCCAGCGTCCGGACCGACCAGCCCTCCGCGACGGCGGTGCGGGCGAGGCGGCGGCGGTCGGCGTGATCGGTTGCCAGCAGCAGCGCGCGGCCGTGGCCCTCGGAGAGCTCGCCGCGCTCGAGCCGCTCGAGCACCTCGTCGGGCAAGTCGAGCAGGCGCAGGAGGTTCGTGACGGCGACGCGGCTGCGCCCGACGCGCAGCCCGACGGACTCGCGCGTGAGCCCGAGCTCCTCGACGAGCGCGGCGCAGGCGCGCGCCTCCTCGACCGGGTTGAGATCCTCGCGCGCCATGTTCTCGATGAGCGCCGCCTCGAGCGACTCGGCGTCGTCGCGGGCGCGGACGAGCGCGGGGATCGTCTCCAGGCCCGCGAGCTGCGCCGCGCGCCAGCGCCGCTCACCGGCGACGAGCTCGTACGTGCCGCCGGCCACCGGGCGGATGAGGACCGGCTGCAGCACTCCGCGCTCGCGCAGGGAGCTCGACAGCGCGAGCAGGGCGTCCTGGTCGAAGGAGCGCCGCGGCTGCCGGGGATTGGGGACGATCAGCTCGACCGGCACGTTGCGCAGGTCGTCACCCGTCGGGGCCGGTGTGCCGGAGACGCGCAGGATCTCGGCGAGGCCGCGGCCCATGCCGCGCGCGGGCCCGCTCACGCCGAGCCGTCCGATCTCGCGGCCGAAGGAGTGCTGAGCCCGCAGCGCCACAGGGTCATGTTCCAGCTCCGGCCCGCACGACCTCCTTGGCGAACTCGAAGTACGCGTCGGCGCCCACGCAGTGCGGGTCGTGGTGCGTGACCGGGCGCCCGTAGCTGGGGGCCTCGCCAACGCGCACGTTGCGCGGGATGACCGTCTCGAACACGAGCGCCGGGAAGTGGGCGCGCACCTCGCGCTCGACGTCGCGCGCCAGGCGCGTGCGGCCGTCGTGCATCGTCAGCAGCATGCCGGCGATCGTCAGGCGCGGGTTGAGCTCGCGCTGGATCAGCGCCAGCGTGTCGAGCAGGCCGGCGAGCCCCTCCAGCGCGAAGTACTCCGTCTGGACCGGCACGATCACGCGGTCGGCGGCCACGAGCGCGTTGACCGTCAGCGGGCCCAGCGACGGCGGGCAGTCCAGCAGGATGTACTCGAAGTCCCCCCGCACGCCGGCCAGCGCCTCGCGCAGCCGCGTCTCGGAGCCGGGCTCGCGCGGCAGCTCGGTGTTCGCGGCCGCGAGGTCCGGGTGCGCCGGGACGATCCTCAGGTTCTCGATCGCGGTGTCCACGAGCGCGCCGCCGAGCGTGCAGCGCCCGGCCAGCACGTCGTAGATGTTCGGCTCGGTGTCCTTCGCGATGCCCAGGCCGAGCGTGGCGTTGGCCTGCGGGTCGATGTCGACGAGCAGCGTGGCGAAGCCGGCCTCGGCGATGCACGCGGCGACGTTCACCGCGGTCGTCGTCTTGCCCACCCCGCCCTTCTGGTTGGCAATCGCGTAGACGGTTCCCATCGCGCTAGATGGTTGATCCGGCGGCCGGTGCCGTGTGTATCGCGGATGCCGGGCGCCGCGGGCAGAAGGTGCACGGTGCTAGCGGCACGGGCGCCTTCGGTCCGTCGCGATCCTGCGCCGCGAGACGCGCGCAGATGATGGTGCCGGTCGTGGAATCACCATCTACGTACGGTAGCGCCGAACACGGTCGGAGCGGTGTCCGTTCGGCCGCGAATGGACGCAGGTGGCGTTCAGGTCGAGGCTCGCAGTGGCCGTTTGCTGGCCATTCCGGGTCGCCGGGGGTAGCGGTTCGGGGTCGAAGCAACCTTCACGTAGAGGTGCAGATGCAGATGTTCGGCCCCGTCCCATGGCCGGACCGGATGGACATCGGCGCCGGTCAGGCCCGTCGCCGCCGCGGACGCCGCACCGTCGCGCTCCTCCCCGCCGTCGCGCCGGCCCTTCCACGCCACGAGCGCGCCGTCCATCGCAAGCAGCGGCGCCGCGTACTCGACGAGCACGGAGAGCGGCGCGACCGCGCGAGCGGTGACGAGGTCGCGGCTGCCGATCCCCTCGGGCCACCCCTCGGCGCGTGCGTCGACGACCTCGACGTTCGCAAGCCCCATCTGCTCCGCGGCGCGCGCCAGGAAGCGGCACTTGCGCCCGTTGGCCTCGACGAGCGCGACCGCGGCCTCGGGCAGCGTCGCCGCGAGCACGAGCCCGGGGAAGCCCGCCCCCGCGCCGAGGTCGGCGATCCGCCGGGCCTCCCGCACACGTTCGAGCTCCAGCGCCACCAGCGCATCGGCGACATGACTGTCCACGGCGACAGCGGGATCGCGCACGGTGGTCGGCGCGGTCGGGTCGTCGCGCAGCAGCTCCAGCAACCGCTCGAGCGCGCCCACCGCACCGGGCGACAGCGCGTGCCGCGCAGCCAGCTCGTCAAGCCGGCGGCGGACGGCGCTCACCCCTCGCTCCGCGCCCGGACGCGCGCGATGTACGGCCGGTAGCGCTCGTGCAGGTCGGCCAGGCGCCCCGCGGCGTGGGCATCGAGCTCAGGCACGACGAGCTCGTCGAGCAACGGCAGGACGTCCTCCACCAAAGCGGGCCCGCGGGCGACCCACTGGAAGTAGGAGCGGTCAGCGTGGTGGTAGGGCCCGTAGAGCTTCGTGCGCGGAAAGCGGGCCAGCAGCCAGCGCATGAGCGACTCGTGCCGGACGTGCTTGCGCAGCATGATGTGCGGCTGCTTGCCGTCGCCGCCGAAGGAGCCCTCGCTCATGAGGATCCCGGCGACGAGGCCACGCTCGGTTTCGGTCAGCATCGACAAAGTGTTTCACCGGGGAGAAAAACGTGAAACGCCAGGCGCTTCCCCTCGCGGGCACCGCGAACAGCCAGGCGGGCCGATGAGGCCGCGCGAGGCCGCCGCTACGACGGGTTCAGCGGAGCGACGACGAGATGGCGGTCCGGCTCGTCGCCCTCGGAATACGTCTGCACCGAGCCGTGCTCGCGCAGGTACTCGTGGATCAGGCGCCGCTCGCTGGCCGTCATCGCGTCCAGTGCCACCGGGCGGCCCTGGCGCAGGGCATCGTCGGCGGCATGATCGGCCTGGCGGCGCAGGATCGTCTCGCGGCGCTCGCGGTAGCCCTCCGCGTCCACGACGATCCGCCGGCCATGCTCGGCGCGGGCGCCGCAGACGCGCTGGGCGAGATGCTGCACGGCGTCGATCGTCTGCCCGTGGCGACCGATGAACAGCCCGAGGTCCTCACCATGCACCACGCCCGTGAGCGTCTCGCCGTCGTCGGTGATCTCGACCGTCGCGTCGAGCCCCAACGCGGTGACGACGCGCTCGAGCAGCTCCTGCACCGCCGGTCCCGGATCCTCGGCCATCAGCGCCGCCGCCCCGACCGCTTCTTCTTCTTGCGCGGCGAGCGCGGCGGCGGACCGGTCGGCTTCGGCGGCGGGGCCGCCGGGGCCGGGGCCGACTTCGCCATCGCGCCGCTGGTGAGCCGCGAGAACAGCGTCTCCTTGGCCGCCGGCGCATCGGCGCCCTGCTTGCCGTCGTCGTCGCCGAGCTTCACCGGCATGATCGGCCCGAGCTTCTTGCGCAGCATGTAGCCCTGGCCGACCGTCCAGAGGTTCGTCGTGATCCAGTACACCAGCAGCCCCGCCGGGAACTCGTAGAGCAGGATGAAGATCGCGAAGACGAGCGGCAGGCCGTACATGAGCATCTGCTGGTTGCGATCCGGCGTCGTCGGGGTCAGCAGCGTCGACAGCAGCTGCGAGCCGACGTAGAGGATCATCAGCGCGGCGAGCACCCAGCCCGTGGCGCCCGCCGTGAGGTCCGGGATGAAGAGGAACTGCTCGGCGCCGGTGGGGTTCGGGATCTCGCCGCAGGGCGGCAGCTTGCCGTCGGCGCCGGCGACGACGCCGGGCGCGTTGCCGCAGATCTCGAAGCGCAGGTCGGTCAGCAGCAGGTAGTACAGGCCGATGAAGAACGGGAACTGGGCGAGCAGCGGCAGGCACGAGGCGAACGGATTGATCTTGTTCTCCGCGTAGAACTTCATGATCTCCTGCTGCTGGCGCTGCTTGTCGTCCTTGTACTTCGCCTGCAGCTTCTTCAGCTCCGGCGCCACGGACGCCATCGCGCGCATCGACTTGAACTGCTTGACGGTCAGCGGGGCCATCGCCGCGCGGACCACCACGGTCAACAGCACGATCGACGTGCCCCAGCCGACGGTGAACGTGTCGTGGATGAACACGAGGATCGGCTTCAGCACGTCCACGATGATCTGCACGGGCGCGATGAGGGCGAGGAAGGTCATGGGTCAGCGAGGGGGAGCAGGCGGGGAGAACAGGTGCTGGGCGTCGACCGGGTCGTAGCCCCCGTGACTGAAGGGGTTGCAGCGCAGCACGCGCCACGTGGCCAGCACCAGGCCGCGAAGTATGCCGAACTCCTGCAGCGCCTGGACTGCGTAGGCCGAGCAGGTCGGTTCGTACTTGCAGCGGCGCGGCAGGGCCGGCGAGATGACGCGCCGGTAGGCGACGATCGGCGCCCGCACGACGCGCACCGCGGCCTTCACGACCCGCCGGCCTGCTCGAGCAGCTCGCGCAGCGCACCGCGCACACCCTCCAGCCCTTCGCGTTGAGCCAGCTCGAGCGCCGACGGGCGGGCCACCACGACGACGTCGTGGCCCGGCGGCACGACCCGCGCCTCCGCGTCGAACGCCTCGCGCAGCAGGCGCTTGACGAGGTTGCGGTCGACCGCACCGCCGACCTTGCGCGACACCGACAGCCCGAGGCGGGCCTGCTCCTCGCCGGCGCTGCGCGGAAACGCGTAGACGACGAGGTGGCGGTTGCCGTGCGAGCGGCCCTGGCGATAGGCGCGCTCGAACTCGGCGCTGCGCGACAGGCGTCCGCGCCGCGCCCGCGGGCGGCTGGGAACGCGTGGCATCGGCTCGTCCACGATCAGGCAGCCTATTCAGTCGCGCGGCCGGGCCCGGAGGCCGCGGCGATCAGACCGTGAGCTTCTTGCGGCCCTTGGCGCGGCGGCGCTTGAGGACCAGGCGCCCGGACTTCGTCTGCATGCGCTGACGGAAGCCGTGGGTGCGTGCGCGCTTGCGCTTCTTGGGCTGGTAGGTGCGCTTCATGAGAAGGCGGCCGATGCTAGCGAATTCATCGCGCGATGCCCGCGCCGGGGCGGTTTTCGACGCGCATAGCGGGGTCCCTCGCCGAGGGCTCGAACACGCCCCCGGGGCGTTGGTATATTCGCCGCCGTCCGGGCCGTCCGCCACGGCCCTCCGTCGTTCTCGCCGGACCCCCTCCGAAGGAGTCGATCACGCCTGGCCTGACCCCGCAGCTCGCCCGCGACTGGCCGCTGATCCAGACGCAGCTGCGCCACGCGGTGCCCGACTCGACCTTCGAGATCTGGCTGGCCCCGCTGCGGCCCCGCGCGGTCGTGGGCGACACGCTCGTCGTCGCGGCACCCGACGAGATCCGCTCCTGGGTGGCCGACCGCTTCGCCCGCGTCCTGCAGACCTGCGCGGCCGCGGTCCTCGGTCCCGCGACGACCGTCGACGTCGTGGCGCCCGATGCGCCGATCGACGCGCTCGGCAGCGCCGGCCCCAGCGCCGCCGAGCGCTCCACGCCGGCGCGCGAGGCCGATCCCGAGTTTCATCCGAAGCTCACGTTCGACCAGTTCGTCATCGGCGACTCCAACCGCTTCGCCCACGCGGCGGCGCTGGCCGTCGCCGAGATGCCCGGCCAGGCCTACAACCCGCTTTTCCTCTACGGCCCGCCCGGCCAGGGCAAGACGCACCTGCTGCACGCGATCGGCCACTACGTGCGCGCGCACGGCGGCGGGCTGCGCGTCCGCTCGACGACCGCCGAGCGCTTCACGAACGAGTTCATCGCCGCCGTCCAGGCCCAGGGCACCGACGACTTCAAGGCCCGCTTTCGCGAGACCGACGTCCTGCTCATCGACGACGTGCAGTTCCTGCAGCGCAAGGTCAAGACCGAGGAGGAGTTCTTCCACACCTTCAACGCGCTGCACGAGACCGGCAGCCAGCTCGTGCTGACCTGCGACCGCCTGCCGGCCGACATGGCCGCGCTCGAGGCCCGCCTGCTCGAGCGCTTCCAGTCCGGCCTCGTCGCCGAGCTCAAGCCGCCGGACTTCGCCACGCGCCTGGCGATCCTGCGCAAGCGCGTCCAGCACGACGCCATCGAGCTGCCCGACGACGGCGCCCTGCACGCGATCGCCCGCCGCATCACCGCCAACGCACGCACGCTCGAAGGCGCGCTGATCCGCGTCGTCGCCTACCACTCGCTCACGCGCCGGCCGATCGACGCCGCCCTCGCCGACGAGGTGCTCGGCGGGCTCTACCCGGCTCCGCGGGCGAGCGCGCGGCGCGAGATCCCCACGATCGAGCGTGTTCAGGAGCTCACCTGCGACGCCTTCGAGGTCAGCCGCGACGAGCTGCTGTCCAGCGGGCGCAGCAGCCGCCTCGCGTGGGCGCGCCAGGTCGCGATGTACCTCGCCCGCCAGCACACCGGCGCCTCCCTTCCCGCGATCGGCGAGCGCTTCGGGGGCCGCAACCACACGACGGTGATGTACGCATGCCGCAAGGCCGGCGAGCGCCTGGCGGGCGACCCGGCTGCACAGGCCCTTGTGCACGATCTCGAACGGCGTCTCGCCGAGCCCCGCGATGACCGGCCCAACTGACACACTCTCCACAGGCGCTGCACCGTCTCCACCCCGCGGTTGCCCGCATCCTGCTTCGATGCGGCCCGTTCTGCACATCTCCACACGCCCTATGACTCTCATCTCCTATAAGCGGTCGTTCTCGTGAAGTTCGCGACGTCCTGCGCCGATCTCCTCGCCCAGCTCGGGGTGGTCTCGCGCGTCGCCTCCACGCGCAGTGCCGTCCAGGCCCTCTCCGGGGTCCAGCTCAGCGCTCTGTCCGGCGGGGCCGAGCTGCGCGCCACCGACATGGAGGTCGGGCTGCGCGTCCCGCTCAAGGCCGAGGTCGAGCGCGAGGGCACCGTGGTCCTGCCGGCTCGCCTGATGCTCGACGTGGCCCGCTCGCTGCCCGGCAAGGACGCGACGGTCGAGCTGCGTCCCGCCGAGCAGGACGTCGAGGTCATCTCCGGCGCGGCGACCTTCCACATCCGCACGCTGCGGGCGGAGGACTTCCCGCCGCTGCCCGAGCCCGGCGGGGAGAACGTCGTCGAGGTCCCGGCCCAGGCCTTCATGGAGACGATCAACCGCGTCGCGCGATCGGCGTCACGCGACGAGACCCGGCCGATCCTCACCGGCATCCTGGTCTCCGCGACGAGCGACGAGCTGCGGATGGTCGCGACGGACTCCTACCGGCTGAGCGTCAAGGAGACCAAGCTCGAGGCGCCGCTGGCGAGCGGGTTCGAGGCCAACGTGCCGGCCCGCGCGCTGCAGGAGCTCGCCCGCATCGCGCAGTCGGCCGATGCCGACACGCTGACCGTCTCCGTGCGCTCCAACCAGATCGTCTTCGAGATCGCCGGCGACGTGCTGTCGTCGCGCCTCATCGACGGTCAGTTCCCGAACTATCGCCAGCTGCTGCCCGACGCCTTCGAGCACGAGCTCACGCTGACGTCCGGCGAGCTGACCGAGGTGGTGCGCCGCGTCAGCCTCATGGCGCAGAAGAACGCGCCGCTGCGGCTGCAGTTCCAGGAGGGCGAGCTGACGGTGTCGGCGCAGACCCCGGACGTCGGCGAGGCCCGCGAGATGCTGCCGGTGCCGTTCGCCGGCGAACCATTCGAGATCGGCTTCAACCCGGAGTTCCTGCGCGACGGTCTCGAGAGCGCCGACGGCGGGGACCTCGTCCTCAAGCTCATCAGCCCGCTGCGGCCGGGCCTGATCGAGTCGGCCGACGGCAGCGGCTTTCTGTACCTGATCATGCCGATCAGGCTGAACGTATAACCGTCTCCGCCCCCCCGTCCCCGTCGCCGTCCCCGCTCGCCGAGCATGCTGGTCACACGGCTGCGCCTGCGCGACTTTCGTAGCTACGAGCGCACCGACGTCGAGCTCGGGCCGGGGCTGACGGTCGTCCACGGGCGCAACGGGGCCGGCAAGACGAACCTGCTCGAGGCGCTGTACTTCGGCTGCACCGGCCGCTCGTGCCGCACCTCCAACGAACGCGAGGTCGTGCGCTTCGACGCCGCGACGACCCGCGTGGAGGTCGACCTGCGCGACGCCGAGGGCCGCGCTCACGCCCTGGCGGTCGGCTTCACACCCGGGGACGCCAAGCGCCTGCAGGCCGACGGCGCGCTCGTCGAGCGCCTCGTCGACGTCGAGATGCGCCCGCTCGTCTGCGTGTTCATGCCCGACCGCCTCGAGCTCGTCAAGGGCCCGCCGGCGCTGCGCCGGTCGCACGTCGACCAGGTCATCGCCGCGAGCTGGCCCGTGCGCAGCGCGACCCGGCGCGCCTACAGCCGTGCGCTGGCCCAGCGCAACGCCCTCCTGGCGGCGATCCGCAACGGTCGCTCCTCGCGCGGCTCGCTGCCCGCCTGGGACGCCGAGCTGGCCCGCCACGGGATCGCCCTGCGCGACGACCGCGCGGCCGTCGTGGACCTGCTCGCGCCGCGCTTCGCCGCCCTTGCCGAGGCGCTCGGACTCGGGACGGGGGCGCAGCTGCGCTACCGGCCGCGGACGCGGGCGACCGATCCCGAGCAGCTCGCCGCCGAGCTCGCCGAGCGCGTCGACTCCGACCTCGGGCGCGGCTTCACCGGGCACGGCCCGCACCGCGACGACATCGTGCTGCTGCGCGACGGGCGCGAGCTGCGGGCCTACGGCTCGCAGGGCGAGCAGCGCCTGGCGCTGCTGTCCCTGCTGCTGGCAGAGCGCGAGGCGCTCGCCGCCGCCCGCGACAGCCTGCCGCTCATGCTGCTCGACGACGTCATGAGCGAACTCGACCCGGACCGCCGGGCGATGCTCGCCGACCTGCTGCGCGACGGCGGCCAGAGCGTCATCACCACCACCGACCTCGCCCACGTGCCCGGCGCCGAGGCGGCGAACGTCGCCCGGCTGGCCGTGGCGGACGGGGCGATCGTGCGCGACACGGCGGCCGCGGCGTGAGGCGCCGCGCGCCACGGCCGATCGCCGGCGCGATCGCGGCGCTGACGCAGCGCTTGGCGCCGGTGACGCTGCTGGCCGACGTGCAGCGCGTGTGGGAGCAGGCCGCCGGAGCGGTGATCGCGGCGGCCTCGCAACCGGTCTCCGAGCGCGATGGCACGGTGACGGTGCTGTGCGCGTCAGCGGTCTGGATGCAGGAGATCGACCTCATGGGACCCGTGCTGGTCGACGCGCTCAACGACGCGCTCGGGGCCGATCGGGTGTCCGGCGTGCGCTGCGTGGCGACGGCCGGCCGGCGCCGCTGAGGGCGCCGATCGAGCGCTGTTTCGGACGCCGGGCCGGGCTGCCCGCCGACGGTCGCCGCGGGAGCGCCGACCACCCCGCTGAATTGCGCCAATTTGCAGCACTTTTGTCACACCTCGCCGACCGGGTTTGTGACGACCTTGTGCTATCCTTATGGCAACTTGCTGCAACGGCCCCGGCGCGTCTGCGGATGACGCGGTACCGGGGCTTCTTCACGTATCCGGAGGTCTGGTGGCGAAGGACGACAACAAGCTCGACGGGCGTACCGGCGCGGGCTCATACGACGCACAGGACATCACCGTCCTCGAAGGGCTCGAGGCCGTGCGCAAGCGGCCCGGCATGTACATCGGCTCGACCGGCGTGCGGGGCCTGCATCACCTCGTCTACGAGGTCGTCGACAACTCCGTCGACGAGGCGCTCGCCGGGCACTGCAGCCGCGTCGACGTCACGATTCGCCCGGACAACTCCGTCACGGTCGTCGACGACGGCCGTGGCATCCCCGTCGGCACGATGGAGAAGGAGGGCCGCTCGGCGCTCGAGGTCGTGCTGACCGTGCTGCACGCCGGCGGCAAGTTCGGCGACGGCGGCGGTTACAAGGTCTCGGGCGGCCTGCACGGCGTCGGCGTCTCGGTCGTCAACGCGCTGTCGGAGCTGCTCGAGGTCGAGGTGCGCCGCGAGGGTCACGTCTGGCGCCAGACCTACGAGCGCGGCGTGCCGCAGGCGCCGATCGCCAGGGGCGAGGCGACCGAAGAGACCGGCACGACGATCACCTTCCGACCGGACGCCGGCATCTTCGAGACGACCGACCTCGACTTCTCCGTGCTCGAGCAGCGCCTGCGCGAGACGGCCTTCCTGACCCGCGGCCTGTGGATCAACATCGAGGACGAGCGCGGCGAGAAGGCCTCGGCGACGTTCAAGTACGACGGCGGCATCGAGGACTTCGTGCGCTACCTCAACGCCAACAAGGAGTCGATCGGCCGCAAGGTCGTCTTCTTCGAGGGCGACAGCGACGAGGGCGGCGTCGAGGTCGCGATGCAGTGGAACACGACGTACCAGGAGTCGGTCTTCTCGTTCGCGAACAACATCAACACCCACGAGGGCGGCTCGCACCTGTCGGGCTTTCGCTCGGCGCTGACGACGGTGCTCAACCGCTACGCGCGCGCCCGCAACCTGCTCAAGGACAAGGACGACAACCTCACCGGCGAGGACGTCCGCGAGGGGCTCACCGCGGTCATCTCGGCGAAGCTCACCGACCCGCAGTTCGAGGGCCAGACGAAGACGAAGCTCGGCAACCCCGGGATGGAGGGCTTCGTTCGCTCGATCGTCTACGACCGGCTGACGGAGTTCCTCGAGGAGAACCCCACCGAGGGCAACGCGATCATCCGCAAGGCCGTCTCGGCGGCGCAGGCGCGCGCCGCGGCCCGCAAGGCCCGCGACCTCACGCGGCGCAAGTCGGCGCTGGAGAACTCGACGCTGCCCGGCAAGCTCGCCGACTGCTCGGTCAAGGACCCGTCGCTGGCCGAGATCTTCATCGTCGAGGGCGACTCGGCCGGCGGCTCGGCCAAGCAGGGCCGCGACCGCAACACGCAGGCGGTGCTGCCGCTGCGCGGCAAGATCCTCAACGTCGAGAAGAGCCGCATCGACAAGGTGCTCAAGAACCTCGAGATCCAGGCGCTGATCACGGCGATCGGCACCGGCATCCGCGACGAGTTCGACATCGAGAAGGCGCGCTACCACAAGATCATCCTCATGACGGACGCCGACGTCGACGGCGCCCACATCCGCACGCTCGCGCTCACGCTGCTGTACCGCGAGATGCCCCAGCTCATCGAGGCCGGCTACGTGTACATCGCCAAGCCGCCGCTGTACAAGCTCAAGCAGGGCTCCAGCGAGCGCTACGTCGAGAAGGACTCCGAGCTCGAGCAGATCCTGCTGTCCGACAAGCTCGAGAAGGCGCTCGTCTTCGATCGCCACGGCACGCAGTTCAAGCTCACCGAGCCGCGCTGGCAGCGCTTCTCGCGCCTGCTCAAGCAGTACGAGGGCTGGTCGTCGACGCTGCGCGCCGAGTACGGCTCGGATGCCGTGATCTTCCTCGAGGAGTCCGGCGTGCTGGCCGAGCAGATCAGCACCGGGGCGGGGGCCATGGAGCTCATCGAGCGCTCGCAGATCGAGAACGCGCCCTACGAGACGTCGCTCGTGCGCCAGGACGAGGTGAACATCACGGTGCTGGCGGTCGAGAACAAGACTGGGCTCGCGCGGGAGCTGCTGCTGCCGCGGCGGCTGTTCGAGGCGCAGGACCTGCGTAACTTCACCCGCGTGCACGGCCAGCTCACCGAGCTCGCCGGCCACGCCCCGTTCACCGTCAAGCTCGGCGACGCCACCGACGACGCGCCGTCGTTTCACGAGCTGCGCGAGGCGGTGCTGCACGTCGCCCAGAAGGGCATCACCCTGCAGCGCTTCAAGGGCCTCGGCGAGATGAACGCCGCGCAGCTGCGCGACACGACGATGGACCCCGCGACGCGCACCCTCGCGCAGGTGGGAATCGAGGACGCCGCGCAGGCGGACCTCATCTTCTCGACGCTGATGGGGGACATGGTCGAGCCGCGCCGGCAGTTCATCGAGGACAACGCCCGCCTCGTCGCCAACCTGGACGTCTAGCCGATGTCTTCCGTGGACATCCTCGGCGGCGGCAACGTCGAGCCACGCGCGCTCGAGGACGAGATGCGCTCCGCGTACCTCGACTACGCGATGTCGGTCATCGTCGGCCGCGCGCTGCCCGACGTGCGCGACGGCCTGAAGCCCGTCCACCGCCGCGTGCTGTTCTCCATGTCGGAGAACGGCCTCGGCCCGACGCGGCCGTACCGCAAGTGCGCCTCGATCGTCGGCGACGTGATGGGCAACTACCACCCGCACGGCGACTCGGCGATCTACGACGCGCTCGTGCGCCTCGCGCAGGAGTTCTCGATGCGCTACGAGCTCATCGACGGGCAGGGCAACTTCGGCTCGATCGACGACGACCCGCCGGCCGCGATGCGCTACACCGAGGCGCGCCTGGAGCGCATGGCGATGGAGATGCTGCGCGACCTCGACGCCGACACCGTCGACTTCGTGCCCAACTACGACGGCCGCAAGCAGGAGCCGGTCGTGCTGCCCGCGCGCTTCCCGAACCTGCTCGTCAACGGCTCGTCGGGAATCGCCGTCGGCATGGCGACGAACATCCCGCCGCACAACCTGCGCGAGGTCATCGCCGCGGTCGTCGCCTACATCGACGACCCGGCGCTGGACAAGATGGACCGCGGCGCGGCCGCGGCGGCGCTCATGGCGCACATGCCGGGCCCGGACTTCCCGACCGGGGGCATCATCCTCGGCCGCCAGGGGATCCTCGACGCCTACGAGACCGGCCGCGGGCGCGTGCGCGTGCGGGGCAAGGCCCACACCGAGGACATCGGTCGCGGCCGCGAGGCGCTGATCGTCACCGAGCTGCCCTACGCGGTGAAGAAGGGCGGCGACAACGGCCTCGTGATGAAGCTCGCCGACCTCGTCCGCGAGAAGAAGATCACCGGCATCGCCGACCTCGAGGACCACTCGTCCGAGCGCGGCGGGATGCGCGTGGTGATCACGCTCAAGCGCGACGAGATCCCCGAGGTCGTGCTCAACCAGCTCTACAAGCACACCGCGCTGCAGACGACGTTCGGCGTGAACATGGTCGCGCTCGTCGAGGGCGTGCCGCGGACGCTCTCGCTGCAGGAGGTCATCCGCCACTACGTCCACCACCAGCGCGAGATCATCGTGCGGCGCACCAAGCACGAGCTGCGCGTCCTCGAGCGGCGCGTGCACGTGCTCAAGGGCCTGCTCATCGCGCTGGACAACCTCGACGCGATCATCGAGCTCATCCGCGCCTCGCGCGACCGCGAGAACGCGCGCAACGAGCTCGTGCAGCGCTTCGCGCTGACCGAGATCCAGGCCTCGGCGATCCTCGACCTGCGCCTGTCGCAGCTCACGGCGCTCGAGGCCGGCGCGATCAAGACCGAGCACGACGACAAGGTCGAGCGCATCGGCGAGCTGCGCGAGATCCTCGGCTCCGAGGCGCGCGTCTACGCGATCATCCGCGAGGAGCTCGAGGAGATCGCCGACCGCTTCGGCGACGAGCGGCGCACGCTGATCACCGACTCCGAGGACGAGATCGGGATCGAGGCCCTGATCCCCGAGCAGCAGATGGTCATCACGATCACGAAGTCGGGCTACATCAAGTCGCTGCCGCTGACGACGTACCGCGCCCAGCAGCGCGGCGGGCGCGGCGTGACCGGGATGGACATGAAGGACGGCGACTACATCGAGCACCTCTTCGTGACGTCGTCGCACGACTACCTGCTGTTCTTCTCCAACCGAGGCAAGGTCTACAGGTCGAAGGTCTACGAGCTGCCGGAGGCCTCGCGCACGGCGAAGGGCCGCGCCCTGGTCAACGTCCTGCCGCTGCGCGACGGCGAGCGGATCCAGTCGGTGCTCTCCACGCGCGACTTCACCGAGGGCCGCTACGTCGTGTTCGCGACCAAGCGCGGCGTCGTCAAGAAGACGGAGCTCTTGGCCTACAACACGCCGATCAAGGCCGACGGCATCATCGCGATCAACATCCGCGACGACGACGAGCTCGTCAGCGTGCGCCGAACGAGCGGCGACGACGACATCCTGATCGTCTCGCGCAAGGGCCAGGCGGTGCGCTTCAACGAGTCCGACGTGCGGGCGATGGGGCGCGACACGTCGGGCGTGCGCGGGATGAACGTCGAGCAGCCGGCCGACAACGAGGTCCTCGTGATGGACGTCGCGCGCGACGACCAGGAGCTGCTGGTCGTCACCGAGAACGGCTATGGCAAGCGCACGTCGATCGCCGAGTACCGCAAGACCAAGCGCGGCGCGATGGGCGTCGGCACGATCAAGCTGACCGACACCAAGGGCGCGCTGGCCGGAGCGATCGTGGTCCGCGAGCACGACGAGCTCGTCTTCATCTCCCAGAGCGGCATGGTTCAGCGCACCGCGGTGCGCGGGATCAGCCGCTACGGGCGCCTGGCGCAGGGCGTGCGGCTGATGAACATGAAGGACGACGACCTCGTCTCGGCCGTGGCGCTGATCGTCGAGGGCTCCGCGGTGGCGCCGACCTTCGATGCGGACGACGATTCCGGCGTCGCGATCGAGGTCGATCCGACGACCGGCGGCGCGACGATCGGCGTGGAACCGGTGGCGCCCGAGGGCGACGATCCGGCCGGCGGCGGGGTCGAATCCGGGTCGCCCACGAGCGAGGACGACGGCGACGGCGCCAGCTGAGCCACGAGCACGCCGTACGTCGTCATCGTCCGCTAGGCTTTTCTCACCAGAGAAAGGAGGTGGTCCGAATCAGCTCAAGTTCTTGCGGGACCCTGGAGGTGCCCGGCCGCTAGGCCGGACAGGCTGGCTCCGCCCAGCGAATCCAAACCGGGCCACCCCCGAGCCGGACGCCGGACTGGTCCCACCGGCAAGCAGAACATCCTGCTCGGGTCTCAAGTCCAGTTGCACGTTGCGAAGGGCGCCGCTGTTGCGGCGCCCTTCGTCGTTGTGGGCCCGGCGTTGGTGCCCGGGTGTGGGTCCGTAGTGACTCGGGCGCTGTCAGGGGCCGCCGGTGCGGCGGGTCGTGGCGATCCTCCATGCGTTGTCGACGTCGGAGTGCGCGAGGCTGGAGGGGTAGGGCGGGCGGCGCCAGACCTGGGAGCCGACCGAGCCGTAGTGCTCTCGCAGGTACGCCACGAGGTCGCCGCGATGGGCCTCGCAGGCGTAGCGCGGCGGCCCGAGGAGACCGCGGCCGTGGAAGACGAGCCAGCGCCCGGGCAGCGCGTCCTGATACTCCCCGAAGGTGGTCTGACGCATCGCGGTGACGAGGCTGACGTGCGTCAGCGGGTCCGGTTGAACATCGCAGAACTGGCAGCGGAAGCGCAGGCTCACCGGCATCTCCCCAGTCATCGCGGGGCGGATGCGAATCCGGATCATTGCGGCCGATGTTGGCGCCGCCGGGGGTGCTCGCGAATCTGTCCAAATGGGGGACGCAAACGTGAGGACCCCCTCGTCCGAAGCGCGCCGCGCGCGGCACTCGCCGGCCACGCCCCGGCGCAACGGCCTCAGGCGGCTTCGGGCAGCCACTGCCGCCAGGCCGACGGGATCGTCGGGCTGGCGACGTGGATGAAGACCTGCGGGTGCGGCACGCGCGGCGGCTGGCGCGGGTGCATCCCGACCTTGGCCGGCAGCGAGTCGCCCTTGCGGCGGTTGCAGGGCGCGCACGAGGCGACGATGTTGTCCCAGGTCGAGCCGCCGCCCTTGGAACGCGGGATGACGTGGTCGACGGTGAGGTTCGCGCGCGCGCCGCAGTACTGGCACGTCCAGCCGTCGCGAGCGAAGACGGCGCGGCGGGTGATCTTGCGCCGGTGCGTGTCGCGCGGCACCTTGACGAACGTCACGAGGCGGATCACCACGGGCCGCGGGATCGTGGAGTGCTCGGAGCGCAGCTCGAAGCTCGAGTGCTCGATGATCTCCGCCTTCTCCTTGAGCAGCAGGACGGCGGCCCGGCGCACGGTGCAGACGTTGACCGGTTCGTACGTGGCGTTCAGGACGAGCACACGGCCACACTCACGTCCGCGCCGCCGGTGCTCCGGATGCGGCGCGAACCCCCCTGGGCCTGGTGGCGGGGCTTGGTTGCCCATGACTGGCGCGAAAGTCTAATCAGTTTTCCGCAGCCGACTTCGTCGCTGGCCCGTGGCCGATGAATTACCGGTTTATGGTGTGTCTTATGGCCAGGGGTATTTCCTCCTAGCCAAACCGCCGGCAGCGTCGCGAACCGACTCAGGCCAGCCCGCCGCCGGGTATGAGCCAAGGATTCGAACCTGCTCGCAGTGCTTGCGCAGGCCCTCCACGGCGTCCGCCACCGACGGCTCGGTGGCGCTGCCCTCGCAGTCGACGAAGAAGCGATAGTGGCCGAGTCGGATCCGCAGCGGGCGCGACTCGATCTTCGTGAGGTTCACCCCGCGGAAGGCGAACTCCGACAGGCAGCGCACGAGCCAGCCGGGGCTGTCGTCGTCCGAGCCCCAGAACGTCAGCGACGTCTTGGCGGGCGTGCCGTCGGCGGGGACCTGGGCGGCGGCGCGGCGGGCGAGGAAGACGAAGCGCGTCGCATTGCCCGGCTCGTCCTCGACGTCCCGCGCGAGCACGGTCGCGCCGTAGAGCTCGGCGGCGCGCAGCGTGCCGATCGCCGCCCACGGCTCGGCGCGCGCGACGACGATCCGCGCGGCCTCGGCGGTCGAGGCGGCGGGCTCGATCGCGGCGTTGGGCACGCGCTCGCGCAGGAAGCGCGCGCACTGCGAGATCGCCTGCGGATGTGACAGCACGCGCTCGATCGCGTCGAGCCCCAGCGGCGATCCGGCGATGAGGTGCTGGGACACGGCCAGGACGAGCTCACCGACGACGGCGACGTCGTGATCGTCGGCCAGCGTGTCCAGCGTGACGCCGATCGGGCCCTCGAGCGAGTTCTCGATCGGCACGATCGCCCGGTCGACGCTGCCGTCGTGGACGGCGAGGATCGTGTCGCGCACCGTCGCGAGGCCGACGAGCTCGGCGTCGGCGCCGTCCAGCGCCGCGCGGGCGGCCTCCTCGGAGAACGTCCCCGCCGGACCGAGGTAGCCCAGTCGCATCAGCGTCACCTGCGCCTTCACGAGGTCAGCGCGATCTGCAGCGCTTCCTCTTCCTCGGGCGACAGCTTGAGCTCGCCCTTGCCCGCGGAGATCTGCTTGGCGTACAGCCGCGCCTGGTCGCGGTGGTGGATCGACGACAGCACGACGCCGTTGCGCGCGCTGTCGAGCAGCGCGATCGAGGTCGACTGGCGGCCCGACATCTCGTTGTAGGCGTCGTAGCGGATCAGGCCGCAGTGCGAGATCGCGCCGTCCAGGCGGCCCTCGGCGACGCCGACGCGCGCATCCAGGCGCTCGGCCACGTCGGTGACGTAGCCGTGCAGCGCGCGAAAGCTCGCGTCCAGCGCGGCGGCGTGCGCGACGAGGTCGACCCCCTGCTCGCCGAGGACGACGCGCTGGTCGGCGCGCAGGCGGCGCAGCTGGCGGTACATCACGGCGGTCAGGCAGAGCGCGACGACGGCCACTGCTCCCGCCGCCAGCGCGACGATGCCCACCGTGGAGCTCAGCTCGTCACCCATGCGGGCCAAACGGTAGCGCGGGTCAGCTGCGGCGGAAGATCGCCGGGAAGGTGAGCTGGTTGTTCTCGGTGTTCTTCTCGCCGTTGACCGGCAGGACCTCGGCCGTGATCGTGATCGCCTGCCCGATCGGCGGTGCCTGGTCGAGCTTGATCGCGACCGTCGTCTCGGTCTTGGACTGCGTCTGGTCGATGACCTCCTCGGCACGGATCGGGTCGCCGGCGCCGGTGATGCGGATGCGCACGCGGACGTCCTGCTCGGGGTTGTCGCCCTGGTTTGCCACCTTGACGTTGAACGTCACGTTGGAGCTCGCGGTGAGGCTGTTGCCCTGGCCGGCCGTGAGCGCGGTGTCGCCGACGCTGACGGCCAGCAGGCCGTGGCCGTGCGTGCCCGCCGTCGGCTCGGTCGAGCCGCCGTCGCCGGCGCCGGCGCCGCGGCCGGCCTGCGAGTCGATTCGCCGGGCGACCGTGGAGGGCTGCAACCAGCCGAGGTTCTGCAGGAAGCTCGAGTTCTGGATGACCTGCCCGCCGATGTCGTTGTCGTCGAGCACCTGCTTGACGAGCGCCGCCGTGCGGCGGTTGTAGACGACGTCGGCGGCGGTGAAGGACTGCATCTCGCCGGCGATGCCGCGCACCGCGGGCACCGCGGTGGCCGAGTCGGTGGAGAGTGCCGCGGGAATCTTCTCGGCGACCTTGCCGATCGCCTCGTGGACCAGCGAGAGGGACAGCAGGAGGTTGACCTGCGCCGGTCGCATGTCGCCGGGGACGTCGAGCCCCTCGGCGCGCTTCGTGAGCGCCTGCGCGCCGGTGCGCAGCTGGTTGATCTCGGACTGCACGTCGGTCGAGGCGGCGTCGGTGCCGGCCGACGACGTCGCGCCGGCGAGCGCGTCGAAGAAGTCGTCGGCGTTGGCGTCGGCGTCCTGGACGAGGCTGGACACGTCGCGGTTGTAGTCCTTCAGCGCCTGCTCCCGGCGGCTGTTCAGGCAGCCGTTGATGCCGAAGACCAGCAGCACGACCACGAGCACGGCGATGCCGGCCGCCGCTGCGCGGCGGACCATGAGCTGCTGCGGATCCGAGGGCGGGCCGATCGCGGCCGGCGCCGGGCTACGGGGCCGCACGCGCGTGCGAGGCTCGTCATCGTCGAAGAAGGACAGGGTCGCTCCTTGCGGAAGCTGGCGGAACGTCAGTATGACCGCGCGAGACACGCGGGGTTTCCCCTGCAACTTTCGCGCCAATGCCCGGTTTCCTGCCTGGGCCTGCAAAGGGACCGGCGAGCGGCGAGCGAAGAGGGAGGCGGTGTTCCACGCCCACAGCCCCGCGCCCGCCGATGCGGGCCAGCTCGTGCTCGACCGCTACCGGCTGGGGGCGCGACTCGGCGCGGGCGGGATGGGCGTCGTCTACCGCGCCCGCGACGAGCACCTCGAGCGCGACGTCGCCGTCAAGCGGATCGCGATCGGCCACGACCCCGACGGCCGCGGCGAGCGCGAGGCGCTCGCGGCGGCGCGGCTCTCGCACCCGGGGATCGTGGCGCTGTTCGAGTCCGGTCGCGACGACCACGCCGTCTACCTCGTCTCCGAGCTCGTCGAGGGGCCGACGCTCGCCGACCTCCTGCGCGACGGCGCGCTGTCCGATCGCGCCGTGCTGCACATCGGCGCCACGCTCTGCGCCGCGCTGGCGCACGCGCACAAGCGCGGCGTCATCCACCGCGACGTCAAGCCGTCGAACATCATGTGCCCGGCGGCGGAGCAGGGCCTCGGCAACGCGAAGCTCACGGACTTCGGGATCGCGCGGATGGCCGACCACGACGTCCTCACGCGGACCGGCGACATCATCGGCACGTTCGCCTACATGGCGCCCGAGCAGGCGCGCGGGGAGAAGATCACCGGCGCCGCCGACGTCTACGCGCTCGGCGTCGTGCTCTACGAGGGGCTGTCGGGCGTCAACCCGATCCGCGCCGGCAACCCGGCCGCGACCGCGCGCCGCGTCGGGATGCGGCTGGCGCCGCTGCATCGCGTGCGCCGCGACCTGCCCGCCGAGCTGTGCCGTGCGATCGACGCCGCCGCCGCCGTCGAGCCGCAGGCGCGCACCAGCCTCCAAGCGCTGCGCCGCGCGCTCGAGCAGTCCGCCGGCGCGGTCGGCGACGTGGCCGGGCCGATCGCCGGCGGTGCGATCGGCACCCTCGCCCGTCCCGCGCGGACGCGGACGCGCACCCGCCTGCAGCGCGGGCACGGCGCGGAGCGCGTCGGCGACATTCCTGCACCGCGCGTCTCCCGGCGCCTGCGCGGGCGCCCGCCGGGGCCGGAGTCCGCCCCCGCTGCGGTCGCCGAGCCCGACGAAGGCGACGCGGGCGGTCGCCGCCGACTCGGGCCGCGGCCGCGCGTCGTCGCGGCGACCGCGGCCGCCGCGCTCGCCGGGGCCGCCCTGGCCCGGCTCGGCCCGCCGCCGCCGCTGGATCCCGCGGGTGCCGCCGCGCTCACGGCCGGCGCCGTCCTGCTGCTGCCGCGGCTGGGCTGGCTGCTCGCCGCGGCGGCCCTGCTGGCCTGGTTGCTCGTCGAGGCGCCCGGGATCGCGCTGCTCGCCGCCTGCGCCGCCGCGCCCGTGCCGGTTCTGCTCGCGCGCCGCGGGCCGGTCTGGTCGCTGCCCGCAGCGGCGCCGCTGCTCGGCGCGATCGCGCTCGCGGGCGCCTGGCCGGCGCTGGCCGGGCAGGCCGCGCGCTGGCCGGCCCGCGCGGCGCTCGGCGCGCTCGGCGGCTGGTGGGTCGGCCTGGCCGAGGCGCTGACCGAGCAGCCGCTCGTGCTCGGCGCGCCCCGCGAGGTGCTTGGGCCAACCGCCTGGGAAGGGTCGGCGTTGGAGGCCTCGCAGCACGCGCTGTGGCCGCTCGTCGCCGGCGGCGCGCTCGGCCTGGCGGCGCTGTGGGCGCTCGCGGCGGTGCTGCTGCCGGTGCTCGTGCGCGGCCGCTCGGCGGCGCTGGACCTCGTCGCCGTGGCCGGCTGGGCCGCGGCGCTGGCCGCCGCGACGCAGGCGCTCGCGCAGGCGCTCGTGCTCGATGCGCCGCGCGGCCTCGTCGCCGGGGCGCTCGCCGGCGCCGTGATCGCCGTCGGCGCGCGCGCGGTGCGCGGACGGGCGTGAGCGCGCAGGCGCGCTGCGGGTAGGTGCCTGGCCGTAGCATGAGCGCATCGCATGAGCGTCCTGCGCAACCTCGAAGCCAAGCTCACCGACATCGTCGAGGGGACGTTCGGCCGCGTCTTCAAGTCCGAGGTCCGGCCGGTCGAGGTCGCGCGCAAGCTCGCGCGGGAGATGGACGAGCACAAGACCGAGTCGCTCTCGCGCACGTACGTGCCCAACGAGTACATCGTCTACCTCTCGGCGGAGGACCGCTCGCGGCTGGAGGGCGTCGAGGCGTCGCTCATCGACGAGCTCAGCGCCTACCTGCTCGAGCACGCCCGCCGCGAGCGCCTGGCGCTGCTGTCGCGCCCGCAGATCGAGTTTCGCACCGACGAGCGGCTGTCGCTGGGCGAGTTCGGCATCCAGACGCGGCTCGTGCGCCCGCCCGAGGAGTCCTCGCCCGTCCAGGAGGCGCAGCAGGCCTCGCACGGCAACACGATGATCTACTCGACCGCGGGCCGGATCCGCGAGGAGGTCGACCAGGTGCAGGGCGTGCGGCCCACGCGCGCGCTGCTCGTCGCCGAGGGCCGGCGCCACGTCATCCCGCCGGGCGGGGCGCTGGTCGGCCGCAGCCGCGAGTGCGATGTCGTGCTGGCCGATGCCAACGTCTCGCGCCGCCACGCGGAGGTCCGACCGGGCGCCGCGGGCACGTGGACGATCGCCGACCTCGGCTCGACGAACGGGGTGCTCGTCAACGGACACCGGATCGACGGCATCGAGCCGCTGCACCCCGGCGACCGGATCGCGCTCGGCACCGCGGACATCGGCTTCGAGGTCGAGTAGCCCTCCCCGTCCGTTTGCAGCCGGACCACTAGGCTCACCCCTCACATGCTCGAACCGGTCTCCGTCGGCCTGAAGTTCGCCTTCCTCGCCGTGCTCTACCTCTTCTTGCTGTGGGTGTCGCGCAGCGCGCTGAAGGATCTGCGCCGGGGCGCCTTCGGCGGCGCGCGCGCGCCGGTCGCGCCGCAGGACGAGACCGGCATGCACTCCGCGAGCAGCCTGGGCGCGCTGGACGGCGGCGCCGACGTCTCCCCGCGGCTCGTCGTCGCGTCGGTCCCGGGGCTCGCCCGCGGGATGTCCTACGACGTCGCGGAGGGCGCGGTGCTCGGGCGCGGTGACGTCGAGATCCAGCTCGAGGACCCGTTCGCCTCCTCGCAGCATGCCCGGCTGACGCGCCAGGGCGCGATCCTCGTCATCGAGGATCTCGGCTCGACGAACGGCACCTACCTCAACGACGAACTGCTGCGCGGTCCGCAGCCGCTGCACGCCGGCGACCGCGTCCGCATCGGCGATTCCACGTTCACGTACGAGGACTGAGCGCACCCGACCGCCCCATGCTCCGCGTCGCCACCGACCACTTCTCGCACTCCGACACCGGCCGCGCCCGGCGCGCGAACGAGGACGCGTACTTCGCGCGCTCGCCGGTGTTCGTCGTGGCCGACGGCATGGGCGGCGCGCAGGCGGGCGAGGTCGCCTCGCGCCTGGCGATCGAGGCCTTCGAGCGCGGCCTGGACGACGCCGCCGGGGCCAGCGGCGAGGAGCTCCTCGCCGCGCGCGTGCAGCAGGCCAACGGGCGCATCCACGAGATGTCGCAGGCCACGATGGGCCACGCCGGCATGGGCACGACGATCACCGCGGCGCACGTCGGCGAGCACGACGTCGCGATCGCCCACGTCGGCGACTCCCGCGCGTATCGGCTGCGGGGCGACGAGTTCACGCGGCTGACCGAGGACCACTCGCTCGTCGAGGAGATGCGCCGCCGCGGCCAGCTCACCGCGCAGGAGGCCGACGAGCACCCGCAGCGCTCGATCATCACCCGCGCCCTCGGCCCCGAGCCCGACGTGGTGGTCGACACGCGCTCGTGGCGCGGCGCGGCGGGCGACGTGTTCCTGCTCTGCAGCGACGGCCTGACCTCGATGGTGCCCGAGCCCCAGGTGGCCGACATCGTGCGCGCGGCGCGGGCGCTGCCCGACGCGGGCCACGCGCTGATCGATGCCGCCAACCAGGCCGGCGGGCGCGACAACATCACCGTCGTCCTGTTCCGGCTCGAGGAGGTCGGCGGCGACGCGGACGCGGCGTTCGATCACCCGACGTCGGCCGGTGGCGTCACGCAGCGGGTGAGCGCGGCCGACGTGCGCGCCGCGGTGGCCGACGCCCCGCCGGCCACGTCCGCGCATGCCACCGCTCCGGCGGCGCCGGCCGCGGCCGACCCGACGGCGGCGGTCGCGCCCACCGCCCCCGCCCCCCCGTCCGGCCTGCCGCCGGACGACCCGCCCTCGCGGCGCCTGCAGCCGCACGCCCCCGTCGCGGGCGGCCCCGGCCCGAAGCGGGCCCGCCGCGGCCGGCGCCTCATCAAGGTGTTCGCGATCGTCGCGCTGATCTTCATCCCCATCGCCTTCGGCGCCTACAGCGCCAACGCCGCCGTCTACTTCGTCGGCACGAACGACGAGGGCTTCGTGACGCTGTACCGCGGGCTGCCGTACTCGCTGCCCGCCGGGCTCGATCTCTTCAGGGTCAACTACGTCTCCGGCGTCCCGATCGAGACGTTGCCCGCGGCCCGCCGCAAGCAGCTCGTCGACCACACGCTGCGCTCCCACGACGACGCCTCCGATCTCGTCCGCGAGCTCGAGCGCGGCCGCATCGCCTCGTGAGCGCGCGCAACCGCGAGCTCTTCGCGCTGATCCCGGCG
The DNA here is from genome assembly GCA_963709935.1 of uncultured Actinomycetes bacterium. Lineage (GTDB taxonomy): Bacteria > Actinomycetota > Thermoleophilia > Solirubrobacterales > Solirubrobacteraceae > CADCVQ01. The sequence continues at coordinate 66,531 of CAVPYM010000022.1, read as the reverse complement.
TCGCTGCTCGTCACGGCCGGGTTCGCCGCCGTGTTCATCCAGCGCGACGACCTGCTGACGGACCTGTCGCTGACCTACGGCCTGATCTTCCTCGCGCTCTGCCTGGCGGCGCACCTCGTCCTGCGCATGACGCTGCCTGACGCCGACCCCTACCTCTTTCCGCTCGTGGCGGTGCTGGCCTGCTTCGGGCTCGTCGTGCTCTACCGCCTCGACGAGGACCTCGCGCGCGACCAGGCGCAGTGGTTCGTCGTCGGCCTGATCGTCTTCACGGCCACGATCGTCGCGCTGCGCCACGACCATCGCGTGCTCGAGCGCTACCGCTACGTCATCGCGCTCGGCGGCATCCTGCTGCTGCTGCTGCCGCGGCTGGGCAGCCCGACCAACGGCGCCTACCTGTCGTTCAGCATGGGCCCGATCTCCTTTCAGCCCGCGGAGCTGGCGAAGATCGCGATCGTCATCTTCCTGGCGTCCTACCTGCGCGACACGCGCCAGGTGCTCGTCGTCGGGGCGCGCCGCTTCGCCGGGATCACGTTCCCGCCGCTCAAGCACCTCGGCCCGCTGCTGGCGGTCTGGGGCACGGCGATGGTGCTGCTGTTCGTCATCCAGGATCTCGGCTCGTCGCTCATGTTCTTCGGCGGCTTCCTCGCGCTCGTCTACGTGGCGACGAACCGGATCTCGTTCGTGCTCATCGGCCTGGCGCTGTTCGCGCTCGGCGCGCGCGTGCTCTACGCGATCCGGCCGACCATCGAAAGCCGCGTCGACGCCTGGCTGAACCCGTTCGACCCCGAGCTGTACGAGCGTGAGATCGGCGGCAGCTACCAGATCGCGCAGTCGATCTTCACGCAGGCCGACGGCGGCTTCTTCGGCCAGGGCTTCGGTCAGGCGCTCATCCAGCTCGGCGACGACCCGCCGCTGCTGCCCGCCGCCCACACGGACTTCATCTACGCGGTCATCACCGACGAGCTCGGCCTGCTCGGGGCGGTCGCGGTGCTGCTCGTCTACCTGCTGATCGTCGAGCGCGGCTTCAAGACGGCGATGCTCGCCACCGACTCCTTCTCCAAGCTGCTGGCGACAGGGCTGACGGCGGTGCTCGCGCTGCAGGTCTTCGTCATCGTCGGCGGCGTCACGAAGCTCATCCCGCTGACCGGCGTGACGCTGCCGTTCATCTCCTACGGGGGCTCCTCGATCGTCGCGAACTTCATCCTGCTGGCGCTGCTGCTGCTCGTCTCCGACCGTGCGCGAAGAGAGGCCGTTTCGTGAACGCGCCCATCCTCAGGCTCTTCGGACTCGTGCTCGTGCTGTTCGGGGCGCTCGCCGGGATGACGAGCTACAACAGCGTCATCAAGGCCGAGGACTACCGCGACAACGCGCTCAACAAGCGCCCGCAGATCGAGCAGGCGCTCGTCAAGCGCGGTGTCATCCGGGCGCGCGACGGGTCGCTGCTGGCGCGCTCGATCGAGGGCGACGACGGGATCTACCGGCGTCGCTACTCGCCGGGTGCGCTGCGCTTCTCGCACGTGCTCGGCTACGACTACGCCCTGACGATCGGCCGCGCCGGCCTGGAGCGCTCGCGCAACGACGCGCTGGCCGGCGAGAAGGACGAGATCACCTCGATCGTCGACGACCTCAGCGGCAAGCGCAAGGTCGGCGACAACGTCATCACGAACCTCGACCCCGCCGCCCAGCAGATCGCGCGCGACGCGCTCGGCGGCCGGCGCGGCTCGGTCGTGGCGATCGAGCCCGCCACGGGCAAGGTGCGGGTGATGGTCAGCACGCCGGGCTATGACCCCAACGCGCTGAGCGACTCGAAGGTCTTCTCGCAGCTCAACCGCGAGAACACCTCGCCGCTGTTCAACCGCGCCACGCAGGCCGGCTACGTGCCCGGCTCGACGATGAAGGTCGTCACCGCGGCCGCCGCGCTGGACAGCGGGAAGTTCACCCCCGAATCGACGGTGCTCGGCAGGTCACCGATCACCGTCTCGGGTGTACCGCTGAAGAACTTCTCCGACGCGCAGTTCGGGGCGATCACCTTGACGACGGCACTCACCAACTCGGTCAACACGGTCTGGGCGCAGGTCGCCGAGAAGCTCGGCGATGACACGTACGCCGACTACATGGAGCGCTTCGGGTTCGGCGCGGACCCGCCGCTGGACTATCCCGAGAGCCAGATGACCCCCAGCGGCGTGTTCGACGTCAAGGCGCAGAAGCCGATCGCGGTCGACTCCGGCCGCGTCGACATCGGGCGGGTCGCGATCGGCCAGGAGCGCCTGCGGGTCACGCCGCTGCAGATGGCCACCGTCGTCGCCACGGTGGCCAACGGCGGGATGCGGATGCAGCCGCGCATCACGAGCCGGATCGTCGACGCCGACGGGCGCACGGTGGAGCGCATCGAGCCCGAGCAGGCCGAGCGCGTGATCTCCGAGAAGACGGCCTCCCAGCTCACGCAGATGATGGCCAACGTCGTGCGCGAGGGCACCGGCACGGCGGCCGCGCTGCAGGGCATCGAGGTCGCCGGCAAGACCGGCACCGCCGAGCTGAACATCCCGCAGCGGCTCAACCAGCCGTGGTTCGTCGGCTTCGCGCCGCGCTCGAACCCGAAGATCGCGATCGCGGTCACGCTCGAGAACCTCGTCGGCGCGCAGGGCGGCACGGTCGCCGCGCCGATCGCCAAGCAGGTCATGGAGTCGCTGCTGCGATGAGGCAGCTCGCCGACGACGACGTCATCGACGGGCGCTACAAGATCAGCGCCCACCTCGGCTCGGGCGGGATGGCCGAGGTCTACTGCGCGACCGACATGCAGCTCGGGCGCAACGTGGCGCTGAAGATCCTGCACGAGCGCTTCGCGGCCGACGCGGAGTTCGTCGAGCGATTCAAGCGCGAGGCGTCCTCGGCCGCCGGTCTCGCGCACCAGCACGTCGTCGGGGTCTACGACCGCGGCGAGTGGGAGGGCACGTCGTACATCGCGATGGAGTTCGTCTCGGGGCGGACGCTGAAGCAGATCAGCGTCAAGGAGGGCCCGCTCGCCGCGCAGCGCGCCGTCGACCTGACCGTGCAGATCCTGCGCGCCGCCCGCTTCGCGCACCGCCGCGGGATCATCCACCGCGACTTCAAGCCGCAGAACGTCATCGTCGACGACGAGGGCCGCGCGAAGGTCACCGACTTCGGCATCGCCCGGGCGGGAGCGTCGGACATGACGCAGACGGGATCGATCCTCGGCACCGCGCAGTACCTCTCGCCCGAGCAGGCCCAGGGCCACGCCGTCGGGGCGCGGTCGGACCTCTACTCGATCGGGATCATCCTCTACGAGCTGCTCACCGGTCGCGTGCCCTTCGAGGCCGACTCGGCGGTCACGATCGCCCTCAAGCAGGTCTCCGAGGCGCCGGCGCCGCCGAGCGCGATCAACCCGCGCGTGACGCCCGAGCTCGAGGCGGTGGTCCTGCGCGCGCTCGCCAAGGAGCCGCGCGAGCGCTTCGCCGACGCCGACGAGTTCATCGCCGCGCTCGACGCGGCGGCCTCGCGGATCCCCTCGCCGAGCGCGATCGCCGCCGCCGAGGCGGCCGCCGCCGCGCTGCCGGGGCCGGCCGCCGAGGCCGCCGGCGCGGCGGGCGGGGTCATGCCGCCGCCGCCGCCGCCGCCACCGCGGCCGCCCGCCGGCGCGCCGCCGGCCACGCCGCCGCCGGCGTCGCGGGCCGGCTCCAACCCGCCGACCGGCGTCTATCCGGTGCGCGAGGAGCGCCGCGACGCGGCCGGCCCGCCGCCGCCGACACCACCGCCGTCGTCGCGTCCCGCCCCGGGCGGCCGCAGGCGCTGGCCGTGGCTCGTCCTCGGCGGGGTCGGGCTGCTCGGCCTCGTCCTGCTGCTCGTCTCGGTGCTGTCGCCGACGCGGGTGGCGGTGCCGAACGTCGTCGGCGCCTCGATCTCCACCGCCACCACCCGGCTGCAGGGCGAGGGCTTCGAGGTGGCGATCGTGCGCGACAACTCCGACAAGCCGCGCAACACCGTGCTCGCGCAGGATCCGCCCGTCGGCAGCAGCGCCGACGAGGGCTCGCGCGTGACGCTCACCGTGTCCGAGGGGCCCGCGATCGTCGACGTGCCGAAGGTCGTCGGGATGGCCCGCCGGCAGGCGCGCCGGACGCTGACCGACGCCGGCTTCGAGGTGCGCGAGGAGTCGGCCGCCTCCGCCACCGTCGCGCTCGACCGGGTCATCTCGCAGGATCCCTCCGGCGGCTCCCTGCAGGAGTCCGGCGAGGAGGTCACCATCGTGGTCTCGAGCGGACCCGAGCGCCTGCCGGTGCCAAGCGTCGTCGGCAAGACCACCGACCAGGCGCGCGCGGCGCTCGACGACTTCAAGGTCACCGTCACCGAGCAGGAGGCCGAGGAGGCCGAGCCCGGCACGGTGATCGAGCAGGATCCCGCCGGCGGGCGGCTCGCGCGTGGCGAGACGGTGCGCCTGACCGTCGCGGTCCAGGCCAAGCAGATCACGGTGCCCAACGTGGTCGGGCGCTCGCAGAACAGCGCCACGAAGACGCTCTCGGGCGCCGGCTTCGAGGTCGTCGCCGAGGACGTGACCGTCGACTCGCCCGACAAGGACGGCCTTGTGCAGGAGCAGTCGCCGACCCCGGACGGCGACGAGGTCGACCGCGGCTCGACGGTGACGATCAGCGTCGGGCGCTTCGAGCCGGAGCTCGATCCCGAGCCCGGCACGCCCACGACGACGTCCACCACGCCCGCCACGACGACGCCCACGCCGGCGCCGTAGCGCGCCGCCCCGGGGAGCGCTCCTCCCGCGGCCGGTTCAGCGGTACAGGAGGATCTCCGAGATCTCGACGGAGTCCTTCTCCGGCGGCAGCTTCGTGATCCAGACGAGGTAGTGGCGGTAGCGGTTGCCGGCCGTGTCGAGATCGACCTCCTCAAGCGCGCCGACTGCGACGGACGCCGAGCTGACGCGCGCCCAGCCCGCGGGGGGCGCGGACTCCGGCTGACTCGCCTCGGCGACCCAGATCGAGGCCTCGAAGCCGGGCGACGGGGTGCGGATGGCCAGCCGCTGGGCGGCGACGCCCGGCGAGGCGTCGATGATGACGCCGACGCCGGCCTTGTTGAGCTGCGCCCCGTCGTAGGACTCGGTCGACCACGTCGTCGACGGATCGCCGTCGAGCAGGGCGCTCGTCTCGCGCGGATGCTCGCCGTCTCCGCCGATCGGATCGAAGTCCGACGCGGCGCGCTGGCCGAGCTTGACCGGCTCCAGGCCTCGCGCCGCCGGCGCGATGTTCTCGCGCGTGCCGGTGCCGCGCTCGGCCCGCGTGCTGAGGTAGCCGAGCACGGCGGCGGAGGCGAGCGCGAGCGCGAGCAGGCCGCCGAGCAGCGCCTTCGTCGAGCTGCGCACGCGCAGCGGCACGCGCTTGCGGGCGGACTCGGGCAGGCTGCGCAGCACGGTCGTGGCCTCGCCGGTGACATGACCCGTGCGCGCCGTCTCGGTGGCCAGCACGTCCTCGAGGTCGGTGATCATCGCCTGCGCGTCGGGATAGCGGTGGTCGAGATCCTTGGCGGTCGCGCGGTCGAGCACGGCTGCCAGCGCCGCCGAGACCTCCGGCCGGCGCATCTGCACGTCGGGCAGGCCCTCGCGGACGTGCTTCATCGCGACGGCGATCTGGTTCTCGCCCTGGAAGGGAACGTCGCCGGTGAGCATCTCGAAGAGCACGATGCCCAGCGAGTACAGGTCGGTCTGGCCGGTGACGGGGCGACCGAGCGCCTGCTCGGGCGAGACGTAGTCCGTCGTGCCGAGCACGCGGCCGTCGGCCGTCAGCCCTTCCTGGTGCAACGTGCGCGCGATGCCGAAGTCGGTGACCTTCGCGGCGCCCTCCTCGTCGATGAGCACGTTCTGGGGCTTGACGTCGCGGTGGACGATGTGGCGCTCGTGCGCGGCGCCGAGCGCACGGGCGATCTCGATGGCGTAGGCGATCGACTCCCCGATCGACAGGCGCGTGTTGCGGCGGATGCGCTGCTTGAGCGTCTCGCCCTCGACGTACTCGAAGACGATGTAGGGCGTCGGGTGGTCCGGATCGCCCTCCTCCCCCGCATCGATGACGCCGACGATGTGCGGGTGGTTGAGCTGGGCCACCGCGCGCGCCTCGCGCCGGAAGCGCTCGAGCTGGTCGGAGTCGCCGGCGATCTCGCGGTGCATGAGCTTGATCGCCACTTGGCGTTCGAGCACCGTGTCGAAGGCCCGGTACACGGTCGACATGCCACCGATCCCGACCTGGGCGTCGAGGCGGTAGCGATGTGAGAGCAGTGTGCCGACCGGGGAGGCCATCGTCCTATTGTGCAGTCGCGCGGGGGCGACGCACGTCAGCTCCTACCCGGTATGGCGATCGGCATGGGAAGTTGCGCGCGGCGCGGCGCCGATCGGCCGCCCGCAGCGTGCGGCGGCGCGGTCAGGCACGTTCGATCTGGCCGGCACGATCGGTGACGGTGCCGATCCTCCGGCTGCCCGGATGATGCGCCGCGAGCGCGCTGGCGACCGCCTCCGCACCCTCCTCGGCGACGACCACGACGAAGCCGCAGCCCATGTTGAAGACGTCCCACATCTCGGCGTCGGCGACCGCGCCGCAGCGGGCGATCAGATCGAAGACCGGCGGCACCGGCAGCGGGGTGTCGATCCGGAAGCCGACCGCGTCGTTGAGCCGCAGGAGGTTGTCCAGGCCGCCGCCGGTGATGTGCGCCAGGCCGTGCACGCGGTCGCGGGTCCCGGGGGCCAGCAGCTCGAGGATCGCGCGCACGTAGATGACGGTCGGCTCCAGCAGCGCGTCGGCGATCGAGGCGCCGCCGAGCTCGGCCGGGGTGTCGTCGAGCGTCAGGCCGCCCTGCTCGAGCAGGGCGTGGCGCGCGAGCGTGTAGCCGTTGGAGTGCAGGCCGCTGGAGGGCAGGCCGATGACCGCGTCGCCGGGCGTCACGGCGTCCCCCGTGACGAGGGCGTCGGGCGCCACCGTGCCGAACGCCGCCCCGCAGAGGTCGAAGCCGTTCGGGCTCGGGTGCCCGCGGATGAGCTCGGGCAGCACGGCCAGCTCGCCGCCGGGGATCTCGATGCCCGCCGCCTCGGCGCCGGCCTTCAGCCCCCGCGCGATCTGCGCGAGCGCGGCCGGATCGGGCTGCTCGACGGCGAGGTAGTCGAGCATCGCGATCGGCTCGGCGCCGACGCAGATGAGGTCGTTGACGTTCATCGCGATGCAGTCGATGCCGACGGTGTCCAGGCGCCCGGTCTGCTCGGCGACGACGAGCTTGGAGCCGACGCCGTCCGTGCACAGCGCGATCGCCAGGTCGTCGGTGACGCGCAGCACGCTGGCGTAGTGGCCCGAGCCCAGCAGCGAGCGGCGGGCGCGTCCGGGATCGATCGTGCGCAGCACGTCGACGAGCGCCCGCACGCCCGCGTCACTCGTCGCGATCGAGACTCCGGCGGCGGCGTAGGCGTCTTCGGGCATCGCGTGCGAACCTAGCGCAGCGCTCGGCGGGGCTCCTGCATCCCGGACGTGGGTGCGCGCCGGGCTCACGCTCACGCTCACGCTCGCGTGACGCGGCGCCGGCGCGCGAGCACGAGCCCGGCCAGCCCGACCCGGTACGCCGCGTAGGCCAGCAGCGAGCGATCGCCCTCGCTCCGGCGGATGATCCGCACGGACAGCAGCGTCGACGCGAACGCGGCGACGATGCCGGCACCGAAGGCACCCGCGGCGCCGGCCGGCAGGCCGCGGCGCGCCAGCCGCATGCCCTTCAGCAGGGTCGCGCCGAGGATGACCGGCAGCGCGCAGTGGCGCGAGAGGACGCCGGCGTCCTCGCGCGCGAAGCCGCGCGCCCGGGCGGCGGCGAGCGTCGCGCCGTTGCGCGAGACGCCCGGCATCAGCGCGCAGGCCTGGGCCAGGCCGAGGCACAGCGCATCGACCCCGCCGACGTCCTCGCGCCGCCGCATCCCGCGGCTGCACACGTCCGCCGCGGCCATCGCCAGCGAACCCGCCACGAGGCCCGCCGCGACCGTGCCCGGCGTGCCCAGCCGCCGCTCGATCGGTCGCTCGAGCGCGAAGCCGACGATCGCCGGCGGCAGGAGGCTCAGCCCGACCAGCTGCACGCGGCGGCGGTCGAGCGACCGCGCCGCGGCCCCGACCTCGTCGCGCAGGCCGACGAGCAGCGCCGCTGCCGTGCCGGCGTGCAGCGCGACCTCGAAGCCCTTGCGCAGCTCGCCGTCGAGGCGGCTGTAGGGCCAGCCGCACAGCCACGGGACGACCGCGACGTGGCCCGAGGAGGAGATCGGCAGCAGCTCGGCCGGTCCGTGCAGCAGGCCGAGCGCGAGCGCGTCGCGCGTGCGCAGGCGCGCGCCGTCAGCGCGCGCCGGCATCGGCCCGGCCGCGCCCGGCCGCGCCCGGCCTGCCCGGCTCGACCGGTCCGACGTCGGCGTCGCCGCCGCCGCCGCGCCGCCACTTCACCACGAGGTAGATCGCGCCGGCGACGATGCACACCGCCACGAAGTAGTCGAAGTAGTGCAGCGAGTCCTTCCAGTCCGTCCAGTTCTCGCCGACCTGCTGGCCGATGAACGCCAGCATGAAGACCCAGGGCAGGCAGCCGAGGAACGTCAGGACCGAGAAGCGGATGAACGGCATCCGCGCGACGCCGGCCGGCAGCGAGATGAACGTGCGCACGATCGGCAGCATCCGCGTGAAGAAGACCGTCGCGTCGCCGTGGCGCTCGAACCAGCGGTCGGCGACCGTCAGGTGGTGGGGCTTGATGAAGATCTTGTGGCCGTGCTTCTCGATGATGTCGACGCGGCCGTAGTAGCCGACCGCGTAGGCGACCCACGAGCCGACGAGGTTCGCGACCGAGCCGACGAGCGTCACCGCGATGAGGCTGTACTCGCCCTCGGAGACGTTGAAGCCGGCGAACAGCATCGTCGCCTCGCTGGGGATCGGGATGCACGCGCTCTCGAGCAGCATGAGGATGAAGACGCCCGCAAGGCCGAGGTCGGCGACGACGCTGGTCGCGAACTCGACGATCGGGTCCGTCAGGGAGGCGACGACGAACACGTGGCGCCAATCTATCGACCGGATAGCCTCGGCGGCCGCATGCGCGTCTGGGTGGACCTCACGAACAGCCCGCATGTCCTGGTCCTGCGCCCGATCGTCGCCGCGCTGCGCGAGCAGGGCCACGACGTCCAGCTCACGGCGCGCGACTTCGCCCAGACGATCGGCCTGCTCGAGCGCTTCGGCATCGAGCACACCCAGGTCGGGCGCCATCGCGGCGGCAAGCTCGCGGCGAAGGGGCTCGGGCTCGTCTCGCGCGCCGCGGCGCTCGCGCGCTGGGCGCGCAGCCGGCGCTTCGACCTCGCCCTCGGCCATGGCTCCAACGACGTCACGGTCGCCGCGCGGCTGCTGCGGATCCCCTGCGCGACGATGTTCGACTACGAGTGGGCGACCGTGCAGCACACCGTCAACTGCCGCCTCGCGCAGACGGTGGTGGTGCCCGACGCGATCCCGCCGCAGCGGCTGGCGCGCTACGGCGCGACGCCGGGCAAGCTCGCCGCCTACGCGGGCCTGAAGGAGGAGTACTACCTCGCCGACTTCGAGCCCGACCCGGCCGTCCTGGCCGAGCTCGGGCTCGACCCCGCCGCGCCGATCGCGGTCGTCCGCACGCCCCCCGCGGTGTCGCTGTATCACCGCTTCGAGAACGACGTGCTCGGCGCGATGCTCGAGCGCCTGCGCGGCACGCAGACCGTCGTGCTGCCGCGCACGCCCCAGCAGCGCGCCGAGCTGCGCGGCAGCGGCTTCGTCGTGCCCGAGCAGGCGATCGACGCCCAGTCGCTGATCGCCTACGCCGACCTCGTGGTCTCCGCCGGGGGAACGATGAACCGCGAGGCCGTCGCGCTCGGCACGCCCGTCTGGACGACCTTCCAGGGCCGCCTCGGCGCGGTCGACGAGCGGCTCATCGCCGACGGCCGGCTGCGCGTGCTCGAGCGGGCGCAGGACGTCGTGCTGGCCAAGCGCGCCGCCGCCGCGCGCCGCGCCGAGCGCGTGCGGCGCGATCCGGCGCTGCTGGCGGCGCTGCTCCTGCGCCCGGTGACGCGCGGCTGAGGTCGCGGCGGGTGCCGGTGCACGAGATGCCGCCGCGCCCCGTACAATCCGCAGCGATGCGCCGACGGATCCGCTCGGCGACGGTTCCCCTGCACCGCCATTCGCTCCCCCAGGTCGCGGTCGACGGGGTACTGGTCGCGCTCGCGTACTGGCTGGCCTACCGGCTGCGCTTCGACGGCCCCGCGGGCGCACCGGCGCACTACGACGATCTCTTCGACAAGACGATCATCGCGGTCGTCATCGGCTCGGTCGTCATCTTCGCGATGTTCGGCATGTACGGGAAATGGTGGCGCTACGTCTCGCAGCGCGACTACAGCGCGATCGTCCAGGCCGTCATCGTCGCCGCGCTCGCGCTGCTGCTGTACATCGTCATCGTCAAGCCGGTCACCCGCACCACCGGCCTCGGCGAGACGTCCGTCACGCTGCCCTCGGGCGTGCTCGCGCTGCACGGGCTGCTGATGCTGACCTTCGTCGGCGGCGCGCGCTTCGTCGCCCGCACGATCTACGAGCGACCATTGCGCGGCTTTCGCGCGAGCAAGGACGCCCGCGGCCTGCTGATCGTCGGCGCCGGCGACGGCGGCCGGCTCGTCCTGCGCGAGATCCTGCGCAACCCCGAGCTGCGCCTCAAGCCGGTCGGCTTCGTCGACGACGACCCGCTCAAGCGGCGGCTGCGGATCGACGGCGTGCGCGTGCTCGGCGCGACCACGGAGCTGAGCCGGATCCTCGACGAGGTGGAGCCCGACGAGGTCACGATCGCGATCCCGTCCGCGCCGGGCACGCTGCGCGCCAACGTCGTGCGCTGCTGTCGCGAGCGCGGGATCCCCGTGCGCACGCTGCCGACGGTCTTCGAGCTGCTGCAGAGCGGCGCGACCGCCGTGCGCCAGGTGCGCGAGGTGCAGATCGAGGACATCCTCGGCCGCGAGCCGGTGCTCATGGAGCTCGATCGCGTCGGCGCCTACCTGAGCTCGGAGGTCGTGCTCGTGACCGGCGCGGGCGGCTCGATCGGCAAGGAGCTCTCGCGCCAGATCGCGCGCGTCGTGCCACGGCGGCTGATCCTGCTCGACCACGCCGAGGACAACCTGTTTCAGATCCAGCGCGAGCTCGAGCACGATCGCCACGTGCACCCCTCGACGCTCGACGTGGTGCTCGCCGACTGCAAGGAGGAGGAGCGGATGCGGGAGGTCTTCGACCTCTACCGCCCGACCGTCGTCTTCCACGCCGCCGCCTACAAGCACGTCGGCCTGATGGAGTCCAACCCCGTCGAGGCCGTGCGCAACAACGCGATCGCCACCCGCCTGATGGCGCGCATCTCCGGCCAGACGAAGGTCAAGACGTTCGTCCTCGTGTCGACCGACAAGGCCGTCGACCCGTCCACCGTGATGGGCGCCTCCAAGGCGCTCGCCGAGTTCGCGCTCGAGGCCGAGCAGGCGCGCTTCACCGCCACGCGCTACTGCGCGGTGCGCTTCGGCAACGTGCTCGGCTCGTCGGGCTCGGTCGTGCCGATCTTCCGCCGCCAGATCGCGCTAGGCGGCCCGGTCACCGTCACCGACGAGCGGATGACGCGCTACTTCATGACGATCCCCGAGGCCGTGCAGCTGATCATCCGCGCCGGCGGGCTGGGCAAGGGCGGCGCCGGCGGCGAGATCTACGTGCTGGAGATGGGCGAGCCGGTGCGGATCCTCGACCTCGCCCGCACGATGATCGAGCTCTCCGGCCTCGAGCCCGACCGCGACATCGCGGTGGAGATCGTCGGCCGGCGGCCCGGCGAGAAGCTCCACGAGGAGCTCTTCAACCCGTACGAGCGACCGCAGCCCACGCCCGCCGAGAAGATCCTGCGCGCCGAGCGCATTCCCCGCGCCCCGCAGGTCGTCGACGAGATGTTCGACCAGATCGGTCTGCTGGTCCTGGAGGGCGATGCGGCCGGTCTGGCTGCGAAGGTGTCCGAGCTGTCCGCGATTCCGCAAGCGGGTGCGACTAGGATTTCGCCCTCCGAGCCTGAAGCTGCTGTTGTGATCTCTGCCCTTCCTCGATCCGCGAGCGACGGCGCGCACCCGTGAGCGCGCAGATCGTCGCGGCCTCGGCCAGCGCCCTCGTCGAGCAGATCGGGTCCTACGCCGGCCTGGCGGCGATGCTCGCCCTCGGCGTCATGGCGCTGCTGTACTTCTCGCAGGCGCGTGAGGTCCGGCGCCTGCGCGAGTGGGCCGGCCGCGAGCCCGAGCGCGCCGCCGAGCTCGCGCAGCGCGTGCAGGCCGAGCCGCCGCGCCGCGTCGTCGCCCAGCCGCCGCTGCAGCCCTCCACGCCCGCCGCCCAGCAGCAGCAGGCCACCGCCGCGCTCTACGCGAGCGTCGGCGCGGTCCCGCCCGGCGCGGTCCCGCCCGCGGGTCAGCTCGCGCGGCCCGCGGCGACGCCGGCCGCCGGCCTGCTGCCCGCCCCCGGGGCCGTGGCGCCGCCGGCCGTGCCCGGTGTCCCGGCGCCGGCACTCGGGGTCGGCGCCGCCGCCGCCGCTGCCGGAGCCGCCGCCGCGCCGCAGGCTCCGGCCCCCGCGCCGGGCACGCCGGCGGTTGCCGTGACGACGCCGACGCCGAGTCCCGGCGTGGGCGGGCCGGCCACCGCCACCGCGCCGCCCCCGGCCACGCCGGCGGCGGCGCCGGCCAGTGCCACGGCCGCGGCGCAGCGCAGCGGATCGCTCTCCGCCTACGCCAACGGCTCCACCGGACAGGACACGCGCGAGTCGGCGGCCGCCCGCCCGGAGCCGCTGCTCGCCGATGACGACGACGACAGCGGGCTCACGCCGGGCCGCATCGCCCTGTACGCCGGCGGCGCCGTCGCCGCGGTGGTCGTCGCGGTGGTGCTGATGCTGGTCCTGACCGGCGGCGACGACACCCAGCCGCCCAACGACTTCGGCAACACGCCCACGCGGGAAACCGAGGCCGGCGACGGCGCGTCGAGCTCCGCGGGGTCGGGCTCCGGCGCCGCCGCCTCGTCGGGCCTGACGGCCACCGAGCGCCGCGCGACCCGGGTCGCCGTGCTCAACGGCACGACGCAGACCGGCCTCGCGCGCAACGTCGGCGACAAGATCGAGAAGGCGCGCTTCACGCTCGGCAAGGTCGGCAACAACACCGACCAGCAGATCCCCGCGACGATCATCACGTACACCACCGGCAACGAGGACGCCGCGCGGGCGGTCGCCGAGCTCGTCGGCGTCGCGGTGGCCTCCGTGCAGCCGGCCGACGCCAGCGCGACGGCGGCGCCCGACGCCGACGTCGTCGTGACGGTCGGCCTCGATCAGAGCGGCTAGCTCGGTCTCATCCGGATGGCGGGCTGCAACGAGGTGCTGCTCGTGCGTCACGGGGAGACCGACGACAACGCGGCCGCTCGCTTCCAGGGCCGGCTCGACACGCCGCTGAACGCCCGCGGTCGCGAGCAGTCCGAGGCGCTCGCGCAATCGCTGCGCGGCGAGGGGCTACGGGCGCTGTACTCCAGCCCGCTGCTGCGCGCCCACGAGACGGCGCGCATCGTCGGCGCCGCGATCGGGCTCGAGCCGGTCCTCGACGAGCGCCTCGTCGAAGCCGACGCAGGGGCCTGGTCGGGCCGCCTGATCGCCGACATCGTCGCCGCTGAGCAGGAGGGCTACGCGCGCTGGCGCGCCGCCGATCCGGCGTTCCGCTTCCCGCAGGGCGAGTCGGTCGCCGAGCAGGCGCAGCGGATCGCCGGCGCCCTGGCCGACGTCGCCGCGGGGCCGCTGCCCGCGCTCGTCGTCACCCACGGCGGGACGATCCGCGCCGTCGCCGGGATCGATCCGCCGCCGGGAGGGTCGGTCGCCAACTGTGCGGTGCTCCGCCTGACGGTGGCGAGCCCGCCACCGAGCTCGGCCCCGTGACGGCGACGGCGAGGATCGCGTTCGCGCTGCTGGTCGGCGCGACGTTCGCCGCGTTCCTCGTCGCCCAGGAGCTGAAGACCACGCCGCCCAACGTCCAGGACGTGCGCGCCACGGAGGTCTTCTCGCCCAACCAGGACGGCCGCAAGGATCGCATGACCATGAGCTTCTTCCTCAAGCTCACCGACGACGTCACCGCGACGGTGCTCAACCGGGCGGGCGACGAGATCCGCGTGCTCGCCGAGCGGCAGCTGCGCGCGGGCGAGCGGATGCGCCTGCGCTGGGACGGCACCGACGCGCGCCGGCGGACCGTGCCCGACGGCATCTACCGGATCCGCCTGAACCTGCGCCGCCAGGGTCGCGCCGTGCTCATCCCGCGCAACATCGCCAAGGACACGACGCCGCCCGCGGTCGCGGTCACGTCGATCGGGCCCGAGCGCAGGGTGGTGGGGCCCGAGCTGCTGCCGCGCGGCGACGGCGATCCGGCCGAGGTGCACTTCCAGGCGCCCGACCGCCCGGGGAGCCGCAAGGAGGTCCTCGTCTTCCGCACGGACGTGCGTCCGGCGCGCGCGGTCTTCGACGCCCCGGTCAAGCTCGCCGACGACGCCACGAGCTGGCGCTGGAACGGGACGGTGCGCGGCCGCCGCGCCGCCGCGGGCACGTACGCGGTGATCGTGCGCGCGCGCGACAAGGCCGGCAACATCGGCGCCTCGGCACCGGTCCCGCCCCGTTTGGAGTACGGCCGCCCGCTGCCCGGCCGCGGCGGCATCACGGTGCGCTACCTGCGGGCGCAGTCACCGACCGCTCCGACCAAGGCGCGCGAGACCGCCGCGGTCGCCGTCGACTCGGTCGGCGAGCGCTTCACCTGGCAGCTGCGCCGCATCGGCGATGCCGGGATCCGCAACCGCGGCAGCGGCAGCCGCTCGCGGATCGTGCGCTTCGAGGCGCCGGGCGGCAAGTCGGGGCTCTACCTCTTCGAGGTGCGCACGCGCACGCGGCGGACCGCCGCGCCCGTCGTCGTGACCGGCCGGCAGGCGCGCGACGTGCTCGTCGTCCTGCCGCTGACCACGTGGCAGGGGCTCAACCCGGCCGACGACGACGGCGACGGGCGGCCGGACCTGCTGTCGGCCGGCCTGCCGGTGCGGCTCGCGCGGCCGTTCGTCAAGGACGGCATCCCGCCGCAGATCCGCCGGCACGAGGCGCTGCTGCTCGCCCAGCTCGATCGCCAGGGCCGCCGCTACGACCTCACGACCGACGTCGCGCTGGCCCGCGGCGTGGGACCGAAGCCGGCCGATCACCGCGGCGTCATCGTCGCCGGCGACGCGCGCTGGCTGGACGCGCGCGCCGCGCGCTCGCTGCGCGACTTCGTGCGCGACGGCGGGCGCCTGCTGTCGGTCGGCACCCGCTCGCTGCGCAGCAGCGTGCGCTTCACCGCCGGGGGCCGGGCGATCGCGCCGACGCTGCCGACCGAGCGCGACCTGTTCGGCGCCCGCCTGGGCCGCGTCGTCCGGCCGCCGGCGCCCGTCACCCTCGTCAACACCGTCGACCGGATCGACCTGTTCGCCGGCACCGCCGGTCAGTTCGGCGCAATCGGCGCATACGAGCCGACGCTCGAGGTGCGCGGCGGCGCGGGCGCACTGCTGGCCTCGGCCGCGACGCTGGAGAGCGACCGTCCGGTGATCGTCGCCGCCCGCGTCGGCCGGGGGATCGCCATCCGCACCGGCCTGCCGGAGTTCTCGGCGAGCGTGCGCGGGAGCGCCGAGCTGGCCGAGCTGCTCGACCGCACATGGACGCTGCTGCGCACGCGATGATCGCCACCCTGACCACGCTGGGGGACGCCGCGCAGACCGTCGGGGTGATCGTCGCGGCGGTGCTCGGGGCGGCGGTCCTGCTCGCCGGCTCGCCGCGTGCGCGGGCGGCCGCGATGCTCGGCGCGCTCGCGCTGACGCCGGTCCTGCTCGTCGCGAACATCTGGTCGACGCCGCAGTTCGAGCCGCTGCGCGAGCGGCCGGGGCTGGCCCTCGCGGCCGGCCTGGCCGGCATCGCGGTCCTCGGCGTCGGCGCCTTCCTGATCCACCGCCGCCCCGAGCTGCTGGCGCTGGCCGCCGCCGCGGCGCTGCCGTTCCGGGTGCCGATCGAGTCCGGTGGCGACACCGCGAACCTGCTCGTGCCGCTGTACGTCGTGATCGCCGCGGGCGTGCTGGCCTACGCGCTGCCGCGGCTGCGCGCGCCGCGCGGGCTGGAGGACATCGAGCGCGGCGACGATCGCGAGGTCCGCCACGAGCGCAGCCTGCTGGAGTGGCTGCTGGCGGCCGCGATCGTGCTCTACGCCGTCCAGGCGACGTACTCCGGCGACTTCGACGGCGCGCTGGCGCAGACGATCTTCTTCTACGTCCCGTTCGCCCTGCTCTACGCGCTGCTCGTGCGGATCCGCTGGACGGCGCAGCTCGCCGGCCGCTGCCTGATCGTCCTGCTCGTGCTCGCCGCGGCGTTCGTCGGCATCGGCTTCGTCGAGTACGCCAAGCGCGAGCTGCTGCTCAACCCGAAGGTCATCAGCTCCAACCAGTTCGAGTCCTACTTCCGCGTCAACTCGCTGTTCTTCGACCCGAACATCTACGGGCGCTTCCTCGCGACGGTGATGCTCGGCGTCGTCGCGGTGATGCTGTGGAGCCGCCGCCCGGCGCTCGTGGCCGGCTGCGCGACCGCGCTCGTGCTGCTCTGGGCGGGGCTGGTGCTGACGCTGTCGCAGTCGTCGTTCACCGCGCTGCTCGTCGGCCTGGCGGTGCTCGGCGGGTTGCGCTGGGGGATGGGCCGGGCGGCCGCCCTCGTCGGCGGCCTGGCGCTGCTCGGCGCCGTCGTCGTGCTCGCCGCGCCGGGCGCCGTGGGGGTCGAGGGCTCGGCCGACAACGTGTCATCCGGGCGTTGGTCGCTCGTGCGCGGCGGCGTCGAGCTGGCGGCCGAGAAGCCGGTGACGGGGTGGGGCTCGGCCGCGTTTGAGGCCGAGTACCGCGCGCGCCAGGACACCTCCAGCGAACGCGCGTCGGCGGCCTCGCACACGATCCCGATCACCGTCGCCGCCGAGCAGGGCCTCGGCGGCCTGGCCCTCTACCTCGCGCTCGTCGGCACGGCGATCGTGACGCTCCTGCGCGGCGCGCGGCGCTCGATCGCCCGCGCCGCCGTCGCGGCGGCGTTCGTCGCGCTCGTGGTGCACACGCTGCTGTACGCCGCGTTCCTCGAGGACCCGCTGGCGTGGGCGCTGCTGGCGCTCGGCGCGGCGCTGGCGCCGGCCGCGTCCGAGCCGTGAGGGAGCGCGCGGCGCTCGCCGCCCTCGCTCTCGCCGCCGTCGCGGCGTGGGCGATCGTGCCGACGTACCCCGACTACGACGCCTACCACCACCTCCTCTGGGGCCGCGACCTGCTGCACGGCGCGGCGCCCGGGTTCGAGGATCCGTTCGCGCCGACGCCGCACCCGCTGCACCTCGCGCTCGCGGCGATCCTGTCGCTCGCCGGCGACCCCGCCGACCGGCTGCTCGTGCTCGTGACGGTGCTCAGCCTCGTCGCGCTCGTCGCGGCCACGTTCACCCTGGGCCGCGCGCTGTTCGGCACCGCCGCCGCGTACCTCGGCGCCGTCTTCGTCGGCTCGAGCTTCGCGTTTCTGCTGTACGCCGTGCGGGCGTTCGTCGACGTCCCGTTCCTCGCGCTCGTCGTCTGGGCCGCGGCGCTGGAGGCGCTGCGACCCCGCCGCGGCCTGGCGCCGATGGCGCTGCTGGTCGCGGCCGGCCTGCTGCGCCCGGAGGCCTGGGTGCTGGCCGGGCTGTACTGGCTGTGGTGCTGGCCCGGCCGCTCGCTGCGTGCGCGCGCCGGCCTGCTCGCGCTCGCCGCTGCCGCGCCGGTCGTCTGGTGCCTCGTCGACCTCGCGGTCACCGGCGACCCGCTGTTCAGCCTGACCAACACCCAGGCGCTGTCGGAGTCACTGGATCGCAGGCGCGGCCTCGCCAGCGTGCCGGGGGCGTTCGTCACCTTCCTCGCCGATCTGGCGCGGTCGCCGGTCGCCCTGGCCGGCGTCATCGGGCTGGGGCTGGCGCTGCGCCGCTTCGGTGTGCGGCGGCTGGTGCTGCCGCTGGCGCTGCTGGGCGCCGGCGCGCTGACGTTCCTGGCGATCGGCGTCGCCGGGCTGTCGCTGATCCCGCGCTACCTGACGGTGCCCGCCGTCGCGCTCTGCGTCCTGGCGGGCTACGCCGTCATGGGCTTCGCCACGCTCGAGCCGGGGCCGGAGCGCACGCGCTGGCGGCGCGCGGCGATCGGCGCGCTCGTCGTGGGGATCGCGTTTCTCGCCGTCAAGGTCGGCAGCTTCGGCGCGCTGCGCGCCGAGCTGCGCTTCATCGAGCGCACGCACGACGAGGTGCGTGCGCTCGTGGCGCAGCCGCGCGTGCGCGCCGGCCTGCGCTGCGGGGCGCTGACCTTCCCGACGTACCGGCTCGTGCCCGACGCGCGCTGGCAGCTGAACGCGGACGCCGGTGAGGTCCGAACGCGCGCCGGCGCGGGCGGCACGGTCCGCTCGCCGGGCGCCGTCGCGGTCTACATCGTGGGCGACGAGAAGTTCGAGCGGCGCTTCGGCCGGGCCGACGGCGTGGCGCGCGCGACGAACGACCCACCGGCCATGACGCCCGCCGTGCGGACCGGACCGTTCGCCGTCTATGACGTATGCCGGGCGCGTGCGCGCTAGGGTCCGCGGCGATGGCGCTTCTCATCCGACCCCTGCTGGTCCTCCTGGCGTTCGTGATCGTCGTCGTGCTGATCGTCATGCTGCTCTCCGGCGGGTTCGGCGGCGGCGGCGACAGCGATGACACGGCCGGCGGCACCGACAAGCCGGCCAAGCAGGAGCCCCAGCGCGACTCGAGCGAGGGCACGCTCTCGGCCGCCCACCTGAAGGTCGGCGACTGCATCAGCGACGCGAACTCGCGCACCGGCGACGTGACGACGTTCGACGCCGTCAAGTGCGACGAGCCGCACGACGGCGAGGTCTTCACGCTCATCGAGCTCGAGGGCGGACCCAAGGCCAAGGTTCCCAGCGAGGCCTTCATCAACGGCAAGGGCCAGCGCGGCTGCCGCGCGCGGCTGCGCCGCCAGGCCACGACGCGGGCGTTCCGCGACAGCCAGCTCGGCTTCAAGTTCGTCTATCCCACGCCGGAGAGCTGGGGCGAGGGCGACCGCGAGATCACGTGCGTGGCGACGTTCAAGAAGCCGCGCGACACGAAGCTCGCGCAGCGCCAGTAGCCGCGCCGCGCGCCAGCGGCTAGCCTCCGCAGATGCCGCAGCGGCCCGTCGCCAGCCGGCCGTTCCTGCCCGGCTACGGGCTGCTTCCCAGCGACGAGGGCTCGGGCCTGCTGCCGTGGGAGTGGGCCGAGCAGCACCTCGCCCGGTCAGAGCACTACTGGTGCTCCACGGTCCGCCCCGACGGGCGCCCGCACCTCATGCCGATCTGGGGCGTGTGGGACTGCGCGGCGTTGTGGTTCAGCACCGGCGTCTGGTCGCGCAAAGCCCGCAACATCTACTGCGAGGGACGCGTGGTGCTCTCGTCCGAGGATCCCGTCAACCCGGTCGTCGTCGAGGGCGTCGCCGAGCTGCAGACCGCGCCCGCGGTCATCGCCCGCTTCCTCTCGCTGCTCAACGCCAAGTACGAGACGGACTACGAGATCGACTTCCAGGACCCGCGCATCAACGCGACGATCCGCGTGCAGCCGACGTGGGTGTTCGGCTGCAGCGAGGCGGACTTCACCGGCTCGGCGACGTGCTGGCGCTTCGAGGCGCCGCGCTGAGCTGGGCGGTGTGTCACCTTCTCCGCGCTATTCGCGGAGAAGGTGCGCCACGTCCGGCGGCGCCTACGCCAGGCCCAGCGCGCGCAGCCGCTCCCACAGCGGGCCGTTGACGCGCTCGGCGGTCTGCTCGAGCGCCCACGCCCGCAGCTCCGCGTCCGGCGCCATCCGCGCGCCGGCCTGCGCGCGCAGCGCCGCGACGAACGCCTCCGCGCCGGCCGCCGTCGTGACCGCGCGTTCCCAGGTGTGCACGCCGGCCAGCTCGGGCGAGATCGTGCGCCGCCCGAGGCGGGCGTACTTGAGGATCCGGTAGGGCAGCGCGGCATCGTTGAACGGCTCGACGCGGAAGGGCAGGATGCCGACGTCGGCGCAGAGGATCAGCCGCGCCGCCTCCTCGTCGCTGCGCCGTCCCAGCCAGACGAGGTTCGGCGCCGCCCGGCACCAGGCGAAGTCGGCGTCGTCCTGGCACTCGTCGTCGTGCCAGGCGCCGACGAGCAGCGCCACGAGCTCGGGCATCTGCTCGGCGACGGCGCGCAGCAGCGCCCAGTCCGTGCGCCAGCCGAGGTGGCCGAGCGACACCGCGATGACCGCGCTGGCCGGCTCCGGCGCGGGAAACGAGTCCGCCGCCAGGGCGACGACCTGCGCCTCGCGGCCCGCCTCGCGCTCGAGCTCGGCGAGCTTGTGCGAGACGACGAACGTCAGCGCCGACCGCTGGGCGGCCTGCTCGTGCAGCGCCGCGAGCCGCGCGCGCATCGCCGGCGAGGCGTCGTAGGCCATCTCGTAGCGGTCCCAGCGGCCGTACCACAGCTCGGCGCCCGGGCGCTCGGCGAGCAGCGCCCGCGCCAGCGGCCACTGCACGGGGTGGAAGATCGCCACCGCGCGCAGGTCGCCCGCCAGCGCGCGCAGCAGGCGCCGCGCCGTGCGGCGGGCGACCCGGTCGCGCAGCGGTCCGGGCAGCCGCGCGACCGCCCCGTAGGGGATGCGCGGGGGATCGGCGGCCACGACGCCGTCGCTGCGCAGCAGGTCGCGGACCTGGTCGGCGAGGATGAACCCCTCGAGCGGACGCGGCAGCAGCAGGAGGGCACGCGGATCCGGCACGTGCGGACAGTACCGTGGCGCCGATGCGCAGCCTCTTCACGCGCCTGCTGGCGGGGGGCGCGGCCTACCAGGCATCCAGCGTGCTGGCGGCGGTCCTGGCGCTCGTCACGCTGCCGCTCTACACGCGCGCGCTGACCCGCTCGGACTTCGGCATCGCGGAGACGCTGCTGACGTTCATCATCCTCGCGTCGATCCTGCTGCGCTTCGGCCTCGGCGAGGCGTTCGTGCGCTTCTACTTCCAGACCGCGGAGGACGGGCGCGACCGCCTCGCGCGCACGACGACCGCGACGGTGCTGCTGGTCACGACGGTCGTCGCGCTCCTCGCCGCGCTGCTGGCCGGGCCGCTGAGCAGGCTGCTGCTCGGCTTCGAGGACGCCGGCCTCATGCGGATCGCGGTGCTCGGCCTGTGGTCGTTCACGAACCTCGAGATCGCCTACGCGCTGCTGCGCGTCGAGGAGCGCCGGCGGACCTACCTCGTCGCCTCGCTGTGCAACGTGCTGCTGACCGTCGCGCTGACGGTGACGCTCGTCGTGGCCCTCGACGGCGGCGCGCGCGGCTATCTCGCCGGCAACTACGTGGCGTCGGCCGCCGTCCTGCTCGGGCTGTGGTGGCTGCTGCGCGGACGGATCGGGCTGCGCCCGGAGATGGGCCTCGGGCCGCTGCTCGCCTTCGGCGTGCCGACCGTGCCCGCCGACGCGACGGTCTTCGCGCTCAACGTCGTCGACCGCGCGTACATCCTGCGCACGCAGAGCGCGGCCGCCGCGGGCCTGTTCGCCCTGTCGGTGAAGCTCGCGACGGCGGTCATCCTCGCCGTGCGCGGCTTTCAGCTCGCGTGGCCGCCGTTGGCCTATTCGATCGGCGACGACCGCGAGGCGGGGCGCTTCTACGCCGCCGTGGCGACCTGGTACGTCGTCGTCACCGGCTACGTCGTGGCGGGGCTGACGCTGCTCGGCCGCTGGGTCGTGCGGCTGCTCGCCGCGCCCGACTACTTCGCGGCGCACGAGGCCCTGCCCTGGGTGGCGCTGGGCTGGGCGATGTACGGGCTCTTCCTCGTGCTCGTGACGATCGGCGGCCGCGCCGGGGTGACGACGCGAACCTTCCCCGCCGCGCTGGCCGGCGTCGTGGTGAACGTCGTCGTGCTCGTCGCGCTCGTCGGGCCGCTGGGCATCGCCGGCGCCGGGATCGCGCTCGTCGCCGCCTACGCGGTGATGCTCGTCGTGCTGCACCTGCTCACGCGCGGCCTGTTCGCGGTGCCGTTTCAGTGGCGCCGGCTCGCCCACGCCGTCGTGCTGCTGGCGGGCGTCAGCGTGGCCGGGGAGCTGCTGCTGGCGCCGTCGGGCGTCGAGGGCTTCGTGCTGCGCGCGGGCGCCGCGGCGCTCATCCCGCTGCTGTTCGCGGTCACTCGCTTCGTGGCGCCCGACGAGCGCGCGGCCCTCGGCCGCCTGCTGGCGAGCCGCCGCGGCCGTCCGCGCAGATCCCTACCGTGATCGCCGTGGGGGCCGGCACCACCATCGAGCTGTGGACCGACGGCGCCTGCTCGGGCAACCCGGGTCCCGGCGGCTGGGCGGCGATCCTCGTCGCGCGCGGCGCCGACGGCGCGATCGCCAAGCAGGTCGAGCTGTCGGGCGGCGTTCCTGCCACCACGAACAACCGCATGGAGCTGCAGGCGGTCATCAGCGGCCTGCAGGCGCTCGGACGGCCCACGCAGCTCACCGTCCACATCGACAGCTCCTACGTCATGGACGCGATCGTCAAGGGCTGGCACCTCGGCTGGGTCAGGCGCGGCTGGCTGACCGCCGCCAAGCAGCCGGTCAAGAACCGCGAGCTGTGGGAGGAGCTGCTCGCGCTCGTCGAGCGCCACACGATCACGTGGCACAAGGTCAAGGGACACGCCGGCGTGGCGCTCAACGAGCGCTGCGACGAGCTCGCGGTGGCCGCCTGCCAGGTGGCGCGCCGCGCGCCCGCGGCCCCGCTCAGCGCGGGCGCATGACGGTCAGCGCCACGAGGCGCGACACGACGACCGTCAGGTAGGCCACCCCGGCGATCATCTCGAACATCACCAGGCCGCGTGCGAACGGCTTGACCGGGACGATGTCGCCGAGGCCCGTGCTCGACAGCGTCGTGAAGCTCAGGAACAGCAGCTCCATCCAGTCGCGATCCCCGCTCGGATCGACGGCGGCGGTGAAGCTGCCGGGATCGATCGCCTGGCAGACGGTGAACGCGTAGGCGAAGCCCCACGCCACGAGGGTGAATGTCGCCCCGATCGCGAACAGCTCGTCGCGCGTGACGCGCTGGTCCTCGAGCATGTAGGCGATCATCGCCCCGGCGGCGTAGAAGTACAGCAGCGCCTCGAAGCCCGAGGAGTACGCCAGCAGCTCGTCGCTGCGCGTGACCGCCTGGATGACGAGCAGCGCGCAGGCGGGGATGCCCAGCAGGACGGTCACCCAGTTCAGGCCGGGCGTCGAGCGCACGGCGAGCGCGACGAGCCCGAGGATCGCGATGCCGAAGACGCTGAACAGCGAGCGCCCGACGTCGTTGTCGATCATGAACGGATACGCCAGCACCGCCATGAGCTGAGCGGCGAGCAGGAGCGCGGACGGTTCGCGCTTGGCGAGGGCCAGCACGCCCGGGAACGTAGCCCGCGCGCCGGTCGGGTCGACGGCCGCACCTCATGGCCCTGACCGCGCTCCTCTCGGACTGCGCGTGCCCGGGAGCGGCCACGGACCCGTCGCTCATGCGACCGATCGGGCGGTCCGGCTCGCGCCCCGGTGCCTGTGGGAGCATCGCCGGCGTGTCGCTACCGATGACGGCAAGCACGCTGGAGTCCCGGGGGGCGACCGCCGGCCTCGATCTCCCGCAAGACGTCTTGTTCATCCTGGATGAGAATCCACCGAGAGGCGTACGCTGAGGAGGAGACGTGGTGGCCGTCGCGTCTCGAGCCGCGATGATGGGCGCAGAGACGCACGATGCGTGGGTCGAGGTCTTCGCGGCGGTCATCAAGCCGCCACCCGACCCCAAACGAGCTGCTTGCCCGAACTGTGGCCACTTCTCCGTGCAGTTCAGATACCTGGCGGACGAGCGCTCGCGCGTCGGCCTGTGCGCTCGTCTGCTCTCTCCACGCGAGCAGGAGGTGGCGAGACTGTTCTCCGAAGGGAGCAAGATCGCCCAGATCGCCGCGAGCCTGTACATCTCGCCCGCGACGGTCCGAGGTCATCTGCAGCGCATCTACTGGAAGCTCGGACGCGCGGCAGATCGCCGGATGCTCCAGTCCTGAGGCCCCGCGGTCGGCGCTGACTCACCGGCCTGACCAGCGCCAGCGCCAGAGTGAAAGATCGTGATGCGGGGGCCGGCGTTCCGGCGGCGGCGCGCCTCTAACGCCCGCAGGGACGCCAGCTGGCCATGGTCAACTGCGTCTGCTCGGGCGAGAGCGCCTCGTGCGCGAGCGGGGTGGGCCCGTCGCGCCGCGTGCGCAGCCCGTCGGTGATGATGCCGAGGTAGCGCCGCCACGCTTCGGGGTCGACCTCGCGCGTGCAATCGCTCAGCGAGCCGAGCATGAGCTGCAGCAGCGGCATGTCAGTCGGATCGACGTCGGCGCGCAGGCTGCCGTCGGCCTGGGCACGGGCGACGAGCCGCGAGACGAGGGGGAACATCAGCTGGCGCGCCCGCGCCACGCGCTCGAGGCCGTGCGTGCCCGACAGCGCGACCTCCTTGAAGCCGCGGTCGCAGGCGTGTTGCTCCGTGGCGCGATCGAGGAAGCGCACGAGCCCAGTCCACGCGTCGTCGGTGAGCAGGGCGGCCTCGGCCTCGGCCGCGAACTCGTTCATGCGCGTCTCGAACAGGGCGTCGATGAGCTGCTCCTTGTCCGGGAAGCGGCGGTAGATCGTGCCCACGCCGACGCCGGCGCGGCGGGCGATCTCGTCGAGCGTGACCGACAGGCCGTCCTCGGCGAAGGCCGCCCGCGCGGCCTCGAGGATGCGCTGGCGGTTGCGCTCCGCGTCGCGGCGGAGGGGGCGCTCGGTGTTGATGGGCGATACGGCCACGGGAAATCTCGATGTCAAAAGTGGAGACAGGCACTCCACTTCTGTGGTACGGTTCGCCCACGAAGTTGAGATCCACCCTCCACTTGGAGCCTAGCACTCCAGTTACGCCGAAGGACGAGGTTCCCTCATGCAAGACCCGAACACCAATCCCCATCACGAACGGCGCTGGCTGATCCTGTTCGTCATCGCGATCGCCCAGCTCATGGTGGTCCTCGACGCGACGGTCGTGAACATCGCGCTGCCCTCCGCGCAGGAGGCGCTGGAGTTCTCCAACGACCAGCGCCAGTGGGTCATCACGGCCTACGCGCTGGCCTTCGGCAGCCTGCTGCTGCTCGGCGGTCGCATCGGTGATCTCTTCGGCCGCAAGCGGGCGTTCGTCGTCGGGCTCGGCGGCTTCGCCGGCGCGAGCGCGCTCGGCGGGTTCGCCCAGAGCTTCGAGGTGCTCGTCGCCGCCCGCGCGCTGCAGGGCGTGTTCGGCGCGCTGCTCGCCCCGGCCGCGCTGTCGATCCTCACCACGACGTTCACCGACCCCCAGGAGCGCGGCAAGGCGTTCGGCGTCTTCGGCGCCGTGGCGGTCGGCGGCGCCGCGATCGGGCTGATCCTCGGCGGCGTGCTCACGCAGTACCTCAACTGGCGCTGGTGCCTGTACGTCAACCTCGCGTTCGCGATCCCGGCGGCGCTGGCGGCGATGCCCCTGCTGCACAACGTGATCGAGGAGCAGCGCTCGCGGATCGACATCCCCGGCGCGCTGACGGCGACCGCGGGCCTGTTCGCGATCGTCTACGGGCTGGCCAACTCCGAGACCAACGGCTGGGCCGACGCGACGACGATCGGGATGCTCGTGGCGAGCGTCGTGCTGCTGACGGCCTTCGTCGTCATCCAGACGCGCAGCGCCCACCCGCTGCTGCCGCTGCGCGTCGTGCTCGACCGCGACCGCGGCGGGTCGTTCCTGGCGATGGTCCTGGCCGGCGCCGGGATGTTCGGCGTGTTTTTGTTCCTGACGTACTACCTGCAGCAGAACCTCGGCTTCTCGCCGATCCAGGCGGGCTTCGCGTTCGTGCCGATGACGATCTCGATCGTCATCGCGGCGACCAGCGCGTCGACGAAGCTGCTGCCGAAGCTCGGCCCGCGGCCGCTGATCGGCGGCGGCATGCTGCTCTCCGCGGGCGGCCTCGTGACGCTGACGAGCATCGGCGTCGACACGGCGTACGTCACCCACGTGCTGCCCGGGATCCTGATCATCGGCGCGGGCATGGGCATGGTGTTCGCCTCCGCGATGGCGACGGCGACCTTCGGCGTGCAGGCCAGCGACGCCGGCGTCGCGTCGGCGATGGTCAACACGATGCAGCAGATCGGCGGCTCGATCGGCACCGCGCTGCTCAGCACGCTGGCCGCGTCGGCGGTCGCCGACCGCCTCGCCGAGGCCGCCGCGCGGCCGGACGCCGCGCTGGCGGCACAGGCCGCCGTGCACGGCTACACGACGGCGTTCTGGTGGGCGGCCGGGATCTTCGCCGTCGGCGGCGTGATCTGCGGCGCGCTGCTGACCCGGCGCAGCCTCGACGTCGCGGCCAACGTGCCCGCCGGCGAGCCGGCCTTCGCGCACGCCGGCTGACCCGACGCGCACACGCCCCGCTCACATCGACCGTTGAGCGGGCCGCAGCGGCGCGGCGGGTCGGGCTACCGAGCGGCTCGGGTCACCGCCGCCATAGCGGACGCCCGCAACGACCGTCTGGCTCGTCGTCGGGGGGGCTCGGGCGCGGGCGCTTGATGAGCGAGACGGGCCGCGCGGTGGCGCCGGTCCTGGTCGGCGGCACGCCGCAGGTCGGCGTTGCGCGCGGCGCTGGCTTCGACGTGGATGAACAGCATGGCGGGCTCCTCGGTCTCACTGCGATGCCGGGCTGCCGTGAGCGGCCCCCCGGCCTGTCACCTGGATGGTGCCTGAGCGCGCGCGAGGCGTCAGGCCGCTCGGCGGGGGAACCCGGTTCACCCGCCGGTCCACCCGGCGTGGGTTTGAGTCCCCGCCTTCACGGGATGGGCGGGCGCGCGGCGGCACAGACACCGCCCGATACCCGTGAACTGGAGCGACGCCGCGTTGTTTGGTTGCATCGGCCCCGTGGCGACGCGGCCGTCCACGACCGGGGCTCCAGCCGGTCTGCGTGATCGGCCCGTCAGGTCCGGCATCGGCGCGGCATACGACAAGAAAGCCCCACGGTCGCGCTCGCGAGGAGTAGGCTCGCGGCCGGGGAATCGCGCTTGGCGGTCTCGCGTGCCCGTCGACGATGCCAGGAGCCGTGTCGAAGTCCGGATCGTGCGCCTCGGTCCGGGTCGCATTGGGGGATATATGAGACTGCAGACAGGATGTCCAAGGTGATCATGGGGTGCATGCGGCGGGGCTTGTGCGCGTGGTTGGCGGTGTTGGGCGTCGCGTTGGTGCCGGCGGTGGCGCAGGCGAGCGTGGGCGCGGGAACATCGCTGTCGTTTCCGAGCGCCGCGGATGTCGGCGAGACGGGACTGCCGGCGTGGATCGGCCTGGAGAACCTCAACTCGGGGCCGCACGCGGCGTTGACGAACTCGGCCTGTAACTTCGGCGACGCGCGGCCTCCGTGCGGGACGTCGGCGGGTCCGGAGCGGGGGATCACCCTGGTCCCGTCGTGCAGCCTGGTCGCCGGCGGGGAGTGCATCGCCGGCGATCCGGGGGTGTTCACGGTGTCCTCGACGGCGACCGGCCGGGCCGCCACGGCATGCGCGGCAATGACGTTCGACACGACGGTCCTGGCCGATGGGTTCGGCACGGTGCGCTTCACGCCGCAGGGCGGTGCACACGTGATGCTGCCGGGCTCCGGGGCGTCGTGCAGGATCGACTTCACGGTCGACGTCGTGCGTGCTCCCGTCGATCAGGATCCCGATACGCCCGGCAGCCAGACTGTGCAGACGACGGAGCATCGCCAGTTCGAGGGCCTGTTGCGGCCCGCGGCGCTGAGCAACGATGCGCGCGACTCGAGCGCCGGCACGACGGTCCGGGCGCAGCCGCTGATCGCGACGCAGGCGTCACCCGCGGTGGCGTTGGGCGGTGCCCTCACCGATGTCGCGACCGTCTCGGGGTTGGTCAACCCGGTCGCGGGCGCGAACGCCGGCACGGTGACGTTCACGTTGTACGGGCCGGATGACGCGGACTGCTCTGACGTGATCCTGACGCGCACGGAGCGCCCGCTGACCTTGGATTCCGGCGGGACGTCCGGGACGGCGGATTCGGGTGCGGGGTTCGTGCCGATCTCGCCGGGGACGTTTCGCTGGATCGCGTCGTACACGGGCGATGCGGGCAACACGCCGGTGGCAGGTGCCTGCGGCGACCCCGACGAGCAGACGGTGGTCAGGCGACCGCCGACGGCGATCGCGTCGCAGGCGTCGCCATCGGTGGCGTTGGGTGGCGCCCTGACCGACGTCGCCACGGTGTCCGAGCTGAGCAACCCGGTCACGGGCGCGAACGCCGGCACGGTGACGTTCACGCTGTACGGGCCGGATGACGCGGACTGCTCTGACGTGATCCTGACGCGCACGGAGCGCCCGCTGACCCTGGATCCCGGCGGGACGTCCGGGACGGCGGATTCGGGTGCGGGGTTCGTCGCGACGAGCCCGGGGACGTTTCGCTGGATCGCGTCGTACACGGGTGACGCGAACAACGCCCCGGCGGCGGGCGCCTGCGGCGACCCCGACGAGCAGACGGTGGTCACCGGCGCGCAGCCGGCGATCGCGTCGCAGGCATCGCCATCGGTGGCGTTGGGCGGTGCCCTGACCGATGTCGCGACCGTGTCGGGGCTGGTCAACCCGGTCACGGGTGCGAACGCCGGCACGGTGACGTTCACGTTGTACGGCCCGGATGACGCGGACTGCTCTGACGTGATCCTGACGCGCACGGAGCGCCCGCTGACCCTGGATCCCGGCGGGACGTCGGGCACGGCCGATTCGGGTGCGGGGTTCGTCCCGACGAGCCCGGGGACGTTTCGCTGGATCGCCTCGTACTCGGGCGACGCCAACAACCTGCCCGTGGCGGGTGCCTGCGGCGACGCCAACGAGCAGACCGTCGTCACCGCCGCACCGTCGACTGAGCCACCGCCGGCCCTGCTCTGCATCAACCTCCGCCTGCGGCTCATCAACATCCACATCCGGGTGGGGCGCGGGCTGCTGGGCGGTATCCCGGCCCCCCGCACCGCCCGCTGCACGGTGACGATCACGCTGCCGTTCGGGCTGCGCAGCGCCGATGTCTTGCACCGCGCGGAGAGCCGCCCGCCCGCGGCACGATCCACGCACCGGATCTCGCAGACCTACACGCTCCGCCCGAGCGCCCGTTAGCCGTGGCTCCGCGCGGCTGCATCGCCGCACGCCGGCGCCTTTGTGGGTGGTTGGCGGTGCTGGGCGTGGCGTTGGTTCCGGGGGTCGCGCAGGCGAGCGTGGTGGCGGGGATGTCGCTGTCGTTTCCGAGCATCGCGGACGTGGGTCAGACGGGGCTGCCGGCATCGGTCGCATTGGAGAATCGCAACTCGGGGGCGCAAGCCGCGCTGACGAACTCGGCCTGTAACTTCGGGGACTCGCGGCCTCCGTGTGGAACGGCGGCGGGTCCGGAGCGGGGGATCACCGTGGTGCCGTCGTGCAGCCAGGTCGCCGGCGGGGAGTGCATCGCCGGTGATCCGGGGGTGTTCACGTTGTCCTCGACGGCGACCGGCCGGGCGGGTACGCAGTGCGCGTCGCTGACGTTCGACACGACGGTCCTGGCCGACGGGTTCGGCACGGTGCGCTTCACCCCGCAGGGCGGTGCGCGTGTGACGTTGCCGGGCTTCGGGGCGTCGTGCACGATCGATTTCACCGTCGACGTCGTGCGGGCTCCGGTCGATCAGGACCCCGGCACGCCGGGCAGCCAGACGGTGCAGACGACCGAGCATCGCCAGTTCGAGGGCCTGTTGCGCCCGGCCGCGCTGAGCAACGGCGCGCGTGACTCGAGCGCCGGCACGACGATCCGCGCGCAGCCGCTGATCGCCACGCAGGCGTCACCCTCGGTGGCGCTGGGCGGCTCCCTCACGGATGTCGCGACGCTGACGGGCCTGGCCAGCCCGGAGACCGGGGTCGGGGCCGGCACCGTGACGTTCAGGTTGTTCGGGCCGGACGACGCGGATTGCTCTGACGTGATCCTGACGCGCACGGCACGCCCGCTGAACGTCGATGCCGGCGGGACCTCGGCCACCGCGGACTCCGGCGCCGCGTTCGCCCCGGCGACGGCGGGAACCTATCGCTGGATCGCGGAGTACACGGGTGACGCCGGCAACGCGCCGGTGGCCGGAGCCTGCGGCGACGCCAACGAGCAGACCGACGTCAGCCGAGCGCAGCCGACGATCGCCACGCAGGCGTCGTCGACGGTCGGGCTGGGTGGGTCGCTGTCGGACGTCGCGACCGTGTCGGGGCTGGTCAGCCCGCTGACGGGGGCGGGCGCCGGCACGGTGACGTTCCGGCTGTTCGGCCCGGACGACGCGGATTGCTCCGACGTGATCTTGACCCGCACGGCACGCCCACTGACGCTCGCTGCGGGCGGGACGTCGGGGACGGCCGATTCGGGTGCCGTGTTCGCCCCGGTGTCGGCGGGAACCTATCGCTGGATCGCGGAGTACACGGGCGACGCCAACAACGCGCCCGTGGCCGGTGCCTGCGGCGACGCCAACGAGCAGACCGGCGTCGATCGCGCGCAGCCGCTGATCGCCTCGCAGGCGTCGCCGGCGATGGCGTTGGGCGGTGCGCTGACCGATGTCGTGACGGTGTCGGGGCTGGTCAGCCCGCTGACGGGGGCGGGCGCGGGCACGGTGACGTTCACGCTGTTCGGCCCGGACGACGCGGACTGCTCTGACGTGATCCTGACGCGCACGGCGCGCCCGCTCACCCTGGATCCCGGCGGGACGCTGGGGACCGCCGATTCGGGCGCCGCGTTCGTGCCTGTGGCGGCTGGCACCTACCGCTGGATCGCCTCGTACACGGGCGACGCCAACAACGCTGCGGTGGCGGGGACGTGCGGCGACGCCGACGAGCAGACCGACATCGCTCGTGCGCAGCCGGTGATCTCGTCGCAGGCGTCGCCGACGGTCGAGCTGGGCGGGTCGTTGACCGATGCCGCGACGGTGCAGTGGCTGGTCAGTCCGCTGACCGGGGCCGGGGCAGGGACGGTGACGTTCAGGCTGTACGGCCCGGACGACGCGGATTGCTCTGACGTGATCCTCACCCGCTCCGCGCGCCCCCTCACCCTCGACGCCGCCGGCACGATGGGCACGGCGGACTCGGAGGCGGCCTTCGTCGCGCCGAGCGCCGGGACCTACCGCTGGATCGCGGAGTACGCGGGCGATGCCAACAACGCGCCCGTGGCGGGTGCCTGCGGCGACGCCGACGAGCAGACCGTGGTCACCGCGCCACCCCCACCTCCAGGCCCGGCCGATCCACCGCCGGCCGTCGTGTCCCCCAACCTTCCGCCGACACCGGCGCCGGCCGGCGCGGACACGGTCGCGCCGACGATCCAGATCGACTCCCCGGCCGCCGGGGCGAACTACGAGCTTGGACAGGTCGTGGTGGCGAAGTACGCCTGCACGGACCCGGGCGGTCGCTCGGCCGTCACGAAGTGCGACGGCCCGATCCGCTCCGGCGCCGATCTCGACACCGCGTCCCCCGGCACGTTCGCGTTCGTCGTGAACGCGGCCGACGCGCTCGGCAACGTGTCGGCGAAGTCGGTGGCGTACACCGTCCAGGCCGGCGCCTCGAGCCCGCCGCCGGACGAGCCCGCCGACGACCCGCGCGATGACGCTGCGAGCGCCGGCGCCGGCGCCGGCGCCGGCGCCGGCGGCGGCGGCGGCGCGGGCGCCGGCAGCCAGCGCGCCAGCCCCGCGTTCCCGGCGTCCCCGCCCGCGCCCGAGTCACCGGCGACCGACGATCCCGCGTCGGAGTCCGCAGCGAGCCCCACGCCGAGGTCGCGCTCGCGCTCGGCGGCGCCCAGCTCGCAGCCACCGACCACCAACCCGCAGGCGACGGCCAAGGAGGAGTCGACCGAGCTGGTCTCCTACGACGCGCGGTCGGAGCCGAAGAAGACGCTGGGCATCGTCGCCGCGGCGCTCACGCTGCTGACGCTGGCCACCGGCGGCGGCGGCATGGCGCGCGGCGGCGGTGTGACGCGCGCGCCCACGGGCAAGGCTGCGGGCGGGACGGGAGAGCGGCCCCGGTTCAGCGGTCTGAGCAGCTACCAGGGGGTCGACGTCCGGCACCTCGAAGCCGGCTACGGGACGCTCGCACCCGGCGACCGATCACGAACATGGAGCTGGCCGGCGACGAACCGGCTCGATCTCCTGGCCGCGACCATCCCGGTGTTCCTGGCCCGGCGCTCGCCGCTGCTGGCCCGCGTGTTCGCCGACGGCTCCTACCTGCGCGCGATCCTCGGGTCGGCGTCGCTGCTGGCGCCGCTCGCCGGCCTCTGGCTCGGGATCGTCGCCGTGCAGGACACGAGCGGCGAAGCGCTGCCGCCCTCCCTGACGCTGGTCATCGCGATCACCGTGCTCGGCGTGATCGATGCCGTCGCGGGCTTCACCGCGCTGGTCACGTTCATCCTGGGCGTCCTGCTGCTCGGCGGCGTGGATACGGCCGATGACCTGCGCTTCATGCTGGGCATCGGCGCGCTCTGGGCGATCGTTCCGGTGCTGGCCGGCCTGACGCGTCCGCTCCGGCGCGAAGCCACGCGGGGGGTGCTGGGCGCATGGGAGCGCGGCGCCGACTTCATCGTCGTCTCGCTCGTCGGCGCGTGGGCCGTTCAGCGGATCGTCCTCGCCCTCCCGGGGCTGGCCGGAGTCGAGCTGCCGATCGCCGCGCACGCCAACCAGGTCGCGCACTGGGTGCTGGCCGCCCTCGTCGTCCGGCTCATCCTGGAAACGATCTCCTCGCACTTCTACCCACGGCGGTTGGACAGCACCACCCCCGTCGACCTGCCCAGTCCCAGCAAGGCCGTGCTCATCGGCTCGGCGTTCGGGCGAACGGTGATCTACGCCTTCCTCGCCTACGTCCTGATCGGCAACTGCTGGCAGCTGTGGGCCTCCGCCGGGCTGTTCCTGCTCACCCAGCTCATCTGGGTGTTCCCCGAGCGCTTCCCCAACTCGCCGAAGCTCTATCGCGCCGTGCCCAAGGGCGTGACGCAGCTGGTCTTCTTCCTCTTCGCCTACACGGTCGCCTGGCTGCTGATGTTCAAGTACATGGATGCGGACTCCGAGTCGTTCTTCCCCAACGTCTTCGTCGGCTACGGGCTGCTCGGTCTCCTGCTGCCGCTGCCGCTGCTGCTCGGCCGCTCGGGCGAGGCGCGGTCGATCGGCTGGGGCAAGCGGATGATCGGCCTCGGGGTGCTCGTCGTCGGCGTCCTGCAGGTGCAGGGGTACCTGTTGGTGTGAAGCCTGAGCGCCGGGGGGGCGCCGCCCGCCGGGCGACGCCCCGTCCAGCCGGCGTCAGGCGGGGCGCGGTGGCCGGCGTCGATGTGACCGCTGGCGGGCCTTGCGATACCGCCGCAGCGGCGCTCCGAAGGCCCTGGCGCGGGCGGCGCTCGGCGTCTGGCGCGCTGGCGCCCACGGGCGCGCGGCAACCCGGTCACGCCCGAGAAGTACGCTGGCGGGCATGGAATCGACAAGCGCAGGTGAGCTCGTGACGGTGGCCGGTGAAGGCCCGCAACTCGACGGGATCGTCTTCGACACGCCGAGCACGACGAAGGTGGTCGTGGCCGTCGTCGATCGCGGGCGCGGCCCGGTGTTTCGCACCGTGCACCCGCGAACGCTGAGCGAGCGGACCGCCGAGGGCACCGACGACCGCGCCCTGCGGCTGCTCATCCGCCGCACGCCGGCGCCGGTGCGCGGCGGCGCTCGCAGTGGCGCCGGGACCGGCCAGGGCCGCTCCGGGCACGCCCGCGCGGCGATGCACCGCACGACCGGCAAGTAATCGGCGCCACGTGCCCGGATCGGGCCGCGTCCAATCGCGCAGGCGCGTGTCGCACCCGGCGCGCCCCGACGGGGCTACGCGGGCGCCCGCGCCCGCCGCAGCGCGACCTCCTCCGGCACCCCGACCAGCTGACCACCGGCGCAGCCCGCGGCCGACACCGTGCGGCGCGGGTTGACGATCCCCGCCAGGCCGAGCAGGCCGCCGAGCGCGACGAGCCCCGCGGCGATCCCGATCCCTGTGCGAAACGCGTGCACCGAGGCAGCCTCGACGGCCCGTGCCACGGCCCGCGCCTCGCCCTCCGCCAGGCCGCGCGTGTCGGCCCGCGCCAGCGTGCGCTCGCGCGCCTCGGCGACGCTGCGCTGCGCCGCGGGCGACAGCGCGGCGCGGTCGCCGAGCCGGTCGTCGAGCGAGGACGCGAAGGTCGCCGCCATCGCTGCGCCGAGCGCGGCGATCGCCAGCAGCCCGGCGACCCGCGCGACCGCGTTGTTGATCCCCGACGCGATCCCCGCGTTGTGCTCGTCGGCGTCGGCGAGGACGGTCATCGTCAGGGGCGCGACGGTCATCGCCAGGCCGAGCGAGAAGACGAGCAGCCCCGGCAGGACGTCGACGGCGTAGTCGACCGTGGCCGGCATGCGGATGAACCATGCCAGCCCGGCCGCCGCGACGAGCGGGCCGGCGCCCATCAGCCCGCGCGGACCGATGCGGTCCGACAGCGCGCCGAAGCGCTTGGAGAGGACGAGCATGACGAGCGTCGTCGGCAGCGTGGCCAGGCCGGCCTGCAGCGCGTCGTAGCCCGCGACCTGCTGCAGGAAGAGCACGAGGAAGAAGAACGTGATCGACAGCCCGCCGTACATCGACAGCGTCTGCAGGTTGCCGACGGCGAAGTTGCGGCGACCGAACAACCCCAGCGGCAGCATCGGATCCGCGCTGCGGCGCTCGTGCCAGAAGAACGCGGCCAGCACCGCGACGCCGCCGAGGACCGGGCCGAGCACCGCCGGTGAGGCCCAGCCGGCGTCCGGCTGGCGGATCAGCCCGTAGACCGGCCCGGCCAGCCCGATCGCGCACAGCGCCGCGCCGGTCCAGTCGATGCGCCGCCGCACCCCGCCCGCGACGGGGGCGGGAATCGCGACCGCGACGAGCACGAGCGTGGCGAGCACGAATGGCACGTTGATCGCGAAGATCCAGCGCCACGACGCGGCGTCGACCAGCCAGCCGCCGGCGAAGGGGCCCAGCACGGCGGCGATTCCCGACCACGCCGTCCACGAGCCGATCGCGCCGCCGCGCTCGTCCGGCGGGAAGGCGGTCACGATCACCGCCAGCGCGCTGGGCGCGAGCAGCGCGCCGAAGACGCCCTGCAGGACGCGCGCCGCGACCAGCACCTCGATGCTCGGCGCCAGCGCACACAGCAGCGAGGCCACCCCGAAGCCCGCGACGCCGATCGAGAACACGCGCCGCTCCCCGAGCACGTCACCCAGCGACCCGCCGATGAGGATCAGCGCGCCGAGCGCCAGCAGGTAGCCGTTGGAGACCCACTGCTGCCCCGCGAGGCCGCCGCCGAGATCGCGCTCGATCGCCGGCAGCGCGACGTTGACCACCGTCGCATCCAGCCCCGCGACGAAGGAGCCCATGATCGCCGCCAGCAGGACCAGCCGCTTGCGGTCGATCGACCTCATCCGCGCAGCGTGGGTGCAGCGGGCCATGGCGCCTCCGGTCGGGTGGGGTTCAGGGCTGGGCGAGCGGCAGCTTCACGCGGAACGTCGTGTGGCCAGGCTCGGACTCCACGCTCAGCAGGCCGTTGTGGCGTTCGACGACGATCTGCCGCGCGGTCGCCAGGCCCAGGCCGGTGCCCGCGCCGACGTCCTTCGTCGTGAAGAACGGGTCGAAGATCCGCTCGCGCACCTCGGCGGGGACGCCGGGCCCGTCGTCGGTCAGCTCGACGAGAGCGTAGCCGCCCCCGGAGCGCGTGCGGATCGTGATCGTGCCCCGCTCGCCGAGCGCGCCGATCGCGTTGTCGAGCAGGTTCGTCCACACCTGGTTGAGCTCCGAGCCGTGCACGGTCAGCTTCGGCAGCGTGCGGTCGTAGTCGCGCTTGACGCAGATCGCGGTGTGCTTGAGCTTGTGGCCGAGCACGGTCAGCGTCGTCTCCAGGCCCTCGTGCAGGTCGACCTCGACGAGGCCGCCGCGGTCCATGTACGCGTAGCTCTTCACCGCGCTGACGAGCGCCGCGATGCGGTCGGTGGACTCGCACAGCTCGGTCGAGACGCGCCCGATCGTCAGCGTCGCCGCGACCCAGTGCAGCGCCGCGCCGGTCGCCGGGCCGGCGTGCGCGGCGACCCGGTCCAGCCACGCCGGGTCCACGCCCGCCGCCGCGAGCGGCTCGGCCAGCCGCCACGGCTCGGGCACGCCGAGCGCCTCGAGCAGGTCCAGCAGCGCGTCCTCCGCATCGGAGGCGTCCAGCGTGTCCAGCGCGGTCGCGGCGCTCGCACGGGCGAGCGCCTCCTGCTGCAGCTCGACGAGCACCTCGGCGTCGGCGCGCTCGACGCCCGACCGCACGAACTTCACGAGCGTCGACTGCACGATCGCCACCTCCTCGTGCAGCTGCGACGCCGCCCGCCGCGCCGCCGCCGCCGGGTTGTTGAGCTCGTGCGCGAGGCCCGCTGCCATCGTCCCCAGCGAGGCCAGCCGCTCGCGGCTCTGCTCGATCCCGGTGAGGCGCTGCATCACCGGCGCGATCCGCCGGATCACCGTCTGGTGGACGGCCTTCTGCGCGAACACGAGCCGCTCGAACTCGTGCGGCGGGACGATCGCCAGCCGGCAGGGCGTCTCGGCGACGATCCGCACCGGCAGCGGGTCCTCGGTCAGCACGGAGATCGCGCCGATCCACGTCGGCGCGATCTGGCGGCCGACCGGCTCGGGCCGGCCGCGGCCGGTCATGTGCGTGGCGGCGGTGCCCTCGAGCAGGAGGATGAGGCCCGGCACGTGGTCCTGCTCCTCGACGATCAGCGCGCCGGGCGCCAGCTCCCGCAACTGCGCGACCGCGAGCCATGCGGCGAGCTGCTCGTCGTCGATGCCGTCGAACAGGTCGACGCCGCGCAGCTCCGCGAGGGTGACGGGCGCGGAGGTCATCCCTCGACGAGGTACTGGTGGATGAGCGAGACCGCCATCGCGCCCTCGCCGACGGCGCTGGCGACGCGCTTGATCGAGCGCGCGCGCACGTCGCCGGCGACGAACACGCCGGGCACGCTCGTCTCGAGCAGGAACGGGTCGCGCTGCAGCGGCCAGCCGTCGCCCCGCACGTCGGGGCCGGAGCGGATGAAGCCGTGCTCGTCGCGCGCGACGACGCCGGCCAGCCAGTCCGTGCGCGGCGAGGCGCCGATGAACACGAAGCAGGCGTCGACGTCCTCGTCGTACTCGTCGCCGCCCGGGCCGGCGATCCGCAGCCGCCGCAGCCGCCCGTCCGCGCCGTGGGCGGCGATCGCCGAGCTGCCGGTGCGCACTGCGACGCTGGGCAGCGCCGCGAGCTGCTCGACGAGGTAGTGCGACATCGAGGCCTCCAGCGACGGCCCGCGCACGAGCATCGTCACCTGGCGCGCGTAGCCGCTGAAGTGCACGGCGGCCTGGCCCGCGGAGTTCGCGCCGCCGATGACGACGACGTGCTGCTGCGCGCAGGAGCGCGCCTCGGTCATCGCGGCGCCGTAGTAGATCCCGGCGCCGGTCAGCTCGGCGAAGCCCGGCGCGGTCATCTGGCGGTAGGAGACGCCCGAGGCGATCAGCACGCAGTTGGCGCTCAACCCGCCGCCGCCGGACAGCGCGACGAACCTCCCCGCGCCCTCGGCGCGCAGCCCGACGACGTCCTGCACGGTGAGGAGCTCCGCGCCGAGGCGGCGGGCCTGGTCGGTCGCGCGGCGCGCGAGGTCCGAGCCGCTCAGGCCCGCCGGGAAGCCGAGGTAGTTCTCGATCAGGCTCGACTGGCCGGCCTGCCCGCCCGGCGCCTCGCGCTCGACCATGACCGTGCGCAGCCCCTCCGACGCGCCGTAGACCGCGGCGCCCAGGCCGGCGGGACCGCCGCCCACGACGACGAGGTCGTAGTGGTCCTGGGCAGGCTGCCCGGTCACGCCGAGGCGCTCGGCGAGCTCGAGCACCGTCGGGCGCTCGAGGATCGTGCCGTCCTCGAGCAGCGCGACCGGCAGGCCGTCGGCGCTGACGCCGGCGATCTTCAGCAGCGCACGCGCCTCGCCGTCGCGCTCGACGTCCAGCCAGCGCGCCGGCACGCGGTTGCGCGCGAGGAAGTCGCGCAGGTCGTGCGTGTCCTTCGAGAAGCGGTGGCCGACGATCCGCACGCCGCCGGCCTCGAGCGCCGCGCCCGACTCCCACGTCGTCAGCAGATCCTCGACGACGGGGAAGAGCTGCTCCTCGGGCGGATCCCAGGGCTTGAGCAGGTAGTAGTCCAGCGCGACCTCGTTGATCGCGGCGATCGCCGCCTCGGTGTCGGCGTAGGCCGTCAGCAGCACGCGCTTGGCGTCGGGCACGAGCTCGCGCGCCTCGACGAGGTACTCCGTGCCGGCCATCGACGGCATGCGCTGGTCGGCGATGAGCATCGCGACCTGGTCGCCGCGGGCCAGCAGCTGGCGCAGCAGGTCCAGCGCCTCCCGGCCGGAGCTCGCGCGCAGGACCCGGAAGCGCTCGCCGAAACCGCGCCGCAGGTCGCGCGACACGGCGGCGAGGACGGCCGGCTCGTCGTCGACGGCGAGGATCGCGGGTCGGCGCTCGGCGGCGGCGCGGTCGGGAGGGGCCGGCGCGGCGCCCGGCGGCGGGGTGGTGGCCATCGCGATCCTGAACGTTAGTGTCCTGAGGTCCTTGGACCCGGCGAATCCTCCAGCGACCGAGAAGGTCAGCGATCAGCTCGAGGGCTGGCTGACGAGCGAGGGCGACAAGACGCTCGGCGGGCTGGCCGAGGTCTTCGAGGAGAAGAGCTTCGCGATCCTGTTCGTGCTGCTGCTCGGGCTGCCGGCGCTGCCGATCCCGACCGGTGGCGCGACGCACGCCTTCGAGGTCATCGCCGTGCTGCTCGCGCTGCAGCTCATCGCCGGCCGCGACGAGATCTGGCTGCCCGAGCGGTGGCGCGGCAAGCCGCTCGTCGGCGAGCGGTCGCAGAAGTTCGTCGCCTCGCTGATGCGGATGATCCGCCGCCTGGAGAAGTTCTCGCGACCGCGCCTGCGCTTCCTGTTTCACCACCGCCTGAGCAACATCGTCTTCGGGCTGCTCGTCATCGGCGGCTCGGTGGCCGCGTTCTTCGCGCCGCCGTTCACCGGGCTGGACACGCTGCCCGCGCTCGGCGTCGTGCTGCTCTCGCTCGCGGTGCTGCTGGAGGACATCCTGCTGGCGCTCGTCGCGTTCGCCGTCGGGGCGGCCGGGATCTTCCTGAGCCTGTTCCTCGGCGCGGCCGCGATCGACGGCCTGCAGAAGCTCTTCTAAGCGACCGGCAGGACGACGTGCGACGGGTGCGGCCCGCCGTGCAGCAGCTCGACGTCGACCGCCCGCAGCGCCGTCGCGGTCATCGGGTCATCGCCGGTGCCGGAATTGCGGGCGTAGCGCGGGTGCGCGCCGGAGGAGACCTGCAGGCGGATGCGGTGGCCGGCCGCGAAGCGATGGCCCATCGGCCACAGGGCGAACGCGACGCGCCACGTGCCGTCCGCTTCGGGCGCCAGGCGGTCGGGCGCGATCCGTTCGAGCGCGTCGCAGACGTTGCGCGAGACGCCCGCGCCATCGACGTCGCAGATGCGCGCGAAGAGGTCGACGTGCGGGGCGCTCGCGCGCACGTGCAGCTCGACCCGGGCGACGCCGATCGCCTCGACCGCGTGGGGCAGCGCGGCGGTCGTGTAGGTCAGCACGTCGGGGCGCGCCTCCAGCGGGGCGTTGTCGACGACCGGGCGGCGCGCGAGCAGCAGCGGCCCCCCGAGCGAGGGCGTCGGGCGGGCGGGGTCGTAGCGGTACCCGTCGGCGCCGCTGCCGGACTCGGCCGGGGCGTCCTGCAGCCGGCCGCCCGCGGCGAGCCACAGCCGGCGCTCGCCGGTGCCGGGCGGGGGCCAGTCAGCCAGCGCGCGCCAGCCGTCGCCGAGGCGCTCGCCGGTGACCCGGATGCGAACCGCGTCGGGCCGCCCGAGCCGGTCGTCGCCGAGCAGGTGCTGGCGCAGCCAGCCCAGCGCCTCGCGCATCCCGGCCGCGACGAGGCCCGGCGAGACGTGCGCCCACGGCCCGACGATGAGCTGCGTCTGCGTCCCCGCCGCCGTCAGCGCGGCGAAGTCCTCGAGCATCCAGGGCAGGAAGATGTCGTACCAGCCGCCGACGAGCTGCACGGGCGCGGTGACCCGCGCGACGTCCTGCGCGTAGTCGCGCTGCGTCCAGTAGGCGCCCGCGCGGGTCGGGCTGGCCATCGCCTCGCGAAACCACGCGACCTCGGCGCCGGTCGCCAGCGTGTCGAGGTCGGCGAGCGGCAGCTCGTGCAGCAGCTTCGACAGCCGGCCGATCGCGCGGGCGATCGCCACCGGCGCGAGGTGGCGCTCCTGCACCGCCATGAGCGTCAGCCAGGTGGCCGAGGTCTCCAGCGCGAGGCTGCCGCCCGGATAGGTCTGGCCGTGGAACTGCGAGGCGGAGACCTGGATCGCCAGCGCCGCGATGTCGTCGCCGGCGGCGGGCGCGGCGGCCCACTGCACGAGCCCGAGGTAGCTCGGCCCCACGAGCGCGATCCGCTCGCTGTGCCAGGGCTGCGCGCGGATCCAGTCGAGCGTCTTCAGCCCGTCGGCACGCTCGTCGAACGGGCTGAAGTCACCCCCGGAGCCGAACGTGCCGCGCGTGCTCTGGACGATGACCTGCAGCCCGCGCTCGGCCAGCGTGCGCCCGAAGATGAGCCCGAACACCTGCCGGCGGCCGTACGGCGAGCGCACGAGCACGGTCGGCTGCGGCTCGTCGCGCGTGGCCCGCGGGACCCAGCGGTCGGCCAGCAGTACCGCGCCGTCGTCCATCGTCACGCGCAGGTCGCTTCTGGCAGACGACGTCCTCGGTCTGGGCGCGAGGGAGCTTGGTGAGGCGGGCGAGCAGCGCGCTGGCGAGGCTCATGGGCGCCGGACGGGGCCGGGCGTCGTGACGTGGTGCATGCGCACTGAGGCTAGGACGCTCGGCGCGTCGCGAGGTGTGAAGGGTCGAGCCCCAGGGGGCTGGCGGGCCGCCCGCCGAGCGCCGACGATGACTGCATGCCCCGCTCCCTCCTGACGTCCCTGCTTGCCGCGGGCGTGCTCGCGGTTCCCGCCACGGCCTCCGCCGCCGACAC
The DNA here is from genome assembly GCA_963709935.1 of uncultured Actinomycetes bacterium. Lineage (GTDB taxonomy): Bacteria > Actinomycetota > Thermoleophilia > Solirubrobacterales > Solirubrobacteraceae > CADCVQ01. The sequence goes on along the minus strand of CAVPYM010000022.1, from coordinate 25,277 downwards.
CCTCGTCGCCCCCGACCCCGCCGCCGAGCAGGTCACCGCGCTCGCCGGCACGATCGTCTGGGTGACCGGCGAGTTCGGCCGCGAGCGGCTCATGCAGCGCACCCCCGACGGCACGATCTCCGCCGTCAAGGGCACGCGCGAAGCGCGCAACTACGGCGCCATCGACCTCGGCCGCGACAGCGCCGGCGACCTGCGGCTGACCTACCTGCGTTGCGACGCCGCCGGCCCGTGCCAGACGCTGTGGAACGACCTCGACGGCCGCCGTGCCACATTCCGCAACCTCGCCCTGCCCGGCTGTCAGGTCGACACCGCGCCCGCGCAGTGGCGCACGCGGATCGCCTACGGCCTGTACTGCACCGGCTCGGCCGCGAACCGCAAGAACAGCGGCCTGTACGTCAAGAACGGCTCCCGTGCGCCCGTCCGCCTGCCGCGCCCGAAGGACGCCGTGAAGTTCCGCATCACGAACATCGCCGACGTCGACCTGCGGTCGACGCGCGTCGCCGCGGTCGCCGCCGACGTCTACGAGTACTCGTTCTCGCAGACGACCGCCGCGCGGGACATGCGCTCGGCGCTGCTCGCCGCCTCCGAGGGCGACAGCGATGCGCACGTCCGCGGCATCGCGCTCGGGCGCGCCAACGCGCACTGGTCGCTGACGAACTCGATCCACGCCGGCGACCCCAACGAGGCGACCATCTTCCGCCAGCAGGGCGACTGCGTGCAGCGCGAGCGGCTGATCAGCCCGCCTGGGGTCGACGTCTTCCGCGCCACGTACCTGACGGTCGACGAGGACACGATGTACCTCGTCGTCCCCGGCACCGGGATCGTGACGCACGCCTTCACGGCGGACCCGACGCTCACCTGCGACTGATCGCCGGCCGGGCCTACAGCCGCTTGCCGCGGTTGTGCTCCGACGCCGCCTCGCGCAGCCCCTCCCCCTGCGCCGGGCGCAGCGTCGCGGTCACGTGGCGCCAGTAGCGGCGCGGGTCGTGGCCGGGCAGGGCGACCGCCGCGGCCGCGCGGACGGAGTACGCGAACGCCGTCAGCAGCCGCACGGCGCACGCGGCGGATGCCGTGTGGTGCTTGCGCATGTAGCGGTCGCGGTTGCGGGACATCTCGACGATGCGCCGCTCGGGCACGGCCCCGGTCGAGAGCTGCTCGTGGTGGTACGCCGTGGCCGCGGGGACGTACAGGGTGCGCCAGCCGGCGTCGCGCAGGCGCTTGCAGAGGTCGACCTCGTCGGAGTAGACGAAGAAGTCCGGATCGAACCAGCCGATCTCCTCGGCGGCCTCGCGCCGGACGAGCAGCGCGGCGGACTGCGCCCAGTCGACCTCGCGCACCGCGTCGCCGCGGCTCTGCACGGTGTAGCGGCGGTGCAGGAAGAGGGCGCCGACGAGCGCGGTGAGCGGCGTCGGGAAGCGCCAGGCCGACGGCTGCTGGCGGCCGTCGGGGCGCAGCAGGCGGGCGCCCGCGGCCCCGGCCCGCGGGTTGGCGTCCAGCGCCGCGCGCAGCTCCTGCGTCGCGCCGGGCAGCAGCTCGGAGTCCTCGTTGAGCAGCAGGCACAGCCGCCCCCGGGCGCGCTGCAGCAGCTCGGAGTCGTTCTCGCCCTTGCCGTGGCGCAGCTCGAGCGCGACGACCGCGGTCGTGGCGGGATGGTTGCGTGCGGCGGCGGCCGAGCCGTCGGCCGAGGCGTTGTCGAGCACGAGGACCTCGGTGGGGACGTCGAGCGTCGCCTGCTCGTGGGCGATCGCGTCGAGGCAGCGCAGCAGCAGCTCGCGGCCGTCGGTGTTCACGACGCAGTAGGAGACCTCGACGGCCATCTGCGCGCTGACGGTATTGACCGGGCGACGCGGGCAGCGTCGCGGGGTGTGGCGAATGACGCGCGCCGATGGGCGCAAGCGCCGTCGAGATGGTCGATTGCATCTAGGCTCGGGGCGTGCGCGTGGACGTCGTCGATCCCTCGGCCTTCACGCCCCCCTACGACCATGCGCTGTGCGCCGCCCTGGCGCGCGCCGGCGCCGGCGTGCGGCTGCAGACGAGCCGCTTCGGCTACGGACCGGTCCCCGCGGCCGCCGGCTACGAGCGCGTCGAGCGCTTCTACCGCCGCCTGCCGGCGGCGGGCGCGGGCGGCGGGACGGGCTCCCGCGCGCGCTTCGCCGCCAAGCTCGCCCAGCACGTCCCCGACATGCTGGCCTACCGCCGCGCCGCTGCGGCGGCCGACGTCGTGCACTTCCAGTGGCTGACCGTGCAGCCCGTCGACGTCCACCTGCTGCCGCGCGCGCGGCCGGTCGTGCTGACGGCGCACGACGTCCTGCCGCGCGAGCCGCGCCGCGGACAGCTCGCCGCGCAGCGGCGCCTGTATGACCGCGTCGACGCGATCGTCGTGCACTCCGAGCACGGGCGCGCGCGGCTCGTCGACGCGCTGGGCGTCCCGCCGCGCAAGGTCGCGGTCATCCCGCACGGCGCGTTCACGCACCTGCTCGACGTCCCCGGCCTGCGCGCGCTGCCGGCCGATCTCGCGGCGGTCGAGAAGCCGGTCGTCCTGTTCTTCGGCCTGCTGCGTCCCTACAAGGGCCTCGACGTGCTGCTCGACGCCTGGCGCGCCGCCGACCTCGACGCCGAGCTGTGGATCGTCGGCATGCCGCGCATGGACACGGCGCCGCTGCGCGCCGCCGCCCCGCCGAAGGTGCGCTGGGTGTCGCGCTTCGTCGCCGACGACGAGGTGGCGGCGTACTTCCGCCGCGCCGACCTCGTCGTGCTGCCCTACCGCGAGATCGACCAGTCCGGCGTGCTGTTCACGGCGCTCGCGTTCGGCGCCCCGCTCGTGCTGAGCGCCGTCGGCGGGTTTCCCGAGGTCGCCGCCGGCGGCGCGGCAGCGCTCGTCGCGCCGGGCGACGCGGACGCGCTGGCAGACGAGCTGCGGCGGCTGCTGAACGACGCCGAGGCCCGCGCGGCACTGGCCGCCGCCGCGCGCGCCGCCGCCGCCGGGCGCTACTCGTGGGACGCGATCGCCGCGGCGCACCTCGCCCTTTACGAGACCCTGCGCTGAACTCGGACACAATGCCCGCGTGATCGTGTGGGAGATCGTCTTCTGGCTGTGCGTCGCGCTGCTCGTCTACACGCAGATCGGCTACCCGCTGCTGCTCGCGGCGCTCGCCCGGCTGCGGCGGGCCCGCCCGCCCGCCCCGGCGGCCTCCGACGAGCTGCCGTCGGTCAGCCTGATCGTCGCCGCCTACGACGAGGGCGCGGTGATCGCGCGCAAGGTCGAGAACGCGCTCGCGCTGGACTACCCGCGCGAGCGGCTGCAGATCGTCGTGGCCAGCGACGGGTCGTCCGACGGGACGATCCTCGAGGCGCGACGCGCCGGCGCCGACCTCGTGCTCGACCTCGAGCGCGGCGGCAAGATCCGCGCGCAGGACGCGGCGGTCGCGCGCTCGACCGCCGACGTCGTCGCGTTCTCCGATGCCAACAGCACCTGGCAGCCCGACGCGCTGCGCGAGCTCGTCGGCGCCTTCGCCGACCCGCGCATCGGCTACGCCTGCGGCCAGGTGCGCTTCGTCAACGACGGAGGGACCAACCAGGAGGGCCTGTACTGGCGCTACGAGATGGCGCTGCGCGCGCTCGAGTCGCGCCTGTGCTCGGTCACCGCCGGCAACGGCGCGATCTACGCCACGCGCCGCGCGGCCTACATCGAGGTCGACCCGATCATGGGCCACGACCTCTCGTTTCCGTTCAACATGGTCAAGCGCGGCTGGCGGGCGGTGTACGTGCCGCAGGCGTGCGCGACCGAGAAGATGGTGCCCTCGATCGAGGGGGAGTTCGCCCGCAAGCGGCGCATGATGAGCCACGCCTGGCCGATCGTCCTGCGCGGCGGGCTGCTGTCGCCGCGCGGCTACCCGCCGCTGTACCTGCTCATGATGGGCTCGCACCGGGTGCTGCGCTACGCCGCGCCGTTCCTGCACGTCGGCGCGCTCGTGGCGAGCTTCGCGCTCGGCGCGTCGCACTGGTTCTACGCGGTCGCCCTCGCGCTGCAGCTCGGGCTGATCCTGGCGGCGATGCTCGGCCGCATCATGCCGCTGCGCCCGCTGCTGGTCATCCGCTACTACGTCCTGACCACGGCGTCGGTGGCCGTCGGGCTGTGGGACTGGCTGCGCCACGGCACGCCGGCGGGCTGGGAAGCGGCCGAGGGGACGCGCTGAGGATGGCGCGCCGCGCCTTCGACGTCGTGGTCGCCGCGGCGGGCCTGCTCGTCGCCGCGCCCATCCTGCTGGCGGCGATGCTCGCGGTGGTGATCGAGACGCGCGGCGGCGCGTTCTACCGCCAGCGCCGCGTCGGCCTGCACGGCCGCGAGTTCGAGGTGCTCAAGCTGCGCACGATGGTGCAGGGGGCCGAGCACGTCGGCGCCGGCATGGCCGTGAACACCGGCGACGCCCGCATCACGCGCGTCGGCAGGGTCCTGCGCCGCACGTCGCTCGACGAGCTGCCCAACCTCGTCAACGTCCTCAGGGGCGAGATGGCGATCGTCGGCCCGCGGCCGACGCTGCCCTCGCAGGTCGCGCAGTACACCGAGCGCGAGCGCGGCCGCCTCGCGGTGCGGCCCGGCCTCACCGGCTGGGCGCAGGTCAACGGCCGCACCGCGCTGCCGTGGAGCGAGCGCATCGAGCTCGACCTCTGGTACATCGAGCATCGCACCTGGCGCCTGGACCTGAAGATCCTGTGGCGCAGCGCGCGGCTCGTGGTGCGCGGCGAGGGGCTCTACAAGGGCGAGACCGGCGGCTGGACGCCGCGCGGATAGTCCTGAAATCCGGCGACGCAGGGTGAACCGAACGCGGTGACCTCGGGTCCGCGTGCGTCCCAACGGCCGCCAGGCCGGTCGTCGCCATGAAGACAGAGTCCTCTCATAGAAAAACGACAATCGTGCCGAGGACTCTATTTTCTGGCACCGTCATATTCGGCGGGTGGGGAACCCGCCGAAGGACTCACAGGGCGGTGGAGTGAGTGAAGGGATCTGATCCTCGGGAGGCAGGGATCGGGTTAGCCTTGATGCTTCGGTTCGCTTCAGCCCGTTCTCGCCCGGCGGCGGCACACGGACGATTTTCCGCAGCCGGTTCACGACGTTCACATCTTCGGTAGCCGCGCCCGCGACGCTGCGGGCGTGCGCGCTGAGCTCCCTTTTTTGGGTTGACGACCCGCCGGGCGTGCCCTGGAGGGATCACCACGCAGCAGCACCGCAGTCAGCGCTGACCACACGTGTCAGCCGCGCGGCTATCGACATGGAGAGAACCAACATGAACACCCATCCGATTCGTCGCCAGCGCCGTTGGCGCGCTGCTCATGTGCGTCGGGCTGCTCGCGCTCGCGCCGGCCGCATCAGCCAGGGAGAAGGTGACCATCCGTCACGCCACGGGATCGGCGACGAACCCGTACGTGCAGATCACGATCAGCGTGAACGCGGACAAGGCGCACCGAGCCCACCACAATGGCGAGGACATCCTCCCGGCCACGGTCGGTTGCGTGCCGCCCCCGCCCCCGCCCCTCCCGATCGACGTCTGCCCGAACCTCGCGGGAGATCAGCCGACGATTCCGTGGGCATGTTCGTCGACGCATCCGGCAACGGCGTCCCCGATCGTCGTCGAGCCGCCGGTCGACGTGTGCCCGAACATCCTGGGCGACCAGCCCACCGTCCCGGAGGGCTTCGTGAAGGACGCCCTGGGCGACGGCGTGCCGATCATCGTGGAGCCTCCGTTGATCCCGTGCATCGTGAGCGTCGGCGTGGAGCAGACGGCGACTACGGTGATCGGGACGCCCGCCGATGACACGATCGACTGCAGCGCGGCGAGCCCCGGCAAGACGATCGTCGGCTTCGCCGGCAACGACGCCGTCACGGCCACGCAGTTCGCCGACACCGTCACCGGTGGCGAGGGCAACGACACCATCACCGGTCTCGGCGGCGACGACGCGCTGATCGGCAACGAGGGCAACGACACGATCAGCGGCGGTGAGGGCAACGACACCATCACCGGCACCCTGGGCAACGACACGCTCAGCGGCGAGGGCGGTAACGACTTCGTCGACGGCGGCGAGGACGACGACGTGCTCAGCGGCGGCACCGGCGTCAACGTCCTGATCGGCGGCAACGGCATCGACACGTGCGACGGCGGTCCCTGCGCGGTCTAGCACCGCGGAGGCGCTGAGCCACAGCGCGGGCGGTGGTGGTCAGAGCGGCGGCGTGGGCACGGAGGCCCTCGCCGTCGCTCTTCGCATGAGCAGAGGCGGCCCCGTCCGAAGCCGCCCTCGCGCGCCGCGCCGCAGTGCCCATCGTCAACGTGCCGTCAAGACACCGCTCTCACTGCGTCAAGAACGCGTCAAGATCGACTGACGGCGGCCCGGCCGGCGCTACAAGTCGGGCATGGCCTCCGCCCCGGGCACCGTCGTCCGCCGGGTCTTCGGCGAGCGGCTGCGCTCAGACCGGCTCGGCGAGACGCTGCTGCCCAAGCGCCTCGCGCTGCCGGTCTTCTGCTCGGACCCGCTCTCGTCGGTCGCGTACGCGACCGAGCAGATCGTCCTCGTCCTCGGCCTCGGCGGACTGGCGCTGCTGGGCCTCACGCCGTGGCTCGCCGCCGGGGTGGTGGCGCTCCTCGTCATCGTCGTGGCGTCCTACCGCCAGACGTGTGCGGCCTATCCGAACGGCGGCGGCGCGTACGCCGTCAGCCGCGCGAACCTCGGTGAGGACGCCTCGCTCGTCGCCGCCTCGTCGCTGCTGATCGACTACGTCCTGACGGTCGCGGTGTCCGTCGTGGCCGGGGTCGCGGCGATCACGAGCGCGTTCCCGGAATTGGCGCCCCACGCCGTCGCGATGTCGCTGGGCTTCGTCGCCCTGCTGACCGCCGCGAACCTCCGCGGGGTGAAGGAATCGGGCCGTGCGTTCGCGATTCCGACCTACGGGTTCGTCGTCGCCATCTACCTCATGCTGGCCGTCGGCTTCGCCAAGGTCGCCTTCGGCTCCGGCATCACCGCCGAGACCGCGCAGTACGAGCTGCACGGCGTCGCCGAGACCGGCGGCCTGCTGACGGTGTTCCTCGTGCTGCGCGCGTTCGCCTCCGGTTGCACGGCGCTGACCGGCGTCGAGGCGGTCTCCAACGGCGTGCCCGGCTTCGAGGAGCCCAAGAGCCGCAACGCCGCCGCGACGCTGGTCTTCATGGGCCTCATGGCGACCACGATGTTCGCGGGCATCACCGCCCTGGCGCTGTTCGCCGACGTCCATATGGCCGAGGACACGGCGGCGCTGGTCGGATTCCCGGCGGGCGAGGCGCAACCCACCGCGCTGAGCCAGATCGCGGACGCCACGTTCGGGCAGGGGGCGATGTTCTACGTCGTGCAGGCGTTCACCGCGGCCATCCTCGTGCTCGCCGCGAACACCGCCTTCAACGGCTTTCCGGTGCTGTCTTCGCTGCTGGGCCGTGACGGGCACCTGCCGCGCCAGCTCGCGCACCGCGGCGACCGGCTCGTGTTCTCCAACGGCATCGTCGTGCTGGCGCTCGTCGCCGCGCTGCTGATCGTCGCCTTCGACGCGCAGGTCACGCGGCTCATCCAGCTCTACATCCTCGGCGTCTTCCTGTCCTTCACGCTGAGCCAGAGCGGCATGGTGCGCCACTGGGCACGCGCGCTGCACGCGCCGGAGGTGGCGCGCGACGCGCAGCGAGCGATCCGGCGCAAGCAGGCGCTCAACGCCGCGGGTGCGCTCGCCACCGGCGTCGTGTTCGTCGTCGTGCTGGTCACGAAGTTCGCCCAAGGGGCATGGATCGTCGTGCTCGCCGCGCCGGTCCTCTATGCGGCGATGAAGGCGATCGGAGGCCACTACCGCCAAGTCGCCGCCGAGCTCGCCGCGCCGCCGTCGGGGGCCGCGCTGCCGGGCCAGATCCACGCCGTCGTGCTGGTTTCCAACCTGTTCGCGCCGACGCTGCGCGCGCTCGCCTTCGCGCAGGCGACCGCGCCGGCCACGCTGCGCGCGATCACGGTCTCGTCGGAGGAGGACGCCGGCGACATGGCGCTCGAGGATGCGTGGACGCGGCGCGGTGTGCCGATGGAACTCGTCGTGATCGAGTCGCCCTACCGCGAGACCGTGCGCCCGGTGCTGCGCTACGTGCGCCACCTGCGCCGCGAGCATCCCGGCGACGTCATCTCGGTGGTGATCCCGGAGTACGTCGTGGGCCACTGGTGGCAGAACGTCCTGCACAACCAGACGGCGCTGCGGCTCAAGACCCGGCTGCTCTTCGAGCCCGCGGTGACCGTGACGAGCGTACCGTGGGTGCTGGGTGCCACCGACCGGAGCCCGCACCGATGACCGTCGCCGACCGCATCACCCACGTCCTCGACACCGACCTGCTCGACGAGCAGCCGCCCGCGCGTCGCGCGCCGGCGGGCGGCGTCGGCATCCGCCGCCGCCTGGCCGGCATCGCGGTCGCCGCACTCGGGCTGCCGCTGCTGACGCTGCTGCTCGTCGGCACGCGCGGCACGCTCTCGCTGGAGAGCGAGGTGATGATCTACCTCCTGGCGGTCGTCGCGGTGGCCGTCGTCGGCGGGGTCGTCGTCGCGCTCGTCAGCGCGGTCGCGGCGGCGATGCTCATCAACTACTGGTTCGTCGAGCCGCTGCACTCGCTCGACGTCACGCGCGGCGATCAGGAGATTTCGCTCGTCGTCTTCGTCATCGTCGCGGGCGTCGTGAGCGGCGCCGTCGAGCTGGCCTCGCGCCGGACGCGGACGGCCGCTCAGGCCAGCGCCGAGGCCGACACGCTCACGGCCATCGCCGGCGGCGACCTCGATGAGACGCACACGCTGCGCAACGTCCTGGCCCACGCGCGCGAGACCTTCGGCATGGAGACGGTCGTGCTCAAGGCCCGTCATCAGGCGACGGACTCGTGGGAGGACGTGGAGGTGGCGGGCTGGTGCCCGGCCGGCCGCGAGGCGCCGCTGCGCTTCGACATCCCGCTCGGCCGCCACCTGCGGATGGTCGGCCGCGGCCACGCGCTGTTCGCCGAGGACCAGCGCATCCTCCAGGCTTTCGCGGCCGCCGCGCAGACCGCCTACGAGGGCCGCCGGCTGACCGAGCAGGCGCGCGAGGGACGCACCCTCGCGACCGTCGATCGCCAGCGCACGGCGCTGCTGGCGGCGGTCGGTCATGACCTGCGCACACCGCTCGCCGCGATCAAGGTCGCCGTCAGCACGCTGCGCCAGCGCGACGTGGACTGGACCGAGGACGAGCGCGACGCCCTGCTGGCCACGATCGAGGCGTCGACGGACCGGCTCGGCGGTGTCGTCGGCAACCTGCTCGACGCCAGCCGGCTGCAGGCGGGGGCGCTCAGCGTGCAGGCCGGCCCGGTCGCGCTGGACGAGGTCGTGGCCGCCGCGGTGCTCGCCGTCCCCGACGCTCGCGACGCCGTCGTGGTCGCCGTAGCGGAGGACCTGCCGCCGGTGCTGGCCGATCGCGGCCTACTCGAGCGCGTCCTCGTCAACTTGCTCGACAACGCCGTGCACCACGGCGCGGGCGATCGCCCGGTCGAGATCTCCGCCTACGCGCTCAGCGAGAGCGCGAAGATCGAGGTCGTCGACCACGGCAGCGGGGTCGCGGCGGCCGAGCGCGAGCGGATGTTCGACGCGTTCGCGCGCCTCGACGGCCACAGCGCGGCGAGCGGCGTCGGGCTCGGCCTGTCGGTTGCGCGCGGCTTCGCCGAGGCGATGGGCGGGGCGCTCGTCGCCGACGACTCCCCGGGCAGCGGGCTGACGATGCGCCTGCGCCTGCCGCTCGCGACCGCTCCGGCCGCCGATGCGCGCCCGGACCCCGACCCGGCGGCACGATGACGCAGGTGCTCGTCGTCGAGGACGAACCCGGCCTGCGCCAGGGCCTCGCGATCAACCTGCGCGCCCGCGGCTACGAGGTGACGCTGGCCGCCGACGGAGCGTCGGCGCTGGAGGCCGCCGCCCGCCGCCCGCCGGACGTGGTCGTGCTCGACCTCGGCCTGCCCGACATGGACGGCACGGCGGTCATCCTCGGCCTCCGCGGATGGAGCACGGCGCCGATCATCGTGCTGTCGGCCCGCGCGGCGCAGAGCGACAAGGTCGACGCGCTCGACGCCGGCGCCGACGACTACGTGAGCAAGCCGTTCGGGATGGACGAGCTGCTCGCCCGGCTGCGCGCGGCGCTGCGGCGCACCGCCGCCGGCGAGTCGGCGCCCGTGGTCAGCACCGCGTCCTTCACGATCGACCTCGCCGCCAAGCGGGCGACGCTCGCCGACGGCGCGGCGGTGCGCCTCACCCCGACCGAATGGCACGTGCTGGAGATCCTCGTCCGCCACGAGGGCAAGCTCGTCCCGCAGCGCCAGCTGCTGCAGGAGGTCTGGGGACCGGCCTACGAGACCGAGACGAACTACCTGCGCGTCTACATGGCGCAGCTGCGGCGCAAGCTCGAGCCGCACCCGTCGCACCCGCGTCACCTCATCACCGAGCCCGGGATGGGCTACCGCTTCGCGCGCGGCTGAGCGTCTGGACGTGCTTGGACGCGGCGGCCAGCGACATGGGGATGGGCGCGGCCAGCTCGCCCACGGTCAGCTCACCCGCGGCGAGCCGGTTGAGCATGTCGCGCCGGGCCGGGTGGGCGAGCGCGTGAACGCCGCGTCCGGCCGCTCGTGTTCCTCGACCATATGGTTCAACAGAGCGACCGCGGGCGCCAAGGTCAACCCTTCGGGTGAATATCACCGCTCAGCGCAGCCGCCGCAGGCGGATCGCGCCGCGGGCCGTGGCGAGGTCCACCGCCCGGCCGCGCTGCGTGACCTCGATGCGCCCGGCCGAGACCAGCGCGCCGGCCGCCTCGCGCACGAGCGGCATGAGCGGCCGAAAGCCCTCTTCGCCGCCCAGCGCGCGGGCGGCGTCGGACGGGCAGATCGTCTTGCCCGCGTCGCGCCGGGCGAGCAGGTCGAGGATCGTCTGCTCGGCGGCGGCGCGGTCCGGATCGCCCGTCATCGGGTCAAGCCTACGGCGGCGCGCGCTGCTTGAGATCGGCCTCGAGCTCGTCGAGCGCTTCGCGCACGGTCGCGATCCGCTCCTCGGGCGTCGGCGCGACCTCGCCGTGCTCGTAGCGGTCCATCCGCTCGCGCGCGTGCTCGATCGCCCGCGCCTCTTCGAGCGAGTTGATCACGACGCCGATGAGGATGTTGAAGATCAGAAACGCCGCCAGCATCGCGTAGGAGATGAAGTACACGAGCGTCCACTCCGACAGCTCGCGGCCCAGCGCGATCTGGTCGGGCAGGTTCTCGAGCGTCAGCGTGATGAACAGCGTCAGCATCGCCTCGCTGATCGTTCCGTACTGCTCGGGGGCATGGTCCTGGAAGATCGTCCAGCCGACCATCCCGTAGATGAACAGGACGAGCACGGCGAGGATGCCGAGCGACATCACGCCGGGGATCGAGCGGCCGATCGCGATCGTCAGCACGCGCAGGTCGGGCAGCAGGCGCACGATGCGCAGCACCCGCGCCAGGCGCGCGAGGCGCAGCAGCATCGCGTTCTCGCGCAGGCCGGGCGTGAACGACGCCGCGACGACGAGGAAGTCGAAGATGTTCCAGCCGCTCTTGAAGAAGTCCTGCGGCCGCGAGCCGAAACCGATCAGCCGGATGCACAGCTCCACGACGAAGATCCCCAGGAACACGTCGTTGAGCGCCGCGAGCACGCCGCCGGCTTCGCGGACCACGCCCTCGTAGGTCTCCAGGCCGAGCACGACGGCGTTGACCGCGATGACGGCGAAGATGAAGATGTTGAACGCCGACGAGTCGGCCACGCGCGCGCAGGTGCGCACGAGCGGGGAGGGGCTGTCATCGTGCTCGCGGTCGTCGGTGGAGGGACGGCGCCGCATGGCCGGGGAGCGTATCCCGCTGCCGGCGGGGGGCGGGGGGCGGGGGAGCGACCGCGCCGGCCCGTTTCCGCGCTCGGTCGGGGCGCCTCGACCGAGGGAGCACTACGACGGCCGCCGGTGCCCCGGCGGCCGCCGTCCCTGAGGAGGCTTGGTCTGCGCGGTGCCTACACCGACGCCTGGGCGAAGCTCGGGATCTTGTCGGTCGCGAAGCTCTTGCGCAGGTAGAAGAACCACGTCATCCCGGCGAACACCACGTAGGCGAAGAGGAACACCCACAGCGCCGGGATCGACCAGTCGGCCTGGGCCTGCGCGATCGCGAGCCTCTCGGCCGGCTCGGCGGCCTTCACCGCAGCCGACACGCCCAGCGACGCCTGCCGGAAGACGACCTGGATCAGGAAGCCGCCGAACGCGCCGATCGCGCCGGCGATGCCGATCACCGCCGCCGCCTGGTGCTTGTAGTCGAGGATCGTCTTCTTGAGGTCGAGGCCCTTCTCGGCCGCCTCCTTGCGCCCGAGCGTCGCGAAGATCGACGGGATCATGCGGTACGTCGAGCCGTTGCCCATCCCGGCGAGCAGGAAGATCGCCATGAACGACGCGAAGAAGATCGGGAAGCTGTGCTGCTGCACGCCGTAGATCGCCACGAGCGTGAAGACCGCCTCGCCGAGGAACACCGCCAGCGTCACCCGCGCGCCGCCGACCTGGTCCGACAGCCAGCCGCCGAGCGGCCGCGCCATCGAGCCGATCAGCGCGCCCACGAAGCCCAGGCCGGCGAGGTAGGTCGCGATGAACGGATGCGCGGCGAGGAACTCGGGGAACGTGTTCTTGATCACCAGCGGAAGCGCGAACGCGTAGCCGATGAACGAGCCGAACGTCCCGATGTACAGCAGCGACATGACCCAGGTCTGGCTCTGCCTGAGCGACTTCGTGTAGGAGCTCGGGTCGGTCTTCGCGTCGGTGATGCTGTCCATGTAGCGCCAGGCCAGGATCGCCGCGAGCGCGATGAACGGCATCCACATGAGGCCGGCGTAGGCGAGGTTGACGTCATGCACCGGCAGCTTGTGGGTGGCCACCGGGACGCCGATGATGATCACGAGCGGCACGAGCAGCTGCGTGATCGCAACGCCGAGGTTGCCGCCGGCGGCGTTGAGCCCGAGCGCGGCACCCTTGTGACGGTCCGGATAGAAGAACGAGATGTTCGCCATCGAGGAGGAGAAGTTGCCACCGCCGAGACCGGCCGAGGCGGCGCACAGCGCGAGCACCCACATCTGCGTCGAGTGCGATTGCTCGAGCAGCCAGCCGCTCGGCACGAGGAACGCCAGCAGCGTCACCGGGATGAGCAGCAGGGAGGCGCTGATCGTCGTCCACACGCGCCCGCCGAACCTCGGCACCGCGAACGTGTACGGGATCCGCAGCGTCGATCCGACGAGGTTCGGCAGCGCGATGAGCAGGAACTGCTCGGAGAGCGAGAGGGTGAACCCGGCGTTGGCCAGGTTGATGACCACGATCGTCCACAGCACCCAGATGGAGAAGCCCAGGTTCTCGGCGAAGATCGAGAGGATCAGGTTCTTCTTGGCGATCCTCCTGCCGGAGCGCTGCCAGAACGCCTCGTTGTCCGGATCCCAGTCGTCGAGCCAGCGGCCCCTGCGTCCCCCGTCCGTCGCCGGCGGCGCGTCGGCCGGGCTCTCCATCGTCGTGCTCATTCGTCCTCCTCAGGCATGCGAAAGCGGAATGCAGCACGCTCCCAGCCCGCGGTTTCCGCGTTGTGTGGGAACTGTGTCCGCTGCGTGAACCGCGCGTTGCCAGCGTGCGTCAGCGCGCCCGCACGGCGCGCAGGAACGCGTCCGCCGAGCGCCCGGCACGGTTGCGAGCGTCGCCGGCGAACGTGATGTGCATCCGGTGAAGCGCCGGCCGGCGCAGCCGCACGCGCGTGCTGAAGCGCCCCTGGCTCACCTTCACCGGAAGGCGCGCGACCGTGTGCATTCGTCTGTCGGAGCCACTGCGCGCGATCACGAGGGTGACCTGCGAGCGGCGCGGGCGCATGCTGCCGCTGACGGTGAAGCTGCGCTGCGCGGTCACGCGCCTGGGGGCGCGCAGCGCCAGCCGCGGGGCGACCTCCAGATTCAGCGGCGGGGAGCCGACGGGGACGCCGTCGGGCAGGCGCGCGACCGCGCGCAGCGAGCGCGAGTACTGCGTCTGAAGCTGCGTCGCCCACGTGCCGTCGGCTCCGGTCGCCGTGCGCCCGAGGGTGACGAAGCCGCTGCCGGCCGCGACCTGCAGGGAGATCGGGGCGTTGACGAGCGCGGCGCCGCCGGCGCTCGTCGCCCGGCCGCGCAGCTGCGCGGGCTGGGGGTAGTCCAGCGTGCGATCGCCCGCCTCCAGCGAGACGACGCCCGGCGGCGGGAGGAACGTGAACTGCGGTGCGAGCTCCGCGGCCCGGGCGCGGATCTCCGGCAGCCGGGCGAGCAGCGCCTCGCCCGGGCAGCTCGTCCGGTCGGCGTGACGGTGGGCGGCGATGCGCTCGAAGGTCACCGCGCTGCCGTCGGGGAAGCGGTTGGTGGGCCCGCCCGCCGAGGTCACCTCGACCCGGCCCTCGACCGGTGCGCCGTGCAGCGAGAGCTTCCAGGCCAGCAGCTCGGCCGTCGCCTCCACGCCGGCAGCGGGCGGCGGGGACTGCGTGAACGTGCCGATGTTCGCCACGCCGGTCGAGACGCCGTTGTAGCCCTGCGCCTGCGCGCCGATCACGGCCTGGTCGACGCCGCCCGCGCGACCCTCGAAAACCTGCCCGTAGCGGTCGACGAGGAAGTTGTAGCCGATGTCGCGCCAGCCGTTCTGGTTGCGGTGATAGCGGCAGATCGACAGGACGATCGCCGCGCTGTCCTGCGGCGAGTATCCGTTGGCGTTGACCGTGTGGTGCACGAAGCCGACCTGCACGTCGCCGTAGGCGGGGGCCGCGCGCGGCGGGCACTGGTCGGCGCCCCACCGCGCGCGCGGGATCACCGCCGGCGCCGCGCGGCTGCCGGGGGCGAGCGTCTGGGCCCGGGCCGGGGTGCCGGCCAGCGCGGCGAGCACGCCGTGCGCCCCGCGGCGCAGCGCGGTCCGCAGCCGGTCGGCCGCAGTCGCGCTGCCGGTCGCGTTGACGAAGCGCGCGCGCAAGCCCCGCGGCCGGGCGTCCATCCGCAGCTGGTAGGCGTCGGCACCGCCCGCCCAGACGGGCTCGGCGCCGGCCTCGCCGGCGTGGTCGGCGGCCATGCGCGTCCAGCGCTGCCAGCGCCCGCCGGCCTCGCGCACGCGAACGTGGGTGGCGACCTCGCGCGCCGGCGCGCCCGCGGCCGCGCCCCACTGCAGGCCGACGAGGTCGAAGCGCCTGGGCGCGGGCACGACCGGCGAGCGCCAGCCCCCGCCGGCGGTCGGCGACCAGGCGCGCGGGTCGAGCGCCTGCTCGAACTCCACGGCACGGGGCACGAACGGCTGCGTGGAGAGCGCGGGCGCGGCGAGCCAGACGATCAGGCCCGTCGCGAGCAGCACGGCGGCAAGACGGCGCATCGGTGGGTGAACACCACGCAGGCCGTCGCGGTGCGGTGCGCACGGGCTCTTGCGCGCCCTGGCGCGTGCGCCATCACGTGCGGGGCGGCCAGCGAGCGGCGCGTGCGCCATCACGTGCGGGGCGGCCAGCGAGCGGGGCGTGCGCCATCACGTGCGGGGCGGCCAGCGAGCGGGGCGTGCGCCATCACGTGCGGGGCGGCCAGCGAGCGGCGCGTGCGCCATCACGTGCGGGGCGGCCAGCGAGCGGCGCGTGCGCCATCACGTGCGGGGCGGCCAGCGAGCGGCGCGTGCGCCATCACGTGCGGGGCGGCCAGCGAGCGGCCCGCCGCCCGCATGGCCGCCGGGGACTACGGGACGACTTCGGGGGCCTTGTCGACGAGCGCGTCGCGGAAGGTCCGGAACGCGGCGAGCGCCTTCGGCGCGAACTCCGAGCAGGTCATCGAGTGCCGCCAGGCGACCACGGCGACCTGGGCCGTCATCTTCGAGTTGTTCTGCATCAGGACGCTGTGGTAGGCGCCACCGCTGTCGGCCACGTTCTCGTTGAAGAACGTCGTCAGCTGCGCGACGACGTCCTCGTCGGTGCCGGGCTTGTACTGCGTCAGGATCCGCCCGTGTTCCAGCGTGTGCACCCAGTTCTCGATCGCCGGCTCGTTGCCGGGGACGTAGAGGCCGTCGCCCGCCGGGTTGGGGTTGTGCGTCCCCGAGGTGGGCGGGTTGGTCTTGTAGTCCGCGGCCGTGAGCTTCTCGGCGGAGTGGCCACGGCCTTCGTCGGGGTACGCGCGGTACACGCAGCCGGCGCCCTTCGCGGCGGCCGTGAGCTCGCCGTCGTCGATGCCGTCCTCGCCGCCGCCCCCGCTGCCCACGGCGAAGACCACGCCGGCGATGATCGCGCACGCGACCACCACGCCGCCGACGAGCTGCAGCAGGCGCGTGCGCTTCGCAGCGGCCGCGGCCGCGGCCTCGCGCTGGAGGCGCTCCTGCTTGCGCTGCTCCTTCTCTTCCTGACGGCTCGACATCGGTGGCAGAGCCTAGTCGGACTGGCGCGCCGACGTCTCAGGAGGCCGTCGCGGCGGGGCGGCGCCGGCCGGTGCGGCGCGCCGGCTTCCAGCAGGCGTCGAGGAACGCGGCGATCTCGCCGGTCAGCCGGTCGGGCGTGAGGCGCAGCTCCACGAACGAGTTGGCCTCGAGCAGGCGGCCGTTGGGCAGCTCGTCGGCGAGCATGCCGGCGTCCGTGAGGGGGTGGATCGGGTCGCGCCGGTGGCCGATCACGAGCGTCGGGGCGAGCATCGCGCGGCGCTCGTCCGGCGGGGGGGCGGTGCGGCCGAAGAACAGGCCCTGCAGCACGGCGCTGCTCGGCCCGGGATCCTGGCGCACCGTGTCCAGCACGATGTCGGCGTAGAACGGCAGGCCGCGGCTCGGGACGGCGCGCGCCGCGAGCGCCAGGAGCTTGACGGCGGGCCGGCCGACGGCGAGCGCGATCATGAGCGGGCCGAACGCGACGAGGCAGCCGATCAGCGCCTGGTCGAGCACCGGCATCTCGATCACCATCCCGCGCACGCGCTCGGGCGCGAGGTGGCAGACCTCGAGCGCCGTGTTCGCGCCCAGCGAGGTGCCCAGGACGACGGCCTCGTCGACGCCGAGGTGGTCGAGCAGCGCGACGACCTGGGCGGCGAACAGCGAGGTCGAGTAGCGCGACGGCTGCGCCGGGCGGTCCGAGCGGCCGTGGCCGAGCAGGTCGATCGTGACCACGCGGTTGCCGCGCTGCGCCAGCGCGCGCGCCAGCGGCTCGTGCATGCGCTGCGTCAGCAGCAGGCCGTGGATGAGCACGACGGTGCGGGTACCGGCGCCATACTCCGTGTAGGCGATGTGCTGGCCGGCATGGCGAAAGCTGGCGATGGCGCAACCATAACCTCCCGATGGCCCGCTCCCCCCGCTCACTCGAAGGCCAGGTCGTCGCGATCACCGGCGCCGGCCGCGGCATCGGCCGGGCCACCGCGTCGGCGTGCGTGCGGGCGGGGATGAAGGTGGCGATCGGCGACCTCGACATGGCGGCCGCCGAGCAGACCGCGGCCGACCTCGGCAACGGCAGCGTCGCGCTCCCCGTCAACGTCGTCGAGCGCGCCTCGGTGCGCGGCTTCCTCGACGCCGTCGAAGCGCGGCTCGGCCCGCTCGACGTGCTCGTCAACAACGCCGGGATCATGCCGCTGGGACCGTTCGCCGAGGAGCCCGACGCCACGGCGCGGCGCCTGGTCGACATCAACGTGCACGGCGTGCTGCACGGGATGAAGGAGGCGCTGCCGCGGATGCGCGGGCGCGGGCGCGGCCACATCGTGAACATCGCCTCCACGGCCGGGAAGGTCGGCTTCGCCGGCGGCGCGACGTACTCTGGCACGAAGCACTTCGTCGTCGGCGTGTCGGAGAGCGTGCGCGCCGAACTGCGCGGCACGCCGATCCAGATCACCTGCGTGATGCCGGGCGTCGTCAACACCGAGCTGTCGGCGGGCACGCCGCAGGCGCGGTTCGTGCCGCACATCGACCCCCCGCTGGCGGCCGATGCGATCGTCGCCGCGCTGCGCTCACCGCGCTTCGAGGTCTTCGTGCCGCGCCGGATCGGGCCGCTGCAGAAGCTCGGCGCCGCCGCCCCGACGGCGGTGCGCGACGGCTTCGCGCGCCTGCTCGCGCTGGACCGCGTGCTCGGCGGCGCGGACGCGCAGGCCCGGCAGGCCTACGAGGCGCGGGCGGCGCGCTCGTCCGGCGACGGCGGGACGGGCCACTGACGCCAGGCTCGGTCCGGGTGTGGCGACTCCGGATCGCTCCGCGTGCACGATTCGCCACACCGGCTACTGCCGGGTGTACTGGTCCCACACGAGCTCGAGCTCGTCGCCGAAATACTCCGCCAGCCGCTGCGCCTCGCGCTCGGCGCCCGCCCGGACGGCGCCGTCCACGGGCGCGAACGGCTCGATCGTCACGCCGAGGAAGCCGCCCTTGCGCTCGTGGCTCCAGACGCCGAGTACCCGCCCGTCGACGAGCAGCACGGGCGACAGCCAGCCCTGCCGGCGGTAGACGCGATGCTTGTGCGCGGCGGCCAGCACCGGCGTCTCCTCGCGCGGCGCCGCCACGACGTACTGGTCGAACGCCGGCAGCAGCGACACGACGCCGGCCGGCCGCGCGGCCCCCGCGGCCGCCACGTCCTCGCGCAGCATCCAGCCCTCCCACCCCTCCACGCTGACCGCCGCGACCTCGTCGCGCAGCGCCGCGACGAGCTTGCCCGCCTGCGCGGCCGACGGCATCCCGAACCAGCGCGCGAACGTCTCGCGCGACGCCGGCCCGTACGCCGCCAGGTGGCGGCGGATGACCCCCGCCATCGCCTCGCGCGCCGGCGCCGGCGTCCAATCCGCGTCCAGCCAGCGGTCCGGCCGCGTGAAGCGCACCTTCTGGCCGGCCGGCCTGGCGAACACGACGTCGCCGCGGAAGGCCGCGAGCTTGGGCATCGTCCCGAAGCTCCCGCGCACGGCTTCCCCGAGCCGCGCGTCCCCGAGCCGCTCGCCCACCGCGTCGCCGAGCTCGTCGCGCGTCAGCGGCTCGCCGCCGAGCACGTCGCGGATCGCGTCGAGCACCGCGACGGCCTCGGCGCTCGTCATCCCGTACGCCTTGCGCCAGCTGGCCATCTCGTAGCGCGGCTTGGCCACGCCCTGCGCGCCGACCCACAGCGCCAGCTCGTCGGCCGGCAGGAGGTGCAGCGTGCCGCGCATCGCCCACGTCCGCACGAGCGTCCGCTCGGTCCACAGCGCGGCCGTCACCGCACCCGGGTCGAGCCCGTCGACGCGGGCCCAGAGCGTCAGCTCCGCCGACGACTGCACCTGCGCGTGGAGGCCGCAGACCCGGCGCGCCACGTCCATCCAATCCGCCGCCGCGGCGCGCTCGGCGAGCCCCTGGCGCGCCACGCGCCAGGCCAGCACGGCGTCCCAGCTCAGCTCGTCGGTCATGCCGCGCAACCTGACACATGCGCGCAGGTGCAGCGGGGAAGCCGTGGGAAGCACCATCCGGACGACGTGTTAACGCGCCAGTCTCGATACTGCCCGATATGACTTCCGATTCTGATCAGCTCTGCGTCGACTCCATCCGCGCCCTGGCGATGGACGCGATCCAGAAGGCGAACTCCGGTCATCCGGGTCTTCCGATGGCAATGGCGCCGGCCGCCGTCGTCCTGTACCGGCACATCATGCGCCACGACCCGGCGGATCCGCTGTGGCCCGACCGAGACCGCTTCCTGCTCAGCGCAGGCCACGGATCGATGCTGCTCTACGCCATCCTGCATCTCACCGGCTACGACCTTCCGATGGACGAGATCAAGCAGTTCCGTCAGTGGGGCTCGCTGACCCCGGGTCATCCCGAGCGCGACCGCGTCCACGTGACGCCCGGCGTGGAGGTCACGACCGGCCCGCTCGGCGCCGGCTTCGCCAACGGCGTCGGCATGGCGCTGGCCGAGAAGTACCTGCGCGAGCATTACGGCGAGGAGGTCCAGAACCACCACATCTACGCGATCGTCTCCGACGGCGACCTCATGGAGGGCATCGCCGCCGAGGCCGCCTCGCTGGCCGGCCAGCTCGGCCTCGGCCGGCTCGTCTACCTCTACGACGACAACGACATCTCGCTCGACGGCCCGACGTCGCTGAGCTTCGACCGCGAGGACGTCGAGAAGCGCTTCGAGGCCTACGGCTGGCACGTCTCGGCCGTCCACGACGCCAACGACATGGTCGCGATCGAGACCGCGATCAAGAACGCGCAGAAGGTCGAGGACAAGCCGTCGCTGATCCGCGTGAAGTCGATCATCGGCTACCCGTCGCCCAACAAGTCCGGCTCCAGCAAGGCGCACGGCGCCGCGCTCGGCGAGGACGAGGTCCGCCTGACCAAGGAGGTCATGGGCTGGGATCCGGACCAGCAGTTCTACGTTCCCGAGGAGGCGTACGCCGCCGCCTCGATGACGGCGGACGGCGCCGCGGCGCATGCCGAGTGGACCGAGCGCTTCGACGCCTGGCGCGAGGCCAACCCGCAGCTCGCCGAAGAGTGGGACCTCGCCTGGCAGGGCAGGCCGCTGCCCGGCCTCGGCGCCGCGCTGGGCAATCTCGACTGGGACAAGCCGAAGATCGCCACTCGCAGCGCGGGCGCGCAGGTCATGGCCGCCTTCGAGGAGCTCACCCCGACGATGGTCGGCGGCGCCGCCGACCTGTCGGAGTCGACGAAGACCGAGTTCCCCAACTCCGAGCGCTTCACCGCCGAGCAGGCCGGGCGCAACGTCTTCTTCGGCGTGCGCGAGCACGGCATGGGCGGCGCGGTCAACGGCCTGGCCGCACACGGCGGCATCGTGCGGCCCTACGGCTCGACCTTCATGCAGTTCGCCGACTACATGCGCGGGGCAATCCGCCTGTCGGCGCTGACCGGGCTGCCGGCGACATGGGTCTTCACGCACGACTCCGTCGCGCTCGGCGAGGACGGCCCCACCCATCAGCCCGTCGAGCACCTCGCGGCGCTGCGCGCGATCCCGGGGCTCGTCGTGCTGCGCCCCGCCGACGCGCACGAGACCGCCGAGGCGTGGCGCGTGATCCTCGAGGATCTCGAGGGCCCGGTGGCGCTCGTCCTCTCCCGGCAGGACCTGCCGGTGCTCGACCGCGACCAGTGCGGGTCTGCCGACGGCGTGGGCAATGGCGCCTACGTGCTGCTCGACGCCGACGACCCCGAGGCGATCATCATCGGCACGGGCAGCGAGGTCTGGGTCGCGCTCGCCGCCGCCGAGGAGCTCGACGTCGCGGTGCGCGTCGTCTCGATGCCGTCGTGGGAGCTCTTCGAGCAGCAGGACGAGGACTACAAGACCTCCGTCCTGCCGATCGACCTGCCGACGGTCTCGGTCGAGGCCGGCGTGCGGATGGGCTGGGAGCGCTACGCCGACGCGATCGTCTCCGTCGACCGCTTCGGCGCCTCGGCGCCCGCCGAGCGGATCCTCGAGGAGCTCGGCATCACCCCGGCGAACGTCGCCGCGCACGTGCGCGAGCTGCTCGCGTAGCGGGGGCGAATCCTCGGTCGCCCACGCCTTCACGAGGTGTGGGCGGCCAGCGACGAGAGGGTTACGATTAGCGGCATGGCGGTGACGCAGCGGATGACGGTTGCGGAGTACGTTGCGCAGGACGACCCGCGCCGGACCGAGCTGATCGATGGTGAGGTCGTCGTGACCGAGCCGCTGGCGTTGCACCAGCGGGTGCTGCTCGATCTGGTGATGGCGCTGGAGCTCTGGCGTCGGGCCTCTGCCGGTCGAGGCGAGTCGACGCTGCCGATCGATGTCATGCTCGATGAGCACAACTGCTTCGCGCCCGACGTGCTCTGGTACCGCGAGGGTCGCGGACCGGACGTACCGAGGTGCGTCCGCAGCCGATACCGGACATCGCGGCCGAGATCCGGTCGCCTTCCACGTGGCGTCACGACATCGGACCGAAGAAGGCACACTATGAGCAGTACGGGCTGCCCGAGCCGTGGCTCGTCGACACCGCCGCCGACGAGGTCATCGTCTATCGACGCTCCACGCCGCGGCGCGGAGCTTCGACGTCTCTCTCGAGCTTGCCCGCGGCGACGATCTGACGTCGCCGCTGCTGCCCGGCTTCGCGCTCCCGCTCGACGAGCTCTTCGGCCCGGCGCCCCCCGCTATGGGCTGACCACCGCGGCCAGCCGCTGCGCCTCAGCCGACACCGTCACGTGGATCGCCGCCGGCTCGCGCACCCACGCGATGAGGTTGTGCGACTGCAGGCGCTCGAGCATGAACTCGAAGGCCAGCGCCTGCGGGCGCGAGGCGTACGTGCGCAGGATGTCGAACGACCAGCCGGTGGTGTGCAGCGAGTAGTTCGGGGTGGCCTCGCGGTTGCGGCGCAGCAGCTCGTGCTGATAGCGCCGGTCGCGGACCGTGCTCGTGACCACCAGCGGCGCATCGCCGGAGATCTCCTTCACGGCGGCGCCGACGTAGGCCAGCAGATCCAGCGCGGGCTCGCGCAGACCGCGGTACGTCGTGCGCGAGCGCTTCAGCCGCCCCGCCAGCTCGCCCATCCGGCGATCGATCGCGACCCCGCGCTCGAGCAGGTCGGCGCGCGGCAGCGCGACGATCCGCCCGCCGGCGTAGGCGTCGCGCAGCTCGTCGGGCGTCGTGAACGACTCGGTCTCGGCCTGCGGGTGCAGGATCTCCTCGGCGGAGTTCTTCGCGGTCTGCAACACGGAGACGCGGTCGAGCTGGTCGGGGTCCGAGCGGTACAGGCGCATGATCTCCCGCGCCGCCATGACGCGCCAGAGATACGTCGACGAGTCGTCACCGAGGGCCGCGAGGCGGCGGTAGGCCTGCTCATGGGCGGTCGGCGTGGAGTCGAAGTACAGCCGCGCGTAGGAGATGTCGTCCTCGCCGTAGTCGCGCAGCGCGCTCTGCAGGTTGCCGATGCCCATGTGGTAGCTCTGCACGGCGAGGTCGGCGCGGCCGAGCTCCTCGCGCGCGATGACGAGGTAGCGCGCGGTCGCCGCGAGTGCCTTGGGCGGATCGAAGCGCTCGTCGATCGTGCGCCGGCGCTCGCGCAGGCGCTCCGCCAGCGCGCTGTCGCCCTTGCGCTCGGCCCGCCGCAGGGAGCGGCCGATCCGCCGCGCGCCCGCCGGATCGACCTGCATCTCCAGCAGGTTGCGGCCCGTCTCGGCGAGGATCTGGGTCAGCCCGACGGCGCCCTCGAGCTGCGGGTCGGCGACGGCGTCGGCGCGCCCCGCGCTCTCGAGCAGCACCAGGCCCTCCAGCGTGTCGGCGTCGATGTCGGCGGTCTCGGCGGCGGCCTCGACGAGCGCCCGGAACTGCGCGACGCGCGCGGCGCTGGCCCGCGCGCCGCCGGGCGACTTGGCGTAGATGACGTGCGCGTGCCCGCGGGCGGCGGCGGCGGCGAAGTCGTCCTCGCGGCCCTCCGTGTAGGCCAGCGGGTCGTTGTCGACCGACGTGCCGGGCACGAGCGGCGGGCTGGACGTGTCGTCCTCGAACAGCACGACGACGGCGACGACCGTCAGGACGGCGACGACGAGCAGCACGAGCACGCGGCGAGCGAGGGACGCCATCCGCCCACAGGCTCGCAAATCGCGACTGCCGACGGGCTGGCCGCCGCCTGGCAGGATGCGGCAGGTGACGTCGACCCGGCTCAGCCGGCGCATCCGCGCGCCGCGCGAACGCGTCTACGCGGCGCTGATCGACCCCGCGGCCGTGGCTCGCTGGAAGGTACCCGCCGGCATGACGTGTTGCGTACACGAGTTCGACGTCCGCGAGGGCGGCGCGCTGAGGATCTCGCTGACGTACGACGCGCCGGATGGCGCGGGCAAGACCACCGGCCGCACCGACACCTGCGGGGGGAGGGCGACCGCCACCGCCCGTAGCCTGCGCCACGATGCGCACCCTGCCGGCCGGCGACTTCACCGTCCTCGACGACGACCTGCTCATCGCCGGCGACAACCTCGCCGCGATGGCGACGCTGCCCGACGGCGCGTTCGACATGGCCTACCTCGATCCGCCGTTCAACACCGGCAACGAGCAGCGCCGCGGCGAGTTGGGCTACGCCGACGCATTCGCCGACTACGCCGGCTTCCTCGCGCCGCGCCTGGAGCGCGTGCGCGAGCTGCTCGCGCCGCACGGCACGCTGTACCTGCACCTGGACTACCGCGAGTCGCACCGCTGCAAGCTCGCGCTCGACGAGATCTTCGGGCCCGAGTGCTTCCTCAACGAGCTGATCTGGATCTACGACTATGGCGGGCGGCCCAAGCGCCGCTGGCCGGCCAAGCACGACACGATCCTCGTCTACGTCCGCGACCGCGAGCGCTACCACTTCGACGACGACGAGGTCGACCGCGAGCCGTACATGGCGCCGGGGCTGGTCGGGCCCGAGAAGGCCGCCCGCGGCAAGCGGCCGAGCGACTGCTGGTGGCACACGATCGTGCCGACGAACTCGCGCGAGAAGACCGGCTATCCGACGCAGAAGCCCGCCGGCATCGTGCGCCGGATGGTCGCCGCCTCGTCGCGGCCGGGCGGCTGGTGCCTGGACCCGTTTGCCGGCTCGGGCACGCTCGGCGCCGTCTGCGGCGAGCTGGGCCGGCGCTTCGTGCTCGTCGACTCCAACCCCGAGGCGATCGCCGTCTCCAGCGCCCGGCTGGCCCAGCGGCGCCTGCCGGCGTAGCGGCCTGAGGGGTCGGCGCGATCTGCGGCTGACGTGAGGCCATGCCCGCTGAGGGGTAGCCGGGCGGGATGGACGACCTCTCGCAGACCCCGACCGAGCCGCACGACGACGCCGCGGTCGACGTCGTCTGGGCGCGCGCGTTCAGAAGCGCCGCCGCGAGCGCCACCGGCGCAGCGCGAGCATTGTCACGAGCACCAACGCCGCGGCCCCCGCCAGGACCGGCGGCGGCAGCTGATGAGCCCGGGCGCGGATCCGCACGGCCGTCGGCCCGGCCTTGGCCCGGACCTGCTCCGCGGTCGTCGGCGCCGCCTTGGCCCTGACGCGCTCGACGGTCTCCTCGGCCCGCGCCTTGACCTCGTCCGCCTTGTCGTGCGCGTGGCTCTTGACATCCGCCTTGTAGGCCAGCGCCTCGACGTGCTTGGCCTTCTGCTGCATCTCCAGCTGCGCCAGGCGCAGCTCTTCGCGCACGAGCCGCGACGTCTGCTCGCTGGCGCGCTTGAGCAGCTCGCCGACCGGCAGGTCGGTGGGTTCGGCGCCGGCCGGGCCGGGACCGCCGACCGGGGGGCGAGCAGACGCTCAGCCATGGGGATCTCCTTGAAGTCGGTGGA
>CAVPYM010000021.1:0-20601 GCA_963709935.1 uncultured Actinomycetes bacterium | reverse complement strand
CGCTCGCGGCACCAGATCCATTCACACCCCCCGCGTCGGTCGGGCTGCGGGCGGGCCGCCGACCTCGCAACCCGTATCGACAGCGGCAAACCGGCCCGGATCTTCGCGCTCGGCGGTCGCCTGTAGTGCGCCGCCTCTTTCGGACGGGGTTGGGTGGAGCCGATCAGGCTCCTACCCGGAGTCCGCCCACGCCGACGCGCCAGCTTCCCGCCCCGAAAGCACCTCCCGCCCGCTCGACGCGAATGGACCTCTGGCAACGCACTCACGCGCGCCCGTCGACCGCCGCCGGTCACAGCACGCCGTCCAAGGAGGACCTCACACATGTCGCCCAAGAACCATCGCCTGCGCCGTGGCACGGCACTCGCCGCCGGTGCCCTGGCATTGGCCGTCGCCGCACCGTCCGCCGCGCAGGCCCAGGCCACCGCGCCCTCGCCCGCCTACGGCGCTACTGCGAGCGGCAAGATCCTCACGTTCGGGCTCAACAACCCGCTGGCCGTAACCTCGCGCACGATCAGCGGCCTGGCCGCCGGCGACCGCGTCGTCGGCATCGACGAGCGACCGGTCAACGGCGCGCTCTACGCGGTGACGAAGGGCAACGGCGGCGCCGGTCGCTCTACACGATCAACCCGGCGACCGGCCAGGCCACGTTCGCGTTCGCGCTCGTCGCCCCCGGTCGCACCGCCGCAACGCAGCCCGGCACGCCGGTCGTCCTCAGCGGCACCGAGTTCGGCGTCGACTTCAACCCCGCCGCCGACGCGCTGCGGATCGTCAGCGACACGGGCCAGAACCTGCGCGCGCTGCCCTCCGACCGCGTAGCCGCGATGGTCCAGCGCTTCGCCGGCGACACGTTCACCGACGGCGCCCTGAGCTACCAGCCGATCACCGCGAGCCCGCGGACGGTCGAGCCGGGCGTCAGCGCCGCCGCTTACACGAACAACGACACGGACCCGGGAACCGCGACGGCCCTGTTCGACATCGACGCGGTCAGCCAGCGCGACCTCGTCGCCCAGAACCCGCCCAACGACGGCACGCTGACGAAGGTCGCCGACCTCGACCTCGGGCTGCGCCAGGTGCAGGGCTTCGACATCCGCGGCGCCGACGAGGCCTACGCGGTGCTCGGCGGCATCCGGCTGCCGGCGTTCGTCGAGGCGATCCTGCTGCGCAGCCAGATCTCGCTGCCGCACGTGCCGGTGCGCCTCGTCTCGCTGAACCTCGCCACCGGCGCCATCGCCGACCGCGGGCTCATCGCCACCGGCTCGCCGCTCGTCGGCTTCACGATCGACATCCCCAGCGCCCCAGCGCCTGACGGCACCGCGCGCGACGGCCGACCAGAGCCGTCGCGCGCAGCCGGGCGCCGTCACTCCGCGCGCGGACGCGTGTCCAGCCAGTCGGCGACCTGATCGACCACCCGGCCCGCGCCGGCGCCCGGCCTGACCGTCAGCACCGACGTCTCGGGCAGCTCGTCCCAGCCGCTGTGCTGCGCGGCGAGCTGCGCGACGACCGCCGGTGACGCGTCCGAGCCGCGAGCAGTCTGGACGCGGCGCTCGCCGGCCCAGCGCTCGCGCAGCGCGGCGGGCACGAGGCACTCGAGCGCGCACACGCGCGTCACCCCCTCGCCGAGACCGTCGAGGAACGCCGCGCGCAGCCGCGCGTCGCCGAACGTCGCGTCGACGACCACGCCCCCGCCCCCCTCCCCAAGCGCCAGGCCGCCCGCTCGCCGAGGTCGCGGTACACCGCGGCGCGCGCCTCCAGCGCGTAGTCCGCCTCCGGCGCGCTCGCCCCCAGCGCGATGCCGCGCGCCTGCTTGCGGGCCGCGTCGGAGGACAGCACCGGCCAGCCGCTGCGCCGCGCCAGCTCGGCCGCGAGCGTCGACTTCCCACTGGCCGGCGGCCCGCTGACGGCGAGCACGAGCGGGCCGCGGGCGCGCCACGCCAGCCGCTCGGCGAGGTCGAGCAGATCGCCGGCGCCGGCGCGCGCGGCAGCGGCGGCCGCCGCATCGTCCTCCGTGAGCTGAGCGGCGCGCAGCAGGTCGACCTTGGCCCGCACGAGCGCGCGATAAGTCCCGAAGAACGCCACGAGCGCGCCCTCGCCCGCGTCGCCTCCCGCGTCGCGGTAGGCCGCGAGCAGCAGGCGCGCCGCGTCCGCGGCGCCCATCGACTCCAGGTCCATCGCCAGGAACGCGAGGTCGTCGGCGACGTCGATCGCGCGCAGGCCGGCGTCGAACTCGAGCCGGTCGACGATCGTCAGCGGCTCGGAGAGCACGACGTGCTCGGCGCGCAGGTCGCCGTGGCCGTCACGTACCCGTCCGGCCGCGGCGCGCGCGGCGATCGCCTCGCGATGCACGACGAGGAAGGCGCCCGTGAACCGCTCCGCCGCGAGGATCCGCCGCGCCGTGGCCTCGTCGCCGGCCAGCGCGTGCAGCTCGCGTGCGTTGCGATCGCACGCGCGCTGGACGTCGCCGGGGGGATCCGAGGGCCTGACCACGTCCGCCCCGCGTGGAACTCCACCAGTCGCCGCGCCACCGCGCGCACGTCGTCGTCGGCGAGCGCGCCGCGGCGCACGAGCGCCGCCATCGTCCGGTCCTCGTCGAAGCGCCGCATCTCGATCGCGTACTCGACGACCTCGTCGGCTCCGGCACCGGCACCCGCACGGCCGTCATCCTCCGCCAGGACGTACGCGCCCGCCCGCACGACCACCGCCCGCACGCGCATCTCCAGCGCCGCCGCCAGCGCGGCGTTCACCCGCACCTCCTCATGGCACACCGCGCGGCGGCGCTCCAGCGTGCTGAAGTCCAGAAACGCCATCCGCACCGGCTTCTTGACCTTGTAGGCCCGCTCGCCCGCGAGGAAGACCCAGGCCGAGTGCGTCTCGCGGACCACGACCTCGGGCGAGCCGGGATAGAACCCGCTGCGGCGCATGGCCTCGGCGACGCTGAGCGATGGCGGCGCGGCGGACACGCGAGGCGGACCGTACCCACCCTCACATCAGCGGAACCGCCTCGGCGAGGCGCACGGGCCGCTCGCCGTCCGCGCGATCGCGCACGCCGGGGTGCAGCGCCCGCGCCGCGTCGAGCGCCTGCCGCGCCCGGCTGGCGTTGTGGTGGCGCTCCTCCGCCGCGGCGAGCGCGAGGGCGAGCGTCACCGCGGAGCGGTCATCGCCCGGCACCGAGGGGAGCGCCGGCACGCGCTCGGCCAGCGGCGCGGCGCCGATCCGGCCCGGTCGCGCGGTGGCGAGGTACGGCGCCAGGTAGCGGCCAGCCACCTTCTCGGGCGGCGACCACAGCGCCCGGTGCGACGCCAGGCTCTGGCCCGCGGGCCGGGCCTGGAGGTACAGCGGCGCGCCGCTCGTCGTCAGGCGCGCGCGCAGGACCGGCGCGAACGGCGCCGGCGGCGGGCCGGCGGCGTAGCGCGCCGCGATCGCCTCGGCGACGACGTCGGCCTGCTGCGCCGCCAGGCCGCCCTGGCGGAGGGGGAACGCGGTCACCTCGCCGGCGGCATACACGTGCGGCTCACCGGCCACCTGTCCGTACAGGTCGACCGGGATGAAGCCGGCGCGGTCGCTCGGCAGCCCGGGCACCGGTCGTGCGACGACGTCCGCCAGCGTGACCACGTGGTCGGCCGCGACGATCTCCCCGCCGTCGAGCCGCACGCCGCCGGCGCCGCTGCCGCCGGAGCGAGCGCCAGCCACGACCGCGCGCGGCTGGGCGTTCGCGACGAGCTCGATGCCGAGCGCGTCGAACAGCGGCCCGGCCGCGGCGCGCGCGGCCGCCCCGAGCAGCTCCAGCGCGTGCGCCTCGGGCGTGACGATGCGAACCGCGGCGCTACAGCCGTACTCGCGCAGCTCGTGGGCGGTCAGCAGCGCGAGCTCGTAGAGCGGCAGCGACCAGCTCGACGGCCACGGCAGGACGAAGGCGATGCTCGCCGCCGTCCCCGCGAGCAGGTCGGCGACGGCCGCGCGCAGCCGCGCGCTCGGGACCGGGCGCATCCCGAAGGTCAGCGCTCCGGCGAGCGGCTCGACGCGGCGCGCGCCCGTCGCCACCACGAGGACGTCGTAGGGGATCCGCCGCCCTCCCTTGGTGAACGCCGTGCGCGCGCCCGTGTCGACCGCGACGAGCTTGTCGAGCGCGAGCCGTGCGTCGAGCTGCGCCGTGATCTCGCCCCAGTCGTGGGCCTGCGCCCCGCCGCGCTCGAACGGCTCGGCCACGGTCATCGCCGGCGGCGCGAGCTCGGCATCGGCGCTCAGCAGCGTGATCGCGAGCGCCGCGCCGGCGTTCACGCGCAGCGCGAGGAGCAGCTTGAGCGCCGCGATGCCGCCGCCGGCGACGAGCACCCGCGGACGCTGCTCGGCGAACGTCATCGCGCGCTCACCCGCTCGCGCCGTGTGTAACCGGCGGGATCGGCCTTCGCGAGATACGGGCCGAGGTGGCGGGCGACGATCTTCGTCGGCGGATCCCAGGGGCAGACGTCGCTGACGGTGCCGCGAAACTCGCCGTCGCCGGCGAGCTCGGCGTGGAGGTAGACCGTCTCGTCCCCGGTCAGCAGCATGCCGCGCAGCACCGGCCGCAGCGGCGCGGGCTCGACCCCGGCGCCGGCGCGCGCGGCGATCGTCGCCGCGACGACGTCGGCCTGCTGCGCCGCGATCCCGCCGTGCTTGATCGGATACCACGTCGCGTCGCCGGCGGCGTAGACGTCGGGCACGCCATGCACCTCGCCGCGCTCGGAGACGGGGATGAAGCCGTGGGCATCGGTCTTGATGCCGCGCAGCTGCGGCCCCTCGAGGTAGGGCAGGGCGACGACGCGACCGGGCCGCATGCGCACGCCGCCGGGCTGCAGGGTCAGCTCGCCGTGGGCCAGCTCGGCGCACGACGAGCCGTGAAACGCGATCCCGGCGTCGCTCAGCAGCCCCGTGAGCACGTCGGAGATCCCGGCGCCGAACATCCCCAGCGGGGCGCCCTCGGCACTCACGATCGAGATCTCGACGGGCACGTTCATGTCGTAGGCGCGGTGGGCCGTCATGAGGGCGAGCTCGTAGAGCGGCAGCGGCCAGCCCGCGTTCGCCGGCGCGACGAACGCGATGTCCGCGACGTAGCCCTCCTCGACGTCCTGCACGAGGCCGCGCAGGGCGCCGCCGAGGTTGCGGTCGTCGATCATCACCGCACCGTCGAGCGACGGGCGCAGGCGCGTGCCGCTGGCGATGACGAGCGCGTCGTAGGCGAGCCGCTCGCCGCCGCGGGTGACCACGCAGTGCTCGCCGGGCACGACGGCGTCGAGCGCACCGGTCACGACCTGCGCGCCGAAGTCCGCGGCGACCTGCGCCAGCTCGACACGGCGGGCGTGGGCGATCGTGAAGGGCTCGGCGACCGCCATCGGGCGGTAGTGGAAGTTGCGCTCGGGGGCGAGCAATGTGACACGGACGCGGTCGCCCGCGATCGCGTGGAGGGCCATCATGGTCTCCAGCGCCGCGACTCCGCCGCCCGCGATGAGCACGTGGCAGGGGTGCTGGTGCGTTTCGGTCTTCATGCCTGGCGACATTACGGTCGGCCCGCGCCCAGGCCATCGGCCGAAGTCCGCCGCCTGCCCGCGGGAAAACCCCGATACCGGCGATCGGCGCCGCCGCTATCGTCCGCACGCATGGAGGCCGACGCAGCGCAGCGCGGATCGATCCGGATCGTGCTCGCCGACGACCACGCGGTCGTCCGGCGCGGGCTGCAACTGCTGCTCGAAGCCGAGGAGGGCTTCGAGGTCGTCGGCTCCGTCGGCGACGTCGACGCGGCGATCCGCACCACGCGCGGCCACAAGCCCGACGTGCTCGTGCTCGATCTCAACATGCCGGGCGGCTCGAGCCTGGAGGCGATCCCGGAGATCCTCGCCGCCTCGCCGCAGACGAAGATCACCGTGCTCACGATGCAGAACGAGCCGGCCTTCGCGCGCCAGGCGCTGAGCGCGGGCGCGCTGGCCTACGTCCTCAAGGAGGCCGCCGACGAGGAGCTCGTCGAGGCGATCCGCCGCACCGCGGCGGGCCAGACCTACCTCAACCCGCAGCTCGGCGCGCGGATGGCGGCCGAGCCGGCGCAGCCCGCGGGCCCGCCGGACGACCTCTCCCCGCGCGAGGTCGAGGTCCTGCGGATGATCGCGCTGGGCCACACGAACGCCGAGATCGCCGAGCAGCTGTACCTCTCGATCCGCACGGTCGAGAGCCACCGCGCGCACATCCAGCAGAAGCTGCGCCGCTCCTCACGCGCCGATCTGGTGCGCTACGCCCTGGACCACGGCCTCGTCGAGCTCTGACAGGGGCAGCTCGGCGCGCACGGTCGTCCCGCCCGCAGTGGGCGAGACGGTGAGCTGCCCGCCGCTGAGCTGCACGCGCTCGCGCATCCCGGCCAGCCCGAACCCGCTCGTCGCGGCGGCCGGATCGAAGCCCGACCCGTCGTCGCTGATCTCGACCGCGATCCGCCGCGCGGTGCCGCCCACCGAGACGCGCGCGTGCTCGGCGCCCGCGTGCTTGGCGACGTTCGTCAGCGCCTCCTGCACGAGCCGGTAGATCGTCGTCTCGAGCTCCGGGCCGAGCCGCTGGCCGGCGCCGGGCACCTCGACGCTGCACGTGATCTCGAGTCCTCGACGGCGCTCATGCGACCGACCAGCGCCTCGATGGCGGGCGCCAGACCGAGCTCGTCGAGCGCCGCCGGGCGCAGCTCGGTGATGATCGCACGCAGGTTCTCGATCTCCCGCTCGACCTGGCCGACGCCGTCGCGCAGCAGCTCGGCGACATCGTCCTGCTCGACGCGGCGCAGCGCGGAGGCGAGGATGACGCGCAGGCCGCCGAGCCCCTGCAGGGTCTCGTCGTGCAGCTCGCGCGCCCAGCGCCGGCGCTCGGCCTCCGCGGCCTCCAGCGAATGGCGCAGCCGCTCGTGCTGGACGGTCTGCGCGAGCGCGACCGCGGTCGCGCCGCTGGCGGCGAACGCGCGCAGGGTCGCCTCGTCGTCCTCGGAGAAGCCCGCCGCGTCGGCGCCGCGATCGAACGCGGCGAGCACGCCGAGCCCGCGGCCGCGGTAGACGAGCGGCGCGAGCAGCGCCGTCTGCGCATCCGCCACCCCGAGCTGCGTCGCCGAGATCCGCAGCTGCGCGCCGACGTCGGCGATGCTTCGCACGGTGTGCGACATCAGCACCTGGCCCGTCGTGGAGCCCGCGATCGGCACGCGCACGCCGGTCGCCCGCTCGGTGACGCCCGCGCTCGCGGCCACGACGAGGTCGGTCCCGTCACGCAGGAGGATCACGAGGCTGCGTGCCTCCACGAGCGCGCGGCCGCGCTTGGCGATCAGCTCGAGCACGTGCTCGAGCTCCATCTCGGCGCCGACCGCGACGGCGATCGTGCGTGCCGCCTCCAGGCGCCGGGCGGACTGCTCGAGCTCGTCGCGGCGCGCGGCGACGGCCTCGTAGAGGCGCGCGTTCTCGATCGCGATCGCCGCCCAGGCGGCGAGGATCACCACGGACTCCTCGTCGACGGCGTCGAACTCCCGGCCGCCCTGCTTCTCGGTGAGGTAGAGGTTGCCCCAGATCTGTCCGCGCACGAGCACGGGAACGCCGAGGAAGCTCGACATCGGCGGATGGCCGGGCGGGAAGCCGTAGGACTTCGGGTGCTCGCCGACGTCGGGGATGCGCAGCGGCTCGGGCCGGTCGATCAGCACGCCGAGGATGCCGCGCCCGCGCGGCAGGTCGCCGATCGCGCGGTGCGTCTCGGCGTCGATCCCGCGCGTGATGAAGCGATCGAGCTCGCGCCGGTCCTCGTCGAGGATCCCCAGCGCGGCGTAGCGCGCGCCGGTGATCTCGCAGGCGGTCTCGAGCACCTGGTCGAGCACCGCCTCGGGGTCGAGCTGGGACAGCAGCCCGCGACCGACATCGATGAGGCGTCGCAGGCGCTGCTCGTCGATGTGGTGGTCGTCCATGGCCGGTGGTCGTCTCGCCGGCCCATTGTGCCAGCCTGACGGTTGATGAACGACGCGCTGGTGCTCCTGGCGATCGCGACCGGGACGGCGCTCGCCACCGGGCTCGGCGCGCTGCCCGTGCTCGCGCTCGGCGCCCACCGGGCGCGCGCCGCGCAGGGCATGCTCAACGGGATCGCGGCCGGCGTGATGGCGGTGGCGGCGACCGCCGGCCTGCTGATGCCCGCGTTTGACCAGGGCGAGACCGGCAGCGTGCTCGCGGCGGCGGTCGCCGGGGCGCTCGCGCTCGTGATCATGCGCCGCGCGCTCGGGCACCACGCGCGCGCCAGCGGGCGCAGCGCCGCCGGCACGCGGTCGCTGCTCGTGCTCGGCGTCTTGTTCGTCCACAGCCTGCCGGAGGGCTTCGCGATCGGCAGCGCGTTCGCCTCGACCGAGGCCGGCATCGGCCTGTTCGTCATCACCGCCATCGCGATCCAGAACGTCCCGGAGGGCACCGCCACGGCGGCGGCGATGGCGCCCGCCGGCTTCTCGCCCGCGCGCCAGGTCTGGGGCGCGGTGCTGACGAGCCTGCCGCAGATCCCCGGCGCGCTCGTCGCGTGGCTCGCCGTCGAGCAGATCGAGGGGCTCCTGCCGGTCTCCTTCGCGCTCGCGGGCGGGGCGATGCTCGCGCTCGTCGTCGTCGACCTGCTGCCCGACGCCTGGCAGCACGACTCCCACGCGCGCGTCGCGGCCGGCACCGCGCTGGGCGCGGCGGTCATGCTCGTGCTCGGCCTCGCGCTGGAGGTCTGAGCCTCGAGCGCGCGGCCGGCGCAACGCGCAACGCGCAACGCGCAACGCGCAACGCGCAACGCGCAAGCAACGCGCGGCGCGCGGCGCCCACCGCATCGGCGGGACGCCGCGCGCCGGCCCGGGATCACTTCACCTTGACGTGCGCGAGCGCCGTCTTGGCGCCCTGGCCCTTGCGGGTCAGCACGATCGTCATGTCGTAGCGGCCTCCGCGCTTGAGGGCGCGGCGCTGCACGAGGTTGACCGAGGTGCTGCGCTGCCTGGACTTCAGGGTGCCCTTGCCCATCGCGTAGACCGTCGAGGCGCGCTGCATGCGCACCGCGACGCTCGCCCGCGAGCCGGCCGTCGCCTGGGTGACCGTGGCCTTGCACTTCGTGCCGGTGATCTCGCCGCGCGTCTTGACGAGCTTGCAGGTGACCTTCACGCCGCTGATGCCGATGCCGGCCGGGCCCCGGATCCCCTGCGGGCCCTGCGGACCGGCGGGACCGCGCGGTCCGGTCGCACCCGCTGGGCCCGCCGGAGCCGTGGGGCCGGCCGGGCCCACCGGGCCGGCCGGGCCGGTGTAGCCGGCCTGGTCGTTGAAGCGCGACGCGTAGGTCGTCGTGTCGTTGTTCGGGGACGTCGCGACCCAGGTCGCCGCGTAGCGCTTGCCGGCGACGAGGCCGGTGACCTGCGCGCCGGCGGGCGAGTTCGCGTTGCCCGTGGCGTCCTGCTTGGCCTCGCCCTGCGGGCCGTAGCTCAGCTTGACCGTCGTGTTGGGATGGTTGACGAGGTCGGCCCACGCGACGACGCTGGATCCGTACACGTTCTCGTTGTCCAGCGGCGAGGTGTTCGTGAACGCCGGGGGCGTCGCGATCGAGGCGCCCGGCCCGAAGTCGTCCATCGACTGAGAGGCGCCCAGCCACGCCGGCAGATCGCCGCTTGCCGGGCAGACGTCGGCCTGGATGAACGGGAAGTTCGGCTGCGACCACGTGCCGGGCACGCAGTCGCCGCCCGTCACCGTGACCGGCGAGAACCCGGGGAACGGGAACTGCGCCGCTGAGCCCAGCGTGGGTTGCGTGCCGTCGACCCGCACGGCGCCGAGATGCGTCGTCGTGATCGCCACGGTCGAGCCGTGGGCGCGCAGCTCGATGCGGTCGCCGGGGTGCAGATCCGAGAACGTCGCCGTCCCCTGGCTCCACGTGGAGACGAGCGGCACGATGACGTCCGAGCTGCCGCTGCGCAGGCGCGCGACGTCAAGCCCCTCGGGCACGCTGGAGCACGTCACCGTGCTGGCCGAAAGGTCTGCCGCGCAGCTGGCGACGCCGTACTGGCCCGGCAGCGAGGCGCGGTTCGTGAGCCGCAGCGTGGTCGGCAGCCCGGCGTTGTCGTTGGAGCTGAACGTGGCGGTGTACGTCACGCGGTCGCTCACGCCGACCGCGGGGGTCAGCATGCCGATGCTCATGCCGGTGCCGAAGCTCGCGGCGACGGTGTCGCCCGACCCGCCGTCGGCGTACTCGACATGCACCGGGATGGCCGGGTCGGCGCACGTCGCACACTGGATCGTGATCATGCCGCCCTCGGCGGTGACGCTCGCCGTGGCGGGAAACCCGCCGAAGAGCTCCTCGTCGACGTTGTAGAGCAGGCGGTAGCGCGCGTTCGCCGGTGCATCGGCGCCGCTGTACTCGACGACGAGCACGTCGTTGCTGTTGGACACGGCGTGCACCGGCAGGGCCGCCGACCACGCGCCGTCGGCGTCGGTCGTCGCCGCCGGTGCGGTGTCGACGAGCTGGCCGCTGCGCTCGAGCTTCACGGTGACGGACACGTCACTGGCCGGCGCGCCGATGTTGCCGGTGATTGTGGGTGAGTACAGCTTGACGTCGACCGCCGGTGGCGCGGCCGCGGCCACGCCCGCCGTGCAGGCCAGCAACGCGCCGGTGAGCAGCGCGACCGAGGGGAACCTACGTGCTGCGGTCAATCGAGACATCTGGGTCCTCTTTGTCTGGTTCATCGCAGCGATACTCGCCGCGAGTTGATGGAGATCGGGCGGGTTGCGCGCGCGCTGCCGTGCTGCGCGGTGATGCGCACCCCGGCGCCCCTGCGGGCGGAGCGGGTGAGCGTGAAGGTGACCCGCGCCCGTCCGTCGCGCGGGGTGACCCGGCGTGTGCCGCGCGACACCACGTGCCCGCGGCGGGTCGCCGAGTAGCCGATCCGGACGCGCTGCGTGCCGCCGCCCGGCGGCACGTCGACCGTGACGATCAGCCGGCCGCGCGCGAGGCGGCGCTGGATGCGCAGGGAGCGACGGCTGACGCCGACGACCTGCGCGAGATCGGCGGGGCTCATCGCCGACCGCTCGAGCGCGGCGGCCGCCACCGCGTTCTCGGCCGGGGTCGGCTCGGAGGGCCACACCGTGGCGGCGACGGCGGCGTCTCCGCGAAACGCGGCCAGGGCCGGCTTCGGCGTGCCGTCCACGCGCAGCAGGCCGGTGTGCAGCGCCCAGACGTCGGTCTGGCCGGGGTTCAAGGCGACGTCCTTCCAGCGGAAGATCACGAAGCCGCGCAGCCGCAGCACGCCGCGAGCCCGCTGCAGGGCGGCGACCGTGTCGCTCAGCAGCGCGGCGTGGGCCGCCTCGGTGGCCGTGATCGTCACGGCCGGCCCGCCCGTCGCCCAGCCGAACTCGGTCGCCCAGATGAGCCGCTGCGGATCCCCGAGCCGGTCGAGCTGCTCGCGCGCCAGCCGCAGGATCTCCAGCACGCCGGCGGGCGTCGCGGCGTAGGGATGGATCGCGAGCGTGTCGAACGTGCCGCGCGCGCCGGCCGCGTACATCGCCTCGACGAACGGGCCGACGGGGATCCCGGCGCCCGCGTACGGCAGCCCGCCGGTCACGACCTCCGCGTACGGGTCCGCGGCGTGGATCGCCGATCCGACGGCGCGCAGCATGCGCACGTAGGCGGCGGGGTCCGGGCCGGTCGCCCAGAACGCCGGGATGTTCGGCTCGTTCCACACCTGCCAGCTGCGGATCGGCGACGGGCTGAGCTCGGGATGCGCCGCCCAAAAGCCGCCGCTCGGCCCGTAGCGCCGCACGAGCGCTGTGGCGAGCGCGGCCATCGCGCCCATGTCCTTCGGCGGGTACATCGCCCGCAGCGCGCCGGTCGCGGGCGCCGTGCTGCGCCATGGCGGCGGATCCATGATGACCGGCAGGACCTTCAGCCCGGCGCGCGCGGCCGCGTTCATGACCGTGTCGTACTCCGAGAAGTCCAGCGCGCCCGGCGCCCGCTCGATGCGCGCCCAGGAGAACGGCTGGCGCACGATGCCGGCGCCGGCGGCGCGCATGTCGGCGGCGACGGCTGCGGGATCGCTGCTGTTCGTCGCCTCGAGCTCCTCGCTGTAGATCCCGATCGCGTCCGAGCCGGCGGCGAACGCGACGGGCGCCGCGAGCCACGCCATCGCCGCCGTCACCACGACCAGCGCCAGCGCGGTGGGGCCCGGCCGGGCCGGG
Source organism: uncultured Actinomycetes bacterium (assembly GCA_963709935.1). GTDB lineage: Bacteria > Actinomycetota > Thermoleophilia > Solirubrobacterales > Solirubrobacteraceae > CADCVQ01. Next base: position 8,398 of record CAVPYM010000021.1, on the reverse strand, counting down.
GGCCGGACCATTAGCGTCGCGGCCGGCACTCGGCGGATGGTGGAGCGACCATGGCCCCCCTATCGGCGGCTCACCGAAAATCCTTAGAAGGATTTAGATTTATGTGATGTGTCTCACACGTGTCGGCCGCGCCGCGGGCGGCGGCTGGACATCTGGGCGGCGCGCTGCGGGGCGGCCGCCAACGGCTGTACGACGAGCTGCCGCGGGGGCGTCTGGACCCGCGCTCGGAGATCGGCGCTCACCAACCGCTCCAGCGCTGGCGCCGGGTGGCGGTGATCCACGCCCTGTCGGTCCCCGGATTAGCGAGGCTGGTGGGGTACGGCGGGCGCTTCCAGACGTGGAAGCCGACCGTCCCGTAGTGCTCGCGCAGGTACGCGACGAGGTCGCCGCGGTGGTCGGGACAGGCGTAGCGCGGATGGCCGTAGAGGCCACGTCCGTGGAACACCAGCCACCGTCCGGGCATCGCATCCTGGTAGGCGCCCCAGGTGTTCTCGCGCATGGCCTTCTCGAGGTTCACCTGTGTCATGGGGTCAGGCTGCGCGTCGCAGAACTGACAGCGGAAGATGAAGCGAACGGACATGTCCTCACGCTACGAGCAGGCCGCGGCGCCGGCATCGGTAGCAACCACCTGCCGCCATGCGGGTTGCCCGCGTCACGGCGCCGTCAGCGCCGGGGTCGCGGTCGCGGTCGCCGTCGCGGTCGCGGTCGCCAGCTCACGGCCGAGGCGGTCGACGGCGTCCCAGTCGGTGTAGTCGTAGTCGTGGGAGGCGTCCGTCGGACGGCCCATGTGCTTCATGAGCAGCCGCATGAGCTGGCGCGTGAAGACGTCGTACTCGCGGTACTGCAGCGCGCCCGCGATCCGCTCGGTGCGCGCCGGCGTCCAGCCGGTTCGGGTGCAGAAGTCGTCGATGCAGCGCTGCGTGGCAGCGTGCGACTCCGCGCTGTCCTCGGCCGCCGAGAGCGACACCGAGAAGAACAGCGACGCGACGCGCGCGAGGGCGTCGCGGTGCTCGGTCACCCAGCCGGCGAGCTCCGGCTGGTGTCGCTCCTTGTGCAGCGAGCCGCCGACGACGACGAGCTCGTAGCGATCCGGCTCGGCGTCGGCGGCCTGCGCGACGTCGCGCAGGTCGACGGCGAGCCCCTCGCCGCGCATCGCCCCGGCGAGTCGGGCGGCGATCTTGGCGGTGTGGCCGTGCGTGCTGGCGTAGACGACGAGGGCGGCGGGGCCGTCGGCGTCGTGGCCGGAGGACGTGGCGGGTTCGGTCATGTCACCAGCCAACCAGCGCCGGCGGGCGAGGACATCCGCAGCTCGTGCGGACCCGGGCTGCGGAGAACCACGGAGATGGCCGCCTGACGCTCAGGCGAGCGCCGAGATCCGCCGGCTGCAGGGCCTCGAGGAGGTCCAGTCCCGCCGACCGCACCCGCGAGCCGTGCAACGCGCCCCTCACCGAGCGCTCCGACGACGCGACGCAGGTCCGCGGCGACGCGGTCAGCGGCTACGGGTCCAGCGCCCGCGTCGTGGTCGCGCTCACCGAAGCCGCCGCTCGGTGGTCATAGCGCAGTCGCGGTATCTGGTCTGCGCTATTGACCGGCGGTGGACGGGCGGTCGAGCGCGTCGTCGTCGGTCGCCTCGCCGATGCTGGGGTCCCGCGTCTGGGCGCTCGGCCGTGGCGGCGCGATCGTCGGGTCGGCGGCCGCGTCGAAGACGAACATCTCCACGCCGATGTGCGGGTCAAACATGATCTGCGATGGGTAGGTGACGACAGTGCGGCCGGTGAGCCGAGCGATCATGTCGCACAGCCGTTCGGTCACCTCGTTCTCGAAGAGCTGGCGAAACTGCCTGACCTGGTCGGGCTGGCCGAACGCGAGCATCGTCTTCTCCGCGGTCGTCAGGCCGCCGCGCATGACGATGATCAGCATGTCGTCGAGCATGTAGGACTTCGCTCGGCTCGGCCCCTTACCGAGGAACAGCTCTTAGGCGCGAACCATCTCGTTGGAGATCCGCGTCAGCAGAGCCTGGCCGTGATCGTCAGGATCGTCGCGTTCGTCATGCATGGCGCCCGCCCGACCTTCGGGCCAGCGTCGCACGCGGCACTTGCGTCGTGCCGCGTAGGCCCGCGACCGGGTCTGCCGGCCGGTGGCTGCGGCGCTTGGCGTCGTGGCTCGGCGAATTTGCTCTCAACACGCTCATGCGCACGGGGGGCTCTGCTGGGCCTTGCCTAGCTCGTCAAACGCCGGATCCCCAGTGGACACGCCAAGAGCCGTCGTCACCCGCCACTCCGGAACGCCGATGGCGGCAGCCCGAACGATGACCGCGGCGAGCTCCTCAGCGGAGATGCGAGCGGATGCCACTGTCGCGTCGCGGGTTTGATCACGACTGGCCACGGCCGGCCTCTCCCTGCGACCGACCAACCCCGAGCCGGGTCAGGCGCCTGATCGCGCCGGCCCTGACACCAAGGCCGGCAGTGATGTCAAAGTGCTTCGGACCGCCGTACACGGCGCGCAGCTGGCGCTGCGCCTTGAACTCAACGCTCGTCAACGGGGCGCAGCGCAGCAGTACGTGTGCCTCGCAGTGACTGAGGCCGTCAAGTCTGACGGGCCCACCGATCAGCGGGAGAGGGAGAGTGAGGCCCGCGGGGTCAGGCGTTACGTCGGAGGCTGTCGGTCGCTCGCGCGCCACGCTGGCCCCTTTCGTGTTGAAGGCAGCCTGCGAGTCTTCGCAGCTCGTACCCGCGCTCGAGCCCCAGCAGGCTTATGAACCATCCAACCTACCAAGGCTGCGCGCGAAACCTGGAGACCCCGACCGCGACTCTTGGAGATACACGCCCCAACCCAGCCAGAACCCATTTTTCTGCCTGCAAACAAGCGGTTTCGGGTTTCGCCACAACGGCCGGAGCGCCTCGAAACGCCCGACGCCATCGCGACCGACGGCCGGGCGGGCGGGCGAACCGGCCCGCGGCTCGCCCGCCCCGGTCGCCTACGGGATCAGCGGCGTGAACAGCGCCGTGCCCTTGTCCTTCACATCGACGTCGAGGATCGAGAAGTTCGCCCCGGTGACAGGGGCGTGGTTGGTCATGAGGATGTGCCCGTTGCCGTCGAACGCGATGTTCGCCGGGCCGTCGTAGGGCACCGTCGGGCTGTTCGGCGGGTTGGTCAGCTGCGCCTTCACCGTGCCGTCGGGGCGCAGGATGATCACGCCGGGCTCGGCCGGCGACGCCATCGAGACGAACAGGTCGCCCTGGCGGCCGAACGCGATCCCGTCGGGGAACTCGTCGGGCGCGAAGCTGTGCTCGAGCTTGATCGAGCCCAGCGACGGCAGGAACGGCAGCCACGGCATCGAGTACACCGACGCGCGGCCGAGCAGGTCGGTGGTGACGGTGACGAAGATGCGCGTCGCGGTGCGGTTGAAGCGCAGCCCGTTGACGCCGATCCCCGCCGACGCGAAGCGGCTGTCCTGGCGCCAGACCTTCGGCGTGCCGCCGCCCCTGGGGACGCGCCAGATCGTCGCCTGCAGCGAGTCGGTGACGAAGGCGTCGCCGTCGGGCGCGAACGCGATGTCGTTGGGCAGCGCCGGGGCGTCGAAGGGCGTCGGCGAGCACGGCTTGACGACCGGCTGGCCGCATGCCGGCAGGTCGGGGAAGGGCGGCGTGTAGGACGTCTGCGCGCCGGTGGTGACGTTGAGGCGGTAGACGCCGAGTTGCGTGTTGAGAACGTACAGGCGGCCCTGGCCGTCGAAGGCGATCGACGAGTTCGCGTGCTCGAAGGCGACGTTCTCCCCCACGGTGTCGTAGCGCTTGAGCAGCGCGCCGGTGGCGCGGCTGTGGGCGAGGACGGCCGACGGCGGCTTGCCGGCGGTGCCGAACGTCGCGGCGCCGGCGGAGTAGACGCGGCCGTTGCGCACGGCGACCCCCTCGGGGTAGCCGGGGTTGTCGGGGAACGGCGCGAGCACCTCGACGTCGCCGAAGGCGCCAGACGCACCGGCGGGGAGCGCGAGCGCGGCGACGCCGCAGGCGAGCGCGGCGCTCAGCAGGCGGCGGGCGATGGGGGTGGCGGGCATGGCGGCCTCCTTCGGATGTTGCATGGCGGGTGGGGCGGGGCCAGCATCTCCGAACGCGCGCGCGATTGCACCCCGGGCAAACCCCCCGGCCATGGTTCGGCCTCCCCCACCCGGCGCCTGCCCCGACGGTGGCGCGGTCAGGTGGTGAGGACGAGCGCGTTGCCCGACGGGTCGCGAACGAGCGGCCCGTCCGGCGTGTCGTCGACCCGCCCCGCGCGATCGGCGCGCGCGAGCACCCGCTCGCGCTCGGCGGCGTCGGGCAGCACGATCGTCGCGTGGCGCAGCGCCGCGCTCCCGGGTGGCGGCGGCGGCGCGCCGCGGCTCTCCCAGGTGTTCGCGCCGAGGTGATGGTGGTAGTCGCCGGCCGCGAGGAACGCCGCCTGCGAGCCGAGCTGCGCCATCAGCGCGAAGCCCAGCACGTCGCGATAGAAGACGACGGTCTGCGCGACGTCGGCGACCTTCAGGTGCACATGGCCCATCACGGTCCGTGCGGTGAGGCCGTCGAAGGGCTCCGTGCGCGGGTCGTCGAGCTCGCCGAGCAGGCTCTCGACGTCGAGCGGCAGCGTCGTGAGGCGCGTCGCGACCCGTCCCTCCCAGACCGCGCGCGGGCGGTCCCAGTAGATCTCGATCCCGTGGCCGTCGGGATCGACGAGGTACAGCGCCTCGCTGACGAAGTGATCCGACAGGCCGGTCAGCGCCACGCGCTCTCGCCCCGCGTGCGCGAGCCAGCGCGCGAGGTCGGCGCGCTCGGCGAGCAGCAGCGCGAAGTGATACAGGCCCGTGTGCCCGCGCGCCGGCCGCGCGCCCGGCTCCTCGGCGAGCACGAGCAGCTCGCGCTCGCCGGCGCCGAGCGTGGCGCGCCCCGCACCGCGCTCGAGCACGCCGAGGCCGACCGTAGCGCGGTAGTACTCCAGCGAGCGCTCGAGATCGGACACCGTCAGGTGCACCGCGCCGACCGTCGTCAGCGGCGAGATCTCGCCCCGCACGGCGGTGGCGGTCACCTCGAGCTCCTCGGGGTCGCGCGGGCTCATGGCCCGACGGCCACGTCGCAGCCGCTCGCCGAGCGCGGCGCGAAGCGGCCGAACACGCGCGCGAGGGTGTGGATCTCGTCCTCGTCGAGCTGGTCGAAGAACGCCGCCTGCACGGAGGCGAAGTGCGTCGCCTGCGCGCCGCGCACGAGCGCGAGGCCCGCGTCGTTGATCTGCGCATGGACGGCGCGGGCGTCGCTCGGGCACGCATGGCGATCGACGAGGTGGCGCTCCTCGAGCGCACCGATGATCCGCGACACTCGGCTGAGGCTCAGGCCGGACGCGCCCGCGAGCGCCGTGAGGTGCATCTGGCGATCGTCGGCGGCGGCCAGCCGGGCGAGCAGCTCGAGGCCGCTGAGGCTGAGGCCGTGCTTGGCGGTGAGCTCGGCGTCGAGCGCGCGGGTGAGCTGCTTGTGGGTCTCCAGCAGGCCGATCCAGGCGTCCGCGTGGGCCTCCGTCCAGTGCACGAGGCCCTGCGCGTCGGTCTCGTAGGAGCAGCTGTGGGGCTTGGTGGTGAGCTTCTCTGGCATACCTCGATCTCCTGAGACAGCAGGATAGCGCGAACAGTTGCGCGCGCAACTATCTGTTTGCTACGGTTGCTCTAGCAAGCAAATCAGCACCCCCACCCCAGGAGGCACGACATGAGCGCTGCAACCATCGCCCCGGCCGGAACCTGGAACGTCGACCCCACGCACTCTCGTGTCGGGTTCGCCGTCAAGCACCTCGGCATCGCCACCGTCCGCGGCACGTTCAAGGAGTTCGAGGGCACGCTGGAGATCGGCGACGACCTCACGACGGCCAAGGCCCGCGGCACGGTCAAGACCGCATCGGTCGACACGAACGAGTCCGGTCGCGACGACCACCTGCGCACCGCCGACTTCTTCGACGTCGAGAGCTACCCCGAGATCACGTTCGAGTCGACGTCGATCGAGGCGATCGACGAGGACTCCCTGAAGATCCTCGGCAACCTCACGATCAAGGACGTCACGAACGAGGTCGAGCTCCTCGCCGAGCTCGGCGGCACGGAAGTCGATCCGTGGGGCAACGACCGCGTCGGCCTCGAGGCCGTCGGCAAGATCTCGCGCAACGACTTCGGGATCAAGTTCAACATCGCGCTCGGCAGCGGCAACGTCGCCGTCGGCGACAAGGTCACGGTGACGCTCGACATCTCGGCCGTCAAGGCCTCCTGAGTCACGTCCGCCGTGAGGCGGGCGGCGGCGGCCGCACCCGGCCGCCTCGGTGAGCACGCGCCGTCCGGCCGGGCTCGACCGCCGGACGGCGAGACGCCGAATCGGCCCGGCGGCGGCCGCACACCGGCCGCGTCGGTGAGCACGCGCCGTCCGGCCGGGCTCGACCGCCGGACGGCGAGACGCCGAATCGGCCCGGCGGCGGCCCCTCCCGCGGCCGGCCTCACGAGCCCCCGCGCGCGCTGCCAGACTGCTCGAGGCATGGCCGACCCGCTCGTCATCCAGTGCGCGATCACCGGGTCGATCGACCCCGACCCGGCGCGCCGGCCCAACCTTCCGGCCACGCCGCAGGCGATCATCACCGCGGCGCTGGAGGCGTGGCGAGCCGGAGCCGCCGTCGTGCACCTGCACGCGCGCGAGCTCGACGGCACGCCGACGCAGGACCGCGAGGCCTACCGCCTGCTCGTCGACGCGCTCCGCGAGGCCGGCTGCGAGGCGATCGTGAACCTCTCCTGCGGCAGCGCCGGCGGGCGCGCGGTGCGCGACGAGCGGCTCGGGCCGCTCGAGCTGGCGCCCGAGATGGCGAGCTTCGACTGCGGCTCGATCAACTTCCGCGAGCAGCTCTTCGAGGGCGACCTGCCGTTCCTGCGGCGGATGGCCACGCAGTTCCGCGCATTCGGCGTGCGCCCCGAGGTCGAGTGCTTCGACACCGGCCACGTCGGCCTCGCGCTGCAGCTGCGCGACGAGGGCCTGCTCGACGAGCCGATGGTGATGCAGTTCGTCGTCGGCGTGCCGGGCAGCGGCGTGCCCGCGACCGTCGAGATGGTCGAGCACCTGCGCCGGATGATCCCGGTCGAGTGGCCCTGGTCGGTGTGCGCGATCGGGCGCGCGCAGCTGCCGCTGAACGCCTACTGCATCCTCGCCGGCGGCCACGTGCGCACGGGCCTGGAGGACAACCTCTGGTTTCGCCGCGGCGAGCCTGCGACGAACGCGATGCTCGTTGAGCGCATCGTGCGCCTCGCGACCGAGCTCGACCGGCCGGTCGCCACGCCCGCCGAGGCGCGCACGCTCCTGGGCCTGCCAGGCTGACGCGCGCGCCGTCGCAGCGGGTCAGTCCTTGCGCAGCAGGTGCTTGATCTTGTCGGCGGCGCCGCCGACGACGTCCTTGACCTTGCCCGTGGCGCGATCGACCTTGCCCTCGTTCTTGAGCTCCTGGTCGCCGGTGAGGTCCCCGAGCGCCTCCTTCGTGCGGCCCTTGGCCTCGTCCGTCGTTCCGTCAGACATCTGGTCTCCTTCGGGTGGGTACACGGCGCCTACCCCGTCGGCGGCCGGGCTGCACGGCGCATATCGGAGATATTGGCCCTGTGCCCGGTTTTCTACGCTGTGCGCCGATGGGCTGGGTCGCCGCCAACAGCGAGGGCTACGCCGCACCGGCGGCGCTGGCGACGGACGTCGTCGTGCTGACCGTCCGCGCCGAGGGCCTGCTCGCCCTCACCGTCGCCCGCGACGGGGACGTCGACGAGCGCGCGCTGCCCGGCGGCTTCGTCGGCCTCGGCGAGCGGCCGTCGGACACCGCCCTGCGCAAGCTGCACGAGAAGACCGGCCTGGAGGCCCCGTACGTCGAGCAGCTCGGCGCGTTCGCCGATCCCGGCCGCGACGCGCGCGGATGGATCCCCTCGATCGCCTACCTCGCGCCCGTGCCGCCCGGCACCGTCGTGCCGGACCCGAGCGCGCGCTGGATCCCCGCGCGCGGCGACACGCCGCTGGCGTTCGACCACCGCGAGGTCCTCGACGCGGCCGTCGAGCGCCTCGAGGGCAAGCTGTGGTGGTCGAACATCATGGTCGGCATGCTGCCCGGCGCGTTCACCCTCAGCGAGGCGCGGCGCGTCTACGAGGCGATCGCCCAGACGCGCTACGACCCGGCGACGTTCGGCCGCGACCTCAAGGCCACCGGCCTGATCGAGGCGACCGGCGCGCAGCGGGCGACGGGGCCCGGCCGCCCCGCCGCCATGTACCGCTTCACGTCCAACCGCCCCGAATGGGGCGCCGGGCGGCGCAAGCGCATCGCCGCCGCGTAGCGCCCCACCGCGCCGCCGCGCCGCGCCGCGCCGCTACTCGCGCTCGGT
>CAVPYM010000020.1:0-21044 GCA_963709935.1 uncultured Actinomycetes bacterium | reverse complement strand
GGCGGATCACACTTGGCGCGCAGGGCGGGGCTCGCGCTTGCACATGTGGGTACGCTCACAACTGGCATGAGCGCGACCTTCATCTTCCTCATGGTCGTCCTGAAGCTCCCGATCTTTGCGCTCCGCTACATCGTGTGGTGGGCGATCCGCGATCCGCCCCAGCCCGAGCCGGTGACGGGCGATGGGCGGCACCCAGCGGCCGCTGCATCCCCGCCCGCGCCATCCGCGCCACCCGCGCTGCCGCCCTGCCGCGCAACCCGCGGCGCGGGCCGCACGGCGCGCCCCAGCTGCCTGCCCCCGCCGCGCATGCGGGCGGTCGTCGCACGCGCCCGTCGCGTCGAGCACTACACTACGCTCAACGCGCCATGAGCGCCCCGAGCTCCGTCCTCTCCGACGGCACGATCCTGCGCCTCGTCGAAGAGGGCAGATCGCGATCAAGCCGTGGGACCCCGCGATGGTGCAGCCCGCGAGCGTCGACCTGCGGCTGGGCAACACGTTTCGCGTCTTCCACAATCACCGCACGGCCGCGATCGATCTCGCCGCGCCGCCGCAGAACCTCACCGAGCAGATCACGATCGGCGACGATGAGCCGTTCGTCATCCATCCCGGCGAGTTCTGCCTCGGGCGCACGCTGGAATGGGTCGAGCTGCCCGACGACGTCGTCGCGCGCATCGAGGGCAAGTCGAGCCTCGGCCGCCTCGGGCTGATCGTGCATGCCACCGCCGGCTTCGTCGATCCCGGCTGGAAGGGCACGCTGACGCTCGAGATCACGAACCTCACGCGCGTGCCGATCAAGTTGTGGGCCGCCAAGCCGATCGCCCAGCTGTCGTTCATGACGCTCGACGCGCCGGCGCTGCGGCCCTACGGCCATCCGGAGCTCGGCAGCCACTACCACGGCCAGGTCGAGGCGACCGAGAGCCGCTACGAGGGCGGCCCGGGCGCGTCGCGCACCAGCCCGGGCGGGCGGGCATGAATTGATAGGCTCGCCGCCGCCATGAGCCTGACCTTGAGCACGATCCTCGCCGCCGCCGAGCACGGCGCCGCAGCCGCCGGCGAGCACGCCGGCGAGGAGCACAAAGTCCGAGACGCCGTTCTTCATCGCCGGCGCGTCCTCGTCACGTTCGCGATCGTCATCAGCGTCGTCGGCTTCAAGCAGCCCGACTTCCCCGGCACCTCGGGCGCGGCGCGCGGCGTGATGGCGCTGAGCATCGCGCTGGTGGCGGCGGCGATGTTCAGCATCGTCTATGTCTCCGCCTGACGTAGACGACGGCGACCACGCGATCTCCTACAAGGTCCTCGAGCGGGGGACCGCGGTCGTGGACCGCGACGGCGGCGAGGTCGGCACCGTCCGCGAGGTCCTCGAGAACGAGGCCGAGCACATCTTCGACGGCCTCGTGCTCGACACGCCGGCCGGCCAGCGCTTCGTCGACGCGCCCGAGGTCGCCCGCATCACGGCCCGCGCGGTCACGCTCACGCTCGACGCCGAGGGCGCCGCGGCGCTGCCCGAGAAGGACTCCGCCGGAGGGCCGCGCTTTCGCGCGAACGCCCGCGGCGGCAAGCTCAGCCGCTTCCTCGGCGGCGGCTGGAAACGCGAATGATTCTCGCGTAGCGAGATGTTCACACGATGTTCGTGCTTTGAACTGGCGTCCTGGGTGCATAATCGAAGGCAGATGAGTTCAGAGAACGACACCACGACCACCACCGCCAGCGATCCCGGCAGCAACGGGGCGGACGCGCCGAGCGGCGAGGAGACGCTGAGCGTCGTCGACAACCGCACCGGCCGCAGCTACGAGATCCCGATCGTCGACGGCACGGTCCGCGCGCTCGACTTCCGTGCGATCCGCGTCGCCGAGGACGACTTCGGCCTCATGACCTACGACCCGGCGTTCATGAACACGGCGGCCTGCCGCTCCTCGATCACGTACCTCGACGGCACGAACGGCGTCCTCGAGTACCGCGGCTACCCGATCGAGCAGCTCGCCGAGAAGTCCTCCTACCTCGAGGTCGCCTACCTGCTCGTGTACGGCGAGCTGCCGACCGCCGCGCAGCTGGCCGACTGGCAGCACAAGATCACGATCCACACGTTCGTGCACGAGAACATCAAGGAGTTCATGGGCGGCTTTCGCCATGACGCCCACCCGATGGGGATGCTGCTCGGCGCGACCGGCGCGCTGTCGACGTTCTATCCGGACGCCAACGACATCGACGACGCCGAGAACCGCGACATCCAGACGGTCCGGCTGATCTCCAAGATGCCGACGCTGGCCGCCTTCGCCTACCGCCACGTGCAGGGCCAGCCGTACGTCTATCCCGACAACGACCTCGCGTACTCGGGCAACTTCCTGAACATGATGTACAAGATGACCGAGCTGAAGTACGAGCCCGATCCGCGCCTGGAGCGGGCGCTCGACGTCCTGTTCATCCTGCACGCCGACCACGAGCAGAACTGCTCGACGAGCGCGGTGCGCTCGATCGGCTCGGCCAAGCCCGATCCCTACTCGGCGGTCGCCGGCGGCATCGCCGCGCTGTACGGGCCGCTGCACGGCGGCGCCAACGAGTCGGTGCTGCGGATGCTGCGGCGCATCAAGCACCGCGACAACATCCCGGACTTCGTCAAGGGCGTGAAGGAGGGCAAGCAGCGCCTGATGGGCTTCGGCCACCGCGTCTACAAGAACTACGACCCGCGCGCGCGGCTCATCAAGAAGGCCGCCGAGGACGTCTTCGAGGTCACCGGCCGCAACCCGCTGCTCGACCTCGCGCTCGAGCTCGAGCAGATCGCGCTCGAGGACGACTACTTCATCGAGCGCAAGCTGTACCCGAACGTCGACTTCTACTCCGGGCTCATCTACGAGGCGCTGCGGCTGCCCGTGGCGATGTTCCCGGTGATGTTCGCGATCGGGCGCACGAGCGGCTGGATCGCCCAGTGGCGCGAGATGGTCGAGGACTCCGAGCAGAAGATCTCGCGCCCGCGGCAGATCTACACGGGCGAGCGCGCCCGCGACTACGTCCCGATCGACCAGCGCTGAGGCGCTCGCCGGCGGCGCGCCGGCGGCGGGGCGAGCCTACCATCGCCCGCCGATGCCGTACACCGTGACGATCCGCGTGGGCCCGAAGATCACGCGCTCGCGCCACGAGGAGCTGGGCGAGGCGATCGACGCGCTGGAGATCGAGCTGACGACGCTCGGCCCGGCCGCCCGGCGCACGACGCGCAAGGCGCTGTCGCGCGAGTACGCGCCGGAGGCCCAGGTCTCCGCGCGCGGCGAGCTCTCCGGGCCGTCGCGGCTGCGCCCGCACGTGCGCGCGGGCGCCGACGTGCGCGGTGACGGATCGATCGAGGTCTACGGGGCAAGGTCCGGCGGGACCTCATCGTGCCCGAGCGGCGGGAGCGCCCGTTCGACGCCCTGCGTCGTACGCTGGGGGCGTGAGCATGACTTCCGAGCGACTGACGCAGCAGACCGCCGACGAGTGGATCCCCGTCGTCATGGAGTACATCGCGGTCATCGACCGCGGTGCCGCGGACCTGACCGCGATGTTCGGCTGGACGTGGGCGCAGGGCGAGGAGGAGGGGCTGGGGCCGATGTCCTACGTCGGCCTGGCCTACGACGGGCGCTCGCGCTACGCGCTGATCGCCTCCGACCTGCATCCCGAGCGCGGCGTCGCGCTCGAGGCGCCGCAGCGCGAGGACCCGGCGCAGGCGCGCCGCGACTTCCTCGACGCGCTCGGCCTCGAGCCCGACGTCTTCCTCTCGATCCGCGAGGGCGCGCACTGGTTCGAGCGCTGGGACGAGTCCAAGCCGTTCCGGGTGCGCGAGGGCGTCTGATCCAGCGGCTGCGTGGGCGGCGCGCAGCGCCGGCGCGGTGGATCGATGATCGCTACGAACATCACCCCGACGCGCTCGGTCAGTCGCCGGGCGCCGGCGCCGGCGCCGCCGGCAGCGACGCGCCGTACGGCCCGCGCCCCGTCCGGCACGCGGCACCGCAGCGCGCGGCGAGCTCGATCGCCGCGGGCAGCGCCATCCCGGCCCCGAGGCCGTAGGCCAGTGCGGCGGCGAACGTGTCGCCGCAGCCGTAGGCGTCGACCGGCCGACCGGGCAGCTCCGTGGCCTGCCATTCGCCCGCCGTCTCGCCGGCCCACGAGCCGCCCTTCTCGCCGCACGTGCTGACCACCCAGCGCGGCGCCGGGTCGAGCATGCCGGGCTCGTAGCGCTCGCCGGGGTCGCTCGGCGCTGCGCACGAGCACGTCGAGCCGCACCCCCGACGCCGCCAGCGCGCCCATCGCGCGAGGCGTGGCGACGAGCACGCGCGCGGCGCGGGCGGCGCGGACGGCCGCGGCATCGCCGCCGGTCAGGTAGATCGCGTCCAGGTCGGCGAGCGCGTCCCAGGGCAGCGGATCGCCGCGGTGCGGCACGATCCGCTCGCCGAGCACGGTGATCGTGCGCTCGCCGGCGTCGTCGAGGAACGTGAAGCAGCGCCGCTGCGGCGCGTCGCGCCGGCCGCGTGCAGCTCGACGCCGAAGCGCTCGCGCAGCGCCGTTCGGCGACCTCGCCGCCGCGGCGTCGTTGCCCAGCGCGGTGAGGAACACGGCCGACCCGGCGAGCCGGGCGAGCTGCACCGCCGCCACCGCGCCGCCGCCCGCGGGCTCGGCGAACGTCTCGCGCGCGTGGACGATCTCGCCGGAGGCGGGCACCCGCTCGACGACCGCGAACTGCACCCACTCGACGTGGCCGACGACTCCGACCCGGACCATCGCCGTCCGCCGTCCGCCGTCAGCCGCCGCGCGGACTTCAGCCGGCCGCCGGGCAACCCGGGCTGGACCTGCGGGAAGCGCTGGCTGAGCCCCTCGAACGGCACGTCTTCCTGGACGCGGCAGCCCGGCGTGTTCGTCGGGCCCTTCTCGCCGACGTGGTTGCAGTCGAAGCTCGGCAGGGTGAACTTCGATCCGTCGCGCGCCGCGTCGGGCCTGATGTAGGCGTTGCCGCGGTTGGTCTTCGAGCGCGTCGCGGCGGGCAGCGTCTCCGCGCCGGTCATGATGATCTGCGGCAGCACGTGCCCGTTGCTCTTGGAGCCGGCGGGCGCGGAGCGGATGCCGCCGATCGCCGATCCTCCGATCGACAGGAAGTCCGACACCTTCGTCTGGTTGAACTCCAGGTAGCGCAGCATCGGGTTGAGCTGCTGCAGGAACGGACCGGTCGCCGCGAGCGTCGGGTCCAGCCCGCGCAGGATGCGCGACAGCGCGGGCAGGCCGTCGTCGCCGGCGGTGATGAGCGGGTCGACGTTGTCGAAGAGGTTCTCGAGGTCGGGCGACAGGCGCCGCAGCGAGACGAGCGTGGGCTGCAGGTCGTCGAGGACCGGATCGAGGTCGCGGATGAGCGGCTCCGTGTCGACCGCGAACGTCCGCACGCGCGACAGCGTCGTCTTCGTCTCGTCGAGGAACGTCGGCAGGATCCGGATCGCGTCGGCGAGCGCCTCGCGGCGGTCGGCCAGCTCGTCGAAGAGCTCGGTGTTGCGCGCACGAAGGTCGTCAGCGCCTGCTCGTCGGCGGTGAGCTGCTCGAACGTGCGGCCGGCGTTGGCGACGAGATCGCGCAGCGCCGCGCGGCGGCTCTCGAGCACGCCGACGGCGTCCTCGGCGTTCTCGGCGAACACCGGGAGGTTGCCGAGCGCGTCGCTGAGATCGCGCCCGCGGCCGGCGCCGGCCTTGGCGGCGCTCGCCTGCCACTCGCGAAACGCCGTGCGCGTGTCCTCGTCGAAGATCTGCAGCAGCTCGTCGAACTCCACGGCCTGGCGCACCTGCCCGTCGGGCAGGCGCGCGCCCTCGCTTGCAGGCCGCGCGCGCCGCGGCTGCCCGTCGTGACCTCGACGTACGTCTCGCCGAGCAGCGTCTTCTGGCGCAGGATCGCCCGCGCGTCGGCCTTCATCGGCGCGTACTCGGCGTCCAGCTCGATCGTCGTCAGCAGCTTGCCGCCCCCGGGCGCGAGCTCCTTCTTGACGACCCTGCCGATCTTCACGCCGGCCGTGCGCACGTCCGCCTGGTCGGCCAGCGTCGCCGCGTCGGTGAAGGCGACCTGCACGCGGTAGCCCTGCGGCTTGAGCACGATCGCGCCGCCGAAGGCCAGCCAGAGGAACAGCAGCAGCCCGAAGCACGTCAGCGCGAAGCCCGCGATGACGACGATCCGGCCGGGGGTCGGGGCTTCGGTGTTCATCCGCCGTTGGCGCGCAGCGCGCGGTTGACGCTCAGCGAGCGTGTCGTGGGGTTCTTGCAGACGGTGGCCAGCAGCGGCGACAGCCCGAGCGCGAACTCGATCTGCGGGAGGTCGTTGACGAGGCTCGTCAACGTCGAGCAGGTGCCGGTCAGGAAGATCGGGCGCATCGGCCCGTTGGCGTCGTCGACGCTCTGGAGGTTCGTCGTCTGGTGGGCGAGCCACGCGAGGTGGAAGAGGTAGCCCTCGTCGCGCCCGTCCCTGTCGGGGGCCTCGCGGCCGGCCGTGTTGTGGCCGAGCATGTTCGTGAAGTCGTTGAGCACCTTCGCGTTGCGGTCGAGCTCCGGGAAGGTCCGGGCCAGGCCGCGCGCCGCCGGCGCGAGATCCTTGACGAGCGGCACGGCGCGGCGCACGAAGGGCCGGATCTGCTTGCGCACGATCGGCGTCGCCTCGCGGGCGAACGGGCTGACCGCGGCGTTGACGTCCTCGAGCTCGCGCACCGCGGGCAGCAGCGCCTTCGTCGTCGGCCCCAGCTCGTCGGCGAACGGCGCGACGGCATCGAGCGTCGCGGTCGCGGTCTGCAGCGTCGGCGCGAGCTCACCGACGGCGTTGCGCAGGTGGTCGTCCTCGCTCGCGAACGCGCGCAGCGTGCCCGACGCGCCGGAGACCAGGCGCGAGAGATCCTGCGGGCGCTCGGCCAGCTCGCCGTTGATCTGCGCCAGCGACGTGACGAGGCGGCGCAGCGCGATGCGCTCCTTGGCCACCGCGCGGTTGACGCGGCCGAGGTCGCGCACCGTCGGGCCGTAGCGCTCCAGCGTGCGCGCGAGGTCGTCGCCCTTGCCGCGCAGACCCTCGCCGCCGCCGTTGGCCAGCAGCGTCAGGTAGTCGCGGGTGCGCGCGTCGAGCTCGGAGAGGATCTCGTCGAGGTCGACGTCGGTCAGCGAGTTGGCGATCGGGATCGTGAAGCCCGCCTTCACCGGCACGCGGTCCTTGCCGGGGAAGACCTGCACGTACATGTCCTTCAGCCCGGTGCGCGGACGCAGCGCCGCGGTCGCGTCGCGGCGGATGAGCGTCTCGTACTCGGGCTTGATGTCCAGCCCGACGAGCGCGCGGCCGTCCTTCAGCTCGACGCTGCCGATGTCGCCGATCTCGACGCCCGCGACCTGGACCGTCTGTCCCTGGCCCGGCGTGACGGCCTGCGCCGTGTCGAGCTCGACGTTGATGCGCATCGGCGACTCCTCGACCAGCGGGAAGCGCAGGCGCTGGTTGTCGAGGATGTAGCCGCCGACGGCGATCGCGATCAGGACCAGCACGATGACCGCGCCGAACGGCGCGAGGTTCTGGCGGACGATCCGGCTCACTTGGCGCCCATCCGCTTCAGCGCGCGGTCGAGCTGGCCGGTGAGCCCGTTGCGCGACGCGATCCGGCGGATCTCCGCGACGGTGATCGCGCGGTCGAGCACCTTGACGTCGCTGCCCTTGGCCTTCAGCTCGCGGCGCAGGACGGCGACGGCCGCCGACTGCGCCTTGGACTCGCGGGCCCGCGCCGCGGCGGTGTTCGTGGCGACGGTCGGCGGCGGGCCCTTGGGGATCGAGCGCAGGTCCGGCGGCTCCTGCGTCTCGCAGGGGACGCCCGGCTCCAGCGGCGGGCGCCGGCGGATCGGCGGCGGGTTGTTGCCGACGAGCGGCTCGGCCACCGAGCCGAACAGCCCGTTGCCGATGTTCACCGTCTCGGCGCCCGCCGCGCCCTGGACCTTGAAGTACGGCCCGTTGGCGTCGAACGAACGGCTCTCGCCCGCGAGGCCGGGGAGGAACTTGGCCAGGTCCTGGTAGACCGGCCCGTGCGTCGGGAACGCCTTGTCCTCGATCTGGTCGTCCCCGAACGGGACGAGCACGTTCGTCGCGCAGCTCGCCAGCTCGCGCAGGCGGCCGAGGACGGAGACGCCGGTCGTGGCGACCCGCGCCAGCGGCGGCGTCGCGCTGCGCAGGTTGCGCGCCAGCGTGCCGAGCTCGGACTCTCCGACGAGCCCGCGCAGCTGCTTGACGAGCGGCAGCGTCGCGTCGACCGTCGGCCCGAGCGAGCGGATGCCCGGGCGCGCGTCGCGGGCGAAGCGCTGCACGTCGGGGAACGCGGCGTTGAGGGCGTCGAACGCCGGCGTCGCCGCGCGCAGGGTGCGCGGCAGCTCGCCGACGGCGCTCGTCAGCGCGTCCTCGCGGGCGGCCAGCGCGGCGGCGGTCGTGTTGAAGTCGGCGATCAGCCCCGCGAGGCGGCGCGGCTGGTTGATCGCCGCGTTGGTCGCGCCGGCGTCGCGGACGAAGTCGCCGAGATCGCCGGGCCGCTTGCCCAGCAGCGCCTCGGAGACGATCGCGGTGAACTTGTAGGCGGCGGGCTGGTAGCGCAGCGACTGGCTGAACGCCTTCGCGCCGCCCGCGTCCTGGGCCCGGCCGACCTCGGTGAAGACCTGGCGCAGGTCGTTGCGCGTGTCGCTCTTCAGGGCGCTGATGATCTGGTCGAACTGGACCGGGCTGCCCGTGCGGTCGACGGCGAGCGTCGCGCCCTCCGCGAGCTCGCCGGCGCGCGCGGTGCCGGGGGTCAGCTCGACGAAGAAGTTGCCCTCGAGGAAGATCCGCGGCCGGATCTTCGCCGTCGCGTCGTCGTAGAGCGGCAGCCCGTTGTCGCGGATCGCCAGCGTCAGCGTGGCCGAGCGTGCGCCGGGGCGGGTCGCCTCCACGCCGCTCACCTCGCCGACCTCGACGCCGGCGATCCGCACCGGCGAACCGGCGTTGATCCCGCTCGTGTCGCGGAAGGCGGCCTTGACCTCGTACGGGCTGTTGACGAACGGGACGTCCTTCGTGAAGCTGAGGTAGGTCGCGGCGATCGCGAGGACGATCACGCCGACGCCGACCGCGAAGGCGCTCGGTCCGCGGTGTCGCGACGCCGTCCTCATGGGTCCACCCGCGGCGCGATGCCGGTCGGATCGGCGGAGAAGGTCTGGCCCTCGGGGATCCGCGCGCGGCCCTTGAACGTCGGACCCTGGGAGCCGGGCGTGCTCGAGTCCAGGACGATGTTCATGTTCGCCGGAAAGCCCGTCGCCAGGCGCTTGAGGTAGCCGCGCTGGCCGGACTCGCAGTCGGCGTTGCCCGCGGGATCGACCGCCGCGTTGTAGAGCTGGTCGTGGAACTCGACCGCGTCGCCGAACAGCGCCTTCTGCACCGGATCGATGTGGTCGGCGTTGGCCGGCTCCGTCGCGCCGATCGACAGCAGCGAGTTCTCCTGCTCGATCGGCGCGAGCTTGACCTGCACGCGCTGCACGGTCCCGGTGGCGTCCTCGTCGGAGATGTGGTCCGCGAAGTGCGTCCAGAAGTACGTGAAGTAGTTGCAGACCGTGACGTGCGGGCCGACGTAGCGCAGCGTCGGGTTCAGCGTGCGCATCGTGTCGGTCAGGCCGGCCAGCGTGATGTCGGTCGTCGGCGACTTCGCGAGCGCGCGCAGCGCGCGCAGCGAGCCCTCGAGGTCCTCGGTGAACTGCGGCGTGCGGCGCAGCACCGGCGTGCCGGCGGCGAGCGCGCGGTTGACGGCAGGCAGGCTCGCGCGCAGCTCCCGGGCCGTGCCCTGGACCTCGTCGGAGATCCCCGCCAGGCGGGTCAGGAACGGGCGCGTCGGGGGCAGCGCGTCGATGCCCTCCTGCAGCGTGGCCGGCGAGCGGGCGATCGTCTCGCGCAGCGCCGCCGGATCGCGCGACAGCGCCTCGAACGTGCCGGCCATGCCGGTGAAGCCGCGCGCGAGCGTGTCCGAGAGGGGGGCCAGCACGCGAGTGACGTCGGCGGTCTCGTCGAGCAGCCGCACGAGGCGCGTGTCGGGGTTGGCGAGCGTGCGCATGACCGGCGGCAGGTCGCCGAGCAGCTGCGGCGTCGCGCCCAGCGTGCGGTTGATCGCCGCGCCGCGGCCCGCTAATGCGGAGCCGAAGTAGTCGAGGTTGCGGTCGATGTTCGCGCGCGTGGGCTCGTCGAAGATCGAGAAGAAGTCGTCGAGCTCGGGGCCGACCGCGCCGGCGCGCGTGGCGATCGTCGCGCCCTCGGCCAGCGCCTCGCGCGACGTGCCGCGCTGCAGCTCGACGTACTTCAGCCCGAGCGCCGAGCGCGGGCGGATGCGGACCGTCGAGTCGCGCGGCAGCGGCGTCGCGGACGTGTCGAGTCGCAGCGTGAGCTGCGCTCCGCGCGGCCGGCCCGGGATCGGGTCGATCCTCGCCACCTGGCCGACGCGGAAGCCGCCCTCGCGAACCTCGTTGCCGGCGACGAGGCGGGCGGCGTCCGGCGTGTCGACCTTCAGCTCGAAGACCGGCACGAACGGCAGGCCCCGGTTGGCCTGGTAGGCGAGCAGCACGGCGACGAGGACGACGAGCACCGTGACGGCGCCGACGAACACCGGGTTGGACGCGACCGAGGGCGGGCGGCGGCCTCTCATGGGCCGAGCAGGTAGTCGAGGAGGTTGCGCTCGCTCTCGGCGCTGGACCTCGAGCCCGAGCCGTGCTTCGGGCGCAGCGCGGGCGGCAGGTTGTCGCTGAGGCCGGGCGGCAGGAGCTTTTCGAGCAGGTCGCGCGGATCGAGCCGGTTGGAGCCGGACGCCGGCGGGGGTGGCGGCGGTGGGCTGGCGGACTGGCCCGGGTCGGGCGCCGCCGGCGCCTCGCCGGCGGGCGCCGGCGCACCGGCCCGGGGAGCATTGCGGGGCTTGTCGGGTGTCGTGCGCGAGACCGCGCCCGTCGTGACGCCCGGCTGGTTGGGCCCGAGCCACTGCCGGCAGCGCGCGGTGCGCTCGGGGTGCTCGATCGCCGTCTGCGCGTTCGTGTACTGCGAGCACTCGTTGAGCAGGACGTTGAGCTTCAGCAAGAAGCCCTTGGAGTCGTAGATGTTGATCGCCTGCGACTGGACGAAGAAGAACTGCAGGAACGCCTCGAGGCCGGTGAAGCCGCCGCCGGTCGGGCTGAGGCGGTTGGGCTCGACCGCCCGGCCGCGGTCGTCGAGGTCCTCGAGCACGAAGCGCAGGTTGCGCATCGGCTCGGTGGCCGCCGTGCCGAGCGAGCGCAGCTGCTTGACGGTCGAGCGCGCCTCGGCGACCGCGGAGATGCCGGTGTCCGAGGCGCGGCCGAGGCCGCGCACCGCGGGCCGCGCGGAGTCGGCGAACGGGCCGAGGCGCTCGAGCAGCTCGGTCAGGTCGGGCGCCGCGCGGCGCAGGTCGCGCAGCGCCGGCGTCTGCAGGCGCGCGGTCGTGCCGAGCTCGGCGAGCGTCGGGCGCAGCTCGCGCAGGAAGCCCGGCAGCTTGTCGACGGTCGACCGCAGCGCGCCGGCGCGGCTGGCCGAGGCCTGCGTCGTGTCGCCCGCCTCGCGCACGAAGCGCGCCACGTCGCGGCGGTTGCGGGCGATCCCGACGAGCGTGCGGTCGGCGTCGCGGGTGAGCGCGTTGATCGTGCGCCGGTTGGCGGCGAGGAGCTGCAGCACCTTGTCGGTCTCGCGCAGCGCGGGCACCGCGCGCCGCAGCGTCGTGTTGAGGTTCTCGCCGCGGCCGGTCAGGCCGACGCCGAGCTCGGTGAGGATCAGGCCGAAGCGCTCGCGGGCGGGGCGGCGCAGGATGTCGAGGACGACGTCGGGCGGGATCGTGCCCGCGGTCTGCGCCACCCCGATCGTGTCCGGCGCCGGCGCGTCCTCGTCGCCCGGATCGCAGTCGAGGTAGTACTCGCCGATCAGCGACTGCGGCTTGACCTCGCAGAAGACGTCGGCGCGAAAGCCCGCGAAGCTCGGCTTCGTCACGACGATCGTGGCCAGCGCGCGCGCCGTCGAGCGCTGGACCGCGAGCTTCTCGACCTTGCCGACGGTGACCCCGGAGGAGCGCAGGTCCGAGCCCTCGGTCAGCCCGAAGGCGTTGTCGAGCACGACCGTGTGGCGGCGGTCGTCGGCGGCGCCGGCCGCGGTGACGGCCAGCCAGGCGGTGCCCGTGACCGCGGCGGCGGCGAGCGCGACGAGCCACAGCAGGGCGCGCGAGGAGATGCGCGGCGCGCGGCTCATGGCCCGATCGGCACCTGGGTGTCGTCGCAGTTGAAGTCCGGCGAGGGCTTGTACGGGTTCGAGCCGTCGGGCGCGCGGCGCTCGATCGAGCCCGGGCAGCGGTTGTTGCGGCCGGGGTGCGTGCCGGCGGCGAGGATCAGGTTGCGCAGCTCGGCGGGGATCGGCAGCGCGTTGAGCGCCGGACCGAGGCTGAAGCCGTTGATCTGCAGCCCGGCCCGCGAGAAGTTGCCCAGCGCGTCGTAGGCGCCGGTCGTCGAGAAGTCGTCGAACCAGCCGACGAGGTCGGGCGCGTAGGGGCGCAGGAACGCGACCTGCTTCGTGACGCCCTCGAGCGCCTTGACCGTGGTGGGCAGCGCGCCGGGCCGGTCGGCGCCGTTGCGCTCGGCGGTCTGATTGGCGATCCGGTCCAGCGCGGGCTGGCGGCGCAGCAGCTCGACGAGGTCGTTGTCGGCGCCGGGCCTGCGCACCGTCTGCGACAGCTCGCGCACGGCCGGCCGGGCGTCGCGCGCGAACGGGCGCAGCTCGTCGAGCAGCGGGATGAGCTTCGTGCGCACGACCGGCTTGGCGTCGTCGACCAGCGGGTCGAGGTCGTCGAGCGCCGAGCGCAGGTTGACGAACGTCGTGTTGGCCTTGCGCATGACGTCGGGCAGCAGGCCGACGGACTCGCCGAGCGCCTCGCCGTTGGAGGTCAGCGCGGACGACGTGCGCGCGAGGTTGCGCGTCAGGTCGGCGAGGACGCCGTCCTGGGCCGAGACGTCCGTGACGAGGCGCGCCGTCTCGACGATGAAGCGCTGGAAGTCGGGGGTGCTGCGGTCGAGCTCCTTGAACAGGCGCGCCGAGCCCGACAGCGCCGGGTTGAGGTAGCGCAGGGCCTCGTTGGCCTCGTCCTCGTTGCCGGCCTGGAAGTCGCGCAGGAACTCGACGCTCTTCTGCACGCCCTGGCGGGCCGCGGGATCGAACGTGTCGAAGATCTGGTCGAGGTCGACGGCGGCCGCCGTGTTCTCGGTCGGCAGCGTCCCGCCGTCGGCGATGTCCGCGCCGTCGGCGCCGCCGAGCTGCAGGTCGACGTAGCGGTTGGCGACGCCCGACAGCGACGTCTGGCGGATCGTCGCGCGCGTGCCGCGGCGCAGGGGGTGATAGCCGTCCCCGTCGATCTGCAGCGTGACCCGCGCCTGGCCGTCGTCGGTCAGGCCGATGTCGCCGACGGAGCCGATCGTGTGGCCGCTGACCTTCACCGCGTTGCCTTCGACGAGCTGGCTGGCGGTCACGAAATCCGCTCGTACGGTGTACCCGCTGCCGCCGGCCAGGACGAGCACCAGCGCGACGACGACGAGCGCCGCCAGCGCGACGACCGCAGCGATCACCGGCCCTCTCCCGTCCCTAGGCACCACTGGCGCTCATCCTGCCACGGTCGGCGCCCTCGGACGACCGGTTGCGCAGGGTCACAGCACCAACGTCGCTCCCTGGCGGCGCAGCCAGCGGCGCTGCTCCTCGTAGTCGGGGCAGTGCCGGCGCACGAGCGCCCAGAAATGCGGCGAGTGGTCCATCACCCGCAGGTGGCAGGCCTCGTGCCAGACGACGTAGTCGAGCACCGGCGCGGGGGCGAGCAGCAGGCGCCAGTTGAAGCTCATCGCGCCCGTCGACGAGCACGAGCCCCAGCGCGTGCGCTGGCCGCGGATCGACAGCGTCGTGTAGCCGGCGCCCAGCGCGGCGGCCGCCGCTTCGAGCCGAGGCGCGATCTCGCGGGCGGCGGCGCGGCGGTACCAGCGCTCGATCGCCTGCCGGGCCTGGTCGGCGTCGGCGGGGACGAGCAGCGCGTCACCCGAGCGGTGCGCGCGCGTGCGGCCCGGCTGCGGGGTGAGCGTGAGCTGCTCGCCGAGGTAGGGCAGCGTGGCGCCGCGCGCCGCGAGCGTGGCCCGCAGCTCGCCGGCGATGTGCCGGCGCCGCTCGATCCAGGGGCGCAGCTCCTCGATGGCGGCGGGCGCGGCGCTCGCGGGGCTGCGCCGCGGCAGGACGACCTCGACGGCGCCCTGGGCGTCGACGCTCACGCGCACGCGGCGCGCGCGGTCGGAGCGTCTGATGCGGTAGGGGAGATCCTCGGTCATGGCCACTGCCCTGCGAGTTCGCGCTCGGCCGCCCCGGCCCTGCGGGGGCGCGGGCGACCCGGACGACATAATGGCGCTCGTGCAGGCCAGATCGATCGTCGCCCTCCCGCCGGGGGTCCAGCCGCCGTTCGAGGTGTACGTCAACGGGGTGCGCCAGGAGCGCGGGACCGACTACGAGATCGCCGACGGCACGCTGCGCTTCGGCGCCGAGCTGAAGAAGGAGGGCAAGCTCGGCTTCTGGCGCTGGTTTCTCGGTGCCTGGGGAGTGGGCACATACCGCCAGAATGATTCCGTCGACGTCTCCTACGAGCGCAACGGCCGCCCGATGTCGCTGGAAGGGCTGGACATCGAACCGGCCGGCGAGTAGATGAACGCGCCCGGCGGCGGCGGGGGCAGCCGCCTCGGCGCGCTGCTGCTGGCCCTCACGGTCGGGCTGGTCCTGGCCGACTCGTCAGTCGTCACCCTGGCGCTGCCGGCCATCCTGCGCGACTTCGACGCGAGCGTGAACGCCGTCGCGTGGGTGCTGATCTCGTTCAACCTCGCGCTGGCGCTCGTCGCCCTGTACGGCGCGCGGCTGGCGCGCGGGCGCCCCCAGCGCGCGTTCCTGATCTCCGTGCCGCTGTTCATCGTGGCCTGCGTCGCCTGCGCGCTGGCGCCGTCGCTGGGCGTCCTGATCGGCGCGCGCGCGGCGCAGGGCCTGATCGGCGCGGTCGTCGTGGCGGCCGCGCTGGAGCTGCTCGTGCTGTCGAGCGGCCGCGACCGGGCGGTGCTGCTGTGGGCGGCGGCGGGCGTGCTGGGCGCGGCCGTCGGGCCGGCGCTGGGCGGCTTTCTCACGGAGTGGCTGTCGTGGGAGGCGATGTTCGCGCTGCAGGCGCCGGTCGCGCTGCTCGGGCTGCTGGGCGCACGCGGGATCCGCGTGCCGGAGGTGGCCGGCGGTGGCGCGAGCGCGCGCCCGGCGCTGGCGCCGCTCGTCGCGCTGACGCTCGCGTCGGCGGCGCTGTCGGCGGCGCTGTTCCTGCTCGTCATCCTGCTCATCGAGGGCTGGCGCCATTCCCCCGCCGAGGCCGCCCTGACGGTGACCGTGATGCCGATCGCGGCGCTCGTCGCGGGGCAGTGGGCGCGGGCGCGGCACGGGCTCGTGCCGGCCATCGCCGGGTCGCTGCTCGTCGCGGGCGGCCTGGCGGCGCTCGGCCTGATGCCCGGCGCGCACGCCTACTGGACGCTGGCGCCGCAGCTGGCGATCGGCACGGGCCTCGGCCTGGCGCTGGCGACGCTGATCGGTGCGAGCGTGGGCGACGCCGGCGCGGGCGACGCGCGCACGGCGGCGGGCGCGGTGGCCGGCCCGGCGGCGTGGACGGTGGCCGCCCGCCACGCCGGCATCGTCCTCGGGCTGCTGTTGCTGACGCCGATCTTCACCGCCGAGCTGGAGAGCGTGCGCCCGCCCGCCGAGCGGGCCGGCCTGTCGCACGTGCTCGACGCGCCGCTGGCGCTGCCGGTGAAGATCGATCTCGCGCGCGAGCTCGATCGGGAGGTGCAGCAGGCCGGCGACCAGGAGCTGCCCGACCTCGACGCGGCGTTCGCGCGGGTCGACGTATCCGCCGCCGACCGGCCGGTCGTGACGCGGCTGCAGGCGCAGCTCGACGAGGAGCTCGACCGCGGCGCGACGCAGGCCTTCAGCAGCTCGTTTCTCATCGCGGCGCTGATCGCGCTGCTCGCCGCGGGGGCGGCGTTCGTGGCCTCGCGCGGGTCCGGCGGCGGGCGCGGCGCGGCGAGCGGGGCGCCGTCGTCGAACGGCAGCGCCGGTGCTCGCCTGGCGGTCGCGGTGCCGGGCGCGACCGCCCTCGCCGCGCTGCTCGTCGCCGTGTACCTGGCGCTCGGCGGGGGCGGCTTCGCCCCGCGCGACGTTGCGGATCCCTGCGCGCCGCGCGAGCGACCGGCGGGCGTCGAGCAGACCCAGCGCGTGGCGCTGGCCACGCTGGACGGCACGGCCTGCGAGCTCGGGCTGGCCCGCGAGGACCTCCTGCGCGAGCTGCTCGGCGGCGAACGGCCCCCGGGCGTGTCGGAGGACGAGCTGGTCGACGCGTTCGGCGCGGGCATCGACCGGGCCCGCGACGAGCGCCATCTGAGCGCCATCGCGGCCACCGGGCTGCGCCTGGGCCTGAAGACCGGCGGGCTGCTGGGGATCATCGGGCTGCTGCTGCCCGAGTGACCGGTGGTCTGCCGAGCCCCGTCCCCATGGCGGGACGCCAACGTCGCAAGCGCCCTCGCCCCACCGCGCGGCCGGGTAGGGTGCCGCGCGTGACCGCCGACCTCGACACGCTCCTCGAGCCGTGGTTTCGGGCGCTCATGGACGAAGCCGGCCGCCCCGCGCTCTTCGATGCGCACACGCACTTCGGCCAGAACGACCCCGACACGTTTCGCCAGACGCCGGAGGAGCTGCTCGCCGGGCTTGACCGGATCGGCGCGCGCGGGCTCGTCTTCCCGATGCACGAGCCCGACGGCTACGCCGCGGCCAACGACGCCGTGCTGGCGGCGGCGGCGGCGTCCGGCGGCCGCCTGACCGCGCTGTGCCGCGTGCAGCCGCGCAACGGCGACGGCGCGCTGGCCGAGGCGCGGCGCTGCATGGACGCCGGCGCGGCCGGGATCAAGCTGCACCCGCGCGCCGAGGCCTTCGGCATGGAGGAACCCGTGGTCGCGGACCTCATGGCGCTCGCCGACGAGCGCCGGGGGGTGGTGCTCATGCACGCCGGCCGGGGGATCCCCGCGCTCGGCGCCAACACGATCCGCTACGCCGAGCGCTTCCCGGACGCGCGGATGATCCTCGCGCACTGCGCGATCTCCGACCTCGCCTGGCTCGTGCGCGAGCTGCCGTCGCACCCCAGCGTCTACATCGACACGTCGTGGTGGCACCCCGCCGACATCCTCGCGCTCCTCTGCCTCGCGCCGCCCGGGCAGGTCCTGTGGGCGAGCGACTCGCCCTACGGCCTGCCGCTGCACAGCGCGCTGTGCGTCCTGCGCTGCGCCCTGGAGGCGGGGCTCACGCACGACCAGCTCGCGGGCGTCTTCGGCGGGCAGGTGGCGCGGCTGCTGCGCGGCGAGGAGGCGCTCGACCTCGGCCCGCCGCCCGGTCCCGCCGCTGCGCTGGACCCCCTGCTCGAACGCGTGGTGGCGAACCTCACCGCCGCCCTGGGTCGCGCGATCGGGGGCGCCGATGCGACCGAGCCGCTCGGCCTCGCGCGCCTGGCGGCCGGGGTCGGCGACGGCCATCCGCAGGCCGGCGTGTTCGCGGCGGTGCTGTGGTTGCTCGACCTCTTCGAGGCGCACGACGCGCCGCCGCCGCCCGGACGGCGCTTCTCCGACGCGGCCCGCCTCGTCATCATCGCGCTCGTGCTGGCTCGCACGCCCGCCGCCGCGCTGCCGCCCGCGATCGGCGGGCAGGCCGCCGACGCGAGCCACGAGCACGCCGCGCGCGGCGACGCCGCAACCTAGCGCCGGCCGTCCGCGCGCCGGCGCGAGCGCTCGGCGCGCACGCTGTCGGACCTGCGCTGTGCTGCTCGGCATGGCGGTGCTCCTGCTCTTTCGGGGGGATGGATCGGGTCGATGGCGATCCTCGCCCGCCGCCGCCGGCTTCGCGTCGGGGAGGCTCCCCGAGGTTCTGCGGGCGCTCCCCGGCGTCTGGCCCGAGCGCGCTCCCGCGCTACGCGAGCGCCCAGCGCTCCGTCTCTGCGTCCACCACGCGCTGCACGACGCCGCTCACCTCGAGATGGCGCAGGTAGCAGAGGGTCTCGGGCAGCCACCACCCGGCCGTCAGCTGCGTGAGCGCCTCGCCGTGCAGCAGCGGCACGATGTCGTACGCGGTGATCGGGCCGTGCTCGGCGACCGCCGCCCGCACGCGCTCCAGCCGCTCGGCGACGAGCGCGCGGTTGGCGTCGATGTGGGCGCGCACGTCGGCGAACGTGCGGCCGTGACCGGCGAGGCACAGGCGCGCGTCGAGCCGCTCGACGGCGTCCAGCGACGACAGGAACTCGCCGACCGGGTCGGGCGTCCAGCTGTAGTCGAAGTACAGCGAGACGCGCCCGAGCAGGTGGTCGCCCGAGATGAGCAGGCGGTGCTCGGGCTGGTGCAGGCAGACGTGGGAGGGCGCGTGCCCGGGCGTCTCGACGACCGTCCACGGGCCGAGGTCGGTCTCCACGACGACGCCGGCGACCAGCGCGCGGTCGGGCTCGACGAGCCGCGCGATCCCGCTGCCGCGCTCGCGCGCGCTCGCCGACCACGCGCGCAGCGGCTCGACGGGAACGCCGCTCTGGCGCGCGATCTCGAAGCGGCGGGCCAGGCGCGATTCGGGGTCCTCGATGCTCGCGCGCATGTGCGCGTCGGCGTGGTGCATCCACAGCTCGCAGCCGCTGGCGTCGACGACGCTCGCGGCCTGCCCGTAGTGGTCGGAGTGCGCGTGCGTGCAGACGAGCAGCCGCACGTCCGTGAGTGCCAGGCCGACCTGCCCCATGGCGCGCTCGAGCTGCGCGAGCGAGCCGGCCTCGTGCAGCCCGCAGTCCACCAGCACCACGCCGTCGCCGGCCGCGACCGCATAGGCGTTGCAGTGCGGCACCCCCGGCCAGGGCAGCGGCAGGCGCAGGCGCCAGATGCCCGGCACCACGCGCTCGCCGCGGCCGAGCTCGCGCCGCCTCGTCGTGGAGCTCATGCGCCGGGACGATACGGCGGCGCGGGACGGCTCCCGGTGGCGGCGAGGGCCCGCGGCTGCTCGGTAGGGTGAAATCCGGATGGGCAAGCGCAATCGAGGAGCGGGACGGATCGCGGCGCCGAGCACGGACTACCGCGACGGCGACGGCAACGTCCTCACGCTGCGCGGCTCGATGTCGCCGCTCACGCGGCGCAAGTACGGTTCGACGCTGCACAACCAGAAGCTGTCGACCGACGACTCCTGGCACCGCGCCGTCGAGTTCCTGTTCGAGCGGCTCGTCGAGCGCTGGGAGATCTACGGCGTCCCGACCGAGGGACAGGCGCAGCTGCTGGCCCGCTACCGCATCGCCACCTCCGAGGAGCGTCGCTGGATCCGCGACGTCCTGCGTGAGCATCTTGCCGAGCACTTCCCCGACGTGGAGGCCCCATGAGTACCGAGACCGACGCCCCGCTCATCACGGACATCCCCGAGCGGCTGCTGCTCGGCTCGGGCCCGAGCCCGGTCCCGCCGCGCGTGCTCGCCGCCCTCGCGCAGCCGACGATCGGCCACATGGATCCGGCCTTCGCCGACATCATGGGCGAGACGATCGCGCTCATGCGCGAGGCGTTCGGGACCGAGAACCTGGCCACGCTGCCGATCTCCGGCACCGGCAGCGCGGGCATGGAGGCGCTCGTGGCGAACTTCGTCGACCCCGGCGACCGGGTCGTCTGCGGCGTCAACGGCCTGTTCGGCGTGCGGATGGCCGACGAGCTCGCCCGCGCCGGCGCCGACGTCGTGCAGGTCCAGGCCGAGTGGGGCCGCGCCGTCCCGGTCGAGCAGCTCGTCGAGGCCGCCGACGGCGGGGACACGGCCGCGATCGTCGTCGTGCACGGCGAGACGTCGACCGGCGTCGCCCAGCCGCTCGAGGGTCTCGCGGACGCCTGCCGCGAGCACGACGCGCTGCTGCTCGTCGACTGCGTCACGTCGCTGGGCGGCCATCCCCTGCGTATCGACGAGGCCGGCGTCGACGCGGCGTTCTCCGGCACGCAGAAGTGCCTGAACTGCCCGCCCGGGCTGGCCCCGTTCACCGCCGGCGAGCGCGCGATCGCCAAGCTGGAGGCGCGCGAGCAGCCCGGCCGCTCGTGGTACTTCGACCTCGCGCTCGTGCTCGAGTACTGGAACCCCGACGCGGCGGGCGGCGGCGCCAGCGCGCGCACGTATCACCACACCGCGCCGATCAACATGGTCTACGCGCTGCGCGAGGCGCTGCGGATCGTCGTCGGCGACGAGTGGCTGCCGACCACCTGGGAGCGCCACCGCCGCGCCCACCACGCGCTGCGCGACGCGCTCGGCGTGTTCGGCTGCGAGCGCCTCGCGCCCGACGGCGAGCAGCTGCACCCGCTGCTCGCGGTCTCGCCGCCGCCGGACGTCGACGAGGCCGCCGTCCGCAAGGGGCTGCTGCTCGACCACGGCATCGAGATCTCCGGCGGGCTCGGCCCGCTCGCCGGCAAGCTGTGGCGGATCGGCGTCATGGGCATGGGCGCGCAGCGCGAGCCGCAGGAGCGGCTCGTCTCCGCGCTCGCCACGCTGCTCGGCGCCGACCCCGCCGAGCCGCTCGCCGCGCTCGCCGAGGGCTGGCGGGCGTAGGGCCGCCCGGGGCGCGAGCTGCATGGGAATCGACGCGGCGGCGTTCGCCGAGCTGCTGACCGGCTACTGCCTGGAGGTCGAGCCCGGCCAGGAGGTGCTCGTGCGCTCGACGACGCTGGCCGCACCGCTGGTGCTCGAGTGCCAGCGCGCGATCCTCGCCCGCGACGCCTGGCCGCTGCTGCGCGTCGAGCTGCCCGGCGCGACGGCGGCCTTCCATCGCCACGCGCGGGACCGCCACCTCGACCGGTTCCCCGAGGTGTCCTTCGCCGAGGCCAAGAAGGCCCACGCCCAGCTCGCCATCCAGGCCCCGGAGAACACGCGCGCGCTCGTCGGCATCGACCCCGAGCGGCTGGCGCG
>CAVPYM010000019.1:0-33690 GCA_963709935.1 uncultured Actinomycetes bacterium | reverse complement strand
GGCGGCGCGCGCCCGCAAGCCGCTGCGCGATCAGACGATGCGCAAGCGCTGGTGCTCGACGCTGTGGCCGACGCAGGCCGGCGCACAGCAGGCCGGCATGAGCCTGGTGGACTTCGAGGCGTTCGTCAGCCGCGCGCTGTTTCTCGACCAGCCCGACCCGGTGCGCTCGTGGGGTGAGCTGCGCGCGTTCCAGGCGGGGCTGATCGAGCGGCTGAAGGACGTGCGCGAGCTGCGCATCGAGGCCCCCGGCAC
This sequence comes from uncultured Actinomycetes bacterium, assembly GCA_963709935.1. GTDB lineage: Bacteria > Actinomycetota > Thermoleophilia > Solirubrobacterales > Solirubrobacteraceae > CADCVQ01. Next base: position 33,438 of record CAVPYM010000019.1, on the reverse strand, counting down.
CGACGTGACGCTGACCGTCAAGGGCCGCACCTGGGTGAACTCCGACGGCAAGCGCAACATGCCCAGCGGCGAGGTCTTCACCGGCCCGCACGAGGCGAGCGCCAGCGGGCGGATCCACTTCGGCGTGCCGTCCTCGCCGGCGGGCGTCGACGTCGCCGGCGTGGACCTCGAGTTCCGCGACGGGCTCGTCGTCGCGGCGGCCGCCGAGCGCGGCGAGGAGTACCTGCAGCGCGCTTTGGCCACCGACGAGGGCGCGCGCCGGCTGGGCGAGCTCGGGATCGGCACGAACTTCGGCATCGACCGCGCGATCGGCGCGACGCTGTTCGACGAGAAGATCGGCGGCACGGTGCACCTCGCGCTGGGACGCTCCTATCCCGAGACCGGCGGCAGGAACGAGTCGGCGCTGCACTGGGACCTGATCTGCGACCTGCGCGGCGGCGGGCGGTTGACGGCGGACGGCGAGGTCGTCGTGCAGGACGGGCGCTTTGCGCTGTAGGCGGGGCTTCGCGGGTACAGCCGCATCGCCGATGGTGTCGCTCTCCCTCCGCATCACGCTGATCGCCCTGCTGCTGTACTGCGTCGCGCTCGCCGCCCCGGCCGCCCAGGCCTACGACGAGCGGCCCTTGCGCTTGCCCGCGACGGGCGGGCCGGGGGCGGTCGCCGCGTCGGCGCAGCCGGCGAGCTGGCTCGTCGCCGCCGAGCCCGGCGCGCGCCCCGCGAGCAGCGCCGCCGTGATCGCCCGCCGCTTCGGCGCGCGCCGCCTGCGCGGCGGCGCGGTCTACCGCGTGGCGACGGCGCGGGCGCGGGCCTTCGCCGCCGCGCTGCGCGCGGCGGGCGCGCTGCGCTACGCCGAGCCCGACGTGACGCTGACGCGCCAGAGCGTGCTCGACGCCGACCCCGGTGGCTACGCGCGCGGCTACGTCGTCGATGCCGGCCTCGCGCCGCCCGCGCCGGGCCCGGTCGCCATCGCCGTGGTCGACGACCTCGTCGACGTCTCGCATCCCGATCTCGCCGGCCACACCCGCCAGCTCAACCCCGGGCCGATCGTCGCGGCGCACGGCACGGAGGTGGCCTCGGCCGCGGCGGGCGCGTTCAACGGCTTCGGCGTCGTCGGCGTGTTCCCGGGCGCGCCGGTCGTGTCGATCGGCCTGCCGCCCGACATCCGCTGCTCGGATGGCGCCAACGGCATCGTGGCCGCCGCCAACACCGGCGCGAAGGTCATCAACCTGAGCTTCGGCACGCCGTCGCACTGCGCGACGCTGTTCGGCGCGGTGCAGATCGCGTTCGCCAAGGGCAGCCTCGTCGTGGCGGCGGTCGGCAACGAGTTCGCGCAGGGCAACCCGGTGATCTTCCCGGCCGCCTATCCGCACGTCCTCTCGGTCGCCTCGCTCGATCCCTCGCTGCAGTCGTCGGGCTTCAGCAGCGCGAACGCCGCCGTCGACGTCGCCGCCCCGGGGGTGAACGTGCCGGTCGCGACGCCCGGCGCCTTCGACACCGACGGGGTGGTCGACGGCGTGACACTCGCCAGCGGCACGAGCTTCGCCGCGCCGATCGTCGCGGGCGCGGCGGCGTGGCTGGCCACCGTGCGGCCGGACCTCTCCGCCGGCCAGCTCGCCGACGTGCTGCGCCGCTCGGCGCGCGACGTCGACCGGCCCGGCTACGACGCGAACACGGGCTTCGGCCTCGTGCACATGGGCGCGGCGCTCGCGCTGCCGGCGCCCGCCCGCGACGTGCTCGAGCCCAACGACGGCATCTCGTTCGTCAACGGCTCGGTGTTCTCACGGCCCGATCCGTACGTCTGGCGCGGCGGCGGACGGCGCACGCTGGGCGGCAGCACCGACCGGGTCGAGGACCCGTTCGACGTCTACCGCATCCGCCTGGCCCCGCGATCGCGTGCGCGCATCCGCCTGCGCCCGGCGTTCGGCAACCCCGACCTCTACGTCTTCCGCGGCAGCGCGACGTCGATCGACGACGACGGGGACATCCTCGCCCGCTCGCGCAAGGCCACGCTGAAGACCGACGCCGTCACGATCCGCAACACGAGCCGCTCGGCGCGGCGCTTCTACGTGACGATCGGGCTGGGGAGCGGGGCCGGGCTCAACGCGGCGTACAACCTCCAACTGCAGCGGGTGAGCTTCCGCTGATGAGGCGGTGCGAGTGAGCGTCTTGAGCACGTGCGGCGCGCGCCGCGCGGCTCGAAGCCGGCGTCCCCACCACTGCTGACGTAACTCCTCGAGCAGCGTCCGTTACGCGGTCGTCGGTCGTCCCTAACGTGTGCTGCCTCGACGTTAGAGACGTATCGTTCTCCAGTATGGAGCTGGCGGACTACCGGGCGACCGCATACGGCGAAGCCCGGCGCACGCCGGAGCGCCATGGCTACGTGGCGTACTTCCCGGCGCCGATTCCTCGAGCGATCGAGCTGCCCGCACGAACGGTTCGGCTGCTCGGTGAGGCGGAGGCTTCGCTCGGACGGCTCGACGGGATCGGTCGGCTGCTCCCGGATCCATACCTGCTCACTCGCCCGTACCTGCTGCGCGAGGCGATCTCGTCGACGCGGATCGAGGGCACGCAGGCCTCGATCGCCGACGTCTACGACGTGGACGCCGGCGGCGATGCGCCGAACGCGGATGTCGAGGAGGTTCTGGGCTACGTCGACGCGATGTGGTGGGGGGTGGAGCAGCGCGATGCGCTCCCGCTCAGCACCAGGCTGTTGCGCGAGATGCACCGCCGCCTGATGGCCGGTACGCGCGATCGCGACCGCACCCCGGGCGAGCTGCGAACGACGCAGAACTGGATCGGCGATCTTCGCGTCGCGCGAGGCGGCCGCGCAGTTCGTCGCGGGCGATCCGTTCGTCGCCGCAGGGGTGGTGGCACATCACGAGATCCGCGAGTGGCATGAGGTGCTCGGGGACTGACGGGGGCGGCTCAGCCCGCCTCCGCCGGCACCCACGCCGCGCGCATGTCGACCCGCGCCCCGCGAAACTCCACCCCCTCGGCCTCCAGCAGCGCGCGCTGGCGCTCGCCCTTGGCCAGCGAGCCGTCGGCGCGCACGACGCGCTGCCACGGCAGCGCCGGATCGGTGTTCGCCGCCAGCACCGAGCCGGCCCGGCGCGGCGCGCCCGGGCAGAGGTCGCCGTAGGTCGTCACGCGGCCGCGCGGGATCGCGCGGACGGCGGCCAGGATCTCGGCTTCGGTCGGCACCATCCATGCGCGAGGCTAGTCATCGCTCCCAGCGACGCGGATGACCACGACAGCGGCGGTAACCGGCCGGAAACCAACCGGTGAGTACGCTCGCCGCGTGGATCGTCACACGAAGATCGTCGCCACGATCGGCCCCGCCTCGCGCGATCCCAAGACGCTCGAGCGCATGGTCGCGGCGGGCATGGACGTCGCGCGGCTGAACTTCTCGCACGGCACCGCCGAGCAGCACGCGGAGACCGCACAGCGCGTGCGCACCGCCTCCGGCCGCGTCGGCCGGCCGGTCGCGATCCTCCAGGATCTGCCCGGGCCGAAGCTGCGGATCGGCGCGCTCCAAGACGATCACGTCGACCTCAAGCCCGGCGACCACGTCGTGTTCGCCTGCGGGGAGAACGGCGTCGGCGACGCCACGCGGATGTCGGTCGCGCGCCCCGAGTTGATGGGCGCGCTGGAGCCCGGCGACGTCATGTACCTCGCCGACGGCAGCGTGCGGCTGCGCGTGCGCGGCGTCCGCGCCGAGGCGCTGGAGATCGAGGCCGAGGTCGAGGCCGGCGGCTTGGTCGCCTCGCGCCAGGGGCTGAACATCCCGGGCCCGCTCACCGAGCTCGCATCGGTGCCAGAGGAGGACCTCGTGCACCTCGCGGTCGGGGAGAAGATCGGCGTCGACATGGTCGCGCTGTCGTTCGTCCGCTCGCCCGAGGACATCGCGTTCGTGCGCGAGCACACCCGTCTGCCGCTCATCGCGAAGATCGAGAAGCCGCAGGCCGTGGAGCGCGCCGAGGCGATCATCCGCGCCGCCGACTGCGTCATGGTCGCGCGCGGCGACCTCGGGATCGAGCTGCCGATCGAGCGCGTGCCGATCGTCCAGAAGGAGCTGCTCGCCACCGCCGGCCGCCTGGCCCGGCCGTCGATCACCGCGACGCAGATGCTCGACTCGATGGTCGCCTCCACACGCCCGACGCGCGCCGAGGTGGCCGACGTCGCCAACGCGATCCTCGACGGCACCGACGCGGTCATGCTCTCGCAGGAGACGGCGATCGGCGCCTACCCGGTCGAGGCGATCGCCATGATGGACGCGATCGCCAAGGAGACCGAGCGCGCCGCGCCCTACACGCGCTGGAACGAGCACCGCGTGCATCGCGACGCACGCGACCCCTCCTACACCATCGCCTACGCGGTCTGCATGGCCGCGCGCGAGCTCGAGCTCGACGCGATCGTCGTGCCGACCCTCTCCGGGCGCTCCGCGCGCCTGGTCTCTGCGCACCGCCCGACCGTGCCGATCTACGCGCTGTCGCCCGGCCGCGAGACGGTCCGCCGCTGCGGCCTGATGTGGGGCGTGCGCGGCGAGTTCCTGCGCAAGCACTCGGTCACCGAGCAGCTGCTGCTCGACGCCTGCCGCCGCGTCGTCGAGCTGGGCTGGTGCCAGCGTGGGATGCGCGTGGCGGTGACGGCGGGCCTGCCGAGCGGCGTGCCGGGCTCGACGTCGCTGTTTCAGGTCCAGCAGCTGTAGCGATGCCGCGCCGGGCTATCCGGCACTGCGAGCGCCGTCGATGCGGCCCCGCGCACGTTCGGCGCGCAGCAGCGCGACGCCGGTCAGCGCCATGACGACGAGCGCCACGATCGCGATGACGGCCTCGGGCGAGGCGAGGTCGTCGAGCGAGCCACCGAGGGCGGTGTAGGCGAACGCCCGCGGCGCGACGCCGATCGCCGTCGCCGCCGCGAACGCCGCCAGCCCGACCCGGGTCGTGCCGGCGACGTAGTTCACGAGCGAGTACGGGACGCCGGGCGCGATCCGCGCGTAGAGCACGGCCCAGAAGCCCCGCCGTTCGATCCAGTCCTGGGCCGGGCGCACGCGCTCCGGCGTCAGCGTCTCGACGGCGTCGTGGGCGACGAACCGCGCGATGCAGAACGCGAGCACCGCGCCGAGCGTGGCCGCCGCGATCGAGACCGGGGTGCCGAGCGCCGTGCCGAACAGCAGGCCGCTCGCGCCGGCCAGCAGCGGGCCGGGGAACAGCGCGCAGGTCAGCAGCGCGCTCAGGACGACGAACGCCGGCACGGCCGCGATGCCGAGCGGGTCGATCGCGTCGCGCACGCGATCGGAGGACAGGCCGCCGCTGGTGGCGACCAGCGCGAACGCCCCCGCCAGGAGCACGACGAAGGCGGCGACGCGCCAGCGGGCTGCGCCGCGCGTCACGCGGCGCCGCGCAGGACCGCCGCCGGCGGGTGCGCGGCGTAGAACTCGGCCTCCTGGCGGCCGAGCTCGGTGACCGGCTCGTCACTGTAGATCCACTCGCGCGCGATGCGGTGCCAGTTGCCCGTCGCGCGCAGCTGGCTCATCACCGCGAGCGTGAGCATCTCCAGGCGCCGGCCGAACAGGTGGTCCGGTGGCAGCGTCTCGTGGCGCATCTTGGAGAAGTGCGACGAGCGCGGGTCGGACATCTCGATCATCACCTCGGTCGCGATCTCGGGCGTGAGCGCGACCTCGGCGTCCTCCAGGTACCACCAGGTCATGTCGCGCACCTGGTCGAGGATCCCCTGCGGCGTGTAGAGCTCGGGCTTGGAGATGAAGCCGCCCTCGTGCAGGTGCTGGATGAGCGCCTCGCCGTCGCCGGCCGCGGCGATGCGCTGGATCATCAGCTCGAACTCGGCCACGGCGGGCGGGATGCGCTTGAACAGGCCGAAGTCGAAGAACGCCATCCGCCCGTCGTCGAGCAGCAGCGAGTTGCCCGGGTGCGGGTCGCCGGAGAACTGGTGGTGGCGGTACATGCAGCCGAAGTAGAAGCGGTAGACGATCTCGCCGAGGCGGTCGCGCTCGGCCTGCGGCAACTGCTTGAGCTCCTCGAAGCCCATCCCCTGCACGTACTCGCTGACGATGACCTTCTCGTGCGAGAGCTGCGTGACCACCTCGGGCACGACGATGAACGGGTGACCGCGGTACAGCCGCGCGACCGTGCGCTGGTTCTGGGCCTCGAGCTCGTAGTCGAGCTCCTCGTCGATCCGCGAGCGGATCTCGTCGCCCATCGCCTTCGGGTCCAGGCCCGGCGCGACCATCTTCATGAGCCGCAGGATGATCCCGAGGTTCTGCATGTCGGCGCGGACGGCCTGCGCGACGCCGGGGTACTGCACCTTCACCGCGACCTGACGGCCGTCATGCAGGCGCGCCTTGTAGACCTGGCCGATCGAGGCGGCGGCGATCGGCACCGGGTCGAAGGTCTGAAAGACGTTCTCGATCGTGTCGCCGTACTCGCTCTCGATGACCTTCTTCATGTCCTTGAAGCCGACCTTCGGCGCGGCGTCGCGCAGCTCGGCGAGCTTCGCCTGGAACTCCTCGCGGTACTCCTCCGGCACCAGGCCGACGTCGAGGAACGACATCACCTGGCCGAGCTTCATCGCGGCGCCCTTCATCGTCCCGAGCGCGGCGACGATCTGCTCGGCGGTCTCGAGCTGACGCTTGGCCAGCGCCTGCTCCTTGCCGGCGTCGCCGCGCGCGACGTTCGTCGCGCGGGTGCCCATCTGCTTGGCCGCCTGCGTGGCGGCGAGCTTGCCGACCTTCGACGAGCGGCTGAGCCGCGAGGTGGGGATGGCGTCCTTCTTGGCCATGTCGCGGACGTGCCGGCCGGGGCTCGGAGCGCCGGTTATCCCGCCGTGCGCTCTACGCGCGAGCCGGGCACGATGTCGTCGCGCCCGTCCGCCCAGCGGACCCAGGCCTTGTGGCCGCCGTCGTAGTCGTCGCCCCAGACGACGAGCGTCGCGGGCTGGCCCTGCACGGTGACCGGTTCGTCGCCCTCGGGGTCCAGGCCGCGCCACACGCGGATGAACGCGTTGGTCTCCCACTCGTCGCCGATCGTGGTCGGGTCGGTGTGGCCGGGATGGACCGCGGTCGCGTGGTCAAGGCCCATGAGCGTGTCCATGATCGACGACTTGATGTCGGCGTAGGACGTGCTGCCGGGCGCGTTGACGCCCCCGATGGAGTTCTTGAACAACGTGTCGCCGGTGAAGACGTTGCCGGGCACCGTGAAGTTCAGCATTCCGGCGGTGTGGCCCGGCGTGTGCACGGCGTCCACCGCGAGGCCGCCGATCTGCAGCGGGGCGAAGGGCTCGGCGTCCAGCGGCTCGTCGGGGTGCGCGAGGATCACGATGTCTGGATAGCGCCCGCAGACCGTCTCCAGATCACAGACGTGGTCGTGGTGGTGATGGGTCAGCAGCAGGTGCGTGACGTCGACGTCGTTGCGCTCGGCGGACTCGAAGAGCGGCGCCATCGGGCCGCCGGCGTCGACGAGGAACCCCGCTGACCCAGGCTCGCTTGCGACGAGGTACGTGTTCGTCAGGAAGCCGTCCGACATGGAGCGTTCGATCAGCATGGACCTGAGGGTAACGTGTGGCTCATGCCTGCTCTCGCCCTCATCCCACGGGGGCTTCGCCCCCGTGCGCCCGGCCCAGCGGGCCGGTCTGATCGCCCGATACCGGCGCGATGACCGGTCTTGCGCTCATCCACACCTGCTACAGGATCGGCGACATCGATCGATCCGTGGCCTTCTACGAGACCCTCGGCTTCGAGGAGCGCGCCCGCAAGCCGATCCGCGACGAGGCGATCAACGTCTTCATGGGCCTGCCCGGCGACGGCGATCGCCTCGAGCTGACCTACAACCACGGCGTGTCGGAGTACACGCACGGATCCGGCTACAACCACATCGCGATCACGGTCTCGGACATGGACGCGACGCTCGCCTCGCTCGCCGAACAGGGGATCGAGCCCGAGAAGCCGCCGTACTCCGTCCGCGAGGGCGGCTCACTGCTGTGCTTCGTCCGCGACCCGGACGGCTACCGCGTCGAGATCATCGAGAAGCACACATGAACGCCGACGTGCATACTGTTATGCCTCTCTTGGGTGTGTTGATCCAGACGTAAGTCATCGGGCTCACACCCGCACGGTTTGACATATCGATCGTCCGGCACGGTAGATTCGGCGCGACGCATCACACCGAGTACCGAGCGGGGTCCTAGCGAGACGGGTTCTGGCAGTCGTCGCGACCGCGGCGGGGGCCGCGTTGGTGCTGTGGGGCAGTGGAGCGATCGAGGTCGGCGGGGCCGAAACGCCCGCGCCGAATCCACCCCCGGGAGCCGATTGTGCGCCCGCCCAGCTCTCGGGTTGGGCGCCGGTGCCGTGCATGCCCCTGACCGAGCCGGCGCAGCTGTACGCCAAGCGCCCAGCCCATGCGCGCGCGGGCAAGGCCGGCACGGCCGGCACGCTCAACGTCGAGCTGACTGCCAGCCGCAAGACGATCGCGGTCTCGGGCTCACCGCTCAGCGCGCTGCCGTTCACGTTCAAGAACCTCGACGCCCCCGCCGAGGAGCCCGCCACGCTCACCGGCCCGACGCTGCACGTCCGTGCGGGCGACCGCATCCATGTGAAGTTCGTCAACGCACTCGGCAAGGGTCGCACCGACGCGCCTCGGCCGACGAACATCCACTATCACGGCCTGCACGTCAGCCCGGTCGGTCTGTCAGACAACATCTTCCGCACGTTCGACGACGGCCACACCTACGAGTCCGTCGTGGATCTGCCGGCAAACCATGAGCCGGGGACGTACTGGTATCACGTGCATCTGCACGGCGACGCCAACGCGCAGCTCTCCGGCGGCCTCGCCGGCCTGCTGATCGTCGAGGGACTCGAGGACCTGCTGCCAGCGGGCTGGGACGCCGTCAAGCAACGTCAGATGGCACTGCGCGACGTGCAGGTCAAGGACGGGGCGCTCCTCGACCAGGCGGACGGCCAGGGACAGGGTGACACCGACCCGGCCGACCCGTCGACGCGGCTCGTCAACGGGCTCTACAAGCCGACGGTCGACATGCACGCCAACCGCTACGAGCTGTGGCGGCTGGCGAACGTCGCCGCGAACGTCTTCTTCAAGCTCCAGCTGCGCGAGCGCGGGACCGTCAAGCGGGCGCAGTTCGTCGTCGTCGCCGAGGACGGGCTACCGGTCTGGAAGGTGACGCGCCATCGCACGCTCGTGCTGGCGCCCGGCAAGCGCTACGACGTGCTGGTGATGCTGCCCAAGGCGGGGACGTGTGCCCTGAAGACCCTGCGCTTCTCGCAGGCCGAGGCGATCGTGAACGTGCCCAACACGAAGCCGATCCGCAAGCGCGTCGTGCCCTTCGCGGTTCCGGCCAAGACCGAGACGCTCGCGAACATCAGGTCAGCCAGTCCGCGGGTCCGGCGACGCCGCGAGGCCGTCTGCCGCGAAGCCTCGCCAAGCGCGAGACCTGTCGCGTGCCCGCGTCGATCGCCGTGAGGAGTTCAGGTTCTCCTACGTCCTGCCGCTCACCGGCTCCTACGGGCCGATCAACGGTAAGCCGTTCACCCCCGGCATGCTGCCGTTGCACGCGCCGTACCTCGACACGGTCGAGGAGTGGACGCTGATCAACGAGTCGGAGTACGACCATCCGTTCCACATCCACGTCAACGGCTTTCAGGTCATGAGCGTGGACGGCAGGCCGGTCCGCGCCAACGGGCACCAGGACGTCGTCAACATCCCCAAGCAGCACATCGAGAACGGCAAGCTCGTCGACGGACGGGTGGTGATCCGCCAGCGTTACAAGGACTACACGGGCTGGTTCGTGTTCCGCTGCCACATCCTCGAGCACGAGGACGTCGGGATGATGGCGGCGGTCCAGGTGCGCAAGGATGGTGAGCGGCGGCGTCCGGCGCCGGAGTCGGCGGGCGTGCCGAAGCACGGCGGCCACTAGGACGGGCGAGGGCTCGCGCGGGGTCGAGCCCACCGACCGCGCTCTAAGCTGGGCCGGACCATGACCGACCCGGTCTCGAGTGAGCACGACGACGCGGCCGAGCAGCGCACGGCGGTCATCGACATGGGCTCGAACTCGTTTCGGCTCGTCGTCTTCACGGCCGCGGACGGGTGGTGGAAGCGCACGGACGAGATCTACCTGCCGGTCCGCATCGGCGAGGGCCTCGAGGCGACCGGCAAGCTCGGCAAGGCGCCGATGACGCGCGCGCTGGAGGCGGCCGAGGTCTTCGCGCACTTCTGCGCCGCCACCGGGCTGCCCGCCGACCGCATCAAGGCCGTCGCCACGAGCGCGATCCGCGACGCGTCCAACCAGCAGGTCTTCCTCGACCGCGCCCGCGACGAGACCGGCCTCGAGGTCCGCGTGCTCAGCCGCGAGGAGGAGGCCTACCACGGCTACCTCGCCGCGGTCAACTCCACGACCCTCACCGACGGCGCGGTGCTCGACCTCGGCGGCGGCTCGCTGCAGCTCGTCGAGGTTCTCAGCCGCCATCCCGGCCGGCTCGGCTCGTGGCCGCTGGGCGCGGTGCGCATGACCGAGCACTTCCTCGCCGAGGACGATCCGCCGGCGAAGAAGGCCCGCAAGGCGCTGCGCGCACACGTGCGCGAGACGCTGGAGCGGGACGTCGACTGGCTGCCGCGCACCGGCCGCCAGTTCGTCGGCGTCGGCGGCACGATGCGCAACCTCGCGTCGGCGATCCAGGCCGACGCCGGCCGGCCCTCGCTGGGCGGCGTCCAGGGCTTCGAGATCACGCCGGACGCGCTCGACGACCTCGTCGAGCGGCTCGCGGCGATGCCGGCCGACGAGCGCGGCAACGTCAAGGGCATCAAGTACGCCCGCGCCGACCTCATCCTGGCCGGCGCGATGGTGGTCCAGGTGGTGCTCGAGCACGGCGGCTTCGAGGCCATCACCGTCACCGAGGCGGGCCTGCGCGAGGGCGTCTTCTTCAGCGAATTCCTCGACGGCCAGCCGCCGCTGTTCGACGACGTGCGCCGCTCGAGCGTGGCGAACCTCGCCGCCCGCTACCACGTCGGCCCGAAGCACACCGCGCACGTCGCGACGCTGGCGCTCACCCTCTTCGACGAGCTCGCCGCGCACGACCTGCACCCCGGCGATCGCTGGGAGCGCGAGCTGCTCTTCTGCGCCTGCGTGCTGCACGACATCGGCATGTCCGTCGACTACGACGACCACCACAAGCACTCGAGGTATCTCATTCTCAACGCAGGACTCCCCGGCTTCGACCCGCGCGAGGTCGCGCTCGTCGCGCAGGCCGCGCGCTACCACCGCAAGGGCATGCCGGACTTCGGCGAGCTCGCCCCGCTCGCCGAGGCCGGCGACGCCGAGCGCCTGGACCGCCTCTCGATCCTGCTGCGCCTCGCCGAGGACCTCGAGCGCAGCCGCGACCAGAGCGTCCGCGCCGCCCACGTCGCCGTCGAGAACGGGACGATCCTCCTCGAGCTCGACGCGGGCGGCAGCGCCTCGGTCGAGCGCTGGGCGGCGCAGCGCGAGGTCGAGCTGTTCGACCGTGCGTTCGGGCGCGAGCTGAAGGTCGAGGCGGCGTCATGAGCCTGACCCAGGGCAACGGCCCGCTCGGCCGCAGGCCCGGGCAGGCCAACTACACGGTCCAGTCACCCGCGCATCGGATCCTCTTCGAGCCCGACGCGCGCCGGCTGCGGGCGTTCGTCGGCGACACGCTCGTGCTCGACACGCGCCGCGCGCACCTGCTGCACGAGACGGGGATCCGGCCGGTCGTCTACGTCCCGCTGGAGGACTTCGACGCGGCGCTGCTCGAGCCGACCGAGACGACGTCGCACTGTCCCTTCAAGGGCGACGCCTCGTACTGGTCTCTGCGCGTCGGCGACGAGCTGCGCGAGGACGCCGTCTGGGGCTACGAGCAGCCGCTCGACGACGCGCCCTGGCTGCGCGGCTTCGCGGCGCTGTACCCCGCGCAGGCCGACCGCTGGCTCGTGGAGGACGAGCCGGTGGCCGGCGGCCTGCGCGACCCCTACCACCGCGTCGACGTGCACACGAGCTCGCGCCCGGTCCGCGTCACGGCGGCGGGCGAGCTGATCGCGCGGAGCACGCACCCGACGCTCGTCTTCGAGACGAGCCTGCCCGTGCGCGCCTACCTGCCGCGCGGCGACGTCACGGCCGGGCACCTGCGCCCGAGCGACACGACATCGACCGATCCCTACATGGGCGACGCGATCTATTGGCACGTGCACGCGGGCGGCGAGCTGCTGCGCGACGGCGCGCACAGCTACGAGCTGCCGCGCGCGGAGGCGATGAAGGTCGCCGGGCTGGTGTGCTTCGCCGGCGCGGGCATCGCGGTCGAGCTGGACGTCTGAGACCGGCGGCGGCGGGCCGCGCGGCAGCGGCGGGGCGGGGCACGTGCGGGCGCTCGGTCGAGCTAGGAGGAGCGCTCGTCCTCGCGCGGCGTGCCGACCGGCACGGGCGTGGACTGCGTGGCGACCGCGTCGACGACCTCGGCCTCCTGCGCCTCGAGCTCCTCGAGGTGGTCGCCGTCGCAGAGGATGCGGAAGTTGCCGGTGACGCCGTTGTCGCCGTGGATCGTGATGCCGGGCAGGATCTCCTCGCCCTCGTCGAAGCCGAGCCGCTCCATGTCGAAGTGCGCCAGCCCGATCCCGTGCGCGGTATGCGTCGGGTTCTCGCGGTCGTGCGCGTTGAGCATGATCTGAAAGGCGCGCAGGTTGGCGGCGATCTTCTCGGGCGGCGTCGGCATCTCGCGTTTAACCGTAGCGCCTCATATGCTCCGCCGCCATGAAGGGCGTCCCGTGGTGGGTATGGGTCTCGGCCACGCCGATGGGGCTCGGTGCGTGGGCGCCGATCGTCCCCGGCAAGCAGCGCGGCCGCGCGCTGTGGATCGCCGCCGGCGTCCTGTGGAGCGTCATCGCGCTCGTGGGCTGGGTGGCCGCGGTGGCCAACGACGGCGGCGGCGGCGCGGGCGGGCTGATCATCCTCGGCTGGGTCGGCGCGATCGCCACGTCGCTCAGCATCCGCCCGGCGTACGTCAACGAGACGGCCTCCTCGTTCGCCCGCGGGCGCGAAGCGGCGCAGCGCCGCCTGCAGGAGCGGCGCGAGGGCCAGCGGATCGCCGCGGATGAGCCCGACCTGGCGGTCGAGCTCGGCATCGGGCGGCCCGACCTGCCCGGCGCCCAGCACGCCGGCCTCGTCGACGTCAACCACGTGCCCCCCGCCACGCTCGCGACGCTGCCCGGGATCGACGACGCGCTGGCGACGCGCATCGTCGAGCTGCGCGCCGAGCTCAACGGCTTCGCCTCGGTCCACGAGCTCGGCGGCCTGATCGATCTCGACGGCAACGCGGTCGAGCGCCTGCGCGACCGCGTCGTGTTCCTGCCGCGGTAGCCGCGCCGCTCAGGCGTCGATCAGGACCCCCGGGTTCAGCAGCCCCGCCGGGTCGACGCTGGCCTTCGCCGCCCGCAGCGCCGCGGCGAAGACGTCCGGGCGCTGGCGGTCGTACCACGGTCGGTGGTCGCGGCCGACCGCGTGATGGTGGGTGATCGTGCCCCCGGCGCTCAGCAGCGCGTCGCTCACCACGGCCTTGATCGCCGACCATTGCGCCACCTCCTCGCCGCGCCGCGCCGGCGCCAGCACGGTGAAGTAGGGCGCCGCCCCGTCGGGATAGACGTGCGAGATGCGACACGTGATCCGCCCGTGCGGGCCGATCGCCTCGGTCGCTGCCGCGGTCACCGCGCCGTGCAGCGCCGCGAAGCGCTCCCACGTGACCGCCGTCTCGAACGTCTCGCTCAAGATCCCCATCGCGACGAACGCGTCGCGCAGGTACGGCGCCCGGAAGAACGCGGCGCGCCAGGCGCCGACCGCGTCGCCGCCGCCCGCCGGGTCGCCGGTGAAGCGCGGCCGGCGCACCGCCCCCTCGTCCCACTCGCCGCCCGCGTCCGCGCACATGTGCAGCGCGCGGTCGAGCAGCTCGCCGACCGGCACGACCGCTTCCGACGCGCCCTCGAAACCGAGCACGAGCAGCGCCGCGGTGCCGTCGGCGGCGCCGGTCATGCGCGCCTCCTCGGCGTCGATCAGGCGGCAGTTGGAGGGCCGCAGGCCGGACTGCGCGATCGCCCGCAGCGCCTGCGCACCGTCGGCGAGGGACGCGAACCGCACCGCCGCCAGCGAGTTGGCCTGCGGGCGCGGGCGCACGCGCACCCAGGACTCGGTTACCACCCCGAGGATGCCCTCCGAACCGAGCAGCAGGCGATCGGGCGCGACGCCCGCGCCCGACCCGGGCAGGCGGCGCGACTCCCACGCGCCGCTCGGCGTGATCGCCCGCACGGACTCGACGAGGTCGTCGACGTGCGTCTCGGCGGTGGCGAAATGCCCCGCCGCGCGCGTCGCGATCCAGCCGCCGAGCGTCGACAGCTCGAAGGACTGCGGATAGAAGCGCAGCGTCAGGTCCAGCGCGCGCAGCTGCTGCTCGATCGCCGGTCCGCTCGCGCCGGCCTGGATCAGCGCCGCGCGCGAGACGTCGTCGATCTGCAGCACGCGGTCCAGCGCGCCGAGGTCCAGCGACATGACGCCGTCGAAGCGCGCCGGCACCTCGCACTGCACCCCGCCGGACACGCTCGTCCCGCCGCCGTAGGGGACCACCGCGACGTTCGCGTCCGCCGCCCACGCGAGCACGGCCTCGACGTCGCGCTCGCCGCGCGGGCGCGCGACGACGTCCGGCGGGAAGTCGAAGCGCCCGCCGAAGCCGCGCACGACGTCGCAGTAGGACTTGCCCCACGCGTGCGAGGCGCGGGCGTGGGCGTCGTCGGCGCAGATCGCGGCGAGCGCGGCGGGCGGCGCGACGCGCGGCGCGGGCAGCGTCACATCCGCGAGCGCGACCGGCTCGCGAACCTCGCCGTCGCCGGCGATCCGCAGGTGCTCCTCCAGGCCCGGCGCGATCGCCCGCAGCTGCGCCACCGACCAGCCGTCGTCCTCGTAGCCCCAGCCCCAGTGCTTGCGGCGTCTCGTGCTCCCGGTGGCGGCCACTACGCGAAGATAACCCCAACCATGCCTACGACCGTCACCATCTTCACCGCCTCGATCGGCGCCGGGCACGACGTGCCCGCCCGCGTCCTCGCCGCCGGCCTGCGCGACCGCGGCGCGACCGCCGACGTCGTCGACGGGCTCGCGCTCGCCGGTCCCGCCGCTCGCGCGATCATCGGCGGCGTCTCCTCGCCGGACTCCACGCTCGGCACGCTCGCGTTCGATGCCGGCTACCTGCTCGGCACGCGGGTCGCGCCGCTGCGCGCCGCGGCCTCGGGCGCCGTCGACAAGCTCACGCGCGGGCGCTTCGAGGAGCACCTCGCCGCCCATCCGGCCGACGTCGTCGTCTCCACCTATCCGCTGTGGAGCGAGCTGCTCGGCCGCATGCGCCTCAGCGGCGCGCTCGCCGGCCCGGCGGTCAGCGCGATCACCGACCTCGCCGCGCTGCAGCGCTGGGCGCACCCCGGCATCGACCTGCACCTGATCACCCATCCCGAGTCCGAGGCCGAGGCGCGGGCGATCGCCGGGCCGCGCACGCGGATCGAGGCCGTGCACGGCCTGACGTCGGACCCGCGCTTCGCCGACCCGCCCGAGCGCAACGTCGCCCGCGAGGAGCTCGGCCTGCCGACGCGCGGCTCGCTCGTCGTCGTCTCCGGCGGCGGCTGGGGCGTCGGCGACCTGACCGGTGCGACCGACACGGCGCTGCACTACGGCGCCAACACCGTCGTCGTGCTCGTCGGCCACAACGCGGGCGTGCGTGCGCGGATGCAGGCGGCCTACGGCGCCGACGACCGCGTGCAGGTCTGGGGCTTCACCGACCGCATGCTGCTGCTGCTCTCCGCGGCCGACGTGCTCATCCACGCGACCGCCGGGCTGACGGTGCTCGAGGCGCTCATGTGCGACTGCCGCGTCATCTCCTATGGCTGGCCGCGCGGCCACATCCGCGCCAACAACCGCGCCTACGAGCGCCTCGACATGGTCGCGGTGGCCAGGGACCGCCCGCAGCTCGCGCACGCGCTGGTGCACGCGCTCGCCGCCCCCCCGCTCGTGCCGCAGCTTCCGGAGCTGCCCGCGGCCGCCGACCTCGTGCTGGAGCTGGCCGCGCGCGAGCCGGCGCACGCCGGCTGAGCCGCGCCGGGCCGCCGCGGCGCCGGGCGCGCCGGGTATCCGGATTCGCCCGCCGGACGCGCCCCGCGCGCCCGGCCGGGAACTATCGTGGGGGCATGCAGCCGCCGTCCATCCTCGCCCGCGGCCACTGGCCCGCCGAGCGCGTCCACGCGCGCTGGCACGAGGAGCACTACGAGCCGCCCGTGCCGATGGCGCAGGCCGCCGATGCGGCGATCGCCGCGCTGCGCGAGCGCGGCTCGCCGAGCCACGACGGCCTCTCCGGCCGCCTCGTCGCGCACGCCGAGCAGGGCGCCGACCTCATGCTCGAGCTGCAGCCCGTGCGCTGGGCGCTGCGGCTCGTCGACGGCGACGCCTCGCACTCGATGGCCGCGCTGGCCGTGACGCGCGCCGCCGACGGGCGCTGGCTCGCCGGTCGCCGCGCCGGCTGGCTGTCGTCCTGGGCCGGCCGCTGGGCGCTCGGCGCCGGCGGGGCGGTCGACGTCGGCGAGAGCCCGGCGCACACGCTCGTGCGCGAGCTCGACGAGGAATGGGCGGTGCAGCCCGAGCGGCTCACCGTCGAGGCGCTCGTGCGCCTGCCCCACCAGCTCGTGATGGTGGTCGGCCTCGCCTGGCTGCCCGACGGCGCCGAGATCGAGATGGACGACGAGCACGACGCCTACGCCTGGTGGCCGGCCGACGTCGCCGACTGGCCCGACGAGGCCGACGAGCCGCTGCGCCGCATGGCGTCGCTGCTGGTGGCCCACGGCGAATGAGCGGCCTGCTGAGCTTCACCCGCCTGAAGTGGGGCTCGTTCCTGCACTCGGCCGTCTACACGGTGCTGCTCGTGGTCTGGCTCGTCCCCGGGCTCGCCGGCCTCGAGGCGATCTTCGGCATGGCCCACGGCCTCGGCTGGATCGCGATGTCGCTGGCCTGCCTCGCCGCGCTGCGCCTGCGCGTCATCAACCTGCGCCTCGCCGTCGCGGTCGCCGTGCTCGGCGGGATCGGCCCGTTCATCGGCTCGTACGAGTTCTGGCGCCAGAGCCGTCCCGGCGGGGCGCCCGCGCCGGCCGCGACGCCCGCGGCAACCGGGCACTGAGGCGGGCGCGCGCGGTAGCATCGCCGCCGCGCCGCGGTCCGGCGACTGCGGCGCGTCCTACGAACCGCATCACGCGACGGGGAGATGACGATGCTCGAGGCTCCGCAGATGGTGATCAACAGCCGGATGCTGTACTTCACGTGGATTGCGGCCGACCCGGCCGAGGTGGCGGCGCTGCTGCCAGCGGGACTGACCGCGGCCGGCGACGGACAGGTGTTCATGAACCAGTACGTCGTCGATGACGCCGAGCGCCAGACCTCCGGCTTCCCGACGTACTCGCTGACCTACCTCGGCGTCGACCTCACCGGCCAGGACACGCCCGACGGAAACGTCCCCGGGCGCTGGTGGACGCACTACTTCAACTCCAGCGAGGAGGTCCGTGGGTACGCCTGCGCGCGCGGCGTCCCGGCGACGCCGGGCACCACCACGCTGAAGGTCGACGGCGACCGGCTCGTGGCGACGACGGCGGCGGACGGCGTCGACGTCATCCGCTCGACGGTCCGCGTCGGCGATACCACCGGCGCGTTCGCGCGCGGTCAGCTGCGCTACATCACCGAGCTCGGCGGCGAGCTCGTCAGCGGCCTGTACCCCTTCATCTCCGAGCCGGTCGACCCGTGGGAGGTGCTGTCGCTGGAGTTCCTCGAGCCCGACCATCCGGTGAGCGCGCTGCGCCCGGCCGGCCCGCTGCAGGTGACGTGGGGCTTCTACAGCCCGCGCGCGGGCTTCTGCTACCCGGGCGGGGTCGAGACGGTGTAGCGCACGGGCGGGCCGGGCGCTTGCAGCTGCGGCAGGCCGCCGCGGTCGTGTGGATGCAACCGCCCTCGCGGCCGGGGTGGTCATGTGAGAGGGTCCGGTCGACCACGCTGCGCGGCAGCGTCCGTTGCACCGGCGGCGACGGCGGCACGACCTTCTAGAGTGAACCTTCGGCATGGCCGTGAACACGACAGTTCAGGTAACGCTCCCGGCGATGGGGGAGTCCGTCCGCGAGGGGACGGTCCTCGAATGGCATAAGCAGGAGGGCGACGCGGTCGAGGCCGACGAGCCGCTCGTCGACATCTCGACGGACAAGGTCGACGCGGAGGTTCCCGCGCCCACCGCCGGGACGCTCGTGAAGATCCTCGCCGCCGAGGGCGAGACCGTGGCCGTGGGCGCCGTCCTGGCCGAGATCGCGCCGCGCAACGGCGCGCCCGCGCAACAGCGGGCCTCGGCCGACGGCGCCGGGCCCGCCGCGTCGGACCCCGCTGCGGCTGACGGCGCCGCGCCCGCCGCGGCGGACCCCGCTGCGGCTGACGGCGACGCGCCCGCCGCTGCGGCCGCGCCGGCGGCCGCGCCGGCCGCTGCCGCCTCGTCGGACCCCGCTGCGGCCGCGCCGGCCGCTGCCGCCTCGTCGGACCCCGCTGCGGCCCGGTCGACCCCCGCCGACCCCGCACCCGCCGGCGACGCCCCACCGCCCGAGCTTCCCCCCGCGCCCGTCCAGGACGGCAACGGCGCCCTCGCGTCGCCCGTCGCCCGCCGCATGGCCGCCGCCGAGGGCATCGACATCTCGGCCCTGCACGGCAGCGGACCGGCCGGGCGCGTCACGAAGGCCGACGTGCTCGCCGCCAAGACCGCCCCGCCTGCCCCGGCGCCCCCGCCACCGCCAGCGCCCAAGCCCGCCGGCGCCACCGAGCTGAAGGGCGGCGCGGCGATGCTCGCGCGCTACATGGAGGCCTCGCGCGAGGTCCCGACCGCGACCTCGCTGCGGACCATCACGGTCACGACGATGACCACGCGCCGCGGCGAGCTGAAGGCCGCCGGCCACAAGATCTCCTACACCCATCTCATCGCGTACGCGATCGCCCGCGCGGCGACCGAGCAGATGCCGGTCATGGCGCACCACTTCGCCGAGGTCGACGGCCGGCCGCACCGCGTCGACGACGGCGCGGTCAACCTCGGCATCGCGGTCGACGTCGAGAAGAAGGACGGCAGCCGCACGCTCATGGTCCCGGTCATCCGCGACGCCGGCCGCCTGACGTTCCCCGAGTTCCTGGACGGCTTCGGCAGCCTCGTCGCCCGCGCCCGCGACAACAAGCTCACCGCCGACGACCTCACCGGCGCGAACGTCTCGCTCACCAACCCCGGCGCGATCGGCACGATCGCCTCCGTCCCGCGGCTCATGGCCGGCCAGGGCACGATCGTCGCGACCGGCGCGATCGGCTACCCCGTCGGGCTCGGCGCGGTCGGCCAGATGATCGGCGCGGAGAAGGTCATGACGATGACCTCGACCTACGACCACCGCGTCATCCAGGGCGCCGAGTCGGGCCGCTTCCTGAAGGTCGTCGAGGAGTACCTGCAGGGCGAGCACGGCTTCTACGACCAGCTCTTCCACGAGCTCGGCTCCGACCTCGCCCCGCTGTCCGCGCCGCCGGCCCCCGCCGCCGCGGCCGCCACCGCGCGCGACGCCGCCAAGCCGGCCGAGCCGCCCGCCGCCGCCGAGCCCGACGAGGATCTCCTGCGCGCCGTCCAGGCCGCCGTCTCGCTGCTGAAGGCCCACCGCACCCACGGCCATCTCGCCGCGCGCCTGGATCCGCTGGGCCGCGAGCCCGAGGGCGATCCCGCGCTCGATCCCGAGCCGCTGGGCCTGACGCCCGACGTCATGGCGCGCATCCCGGCGCGGATCCTGCGCATCCAGGTGCCGGGCGCGACGCTCGCCGACGCGCTGCCGCACCTGCGCGAGACGTACTGCGGCACGATCGCCTACGAGATCGAGCACATCGCGTCGCACCGCCAGCGCACCTGGCTGCGGGCGAAGATCGAGTCGGGCGAGTTCCGCACGCCGCTCTCCGCCGACGAGCAGAAGGCCCTGCTCAAGCGCCTCATCGAGGTCGACGCGCTCGAGCGCTTCATGCACAAGGCCTACATCGGTCAGAAGCAGTTCTCGATCGAAGGCCTGGACATGACGGTGCCGATGCTCGACGAGCTGATCCAGCTCTGCGCGGCCAACGGCGGCCGCGAGGTCGTGCTCGGCATGGCCCATCGCGGCCGGCTCAACGTGCTGGCCCACAACCTCGGGCGGCCCTACGACACGATCTTCGCCGAGTTCGAGGGCGCCTCGACGCTCGAGGCGGTCACGACGATCCCGCAGGGCGGCACCGGCGACGTGAAGTACCACCACGGCGCGCAGGGCTCCTACCAGCTGCCCGACGGCTCGTCGATCCTCGTCAACCTCGAATCCAACCCCTCGCACCTGGAGTACGTCGGCCCGGTCGTCACGGGCGCGACGCGCGCCGCCCAGACCACGCGCCTCGGACCGCGCGCGCGCCGCGACGTCGCGAGCGCCGTGCCGATCGTCCTGCACGGCGACGCCGCCCTGCCGGCGCAGGGCGTGGTGCCGGAGACGCTCAACCTGCAGGCGCTCGACGGCTACTCCGTCGGCGGCACGCTGCACCTCGTCCAGAACAACCAGGTCGGCTTCACGACCGACCCCGACGACGCGCGCTCGACCCGCTGGGCCTCGGACGTCGCCAAGGGCTTCGACGTGCCGATCATCCACGTCAACGCCGACGACGTCGCGGCCTGCATCACCGCCGTGCGCCTGGCGTTCGCCTTCCGCCAGGAGTTCGGCCACGACGTGATGATCGACCTCATCGGCTACCGCCGCTTCGGCCACAACGAGGCCGACGAGCCCGCCTACACACAGCCCGAGCAGGCCGCGCGCATCCGCCAGCACCAGCGGGTCGCGGAGATCTGGGCCGAGCAGCTCGTCGCGCAGAAGGTCGTCTCCAAGCAGGACGTCGAGCAGCAGACGAGCGAGGTCTGGGACGAGCTCACGCGCCTGCACCAGCGCCTGAAGGCACAGATCCGCCACGCCGAGGAGGCCGGCCAGGTCGAGCAGCCGACGGGCGAGTACACGCTGGACCGCACGCCCTCGCCGGACGTCAAGACCGCGGTCGGCGCCGAGCGGCTGCGCATCCTCAACAACGAGCTGCTGGCGGTCCCCGCGGGCTTCACCGTCCATCCCAAGCTCGTCAAGCAGCTCGACCGCCGCCGCGCGGCGCTCGGCCCCGACGGCGGGATCGACTGGGCGCACGCCGAGTCGCTGGCGTTCGCGTCGCTGCTGACCGAGGGCACGCCGATCCGCCTGACCGGCCAGGACGTCGAGCGGGGCACGTTCTCCCAGCGCCACGCGGTGCTGCACGACGCCAAGACCGGCCAGACGATCTGCCCGATCCAGTCGCTGCCGGGCGCGCTGGCGCCGTTCGAGCTGCACAACTCGCCGCTGAGCGAGGTCGCCTGCCTGGGCTTCGAGTACGGCTACAGCGCCGAGGCGCCCGAGACGCTCGTGCTCTGGGAGGCGCAGTTCGGCGACTTCGTCAACTGCGCGCAGGTGATCGTCGACCAGTTCATCGTCAGCGGTCTGGCGAAGTGGGGGCAGACCTCGCGCCTGGTCCTGCTGCTGCCGCACGGCTACGAGGGCTCCGGCCCGGAGCACTCCAGCGGGCGCCTGGAGCGCTTCCTCACGCTCGCGTCGGAGGGCAACATCCGCGTCGCGAACGTCACGACGCCGGCGCAGTACTTCCACCTCATCCGCCGCCAGGCGCGGATCGCCAAGCAGCGCCCGCTGATCCTCATGACGCCGAAGTCGCTGCTGCGCCTGCCGCAGGCGACGAACCGCATCGAGCATCTGTCCGAGACGAGGTTCTTCCCGGTGCTGCCCGAGCCGCGGGTGCCCGTCGAGCAGGTCGGCCGCCTCGTGCTGTGCACGGGCAAGGTCTACTACGACCTCGTCGGCCATTCCCGCCGCGCCGAGGTGCCGGGCGTCGCCGTCGGCCGCGTCGAGCTGCTCTATCCCTTCCCGCAGGCGCAGATCCTCGAGCTCATGGAGAGCTACCCCAACCTGCGCGAGGTCGTGTGGGTCCAGGAGGAGCCGCGCAACATGGGCGCCCGGGCGCACATGTTCCCGCGCCTCATGCAGATCCTGCCCGAGCGGCTGAAGTTCGGCTACATCGGCCGGCCCGAGCGCGCGTCGCCGGGCGAGGGCTATCCGGCCGCGCACATCGCCGAGCAGTCGCGGATCGTCGAGACCGCGCTGGATCTCTCGATCCCGGTCTCGCTGTATCCGCGCAAGACGCCGGGCGAGCGCTAGGAGGTGCGTGCCGACGCCGTGCTACGGTGTCGCACATGTTGTGCCTTGCAAGCTGGATCAGGCTGGCGGGTGGAGGTCCCGTCCCGGTAGGCGCCGGAGCGCCGGGTAGCAGGCCCCGGTCTCGGGGAGAGATCCTCGCGGCTGAGCGAGGCGTCGAGAGCCTCTTTGGAGCGAGCAAGCGCGTGGGCTGGGATTGCAGCCTCGTCACAGTCACAATCGGGGAGCCGAGCCGCTCATGTCACGGCGAAGGCCATGTCTGCCAGTCCTGGTTTCGGATCGGGCTTGGCGGGTCTTTGCGGGGTAGGGAGACTTGCACGCGCGCAAGGTCTGATCGCGGAACAAGGGAGACCCGTCTGGCCAGCCTCGTCAGCGTAGACCGCGCGTATAAGCCGATGGCGAAATCGGGTGGAGGTCAGCGGGAGTCCGAGGGGGTCGTAGTAGCTGGGATCGGCGTGCAGAACAACGCGCCGGCAGCGAAGGGCCCCTGCTTTGATCGCGCGTGTCGCGGGGGTAAGCGTTAGGGCATGGTTGCGGTGACGCAACCCAACGACCTCGGCGGGCTCTCGTCCGTCGACTCGTCCAGCGAAATGGTGCGGTTGGTGGCCGCTGGCGGGGACGTGCGAGAACTCCAACGCACGCTATATGCGTGTGCAAAGCGGTCCCCGGAGCGCCGCTTCCACGCGCTGTTTGACCGTATCCACAGAAGTGACGTCCTGCTGGAGCGCGGCATCCGCCGCTACTACCTGCACCGTTGGCCCTCCCTGCGCGCGATGAAACGCATCCGTCAGCGCGTCAAGGCCAAAACCGGCCGCAACCGCGTCGGGATCAAGGACGTCCGTGAGCTGATCGCGCAACTCAACCCGATCCTGCGTGGCTGGGGCAGCTACTTTCGTACCGGCAACGCCACCGAGAAGTTCCGGCAGATCGACCGCTATGTCGCGTGGCGACTCAAGCGCCTGCTCGTCAAGCGCAAGGGCCGCAACCTGCGCGCCGGAGAGGCCGCTGCCTGGACAGAAGACTGGTTTGCGGGGCTGGGCCTGCACCGACTCCTGGGCACGATCGGTTATCCCGGGACCGCGTAAGCCATGCCAAGAAGATCATCGGTAAGCCGTGTGCGGGAAAACCGCACGCACGGAATTGAAAGGGGAACGGGGAACCAGACTCGCCGCCGGCGGGCACTGCGCCCCTGACTACCAATGGAGGTGAGCGTCCGGGATCTGCGCAACCACACGGCCGCCGTCGTCGCCGCCGTGCAGGCCGGAGAGTCCGTGACGCTGACGAGCAACGGGGAGCCGCTCGCGGACATCGTTCCGCATCTCCGCCGCGCTCGCTGGCTGCCGGGTGAGTGGTTGTCGGCGCAGCTCAGCGAGCGCCAGGCCGACGCCGAGCTGAGCACCGACCTCGATCGTCTGGCGGGTCAGACGATCGACGAGTTGTGAGCCGCGGGCTCCTCGACACCTCGGTCTTCATCGCGCGCGAGCAGCGCCGATCGCTGGGGCCGCTTCCCCAGGAGCTGGCGGTCTCGGTGGTCACGATCGCCGAGTTGGAGCTCGGTGTGCTGGCGGCGGTCGACCCCGAGCGGCGCGCGCAGCGGGCTGACACGCTCGCTCTCGCGCGCTCGGCGGATCCGATCGCGGTTACCGAGGCCGTCATGAGCGCCTTCGCCCGGCTGACATTCGACTGCCGGCAGGCTGGCACGCGACCGAAGCTCCTCGACGCGCTGATCGCGTCGACCGCGATCGAGCATGGTCTGCCGGTAGTAACCCAGGACGACGACTTCGCGGCGATGGCCGCCGCCCATCCGAGGCTCGCGGTCACGCGGGTCTGACGGCCGGGCCGGCCCCTGGCGCGCCGCGGGTGCCCGAGTGAGTACGTTGTCGCGAGCCATGGACCGGCACCTCCGCGCACGAGCGCGCACCCTCCTCGCCCTCCTGGCCGTCGGCGCCCTGCTCGCGGCCGCGCTGCCCGCCCTCGGCGCGGTCCGGTCGGGCAACGAGCGCGCGAACAACATCAAAGGGACGGCGGGGAAGGATCGCCTGCGGGGCGCCGGCTCGCGCGACCTGCTGCGCGGGCTGGCCGGCAACGACCTGCTCAGCGGCGGCACGGCATCCGACCAGCTCTACGGCGGCGACGGCGCCGACAGCCTCGACGGCGGCACGGGCAACGACAAGCTCGTCGGCGAGGAGGGCAACGACTTCCTCTACGGCTTCAGCGGCAACGACCGGCTCGACGGCGGCCCCGGCAACGACCGCATGGACGGCTTCGACGGCGACGACACGCTGCGCGGCGGCGAGGGCAACGACTTCCTCGCCGAATCGCGCTTCGGCGACGACCGGCTGCTGGACGGCGGCCCGGGCGAGGACGTCCTGATCGGCAACGCCGGGGCCGATCGCCAGATCCTCGGCGGCGACGGACAGGATCTGCTGTCGGGCGGCACCGGCAACGACGGCCTCGACGGTGGCACCGGCAACGACATCCTGCTGCCCGGCACCGGCCAGGCCAACGGGCTGCGCGCGCTGGGCGGCGCCGACGACGACGTCCTCGTCGACACCGGCTCGGGCGACCTCGACGGCGGCGACGGCAACGACACGCTGTGGATGGCGAGCGACGGGCTGGCCACGCGCATGTACGGCGGCGACGGCTTCGACACGTTCTACGTCGGCGCGTCGGCGCGCGTCGTCGACTGCGGAGCGGGCAACGATCGCGTCGTGCTGTCGGGCTACGCCGACGAGACGATCAGGGTCGGCGGCTCGGTCACCCAGTTCACCGACTGCGAGCAGACCCTCACCGGCGCCGACCTCGGCCAGGCGCCGTCGCTGCTGCGGGTGCTCGGCCGCTGGAACGGCGCCGGCGTCCCGATCGACACCGAGATCGTCGTGCGCGCCGCCGCGTACGAGCGGCTGTCGAACTGCAACCTCGCGCGGCGGCGCTGCCTGCCGGGCAACCGGCCGCAGCGCATCCTCGGCACGAAGCGAGCCGACCTCATCAAGGGCGGCGGCGGGGAGGACTTCCTCGAGGGCCGCGCGGGATCGGACCGCCTGTACGGCAACGACGACGACGACTCGCTCTTCGGCCGCACCGGCAACGACCGCCTCGCCGGCGGCAGCGGCGACGACGAGCTCGAGGGCGGGCGCGGGGACGACGTCCTGCTCGGCGGCCGCGGCCGCGACCAGCTCAACGGCGGCTTCGGCCGCGACCGCCTCGCCGGCGGCCCGGGCGCCGACACGATCCGCGCCGTCGGCGGCGGCCGCGACGTCATCGACTGCGGCGACGGCACCGATCGCGTCGAGAAGGACCAGCGCGACCGCACGCGCAACTGCGAGATCGTCCTGTAGGCGCCGGGCGAGGACGGTCGGGGACCTGAGCGTCGATCAGCTCGCGTGCCTCGCGTCCGGCGGGACGATCGAGCACGAGTGGGATGACGTGAGCGAGCACGCGCGGATGACCGCGCTGCGCCGCCTCGGGTGCGGTCGAGATCGTCGCTCCGTCGGGTGCGGTCGGCGTGAAACAGCGCGACGCTAGGAGGAAATACGGCGCTCCTGCTGTTCCCGTGGGTGAAGTGAGCGGCTGATCAGGGGCGCACGCCGCGCCGCGCCTAGGGTTCCGGCTTCTTGACGACTGGAACCGAGGGGAGCGGGATGCGACGTGCGCGCGACAAGGGTATGGGCGCGGCTGCTGGGCTTGCAGCGAGCGGTTGTGGAGGACGTGCGGGTCGGCTCTGAGGACGAGATCGTCGTCGTGGTCAGGCCCGTGTGGCGTGAGCGAGATCGCTGCGGCGTGTGCCGGCGCCGCAGCCCGGGGTTCGATCTGGGTGAGGGCCGGCGGCGTTGGCGTGCGCTGGATCTCGGGACGGTGCTGGCGTTCGTGGAGGCCGACGCGCCGCGGGTGCGTTGTCGCCGTCACGGTGTCGTGGTGTGCGCGGTGCCGTGGGCGCGTCATCGGTCGCGGTTCACGCGGGCGTTCGAAGATCAG
This sequence comes from uncultured Actinomycetes bacterium, assembly GCA_963709935.1. Classification (GTDB taxonomy): domain Bacteria; phylum Actinomycetota; class Thermoleophilia; order Solirubrobacterales; family Solirubrobacteraceae; genus CADCVQ01. The sequence goes on along the minus strand of CAVPYM010000019.1, from coordinate 7,114 downwards.
GCAGCGTGGCTGGCGGTGAACACGAGCAAGTCCGCGGTCGCCGAGCTGATGCGTGTCGCGTGGCGCACGGTCGGCGGCATATGCGAACGAGTCGCCGACGAGGCGCAGCGTCAGACCGACCTGCTTGACGGCCTTCGCCGGATCGGGATCGATGAGATCAGCCATCGCAAGGGCCAGCGGTACCTGACCGTCGTCGTCGATCACGACACCGGCCGCTTGGTGTGGGCCGCGGCCGGACGTGACCGCAAGACCGTTGAGGCGTTCTTCGACGCCCTCGGCCAAACGCGCTGCAAACAGATCGAACTGGTGTCCTGCGACATGGCCGGCTGGATCGCCGCGCCCGTCGCCGATCGCGTCCCCGACGCGGTTCGCTGCGTGGATCCGTTTCACGTTGTGATGCTCGCGACCGACGCGTTGGACGAGGTCCGCCGCGAGGTCTGGAACGAGGCGCGCAGGAACGGGCAACTCGCGGCCGCGAAGGATCTCAAGGGCGCGCGGTTTGCGCTGTGGAAGAACCCGGAGAACCTGACTGACCGCCAGGCCGCGAAGCTGTCGAGCATCCAGAAGACCAACGCGCGGCTGTACCGCGCCTACTTGCTCAAGGAGCAACTCAGGCAGATCTACCGGCTGCCCGCCGAGCAAGCGATCCGGCTGCTGGACGACTGGATCGCGTGGGCGCGGCGATGTCGCTTGGCGTCGTTCGTAAAGCTCGCCCGCACGATCACCGCTCAGCGCGCCGGGATCGTCGCAGCGATCGAGCACGGCCTGTCCAACGCCCGCGTCGAGGCGATCAACACCCAGATCCGGATGATCACCCGACGCGCCTACGGCTTCCACAGCCCAGGCGCGCTGATCGCACTCGCGATGCTCTCGCTCGCCGGACTCTGCCCGCCGCTGCCGCGGTGAATCCGGCCTTCACCGACCCACGGAAACGTCAGGAGACCCGGAAATACCCCTGGCCATAAGACACACCATAAACCGGGATTTCATCGGCCACGGGCCACCGACGAAGTCGGCTGCGGAAAACTGAACGGGAATGACAATGCTCATAACCCGGGTTACGAGAACGATGTTTCCCATTTCCCCGAAGTTGCGGTACGAGAATGTCCTACGTCACGCGCAGTTGGGCACGGCCCCGTGCAACCCGGAAGCGCCGCTGCAGCCACCAGGCCAGCGCGCCGGCGATCGCCAGGTCGATCGCCAGCGCGAGGGGGCCGCGCCACTCCACGTCCCCGACTACGACGACGGCGAGGTGGACGGTCGTGACGGGCAGCATGCCGAGCAGGATGCTGTGCGAGCGAAAGCCGGCGAAGTGCTCGCGCAGGCACAGCTCGGCGACGACCACCACGAGCACGCCGACGCCGGCCAGCAGCAGGGCCGGCGCGCTGGCGAAGCCGAGCACGAAGAGCACGAGCCCGACGCCCATGCCGAGCTCCGTCAGCGGAAACGGCGCCCAGATCGCGTCGGGCCGCGCCACGCCGTCGCGGATCTCCAGCCGCGAGGGGTTGCGCCCGCGCGCCGGCTCCTGCGAAGCCGGCGCGGACGCGCGCGACGCGGACCGCGGCGGCGGAAGGTCCGACTCGGGACGCGCCGTCCGCGGCGGCCTCGGGTCGGCGGTGGATGGTCTCGTCCCGGCCGCCCCACCGTCACCGCCGCCACTCGCCCGCGCGCGCTGGCGCTGCTTCTTCTGCGCGCGGCTCTTGCTCATGACCGGCCGGCCGCCCGCTCCCGCGCGAACGCCGCGAACCAGTCCAGCGCCGCCGGGTTGGCGAGCGAGTCGCGGCTGGCCGCGTGCTCGGGTTCCACGCCGGCGAGAATCCGCTTGACCGGCACCTCGAGCAGCTTGCCCGACAGCGTGCGCGGGACCGCGGCGACGGCGAGCACGGCGTCGGGGACGTGGCGCGGGGAGCAGTCCGCGCGGATCCGCCGGGCCAGCGCGCCACGCAGCGCGTCGTCGAGCTCTGCCCCCGGACGCAGCACGACGAAGAGCGCCATCCAGCCGTCGACGTCGACGACGAGCGCGTCGACGATCTCCTCCAGCGCGAGCACCGCGCTGTAGATCTCGCTCGTCCCCATCCGCACGCCGCCGCGGTTGATCGTCGAGTCGCTGCGCCCGTGGATGACCGCCGTCCCTCGCGCCGTGATCTCGATCCAGTCGCCGTGGCGCCAGACGCCCGGGTACATCGCGAAGTAGGCCTCGCGCAGGCGCTCCCCGTCCGGGTCGTTCCAGAATCCGAGCGGCATCGACGGCATCGGCTGGGTGATGACGAGCTCGCCGACCGCATCGACCAGCGGGCGCCCGGCCGGATCGAAGGCCTGCACGTCGCAGCCCAGCGAGCGCGCCTGCAGCTCGCCCTCGTAGACCGCCAGCAGCGGCACGCCGCCGACGAACGCCGTGCACACGTCGGTGCCGCCGCTCGTGGAGAACAGCCACGTGTCGCTGCCGAGCTCGTCGTAGATCCAGCGAAACCCCTCCGGCGCGAGCGGCGACCCGGTCGAGCCGACGCTGCGCAGCGGTCTCAGGTCACGGGGGCCGACCGCCCCGACCGCGCCGGCCGGGTGCACGCCGGCCTTCATGCAGCCCGCGATGTACGCCGCGCTCGTGCCGAAGCACGTGATCCGGGCCTCCGCCGCGAGGTCCCACAGGCGGTCGAGCGTCGGCGCCGCCGGACTGCCGTCGTAGAGCACGATCGAGGCCGGCGTCAGCAGCACGCCGACGAGGAAGTTCCACATCATCCAGCCGGTCGTGGTGAACCAGAACGCGCGGTCGTCCGCGTGCATGTCGAGGTGCATGTTCTGGTGCTTGAGCTGTTCGAGCAGGATCCCGCCGTGGCCCTGGACGATCGCCTTCGGCAGGCCCGTGGTGCCGCTGGAGTACAGGACCCACAGCGGGTGATCGAAGTCCACGGGCTCCAGCACGAGCGGCGAGTCGGCCGCGCTGGCGAGGAAGCCCGCCTCCCAGCCGCTGCCGTCGAGGTAGCCCAGGCGCACGAGCGTCCCGCCCACGCGCGCGTGGATCTCCGTCACGACCTCCGAGCGGTCGAAGTCGCGCCCGCCGTAGCGATAGCCGTCCACCGCGAGCAGCACCTTCGGTTCGATCTGCGCGAAGCGATCGATCACCGAGCGCGCGCCGAAGTCCGGCGAGCAGCTCGACCAGACCGCGCCCAGCCCGGCGGTGGCCAGGAACGCCGCGACGGTCTCCGCGATGTTCGGCATGTATGCCGCCACGCGGTCGCCGCGACCGACGCCGAGCGCGCGCAGGCCGGCCTGGATGCGCGCGGTCATCGCCCGCAGCTGCGCCCACGTCATCTCCTGCAGCGGCCGTAGCTCCGAGGCGTGGCGGATCGCCACCGCAGCGTCGTCGCGCCCGCGGAGGATGTGCTCGGGGTAGGAGAGCGTCGCGCCCGCAAACCACTGCGCGCCGGGCATCTCGCGACGCGCGAGCACCGTGCGCGGCGGGGCGTGGAAGCGCACTTCGAAGTACTCGGCGATCGAGGACCAGAAGCCCTCGAGATCACCGACGGACCACTGCCACAGCTCGTCGTACCCCGCGACCTCCACACCGTGGTAGGCCGCCAGCCACGCCTCGTATGCGCGTAGGCGCGTGTGCGCCGCGAACGCCTCGGAGGGCTCCCACAACAGACGCGGCGTCCGGGCCATGCGGGCAGCGTAGACGCGCGCCCGCATGGTGAGCGCAGGGGCGCCGTGCGGCCGCGCCCTGCGTCTCGCTGCCCGCGCTGGTTAGAGGCTGCCCTCGAACTCGACGGTGACCTGGTCCTTGACCTTCAGCGCGCCCATCATGGTGGAGAACGGCTTGATGCCGAAGTCCTTCTGGTTGAGCGTCGTGCTGCCGCTGATCTTGTCGCCGCTCACGCTGATCGGGATCGTGACGTCCGAGCTGCTGCCGGCGATGGAGAGATCGCCCTTGGCCTGGCTGTCGGTCACCTCGCTCGACGTGAAGCTGATCTGCGACGAGCCCAGCACCTTGCCGCCGATGGTCTTCTTGATGTCCGCCTTGTCCTTGTCGCCGAGCGGCTTCGCGCCGCCCTCACCGGATTCGACCTCCACCGAGCCGGGATCGGCGGTGAGCTTGATCGAAGGGCTGTCGCCGCCTTCGACCGTGGCCTCCCAGCTGTTGACGACGAGCACGAGGTTGTGCCCCATCTTCGCGGCCGCGCCCTCCTTGCCGGTCTTGACCTTCAGCGAACCGTTGCTGGGTCCAATGGTGTGGCTTCCTTCGGGAATTGACATACGGCGACCCTACCCGCATAGGGTCCGTCCACACCTTCCGGCCCGGCGTACTAGCCTGAATCGCCGATGCCCTGGAGCCAGCGCGAGATCACCCTGCGGCCGCGACCGCGCGGCGTACACCTCGTGACCGCCGAGATCGTCGACGGGCTACCGGAGCTCGAGGATCTGCAGATCGGCCTCGCGCACCTGTTCATCCGCCACACGTCGGCGTCGCTGACGCTGAACGAGAACGCCTCACCCGACGTGCGGCGCGACTTCGAGACGTGGTTCAACGTCGCGGTGCCGGAGGACTTCGCCTGGACGCACACGCTCGAGGGCGCCGACGACATGCCGGCCCACGTCAAGGCCGCGCTCATGGGCTCGTCGCTGACGCTGCCGATCTCCGACGGCCGCCTGGCGCTCGGCACCTGGCAGGGGATCTACCTCTGCGAGCACCGCGACCGCGGCGGCGCGCGCTCGCTGCTGGCCACGCTGCAGGGCGAATCAGGGCGTCAGCGGCGCCGGGCGGCGGCGCCGTAGCGCTCGGCGCGAAACTCGCGGATGTCGTCCGGGACCTCGCGTGAGCGCACCCCCGGCACGGGGGCCAGCCGCTGCGGCTCGAGCTGCGTCTCGAGGGCCGTCTGCCCGCTCGCGCCGGTCTGGCGCTGCACGCGGTAGGCGTGGGTGCCGGGCCGCGAGGCGACGATGCGCGTGAGCCGCATGTCCTCGAAGAGCAGGCCGACGCCGTCGTCGGCGCCGTAGCCGTCGGGGATCGCGCCGCGCGCGACGGCGTCGAGGTAGGCGGGCCGGCGGATCGGGTCGCCGTCGTAGTGCACCGACAGGCTGCCGCGCAGGAAGCCGAGCGCCGGGGCCGGCTCCGGGCGCCCCGCCGAGCGCGTGATGCCGTGCTCGAACCAGCACATCGCGCCCGCGCTGATGCCGGCGAGCAGGATCCCCGCCTCCCACGCCTCGCGCATGATCGCGTCGATCCCGTGCTCGCGCCAGATCGCCAGCAGGTTGCGCATCGAGCCGCCGCCGACGTAGATGATGTCCTGCGCGAGGATCAGCGCGCGCAGGTCGTGCGGATCGTGCTCGAGGCGAAACAGCGACAGGTGGCGCGCGTGGCAGGCGCGCTCGCCGAACGTCGAGCGAAACGCCGAGATCTGGCCGTTGGGATCGCCGCTGGCGGTGGGCAGGAAGAGGATCCGCGGCTCGCGGCTCGGCGCGAGCGAGAGGATGAAGTCATCCAGCGCGGGGTTCTGGGGCTCGGACGTGAAGCCGCCCCCGCCCATGGCGAAGATCCTGCGTGCCGGCGTGGCCACTACGCGGCGGATAGCGTCCGTGACCCGCCCAGCCAGCGGACCTGCAGCGCGACCTCCGACAGTTGATCGCCGGCATCTTGCACCCAGTACGCCGATGCCGTGGGACGCGAGGACACGACATGGGCGAGCGACTCGCCGCGGAAGTGCAGCGCCGCCCCGTCACCGGCTGCGTACCCGGGAGCCATGCCCTCGCTGAGGAAGCGGTGGTAGCTCTCGCGCCGGCCCGTTTCGCCGTCGTAGTGCACGCAGTTGGAGTATGGCAGCAGGCCCAGCCCCCCCACCCGCTGCGGCGGTCCGTGAAACGCCGTCACCGACTCGCTGAACCAGCACAGCGATCCCGCGCTCAGGCCGCACAGCACGACCCCGCGCCGCCAGCACTCGCGCAGCACCTCGTCGAGGCCGTGCGCCCGCCAGACGCCCATCAGCGACACGACGCTGCCGCCCCCCACGTAGATGAGGTCCTGGTCGAGCAGGTGCTCGGCGAGGTCGCAGCCCAGGCCGGCCCCCTTGTCGCGGCGAAACAGCGAGACGTGCGACGGCTCGCAGCGGCTCGGCGAGAAGGCGCGATAGAAGCGCACGATGTAGTGGTCCGCGTCGCCGGAGGCCGAGGGCAGGAAGCAGACCTTCGGATGCTCGACCCCGGTGCACGCCAGCACGTAGTCGTCGAGCAGCCGGTTGCCCGCCTCCATCGAGAATCCGCCCCCGCCGAACGCGACGATCTGGGGCGGTAGGCGATCCATCGTCCGAGCATATGACGCGATGTGCCGTTCCGCTCAGATTTGCGCGCCAGGGCCGAATCGGCCTGGACCAGATGTACATCGTCGCTGCGCGACCGCCTGGCCGGATGCCTCGGCGACCTCTCAGCTATGCGGCGAAGAGCGTGAGATCCGGCGCGCGCTCACCGCGCAGGACCGCGAGATCGACCTCGACACAGGCCAGCCCGCGCGCCTCCGCCAGGACCCGCGCCTGCGGCTTGATCGACTGCGCGGCGAGGATCCCGCGACAGGACGCCATCGCCGGGTCGTGGCGGATGCGCTCGAGGTAGCGCGTGAGCTGCTCGACGGCGTCGATCGTGGCGACGCGCTTGATCTCGACCGCGATCCAGGCGTCCGCGCCGTCGCGGCACATGAGGTCGACCGGGCCGATGTCGGTCGGCCACTCGCGGCGCACGAGCCGGAAGCCCTCACCGCAGAACTGCGGCGACGCCGCCAGCGCCTCCTGCAGGTCGCGCTCGACGCCGTCCTTCTCCAGCGCGGCGGCTTCGCCCATGTCGTGAAATACGTCGCTGACGATCTCGTCGATGTCGATCTCCAGCCGATCCTCGGTCGCGCCCGCGCGCTTGCGCACGACGATCCGCACGAGCGGGTCGCCCTCCTCCTCGATCACCGTCGGCGCGGTCATCCAGTTGCTCGGCTTGAAGCCGCCGCTGTCGGCGTGGACCATGAACGAGCCGTCGGCCTTGACCATGAGCAGGCGCAGCGCCTGCGGCAGGACGGCGGTCAGACGGCCGCTGTAGCGGACCTCGCAGCGGGCGACGATCAAGCGCATGGTTCGGGACCGTA
>CAVPYM010000018.1:0-402043 GCA_963709935.1 uncultured Actinomycetes bacterium | reverse complement strand
TTTAGGACAACGAAAAGGACAACGGGCCTCGATTTACGGGCTGGGGCCGCAAACGTGAGTTTCCCAGAATCCGCGGTTTTGCAGCTATTTCCTCGGCATGGGCGCGGCGGGTTTCGAACCTGCGACCTCTCGCGTGTGAAGCGAGCGCTCTCCCACTGAGCTACGCGCCCTCAGGGCCGGGGATTGTACGAGACCCGCGCCGGAGCACTGGCGGGCCGGTGGCGGGCGTGGCACCCTGCGGTTCGAGCCCATGTCCCGCACCGTCCCAGAGGAACGCCGCGTCGATGGCCCGACGAACCACGGCGAGGAGATCTGTCACATCGTGACCGAGGAGGATCCCGACACGGCGCTGTGCGGCAAGGACGTCACCGGCTGGCCCTGGAATCCGCCCTGGCCGTACTGCGTCGTCTGCCTGGACCTCATGCACGGCAGCGCCGGCCAGCCGTAGCGCGCCAGTGGAGCAGGTGACCGGCCTCGTCCTGTCGGTCCTCCCGGCGCCCCTGGCCATCGTCCGCCTCGAGCCGACCGCGCCGGTGCCCGACTGGGCCTGGTCCGGGGACCTGTGCTCGGTCACCCGCTCGGCCGACGAGCTCTCGATCGTCTGCGGCCAAGCCGCCGTGCCGCCGGACGCCCCGGCGCAGCGCGGCTGGCGCGCCCTCGAGGTCGAAGGCCCCCTGGACTTCTCGCTCACCGGGGTGCTCGCCGCGCTCGCCAATCCGCTCGCCAGCGCGAACATCTCGATCTTCGCGCTGTCGACCTACGACACCGACTACGTGCTCGTTCGCGACGAAGACCTCACGCGCGCGTGCGAACAGCTCCGCAAGGCCGGGCACACCGTCTCCGAGACGTACACGTAGCGCCCGCCCGCACCGGCGCCGGCCCGCTCAGCGCCCCGTCTTCGCCCGCCGCGCCTCGCGCTGGATCCGGTTGTAGCTGCGCCCCAGCCGCTCGCGCGCCGCCGTCGCAGCCCGCCGGTCGTCGATCCACTTCTGCTCGCGCTCGAGCTTCTGCCAGGCCGCCACCCGCGCCGGGTCGCCCTCCGCGCGCACCGCGCAGCCGGGCTCCCCGTTGTGCTGGCAGTTGGAGAAGCGACACTGCGCCGCCAGCTCCTCGATGTCGGCGAAGGACTCCGTGACGCCGCCGCCCTCCCACAGCCCGGCCTCGCGGATCCCGGGCGTGTCGATCAGCAGCGCCCCGCCGGGCAGCGTCAGCAGGTCGCGCGTGACCGTGGTGTGGCGGCCGCGCCCGCCGTTGTGCTCGCTCACCGCCCCGATCGCCTGGCGCTCGAAGCCCAGCAGCGCGTTGACGAGCGTGGACTTGCCGGCGCCGGAGGGACCGAGCAGGACGCTCGTCGTCCCCGGTTCCAGCAGCGCCGCGAGGGGAACGATGGAATCCGCGTCGTGGACGCTGACCGCGATGCCGTCGGCGAGCCCGAGCCCGCGCGCCATCGTGCGCGCGCACGCGCCGCCGTCGGGATCGAGGTCGGCCTTCGTCAGCACCAACGCGGCGGGAACCCCGCCCGCCGCGGCCAGCGAGACGATCCGCTCGCAGCGCCGCTCGTTGGGCTCGGGGAACGGCTCGACGACGAGCACGAGCTCGACGTTCGCCGCCAGCACCTGGCTCGTGACGGGGGCGCCGGCCGCCCGCCGCACGACCGTGCCGCGGCGCTCGAGCACCGCGGCGATGACGCCCTCGGCATCCACCGCGACCCAGTCCCCCGTCGTCGGCGTGCGCTCGCTGGCGGCCCGCAGTCGCCCGCGCGCGGCGACGAGCCGCGGCGGCGCGTCGCTTCCGTCGCAGACGAGCCAGCGGCCGCGGTGCTGCGCGAGCACGCGAGCGGCGGTGAACGAGGGATCGCCGAGCTCGGCCAGCTCGGCGGCGAGATCCGGACGCTGCCCGACTGCGGCGGTTGCAGCATGCAAGGTGAGATCCTCCACGAGTTCGTCGGTGGCACGGGCGCGGCGTCGGTGCCCGGGCGCTGCCCCGGGCGCGTGATCAGACGTCCGCGGCGTGACTGACGAAGGTGTGAAGGCGAGTGAACATCCAGCGCCAATCCTAGACCGTTACGGGCAAAGCGCAACGTGCGGGAAATGGCGCTCGCTCCGGGCGGATGCGTTAGCTTCGCCGAACCCGTGCTGCTCCTGGCCCTCCTCGCCGCGCTGCTCGGCGCAACGCTCCTCGCAGCAGCGGCGCTGAAGCTCGCCGATCCGACGGGCACCGCGGTCGCGGCCGCGAGCTTCGGCCTGCGCGGCGCCGCGGCCCGCCACGCCTGGCTCGCCCTCGCCCTGCTGGAGGCCGGCCTCGCCCTCGCGCTCCTCGCCGCCGCGCCCTGGGCGCCCGCCGCCACGGCCGCCGTCCTCGGCGTCTTCGCGGTCGCCCAGGCGATGGCGATCGCCGCCGGCCGCGCCGGCGCGCCGTGCGGCTGCTTCGGCGCGCGCGGGCAGATCTCGTGGGGATCGGTCGCGCGCACCGCGCTGCTGGCCGGCGCCGCGACGCTGCTGGCCGTCGGCGCCGGCAACGCCAGCCAGCCCCCACCACTGCTGACGGCGCTCGCCGCGCTCGCGCTCGCCGCCGCGATCGTCTGGCGCGCCCGCGCCGCACGGCCCACCGGCGCGCTCGACGTCGCCGGCGAGGGACCGCCGCTCGGCAGCACCCCCGCACTCGGCGCGGAAACCCGGCTCGCGCTCTTCACCGCGCCCGGCTGCCGGCTGTGCCGCACGCTCATCCCGCAGGCCCGGCAGCTCGGCGCGCGCGTGTTCGACGAGGTCGCCGACGCGGACGCCTGGGACGCCGCCGCGGTGCCGGGCGCGCCGTACGCGGTCGCGCTGGGCGCCGACGGCACGGTGCTCGCGAAGGGCACGGTCAACACGCGCGCCCAGCTCGCCGCGGTGTTCGGCGCCACCCCGCCGCCCGAACATGCCCGCACCACCGCCAGCGACCCGCACGCGCACCCGCAGCGCAGCTCTCGACGCGGCTTTCTCGCCACCGCCAGCGCCGCCGTCGCCGTGCTCACCGCCGGCCGCCTGACCGGGTCGCTCGTCGCGCCGGGCGAGGCCGAGGCGTACCACTTCTGCGGCCACATCTACACGACCGACGGCTGCCCGCACCCGACCGGCCTGCCGCGGATCGATCGCAACGGCCGTCCGCTGCGCGCCAAGGACGGCAAGCCGGTCGACGACCTCGGCCGCCTCGTCGATGCCAACGGCGCGCCGGTGGACGAGTCGGGCGCACCGCTGCTGGACCCCGACGGGCGCCCGCAGCCGATCGCCCGCCGCCGCCGCGTCTGCAATGCCGCCGGCAAGCGCTACAAGATCACCGTCCGCTCCGACGGCGCCTGGTATCGCTGCTGCGACGGCCACGTGCGCAAGCTGATCGACTGCTGCACGACCGGCGAGCGGCGCATCAACGGCGACCGCGGGCTGAGCGGCTACTGCTACGCCGGGCGCCGCGTGTTCTGCGTCATGTACTACCAGACGAAAACCCCGTGCTGATCGCGCTCGCCTGCGCGGCGCTCATCGCCGGCGTCGCCGGCGCCTGGTCGCCATGCGGGTTCTCGATGGTCGACACGCTGGCCCCGCACGGCTACGCGCGGAGGATGCGGATCACGGCGATCGCCTGCGCGACCTTCGCCGCCGGCGCGCTCGTCGGCGGCGTCGCGACGTTCGGCGGCCTCGCGCTGCTCGGGCAGGCACTCGGCGCGGGCCATGGCGCGGCCGTCGCGATCGCCGCGGCGCTGCTGCTCGCGGCCGCCGCGGGCGACGCCGCCGGCCGGCGGATCCTCCCGCAGGTGCGCCGTCAGGTGCCCGAGTCGTGGCGGCGGGTGCTGCCGGTGCCGCTGGCGGCGGCGCTCTACGGGGTGCTGCTCGGCCTGGGCTTCACCACGTTCGTGCTCTCCTTCGCCGTCTATGCGCTGGCCGCCGCCTGCCTCTTCCTCGGCGACGCCACGATCGGCCTGGTCGTCGGGCTGGCGTTCGCCGCCGGCCGGATCGTGCCGGTCGTCGTCCTCGCCCCGATGCAGGAGACCGCCCGCGGGATCGACATCGCGGCGGCGATGGCCGAGCGGCCGAGCATCCTGCGCGCGATCCGCGCCGCGGGCGCCTTCGCACTGAGCCTGGCGGCGCTCGCGCTTCTGCTTGGCGGCGTGCCGGCGAGCGCCGCAAGCGAGAGCCTGCTGACCGACAACGGAACCGACCCGAGCGCTGCGGGCGCGGCCGTCGCCTGGCAGGTGCCGGGCACCGCGACCGGCGTCATCGCGCGCGAGGGCGGCGCGACGCAGGCGCTGCCGGGTGCGGATCCCGCGCTCGGTCCCGGCAACGTGGTGTGGCGCGAGGGCGAGCGGCTCGTCGTGGCCGACCAGGCCACGCTCGCCGTGCGGCTGCGCGTCGACGCCCCGGGTGCCGACGAGCCCGCCGTCTCGGAGCGCTGGCTGGTGTGGCGCGCGCGTACGCTCGGCGGGGAGGTGCTGCGCTTGATCGACCTCACGGCGCCCGACCAGCCGCCTGTCGACATCCGCACCGTGCGCGCCCCCAACCGGATCGGCCGCCCTTCGGTCGACGAGCATCGCGCCGTCTACCACGTCGCACGGCGCGGCGACCCCAGCACGATCGAGGAGATCTTCCTGCCGACGCGGCGGCGCACGCGGCTGCGCACCGGGCGCCAGGGCGCCCAGCTATTGAACCCCTCCGAGCTCGGCGGGACGCTGCTGTACATCACCTCGTCGGCGGAGCGCCAGCGCGTCCGGATCGGCCCGCGCCGCGCCCGCAGCGGCGACAACGATCGCAGCCTCTTCTCGATGCATCCGGTCGTGCGCCGCGACGCCGGCCACGAGCGCGGCCGCGACCGCCACGGCGCGGGCTACCCGGGCGGCCAGGCGCCGAAGTTCCCCGAGCGCGCCCCGGAGGGGGTGGCGGTCACGCTGTGGAGCACGGCGCTCGCCCCCGGCGCCGCCTACGTCACCCGGCAGCGCCGTTCCGCGGAGGGCACCTCCAACACGATCCTGCGCATCTCGCGCTGAGCGGGCACGCTGCGTGCCTGCCGCGCCGCAGATCGACGACGTCCGGCGGGCGGCGCAGCGCCTCGCCGGCGTCGCGCATCGCACGCCGGTCGAGCGCTCGCGCACGCTCGACGAGCGCCTCGACGCGCGCGTCGCGCTGAAGGCCGAGGGGCTGCAGCGCGCCGGCGCGTTCAAGTTCCGCGGCGCCTACAACGCGGTCGCGACGCTCACCGCGGCCGGGCCGCTGGCCGGCGTCTGCGCCGCCTCCTCGGGCAACCACGCGCAGGCCCTCGCGCTCTCCGCGCGCCTGTGCGGGACGCGGGCCACGATCCTCATACCGCACGACGCGCCCGCCGCCAAGCGCGCGGCCACGGAGGGCTACGGCGCGGAGGCGATCGGCTTCGACCGCTACGCCGACGACCGCTACGCGCTGGCGGCGCAGCTCGCCGCCGACCGCGGGCTGACGATCGTCCCCGCCTACGACGACGCGCGCGTGATCGCCGGCGCCGGCACGGTCGCGCTCGAGCTGCTCGAGGACGCCGGGGAGGAGCTCGACCTGCTCGTCGTGCCGGTCGGCGGTGGCGGGCTGATCAGCGGCTGCGCGATCGTCGCGGCCGCGCTCTCGCCCGCGACGCGCGTCGTCGGCGTCGAGCCGCGCGCCAGCGACGACGTTGCGCGCTCGAAGGCGTCGGGGCGCCGCGAGACGGTCACGGTCGGCCCCACGATCGCCGACGGCCAGCAGCTTCCCACCCCCGGCGCGCTGAACTGGCCGATCATCGACGCGCTCGTCGACGAGGTCGTGACCGTCTCCGACGAGGAGATCGTCGCGGCCATGCGGCTGCTCTTCGAGCGCTGCAAGCTCGTCGCCGAGCCCAGCGGCGCGAGCGCGCTGGCGGCGCTGCTGGCCGGGACGATCCCCGCCGCCGGCCGGCGCGTCGGGGTCGTCCTGTCGGGCGCGAACATCGACGCCGCGCGCTTCGCGCAGCTGCTCAGCTGACGGCCTCCGCGGTCGCTGCGGTCGCCACGGGAACCGGCTTCGCCGCCGCCGGCGCGCGGCGCAGTCCCGGCACGAACAGCGCGATCACGGCGCCGGCCGCGAGCACCGCCGCGCCGATCGGCAGCGCCGCCACGACGCCGTCGCTGAAGGCCTGCGGCGAGGCGTAGGAGCCGTGCGCGCTGAAGATCGTCGCCAGCACCGCGACGCCCATGACGCCGCCGAGCTCGCGGATCGCGTTCGTCGCGCCGGACGCCTGGCCGGCCTCCTCGGGCCGGACCGCGCTGAGGATCGCGCTGGCCGACGGCGCGAACACGAGCGACATCCCGGTTCCGGCGATGACGAACGGCGCGATCAGGCTGGCGTAGGGCGTGTCCGGCGCAGCGATCGCCGCCAGCCAGAACAGCGCGATCGCCTGCAGCGCAAGGCCCGCGACCATGAGCGGACGCGTGCCGATCCGGTCGCTGAGCAGCCCCGCGATCGGCGCGACGATCATCGGCACGCCGGTCCACGGCAGGGTGCGCAGCCCGGCCTCGAACGGCGAGTAGCCCTGGGCGGTCTGGAAGAACTGCGAGAGCAGGAAGATCGACCCGAAGACGCCGAAGAACATCGCGAACGAGACGCCGTTGGAGGCGCTGAACGCCCGCGAGCGGAAGAACCGCAGCGGCAGCATCGGCGCCGGCGCACGCGTCTCCCACCACAGGAAGGCCGCGAGCAGCGCGACGCCGGCGCCGATCGACACGACGACGGTCGTGGAGGTCCAGCCCAGCGCAGTCGCCCGCACGATGCCGAACGTCAGGCCGAACAGGCCGGCGCCCGCGAGGCCGAGACCGGGCAGGTCGAGCCGGTGCGCCGGGCCGTGCGACTCGGTCAGGCGGCGCGCCGCCAGCGCCACCAGCACGAGGCCGATCGGGACGTTGAGCCAGAAGATCCACTGCCAGGCGATGCCCTCGACCACCGCGCCGCCGACGAACGGCCCGAGCGCGACGCCGAGGCCGCTCACGCCGGCCCAGATGCCGAGCGCCATCCCGCGCTTCTCGCCGGGCACCGCCTCGGACAGCAGCGTCAGCGTCAGCGGCAGGACGATCGCGGCCCCCAGGCCCTGCAGGGCGCGGGCGGCGATGAGCGCCTCGATCGTCGGCGCGAGCGCGGCGAGGGCGCTCGCGCCGGTGAAGAGCGACAGGCCGATGACGAACATCCGCTTGCGCCCGAAGCGGTCGCCGAGCGCGGCGCCGGTGATGAGCAGCACCGCGAACGTCAGGGTGTAGGCGTTGACCGTCCACTCGAGCATCTCGATCGATCCACCGAGGTCGACGCGGATCGACGGCAGCGCGACGCCGACGACGAGGTTGTCCAGCGCCGTCATGAACAGCGCGATCGACACGATCGCGAGGGTCCAGCCGGGGTGCTTCGTCGAGCGGTTGGGGGTCATCGGGTGCGTCCGTTCCTGTTGGGTGTGATCAATCACTCACTTATCGGTCAAAAAGAGAGTCCGGCGGCGTTCAGCAGCAGTCGATGTCGGGCGGGGGCTTGAGCAGGACCTGCGCCCAATGCTCGTCGACGTCCTGCGCCTGCATGGCCGCGAGCACGTTGAGCAGCATTCCGTGGGCGAAGAAGTTGCGCACCTCCTCGGTGGGAGCGCCGCTCTCGCGCTCGACCAGCTCGACGAGCTGGGCGAACCCGCGCCGGACCTCGCTGCGGATCGCCGGGTCGTCGCACGCCGCGTGCGCGTTGAGCTGGTTGAGCAGGAGGTTGCGATCGCCGAGCAGGCCGACGTAGGCTGCGCCCATCGTCGCCAGCACGGGCGCGCCGCTCTCGCGCGCCGCCGCCGCCGCATCGGCGAACGTGCGCAGGACGCGGGCGTTGCAGCGCTCGACGAGCGCCATGAACAGCTCGGCCTTCGTCGGGAACAGGCGAAACAGGTAGGCCTGGGAGATGCCGGCGGCCTTGGCGATCTCCATGGTCGGCGTGCCGTGCAGTCCGCGCGCCGCAAAGACGCGCTCGGCCGCCTGGAGGATCTCCTCGCGGCGTTCCTCGGCGGTGGAGAGGGTGCGGGCGGCGACCATCGACAGGTGTGAGTATGCACTCACTCACACCACCTGTCAAGCCGGCGGCGACCTACTTCTTCGGCGTGCCGCGCTTGCGCAGGATCAGGACGATCGCGACGATCATGATCGCCAGCGCGCCGGCCTGGACGGCGAGCGACACGGCGTCCGAGCTGTTCTCGGTCGCCGACTTCAGGGCTTGGAAGGTGATCGACGCGCCGAAGAAGACGGTCAGGCACCACAGGGCGGTCTTGCGGTCCACGGACCGAGCACCCTACGGCAGATAGACTCCGGGACGGACCGTGCTAGGCGGGGAGTCAGCGGTGCCCTGTCGCTCGTAATCCGCTATAGCGAGGCTGAATCCCCTCTCGAGGGAATACGGCCTTCGGGGTCAGCCCGCCCGTTGTGGTGCTGATGGCCCGGGTCCCGCGCGGTGTCGGCCCGTGAATCAGGTCAGGTCCGGAAGGAAGCAGCCTTAAGCGGTCACCGTCATGCGCAGCGGGAGTGCCCGGCCGGAGCCATGACAGTCGAAGGCGCCCGGAGATCGTTTCTCGGAGGAGGGTGCACGGTCCACTCTTCGCCTCACCCCGTGCGTTGCGCCGGTCAGCGGCGCACGGAGACGGACTTCTTGCCCGGCAGCGTCACGTTGCCGGCCGCGAGCGTGGTGATGACCGAGATCGTGGCGCGCGGGCGGTTGCGCAGCGCGCGCTTGGCGCGGCTGGTGAGCTTGAGCGTGAGGGTGCTGCTGCCGGCCGCCGTCAGGCGCTTCGCGGCGCTGCCGATCGTGACCGAGGTGTCGCGCCGGCCGAGGCCGAAGCGGCGCGCGGAGACCGGCCCGAGGCTCAGCCGCCCGCGCATCGTGCAGGCGCGCTCACATGCGAAGCGCACGCGCACGCCCTTCGTGCGCAGCGTCAGGAGCGTCATCTTCGGGGTCACGCCGACGCCGTTGGCGAAGGACCGCGTCGTGGCCGGGCCCGGGGCCGACGGCGACAACGGGGCCGGGGGCGGGGGCGGCGGCGGCGGGGGCGGCGGTGGCGGGTCGGACACCACGATGCGCTCGCGGGCGACGGCGCTGCGATCGCCGTCGGGGAAGTTCGCCCTGGCCGCCACCGTGTACGTGCCGGCGAGCGGGAAGATCAGGGCGGGGGAGTCGCCGAAGACGCCGTCGGCGTTCGTGTCCCAGACGATGTTCAGCGGCGATCCTGCGCTGGCGGTGGCGTTCAGGATGAACGGCTGCGCCGTGATCGGGGCGGCCGGCGACGTGCCGATGGCCAGGCTCGGGACCCGGCTCTTGACCCAGGCGTTGATCGCCGGGTCGCCGAGCCGGGCGTAGACGCCCGGATCGATCGGATTGGCCGGGCTCGGATAGTCCGGCTCGCCACACTCGCCCGAGCCCCATGACGTCACGCCGGCGAGCGCGAACAGGCCCAGGCGCGGGACGATGAGCGGCCCGCCGGAGTCACCGCCGCAGGTGTCCGTCGTCTCGGCGCCCGCGCAGACCATCGAGACCGCGCTGAACGCGCTCCAGGCACTGCTGCAGGCGGCGTCGCTGACCATCGGCGCCTTGGCCTCGAGCAGCTGATTCGGAGACTGGCCGCCCGTCTGCGTGACGCCCCAACCGAGGATCGTCGCGCGCACGCCGGGAGTCCAGAACTCGTTGTCGCGCGGGGCGGCGCCGATGATCGGCAGCGGCTCCTGCGGGGCCGGCGCGGGCAGGTGCAGCAGCCCGAGGTCGTAGCTGGGCGCGTTCGGCGGACCGCCGTACTGCTCGTGGCGGATGACCTGGTCGACCAGGGACTCGAAGCCGCCGGTGCTGCGGCTCGTGCTGCCGATGCGCAGCCGAAACTGGGTCGGCGCAGCGACCGCGCCGCTGCTCGTCACGCAGTGCCCGGCGGTCAGCACCCAGCGGGCGCTGACCAGCGTCGCGCCGCACACGCGATTGGGCAGGTGCAGCAACGACGTCTGCGCGGGCCAGGCCTGGCTGGGCAGCGTGCCGTTGATGATCCGCGGCTGCTGCGCGCCCGCGCCGGCGGCCGGCGTGCAGAGCAGCAGCCCTGCGGTGAGAGCGAGGAGAACTCGCAGCGCGCGCTTGTCCACAGGTCTGATTATCGACCAGGGCGGCGCTCGTAGCGCCGCCAGGCGCTGTTGGCGTCGCGCAGGACGAAGCCCGGCCGCGGCTGCGGGATGCGGCGGTCGCGGTCGCGGCGGTCGAGGATGTAGTCGCGGGCGACCTCGGCCGTGGCCGGCACGAGGTAGGTGCCGCGCGGCGGCAGGCCGTCCTGGGCGTCGGCGATCGTGCGCGGGTCGAGCTTCAGCCACAGCGCCAGCAGGGGGATCGGCCGCCGGTTGGGCACGGCGATCGGTCGGCGCAGCGGCTCGTCGCCGGCGATCTCGCCGAGCTTGCCCTGGATGCGCTCCTGCGTCGCCAGCGCGTTGGCGAGGCGGTCGATCCGCCCCGTCTGGCTGGGGACGAAGGCGAGCAGCGCGAGCAGCGCGACGAGCCCAAAGCGCGCCCACCACGTGCGCTCGCGACCGGGCAGCAGGTCCAGCCAGCCGAACGCCCCGGCGCCCGCGAAGATCGCCAGCAGCGTCCCGATCAGCAGCAGGTAGCGCGTGATGATCGGCAGGCCGGCCGCCGCCAGCACGCAGAACGCCGCCAGCGCGAGCAGGCCGGCGGCCGCGCCGAGGCGCACGCGCCGGTCGCGCCGCCAGGCGAGCGCGAGCAGGCCGCCGCCCGCCGCGGCCAGCAGCACCGGTTCGCGCAGGATCTCGCCGAGCCGGCGCGGCACGGTCTGCGGCACGTTCTGCAGGCCGGTCACGCGGCCGAGCAGCGCCGCGTTGTCGCGCGTGCCGGTCAGGGAGTGCAGCGCGTTGCCGGTCAGCAGCAGGTCGTGCAGACCCCACAGCAGCGGGCCGCTCGCGGCGAGCGCCGCGAGCGGCGCGGCGTCGAGCAGCGCCGCGGTGCGCGCCGGCCCGTCCGGCCTGCCGCTGGCGCGCAGGCCCGGCCACAGCAGCCACAGCACGTAGGCCGCGCTGAACAGCCACGCCTCGGGCCGCAGCAGGCCGGCGAGCGCGAGCAGCACGAGCACCGGGACGCCGGAGCGCGGACGGCGCGTCTCGACGAGCAGGGCGCCCAGCACGAGCACGAGGAACGGGATGTCGACGTACGCGCGCGCGCCGAAGTCGAGCACCGGCACGCGCGTGAGGACGATCGCCGCCGCGAGCACGCCGGCCGCGGTGTTGAACCACTCCCGGCCGAGCGCGAAGACGACCCAGCCCAGCAGCGCCAGTGCGACATAGGCGACGCCGATCACGGCGGCGGCCGCGAGCTCGCCGTGCAGGCCGCCGACCTCGATCGAGCTGAGCGGCGAGAGCAGCGTCGCGGCGAGGTTCGCCAGCGGGTGGGGCGTCGGCGCGATCGCCACCTCGAGGTCGGGCAGCTCGCCGTGCGCGAGCTGGCGGCCCCACACGAGCGTGTAGAGCGTGTCGTAGTTCACGAGCCCGGGACCGGCCAGCAGCCGCAGCGCGACCGCGCCGGCGAGCACCCCGGCCACGAAGCGCGGTTTCGTGAGCCGTCGGGCCATCGGGCGAGACCGTATCCGGCGGCTCGGCGGGGGTGACTCGCCCGCCCGCAAAGCTATCCTCGAAGAGTGCCCGAGGCCCCCTCGCTCTACCGCCGCCATAGGCCGCGCACGTTCTCCGATGTCGTCGGCCAGGACCACGTCGTGCGGACGCTGCGCAACGCCGTCACGCAGGACAAGGTCCATCACGCCTACCTGTTCGTCGGCTCGCGCGGGACCGGCAAGACCTCGATGGCGAAGATCCTCGCGGCCTGCCTGAACTGCGAGCACGGGCCGACGGTGCAGCCCTGCGGCCGCTGCGCCTCCTGCGTCTCGATCGCCTCGGCGAACTCGCTGGACGTCATCGAGATGGACGCCGCCTCCAACAACTCCGTCGACGACATCCGCGACCTGCGCGAGAGCGTGGTCTACGCGCCGGTCTCCGGCCGCCACAAGATCTACATCCTCGACGAGGCGCACATGCTCTCCACCCAGGCGTGGAACGCGTTTCTCAAGACGCTGGAGGAGCCGCCGCCGAACACGGTCTTCGTGCTCGCCACGACGGAGGCCGCCAAGGTGCTGCCGACCGTCGTCGACCGCTGCCACCGCTTCGACTTCGCGCGCCCGACCGTCGAGCAGCTCGCCGCCGTGGTCAAGCGCGTCGCGGACGCCGAGCGGATCGCGATCGCGCCCGATGCCGTCGTGCTGCTCGCGCGCCACGCGACGGGGTCCTTCCGCGACGCTCTCGGCACGCTCGAGCAGCTCGTCACGTACGCCGGCACCGATCCCGACGACGCGTCGGGCGCCTCCCTGCACATCGCCACCGAGGACGTGCTCGCGGTGCTCGGCGTCGCCGACGCCGACCTGCTGTTCGCCGCCTTCGACACGATCGCCGCCGGCGACTCGCGCGCGGCCCTGCTGGCCGCCGCGCGCCTGACGCAGTCCGGCCGCGACGCGCTCGGCATCGTGCGCGACCTCGAGGCGCACGCGCGCGACCTCATGATCGTCCAGACGCTCGGCGAGGTGCCGGTGGAGCTGCAGATCACGCCCGACCGCGACGCCCGGCTGGCCGAGCAGGCGACGCGCATCGGCACCGGCGCGGTGGCGCGCCTGCTGGACCTGCTGGCGGCGGCGATGGACGCCACGAAGAACGGCTCGGACGCGCGCACCCAGCTCGAGCTCGCGCTCGTGAAGGCCGCCGCGCCGGCGATCGACCCGTCCACGCAGGCGCTGCTGCAGCGCATCGAGCGGTTGGAGGCGGCGCTGCGCGGTGCGGTGGCGGCGCCGGGTGCGAGCCATGCCGCGGCGGCGGCGGCCAGCGCTCCGGCGGCGGCTGCGCCTTTGCCGTCCGCCGCCCTGCCGCCCGCGCCCGCCGCCGCTCCTGGACCTGCCGCCCCGCCCGCGCCCTCCGCCGCCGCTCCTGGACCTGCCGCCCCGACCGCGCCCGCCGCCGCTCCTGGACCTGACGCCCCGCCCGCGCCCTCCGCCGCCGCTCCTGGACCTGACGCCCCGCACGCGCCCTCCGCCGCCGCCGCACCAACGGCGCCCGCGCCCGCCCCCGCCCCCGCACCTGCCGCCCCGCCCGCGCCCTCCGCCACCCCCGCACGGCCGGCATCCACGCCCGTCGCGGAAGCGCCCGAGCCGCCCAGCCAGCCGGCGCCGCCGGGGGCGCCGGAGTCGCCCGCGCCGAATCCGGCGCCCGCGCCCGAGGCGCCGCAGCCCCCGAGCCAACCGCCGGCCGGCTCCATTGCGGTGGCCGCACCGGTCGCGCTGGAGCTCGAGAGCCTGCGCGCGGTCTGGCCCGCGGTGCTCGAGGAGCTCCTGAGCTCGGGCAACACGCTCTGTGCCCACCGCCTCGCCCAGACGGTGCCGGTCGCCGTCGACGGCACCCAGGTCACGATCGCCTTCGCCGCGGACGGCGAGCACGCGGCGCACCACATGCGCAAGGCCGACAGCGACGCGGACCGCGCCTGCGTCGCCGAGGCGATCCGCACGCTCACCGGCGCCGCCAAGCCGCAGATCGCCTACGTGCTGGGCGAGGAGGCCGCCACCGTCGCGCAGCGGGCCCCCGCGCCGACCGACAGCGAGTGGGTCCAGCGCTTCGTGGCAGAGTTCGATGCCGAGGAGATCCACCCCGAGAGCGAGGCCAGCTGATGCCGCAGCCGAACATGAACCAGATGCTCAAGCAGGTCCAGAAGATGCAGGCGGACATGATGAAGGCCCAGGAGGCGCTCGCCAACGAGACCATCGAGGCGTCGGCCGGCGGCGGGATGGTGACCGTCACGATCACCGGCGACCTGCAGGTCAAGGACATCGTCATCGCGCCCGACGCGATCGATCCCGAGGATCCCGAGCTGCTGCAGGACATGGTGCTCGCCGCCGTCAACGAGGCGATCCGCCAGGCGCAGGAGCTCGCCGCCACGCGGATGGGCGGCCTCACCGGCGGGATGGACCTCGGCGCGCTGGGCGGCCTCGGCCTCTAAGGGCCGGCCCACCCCGCTTGTACGCCCCACCGATCCACCGGCTGATCACGGAGCTCGGCAAGCTGCCGGGGGTCGGCGCGCGCACGGCGCAGCGCCTGGCGCTGCACATCCTGCGCGCGTCGCCGCAGGACGCGGCGGCGCTGGCGGAGTCGATCCGCGAGGTCAAGGAGCGCATCACCCTCTGTGAGGTCTGCTTCAACTTCGCCGACGGCCCGCGCTGCCGGATCTGCTCCGACGCGCGCCGCGACGCGGGCGTGATCTGCGTCGTCGAGGAGGCCGGCGACGTCATCCCCGTCGAGCGCACGCACGAGTTCTCGGGCCGCTATCACGTGCTCGGCGGCGCGCTGTCCCCGATCGACGGCGTCGACCCCGACGACCTGAAGATCGCCGAGCTCTACCGCCGGGTGAGCCATCCGGACGAGCCGATCCGCGAGGTCGTCCTGGCGACGAACTCCACGACGACCGGCGAGGCCACGGCGCTGCACATCGCCGACACGCTGCGCGAGCAGTCGCCCGACGTCGTCGTCACCCGGCTGGCCAGCGGGCTGCCGGTCGGCGGCGACCTCGAGTACGCCGACGAGGTGACGCTCGGCAAGGCGTTCGCCGGGCGCCGGCGCCTGTAGCTCGCGCCGTTGGGCCCCGGGCCCGGGCCTCAGCGCTTGGCGCGGACCGGCTCGCGCGCCTCGCGCGTGAACCGGCGCAACGCGGCGATCCGCTCGAGCGCGGCGCGGACCCGCCCCGCCGGTACGTCACCCGAGCGCACGGCGGCGACGACGGCGCGGAAGGCCTGGTCCTGCTGCGCGCGCCCGCCGGGGATGACCAGCATGTCGACGCCGGCCTGCAGGGCCTTGACCGCCGCCTCGCCGACCGTGCCGCCCGCCGTCGCGGTCGTCGCGACGAGATCGGCGGAGAGGATGGCGCCGTCGAAGTCCAGGCGGTCGCGCAGCTCCTTGACCGCCTCGGGCAGCAGCGTGGCCGGCGTCACACCGTCAAACGCGACGTAGATCGCGTTGGACATCTGCATCGCCGGCGCACGATCGCCACCGCCGGCCACGGCCCCAAACGGCGTGACGTCGCCCTCGCGCAGATCCTCGAGCGAGAGCCCGACCGGCGCGGGGCCGGCGTTCGGATCCTGCGATGCGGCGCCGGTTCCCGGGAACGGGCCGACGGCCGCCGCCACGCCGGCCTCGTTGTACTCGCCGACGGTCGCCTTGACCGCGCTCGCGACCTTGGCCGGCGAATCGGAGAACGCGCGGCCCTGGCCCGGCCCGCCGGCCACCGCCACGTCGGCGTTGGGTGCGAGGTTCATGCCGACGCCGAGCGCCTTGAGCTGCTCGGCGGTCGTCTTGGCGCTGCCGGCGATGTCGTCGCGGCTGCCCTCGCCGACGTCGACCTGGCCGTCGGGGGCGAGGTTGCCGAACGCGTTGAAGTTGCCGCCCTCCTGCCGCGCGGCGACGAGCGGCGCCGGGTGACCGGCCTCGCGCGCCACCTCTTGCAGCTTGGAGGTCAGCCCGGAGAGCTGCTGGGGCTGCTCGTAGTTGTTCTCGGTCAGCAGCAGGCCGCCGTACGGGATCGCGGCCAGCCGCTTGAGAAACGGCGTGTCGCGCAACGTGCCGCGAAAGCCGATGAGAAACAGGCCCGCGGCGGCGGCGCCCGGGGAACGCTTGATCTCGTCCTCG
The DNA here is from genome assembly GCA_963709935.1 of uncultured Actinomycetes bacterium. Lineage (GTDB taxonomy): Bacteria > Actinomycetota > Thermoleophilia > Solirubrobacterales > Solirubrobacteraceae > CADCVQ01. Next base: position 386,289 of record CAVPYM010000018.1, on the reverse strand, counting down.
CTGGGCGGCGCTGGGTCCGAGCCGGTGCGCTGCGACCCGGCGGCTCGCAGCTCCGACGGGTCGAGCGGCGCCCCGCTGGCGCCCCCGCCCGTGTCGCTGAAGCGCGAGCCGGCCTCGACGGTGGGCTCGTCGTCGCCGCCGCGCAGGAAGATCACGTAGATCGCCCCGCCCAGGACGAGCAGGACGGCAACCGCGACCGCGGCGATCCGGGCCTGTGGCGGGAGCCTGCTCATGCGCGCCAGCCGGCGGGCCCCGCGCAAACGTTCACGCGAGACCCACTACCCTCGGATTCGCTCATGTCCGGCACGGTCGTCATGAAATTCGGTGGTACTTCGGTGGCCGACTCCGAGCGGCTCAAGCGCGCCGCCGAGCGCATCGTCGCCAAGTGCGAGGCCGGCAACCGCGTCGTCGCCGTGCTCAGCGCCCGCGGCAAGACGACCGACGCGCTCATCGCCGATGCGCAGGAGATCTCCGCGCACCCGGACCCGCGGGAGATGGACATGCTGCTCTCGACGGGCGAGCGCCAGTCCTGCGCGCTGTGCGCGATGGCGATCAACGACCTCGGGCACCGGGCGATCTCCCTCACGGGATCACAGGCGGGGATCGTCACGGACACGTCACACACGAAGGCGCGCATCCTAGACGTGCGCGCCGATCGGATCCGCCAGGGTCTCGACGAGGACGCGATCGTGCTCGTCGCCGGCTTCCAGGGCGTGTCGACCGCGAAGGACGTCACGACGCTCGGCCGCGGCGGTTCGGACACCACCGCGGTGGCGCTCGCGGCGGCGATCGGCGCGGACATCTGCGAGATCTACACCGACGTCGCTGGCGTCTTCAGCGCGGACCCGCGGATCGTCCCGGACGCGCGCAAGCTGCCCGTCGTGTCGTTCGAGGAGATGCTCGAGATGTCGGCCTCCGGCGCCGGCGTGCTGCAGCTGCGCTCGGTCGAGTACGCCCGCAACCACGGGGTTCGAATCCACTGCCGATCGAGCTTCACGGATGAGCCGGGTACCGTTGTGGTCGGAGAAGAGGAGACCGTGGAACAACCGCTCATCACCGCCGTCACGCATTCCAACGAGGAAGCTCGCGTCACGATCAAGGGCGTACCCGACAGCCCCGGTATCGCGGGGCGGATCGCCACCGCGCTGGCCGTCGCGCACGTGAACATCGACATGATCATCCAGAACGAGCCCGTCTCCGCGGGCGCTCGCGCGGACATGTCGTTCACCGTGCCGCGCGCGGATCTGGCGGACGCGCGGATCGCGCTGGCTCCGCTCGCCGAGGATCTCGGTCTGGAGATCCAGTGCGACGAGTCGATGGGCAAGGTCTCGGTCATCGGCGCCGGCATGAAGTCCCATCCCGGTGTCGCCGCCAAGGTCTTCACGGTGCTGGGGGCCGAGGGCGTGAACATCGAGATGATCTCGACCTCGCCGATCAAGATCTCCTGCGTCATCGCGGGGGAGGCCGTGCCCGGCGCCGTGCGCGCGCTGCACGCCGCCTTCGAGCTGTCGGGCGAGGGCACCATCCGCGCCGAGCGGCCGTTCGGGGAGTTCGTATGAGCGCTTCGTCGTCGCGTGACGGCCTGCGCGTTGCGGTCGTCGGCGCCACCGGCGCGGTCGGCACCGTCATGCTGCGCCTGCTGCGCGAGCGCGGGTGGGCGGGCTGGGACGGAGTCGAGGTCGTCCCGTTCGCCTCGGAGCGCTCGGTCGGCCGCGAGCTCGACGGCGGATTGGTCGTGCAGCACCTCGACGACGAGACGATCCAGGGCTTCGACGTCGCGCTGTTCTCCGCCGGCGCGACGCGCTCGCGCGAGTGGGCCCAGCGGTTCGTGGACGCCGGCGCGGTGGTCGTCGACAACTCGAGCGCCTTCCGGATGGTCGACGAGGTGCCCCTGGTGGTCTCCGAGGTCAACCCCGAGGCGCTGGATTCACACAACGGGATCGTCGCCAACCCGAACTGCACGACGATGGTCGCGATGCTGCCGTTGAAGGCGCTGCACGACGAGTTCGACCTTCGCGAGATGGTGGCGACGAGCTACCAGGCCGCGGGTGGCGCGGGGCAGAAGGGCATCGACGAGCTGGCCGCGCAGATCGCTCCGCTGGCCTCGGACGTGGGGCAATTGTGCGACGACGGTGCCGCCGCGGCCGGCAAGGTGGCGCATTCGGTGCACGCCGCGACGCTGGCGTTCAACGTGGTGCCGTTGCTGGGGACGCTCGGCGACGACGACCACACCGACGAGGAGCGCAAGCTGCGCGACGAGTCGCGCAAGATCCTCGGTCTGCCCGAACTGGCGGTCTCGCCGACGTGCGTGCGCGTCCCGGTGATGGTCGGCCATGGCGTGGCGGTGCGGGCGGTGTTCGCCCGCGACGTGGATCTGGAGCGTGCGCTGGACGTGCTGCGCGCGTTCCCGAACCTCGTCGTCGACGACGTTCCGACGCCGCTGGAGTACGCCGGCCGCGACGAGGTCGCCGTCGGCCGCGTGCGCCGCGACCTCGCCGACCCATGCGCGCTGAACTTCTTCGTCGTCGGCGACAACCTGCTCAAGGGAGCGGCGCTGAACACGGTCCAGCTCGCCGAGGTCCTGCTCGAGCGCGGCCTCGTCGGCGCGCGCGCCTCTGCCGCGTAGGGCGCGCGGTTCGTCACAGGACCGCGCCGGGCGTGTGGCAACACCGGCACCTCGGCGGTCGGGCGGAGGCAGCCGCAGCATGCTGCGGCGATGCCCGGGTATGAACAACTGCCGGATCGTGCTGCTCGCTCACGATCGCCGGCACAACTGCACGTATGCTATGCCGTTCTGACGGAGATGCGCGGGGAGGACCGCGATCCGGCAGTTGTGCATGCGGATTTACTGATCGGCCGCGTGGCGGCTCGGCAGCACGGCGTCATCACCTCCCGCCAACTCGCTGCGCTTGGCGTCGGCCGCGGCGCGCTCGCCCACCGGATCAAGCGCGGGCTGCTGCACGCGATCCACCGTGGGGTGTACCTCTGGGGACCTCCGCAGCCTGGCCTGTTCGCCCGAGCCCAGGCGGCAGCGCTCGTGTGCGGCGCGGATGCCCTCCTCACGCACGACGGCTCAGCCGCACTGCACGGCGTGCGGCCACATCCGCTGGGCCCGCTCGACGTCACCGTCCCGGGCCGCCGCGTACGCGTGCGTGGCATTCGCACCCACGACAGCGCGGTTCCGGCGTGCGAACGGCGGCTCGTACACGGCATCCCGGTCAGCTCGCCCGCACGTGCTCTGCTGGAGATCGCGCCGGCCCTCACTCCGCGTCAGCTCGCCGACGCCGTCGAGCAGGCGCAGATCAAGCGCTTGGTCACCAAGCGCGACATCGCGGCGACGATCGAGCGGGCCGGTGCGCGGGCCGGCGTCGTGGTCCTCCGCGCGGTCCTCGACGAGCCGGCCTTCACCCGCTCGCAGGCCGAGCGGCGGCTCGTGGCGCTCCTGCGCGCGGCGCGGCTCCCGCGGCCGGTCTTCAACGCCGAGGCCGAGGGATTCGAGGTCGACGCGCTCTGGCGCCGGGAGCGGGTCGTCCTGGAGTTCGACTCGTTCGCGTTTCATGCCACCAAGGCCGCGATGGAGCGCGACCGCCGCAAGACGGCGGCGCTTCAGCGTGGGCGCTACGTCGTGCTCCGGACGACCTGGCGTGAGCTCACGACGGAGTCGCACGCGCTGGTCGCGCGCACGGCGGAGACGCTCGCCTTCGCGGCAGCAGGAACGCAACATTCCTGAGGGGAAACTATCCTGCTACACGTTCCTATCAGGAAAGAAAATGAGACCACCCACCCAGGAGGTCACCCGTGAACGCGCATGAGGCGCAGGCCGCGCTCGTCGATCCAGACGACGCCGGCAACAGACCCTGCAGGCCGGCAGCACGCCATGGCCCTGGTCGCTCGTCCTGTCGGCGGCCGCCGGCCTGGTCGCGCTCGGGCTCATCGTCGACATGGACATGCTCTGGATGACCGGATTGCTGATCGTGGTGAGCTGGGGGATCTTCAAGTCCAGCGGCGTCAAGCTCCGCGAGACCCGGTCCTCGCGAAACTGGGCGTGGGCGCTCGGCGCCACCTTCGTGCTCGCGCTCGCCGCCGACATCGCCGTTCAGTTCGTCGTGCGGGGCGCCGACCTGCCGCTGCCCAACACCTGGGGGGCCGCCGCCGCCGCGCTGACGATCATCGCCATCTCGCGTCCCGTCCAGGCCCGGCTGGCGGCGAGCCGGCATCCGTGATGGACACGGCCGATCCGCGCGCGCCGGGCGCAGCGCGCATCGCGGCCCTGGACGAGTTCGTCCACACGCCCGCCCGGCTGAGCATCCTGTCGCTGCTGGCGCCCGCCGAATGGGTGCTGTTCTCGTTCCTGCGCGACACCATCGACACCAGCGACTCCGCGCTGTCCAAGCAGCTCAGCGCGCTGGAGGATGCCGGCTACATCGAGTCGCGCAAGGACCGCGCCGCGCGGCGCCGCACGTCCGTGCGTCTGACGGACCAGGGCAGAACGGCGTTCGATGCGTATCTCGCGAACCTCGAGGCGCTCGTGGCGCGAGCGCGCGGGAACGGTCAGCGCGTGTAACCGGCGCCACGGGCCAGCTCGCGCCGGCCCTTCACGCCGAGCTTGCGAAACACGCTGCGCGCATGGCTGCGCACGGTCTCGATGCTGACCGAGAGCACCATCGCGATCTCCGCGTTGGAGCGCCCGAGCTGGAGCTGGTCGAGCACCTCGGCCTCGCGCGGCGTGAGGACGTCGGGCAGCAGCGGGGCGCCGGCGGCGCCGGGCGTGGCGTGCGGCAGCACGTGCAGCCCGCGCGAGGCGAGATGGATCGTGTTCAAGACGTCCCGGCCCTCGACGCGCTTGCCGAGGCAGGCGGTCGCGCCGAGCGCGAGCAGCTGGGCGCACTCGCCGGGCGTCGGGTGGTTGGCCAGCACCACGAGTCGCGTGTCCGGGTTGGCGGCGTTCAGGCGGCGGATCTCGGTGGGAGCGCGCAGCGTGCCGAAGTTCACGAGCGCGACGCGCGGCGCGTGCTCGGCGATCGCCGCCGGCAGCTCGGCGAGCGAGACGTCGGCGGCCACCACCCGCAGGCTCGGATCCTCGCCGATGAGGCTTCGTAGCCCCGCGCCGACAAGATCCTCGAACCGTGCGAGCAGCACCGTGACTGGGCCGCGCTCGTCCATACGGGGGTCTATCGGCAGATCGCGCGCCAAGGGTGAGGCGCCTCCCCCGAAGTTCACCCTCCGGGGGGGAAGAGCGCGCGGCGCCGATCGGCCACTATGCATGCACAGGGAACGCGGCACAGGGGACAGACTTCCAAGGGACGGAAGCGGGGTACGACGGAGAAGGGGCCTGAGGGGGCCCCTTTTCTGCGTCCGGGGTCGGTCAACGCAGTGGAGTGGGGACCGTTGGACCCTTCGGGCGATTCCCGTCGGTCCGCTCCGCACCCGGCGTCAGTCGGTCTCGCCGGGGTCCGGCGGCGGCTCGATCTTCGCTCGCAGCCGTTCGCGCGCCGCGTCGATCCGGGCTCCGGGCTCGGCGGGCGGGTCGGGGTCGCTGGGCGGGTCGGGTTCGGCGGGCGGGTCGGGCTCGGCGGGCGGGTCGGGTTCGGCGAGCGGGTCGGGTTCGGCGAGCGGCTCGGGCTCAGCGGGCTCCGCGGGCGGGTCGGGCCCCGCCGGCGGATCGGGCTCCGCTGGCGGATCGGGCTCCGCAGGCGGCTCGGACTCCGCCCGCGCCGCTGCCGCAACCGCCGTCTCCTCACCCGAGCCGAGCCCGGGCACCGTCGCCGGCGCCACCCCGCGCCCGCGCCCCCGCCGGCGCAGCCAGCCGCCCAATCGGCCGAGCGCCGAGCGCCTACCCGCCGGCGGCGGCGCCATCGCCCACCCGGCCGACCACCGACGTCGTCCAGTCGATCACCGACGTCGGCTTGACCACATGGCGCTGCAGCCCGAGCTCCGCGGGCGACAGCCCGAGCGCCAGGCCGACGAGCTGGGGCAGGTGCAGCACCGGCATGCCGAGCTCGCGCCCGACGACCTTCTCGGCCAGCGGCTGCTGCAGGTCGAGGTTCAGGTGGCACAGCGGGCACGGCGTCACGAGGCAGTCGGCGCCCGCATCGGACGCGTCGCCGAGATGGCGCCCCGCCTGCTTCAACGAGGCCTGCTTGTTCATCGTGATGATCGGAAAGCCGCAGCACTTGTGCGAGCCGGCGTAGTCGGTGACCGTGCCGCCGAGCGCCTCGATGACCTGACCGAGGTAGGACTCGCGCGGGTGCGTGTCGTCGATCCCCAGCCGCTGCACCGGGCGCACGATGTAGCAGCCGTAGAAGGGGCCGACGCGCAGGTCGGTCAGCGGCCGCACGACCCGCGCGCGGAGGTCCTCCAGCCCGATCTCCTCGACGAGCAGCCAGAGGAAGTTCTTGTTCGTCAGCCCCTTCTCGTACGACAGGCCCTCCGCCGCGAGCGTCTCGTTGATCTGCGCGCGGTACTCGGCGCTCGCGTCCAGCCGCTCCTGGCACTCGGACTGCGCGCCCTGGCAGGTCGAGCAGATGTTCATCATCAGCGCCGTGCCCTCGGCCTGCTGGGCGAGGGCGAAGGTGCGCGCGTTCAGCGTGTCGGCGAGCTCGGGGTTGTGCTCGGCGATGACGCCGGCGCCGCAGCACGAGGCGCGGTCCAGCGCCACCAGCTCGAGATCCAGCAGCGGCGCGACCTTCGCCATCGAGCCGTGCAGCTCGGGGGTGAACCCGCGCGAGACGCAGCCCGGCCAGTAGGCGACCTTCATGTCAGATCCTCGTCGCGGCCGGAGATGTAGATGTTGAACTCACGGCGCTCGTCGCGGCCCTCGACCTCGTCGTAGATGCGCTTGACGGCCTTGCGGTCGGCCGGCGCCAGCTTGTGCGGCTTGAACACCGCGGCAGGCGTCACCTTGCGCCGCAGCAGCGCCTTGGCGATCGACGGCAGCGAGCTGGCGAGCTCCGCCGCCGCCACTGGCTTGAACTTCGCCAGCGGCGAGTCGCCGCCGTAGGAGCGCGGCAGCAGCTCGGCCTCGTTGAGCAGGCCGTACTGCTTGACCAGCGAGACGAACGACGCCTCGTGGCGCTCGCCGTTGTTGCGGTCCTCGATGTGGAAGTCGTTGCCGGCCAGCCGGCGCAGGCGCATGATCTGGCTCATCGGCGCGACGCCCTTCGGGCACGCGTCGATGCACTGGAAGCAGTGCGTGCAGTCATAGATGCCGTGCGGGTCCTCGGCGAGGTCCTCGAGGCGCTCGAAGTGCTGGTCGTCGCGCGGGTCGCCGACGAAGCGGTAGGCCTTCGCGAGCGCCGCCGGGCCGATGAACTCCGGGTCGACCTCCATCGACAGGCAATCCGAGACGCAGGCGCCGCACTGGATGCAGGCCATCGACTGCGTGACGTCGACCATGCTCTCGCGCGGCACGACGTACTCGCGCTCGGGCACCGGCTGCTTGGGGATCAGCCACGGCGTGACGCGGCGGATCTTCTTCCAGTGCACGGCCTCCATATCGACGATGAGGTCCTTGAGCACGGGCATGTTGCCCATCGGCTCGACCTCGATGACGCCGTCGCGGGCGTGCTTCTGGGCGCGGCCGAGGTGCGTGTGGCAGGCCAGGTCGGGCTGACCGTTGATGCGCACGCCGCAGGAGCCGCAGATCGCCGCCCGGCACGAGCAGCGGATGCCGATCGAGCCGTCGAAGCGCGCCTTGGCCTGAAGGATCCCCTCGAGCACCGAGCGGTGCGGCTCGAGCTCGATCGTGTGCTCCTCCCAGTAGGGGGCGTCACCGGAATCGGGGTCGTAGCGTCGCAGTCTCAGGGTGAACTCGGCCATGACTAGTACTTCCTGACTTCGGGTTCCCACTTCGTGATCGTCACCGGCGAGTAGGAGATCTCCGGCTCGCCGTCGTCACCGCGCGTGACGTTGATGTGCTTGAGCCACTCGTCGTCGTCGCGCTCCGGGTAATCCAGGCGGAACTGCGCGCCGCGCGACTCCTTGCGCTCGATCGCCGACACGACCGTCGCCTCGGCGCAGTCGAGCATGTAGCCGACCTCCAGCGCGCCGAGCACGTCCTGGTTGAAGACGCGGCCGCGGTCGTCGACGTAGGCCTTGGCGGACTCCTCCTGGAGGCGGTGGACGACCTCGTGGGCCTTGGTCAGCCCCGCCTCGTCGCGGTAGACGGCGACCAGTTCGTTCATCGTCGTCCCGAGCTCGTCCTTGATCTCCGAGAGGCGGCGGCCATCGTGCGGGCGCGCCATGATCTCCGCGATCGCGGCGCCGTCCTCGCGCAGCCGCGCCGCGGGGGCCTGCGGCATCGCCATGTCGCGGCTGCGCTCGGCGGCGTGCTCGCCCGAGCGGCGGCCGAAGATCAGCGTGTCCAGCAGCGAGTTCGCGCCGAGGCGATTGCCGCCGTGGACCGACACGCATGCGACCTCGCCGGCGGCGTACAGCCCGGCGATCGGCGTGCGCCCGTCGACGTCGGTCTTGACCCCGCCCATGATGTAGTGCTGGCCGGGGCGGATCATGATCGGCTCGCGCGTGATGTCGGTGCCGGCGAAGTCGCGCCCGATGTTGACGATCTCGCGCAGCGCCTCGAGCACCCGCTTGCGCGGCACGACCGTGATGTCGAGGTAGATGCCCTGCCCGTCGGGCCCGACGCCGCGGCCCTCGTTGATCTCGGTCTGCTCGGCGCGCGAGACGACGTCGCGCGAGGCCAGCTCCATCTTGTTGGGCGCGTAGTCCTCCATGAAGCGCCGGCCCTCGGCGTTGAGCAGGTGCGCTCCCTCGCCGCGCGCTCCCTCGGTGATGAGAAAGCCGTTCTCGGCGAGCGTCGTGGGGTGGTACTGGACCATCTCCATGTCCATGATCGGGGCCCCGACGCGGTAGGCCTGCGAGATCCCGTCACCGGTGCAGATGAGCGCGTTCGTCGTCGGCTTGTAGCACTGGCCGTTGCCGCCGTTGCAGAGGATCACGGACTTCGCGTCGAAGATCTCGATCGCGCCCGAGCGGATGTCGCGCGCGACCGCGCCGGTGCACGCGCCGTCGTCGTCGAGGATGAGCGACGTCGAGAACCACTCCTCGTAGCGGTCGACCGTGGCGTGGTGGCGCATGAGCTGCTCGTAGAGGACGTGCAGGATCGCCTGGCCGGTGATGTCGGCGACGTAGGCCGTGCGCTTCTTGGAGGCGCCGCCGAAGGCGCGCAGGTCCAGCTCGCCCTTCTCGTTGCGGTGAAACGTGACGCCGATGTGCTCGAGGTGCATCGCCTCGCCGGGCGCCTCGCTGCACATGATCTCGATCGCGTCCTGGTCGCCGAGGAAATCCGACCCCTTGACGGTGTCGTAGGCGTGCTCGGTCCAGTCGTCGTCGATGGCGATCGCGGCGTTGATTCCGCCGGCTGCGGCGACCGAGTGCGAGCGCACCGGATGGACCTTGCTCATGATCGCGACGCTGGCACCCGTCTGCGCCGCCGCGAGGGCTGCGCGCTGACCGGCGAGGCCGGCGCCGATGATGAGGACATCGTGTGCGGGCAAGGCTGGCGACTATATCCAGTGGGCAGCTCGTTTCGCCGTGTCCCGCAGAGGCCGGGCACACGGCCTCAGGCGAGGCGCTGCCCCAACGCGGCGGTGAGCGCGCGGCGCACCTGGTCGAGCGTCACGACGCCGCGCAGGACGCCGTCCGCGTCGACCGCCATGAGGGCGCCGCGCGCACGCAGCTGTTCGTCGCCGAGCAGCGCCTCCAGCGGGATGTCCGAGCGCACCCGCCACGACGCGGCCTCGCCGGTCTCGACGATCTCGCCGACCTCGAGCGCCGGCCGCCCGGCCGCGATCTCCTGGTCGACGCGCGCCTCGCGCACGACCCCGATGAAGCGCTCGTGCTCGTCGACCACCGGGAAGAAGTCCCAGCGATAGCGCAGGAAGAACTCGTCCTGAGCCTGCATGAGCGGGGTGCGAGCCGGCATCGAGACCGGCTGGGCATCCATGATGTCGGCGACCGTGATGCCGTCGATCCGCTCGGTGAACGCCGTCGAGGTGACCGCCGCGCGGGCCGACTGCGCGATGAACCAGCCGATGATCGCCAGCCACAGGCCGTCGACGAGGTTGCCGCGCGCGGCGAGGAAGATGCCGATGCCGATCAGCAGGTAGGCGAGCCCCTCGCCGAGCCGGCCGGCGATGCGCGTCGCGCGGTTGCGATCGCCGGTGATCCGCCACGCCACGGCGCGCGCGATCCGGCCGCCGTCGAGCGGGAACGCCGGGATGAGGTTGAACACGAAGAGGAAGGCGTTCATCGTCGCCAGGAAGCCGAGCAGCGCGAGCGTCGGCGACACCTCCGCGTCGCCCGCCAGCCGCGCGACGTCGAGCGCGGCGCCGTTCTGCACGAGCGCGCTGAGGCCGAGGAAGATGCCGACGAGGATCAGCGTCACGAGCGGGCCGGCGGCGGAGATCCGGAACTCCGCCCCGGCCGACTGCGTGTCGCGCGACATCTTCGCGACGCCGCCGAAGAACCACAGGTCGATGCCGCTGATCTCGATCCCCTCGCGGCGGGCGACGAGCGCGTGGCCGAGCTCGTGCATGACGAGCGAGACGAAGAACAGGAACACCGCCGCGACGGCGACGAGGTAGGCCTCCGTCACCGAGCCGCCGAGCACCTCACGGAAGTAGTCGGCCCCGAAGTAGATGAAGACGAACAGGACGACGAACCAGCTCGGGCTGGCGCCGATGCGGATGCCGAACACGCGCAGGAGCTGGATCGACGAGCCGGTGCCGAGCATCGGAGGGATCTTGTCAGGAAGGGGGGTCGGGCCGGCCGGGCGCTGCTGGCCGGGTGGCGGGAGCGGGGCGCCGCGGGCACCCCGGCCCGCACCGGAGCGGCGCCGGCGTGATCAGCGCGGCGGCGGCGTGTGGCGCGCGATGATCGCTCGGGTGTCGACGCCGGGCGGCAGCGTGCCGTACTGCAAGCCGGCGTCGCCGGCGAGCCGCGACGCGCAGAACGCGTCGGCGACGGCGGACGGGGCGTGGCGGACGAGGAGCGAGCCCTGCACGGCGAGCGCCATGTGCTCGACGACGCGGCGCGCGCGCAGCTCGATCGCGTACGGATCGGCGAGCTCGGCGCGCAATCGCGTGGTCAACGCGTCGAGGCGCGCGTCGGCGCCGGCCGCTGCGTCGACCTCGTCCAGGAACGCGCTCAGCACCTCCGGCGAGCGGCGCAGCGCGCGCAGCACGTCGAGCGCCATGACGTTGCCCGAGCCCTCCCAGATCGAGGCCAGCGGCATCTCGCGGTACAGGCGCGGCATGCCGGACTCTTCGACGTAGCCGTTGCCGCCGAGGCACTCGAGCGCCTCGAAGGCGTGGCCGGGACCGCGCTTGCAGACCCAGTACTTGCCGACCGCGGTGGCGAGCCGCTTGAACGCGCCGGCTCGCTCGTCGCCGCAGGCCGCCTCGTCGTAGGCGCGCGCCAGGCGCATCGCCAGCGCGGTCGCCGCCTCGGACTCGATGCACAGGTCGGCGAGCACGTTGCGCATGAGCGGCTGGTCGACGAGCCGCTGGCCGAACGCGCCGCGGTGGGCGGCGTGCCACGTCGCGTTGGCCACGCCCCAGCGCATGCCGGCAGCGGTGCCGATGACGCAGTCCAGGCGCGTGTGGCCGACCATCTCGATGATCGTCCGCACGCCGCGGCCGGGCTCGCCGACGAGCTGCGCCCAGGCGCCGTGCAGCTCGATCTCGCTCGAGGCGTTGGAGCGGTTGCCGAGCTTGTCCTTCAGACGCTGGACGTGGAAGGCGTTGCGCGTGCCGTCGGGCAGGATCCGCGGCAGCGCGAAGCAGCCGAGGCCCTCGTCGGTCTGCGCGAGGACGAGGAAGAGGTCGGACATCGGCGCCGAGCAGAACCACTTGTGCCCGGTCAGCTCGTACTCCTCGCCGGGGCCGCCCGCCCCGCCGCCGCGCGGCCGCGCGACCGTCGTGTTGGCGCGCACGTCCGAGCCGCCCTGCTTCTCGGTCATCGCCATTCCGCACAGCGCGCTCGCCTTGGCGCCGCGCAGCTCGGGGTCGTACGTGGGCGCGGTCAGCCGCGGCTCCCATGCCGCGGCGATCTCCGGCTGTGCGCGCAATGCCGGCACGGCCGCGAACGTCATCGTGATCGGGCAGGCGAAGCCGCCCTCGGCCTGCGCGGCGGTGAGATACAGCGCGGTGCGGGCGGCGTGCGCCGCGGGCCGCGCGGACGTCCACGGCAGCGCGTGCAGCTCGTGGCGCACCGCGAGCGCCATGAGGTCGTGCCACGCGCGGTGGAACTCGACCTCGTCGATGCGGTGGCCGTAGCGGTCGAACGTCTTCAGCCGCGGCGGGTTCTCGTTGGCCTCGAAGCCCCAGCCGATCGGCGCCCCGCCCCAGGCCGCACCGACCTCCGCAGCGCGCTCGCGCGCCCAGCCGGCGCCCTCGCGCTCGAGCGCCTCGACGAGCGCGACGTTGTCCTCGAAGAGGTTGCGGTCCGCCAGCGGCGGGACCTGGTTGGCGACCTCGTGGGTGTGAAACGGGGCGGCGGGCGCGGTCAGCTCGTGGGTCATGACGCCAGTCAAGCACGGTCCAGAACGTATGCGTGGGCGTCCTCGATGACGCCGGCAACCTCGTCCCAGTCCACCTCGGGAAGGTCCAGCCGCAGGCCGACCCAGCCGCGGTGACCGACGTAGGGCGGCACGAAGAAGCGCTCCGGTCCCCCGCTCACGAGCGCCTCCTGGATCTCCATTGGACCGGCCGCCCAGAGGCACAGGCGTCCCTCGTGCCACTCGCGCTCGTCATGCACGGAAGCGAACGTGCGCCCCTTGCGACCTTCTGCGGTGAAGAACGTCGGCGCGCCGTGCGACGGGCGCTCGACGACGCCCGGAAGGGCGAGGACGACCGGACGGATGTGCTCCATCGCGGCCTCCAGCCGGGGCGTGCTCACGATCGGATGGGCCACGACGCCAGCGTGCCACGCCGCCGGGGACTACGCCACGGCCCCGAGGACCGCGAGCGCCGCGGCGAGCGCCGCGCTCGGGCGCATGACCGCATCCACGCGCGCGGCGTCGGCGCGGTAGTAGCCGCCGATGTCCACCGGCTCGCCCTGCACGGCCGCGAGCTCGGCGACGATCGCGTCCTCGCCGGCGGCGAGCCGCTCGGCCACCGCCGCGAAGCGCGCCGCGAGCTCGCCGTCGTCGGCCTGGCCGGCGAGCTCCTGCGCCCAGTACAGCGCGAGGTAGAAATGGCTGCCGCGGTTGTCGAGCTCGCCGCACCGGCGCGACGGCGAGCGGCCGTTCTCCAGCACGCTGCCGGTCGCCCGGTCCAGCGCCTCGCCGAGCAGCTTGGCGCGCGCATTCCCGGTCTTCTCGGCGAGCATCTCCAGCGACACCGCGAGCGCGAGGAACTCCCCGAGCGAGTCCCAGCGCAGGTGGTTCTCCTTGAGCAGCTGCTGGACGTGCTTCGGCGCCGACCCGCCGGCGCCCGTCTCGAACAGGCCGCCGCCGTTCATGAGCGGCACGATCGAGAGCATCTTCGCGCTCGTCCCGAGCTCGAGGATCGGGAAGAGATCGGTGAGGTAGTCGCGCAGGACGTTGCCGGTGACGGAGATCGTGTCCTCGCCGGCGCGAGCGCGCTCGAGCGTGAAGCGCGTCGCTTCGGCGACGGGCAGGATCTCGATGCGCAGGTCGTCGACGCCGAGCGCCTCGAGCGCCGGGCGGACCTTCGTCAGCAGCTCCGCGTCGTGCGCCCGCGTCTCGTCGAGCCAGAACACCGCGGGCGCGCCGGTTGCGCGGGCACGCCGGACGGCGAGCTCGACCCAGTCCTGGATCGCCGCATCCTTCGTCTGGCACATGCGCCAGACGTCGCCGGCGTCGACCGCGTGCTCGAGCAGCGCCGTGCCGTCGCCGTCGACCACGCGGACCGTGCCCGCGGACGCGATCTCGAACGTCTTGTCGTGCGAGCCGTACTCCTCGGCCTTCTGCGCCATGAGGCCGACGTTCGGCGTCGTGCCCATCGTCGCCGGGTGAAACGCGCCGTGCTCGCGGCAGTGGTCGACCGTCTCGGCGTACAGCGGCGCGTACGACGAGTCGGGGATCACGAACTTCGTGTCCTGCTGCTCGCCGGCCGCGTTCCACATCTGTCCCGAGGAGCGGATCGCGGCGGGCATCGAGGCATCCACGATGACGTCCGAGGGGGCGTGCAGGTTCGTGATGCCCCTGTCGGAGTCGACCATCGCGATCGACGGGCCGGCGGCGAGCGCGGCGGCCACCGCCTCCCGGAGCTCCGGGTGCGCGGTCAGGAGGCTGCCCAGGCCGTCGTTCGGGTTGGCGTCGAGACCCGCGTAGACGTCGCCGGCCACGGCACGCACCGCGTGGCCGAAGATGATCGGGTCGGAGACCTTCATCATCGTCGCCTTCAGGTGGACGGAGAAGAGCACGCCCCCCTGCTTGGCGTCGGCGACCTGCTCGGCGAGGAACGCGTCGAGCGCCGCGCGGCGCATGACCGCGGCATCGAGCACCTCGCCGGCGAGCACCGCGACGCGCTCCTTGAGCACCGTCACGCTGGCGTCGGCCGCGACGTGCTCGATTCGCACGACGCCGTCCGCAGCGGCCGTCACGGACCGCTCGGTGCAGCGGAAGTCACCGCCGGACATCGTCGCGACGTGCGACTTGCAATCCGGCGACCACGCGCCCATCGAGTGCGGGTGCGTGCGCGCGAACGCCTTGGCCGACGCCGGCGCGCGGCGATCGGAGTTGCCCTCGCGCAGGACCGGGTTGACCGCGCTGCCCTTGACCGCGTCGTACTGCGCGCGCGCGGGGTCGGCGGGGTCGGTGGGGTAGTCCGGGATCGCGTAGCCCTGCGCCTGCAGCTCGGCGATCGCCGCCTTGAGCTGCGGCAGCGACGCGCTGATGTTCGGCAGCTTGATGATGTTCGCCGCGGGCGTCTGGGCCAGCTCGCCGAGCTCGGCCAGCGCGTCGGGGACGCGCTGCTCGGGGCGCAGCCGCTGCGGGAACTGGGCGAGGATCCGGCCGGCGAGCGAGATGTCGCGCAGCTCGACCTCCACGTCGGCGGCGGCGGCGAAGGCCTGCACGATCGGCAGCAGCGAGGCCGTGGCCAGCGCGGGCGCCTCGTCGGTGAGGGTGTAGATGATGGTCTTCATGGGCGGGCCGACACGGTAGTGGCAGCGGTGCGCGCAATGTCGCGTCGCCGGGCGGAAAACCGCCGGTAGCATCGCACGCTCCCGGCCGCGAACGCAGATCCCCCGAGAGGCAGCCATGGCGCACGACGTGACCTTCATCCCCGGCGACGGCACCGGCCCCGAGCTCACCGAAGCCACCCGGCGCGTCCTCGAAGCCACCGGCGTCGACTTCAGCTGGGACCGCCACGAGGCCGGCATCGATGAGTACCGGACGCACGGCAACCCGTTCCCGGACGCCACGCTGCAGTCGCTGAAGCGCACCGGGGTCGCCATCAAGGGGCCGACCACGACGCCGGTCGGCACGGGCTTTCGCTCGATCAACGTGCTGCTGCGCAAGGAGCTCGACCTGTACGCCTGCATCCGCCCGTGCAAGGCGCTCGAGGGCGTGCGCACGCGCGTTGCGGAGACCGACACATCATGAAGTTCTCCGACGGCCTGTTCCTCGAGGTCGCGCGCGGTCGCCGCGGACTACCCGGCGATCGAGTTTCAGGACTGCATCATCGACAACCTCTGCAACCAGCTCATCACCTATCCGGAGGACTTCGAGGTCATCGTCCTGCCCAACCTCTACGGGGACATCGTCTCGGACCTGTGCGCCGCGATGATCGGCGGCCTGGGCGTGGCGGGCGGTGCGAACATCGGCGCGCAGGCCGCCGTGTTCGAGGCGACCCACGGATCGTCGCCGACGTATGCCGGCAAGAACCGCATGAACCCGACGGCGCTCATGCTGTCGGGCGTCTACATGCTCGACCACCTCAGGGAGACCGTCGCGGCGCGCGCGCTGGAGCACGCGATCGCCGCCGTCATACGCAAAGGCGACAAGGTCACATACGATCTGAAGTCCAGCCGCACAGACCCCACAGCCGTTGGCACCAGCCAGTTCGCCGACGCCGTGATCGAGGAGATGAACGCATGACGAACGCCCCAGTGCAGGTCGCGGTCACCGGCGCCGCCGGTCAGATCGGCTACGCGCTGCTCTTCCGCATCGCATCCGGCCAGTTGCTGGGGCCCGACACGCCCATTGCGCTGAAGCTGCTGGAGATCCCGCAGGCGGTCAAGGCCGCCGAGGGCACGACGCTCGAGCTGACCGACTGCGCGTTTCCGCTGCTGGCCTCGGTCGACATCTACGACGACCCGGTGCAGGCGTTCGACGGGGTGAGCATCGCGATGCTCGTCGGTGCGCGGCCGCGCTCGAAGGGGATGGAGCGCGCCGACCTGCTCGAGGCCAACGGCGCGATCTTCAAGCCGCAGGGCGCGGCGCTCAACGGCGCCGCGGCGGACGACGTCAAGGTGCTCGTCGTCGGCAACCCGGCCAACACGAACGCGCTGATCCTCGCCGCCAACGCGCCGGACATCCCGGCCGAGCGGATCACCGCGATGACGCGGCTGGACCAGAACCGGGCGGTGGCGCTGCTGGCCCAGAAGCTCGGCGTCAGCGTCGCCGACGTCGACGACCTCGTCGTGTGGGGCAACCACTCGCCGTCGATGTTCCCGGACCTGTTCAACGCCACGGTCAACGGCGAGCGCGCCGCCGACCAGGTCGACATCGACTGGTATGAGAACGAGTACATCCCGCGCGTGGGCAAGCGCGGCGCCGAGGTCATCGAGGCGCGCGGCGCGTCGTCGGCGGCGTCGGCGGCCAATGCCGCCATCGACCACGTGCGCGACTGGGTCGCGGGCGCCGACGGGCTGCGCTCGATGGCCGTCGCGTCGGACGGCTCCTACGGCGTCACGGAGGGGATCATCTCGAGCTTCCCCGTGCGCTGCGCGGGCGGCGGCTACGAGATCGTTCAGGGCCTCGACGTCGGCGAGTTCGCCCAGGGCAAGATCGACGCGACCGTCAAGGAACTGACCGACGAGCGCGATGCGGTCGGCAAGCTCGGGCTGATCTGAGGCACAGCGAGCCCCGGTTCCCCGGGTCAGTCGGGTTTGTCACCGTGACTGACCCGGGGAGCGGGTGTTCGCTTGTGGCGAGAAACACAAGCTCGGCGCGGCGCACCTACCAGGCGTCCGCGCGGCTCATGAGGCCCCGCATGAGGCCTACGCGGCCTCCTTGGGATGCCAGCCGCGCCCGTCCTTCTTGACCAGGCCGTCGTCGGCCAGGCCGGGCAGGACCCGGTACAGGTAGTTCTGCTTGATGCCCATCTGCTCCGCGATCTCCGGGATCGTGATCCCGGGCTTGGAGCGGACGAGCGCAAGCGCCTCGGCGCCGCGGGTGCCCGTGCCCTTGGGCCGTCCGCGACGGCCGCCGCTGCCGTTGCTCTTGGCGCGCTTGGGCGCAGACTGCGCGCGGGCGCGACGAGCGACGGGTGATGCGGTCCCAGCGCCGGCGTCGTGCGCCGGGACGCCGTCGAGCGCCGCGGCTGCGGCCTCGAGGCGCTGATACTCGTCCACGAGCGGCTTGAGTTCTTTCAACCGCGCGCGGATCTCGCTTCGCTTCTCGTCAAGGAAGTCTGCCATTCCGTTTCCCCGTTCAGGCATAGTGACAATTACCGTCAAAGAGCCTAGAGCATCGGGCGGACGAACGGGCCGTACGTGGGCGTTTTTTAACGACGGCCCTCGAGCAGGTCGCGCAGCCGGCGCAGGGAGGCGTTTGCCTCCTTCTCCGGAATGCCGCCCACGATGAACCGCGACGCAGCCGCCCCCAGCGGCCCGAACGGCGTGCGAAACTCGTTGCGGTAGTTGAAATGCGTGCGCCCGTCGCGCTCGCTCAGACGGTTCTCGGTGACGGCCTTGGCCCGGGCCGGGCCGCTGCCCTCCCAGCGCGCGTAGCGCGGCGCGTCGAGCTCCTCGAGCGTCCATTGCACCTTCAACGGCATCCCGCGCAGGTGCAGCGTCTGGCTCATGCGAAAGCCCGGCCGGATCGGACCGGCGTCGACGTGGTCGATGCGGTCGACGATCGTCACCCATTCGCCCATCCGTCCTGGGTTCATGACCGTGTCCCAGACCTCCTGCAGCGGGGCCTCGATATCGATGCTGGCGACCACGATGGACACGGGGCAGGGAACCTATTGGGTCTTCTCGCACGGCGGGCGCGTGTTCATCGCGCCGCCAGCGGCTCGCCGGCCTCCCACTCGCGCAGGGCCCGCTCGACGGCGCGGTCGAAGCGGTGCAGGCGCACGCCGAGCAGCCCCGCGGCACGGCCGTCGCGCGGCAGCAGATCGCCGGCCAGGCTCTCCATGAGCGGTGCGATGAAGCCGGTGTCCTCACCCGCGATCGCGGCGGCGATCGGCGCCACGAGCGGCGTCGCGTTGCGCCCGAAGCGCAGCGCGCGGCGGCGCACCAGCATGAGCTCGGCGATGCGCTCGATCATCTGTCCGTAGGTCAGCACGTCGGGCCCGGCGATATCCAGTGACAACCCGCCCTGCGCGGGCGGCGTGGTGGCCGCGGCAAGCAGGAACGCCCCGACGTCGCGCGCGTCGATCGGCTGCGTGCGGTGCTCGCGCCACGGCGGCAGCGTGAGGACCTTCATGCGCTCGACGAGGTGGACCATGAAGCGAAAGGAGCGCGAGCGCGCCCCGATGACGATCGAGGCGCGCAGCGCGACCGCCTCCGGCACGCCCGCGAGCAGGATCTGCTCGACCTCGAGTCGGCTGCGCAGGTGACGCGACGGCGGCCGGTCCTGGGGGACGAGCCCGCCAAGGTAGATCACGCGGCGCAGGCCGGCGTGCTGGGCGGCCACCACGAAGTTCTCCGCGGCCGCGCGTTCGTCGTCCGCGAAGCCGGTGCGGCCGTTGCCTTCCATGGAGTGAATGAGGAAGTAGGCGACGTCGATGGCGTCGAGCGCCTCGTCGAGCCCGGCCCCGGTGATCGCGTCGCCCTGGACGAAGTCGAGTGCGGGGGGAACCTTCGCCGGATCGCGTCCGAAGCCGCGGAGGACGTGGCCGGCGTCGAGGAGGGAGGGGGCGAGGGCGGCTCCGACCGAGCCGCTGGCGCCTGTGAGCAGGATCCGCACGGAGGGGACATGGTCGCCTATGCGGGGGTCGTGCGTACTGCGTCCAGATGCTGGACGTTCGCGCAAGACCCCCCACGCCGGCCGTGGAACGAGCGCCGGCACCGCACACCAACCGACTCCCTCGATGATGCGGTTGACCTGCGCCTGCCGCAGCGTCCGGGCGTCCTCGTCAGGCGAGCGCAGCGGCGTGGTCGGCGATGAGCTCTGCCAGGGCGAGGGCGGAGGTCGCGGCGGGGGAGGGGGCGTTGCGGACGTGAATGGCGCGGGGGGTGGTGGAGAGCAGGAAGTCGTCGACGAGGCGCCCGTCGCGGCCGACGGCCTGGGCGCGGACGCCGGCAAAGGCGGGCTGGAGGTCCTCGGGGCCGATCGCCGGCACGTAGCGGGCCGCCGCGGCGGCGAACGCGCGCGGGTCCGCCGCGAGACGCGCTTCGGTGAGACCGGTGCGCCACCAGCGGCGGGCCATGCGCCAGGTGCCGGGCCAGGCGAGCGTGTCGCGCAGGTCGGCGGGGCGCAGCGCCGTATGGCGGTAGGCGTCGCGGGCGGTGGCGACGAGGGCGGAGGGGCCGACGAGGACGGTGCCGTCGAGGCGGGGGGTGAGGTGGATGCCGAGGAAGGGGAGGCGCGGGTCGGGGACGGGATAGACGAGGCCGTTGACGAGGCTGCGCCGGGCTGGGCGCAGCTGGCGGTAGGCGCCGCGGAAGGGGACGATGCGCGGGTCGGGGTCGGCGCCGGCGAGGACGGCGAGGCGGTCGGACCACAGCCCGGCGCAGAAGATGGCGCGCGTGGCGTGCGCGTCGTCGCCGGTGGCGCTCTGGAGGCGGATCTCGTTCGGCGTGGTCGACACGGCGCTGACCGGCCAGTGGCAGCGCAGCTCGCCGCCCGCGGCGGTCACGTCGGCGGCCAGCCGGTGGCAGACCGCGCCGAAGTCGATGATCCCCGTGCCGGGCAGGTGCAGCGCCGCGATCCCGGTCGCGTGCGGCTCGATCGCCCGCACGCCGTCGGCGTCCAGGCGCCGCACGCCGGGCACGCCGTTGGCGTGCGCGCGCCGCTCGAGCTCATCGAGCGCGGGCAGCTCGCCGGGCGTGAGCGCGACGATCAGCTTGCCGATCCGCCGCACCTCGATCGCGTTCGCCTCGCAGTAGGCGAACAGCCGCGCCGCGCCTGTGACGCACAGCCGCGCCTTCAGCGAGCCCGGCGCGTAGTAGACCCCGCCGTGGACGACGCCGGAGTTGTGGGTGCTCTGGTGCGCGGCGGGCGTCGCCTCGCGTTCGACGACGAGCACGCGCTCGGCCGGGCGCCGGGCGAGGACCTCGCGGGCGACGGCGAGGCCGAGAATGCCGGCGCCGACGACGATCGTGTCGAGGCGGTGGTCGGCCATTGCCTGCAAAGCGTCCCAAAGTGCGGGGTGCACGGCTGTGCGCGGGGGCGAGATCTGCTTGGTCGCGGCCTCTGCTCGGGTAGGGCTGGTTTCGTCCGGCATTTGCGGGCTGGCCTGATCCAAAAAACCCCATGCGAGCGGGAACGGCCGTTTCAGACCCCTTGAAGCGTGCCCTCGGCGCATGCTGTGATGGCTCCCGATTCGGGTGGGCGACGAGGGGTGCTGGAACGAATGGTCAAGACGCGGTTGACGACGAAGCAGGCGGCATGCGAGGACTGCTTCTTTGCACGCAACCTGCTCTGCGCACTCCAAGTCGACGAGCCGTGCCCGACCTTCCGGCCCGACAGCCCCGAGGGGCTGCGCCCGCCGCAGCAGCTGCGCTTCGCCTTTCGCCAGGAACGCCGCACGAAGGCCGCGTGGGCGTTTCCCAGCGCGCAGGAGCAGGCCGCGCTGCACGCGCGCTAGTAGTCGACGCACGCCAGGACCGCCGCATAGAGTCTCCGCCGTGAGGGTCACGGTGCTCGGAAAGTCACCCGCCTGGCAGGACGTCGACGGCGCGTGCAGCGGCTACCTCGTCGAGGACGGCGCGACGCGGCTGCTGGTCGACTGCGGCAGCGGGGTGTTCTCCAAGCTGCGCGGCGTGTGCGCGTACGACGCCGTCGACGCCGTCGTGATCACGCACATGCACCCCGATCACTTCTTCGACCTCGTCCCCTACGCGTGCGCGCTGACGTACGGCCCGCGCGGGCACGGCGGCCGGCGCGGGCGCGGCACCGGCACCGGCTCCGGCTCCGGCACCGGCACCGGCTCCGGCACCGGCTCTGGCGACCACCGGGGTCCACGGCTGCTCGTCCCGCCGGACGGCACGAAGCTGCTGCGCACCCTGACCGTGGCGGGGGGCCAGCCGCGCCTGCTCGACGGCGCGTTCGACATCGCCGAGTACGACACCGCGCAGCCCGCCCGCGTCGGCGCGCTGGAGCTGCGCTTCCAGCCGGTCCCGCACTACGTGCCGGCCAACGCCGTCGACGTGCGCTGCGCGGCCGGCGGGCGCTTCACGTTCGGAGCCGACCACGGGCCCACGAACGCGCTCGACGAGTTCGCGGCCGGCACCGACCTGCTGTTCCTCGAGGCGACGCTCGCCCGCCCCGAGCCGGCCGGCCCGCGCGGGCACCTGACCGCCGCCGAGGCCGGCGCCCACGCCGCCCGCTGCGAGGCGCAGCGGCTCGTGCTCACGCACATCTCCGACCAGCTCGACGGCGCCCGGGCGCTCAGCGACGCGCGGCGCGCGTACCCCGGGCCGGTCGAGCTCGCGCGGGAGGGCGCCGTCTACGACGTGTGATCGGGCGCGGCGCGGCGCGGCGGCGTGCAGTGGGTACGCTGCCCGGTCATGGCCCGCGAGCGCGATCTCTTCGCGAACTTCGAGCGCATGCGGCGCGAGATGGACGAGCTGTTCGGCGACGTCTTCGGCAGCGTCGGGCTCACCTCGCGGCGCACGGGCTTCAGCCCCGCCGTCGACGTCTTCTACGCCGACGACCCGCCGCGCGCGGTCGTCCACGCCGAGCTCGCCGGGATCGACGCCGGCGACCTCGGCCTGGAGATCCAGGGCCGCGCGCTGACGCTCACCGGCCACCGCCGCGAGGCCGACGCCGAGGCGCGCGTCTACCAGCAGCTCGAGATCGAGCACGGACCGTTCCGGCGCACGATCGAGCTCGGCGCGGAGGTCGTCGCCGAGCAGGCACGGGCGACGTACCAGGACGGCATCCTGCGGGTGGAGCTGCCGCTCGCCGATCCGCAGTCGCACATCCGCACCGTGCCGATCGAGCGCGGCGCGTCGGCGCCCGCCGACGTCGAGGAGCGATGATCGAGGTCGTCGGCGACGGCAACGTCGCGCGCGAGATCGAGGTCGGCGTCGGGCAGCCGGTTCCCGACACGCTGCCGGTACTGCCGCTGCGCGAGACGGTCCCGTTTCCCGAGACGCTGACGCCGCTGGCGATCGGCCAGGAGCGCTCGATCCAGCTCGTCAACGACGTGCTGGCCGGCAACCGGATGCTCGTCATGGTCGCCAGCCGCCAGCCCGAGCTCGAGGAGCCCGGGCCGGAGGAGCTCTTCGACGTCGGCGTCGTCGGCGTCATCGCGCGCATGCTGAAGGTGCCCGACGGGACCCTGCGCGTGCTCGTGCAGGGCGGCCAGCGCGTGAAGATCGAGCGCTGGCGCCACGAGCAGGCCTACCTCGTCGCCGAGATCACCGAGCGCCCCGACGTCGTCGAGGAGTCGCCCGAGCTGACGGCGCTCATGCGCAACGTGCAGCAGACATTCTCGCAGATCGTCGAGGCGGTCCCGTATCTGCCCGAGGAGCTGCAGATCGCGGTCGCCAACGTCGAGGAGCCGGGCGCGCTGAGCCACATCATCTCCGGCTCGCTGCGGCTGCCGACCGACGACAAGCAGGCGCTGCTCGAGGAGCCCAACGTGGCCAAGCGGCTGCGCCGCCTGACCGAGGCGCTCGCGCGCGAGCTGGAGGTCATCTCGATCGGATCGGAGATCCAAAACCAGGTCCAGTCCGACATGGACCGCACGCAGCGCGAGTTCATCCTGCGCCAGCAGCTCAAGGCGATCCAGGAGGAGCTCGGCGAGTTCGACGAGTCCGCCGCCGAGGCCAACGAGCTGCGCGAGCAGCTCGCGCAGCTCGACCTGCCCGCGGACGTGCGCAGGCAGGCCGACCGCGAGCTCGGCCGGCTGGAGAGCCTGCCGCCGGCCGCCGCCGAGCACGGCGTGATCCGCACGTACCTGGAGTGGATCGCGTCGCTGCCGTGGAACACGTCGACCGAGGACAACCTCGATCTCGCGCACGCTCGCGAGATCCTCGACGAGGACCACTACGGCCTCGAGCAGGTCAAGGACCGCATCCTGGAGTTCCTCGCCGTGCGCAAGCTCGTCGGTGCCGAGCGCGTCTCGCGCGGGACGATCCTCAGCTTCGTCGGCCCGCCCGGTGTCGGCAAGACGTCGCTGGGCAAGTCGATCGCGCGCGCGCTCGGCCGTGAGTTCGAGCGCATCAGCGCCGGCGGCGTGCGCGACGAGGCCGAGATCCGCGGCCACCGGCGCACGTACATCGGCGCGATGCCGGGGACGATCATCCGCGCGCTGCGCGACGCGGGCTCGGACAACCCGCTGTTCATGATCGACGAGATCGACAAGATGGGGTCGGACTTCCGAGGCGACCCGGCCAGCGCGATGCTCGAGGTGCTCGACCCCGAGCAGAACCAGAACTTCCGCGACCACTACCTCGACCTGCCGTTCGACCTCTCGCGCGTGATGTTCATCACCACGGCGAACACGCTGGACACGATCCCCGGCCCGCTGCGCGATCGCATGGAGATGATCGAGATCGCCGGCTACACGGCCGACGAGAAGCTGCAGATCGCCAAGCGCTACCTCGTGCCGCGCCAGGCCGACCGCAACGGCCTGAAGAAGAGCCAGCTGCGGATCACCGACGCCGCGCTGCGCGCCGTCATCGCCGATTACACGCGCGAGGCCGGGGTGCGCGAGCTCGAGCGCCAGATCGGGGCGGTCGCGCGCAAGATCGCGCGCGGCGTGGCGGAGGGCGAGACGCCGAAGGGCTCGATCGGCGAGGCGCGGTCGCGCGAGCTGCTCGGTCGCAAGCGCTACCACTCCGAGACGCGCCGCCGCACCCGCGTGCCCGGCGTCGCGACGGGCCTGGCGTGGACGCCGGTCGGCGGCGACGTGTTGTTCATCGAGGCGCAGGCCTTCGACGGGGAGGGCGAGCTGCAGATCACCGGCCAGCTCGGCGAGGTCATGAAGGAGTCGGCGGCGGCGGCGCTGTCCTACGTGCGCGGCCATCTGCGCGAGCTCGCGCCGAACCTGCCGTCGGACTGGTTTCGGACCCACGACATCCACATCCACGTCCCGGCGGGCGCGATCCCCAAGGACGGGCCGAGCGCCGGGATCACGATGGCGACGGCGCTGCTGTCGCTGCTGACCGGCCGCCACGTGCGCGACGCGCTGGCGATGACCGGCGAGATGACGCTGACCGGCCAGGCCCTGCCGATCGGCGGATTGAAGGACAAGGCGCTTGCCGCGCAGCGCAACGGCATCACCACCGTGATCGCCCCCGAGCTCAACGAGCCCGACACCGACGAGATCCCCGAGCACCTGCGCTCCAAGCTCGAGTTTCGCTTCGTCAGCGAGATCGGCGAGGTCTTCGAGGCCGCGCTCGAGCCGCTCGCGGCGTCTGGGGGCAACGGAAGCCGGGTATATGCTCAATCAACGCCCCAAGCAAGCAAACCCGAGGTGAACTAGATGGCAGCGAAGGACAAGGCCGCCAAGGCCGCCGCAGCCGCCCAAGCCGCGAAGGAGAACCCGTACCTGCAGCGGGTCATCCAGGACGACGAGCTGCGCGACAACATGGTCGTGGCCTTCGAGGCCGCGCGCAACGCCTACGGCCGTCTGAACCACGGCAAGTCCCCGACGAAGAACCTCATCGAAGACAAGAAGCTGCACGCCAACCTGAAGAAGTCCGCCGACGCGCTGCGCGACGCGTCCTCCGCCCTGCGCGATGCGCCCAAGCACCAGACGCCCAAGAAGAAGCGCAAGGGCGGGCTCGGTCGCGTGCTGCTCGTCGCGCTGCTCGGCGGCGCGGTGGCCATCGCGGTCAGCGAAGGCCTGCGCAACAAGGTGCTCGACGCGCTCTTCGGCGCCGAAGAGGAGTTCGACTACACCTCCAACACCACGCCGGCCGCACCGGCCGAGGCGGCCCCCGCGACCTGATCGCGCCCGCCGCAGGCCCGCCGGACCAGGAGGCGCCCCCCGGGGGCGCCTTCGTCGTTGCCGGGGCCGGACCAGGAGGCGCCCCCCGGGGCGCCTTCGTCGTTGCCGGGGCCGGACCAGGAGGCGCGCCCCGGGGGCGCCTTCGTCGTTGCCGGGGCCGGACCAGGAGGCGCGCCCCGGGGGCGCCTTCGTCGTTGCCGGGGCCGGTTGGCGCGTCCGCCCGCCGGGCCGGTCCTTCCTGGCCAGCCAGCCAGTACGCTCTGCGCCGGGTGATGGTGAACGCGGGCACGACCGGCGAGCGGCCTCTCGCCACGGACAAGGCGGCGCGGATCGTCGCGGCGATGCGGGCCTCGGTGGCCGAGCGCGGCACCGCCGGCTCGACCTTCGACCAGGTCGCCCGCGCGGCCGGCGTCTCGCGGGGCCTGCTGCACTACTACTTCGGCACGAAGGAGCGGCTGCTGATCGAGGTCGTGCGCCACGACTGCGACGTGCGCACGGCGGCGCTCGGCGCGGGGCTCGCGCAGGCCGGCAGCGCCGACGACGTCATCGCCGTGCTCGTCGACGGGCTGGAGGACGTCGTGCGCAACGACCCCGGCTTCGTGACGCTGATCTTCGAGCTCTTCGTCCTCTCGCGCCGCCACGAGGACATCGCCGCCGAGTTCAGCGAGCTGCTGAGCCGCCTGCGCGAGCAGGTCGCCGGGGTGCTGCGGGCCAAGCGGGACGCCGGCGTGCTGGTCCTCGCCGCCGAGCCGGAGGCGATCGCCGACGTGATCGTGGCGCTCGGCGACGGGATGATGCTGCGCATGCTCGCCGACGGCGGGCATGACTTCGGGCCGGCCATCGCCGCGGGTGTGCGGTGCGTGCGCGCGCTCGTCCAGGATGTAGCCTGAGGCGCGCGGCGAGGCTTCACCCTCGCCGTCACGCCCCCGGCCTGCTTCTAACAGGCGCGGGGGTTTCTATGTACGCATAGCTTCGAGAGGCGGGTGAATGATCGAGACGAGCGTGGGTACGCCATCTTCGAGGGGGAGTCAGCCAGCCACACGAAAGGGAGCCCGACTATGGCGACCCAGTTGCAAGAGAAGTTCAGCGTCTCGGACCCCGATCATGCATGGGGCATCGTCTCGGACGTCAACAAGCTCGTACCGTGCGTGCCCGGCGCGAAGGTCCTGTCCGCTGACAGCAACACGAAGGCGAAGGCGGAGATCAAGGTCGACATGGGCTCGATGGCCATGACGTTCAGCGGCCCGGTCGAGATCGTCGAGCAGGACGACGGCTCCAAGCGCGCCGTCATCCGCGCGCAGGCCAAGGAGGCCGGCGGTCAGAGCAACGCCGACGGCAACGTCACGATCCAGATCGGTGGCGACGGCGGCACGGTCGACGTGACGGCCAACGTCAGCGGCAAGGCCGCGTCGATGGGCGAGGGCACCGTTCAGGCCGTGCTGGAGGCGCTCGTCAAGCAGTTCACGGGCAACCTCGCGAAGGCATAGCCCACGGCGACTCGCCGACGGGACGCGCCGGCGTTTCCCCGGGCGCGTCTCTGTCGGCGGCGGCGGCGGCCGCCGCCGGCGGTCGCTAGAGGTACTGGTCGGGGGTGCCGATCTTCCTGTTCGGCTCGCGCGCGAGTTGGCGCGGGTCGCGGCGCACGGGCTCGGCGGTGTCGTCGTGCTCGTCGCCGAACAGATCCTCGCCGTAGAGATTGAGGTTCCGGGCGACCTGATCGAAGCGCAGCGGGTCGACGTGGATCTCGCTGATCGCCGTCCAGCGCGGGACCACGCCGCCGGTCAGCGTGGCGGTCAGGATCGTCGTGTTGATCTGGTCGTGCCGGGCGGTCAGGGTGACGTCGCCGCCCGCCGACTTCCAGGTCTTGTCACCGTCCCAGCCCTTGTGCTCGGCGGCGAGCTGCGCACAGAACTCCACGAGCGTCTGCGGCGCCTCCGGATCCTCGACGTAGCGGCTCGACACGTCGAGCTCGGGGCCGGTCAGCTGCAGGTCCCATGCGGGCTGGGTGGTCTCGGCGTCCCACGGATGGCGCATGGCGGTGATGCGGAGGGTGGTGTCGCCGAAGCGGGACACGATGTCGACGAATTTCACGGGCGGAAGGGTAGACCATGCCCCGCCGGGGCCGGCGATGCTGGCGCCGGGTCGCTCAGCGTGGCGCGGCCGGCTCGGGCGCCGGCTTGAAGCGCGTCCCGATCGTCACGAGCAGGTGCACGATGCCGAGCAGGAGAAAGAACGACGTCGGGGTCGTCTCGCCGCTGAAGCCGAACAGGAAGGGCGACGCGATCAGCACGCCGGCGAGCACGTAGTCGAGCACCACGTGCGTCGCGACCGGGACGGAGTTGACGAGCGACGTCGGGCTGTCGCTGCTGGCCGCGAGGACGAGGACGATGACGCCCGCCACCACCGCCAGCGCGGTCGCCGCGTTGGAGTCGAAGCTGAACAGAAACGGCGCGGTGATCAGCAGGATGGCGGCGACGTACTCGATGGCGCCGTGCAGGAAGTGCGAGATCGGGCCTTGACGCAGCATCTGGGCGGCACGTTACCCGTCTCGTCAGTGAAACAGGCGCTGGAGCTTGAGCAGCACGCGCGGATCGCCCCATGGGCGCATCCGTCCGCGCAGCATGAGGTGGTAGGGCTGGGCGCGCTCGGACACGAGCTCGCCGAAGTCTTCCCAGCGCAATCGTAGGCGTACCGTCGGCTTGGCGACGCGGCCCTGGAGCGCGCGCTTGCGCGCCGGCCCCTCGATGAGCAGGTACCACGGCTCGGCGTCGGGGAAGTCCCACTGGATCGTCGTGCCGGGCGCGACCTCCTCGCCGCGGACGTTGCGCGCCAGGAGGTCGAAGAAGATCTGCACGGTCTGCGGATCGCGCCCGACGGGGCCGCCGTCGCCGGCCCCGAGCAGCCCCGCCCGCAGCAGGGCGAGCGCCTGCTGACCGCGCTCGCGCGGGGTGATGTCCATCGGAAACGGGAAGTGCGCGATCTCGTCGAGCGGCAGACCGATCGCCCGCAGCCGCGCCTCGTTGGCGCGCGCGCCCTCCTCGTAGAGGTCCTCCATCGAGTAGCCGAGGCTCTCGGTGTACGACGGGTCCCAGCCAGGCGCGATCGGCACGCTGAGCGTGTACTGCAGGACCTCGCGGATGAGATCGACGATCGCGTCCTGCGTCGCCTGCGGGTTCTCGCGGTACAGGTCGGCGAGGAGCTTGACGCCGAAGGCGATGTGGCGCTGCTCGTCGATCGCGACGTTGCGCATCCCCTCGCGAAAGCCCGGCATGAGATCCATCCGCTCCAGCGACGTCTCGATCATGTGCTGGCCGGGCTGGGCGAGGGTGCCCTCGACGACGACGTGGTAGAGCGTCACGGCCCTGGCGAGCGTCAGCGGGGACTGGTCACAGCGCAGCTCGTCGGCCATCCGATCCAGCCGGCCGAAGAGCTTGCGGTGCCCCCAGGTCAGCGCGCCCTGGGTGCTGCGCAGCCCGTCGCCCAGCGAACCGTCGCCGACGCCCACGACCTCGTGCATCCAGCGGTGGAAGAAGACCGCGTGGCGCGCCTCGTCGACCTGCTGCGTCGCGAGGAAGTACTTCTGCTCCTCCAGCGGAGCGGCGTCGATGTACGGCGCGAGGTTGTCGGCGACGGAGTCCTCGCCGTGGAAGAACAGCGTGTAGAGCCACAGCGCGCCGCGGCGCTGCTCGTCGGTGAACTGCTCGCGCCAGTCGATCCGGTCCTGCGTGAAGTCGATGTCCATCGCCGACCAGTTGCCGCGCTCCCAGCGCGCGTACAGATCGGCGTAGTCGATCTGCTCCGTCGCGGCGGGAACGGTGACGGCCATCGTGGGTGCAACTATGCCGGGGTCGGCTTCGGCGAGCGCCAGGGCCGCGCCAGCCGCGCCGCCAGCTCGTCGGCCAGCCCGTCGATCGCCACGCGCTCCTGCTCGAGCGTGTCGCGGTCGCGCAGCGTGACGGTGCGGTCCTCCAGCGTCCGGTGGTCGACCGTGATGCAGTACGGCGTGCCGATCTCGTCCTGGCGGCGGTAGCGCTTGCCGATCGAGCCGCCCTCGTCGTACTCGGTCTGCATCCGCGCGCGCAGCGCCTTCACGATCTCGCGGGCGACCTCGGGCTGGCCGTCCTTCTTTACCAGCGGCAGGACGGCGGCCTTGACCGGCGCGAGGCGCGGGTGCAGCTTGAGCACCGTGCGCTGCTCGCCGCCGAGATCGTCCTCGTCGTAGGCGTCGACGAGGAACGCGAGCGTCGCGCGGTCGGCGCCGGCGGCCGGCTCGATGACGTGCGGGACGTAGCGCTCCTTCGTCTGCGGATCGAAGTACTCGAGCTTCTCGCCGGAGTACTCGGCGTGCTGGGTGAGGTCGAAGTCGCCGCGGTTGGCGACGCCCTCGAGCTCTGACCAGCCGATCGGGAAGAGGTACTCGACGTCGGCCGTGGCGGACGAGTAGTGGCTCAGCTCGTCGGGGTCGTGCTCGCGCATGCGCAGGTGGTCCTCGCGCAGACCGAGGTCGACGTACCAGTCCAAGCGCTGCTGTTTCCAGTGGTCGTACCAGTGCGGCGCCTCGTCGGGCGGCACGAAGAACTCCATCTCCATCTGCTCGAACTCGCGCGTGCGAAAGACGAAGTTGCCCGGCGTGATCTCGTTGCGGAAGGACTTGCCGACCTGGGCGATGCCGAACGGCGGCTTCTTGCGGCTGAACTGCAGGACGTTCTTGAAGTTGATGAAGATCCCCTGCGCGGTCTCCGGACGCAGATACGCGACCGACGCGCTCTCCTCCATCGGGCCGACGAACGTCTTGAACATGAGGTTGAAGTCGCGCGCCTCGGTCAGCTCGTGGCGGCGATCCTCGGTCTTCGGCAGCGACGCCTTCGCCGGGCACATCTCCTCGCGGTCGAGGTGATCGGCCCGGAAGCGCCGCTTGCACGCGCGGCAGTCGACCATCGGATCGGTGAAGCCGGCGAGGTGGCCGGACGCCTCCCACACGCGCGGGTGCTGGAGGATCGCCGAGTCCAGGGCGACGATGTCGTCGCGCTCCTGGAGCATCGCGCGCCACCACTCGTTCTTGACGTTCGTCTTCAGCAGGACGCCGTAGTGGCCGTAGTCGTACGTCGACCCGAGGCCGCCGTAGATCTCCGAGGAGGCGAAGATGAAGCCGCGCCGCTTGCACAGCGCGACGATCTTTTCCATGGTGGCGGCGTCGGGCATTGGCGGGCCATGCTAGATAATGGGTCGTCGGTGCCCTTCTACGAGTACAGACGCCAGGACGGCACGACGTTCGAGATCATGCAGAAGATGGTTGATCCGCCCTTGGAGGCGGATCCCGCGACGGGCCTGCCGGTCACGCGCGTGTTCCACCCGATCGCGGTGCACTTCAAGGGCAAGGGCTTCTACAACACCGACTACGGCACGAAGAAGCGCGCGCGGGAGAAGGACGCGCACGACAGCTCCAAGAAGAAGAGCGAGAAGAGCGATTCGTCGTCGGGCGACGCCGCGAAGGGCGAGACGAAGTCCGACTCCGCCTCGAAGTCCGACTCGTCGTCCTCGTCCTCGTCGTCCTCCTCATCCTCGTCGGACGCCTCGTCGTCGTCGAGCCCGTCGAAGTCGTCGAGCTCGTCGAGCTCGTCGGGCACGAAGACCGACAAGCGCTGACGATCAGCCGGCGAGGAAGCGGCGCACCTTCGCCTGCCTGACCGCCTGCGGGATCTGCCCCGACACCGTGCCGAGGATCTGCGTCGCCGGCGTGCCGGCGACCGACAGCGCGCCGAAGAGGCCCAGCAGCGTCGGCCCGCTCATGTCCGAGCGCAGCGCCTTGGGCACGCTCCACGAGATCAGCGGCAGCCGGGCGAACGCCATCGGCGACAGCAGCCGGCGCTTCATCGCGCCGACGATCTTCTGCTGGCGCCGCGCACGGGTGAGGTCGTCCTCGTTGCGGTTGCAGGCGTTCTTGCGCGTACGGGCCAGCGCCAGCGCCTGCTTGCCGTCGATGTGCGACGTGCCGGCCGGCAGGCGCAGCGTGTAGCCGCCGTTCTTGAAGCCGCCGTTGATCTTCGAGACGACGCAGCCACCGCGGTACGTGATGCCGGCCATCGCGTCGATGAGCGCCGGGAAGTCCTCGAAGCTCACGATCATCACGTGGTTGATGTCGATCCCCGTGTACCGCTCGATCGTCTGCACCGCGAGCGCCGTGCCGCCGATCGAGTAGGCGGCGTTGATCTTCTGGCGCCCGGCGCCGGGGATGTCGACGATCGTGTCCCGCGCGATCGACAGGCGGCTGTTCGCGCCGCCGCCGATGCGCAGCAGCAGGATCGAGTCCGAGCGGCCGTTGCCCGTGGTCTGGGCGCCGGGCTCGGCGGTGGCGCTCGTGCGCACGTCGGAGCCCAGCACGAGGACGTTGTTCGCTGAGGTCGCGGGATAGCCCGCGCCGCCGAGCAGGTGGTTGGCGTCGGACACCTTGCCCTGCTGGATCTGCGCGCTGACCAGCAAGACGAGCACCGACAGCGCGATCCAGCCGGCGACCGCGAGCAGGAGCCAGCGGATGACGCGCCCGCGCGTGAAGCGCCGCCGCCGCGGCTTCGCCGGCGGCTCCGGGATGAGCCTGCGCCCGCGCGTGTCGTCGGGCTCGGCGCCCGGCTGGGCCGCTGCCGGCTCGGGGCGCTTGGCGCCCTCGCGCAGGCGGGCGAGCTCGTCGCCGTCACCGCCTCCGCGCTTGCCAAACAGGGGCTTGCGCGAGCGGTAGACGCGGTACTCGGGCGGCCCGTCGGGCTCGTCGGGTGGCGGCATGAAGCCCTGTATGGTGGCCGATCGTGGCGACCGGCTGTGTGATCGGGGTCGACCTCGGTGGCACGAAGCTCCTGGCCGGCGCGGTCGATCCGGCGTTGAACGTGCACCACCGTGCCACGCGGCCGGCGCGCGCCGCCGACCACCAGGCGGTGCTCGACACGGTCGTCTCGGCGGTCGCCGAGGTGCGCGACGCGATCGAGGGCGCGTCGGGCAGCGTCGACGCCGTCGGCCTCGGGATCCCCGCCCTGCTCGACACCGCGCGCGGCCTCGCGGTGATGTCGACCCACCTGCCGCTGGCCGGCGTCCCGTTTCGCGATCTCGTCGCCGAGCGCATCGGGCTGCCCGTCTTCGTCGACAACGACGCGAACGCCGCGATGCTCGCCGAGTGGCGCTTCGGGGCGGCGCGGGGCACGCGCGACGCCGCGCTGCTGACGATCGGCACCGGCATCGGCGGCGGGCTCGTCGTGGGCGGCGCGCTGCAGCGCGGCAGCCAGGGCGCGGGCGCCGAGCTCGGCCACATGGTCGTGCAGGCCGACGGGCCGCCCTGCAACGGGCACTGCCCCAACCGCGGCTGCCTGGAGGCCGTCTGCTCGGGGACGGCGCTGGCCCGCGAGGCGCGGCGCCTGGCGCAGGAGCGCCCGCAGTCGGCGCTCGGGCACGCGCTCGCCGCCGGCCGCGAGATCTCCGGCCCGCTCGTTACCGACCTCGCGCACGACGGCGACGAGGCCGCGATCGAGGCGCTCGCGGTGATGGGGCGGTGGCTCGGCATCGGCGTGGCGAACCTCGTGAACATGCTCAACCCCGACGTCGTGGTCATCGGCGGCGGCGTGATCGCGGCCGGCGAGCTGCTGCTCGCGCCAGCCCGCGCGGTCGTCGCCGCGCGGGCGCTGTCGCCCTCCAAGGAGCACGTGCGGATCGTGCCCGCGCGCTTCGGCGCGGAGTCCGGGATGCTCGGCGCGGCGACGCTGGCGTTCGACGGGCTCGGCGACGTGCTGTGATCTGTTCATGACCACGACCGCGACCGGCCGCCTGATCGTCTGCCCGACCCCGATCGGCAACCTCGAGGACGTCACGCTGCGGGTGCTGAGCGCGCTGCGCGAGGCCGACGTCGTGGCCTGCGAGGACACGCGCCGCACGCGCGTCCTGCTCGAGCGCTACGGGGTCTCGGCCAAGCTCGTCAGCTACCACGAGCACAACGAGCTTCCGCGGGCGACGCAGCTCGTCGAGCGGATGAGCCGGGGCGACGTCGTGGCGCTCGTGTCCGACGCGGGCACGCCGCTCGTGAGCGACCCGGGCTTCGTGCTCGTGCGCGCGTGCGTGGCCGCCGGGCTCGCGGTCGAGGTGCTGCCGGGGCCGAGCGCGGCGCTGTCGGCGCTCGTGGCGAGCGCGCTGCCGTCGGACACCTGGCGCTTCGTCGGCTACCTGCCGCGCAAGCGCGGCGAGCTCGCCACGCTCCTGCGCGTGCCGGAGACGATCGTCGCGTTCGAGTCGCCCAACCGCGTGGGCGCGTCGCTGGCGGTGCTCACGGCGGCGGACCCGGAGCGGCCGGTGGTCGTGTGCCGCGAGCTGACGAAGCTGCACGAGGAGATCGTGCGCGGCAGCGCGGCCGAGCTGGCCGAGCGCTACGCGGTCGACCCGCCGCGCGGCGAGGTCGTGCTCGTGATCGGCGGCGCGACCGTGAGCGAGCCCGAGCTCGCCCCGGCGCTGGCGGCGCTGCGCAAGCTCGTGGCGGCCGGGGCCAAGCCGCGCGCCGCGAGCTCCGTCGTCGCCTCGCTGACGGGCGTGAAGGCCAACGCGCTGTACCGCGCGCTGACGCAGGATGAGCCCGGGTGATCCGCCTGTACCGCGCGCCGTTCTCGACGAACGTCGAGCGGGTCGCGCTGGCGCTGGCGCACAAGGGCCTGGAGGTCGAGTCGGTCTGGATCTCCTATGAGGACCGGTCGCCGGTGGAGCGGGTGAGCGGCCAGGCGCTCGTGCCGGTCGTGGAGTTCGAGGACGGCGCGGTGGTGTGCGACTCGATGCAGATCGTCAAGGTGCTCGAGGAGCGCCACCCCGCGGCCCCGCTGTATCCGCCCGACTTCGCCGGGCGCGCGGCGGCCATGCGCTTCGTCGACTGGTTCAACGGCGTCTGGAAGGTCGCGCCGAACGCGCTGGCGGACGAGATCGCCGGGCCGGCGCCCGACGTCGCGCGGGTCGACGTCCTGGCCGACGCGATGGCGGGCGCGCTCGACGTCTTCGAGCGGATGCTGGGCGGGCACGCCTACCTGCTGGGCGACGAGTTCTCGGCGGCCGACTGCGCCGCGTACCCGTTCCTGAAGTACGCGCTGTGGCGCGATCCGGCCGACGACGAGCTCTTTCATCGCGTGCTCGACAGCTACCAGCAGCTCGGTGACGACCATCCCCGGCTGGCGGCGTGGATCGAGCGCGTCGACGAGCGCCCGCGCGTGTAATGGCACTGGTGCGCCGGCCGGCGGCGGCGTAGTCTCCGCCCTCGTGGACGCCTACCTGGCCGTCGCAAGCAAGCGGGAGGTGCGCGAGTACGCACCGCGCCCGATCGAGCCGGACGCCGAGCGCCGGATCCTCGAGGCCGGCCGCGTCGCCGGGTCGTCGAAGAACCGCCAGGCGCGGCGCTTCGTGGTGGTGCGCGACGACGGCGTGCGCGAGGAGGTCGCCTCGTGCGTCTACGCGGGCGACAACGTGCGCGGCGCCGCGCTCGTCGTGGCGATCGTCGCGGGCCGCAAGGGACCGACGTCGTTCGACGCGGGGCGGGCGGGGCAGAACATGATGCTCGCGGCGTCCAACGACGGGGTCGGGTCCTGCCCGAACGGGATCGCCGACGCGGATCGGCTGCGCGAGGCGCTGGCCCACGGCGAGGACGAGACGGTCGCGACCGTGCTCACGTTCGGCTATCCGGCCGTGCCGCGCCGCGATCCGCAGTCGCTGTCGCCGGAGGAGTGGGTGCGGCGCGCGGACCGGCGCCCGCTCGAGGAGATCGTCACGGAGATCTGAGCGGGCGGCGGCTCCTGGCGGTGACCCACGGCGCCGCGGGCGGCCGGCCCGCGCGAGCCGCCTGAAGTGGCGCCGGTTTTCGGCGTGCGCACCCCGTACGTGTGAAGCAACGCGCACGGCCGTGTGTCAACTTGCGCGTGGGGGGCGGCGCCGGCGGTGTTGCGGCGTAACGTCGCGACCGTGCGCCCGTTGCTCGTCATCGCCGTCGCCGTGCTGCTCGCGGGCCTCGCCGCGTCGGCGACCTCCGCCGTCGCACGCGGCTGGGTGCGTCCGGTCGGCGGCGAGGTGGTGCGGCCGTTCGCGGTCGGCCCCGATCGATTCGCCGCCGGTCAGCATCGCGGCGTCGATCTGGCCGCGGCGCCGGGCTCCCGGGTGCGGGCGGCCTGCGGCGGACGCGTGCGCTTCGCGGGGCGCGTGCCGCGCGGCGGGCGGACCGTCAGCGTGCGCTGCGGCGCGCTGCTGGCCACCTACCAGCACCTCGGCGAGGTCACGGTCCGGCGCGGGCAGGCGGTGAGGGCAGGCGGGGCGATCGGCATTGCCGGCCAGGCCCTGCCCCGACCGCACGTGCACCTCGGCGCGCGCGTCGCCGCGACCGGCGAGTACCGCGACCCGCTGACCCTGTTCACCGGCGCGCCGCGCGGGCCGCTCGCGCCGCTGCCCGTCCCGCGGCGCGCGCCGCCGGCCCCGCTCCCGCCGGGGGCGCGCCCGCTGGGGCCGGCGCCGGCGCCGGCCCCCGTGTCGCCGCGGGTGCTCGCGCCGCTCCTGGTCCCGGCGCCGGCGGTGCGCCCTGCCGTGCCGGCCGCGGCACCGCGCGTCTCCGTGGAGCGGCTCCCCTGGCCGGTGTGGCTCGGGCTCGCGCTCGTCGCGCTCGCGCTTCCGCTGGGCGGCGGCCTCGTGATCGCGCGCCGGCGCGAGCGCCGCTGCGGCCGGCGGGCCGGCGCGGCTCGGTCGCCGCGGACCGCGGCCTGATGGCGGGATCTGCGGCCGCGGGGTTCGAACCGCGATGCGCCGGCGCTCGCGTGCGCACCGGCGGAACGGGCCGCCGGCCGCGCGCGGGTAGCCTCAGCGGCCGATGAGCTTCTACGTCACGACGCCGATCTACTACGTCAACGCGGCCCCGCATCTGGGCCACGCGTACTCCACGATCGCCGCCGACGTGATGGCGCGCCACATGCGCCAGCGCGGCGAGGACGTCTTCTTTCTCACGGGCACCGACGAGCACGGCGAGCCCGTCGCGCTGGCGGCGGAGCGCGAGGGGGTCACGCCGCAGGAGCTCGTCGACCGCAACGCGCCCCGCTTCGTCGAGCTCGGCCCGAAGCTGAACGTCTCCAACGACTTCTTCATCCGCACGAGCGACCCGCAGCACATGGCCAGGGTGCAGGAGATCCTTGGCCGGATCCGCGACAACGGCCATGTCTACGAGGGCGTCTACGAGGGCTGGTACTGCCCGCGCTGCGCGGACTTCAAGACCGACGCGGAGGCCGGCGAGGACAACCTCTGCCCGATCCACGGGACGCCGCTGACGCGCGAGAAGGAGGACAACTACTTCTTTCGCCTGTCGGCCTTCCAGGACGATCTGCTCGAGCTGCTCGACGAGCAGCCGGACTTCGTCATGCCGCGCCATCGCTACAACGAGGCGCGCTCGTTCAT
This sequence comes from uncultured Actinomycetes bacterium, assembly GCA_963709935.1. Classification (GTDB taxonomy): domain Bacteria; phylum Actinomycetota; class Thermoleophilia; order Solirubrobacterales; family Solirubrobacteraceae; genus CADCVQ01. The sequence goes on along the minus strand of CAVPYM010000018.1, from coordinate 349,567 downwards.
CGAGTCGGGGCTGCAGGACGTCTCGCTGAGCCGCTCGACGTTCACGTGGGGCGTGCCGGTGCCGTGGGACGACAAGCACGTCTTCTACGTGTGGTTCGACGCGCTGCTGAACTACTACACCGCGCTGTCGTACGCCGAGGAGGGCGAGGACCTCACCGAGCGCTTCTGGCCGGCGCGGTTTCACTTCATCGGCAAGGACATCCTGAAGTTCCACACGATCTTCTGGCCGGCGATGCTGATGGCCGCCGGCCTGCCGCTGCCCGAGCACGTCTTCGTGCACGGCTTCCTGCTCATGCGCGAGTCGGGCACGCCCGGCGAGGAGGCGCCGGAGCTGAAGAAGATGAGCAAGTCGCTGGGCAACGTGCTCGACCCGTTCCAGATCATCGACGAGTTCGGCGCCGACGCGCTGCGCTTCTACTGCATGCGCGACGTGACGTTCGGCCAGGACGGCGAGGTCTCGACGGCCCGCTTCGCGGTCCTCTACGAGTCCGAGCTCGCCAACGACCTGGGCAACCTCGCCAGCCGCACGATCGCGATGGTCCACCGCTACCGCGACGGCGTCGTCCCCGGCGCCGCGCTCGACCCCGCGCTGAGCGCCGAGATCGACGGGGCGCGGACGGAGGTCTGCGCGCTGCTGGACCGGGCCGACCTGAGCGGAGCGCTCGAGGCGATCTGGCTGCGCGTGCGCCGGCTGAACCGCTACGTCGAGGAGCAGGCGCCGTGGACGCTGGCCAAGGATCCCGAGCGCGCGGGCGAGCTCGACACCGTGCTCGCCTCGCTGGCCGAGTCGCTGCGCGTCGTCGCCGTCCTGCTGCATCCGTGGATCCCGGAGAGCTCGGACAAGCTGTTGAGCGCCCTGGGCGCGCCCGCGCCCGCGCTCGAGCTCGAGGGCGCCCGCGCCCAGGCCGGCCGGCTCGGCACGATCGCCAAGCTCGATCAGCTGTTCCCGAAGCACTAGATGGTTGATTGCGCGACCGGCACCGTCATCTGCACGCGTCTCGCGGCGCAGGATCGCCATCGGCCGAAGGCGCCCGTGCCGCTGGCACCGTGCACCTTCTGCCCGCGGCGCCCTGCATCCGCGATCCACGCACATCTGACGGCACCGGCCGCGCAATCAACCATCCCGATGTCCGGCCGGGCACGGTGATCGACAGCCACACCCACCTGCACGTCTGCCAGCCCGACGACGCCGAGCTCGTCGCGGCGGCCGTCGCGGCCGGGGTGACGCGGATGCTCACGGTCGGCACGAACGGCGCGACCTGCCGGCAGGCGCTGCTGGCCGCCGAGCGCTTCCCGCAGGTGTTCGCGGCGATCGGCCGCCATCCCAACGAGGCGACCGGCTTCGACGACGCCGACCTCGCCGAGCTGACCGCGCTGGCGGCGCATCCGCGCTGCCGCGCGATCGGCGAGACGGGCCTGGACTTCTACCGCGACTACGCGCCCCGCGCCGACCAGGAGCGCGCCTTCGCGGCGCAGATCGAGCTCGCCCGCGAGGTCGCCAAGCCGCTCGTCATCCACACCCGCTCCGCCGACGACGACACGATCGCCACGCTGCGCGAGCAGGCCGCCGGGGTCGAGGTGATCCTGCACTGCTTCTCGATGCCCGCCCGCCTCGACGAGTGCGTCGAGCAGGGCTGGTGGATCTCGTTCGCCGGCAACGTGACGTATCCCAAGGCCGCGGACCTCGCGGCCGCCGCCGCGCGCGTCCCGGCCGAGCGCCTGCTCGTCGAGACCGACGCGCCGTACCTCACGCCCCAGGTCGTGCGCAAGGAGCCAAACCAGCCGGCGTACGTCGCCCACACCGCGCGCTTCGTCGCGCAGCGGCGGGGGATCGCGTACGAGGAGCTCGAGCACCTCGTCGAGCGCAACGCCGCGGCGCTCCTACGGTGGTGAGCGACCGCGGCGCGGAGCCCGCCCGCCCGGCGACGCAGCCGAGCCTGCGGCGGATGCGCGACTTCGGCGTGCGGCCCAAGCGCGACCTCGGCCAGAACTTCCTCATCGACTCGAACATCCTCGGCGTGATCGCGCGCGAGGCGCGCCTGGAGCGCGACGACGTCGTGCTGGAGATCGGTGGCGGGCTGGGCGTGCTCTCGGAGTACCTCGCGCCGCGCGTGGCGCACGTGCACGTCGTCGAGCTCGACGAGGCGCTCGCGCCGGCCCTGCGCGACGCGGTCGATCCGTTCGCGAACGTCGCGCTGCACTTCGCCGACGCGATGAGGCTCGACCTGCGCGCGCTGGACCCCGCGCCGACGAAGGTCGTCGCCAACCTGCCCTACGGGATCGCGGCCGGCGCGATCCTGCGCACGATCGAGGAGCTTCCGAGCGTGGTGCGCTGGGTCGGGATGGTCCAGAAGGAGGTCGGCGAGCGCTTCGCCGCCGGGCCCGGCACGAGCGCCTACGGGCTGCCGTCGGTGCTCGCCCAGCTCGCCTGCGACGTGCGGGTCCTGCGGCCGGTGTCGCGCTCGGTGTTCTCGCCGGTGCCCAACGTCGACTCGGTGCTCGTCGGGCTCCAGCGCACCGGTCCGGCGCCCGAGCCCGACCTGCGCGAGCTCGTGGCCGCCGCGTTCGCCCATCGCCGCAAGGCGCTGGCCGGTTCGTTGGCGCTCGCGCCGAACGCACCGCGCGACATCCGCGCGCGCGCCCGCACCGCCCTCGCCGAGCTCGGTCATCCGTCCGATGTCCGCGCCGAGCGCCTGTCGCCACAGGACTTTCGCGCGCTGCGCGATAGCTTGCGGGCATGACCGTGCTGAAGACGGAGGCTCGCGCGAAGATCAACCTGTGCCTGTTCGTCGGGCCCAAGCGCGGCGACGGACGCCACGAGATCGTCACGCTGATGGACTCGCTGAGCCTCTGCGACGACGTTCGCATGGACACCGATCCGGCGGGCGCCGTCGAGGACGAGGTCATCTGCCTCGGCATCGACGGTCCCAATCTCGCGGCCGACGCCCTGCGCGCCTTCCGCGCGAGCACCGGCTGGGACGGCGCCCCGGTCCGCCTGGAGATCGCCAAGCGCATTCCGGTCGCCGGCGGGATGGCGGGCGGCTCGGCGGATGCCGCCGCCGCGCTGCGCCTCGCCGCCGAGGCCTCCGGCCTGGGCGATCGGCGGGCGCTCGAGGACATCGCCGCCACGCTCGGCGCCGACGTGCCCAGCCAGGTGCGCGGCGGCCTCATGCTCGCGACCGGCACCGGCAGCCGGCTGCGGCCACTGAGCCTGTCGCTCGCCTACAGCGTGGTCGTCGTCGCGGTCGACGAACAGCTCTCCGCCGGCGCCGTCTACGCCGAGGCCGACCGGCTCGGCCTCACCCGCGACACGCTGGACCTCGCCCGCTCGATGACGCGCACGCAGGCCGCGCTGTCCTCCGAGACGATCCTCGAGCGCCTGCACAACGACCTGCAGGACGCGGCGCGCTCGCTGTGCCCGGCGATCGACCAGGCCTTGGAGGCGGTGCTCGCCGCGGGCGCCGACCACGCCCTCGTCTCGGGCTCCGGCCCGACCGTGCTCGGCGTGTTCATCGGCTCCGGCCATCGCGAGCGCGCCCGCCGCGTCTGCGAGTCGCTGGCCGAGGAGGGCGCGGTGCCCGAGCCGCTGCTGACCGGGCCCGCCGGCCCGATCGCCCTCGTCTGACGGGCACGCAGTACATCGTCTCCGTTCTAGGGCACAATCTCGGTTGTGAGCAACACGGGCGCGACCATCCTGATCGGCGCCACCTGTGGCATTCTGGCGATCGCCGCGTTCGTCTGGTTCATCGCCTGGCCGGCCTGTAGCGCGTACAGCAGCCTGTGGGAGAGGCTGGCGGCCGGCTTCCTCAGCCTGTACGTCCTCGCGGCGCTTCTCCTGGTGGGCGCGGCCGGCGGAGCGGCCTTCGCGTACTACTGGGATCGCATCGCGGCGTAGCCTATGACCATGGCGACCTCCGCGGACCGCTCGGTCGGCCTCGATCTGGCAGCGCTCGACGCCATCACCGAGGCGGTCGAGTCCGGCGCCGGGCTGCCCGAGGTCGTACGCGCCGCCGCCCGCGCCCTGGAGGCGAGCCTCGTGCTGCTGGACCGCAGCGGCTCGGTGCTCGCCGTCGCCGCGCGTTCGCCGGCCGACGAGCGCTCGCTGCTCGACAGCGCCGCGGGCGTGGAGACGATCGAGCTGCGCGTCGCCGACACGCCCGTCGGGCAGCTGCGCATGCGCGCGCGCTCGGACCCGGGGCCGGCGCTCGTGCGCCTGGTCACGACCCTCGTCGCCTCCGAGGTCGAGCGCGTCCGCGCGCCGGCGCGTGCCTCGCAGGAGGCCGCGACGGGTTTCCTGCGCGCCGTTCTCGCGCGCGAGCTCACCGACGGCTCCGAGATCCTGGCCCGCGCCGAGGAGCTCGGCATCGACCTCGTGTCCGGCGGCGCGATCCTCGTCGCGCGGGCCCACGCGCACGTGCCGGTCGAGGAGGGCTGGCGGCCGCGCGTGCTGGCGACGGCCGAGCGCGGGGCGCGCGCCGTCGTGCCGACCGCGATCGCCGCGCCGGCCGAGCGCGAGATGGTCGCCGCCGAGGTCATCGTGCTCGTCCCCAGCGGCGACGACGGCCTCGCCAAGCGGGCCGCCGAGGGCGTGCTGCGCGAGCTGCAGGCCGGACTGCCGGGGCACTCGTTCGCGATCGGCCGTAGCCGGGTCGCCTTGGATCCGTTGGACCTGCACCGCGCCGGCAACGAGGCGCTGCTGGCGGTCAACGTCGCCGAGGGCGACGAGGAGCGCCCGCTGCTGGCCTTCGAGCAGACGGGCGCCTACCGCCTGCTGCTGTCGGCGATGAGCGAGGACCCGGCTGAGCTGCAGCGCTTCTACGCCGAGACGGTCGAGCCGCTCGTGGCCTACGACGAGCAGTACGAGACCGAGCTCGTGCGCACCGTCGAGGCCTTCCTCGACAACGACGGCAACGTGGCGGGCACCGCGCAGAAGCTCTTCACCCACCGTCACACGATCCGCTACCGCCTGGAGCGCGTGCGCGAGCTGTCGGGGCTCGACGTCGGCTCCACCGACGGGCGCGAGAAGCTCTCGCTCGGCCTGAAGGCGATGCGGGTGCTCGGCGTGGCGGCGCCCGGCGGCCCGGCGACGGAGCCCGGCGCGGGCGCCGGCCGGGTGCCGAAGCGCTGACGGCTTCGCGGGGCGCGCGGCGGGCGGATCGGGCCTGCCGCGGCGAAACGAACTACGATGCCGCGCTTGGCCGAGCGCGCGTTGAAGATCGGGATCCTCACGGGGTCGGGCACCTATGCGCTGCCCGGCATCGAAGCCGACGGCGAGCCTGAGCTCGTCGAGACGCGCTACGGCTCGGCGCCGGTGACCAGCGGGCGCTTCGCAGGCGTCGATGTGCTCCACATCTCGCGCCACCGGCCGGGCCACGAGCTGCTGTCGAGCATGGTCACCCACCAGGCGAACATCGCCGCGCTGAAGGAGCTCGGCGCCGAGGCGATCCTGTCGGTCACGGTCTGCGGCGCGCTGGACGCCAACCTCTCGCTGGGCAGCCTGGTGGTGTTCGACGACCTGCACTTCCTCGCCAACCGCCTGCCCGACGGCTCGATCTGCACGCTGTACACGGAGCCGGGCGAGAACGGGCGCGGACACTGGATCTACGAGCGCCCGTTCTCCCAGCACCTGCGCGAGGCGCTGCTGGCGGGCGCCGAGGAGGCCGGCAACTACGCGGTCGACGGCGGCTGCTACGGCCACGTCGACGGGCCGCGCTTCAACACGAAGCCCGAGATCCGGATGCTCCAGAACTGCGGCGTCACCGTCGTCAGCCAGACCGCCGGGCCCGAGACCGTGCTCGCGGGCGAGGCCGAGATCCCCTACGCGCTGCTCGGCTACGCGACCGACTACGCCAACGGCGTGAAGCCCGAGGCGACCCCGGTGGAGGAGCTCGTCCGCCTCATCGAGGCCAGCGGCGCGAGCTTCGCCTCGACGCTCGCTGCCGCCGTGCCGAAGATCGACGCCGACAAGCTCGAGCCCGTCGGCACGTTCTTTCGCTTCGACTGACCTATCCCCGTGCCGCATCGGCCGCCTGCTCGCGCTCGTATTGGCGCAACCACTTGCGGATCGCGTTGTCGGAGACGCCGTACCGGCGGCCGACGGCGACGTAGCTCGTCTCCCCGATCTCGCGCAGGAGCTGGTCGTACGGGTGGCGCTCGGCGCGGCGCAGCCCCGGGTTGGGCTTCCCCTTGCGCTCGTATCGCACCCCGCACGCCCGTGAGCAGCAGCGCTGCTGTGGATAGCGGGCGCCGAAGATCCCGCCACAGCGCAGGCAGGGGCGCTCCGGGCGCTCGAGGCGGTTCTTCCGTCCGCAATGCGTATCGAACGTTGCCGCGCAGTTCGGGCAGACGATGCGGAGGTTCGGCAGGCGATTGTCGTCGCGCACGCCGTTGATGTGGTCGAGGATCAGGCCCATCGTCCTTCCGCGCCAGAGCTCGCCCTGGCCGCAAAGCTCACAGGTCGGCGTCTTGATGCCCTCGGCGTAGAGCCGGGCCTTCAGGTTCGCCCGGGCGTATGACGAGCCCTCGACGAGAACCTCCTCGAGGGGCTGCGCGGTGGCGCGCGGTGCACGCAGCGCCCGTGCCTCGAAATGCCCGGTCGAGACCCCCCAATGCGCGAGCGACCGCTTCAGCAACGCGGTGTTGCCGCCGGTGGGGCAGAGGCCGAGCACGCGCAGAACCTCGGCGTGGCTCCGTGACGCGGCGACAGCCGCCCTGGCCTCCATTTCCGTGTACCGTGTCACGAACGTATGTTCGCATAGCGCGCGGACGGAACGACAGCTGGGGAGGTTGGACTCGAACCAACTCCTCACGGCTCCAAAGGCCGGCGGGCTTCCATTACACCACTCCCCAGTAAATCGGGCTGTCGGCCCTTGGCAAGAGTAGCCCTAGGATGGCCGGATGCCACCCTTGACCGCCGTCATCCTCGCCGCCGGCCAGGGCACCCGGATGCGCTCCCAGCTTCCGAAGATGCTGCACCCGCTCTGCGGGCGTCCGCTCGTGGGCTGGCCGATCGCCGCCGCGCTCGAGGCCGGAGCCGACCGCGTGGTCGTCGTCGACTCTCCGGCGAACACGCTGGCGGGCGAGCTTCCCGACGACGTGACGTGCGTCGTGCAGCCGGCGCCCAACGGCACCGGCGGAGCCGTCCAGGCCGCGGCCGCTGAGATCGATCCGGCGGGCACCGTCATCGTGCTGCCCGGCGACGTTCCGCTGATCACCGCGGCGGCGATCGAGGCGCTCGTGCGCGCGCACGCCAAGCACCGCGCCGCAGCCACGATGGCGACGATGATCCTCACCGACCCCAGCGGCTACGGCCGCGTCGTGCGCGACGAGGACGGCCACGTCGAGCGCGTCGTGGAGACGAAGACCGCCGGCGACGCGACGCCCGAGCAGCTCGCGATCCGCGAGGTCAACAGCGCGCTCTTCGCCTTCGACGGCGGCGCGCTGGTCGCCGTGCTGGAGGCGCTCACGCCCGACAACGCCCAGGGCGAGCTCTACCTGCCCGACGTCCTGCCCGCGCTGCGCGCCGCCGGGCAGAGGGTCAAGGCGCACGAGCTGCACGACCCCCGGCTCGCGCTCGGCGTCAACGACCGCGTCCAGCTCGCCCACGTCCGCGCGATCGCGCAACAGCGCATCCACGACGCGCACGGCCGCGCCGGGGTGACGGTCGTCGATCCCGACTCGACGCTGATCGATGTCGGGATCGCCATCGGCGAGGACACGCGGATCGAGCCCAGCACGTTCCTGCGCGGCAGCACGAGCATCGGCCGCGGCTGCACCGTCGGCCCGCTCACGACGCTGATCGACGCCACGCTGCACGATGAGGTCACGATCCCGCACTCCTACGTGATCGGCGCCGAGATCGAGTCCCGCGCATCCGTAGGACCGTTCGCCTACCTGCGCCCGGGCACCGTCCTGCGCGAGCACTCGAAGGCCGGGACATTCGTCGAGATCAAGAACTCCGACGTGGGTCGCGGGACGAAGGTGCCGCACCTCTCCTACATCGGCGACGCCGACATCGGGGAGGACACGAACCTCGGCGCCGCGACGATCACCGCCAACTACGACGGCGTGGCCAAGCACCGCACGACGATCGGCGACCGCGTCCACACGGGCGTCGACACGACGCTCGTCGCGCCCGTGACCCTGCACGACGACGCGTTCACGGCGGCGAACTCCGCGATCACCAAGAACGTGCCGCCGGGAGCGCTGGGCGTCGCCCGCGAGCGCCAGACGAACATCGAGGGCTACGCCGAGCGTAGGCGCCGGACCAGTCCCTAGACTCCTTCCCGCAATGACCACGGTCGAGCCGCAGCCGGCGCCAGCTACCCGCCTCGAGCTCGGCTACGACAAGAACCTCATGCTGTTCTCGGGGCGCGCGAACCCCGATCTGGCGGCGCGAATCGCCTCCAAGCTCGGCATCGCGCCGGGTCCGGTGATCCTGAAGACCTTCACCAACGGCGAGGTGTACTGCCGCTACGGCGAGTCGATTCGCGGTGCCGACGTCTTCCTCGTCCAGCCGATCTGTGCCAACCCCGGCGAGGGGATGACGCCCAACGACGCGCTCATGGAGCTGCTGCTGATGATCGACGCGGCCGTGGGCGCCAGCGCGCACCGCGTGATCGCCGTCACGCCGTGGTTCGGTTACAGCCGCCAGGACAAGAAGTCCGCGCCGCGCGAACCGATCTCCGCACGGCTCGTCGCCCGCATGCTCGAGCGCGCGGGCGCCGACCGGGTCCTGACCATGGACTTGCACGCCGGCCAGATCCAGGGCTTCTTCCGCAAGCCGGTGGACCACATGACCGCGCTGTTCATCCTCACGCAGTACTTCCGCGACCTCGGCCTGCGCGACCTCGTCGTCGTCGCGCCGGACGCCGGCCGCGTGAAGCTCAACAAGAAGTTCGCCTCCAAGCTCGGCGCCGATCTCGCGATCCTCGACAAGGAGCGCCCGGCCCAGCAGGTCGCCGAGATCGGCTACGTCATCGGCGACGTCAAGGGCAAGACCGCCCTGATCGTCGACGACATCATCGACACCGCCAGCACGCTGAAGGTCGCCAGCCAGACCGTGCTCGACGCGGGCGCGCGCGCCGTCTACGCCGCCGCCACGCACCCCGTCCTCAGCGGCAACGCCTTCGCGAACCTCGCCGTCGCGGGCTTCGAGCAGATCGTCGTCACCGACACGATCCCGCTGCGCGCCGGCGCACCGGACAACATCAAGGTCCTCTCGTGCGCCGAGCTGCTCACCGACTCGATCCGCAGCATCTTCTCGGACCGCTCGGTGAGCGACGTGTTCGGCGGGGAGAACCAGCTCTTCTGACGTCAATCGCGCGGACGTGCGGGATCGCTACGCGCTTTCGGGGCAAGGTGCTAGCAACGCGATCAACACGCTCGTCGAGCTAGGCATTCTCGAGCCGGTTGCGTTCCGATTCTCGCGGGGCGGTCAGCTCTACGTCGCCAGGGATGTCATGCACATCCTTCGGCCTGAAGGCTAGGAGCCGTTCTCGCCAGGTACGCGTCGACAGCACGGCGGTCTCGGCATCATTGCCGGCAGGGACCCGTATGCGCCGGCCACCACCAGCTCCCAGCCGGTGACGTCCGGCTCGATCATCCTCGTGCGGACCCACGTACCTCGCCGCTGCGGCCGTGCTCACGGGCGCCCAGCTCGACGCGCTGGTGCGCGAACGCCTCAGCGACGGCCGGCCAGCCGGTACGGTCGCCGCATGACGACACCCGCCGTCGAGCTCATGCAGCGCCTCGGGCTGTCCGACGACGAGCTGTGCGAGGTCCTCGCCGTCGATCCGCTGCAGGTCATCACCGGCGAGCTCGAGCACCGCCCCGAGCTGGCGATCCTGCTCGCGCTCACCGCTGAGGCGACCGAGCGCGTCGGGCCCCGGACGCTGCGCAGCTGGGTGCGCCGCCACGGACCCAGCGGCACGCCGATCGAGCATCTCCGGGCGCGCGACTTCGGCGCCTTCGAGGACGACCTCGCCGTCCTGGCCGAGCGCGGCTACGTGCTGCGCAGCCAATAGCCCGCCTGGTCCGCTCGGATCGTCGTACGTCCGTCCAACCGCCGGATGGCCTTCGCCACCATTTCGCCACCGGCGAGCGGGCCCGATGGTCACGGCGCCGCCGGCCGGCGCTCCGCTATTCGATCTCAGGCCGCTTCGCGCCGGGCCAGATCCCGGTGAGCCACTGAAAGCCCTTGGCCCCGCTGCGATTGACGGCCGCCTTGGTCACCGCGAACGTCGCCCCCTGAACCGCCGCTGCGCCCAGTACCTTGCCCCAAGACGTCTCTTCGTCGGTGGGCTTCGGAGGCTCGCGGTCGTCGATGTGTCCCCAGATCTGGCTGAAGACCTGACGCGCGAGGTAGCCGGCGATGAGGCCGATAACGATTCCGAAGGGTTTGTAGAGGATCTTCATGGTTGCGCAGGGTACCCCCAGGCCGTCACCATGACTCGCAACGACAGAGAGACGCCCCCATGACCGACGCCGACGACCTGCTGCAGCGCGCGCTCATCGATGCCGAGTCCTGCGCGGCCGTCGCGCTGAAGGTGTCCGACCTCGCCCTCGCCGACGCGCTGACCGTGATCTTCCACGGCCGCCGCGACCTCGGCACGCTGCAGACGTACGTCGCCCACGGCGGCCGCGCCGCCGGCTCGGCGGTCGGCGCCTCGGAGCTGCTGCGCGTCCCCTGTGACCTGGACCTCGCCGAGGCCGGCTCGCGCGACGAGGCCGAGGAGCTCTACGCCGAGCAGGCGCGCGCGCTGCGCGACGCGATCGTCGCCGCCGACACCGTCCTCGCCGTCTGGGCCGGACCGCTCGCCGCCGCGACCGGCGGCGACGTCGCCATCGACCGCTCGATCGACCTCGGCGTCAAGCTGCCCGCCCACCGGCTCATGCCGCTCGCGCTCTCGGCGCCCGAGCGGCGCATGCTCGTCGCCGCCGTCTGCGGCGCCCGCACGCTCTCGCAGGGCCCGCCGCCGCTGGGCATCGTCTGCGCCCAGCAGGACCTCGTGCACGTCTATCCGCTCTCCGACGACCCGGAGCGCTGCCTCGAGGACTTCGAGGAGCGCGCCGCCGTCCACGCCCGCCGCACCGCTCAGCGGCTCGACCACCAGGAGGCCTCGGTCATGCGCTTCCTCGAGCTCAACGGCGACGACTTCCATCCGACCGGCTGACCGCAGCTGACCGCAGCTGACCGCGGCTGACCCCACGGCGGCGGCCGGCGGCGCCGCAGCCGCGCCGCGCGGTGGTGAGAATGGCCCGCGTGAAGCGCGTCCTCATCATCGTCGCCGTCCTCGCGGTCGTCGCCGCCAGCGGCGTCGTCGCCCGCTGGATCAACAACGACACCGTCGAGCGCGCGCGCGTCGTCGAGCTGCTGCGCGAGCAGCTGCGCGGCGACGCCCCCGCCATGCTGCGCCGCCTGGAGGCGTGCACGGACGCCGCCTGCGTCGCCGTCGTGCGCGCCAACGCGCGCCGGTCTCGCCGCGACGCCGAGCTGAAGATCGCGCTGTACCAGTCGCAGACCGCGCACGCCCTGCGCTCGCGCACGAAGTACACGCGCGTCGTGTGGTTTCCCTCCCGCCGCGAGAGCGAGACGACCGTGCAGTGCGTGCTCGTGCGGCGGGAGGGCAACGTGCTGGCCGGCATGACCGTTAGCCTGCTGCGCGTCACAGCCCCGATCGGCCGCGAGTCCAGCTGCCCCGCGCCCCGGTGACCGCGTGCTCCGGTGGGCGCCGGCGGCACAACTCGCGACGGCAGGCGGTGTTGTGCGCCGTCGAACCATGCGCTCCCTCCGCCTGCCCGCACCCGTCCTCGTCCTGCTCGCCGTCCTGGCGGCCGCGGCGCTGTCCGCGCCGGCGCCGGCCCTCGCCGCCGCCGACGGCATCACGCGGGGGACGATCTATCAGGACGGCCCCGACAACCGCTACCTGCTCGGCGGCGAGTGGCTGTTTCGGCGCGACGACGCCGGGGTGGGGCTGCGCCAGGCCTTCCAGCGCCAGCCGGAGCGCGACGGCTGGGCGCCGCTGACGGTCCCCAACGCCTGGAACGTCGGCGACGACTCCGTCGCGTCGATGACCGGCACGGTCGCCTGGTATCGCAAGGACTTCCGCCTGCCCGACGCGCGCGCCCGGCTGGACTGGCTCGTGCGCTTCGAATCGGTCAACTACCGCTCGCGGGTGTGGCTGAACGGCGTCCCGATCGGGCGCAACACCGGCGCGTACCTGCCGTGGGACGTGCGCCTGCCGCGCAGCGCGCTGAAGCGCGACGGCACGAACCGGCTCGTCATCCGCGTCGACAACCGCCGCCTGCGCACGGACTTCCCGCCGTCCGGCCTGACCGGCTCGGGCGATCCGGCAGGCGGCTGGTGGAACTACGGCGGGCTGCTGCGCGAGGTCTACCTGCAGCGCATCGACCGCATCGACGTGACGAGCGTCGTCGTGCGACCGGAGCTGCCCTGCTCGACCTGCCCCGCGAGCGTGCTCGCCCGCGTCGTCGTGCGCAACTACGGCGACCGCACGGCACGGGTGCGGGTGACCGGCCGCTTTGGCTCACGGACGCTGAACCTCGGCCGCCGGCGCGTCGGCGCGCGCAGCTTCGCGAGCTTCCAGACGCGCCTGCGCGTGCCCGGGCCGCGGCTGTGGTCGCCGGCCAGCCCGTACCTGTACCCGGTGCGCTTCACGGTCCGCGACGGCGAGCGGCGCGTGCTGGGCTACACGCTCAACAGCGGCATCCGCTCGATCACCATCGCCGCCGGGCGGATCATGCTCAACGGCCGCCCGGTGAGCCTGCGCGGCGTCGGCGTGCACGAGGACGACCCGGTCACGGGCTTTGCCATCGACAGCGCCCGCCGCGCGCAGATCGCCGCGCAGGCCAAGGAGCTCGGGGCGACGGTCATCCGCTCGCACTATCCGCTGCATCCCGAGCTGCACGAGCTCGCCGACCGCCTCGGCCTGCTCGTCTGGTCGGAGATCCCCGTGTACGCGGTCAAGACGCAGTACCTCAAGCGCGAGACCGTCCGCAAGCTCGCCGCGCGCGAGCTCGAGGACAACATCATCGCCAACCAGAACCACCCGTCGATCATGCTCTGGTCGATCGGCAACGAGCTGTCGGCGCGGCCGGGACCGGTGCAGCAGTTCTACATCGAGCGCGCGGCGCGCCAGGCCAAGGCCTTGGATCCGTCGCGACCGGTCGGCCTGGCCGTCGCGGGCTATCCGTCGGCCGGCTGCCGCCCGCAGTACACGGCGCTCGACGTCATCGGCATCAACGACTACTTCGGCTGGTACCCGGGGCCCAACGGCCAGATCGCCGACCGCGACGCCCTGCCCGAGTACCTCGACTCGGTGCGCGCCTGCTATCCGAACAAGGCGATCTTCGTCTCGGAGTTCGGCGCGGAGGCCAACCGCGACGGGCCCGTCGAGGAGAAGGGCACGTTCCAGTACCAGCAGGACTTCGTCGGCTACCACCTAGCCGTGCACGCCCAGCGGCCCTGGCTGAGCGGCTCGCTGTACTGGGCGTTGCAGGAGTTCCGCGTGCGCCCGAACTGGGACGGCGGCAACCCGCATCCCAACGCGCCGGTACACGAGAAGGGCCTGCTGCGCTTCGACGGCTCCAAGAAGCCGGCGTGGTTCGACGTGCAGCGATCGTTCGCCGCCACCGACCAGCTCGGCGGGCAGGTGGCGGCGCCGCCGGCCAACCGCCGGTAGACCCGAACGCCCGCCGGGGTCCGCTACCCTTCCCGGTCGCCATGGCCTCCCAGACGACGAAGCTCTCCATCTCCCCGCGCGAGCCCGAGGGCTCCCGCGCCACGCGCCGGCTGCGCCGCAGCGGCCGCGTCCCCGGCATCCTCTACGGAGGCGACGCCGAGCCGCTCACGTTCAGCGCCGACGCCCGCGACCTGCGCCACGCGCTGGCCGCCTCCGGCGCCGTGCTCGAGGTGACCGACGGCGGCTCCGCCACCCCGGCGATCCTCAAGAGCGCCCAGTACCACCCGGTGCGCGGCGAGACGATGCACGTCGACCTGCTGCGCGTCGACCTCAACGTCGCGATCCACGCCGTCGTGCCGCTCGAGCTGACCGGCGGCGACGAGGCCCCCGGCGTCAAGGAGGGCGGCGTGCTCGAGCAGATCACGCGCGAGCTGAACATCGAGGCGCTGCCGAGCGCGATCCCCGAGGCGATCGAGCACGACGTGTCGGGCATGGACATCAACGACACGATCACGCTCGCCGACGTCGCGGTGCCCGACGGTGTCACCCTGCTCGACGACCTCGAGGAGACGACCGTCGCGACGCTCACCCCGCCGCGCATCGCCACCGACGAGGACGAGATCGAAGAAGAGACCGGGCTCGTCGGCGACGCGCCGGCAGGCGACGCCGGCAGCGGCGACGCCGCGTCCGACGCGTAGGCGGCGGCCATGCGGCTGCCCGGCCGCGCAGGGTCCGGCGCACCGGTCGACTGGCTCGTGGTCGGCCTCGGCAACCCCGGTGCGAAGTACGCCGGGACGGTGCACAACATCGGCTTCGAGGTCGCCAACCGGCTCGCCGCGCAATGGGAGCTGCCGCGCGCGAAGACGAAGTTCGCCGGGCTGCTGACCGAGGGCCGCACCGGCCCCGGCGGGCCGCGCGTCGCGGTGCTGCTGCCGCAGACCTACATGAACGACGCCGGTCGCTCGGTCGGCCCGGCCCGCGGGAGCTACAAGCTGGCGCTCGAGCGGGTGCTCGCCATCCATGACGAGATCGACCTGCCGTTCGGCGACATCCGCGCCCGCATCGGCGGCGGCCTCGCCGGCCACAACGGGCTGAAGTCGCTGAAGGCCGAGCTCGGCGGCGCGGACTTCGCGCGCGTGCGCATCGGCGTCGGCCGGCCGGACTCGACCGATCCCGAGATCGTCTCGGCGCACGTGCTGGGCGCGTTTGGCCAGTCCAAGGCCGACGTCGCCGCGCTCGTCGACGACGCGGCGCGCATCGCCGAGGCGATCGTGCTCGGCGAGCGCGAGCTGTAGCGCCCGGCCCGCACGGCGTGCGGGGGTCCTCACGAAAACGTCCCACATGTGGACGCGTTCGCGGGGACCCCTGCCTGCCCAGCCAGCCGGGTCGCACGAGGCATAGGCTCCGCGCCATGTTGCGTCCTGCAAGCTGGATCAGGCCGGCGGGTGGGAGTCCCGTCCCGGTAGGCGCCGGAGCGCCGGGTAGCGGGCCCCGGTTCGTCATCGAGAGGTGGCGGGCTGAGCGGGGTGTCGAGAGCCTCTTTGGACCGAGCAAGCGCGTGGGCTGGGATTGCAGCCTCGTCAGAGTCACGATCGGGGAGCCGAGCCGCTCATGTCACGGCGAAGGCGATGTCCGTCAGTCCTGGTTGCGGATCGGGTGCGGCGGGTCCCTGCGGGGTACGGAGACTTGCACGCGCGCAAGGTCTGATCACCGAACAGGAGAGGCCCGTCTGCGCAGCCTCGTCAGCAAAGACCGCTCGTATGAGTCGATGGCGAAAGCGAGCGGAGCGCAGCGGGAGTCCGGGGGGGTCGTAGTAGTGATGATCGGCGTGCAGAACAACGCGCTGGTAGCGAAGGGCCCCTGCTTTGGTCACGCGTGTCGCGGAGGTAAGCGTTAGGGCATGGTCGCGGTGACGCGACCCAACGACCTCGGCGAGCTACCGCTCGTCGACCCGTGCGCCAGCAGCGCTTTGGTGGCTGGTGGCGGGGACGTGCGAGAACTGCAACGCACGCTATATGCATGTGCGAAGCGGTCCCCGGATCGTCGTTTTCACGCGCTGTTTGACCGTGTCTGCAGGAGTGACGTCCTGCGGGAGGCGTGGAAGCGCGTCAAGGGGAACCGTGGGGCGGCCGGCGTCGACAAGCAGACGCTGGTTGAGGTCGAGGCGTATGGCGCCGAGCGGATGCTCGGCGAGCTGCAAGGTGCGCTTCGAGCCGGGTCCTATCGTCCCGCGCCGGTTCGGCGCGTGACGATCGCAAAGACAGATGGTGGCCGCAGGCCGTTGGGCATTCCGACGGTGCGTGATCGTGTCGTTCAGCAGGCGACCAGGCTGGTGGTGGAGCCGATCTTCGAGGCTGACTTTTTGTCGGTGTCGTATGGGTTTCGCCCCAGGCGGTCGGCGACGGACGCCGCGGAGCGCATCCGTGTCTCCTTCCCGCAGGGTTGTGTGTGGGTGTTGGAGGCCGATATCCGCGGCTACTTCGGCTCGATTGATCAGCACAAGCTGCTGGCGCTCGTGGCTGAGCGCGTCTCGGATCGGCGGGTGCTCAAACTTCTGCGTCAGTGGCTTGAGGCGGGGGTGATGGACGACGGGGTGTTCTCAGAGACGGTCTCCGGGACGCCGCAGGGCGGCGTGATCTCGCCGCTGCTGTCGAACATCTACCTGCACGCGTTCGATCGCGCGATGACTGAGCGGGGCATCGGCGAACTTGTCCGTTACGCGCACGACTTCGTCGTGCTGTGCCGGTCTGAGCGCGACGCGAACGCGGCCCTGGAACTGGCCGGGGAGATCCTTGGCCGTCTGGGGCTCAAGTTGCATCCGGACAAGACGAAGGTGGTGGGCCTCAGGGAGGGCGGCGAGGGCTTTGACTTTCTCGGCTGGCACTTCCGGGCGCGTGTATCGGGCCGGTTGCTGGAGCGTGGCGTTCGCCGCTACTACCTGCACCGCTGGCCCTCGCAACGCTCGCTGAAGCGCATACGAGCCAAGGTCAAGGCCAAGACCGGCCGTCACCGCGTCGCGATCACGGACGTCCGCGAGCTGATCGCGGAGCTCAACCCGATCCTGCGTGGCTGGGGCAACTACTTTCGGACCGGCAATGCTGCCGACAAGTTCGTCCAGATCGACCGCTACGTCGCGTGGCGGCTCAAACGCTTGCTGATCAAGCGCAAGGGCCGCAACCTGCGCGCCGGAGAGGTCGCTTCATGGACGCCGGACTGGCTTTTCGGCCTCGGGCTTTACCGCCTCGGGGGCACGATCCGCTACCCAGGGGCCGCGTAGGCCATGCGAAGAAGATCATCGGTAAGCCGTGTGCGGGAAAACCGCACGCACGGAATTGAAAGGGGAACGGGGAAACAGAGCCGCCAGCGCGGACACTGCGCCCCTGACTACCAATGGATCCGCGCTACGACGTGCTCGCCGACGCCGCCCGGCTGGGCCGCGCGTTCGTCGATGGCCTCGCCGAGCGCCACGTCGGCGCGGCGGCCGGCGTCACCGAGCTGCACGAGCGGCTCGCCCGCCCGCTGACCGCCGCGGGCGAGGACCCGCGCACGGTCATCGCCGAGCTCGCCGCCGGCGCCGAGCCCGGCCTCGTCGCGTCGGCCGGCCCGCGCTACTTCGGCTTCGTCGTCGGCGGCGCGCTGCCCGCTGCCGTCGCGGCGGACTGGCTCACGGCGGCCTGGGACCAGAACGGCGGCGGCGCGATCACCGCGCCGGCGCTCGCGGTCGTCGAGGCGGTCGCGGCGGACTGGGTGCGCGAGCTGCTCGGCCTGCCCGCCGACTGCGGCGTCGGCTTCGTCACCGGCTGTCAGATGGCGCACGTCACCTGCCTCGCCGCCGCGCGCCACGCGGTGCTCGCCGACGCGGGCTGGGACGTCGAGGCCGACGGCCTGCAGGGCGCGCCGCCCCTGCGCGTCGTCGCCGGCGCCGGGGCGCACATCACGATCGCGCGCGCCTGCCGGATCCTCGGCCTCGGCGCCGGCACGATCCGCGTCGTGCCCGCCGACGGCGAGGGGCGGATGCTCGCCGGTGCCCTCGACGCCGCGCTGAGCGAGCACGCCGGGCCGCAGATCGTCTGCGCGCAGGCCGGCGAGGTCAACAGCGGCGCGTTCGACCCGCTCGCCGAGGTCGCCGCGCTGTGCCGCGCGCACGCCGCCTGGTGTCACGTCGACGGCGCCTTCGGGCTGTGGGTCGCGGTCGACCCCGCGCGCCGGCACCGGCTCGACGGCTTCGAGCGGGCCGACTCTTGGGCGACCGACGCGCACAAATGGCTCAACGTCCCCTACGACTGCGGCATCGCGATCGTCGCCGACGCGGCGCGCCAGCGCGGCGCGATGGCCTCGACGGCCGCTACATCCCGGCCAACGAGAGCGCCGTGCCGTGGGGCCTGGAGTCCACGCCGGAGTTCTCGCGCCGCGCTCGGGCGGTGCCGCTGTACGCCGCGCTGCGCACGCTCGGCCGCGACGGCGTCCGCGACCTCGTCGAGCGCTGCTGCGCGCACGCGCAGCGGATCGCCGCCCGCCTCGCCGCGCACGACGGCGTCGAGATCCTCAACGACGTCGTGCTCAACCAGGTCCTCGTGCGCTTCGGCGCGAGCGACGACGTGACGCACGCCGTGATCGACCGCGTCCAGCAGGACGGCACGTGCTGGGCCGGCGCCAGCCGCTGGCACGCCGCCGCCGTCATGCGGATCTCGGTCAGCGGCTGGCAGACCACCGCCGCGGACGCCGATCGCTCCGCGGACGCGATCCTCGCCGCGCTCGACACGGTGCTGCGCAGGCCCGGCCGCGACCTACACTGAGAGCCTCCACAGTGGCCGCCGCAGAGCGGTCGCTTTGCCTGCCATGTCACTGCGCCCGCTCCTCGCTCACCTCACCGACGCCGCCGACGGCGCGACCCTCGCGCGCGTGGGCGGCGCGGCGTTCGTGTCGGCGTCGCTGCGTCCCTACGTGCTCGCCGCCGTCGCCGACGAGGACCGTGCTCGCCCGGCGCTCGTCGTCGCCGGCGACGACCGCCAGGCGCGCGACCTGGCCGCCGACCTGCGCGCCTGGCTGCACCCGCGGCCGGTGCGCTTCTACCCCAGCCGCGGCGTCGCCTACGAGTCGCACCTGGCGCCGCCGCCGCACCTCGTCGGCCTGCGCGTCGCCGCGCTCGACGCCCTCCTCGACAAGCAGCATGGGGACAACGGCGCTCCCGTCGTCGTCGTCTCCGCGGTCGCGCTGAGCGAGAAGGTGCCCGACCCCGCGCTGCGCCCGCACTCCTTCAAGCTGCGCGTCGGCGAGCTGCTCGACCTCGACGACTGCATGGCCGAGCTCGTCGCGGCCGGCTACGAGCGCGTCGACCAGGTCGAGGACCGCGGCCAGTTCGCTTCCCGCGGCGGCATCCTGGACATCTACCCGGCGACCGAGGACCGCGCGGTGCGGGTGGACCTGTTCGACATCGAGATCGAGTCGCTGCGCTGGTTCTCGACGTTCACCCAGCGCTCCCTCGGTGAGACGCAGGAGGTGGAGATCGCGCCCGCCGCCGAGCTGGCCGCCGAGCACCGCGAGCTGGCCGAGATGGCCGCGCTGGAGTCCGAGGAGGACCGGCCCGACATCGCGGAGCTGCTGCCGGTCGAGCGCTTCGCCGCGTTCCTCGACCTCGCGCCGGACGCGGCCGTGCTCCTCGCCGCCGAGGAGGAGATCGCCCCCGCCCTGGCCGACCACTGGCAGGACGTCTGCGCGGCCTTCCACGATGCCGACGCGCACCACCTCTACGTCGCGCCCGAGCCGATCCGCGCCGCGCTCGACGCGCGTGCGCACGTGCGCCTGTCCTCCTACGACGCCGACCAGCCGCTGCAGTTCCGCGCCCAGGCGCCGGACTTGGCCGCGCGCTCGCTGAAGGAGGCCGAGCCCGAGCTGGAGAAGCTCGTGCGCTCGGGCTACCGCACCGTCGTGACGTGGCCGCAGCGCAGCGAGGGCGAGCGCGCGGCGTACAACCTCGCGCGCGTGCGCAGCTCGTGGCTGGGGGAGGGCGATCCGGCGGGCGTCGAGAACCCGCTGCGCTTCGCCCACGTCAACCTGCGCGACGGCTTCATCGCCGCCGGCCTGAAGCTCGCCGTCCTGCCCGAGCACCGCCTGTTTCGCCGCCGTCGCCAGGAACGGGCACCGGGGCGCGACTTCGGCGCCGGCCGGCGCGGCGCGCTGCGCTCGTTCGCCGACCTGCGCACGGGCGACATCGTCGTCCACGAGGACCACGGCATCGCCCGCTTCGCCGGCTTCGAGACGAAGACCGTCGCCGGCGTCACGCGCGACTACCTGTACCTCGAGTACCAGGGCGACGACAGGGTCTTCGTCCCGTCAGACCAGCTCGCGAAGATCTCGCGCTACGTCGGCGCGGGCGGCGCGCACCCGCCGCTGTCCAAGCTCGGCGGGAAGGCCTGGGACCGCCTCAAGGCGCGCGCCCGCCGCGCGGCGCAGGAGCTGGCCGGCGAGCTGCTGAACCTCTACGCCGAGCGCCGCCGCCGCACGGGCCTGTCCTATCCGCCCGACAGCGACTGGCTGCGCGCGTTCGAGGCCGCCTTCCCCTACAACGAGACCGCCGACCAGGCCGAGGCGATCGAGCTCGTCAAGACCGACATGGAGTCCGAGCGCCCGATGGACCGCCTCATCTGCGGCGACGTCGGCTTCGGCAAGACCGAGGTCGCGCTGCGCGCCGCGTTCAAGGCCGCCGACGCCGGCAAGCAGGTGCTCATGCTCGTGCCGACGACGATCCTCGCCCAGCAGCACTACGGCACGTTCGCCGAGCGGCTGAAGGACTACCCGTTCACGATCGAGCACGTCAGCCGCTTCCGCTCGCCCGCCGAGCAGAAGCAGGCGATCGAGGGCTTTCAGTCCGGCGCGGTCGACATCCTCGTCGGTACGCACCGCGTCCTGTCGCGCGACGTGCGCGCGAAGGACCTCGGCCTGATCATCGTCGACGAGGAGCAGCGTTTCGGCGTCAAGCAGAAGGAGCTGCTGCGCCAGCTCAAGCTGCGCGTCGACGTCCTGTCGATGAGCGCCACGCCGATCCCGCGCACGCTGCAGATGTCGCTGGCCGGCCTGCGCGACATCTCGGTCATCAACACCCCGCCGGAGGGCCGCCGGCCGATCAAGACCTACGTCGGCGAGTACGACGAGGAGGTCGTCAAGCAGGCCCTGCTGCGCGAGCACGCGCGCAAGGGCCAGGCCTTCTTCCTGCACAACCGCGTCGAGACGATCGACGAGACCGCCGAGCGCCTGCGCGGCCTGTGCCCGGGCATGCGCTTCGAGGTCGCGCACGGGCAGATGGACGAGACCACGCTGGAGGACCGGATGCTGACCTTCCTGCGCGGCGAGGCCGACGTGCTCGTCTGCACGAGCATCATCGAGTCGGGGATCGACATCCCGCAGGCCAACACGCTCATCGTCGACCGCGCCGACGTCTTCGGCCTGTCGCAGCTCTACCAGATCCGCGGCAGGGTCGGGCGCTCGCGCGAGCGTGCCTACGCCTACCTGCTCTACGCCAGCGCCGCGGCGCTGACCGTCGAGGCCTCGCACCGGCTCGCCGCGCTGAGCGACTACACCGAGCTCGGCGCGGGCTTCAAGATCGCGATGCGCGACCTCGAGCTGCGCGGCGCCGGCAACCTGCTCGGCGACGAGCAGTCCGGCCACGTCGCGGCGCTCGGCTTCGAGCTGTACATGCAGATGCTCGACGAGGCGGTCGCCGCCGCCGAGCTCGCCGACGGCGGCGAGCGCGTCGAGATGGCCGAGCCGGTGCGCCTGGACGTCAACGTCGACGCCTACGTTCCCGCCGACTACATCCCCTACGAGCAGGCGAAGATCGACGTCCACCGGCGGATCGCGGGGGCCGTCGACGTGGCCGACCTCGAGCTGCTGCGCGAGGAGCTCGCCGATCGCTTCGGCGACCTGCCGCAGCCGATGTCGAACCTCATCGACCTGCAGCGCGCGCGCATCAAGCTCGGCCAGGCGGGTGCGACGGCCGTCTCTTTCCGCGGCGGCCGGCTCGCGGTCACGCCGATCGAGCTCGACTCGGTGCGGGCGAAGAAGCTGCGCGCGCAGATCCCGGGCGTGCTCTACGAGGCCGGCAAGAGCCAGATGTCGCTGCGCGTGCCCGACGATCCCGAGCAGCGGTTCCCGGCGGTCGTCCGGGCGGCCGACGCGCTGCTCGCCGTGACGCGCGAAGCGGCTTGAGAAATTGCCTGCAGATGAAGCTCGCGTGAAGGCGCCCGCAACGGGGTGGTGACGCGCCATCGTTCGCTAGGATCGGCCCGACTGTGACTCGTTACCTTCGTTCGCTCCCGGCGCTTGGCGCCTTTTTTGTGGTCATGATCGCGCTCGCGGCCTGCGGCGACTCCGTGCCGAGCGACTCCGTCGCCAGCGTCGACGGCGAGACCGTCTCGCGCGACCAGTTCAGCAAGTGGCTGGGCATCGCCGCGTCGACGAGCCAGCCGCAGGGCGCCGAGCGGGTCGCCTACACGCCGCCCGACTACGCCAGCTGCGTCGCGACGAAGAAGAAGACCGCGCCCAAGCCGGCCAAGGGGCAGCCCTCGCAGACCGATGCGCAGTTCAAGACCCAGTGCAAGCAGGAGTACGAGGGTCTGCGCGATCAGGTCATGCAGTTCCTCATCCTCGAGAAGTGGGTCACCGGCGAGTCCGAGGACCAGGGCGTGAAGCTGACCACCGCGGTGGCCGACAAGGAGTTCGCCACAGCCAAGAAGCAGTCGTTCCCGAAGGAGAAGGACTTCCAGGACTTCCTCAAGCAGTCGGGGATGACGCTGGCCGACGCGAAGTTCCAGGTGCGCTTCAACACCGTCTACCGCAAGCTGCGCGAGAAGGCCGTCAAGAACGCCGGCAAGGTGACCGACAAGGCCGTCAAGAAGTTCTACGACGAGAACAAGGCGCGCTTCGCGACGCCGGCCATGCGCGACCTGCGGGTGATCCTCACGAAGACCACCGCGCGCGCCAACGAGGCCAAGCAGGCGCTCGAGAACGGCCAGAGCTGGACCAGCGTCGCCAAGCGCTTCTCGATCGACCAGGCGTCCAAGGACCAGGGCGGATCGCTGCTGGGCGTCGCCAAGGGCACGCAGGAGCCGTCGTTCGACAAGGCGATCTTCTCGGCGCAGCGGGCCGAGCTGACCGGACCGGTCAAGACGCAGTTCGGCTACTACGTCTTCCAGGTGCAGAAGATCACCCCCGCCAAGCAGCAGACGCTGAAGGAAGCGACGACGGCGATCAAGCAGCAGATCGACGCGCAGAACAAGCAGAAGGCCGACGACGAGTTCAACACGGCGCTGCGCAAGAAGTGGAAGGAACGCACGAACTGCGCTGACGCCTACGTCATGGCCCAGTGCAAGAACGCGCCTGCGCCGAAGACGAACACCGCCGCTCCCGGCGCGGTCACGCAGCCCGCCACGGGCTGACCCACGCTCGCAACGGTCGTCGCGGCCGTGTCCGCTTCTGAGATCAGCGACGCGGTCGCGCGGCTCGACGAGCTCACCCGCCGCCTGCGTCGCGAGTGTCCGTGGGACCGCGAGCAGGACGAGCGCTCGATCGTGCCGCACACCGTCGAGGAGGCCTACGAGCTCGCCGACGCGGCGAACGCCGGCGACGACGCGAAGCTGCTCGACGAGCTCGGCGACGTGCTGTTCCAGGTCCACTTCCTGGCGCTCCTGCTCGAGGAGCGCGGCGCCGGCGACCTCGCCGCCGTCGCCGAGCACTGCCGCCAGAAGCTCATCCGCCGCCACCCGCACGTGTTCGGCGACGTCGAGGCGGCCAGCGCCGGCGCGGTGCTGAAGAACTGGGACGCGATCAAGGCCACCGAGGCCGGCCGCGAGCCGGGCATCTTCGGCGAGGTGCCCGAGAACCTGCCGGCGCTGCTCTACGCGCGCAAGGTCCAGCGCCGCGCCGCCACGGCCGGGCTGCTGGAGCGTGCGCCCGACCCGGACCCCGGTGACGGAGAGCGCGCGCAGCGAGGCGAGCGCCGCGCCGCCTTCGAGCAGGTCGGCGAGCAGCTCTTCGCCGCCGTCGACGAGGCGCGCCGCCTGCGCGTCGACCCCGAACTTGCCCTGCGCGCCGCCGCGCAGCGCTTCCGTGACCGCCTTTCCCTCGAAGGAGACCCATGAGCACGATCCAGAGCGTCCACGCCCGCCAGATCCTCGACAGCCGCGGCAACCCGACGGTCGAGGTCGACGTCGCGCTCAGCTCCGGGGCGACCGGGCGCGCGGCCGTGCCCTCGGGCGCCTCGACGGGGGAGTTCGAGGCGACCGAGTTGCGCGACGGCGGCGACGCCTACGGCGGCAAGGGCGTCACGACGGCGGTCGCGAACGTCAACGGCGAGATCGCCGGCGCGGTGACCGGCCGTGACGCCGAGGACCAGGCCGGCCTCGACGGCGCGCTCGTCGAGCTCGACGGGACCCCGAACAAGTCGCGCCTGGGCGCCAACGCGATCCTCGGCGTGTCGCTGGCGCTCGCGCACGCCGCGGCGGCCGACGCCGGCCTCCCGCTGTGGCGCCACCTGGGCGGGGCGCAGGCGTGCATCCTGCCGGTGCCGATGATGAACGTCCTCAACGGCGGGGCGCACGCCGACAACAAGGTCGACTTCCAGGAGTTCATGGTCGTGCCCGCCGGCGCCGGATCGTTCTCGGAGTGCCTGCGGATGGGCGCGGAGGTCTTCCACGCGCTGAAGCGGACCCTGCACGACGCCGGCCTCGGCACGGCCGGCGGCGACGAGGGCGGCTTCGCCCCGGACCTCGGCTCCAACGAGGAGGCGCTGCAGATGCTCGTGCGGGGCATCGAGTCCGCCGGCTACACGCCCGGCGAGGACGTCTTCATCGCGCTGGACCCGGCGACGAGCGAGATCTACGAGGGCGGCGCCTACGTGCTCGAGCACGAGGGCCGCTCGCTCGCGGCCGGCGAGCTGGCCGACTACTGGGCCGACCTCTGCGCGGGCTACCCGATCGTCTCGATCGAGGACGGCATGGACGAGAACGACTGGGACGGCTGGAAGACGCTCACCGAGGCGATCGGCGATCGCGTCCAGCTCGTCGGCGACGACCTCTTCGTCACGAACACCGAACGCCTGCAGCGCGGCATCGACGCCGGCGTGGGCAACTCGATCCTCGTCAAGGTCAACCAGATCGGCACGCTCACCGAGACGCTCGACGCGATCGCCACCGCTCGCGCGGCGGGCTACACCGCGGTGATGTCGCATCGCTCGGGTGAGACCGAGGACACGACGATCGCCGACCTCGCGGTCGCCACCGGCTGCGGGCAGATCAAGACGGGCGCGCCGTCGCGCTCCGATCGCGTGGCGAAGTACAACCAGCTGCTGCGCATCGAGGAGGCGCTCGGCGCGGCGGCGCGGTTCCCCGGGCGCAGCGTGCTGCGCGGCTGAGCGGCGCCCGCTGGGCCGCGGCGCCCAGCGGGAGGAGTCGGCGGGCGTGGATCGAACGATCCACGCATGACCGAGTTCGCGCCGCACGTGCGCTGGGACCGGATCGGACGGCTCGCGCTGCTGTTCGTCGCCGTGCTGCTGATCTATCTCTACATCAACCCGCTGCGGACGTACGTGTCGACCTGGCAGGAGGCGCGCACGAAGCGCGCCGAGGTCGCGCAGCTGCAGCGCGAGCACAGCGAGCTCCTCAAGCGCGCACGGGCGCTGCGCAGGCCGGGCAGCATCGAGGTCGAGGCGCGCCGGTTGGGGATGGTCAAGGCCGACGAGCGCGCCTACGTCGTCCGCGGGCTGGATCGCCAGCGGTGACGGCCCCGCGTGCGGGTGGGTAGCCTGCCGCGGCGATGACGACCAGCTTCGAGACGGCGCTGGGCCAGTGGCGCGAGGGCGAGCGGCGGATGGCCGGCGCCCCGCCCGAGCAGCGCCGTGCGCTGGAGCGCGTCGTGAGCCGGATCGAGGCCGAGCTGCGCCGCCGGCTCGGCGGCACGTTCACGACCGACGAGCTCGCCGAGCTCTACGCGCGCGGGACGGATTGGTGCACCGACCTCGCCGCCACGGTCGCGCCGGACGCGCCGTGGGCGTGGGACGCGCGCACGGTCGCCGACGCCGCGTTCCTGCGCTACCTGCGCGATGCGCGCGACTTCGCGGGCGGGCGGCGCACGGAGGCGTAGCGCGCCTGCCTCAACCGGTCGCAGCGGCCGCCGCGTCGGGCGGCGGGCGCAGGAACCCGCGGATGTGGCCGGCGGGCTCGAAGCCCAGCCGCCCGTAGAGCTCCTTCGGCCAATCGTCGTCGTCGGCGACGATGAACAGCAGCTCGGGCTCGAGCGCCAGGCCCGCCACGAGCGCGGCCGTCGTGACGCGCCGGCCGAGGCCGGCGCCGCGGTGGCCGGGCAGCACGACGATGTCCTCGACCTGCGCGACGCCGTCGCGGTGGCGCAGCTTGGCGTACGCGCAGACCTCGTCGCCGGCGTACGCCGCGAAGCAGCGCTCGCCGAGGTGCTCGCCGATGCGGCGGTTGTGGGCCATCACCTGCCGCCGGGCCTGGAGCGTCGCGGCCCCGGGCTCGCCCTGCATGAAGCGGTCCTCGGCTGTGAGGAGGTCGTCGTGGCCGACCTCGCGCACGTCCGCGACGTCGACGAGGCGATCGGGGGCGCGCTCGTGCGTCATGTAGACGATCTCCTCGACGTTCCAGCCGGCGTCCGTGAGCGGGCCCTGGAGCGTGTGCCAGAGCGACTCGTGCTCCACGACGAGCTGGCGGTGCGCGAATCCGCTCAGGATCCGATCGGCGTCGGCGACGAGCTCAGCGGCGCCGACGCCGTCATGCGCCGTCACCCACAGCAGGTTCGCCCAGTAGACGTGCGGCAGGCTCTCGTCGAGGCAGGCCAGCCCGTAGCGCAGCGGCTCGACGCGCGCCGCGGTCTGCTCGTGCGCGCGACGCTCGCTGGCGAGCGCGCGCGCGAAGCGTCCGTCAGTCGTCGCCGTCTCCGCCGGTACGCCGGATCACGATCTGGTCTTCCTCGACCGTGACCTCGACGGGCCGGTGGCCCGCCCAGTGCTCGGCGTAGATCGGGTTGTCGGTCACGGCGGGATCGAGCCACAGGCCGTAGCCCTCCTCGCCGTGGTCGAACGTGCCCTCGAGCGCGCCGGTCGCCACGCGTGTCCGCCCGCGGCCGCCGCGGCGACCGCGGCGACGAGGCGCGGGCTTGGCGTCCGCGTCGTCGGCGTCCTCGCCGGCGGCTGCCTTGCGGGCGGCCTCCTCGGCTTCCTCGACGGCGCGCGCGGCCTCCTCCTCGATGCGCCGGGCCTCGGCGGCCTCGAGCTCGGCGGCGACGAGCGCGTCGTCCTCGGCGCGCAGGTCGATCTCGTCATCGAAGTCGGCGCCGACGGCCTCACCGGAATCCGGCTCGGCGGGCGCAAGGTCGTTGTCCTTCTTGAAGGTCTCGATCTGCTGAACCGTTGCTTGGAGCTGATGGGCGATCCAGGCGTCGGTGCGACCCTGGCGGACCCAGCCGCGAATCTGGTTGAGATGAGGGCGCAAAGAGCGTCGTGCCATGGGCGCTGACCTTACAAGAACCGCAACCGTCGCCGATCTGGCGGGCCGCGAACGCCAGCGTTTATGCCTGCGTTCGGTTTACTTTGCGAATCGGACGTGATTGAGTTGTCGCGGCGACAAGGAGGGTGGCCGTTCAATGCTGGTCCTGACACGCAAGTCCAATCAGAGCATCATGATCGGAGACGAGATCGAGATCTCGGTCCTGTCGATCATGGGCGAGAAGGTCCGGATCGGCATCCAGGCGCCGCGGGAGATTCCGGTCTTCCGCAAGGAGGTCTATCTCGAGATCCAGGCCGAACGCGGCCAGGTCACCGCGGGCGGCGACGTCGAAGCCGCGCTGCGCAAGCTCAGCAGCACGTAGTCGCGAGCGGGGCGAGACGAGGAGAACGTCGGGGCAGCCGCGCGAGCGGCTAGCCCATCACGTACGCGAGCGTCTGGAACATCGCGATCGTCACGATGACGGCCGTCGCGATGATCATCAGCACGAGCATGATGAAGCGCGCCGTGCCGCGTTTGTGGATCTTCTCGATGTGGCGCTGACGCGAGCGCAGGACGGCCTTGCGCCGCAGCGACTCGCGGCGCGCGCGGTCGACCTCGGTCTCTTCGACGAAGGCCCGCTCGAACTCGTCGATGGACTGACGCATCTTGGTTGCCATCCGTAACGCCAGAGTAGCCGAGATCGCGGCCGTCAACACGCTGACCACAGGCCGCGGCCTCGCTCACGTGCCGCGCGGGCGAGCGCCGCGAAGCGGTCGGCGTAGCGCACGTTCGGCGCGATCGTCAGCGGCTGTGCGTAGCCCAGGCGCAGCAACTCGGCATTGACGAAGAGCCCGTCGCGGTCGCGGAAGACGTAGGCCAGCAGGCGCCCGTAGCGATCTCGCTGCTCGGCGTCGCGGTAGAGCCGCAGGCGCTCGCCGACGACGAGCCGCTCGTTGAAGTCCGATGCCGCCTGGCCGAAGCACTGCACCGGCCTGCGCGGGTCCTTCGTCTCCGGCGTGTCGACGCCGATGTAGCGCACCGTCTCGCGGGCGGAGCCCTCCAACGAGACATGGATCGTGTCGCCGTCGACGACCTTCACGACGCGGCCGAGCTCACCGCCGCTGCCGCCGGATGCGTCATCCCCACCCCCGCGGCCGTCGAGCGCCCCGCTCGCACCGGCGCCCGCCGCCGCTGCGGCAAGCGCCACGACGACGAGGATGAGACGGCGCGCGGACACAGGCGCACACCGTAGGCACCCGGGCGGGCGCGACGAACGACTCGTTGCAGATCCGGGGCAGTTGCGCGCGTGGCGCGGCGCGTTCGCCGCGCGCACGTGCGCAGAGGACCACTCCGGGTACCCTCCCGCGCGATGCGGGAGAACTTCACCGGGCCGAGCTACACGGTCGGCGTCGAGGAGGAGCTGATGATCGTCGACGCGTCGAGCTACGGGCTCGTCAACGCGATCGAGTCGCTGCTCGAGGACGCCGGCGCCACCAACCTCGAGCGCCGCGACGGCGAGATCAAGCCCGAGCTCATGGAGTCCGTGCTGGAGATCGCGACGAAGCCCTGCCAGAACGTCGGCCAGGCCGGCGACCAGCTGCGCTCGCTGCGCCGCAACGTGCGCGAGACCGCGGCCGGCCGCGGTCTGACGATCGGCTCGGCCGGCACGCACCCGTTCGCCATGTGGGAGGACCAGCGCATCGTCGCGCGGCCGCGCTACCGCGACCTCATCTCGGCGCTGCGCTTCGTCGCGCGCCAGGAGCTCATCTTCGGCATGCACGTCCACGTCGGCCTCGACGACGCCGACAAGGCGATCCACGTCGCCAACGGGATGCGCGTGCACGTTCCCGTGCTGCTCGCGCTGAGCGCCAACTCGCCGTTCTGGCGCGGCGATCGCACGGGCCTGCTGTCGACGCGCACGCCGATCTTCCGCCAGTTCCCGCGCGTCGGCATGCCGCCGGCGTACGAGGACTGGGAGGACTGGGAGCGCCAGGTCGCGTTCATGGTCTCAAGCGGCGTGATGGAGGACTACACGTACCTCTGGTACGACGTGCGCCCGCACCCGAACCTCGGCACCGTGGAGATCCGCGCGTGCGACTCGCAGACCCGCCTGGAGCACACGGTCGCGCTCACCGCCCTCATCCAGGCGATGGTGCACGAGCTGGCCGAGCACTACGACGCGGGCACGAAGCTCGGCGACTATCCCTGGCAGATGCTCGACGAGAACAAGTGGCTGGCCGCCCGCCACGGCCTGGAGGGCGAGGTCGTCGACCTGCCGAGCAACGAGCGCGTCACCACGAAGGCGCTCACGAGGCGCCTGCTCGAACGCCTCACCCCGCACGCCCAGCAGCTCGGCGGAGCCGACGCGCTGGACGGCATCCGCGACCTGCTGGAGCGCGGCAACGGGGCCTCGCGCCAGATCGTCGTCTACGAGGCCAACGAGGACCTCAACGAGGTCATGGCCGAGATCGTCACCGCCACGGCGCGGTGACCGCGCGAGAACGTCCGCGCTCGCCGGCGGCCGGTCCCTAGAATCGACGTATGTCTTCTCCCGACCTCTTCGTGGTCTGCAAGAACTGCCAGGCGGAGGTCAGCCCGTACATCACCGAGTGCCCGTACTGCGGCACGCGGCTGCGCAAGCGGGCGCCGAAGATCGACCGTCCCGACGCTCCGGCGAAGGCGCCCGAGCCCGAGCGGCGGATCGGCGTGCGCGGCCCGCGGCGCGACGCCGGCGGACGATCGGCGCGGGCGCCGAAGACGCGGGCCAAGCGCGAGAGCTCGGCGGCACAGCGCCTGGGCAAGCTGCGCAGCGGCGAGATCCCCGGCATCCGTGGTGACGAGCACGCGCGGCCGTACGCGACGATGGTGCTCGTCGCGCTGTCGTTCGGGCTCTGGCTGTCGCTGGCGTTCTACGTGCGCGCGGACTTCGCGATCCTCGCCTTCGACGGCGACCCGTGGCGCTTCCTCACGGCCTCGCTGCTGAACGAGGGCACCGCGGCGCAGTTCGCCGCCGTCGTCGGCCTCGGCCTGTTCGGCTGGCTCATCGAGCGCCGTCAGGGCGCGATCGCCGTCGTGCTGCTCTTCCTCGTCTGCGGCCCCGGCGGCCTCGCGGCGGCGGCCGCCGTCGACCCGAACGCGATCGTCTTCGGCACGCACGGCGCCGCGCTCGGCCTGCTGTGCGCCTGGCTGGTCCCCGTGCTCATCGCCCGCAGCCGCGGCGACGACGACGACGCCGACCTGCTCGGCGTGCTCGTCATCGCCGCCGTCCTGCTGCTCGTGCCGCTGCTCTCGCAGGGCAGCGCGCTCGCCGGCCTGTTCGGCGGTGCCTTCGGCGCGATCGCCGGTCTCGGCTTTGCCGCCGCCCGGCGGTCTCGCGCATGACGGAGCAGCACTACAGCGCAGAGGAGGTCGATGCCGCCGTCGCCGCGCTGTCGGACCCCGAGCGCTTCGGCCACGCGCAGGAGATCGTGACCCACGCCGCGCCCGGCCTGCAGGTCGTGCTGGGCAACGCGCTGGCGCAGGGCGGCTGGTTCGACCAGGCGCACGAGACGCAGCTCGCGAATGCCGCCGGCACCGAGGATCCGGCGGCGCGGGTCGTGGCGATCCAGGCGCTCGTCGAGGAGGAGACGCGCCTGGGGATGCTCGTCGGCGTGTCCGTCGGCTTCGAGCTCGCGCGGGAGCTCGCCGCGCGGCGCAACCACAACGAACAAGGGGGCTAGTGCTCCCTCCTGCAGATCCTGACGTCCTTGGATCAGTCGCTGATCACCGGCCGGCGGCGTCCTCGATCCTCGAAAATGCCAGAGGCATTCCTTCGGATCTGCGTCCTGGCCAGCCGGCGCCAGCGACTGCCCAAGCACATCACGACCTACAGGAGGAATCACGAAGATGACGCACGCGATCGTGCTCGTCGAGGCCGAGCGGGACGTGATGTCGACGCTGGGCGGATCACTGGCCGAGGTCGAGGGGGTCCGCGAGGCCTACTCGGTGACCGGCGAATGGGACTTCGTCTGCATCGTGCACGTCAAGCAGCATGAGGATCTGGCCAGCGTCGTGACGAGCCGGATCTCGTCGATGCACGGCGTCGCGCGCACGCACACCATGGTCGCCTTCGAGGCGTTCTCGCGGCACGACCTGGAGACGATGTTCTCGATCGGGGGGTAGCCGGTGCGGCCGCTGCGCGGCCGGATTGTGCGCAGACGTCTGTCCTGGGGTGGGAGGAGGAGGGCCGAGCCGGCCCGTCGGGTGATTTCCTGGCTGGAAGCGGGGGCTCGGCGGCGACGCCGTCACGGGCTGAGCGCCGCCGTCACTCGCTGCTCAGCGCGACGGTCAGCACGGCCGCCGCCGCGAGCGCCAGCGCGGCCCGCAGGTGGTTCCACGCCGCCCAGCTCGTGACGAAGTCCGACCAGTCGCTCGCGGCGGCAGGGCCATCGGCCCGGACGCCGTCGATCGTGTCGTTGAGCGGGAGGTTCGCGGCGATCGTCACCACCATCATCCCGACGAGGTACAGCGCGGCGCCGGCGAACACCAGGCGGGCGCCCGGCTGACCCCACGAGCGGATCGCCCACGCGGCGAGGACCAGGCACGCCAGTGCGGTTCCGAGCAGGGCGATCATGAACGCAGGGCTGACAGCGGAGCGGTTGATCGACTGCATGGCGGCGATCGCCTGGGGTGCGGGCAGGTTGTCGAGCCCCGGCAGCACGAACGCCGAGAACGCGAAGCAGACGCCGGCCACGAGCCCGCATCCGAGCGCGGCCGCCAGTGTGACGGTGTGAATCGAATTGCTCATGCGCACAGTAAGACGCACGGACATGAGACTGTCCATGGTCGTGGAGCGCGCAAGCATGTCTGAGCGTCTACCAATGCCCAACGCGCGGGATCGCCCCGCAGCGGTACCGCACGACGGCGGCAGAGTGCTAGTACACCCATCCGCAGAAGTTCCGGCCGGGTGTACTAGTCGTCCTGCCAGCCCCGCGCGAACCACACGGAGCGATCCTTCCAGTCGTGCGCCATCAGCGCGATGCCGACGGCGCCCCAGAAGGTCAGGATCATGCCGGTGGCGCCATGGTGGCAACGCTGGCCGCAGATCCACAGGCGCCGGCGGACGCGGTCGTAGTAGATCGGCTTGCGTTCGTATGAGGAGGTCGTGATCGCCATCTGCATCTCAGTTGAGTCCGTTATCGGCTCGCTGATTGTGAGAAGCGACACATTCATGCGGTGGGCTCGATCACGCGTCCACTCGTCAGAATGCGCCGGTGCCCGTGATCAAGGCCGAGTACGGCCCGACGCTCCCGCAGCTGCTCGCCACCCGCTCCCTCGCGCTGCGCCTCGCCGCGGTCGCGCTGGCCGCCACGATCGTCATCGCCGCCGCCGCGATCGCGCTCACCGCCCGGCCCGACGAGACGGCCGTGCTGATCCGCCAGCCGGTGACGCTGAACTTCATCTACGGCCCGCAGTTCGAGGCCGTGCCGCGCGCGGGCGCGCTCGTGGCCCTGCGCAACGAGTCCCCGGGCGGGCTGTTCCTCGACGCCTACACGCTGCGCGACCTCGCGCTGCCGCCCTACGGCGGCGCGGTCAGCGGCATGCTGCCCGTCTACGCCGACGGCTACATCCGCACGCTGGCGCGCCGCTACCCCGGCTTCGAGTTCATCGGCGAGGGCCGCGAGCGCGTCAACAACGCGATCGGCTACGCCGTGACGTTCCGCGCCCGCAGCGGCGAACGGCGCCTGTACGGCCGCCACTACCTGCTCGTCGAGGAGGAGCCCGAGGGCCGGCGCCGCGGCGTCGTGCTGGAGCTCGAGTCGACCCCGGCGGCGGGCACGCCGAACGCCGACGAGATCGGCAACCACGGCGCGCTCAAGACGCCGCTGCGCTCGTTTCGCTTCGGCGAGGACCGCAAGGGCGGCACCTCGTGATCGAGTGGGAGGACTTCGAGCGGGTCGACATGCGCGTCGGCCGGATCGTCGCGGTGGAGGACTTCCCGCAGGCGCGCACGCCGGCCTGGAAGCTGCGCATCGACTTCGGCGCGGAGCTCGGCGAGAAGCGCTCCTCGGCGCAGATCACGAACTACACGCGTGAGCAGCTCGAGGGCCGGCTCGTGGTCGCGGTCGTGAACTTCCCGCCGCGCCAGATCGGGCCGGTGCGCTCGGAGGTGCTCGTGCTCGGCGCGGTCGCCGGGGACCATCCCGTCCTGCTGCTGGAGCCGGACGCGGGCTCGCAGCCCGGCGACCGGATCGCCTGATCTCAGCTCAGGGAGCGGCCTTGATGCCGCCGGAGCCGGGCGCGGCCGGCGCGGCGTCCGGGTCGGGCTCGTCCTCCGGCGCCGGGGCCGGGGTGACCGCGACGGCCGGCACGGAGGGCGGGGCCGCCACGACGACCGGCGCCACGGCGGGCTCCGACGGCGCGGCAGCGCCGCCGGTCTGCGCCGGCGGGCCGGCAGCGTGGCTCAGCGTCGTCGTCTCGGTCACGCCCTGCACGGGCGCGGTGGGGGCCGCCGGCGCCACCGCAGCGGTGCCCGCGCCGGGCGCGCCGGCCGCCGGCGTCACGGCGGCGGGATCGGCGGCCGGCTTCTGCGTGGCCGCGGCGGCGGCGGCCGCAGCCGCGGTCGGCTCGGGCGCCGGCCTGACGCGCGCCGGGGCTGCCACAGCGGAGCGGGCGCGCACGGGGGTCGTGGGCTGCTGGACGGCCGCGACGACCTCGGGCGCGACGCGCGCGGCCGGGGCCGGGGCCGCGGCCGCGGCGGCGACGGCGGGGGCCGGCACCTTCGTCTGCACGTGCTTGACCTCGGCGACGCCGGCCGTGACGATCGCGGCGGCCGCCAGCGTGGCGGCGGTCTTCGTCGCGATCGTGCTGATGCCGGCCGAGATCGCCGACGTGCCGCCCGTCGCCGCGACGGTCGCGGCGGCCGCGCCGGCGGCGCCGCCCGCGCCGGCCGAGGCGGTCATCCCGAACTGGGCGAGCATGGCCTTCTTGAGCAGCAGCAGCGGCGCGACCGGGAACACGGCGGCGAGCGCCCGGTTCGTGCTGCGCAGCTGCGCCTTGAAGCCCTGGCAGCGGTCGCAGCCGCGGACGTGGCGGCGCACGGGCGCGGTCGAGCGGCACAGGCCCTCGGCGACCTCGCCGAGCTCCTCCCGGACCTGCTCGCAGGTCAGCGTGCGCGCCTCGGCGCACTCGGCCAGCGAGACGCGGGCGCGGACGAGCAGCGACTTGACCGACGGGATCGTGGTCTCCATCGCCTCGGCGATCTGCTCGTAGGACAGCGCGTCGATCTCGCGCAGCAGCAGCGCGGTCTTCTGCGTCTCGGGCAGATCCTGCACGTCGCAGACGAGCAGCCGGAAGTCCTCACGGCGGTGCACCTTGTCGGCGGTCGACAGGCCGGCCTCGGACACGTGGATGTCCATCGAGTCCACGCCGATCGGCTGCACGCGGCGCAGGTGGTTCAGGGAGCGGTTGCGGGCGATCCGGTACAGCCAGGGGCGCACGTGGATCGGCCGGTCGTCGGCGATGATCGCGTTGAAGGACGCGGCGAAGACCTCCTGCAGGACGTCCTCGGCATCCTCGCGCGAGCCGAGCATGTGGCGGCAGAAGGCCAGCAGGCGCGACTGGTAGCGCGAGACGAGCGTCTCGAACGCCGCGTGGTTGCCGCGGCGCACGAGCACGATCAGACGCTCGTCTGACTGCAGCCGCAACAACGGGCTGGGTCCCCGCATCGCGGGGACGGTGTGCTTGAGAGCTGTGGCTTCCACTATGGCTGACGGTCGGCGTTCGTGCCTCTGCTCGGCTACAACTCCGCGGCGGTGGCGAAGTTCCGAGGTTGGTCCTCAGGGTAGCGGCGAAACGGCTGCGTTTCGTGAGGGAACCGTGAGGGATGCCCGGGGCGGGATTCGAACCCGCACGCTCTTGCGAGCAGCGGTTTTTAAGACCGCCCGCCTATGCCATTCGGCTACCCGGGCGCGCGCCGCAATCCTACGCGCGCGCCCGCAGCAGCCGTCCGGGCGACTACTTCTGGGTGTTCTTCAGCTGGCTCTTGAACGTGTTGTACGCGGCCCGCGGCGTGCCGTTCGCCTCGACCAGCCCGCCGTCGAACGCCGGCGTGCAGCCGTTGCCGAAGTAGTTGTAGCTGTACAGGCGATCGATGTTCCTGTCGTACTTCTTGATGAGGTCGAACATGTACTTCGTACGGCTCGCCTGGCGCTGGCGGTCGCACTTGAACGCGTTGCCGAAGCTCGCCAGTCCGCCGGTCTCGGTCAGCCAGAGCTTGGCGACCTTGTTGCGCTTGCGGATCGCCTTGATGATCCGCGCCACGCCCGGGTAGCGGTTGCTGGCGTTCTTCTCGGTGATCTTGCGGTTGACCTGGGAGTAGTTGTGGACGCCGATGATCTTCGCCTTCTTGCCCACGGAGCCGGCGGCCTTGATCCAGCTGCCGATGTACTTCTCGACGCCGGCCTGGTCGAGCACGTCGAGCGCCACGATCTTGCAGCCCGAGCACTTGAACTTGCGGAAGGTCTTGTAGAAGTCGGCGGCGCGCTTGGGGTTCCTCGCCGTCGGCTGGGACTTGTGGTTGGCCTCGTTCCAGACGCCCCAGTCCTTGACGCCCTGGCTGCGGTACCGGGCGACGAGCGCGCCGACCTTCGTCTTGTAGGCGGAGTTGCTCGGCAGCGGACGGCGCGGCACGGAGTTGATGTCGTCGGTGGAGATGTGCAGGAGCACCGACACGCCGGCGCTGCGGGCCGCGGCGACGAAGGCGTCGGCCTTGGCGAGCTCGCCCTGCTGGTCGATCGCGTTCCACTCGATGAAGTAGCGCGTCTTCTTGAGGTTGAGCGCCTTGTAGTTGGATTCGGCGAACATGTTCGGGCTCTGATCACCGATTCCGACGGCGACCTTGGTCTTGGCCGACGCGCTGGCCGGGACCATGAGCAACAGTCCGGCGATGAGCAGCGAGGGCAACAGGCGGCGATTCACGAGGGATTGCATCCTTTCAGCGGGGTTCTCGGCACCACATCGGCAGGGACGAGCGCATCCATGAGCCTAACCCCCCGGTGGCGGTCGGGTTGCGTTACCGCGAGGAATCGGTCACGCGGCGTGGCGCGCGTGCTCGGCCGAGGCCCGGAGGCCGTCGAGCACGATCGTCGCCAGGCGGTCGTCGCCCGCGACGTCGAGGCCGCCGCGACCGGCGCCCGGGCCGAACGCCTCGATCCAGTCCACCTCGCTGCCGGCGATGCGCGCAGCGGCGCCGGGCGCGGGCTCCTCGGCGATCGTCACGGCGCCGCCCGCGACGCTGATCGCGTAGTGACAGGCGACGCCGTCGGGGCGCTCGACGACGAGCTCGGCGGTGCCGTTCACCCGGGCCGGCGCGTCGATGAGGCCGGGGGCGACGCGCAGGATCGCCCCGATGTCGATCGCCTCCCCGTCCCGCGGGGCGCTCCAGGCCCATCGCAGGCCCCAGCGCGCCAGCTCGCCGAGGACCGGCAGCAGCTCGCGCGAACGGGGCGTGAGCTCGTAGTCGACGCGCGGCGGCACCTCGCGGTAGCGCTGGCGGGTGAGCAGGCCGTCGGCGACCATGCGGTTCAGGCGCGAGCGCAGCTGTTCGGTCGAGATGCCCGGCAGCACGCGCTGCAGCTCGACGAAGCGGCGCGGGCCGGCGACGAGGTCGCGCACGATGAGCAGCGTCCACTTGTCGCCGACGAGGTCCAGTGCACGCGCGTCCGGGGCCCATTGGGCGTACGGATGGCGCTTCGGGGGTGGGGTGGAAGGCGTCACGGCTGAGGGGGGTGGCGGGGTGGCGGGGTGCGTGGGAGCGCTCCTCGACGCATCCCGCACCTTAGTTGCCTTTCGAATTACCGGAAGGTTGAGCTGTGTTTGGACAGCCTTTGTACCCCCAAACCTGTGCGAAGTCGTCAAGATCTTGTGGGAGTTCGCGCAAGGTTGGGTCAGGCCGTGCGTTGACAGTGTTCGTGGGGACGGTCACATCACTTCATGCGCATCGCATTGCGCGTCAGCGGCGCTCCCTCGCCCGGCGTGGCGTGCTGCCTCGCGCGACGCTCTACTTCGACCTCTCGTCGCCCTACACGTACCTCGCCGCCGAGCGCGCCGAGCGGCTGTTCGCGGGCCTCGAGTGGCAGCCCGCGTGCACCGGCGTGCTGCACGACGACGAGCTCGGCGAGGACGCGATGCGGATGGCGGGCCAGCGCGCGGCGCTGCTCGGGCTGCCGCTGATGTGGCCCGAGGGGCACCCGCGGCCGGTGCGCGGGGCCATGCGCGTCGCCGCACTGGCCGCCGAGCTGGGCTGCGGCGCGGCGTTCGTGCTGGCGGCGTCGCGGCTGGCGTTCTGCGGCGGCTTCGACATCGACGAGCCGGACATCCTCGCCGAGGCCGCCGCCGTGGCGGGAATCGGCCTGCACGAGACGCTCGCCGCCGCCGGCGACGTCCGCCGCGACGGCTCCATCGAGGCGGCCGGCCTGTCGCTGCTCGCCGCCGGTGCGCCGCAGCTGCCCGCGATGCGCGTCGGACGGCTGCTGTTCTGCGGCGAGGAACGGCTGCACGAGGCGGCTGCGGCGCGCACCGCCGTCCGACCGGCGATGGCGCCCGGCGCGACCTCGGTCGACAGCTGAACGCGATTGTTCATTGATAGGGTCGCCGCGCGATGGCCATCGAACCGTCGAGCCCCGGCGAGGTGCAGGTCGTCGGCGGTCACCTCGTGGCCCGCCGGCTGAAGGCGCACGGCGTCACGACGCTCTTCACGCTGTCGGGCGGGCATCTGTTCTCGATCTACGACGGCTGCCGCGCCGAGGGCATCGACATCGTCGACGTCCGCCACGAGCAGACGGCGGCCTTCGCGGCAGAGGGTTGGGCGAAGCTGACCCGCCGGCCCGGCGTCGCCGCGCTCACGGCGGGCCCGGGCGTCACGAACGCGATCAGCGCGATCGCCTCGGCGCAGGCCAACCACTCGCCGATGCTCGTGCTCGGCGGCCGCGCTCCCGCGGCGCGCTGGGGGCAGGGCTCGCTGCAGGAGATCGACCACCTCCCGCTCGTCGCCCCGCTGACGAAGCTCGCCGCCACGGCCGGGCGCACCGCGGACATCCCGGCGCTCGTCGATGCCGCGCTGGCGGCCGCGATGACGCCGCACGGCGGCCCGTCATTTCTGGACTTCCCGCTGGACCACGTCTTCTCCGAGGCCCCCGACGAGGGCGGGTTCGTGCCGATGCCCAGCGTGCGCGGCGTGGCCGGGCTCGGGCTGGAGGGCGGCCCCGAGCCCGACGGCGCCGCGATGGACGCGGCGCTGGCGCTGCTGCGTGGCGCGCAGCGCCCGGTGATCATGGCCGGCACGGATCTGTACTGGGCGCACGCCGAGGAGGCGCTGCGCGCCCTGGTCGACGAGCTGCGCATCCCCGTCTTCCTCAACGGCCTCGCGCGCGGCTGCGTGCCGGCCGACCACGAGTGCTTCCTCTCTCGCGCGCGCTCGGCCGGGCTGCGCGGCGCCGACGTCGCGCTGCTGATCGGCGCGCCGATGGACTTCCGGCTCGGCTTCGGCAGCGCGTTCGGCGAGGCGACGCAGATCGTCGCGATCGATCGCGTGGCGCCGGCGCGGCCCTACCCGCGTGCGGTGGCGGCCGGGCTGTTCGGCGACATGAGCGACGTCATGGACGTGCTGCGGGTCGCGCTCGGCGGCACCGCTCCCTCGTCGTCTCGCGCGGCGTGGTCGGACTCGCTGCGGGAGGTGGAGGACCGGCTGCGCGGCGAGGAGCGCGCGCTGCTGGCCGACGCGCGGGCGCCGCTGCATCCCATGCGCGTCTACGGCGAGCTCGCCACGCTGCTGGACCGCGACGCGATCGTCATCGGCGACGGCGGGGACTTCGTGTCCTACGCCGGGCGCATTATCGAGTCCTTCGCGCCCGGCTGCTGGGTCGATCCCGGACCGTTCGGCTGCCTCGGGTCGGGGCCCGGCTACGCGCTGGCGGCCAAGCTCGCCCACCCGCGGCGCCAGGTGGTGCTGCTGCTCGGCGACGGCGCGTTCGGCTTCTCGGGGATGGAGTTCGACACGCTGGCGCGCCACGGCGTCAACGTCGTCGGGATCATGGGCAACAACGGCATCTGGGGCCTCGAGAAGCACCCGATGCAGTTCATCTACGGCTACTCCGTGGCGGCGGACCTGGCGCCGGAGACGCGCTACGACATGGTGGTCGAGGCGCTCGGCGGGCACGGCGAGCTCGTGCGCGCCCCGGCCGAGCTGCGCCCGGCGCTGGAGCGCGCGTTCGCGGCGGGCATGCCGGCGCTCGTCAACGTGCTGACCGATCCGTCGGTCGCCTATCCGCGGCGCTCGAGCCTGGCCTGACGCAGGAAGCCGCCCCCAGGGGAAAGGGCGGCTTCCGTGATGCTGGCCCCGCAGGACGGGCAGGGGTACGTACCGTGCTGGGCCGTTTCGGGTGGTCCGGACGGTGGGAGGTGCCGATCAAACGGCTTGCCCGGACCTATGTCCGGCTCGGTTCCCCTTTGCGCTTGGCTGGGTCCCCTCTGCCGGCATGGCGGGTATCGGCAGGCCGGCGGCGCGACTTGACTCGGACGTTCGTCCGTCTTCGTCGGGCGTAGCTGTATTAGCCGCGGGTGGCGAGTCGCAGCGCCGCGCCACGCAGGATGTCGTGCTCGGAGACCTCGATCGC
The DNA here is from genome assembly GCA_963709935.1 of uncultured Actinomycetes bacterium. GTDB lineage: Bacteria > Actinomycetota > Thermoleophilia > Solirubrobacterales > Solirubrobacteraceae > CADCVQ01. The sequence goes on along the minus strand of CAVPYM010000018.1, from coordinate 309,715 downwards.
GTCGAGGCCGAACGCATCGAGGACCTCCAGCAGCATCGCCACGCCGGCGACGATCGTGGGCGCGCGGTCGGGCTGCAGGCCGGTGACCGCGCGCCGCTCGGCGTCGGTCAGCGGCGCCAGGCGCTCGAGGATGCCGGCGCAGACGGTGCGCCGGAGCACGTGGCCGTGCACGAGCGCCCGGTCGTAGGGGTTCAGCGCGAGCTCGATGGCGGCGCACGACGTCGCGGTGCCGGCGACCGCGATCGCCTGCGTCACGCGGGGGCGGCGCTCGCCGGGGACGTGGTCGCGGATGATCTGCGCGACCTCGCGGCGCAGGCGGTCGATCTCGTCGGGGCGGGGTGGGTCGTGGCCGATGTGACGCTCGGTCTGGCGCACGACGCCGGCCTGCGCGGAGACGTGGAAGCCGACCTCGCCCGCGCGGCCGATGACGAACTCCGTCGAGCCACCGCCGATGTCGACGACGAGCACCTCGCGGCCGTCGTCGGCGCGTTCGCTCGTCGCCCCGGCGAAGGTCAGCGCGGCCTCCTCGTCGCCGCCGATCGTGCGCGCGTCGAGGCCGTAGCGCTCGCGCACGACGGCCATGAAGTCGGCGCCGTTGGCGGCGTCACGCACCGCGCTCGTCAGGACGGCCGCCGTGGCGGTCGCGCCGTGCTCGTCGATCAGCTCGCGATGGTGGGCGAGCGTGCCGAAGACGCGCAGCATGGCGTCCTCCTGCAGGCGGCCCGTGGCGTCGACCCGGGCGCCCAGGCGCGTTACGACGGACTCGCGATGGAGCTCCTCGACCCCCCCGTCGCCGTCCACGTCGGCGATCAGCAGACGCGTCGAATTGGTCCCGATGTCGACGACCGCCACGCGCATGTCGAAGCGAGGCTAGCGGCGTACGAAGGGGTTGATCGGACCGAATTGGCGTTGCTACACTCGCTGGTCCACGCCGCGGGGTGGAGCAGTCTGGTAGCTCGTCGGGCTCATAACCCGAAGGTCGCGGGTTCGAATCCCGCCCCCGCTACTACGGAAGCCCCCTCTCGCCAGGGGGCTTTCGTGCTTTTCAAAGCCAATACGCGGCGCCCGCCGCAACAGGGTGGCAATGCGAATGGCAATACGGCGCGAGCCTGCGCGTCGGAGCCGCGCGGACGAGCTTGCTCTGGCGGCGCGCACTCGTCTCGAATCAGGCGGCGTTGCGACGTACGCGGGTGGCCCCCCGGTTACGCCTAGATCCGCGAACAGCTACGCCCGGTTGCTTCACCGGACGTGCGTGCACGGTAGCCGCGATGTCGTTATGTCCCAACTCCCGTCGGGAGATAGTCTCCGCGCCTCGTGCCTCCACGGAGAGCGATCCCCTTCGTCCAGCGCCTTGAAGGTCTGGATCTAACCGTTGAGCGGGCCACCGACCGCACGCCAGATCGAAGTCGATACCACGTGCTTTACCGCGCGAAGATCGTAGGATCCTTTCGAACCCTGCCCGAGGCGTCAGCTCTCTTCCGGGAACTCCGTGACGGCAGCGGATGGAGCCCTCCCGAGACGCAAGAGGTGAGCGGCGAAGAGCGACTCCGCAGAGAGAGGGAAGCGAAGGATCGGCTCGACTACCTCGACTATTGGGGGTCATCCCACCAGTTCAAGGGCGGTGGTCGGCCAAAGCGCCGTCAACGCTAGGTCCGCGCCTCGGGAGTGGCCAGAGTCGCCAACTCGCAGTACCAGGACAGACGGCTTGGGCGACCTTCGAGCCGACGGGGATCACGATTGGACCCGCTGGGGCTCGGAAGGATGAAGACCGATGAGCCACCGATGATCCAGGGCGCGACCCCCAACTTTGCGCCGCTGCCTTTGCGGGGATAGCTACGCACGGCGTTGGCTGCTTCCTTGCTGACGAATGCCACCCAGCGAGGAACATGGCTTCGATCTTCGCCAGAAACGCAGGCACGTCGTAGTGCTCGCGCAGTTCCGCCGAGTCCTGACTGGCGGATACCTTCTTCGCGAGGTCGGTTAGGCCCATCCCGAACTCAAGAACCCGTTGATCGTCCTCTGGCTGTAGTTGGACCGGCGTCAGGTCTGCCTCGTGGAGGTAGGTCCAGAACAGGTTGCCCGGTCCCGAGTAGTAGTGCCCGCGACGGGCGGACTGCTCGCTTGCGGCCGTGCCGCAGAAGACGATCCGCAGGTCGGGGCCAAGGTAGTCGGGTAGCACGCTCAAACCGTGCCGACGTTACAGTGGCCAGGAGCCTCGCGGGTGCCGTACTACGCCGCCCGACGCGCGGAAACGACGTACTCGAACAGCTCGCGTTTCGATGATCGTTTGCGAATCACGTCCACGTTGACGTCCAGCAAACCCGCTGCGTCAAACATGGCCGCGTAGATGTCCTGGACTGGCAGAAGGACGTCATAGAACTTCGAGTTCCCAACGATGTAGTGGATCGTGGCGTCAGGCGCCAGAAGCTCGACGAGGTCCGTCACGTGGTCGGTCATGTCGTCGAAGTATTTGTGGACGTACCGAGACAAGAGGTCGCTCCGCAACGCTATGCGACGGAGGATGTCGTCGAATTCGGGGTGCGGAATTTCGCGAGGCATCGGCTGAACCCACTTGCCGACGTTGCTTGTGGCACAGCCCCAAGTGCCGCCGATTGCTTGCCAGTCGAGCTCTCCAGCCGCGCGCCCGTCAGAGAGGTAGCCGAGCCAATACATGTAGGGCCTCAGCTCGCGTATGTAGCTCATGCGGTTGGGATATGGCGGCGACGTGATGACGCATCCGATGGAGTCCGGTTCCATCCCCACGCCCTCGGAGTCCATGCCGCTACTAAGAGAGCGGGCGTCACACAAGAGGACATGCGGCGGTTCCTTGATCGGACTCGCAGCCGACGCGATCAAGTCGCGGATGGCATTGGCCCATGAGTCGCGCACGAGCCCGGTCAAGTGCGACGTGTCGAACAGTTCCTCTTGCGCCTTGCGCTTCTTGAACGACATCGACTGATGCCCGAAGCTCACGCTCGCCCGCTCGATCAGCGTCCGACAGAACGCAACGCGAAGGAGGTCTGTCACGGATGCCGGTAGCCGCTCGTCGTGAATCTTGATGCTGGCCATCGCTCGGCCGAGCGCGTGAAGCGTGTCCGGCGCCCACCATTTGTCGATCTGATGCAGAGCAGGAACCCATTCCGGGCGGTCCGACGTGGCGTCAATGGCGTCGAGAACGCGCTCGGCCGCGCTCCGAAACGTGTCGATCTGTTCAGCCGTGTAGCTCGCCGTCTTTGCTTTGGCCAACCAAACGAGGAACGGGTTGATATCGGTCGTGCAGCTAGGAATACCCTTCTCGGCACAAACGAGCGCCGTCGTTCCGGTGCCGCAGTACGGATCGAGCACCACCGTGCCCGGGGCGGCTTCCCGATCCAGCAGTTCCGCGACCAGATGCACCGAATATGCCGGGGTCAGCCTTAGCCATCCGTACCTGGTCTGCCTCAGATTGCCCTTGAAGGTGAGCCGCTCTTCTCGACCCATGAGTGCTTCAGTCATCGTCAGGAGTGAGTAGGGAGGCGACGATGCCTTCGAGCAGGGCACGCAGCCGCGTCGTGTTGCGCTCGAAGAAGGCGGCGAGGTCGTAGCCGAGGACTTCACGACAGAAGGCGTAGGTGCTCGTCGTGGACGATCCGTCGGCGGTCCCTGTCAACAGCAGCCACCGCGCCTCGATGTAACGGGCGGCAACCGCATGGTTGATCTGTGTGGATAGAAGGACAAGCGACGGGACGTAGTCGAGTGCGTAGGCTGAGGCGGCATTGGCAACGTCTGCGTTCTGGCGCTTCGAGTCAGCGCTCTTGTAGCCCTGGCGTACCTCGAAGACAACTCCGTGCATACGAGACGCGACCGAGTTCCCGAGATGCAGCCGGTCGGCCACCTCTTCCGCCCATTGCTCGACCCTGCCGCGTGAGTCGGCATCCACGATGTTGACGAAGTCGATGCGACCATCCAATGAGAGTGTCCGGAGCTTGCCGCCCGCGACAGGGATCGTGTACTTCCACGTCGCCTGCATTGCGTTGAGGCCGAGCTGATCCATGAGCAACTGCCGGAACAGGCGCTCGCCGCCGATACCGAGCTGTCGGTAGATCGAAGTCATGCCGCCCGCCGCTTTCTGCGCCGCGTAGATCAGCGGCGAATCCATGCCAATCCAGTGGTAGAACGGGTCCGCGCTGTACAGGACTTGAAACTGCGCCTTCGTCAAACCGGCCTTGCCAGCCTGCCCCAGCTTGGGCTTGTAGGAGGAGCACACCCGAAGGCTTTGCGCCAACAGCTCGAAGTACTTGTCGTCTCGATCAACCAGACGAGCACCTCCGCCCGTCATCGGTGTGCCACCTTCGCGCAGAATGCCGAGGCGCAGCCCGAGCCCGCGCTTGATTGCTTCTCCGGGCTCCGGCTCCTGTGCTGGCGGGTCGTCATCCCCACTTCCTACACGCTCGGCCGGATATCTGCGGTGGGCGATACGCGCAGTCCGGCGCCGAGCGCCATCGTCAGCGATGCGCCGAGAGGCTTAAGTACCTGCAAGGGACGAATGCGGTCGTCGGATGCGAACCCGTAGCTGTCCGCGCGAAGTGTTTGGATGGGGTCATGCCGCAGCCGTACAACCAGACCGAGCTGCGCGAGCTTCGGCATCGTCTAGCCGACGCTTGGCCGATGCTCGAAGACGGGGAGGCCTACTGGATTCATCGTTGGCAACGGGGGGTCTCGCCCTACAGCCGTGTCCGCGCGCACGCTATTCGGCTCCAGCTCGACGCGATCATCGGCCTCGCGCTGCAATGTGGACTGCGCCGCACGGAGATCCATCGGTTGGAGGAGATGTGGATGCACTACGACAACGTTGGGGTCGTCGTGTGGGAGCATGCTGGTCCGTGGGACGCATCGCGTCGTGAAGTTCCGTATCCCGTCCGTGTCCGAAGCGCCATCTGGCGTTGGCTTGAGTTCCGCGCTCTGGTCCGACCGGACCATGACTCGCCTTGGCTGAACCTGTGGTCGTCCGAAACGATCACGCAGCCGCTCCGGCCGGATCCGTTCAACCGCCTACTGCGGACCTACATTGGTCCGCAGTGGTCCTACCGGCGGATGCGGGACACATGCGCCGTTGGGTGGCTCAACGCGGGACTCCCGCTGGAGCACGTTCGACAGCTTCTCGGACTCGGTTCCATCGAGGCGACACTGCCCTACGCGCGGCTTGCGCGAGGAACGCTCGCTCGTCGGATGGAGCGCGTTGAGGAGCGGTTCGCGGAGGAGATCGCCGCGTAGGCCGGTCTGCACGCTGTCGAGCACGGTTCAGGATCTTGGTCCGGCGCCGCTGAGACCGGCGCGAGCACCCTAGTTGTCCCCGGTCTGGGCGCCGCCGGTTTCGGTTAGAAACCGAGTACGTGCAGGCATCCGCAAGCTACATGCGACTGCGCTCCCGGATCCCGTCACCGTCGATGACCCGGGCCGCCCTTCGGTCTGTCGTCCGAGGACTGCGGCAGAGTGCTGATCGAGCTGAACGCTCGAACATCGCCCTCGAACGCCGCCCCGCAAGGGCGGCGTTCTTGGTTGTGCGGTTCCGTCGTGAGCAAGGAGTAGCGTCGAGCGCGCGATGTATCGACCATTCAAGCTCGCGTGTCCTCCGACGTAGCCGCACCTTCCTCTGGCTCGTCGGATCGTCTCGCTCTCGCATGGCTGGACGAAGCCGAGCGTCGAGCCGCCGAGCATCAGTTGCGGACTCACCGGATGCGAGATCCGGAACACGAGCGAGCGCAGCAGCACATTCCTCAGAGTCCCGGGATGCGGCGTCACTGCGAGTACCTTGAGGGCATCGATCCGCAGCGGTCCCGCTCGGTGCGACGCAGCATCTACCACGCCGATACGCGCCAACGGGTGGCGCGCGTCGAGCGCGCGGCCGGACCACGACGGGGCGCGACGCTAAGCGTCGCTCGGACGCGGCGTCCGAATCGCCGTGGTGGACGGCGTCGCGGTCATCGCGTCCAAGGACGACGCGCAGGAACCGCCCGCGCCGGTCCGTCTGACTCGGCCGGGGGTGACGGAGATGGACGACCGTCACCCGTCACACAAGACCCGCTAGTGTTCTGGACCTTAAGTTCGTTATGTAAGTGTGTTATGCTGTGCCATGGCACGAACTGGACGGCCCAAGCAGGTGTTGGAGTTGACAGACACCGAGCGTGAGCAGCTTGCGAGGTGGGCGCGCCGACGGTCCTCCTCGCAGGCGTTGGCGTTGCGCTCGCGGATCGTGTTGGCCTGCGCGGAGGGCCGCTCGAACACGGATGTCGCAGCGGCGTGTGGGGTGTCGGCGCCGACGGTCGGCAAGTGGCGGCGGCGGTTTTGCGAGTTGCGGTTAGACGGCCTGGTCGACGAGCCCAGGCCGGGTCGCCCGCGGACGATCTCAGTCGAGCAGGTCGAGCAGGTGGTGGTCGAGACGCTGGAGTCCGCGCCGAAGAACGCGACGCACTGGTCGCGGTCGAAGATGGCTGAGCGCTCGGGACTCTCCAGGTCGACGATCGGCCGGATCTGGGGCACGTTTGAGCTCAAGCCGCACCTCGCGGACACCTACAAGCTCTCCAACGACCCGCTGTTCGTCGAGAAGGTCTACGACATCGTCGCCCTGTACCTCAACCCGCCCGAGATGGCGGTCGTGTACTGCGTGGATGAGAAAAGCCAGGTGCAGGCCCTCGCACGCTCCCAACCGGCGTTCCCGATGATGCCCGGCATGCCTGAGAAACGCACCCACGACTACGTCAGACACGGCACCACGAGCCTGTTCGCCGCGTTCAACACCTCAGATGGGACCGTGATCTCAAGCGTGCATCGTCGCCATCGCACGATCGAGTTCAAGAAGTTCCTGACCAAGATCAACGCCGAGGTACCCCAGCATCTCGACGTGCATCTGGTGTGTGACAACTACGGCACGCACAAGACCCCGGCGATCAAGAACTGGCTGGCGCGTCACCCCCGCTTCCACATGCACTACACGCCGACGTACTCAAGCTGGATCAACCAGGTCGAGCGTTGGTTTGCCTACCTCACGCAAGATCTCCTGCAGCGCTCCGACCACCGCAGCGTGCAGGCGCTGGAGAAAGACATTCGCAACTGGGTCACGGCGTGGAACGAGAATCCCCGGCCGTTCATCTGGACCAAGACCGCGGAGCAGATCCTGGAGTCCATCAAACGACTTCTACAACGAATTAACGGTCCGGGACACTAGCTCGCACCGAATTAAGTCGGGCTACTCCGTGAACGCGGCCAGCTTCGATCTGACCACGGGAGCCGTTGTACCCGCGCTAGCCGCCAGCGAGGCTCTGTGCTGTCTTGGCTGCGGGGTCGTCATCGAACGTCCGGATGTTGATGAGTACGTGGCGCCAGTCGTCCGAGAGCGTGGCGTGGCTGTCTGCTTCTTCTGCGGCAACGAAGGGGGTCTTCGACGGGCGCGGCGGGGTGATGGCACCGTAGCGGCCCGTTGGGGCGACGCCGTGGCTGCGGCGGGTTGGATAGCGGTCCCAACGCTGCTTTACGACCACGCGAACACCCTTGCGCTGACGAGGACGGACCTAGCCGTCATCGTCGCTCTTGCATCGTTTGACTGGCATGGCGACGGATCACCGGCATTCCCACGGAAGGCCACGCTCGCAGCGAGGGCGCGCCTCAGATCCACGGCCCTAACAGCAAGCCTGCTCCGGCTCGAAAGGGCTGGTCTCGTGGAGGTTTGCACCCGCCAGCGCCCCAACGGCAGCCAGACAACCAACGGCTACACCCGCGCCGGACTGCTCGCGGCGCTCGATCTCCTCGCCTGCAACCCGGACGGCGATTGCACGCGCGGTCTGTCCGACCTGCGCGCGGTGCTCCGCGAACAAGGCGAAGCACGCTACGCGGAGCGGGTGCGAGTTGAGAACTGGCGACGCACGAACGCACGGGCGACATGACAGCGTTCCGTCGGTCCCCGTTCACGAAACGAACGCCCAGAAGAAGAACCAACCAGCTTCCGGCTGCGACCGTCCATCTCATCCTCAGAGCTGAGTGGTTCTCTAGCCGTGGGGGTTCGGCGCGCGAACGCCCCCCAGGCGACCAGGGCGTGTCATGAGGGTCTGCGCGAACTGTGGTGCCTCGATAGACGGCAAACGCCGACAGGCGATCTACTGCGGTGGACGGTGTCGCGCCGAAGCTAGCCGCATGCGGGCCGCTGAGCGAGCGGCGACGGGCGCCCGCTCAGCGGAAGCCCCGTTGCTCGCAGAAACCGCACAGAACCCGCACAAGGCGTCCGAGGATCGATGGGAGCACTTGCTGCTCGCCACCGCCGACGAGGAGAGCTACCTCTACGCGGTCCAGGCCAAGTACCCCGAGCTGATGGCAGAGCCGACATGACGGATTCGTGGGTGGCGGCGAGCCAAGTGGACACAACATTGCGGTGGCTGTCATCCGAGGCCTTCACAGATCTCGTGGAGGCCGTTCGCGCGCACATCGAGCCAGAGCAGAGGTCGGAGCCCGAACCGTGGTTCGACGTGCCTGCCGCTGCGGTGTACCTCGCCTGCTCGGCCAAACGCATCTACGACCTCGTGGCGCTCGGTCGGCTGCGATGCGCGCGAGACGGTCGGCGGTTGCTATTCCGGCGCGAATGGCTCGACGCCGCACTGGACCTATGACCCAGCGCGAGTTGGCGAAGAAGGGACGTGGCCTCTACGATGGCCAGAAATCAACGGGCGGGCGCCGCGCTAACGGCCCCGCCCCGGCAACAGGAGGGTAAGTCCTGATGCACGCGCATCCTACCTCCGTAGGGCGGCTCTGATGCCCGCCCCGATGGTCAAGACCAAGACCCCCGGCATCTTCAAGCGTGGGGGCCGCTACGTCGTCGTCTACTACGTGGACGGCAAGCAGCGGAAGGAATCCGCTCGCACCTACGACGAGGCGCGCCGCTTGAAGTCCGAACGCCAGACCGAATCGGCGAGAGGCGAGTTCCATGAGCGGTCGCACGTCACGTTCAACGACTACGCGCTCGAATGGGTCCAGCGCTATCAGGGGCGCGGGCGGCATGGCTTCCGCGAGAACACCCGTGACGAGTACAAGCGGCTGCTGGACGCCTACGCCTTTCCGTACTTCGGCGAGCGTCTGCGCGTGTCCGACATGACGCCCCGGAAGCTGGCGAACTTCGTCGGATGGTTGTGCGACGAACAGAAGCAGGCCAAGCGATTGTCGGACTCGACTGTTGGCAACATCCTCGATCCCGTGCGCTCGTGTCTACGAACGGCGGTGCAAGAGGGGTTGCTGCGTAGCAATCCGGCTCAGGGCCTCTCCCTGCCGCACCGCCCGACGCCCGACGACGAGGACGACTTGGACGACGTGCGGGCCTTCACGCGCGACGAACTCGCAGCGTTTCTCGGAGTCGTCAACCCGCGCTATGTCCTGCTGTTCCGCTTCCTCGCCTCGACCGGCCTTCGGATCTCCGAAGCGGTTGCGCTTCAGTGGCGACACCTGCACTTGGACGGCTCTGAACCGCACGTCAAGGTGCGGCGTGCCATCGTCAAGGGACGCCTTCACCCGCCGAAGACGAAGTACGGCAGGCGCGACGTGCCGCTATCGGGCGATCTGGTCGTGGCGCTGCGGTCATGCCGAGCTGCAAGCGAATGGCCGCGCGACGACGATCCAGTGTTCCCGTCGCTGGTCGGGACGCCGCTCGATGCCGACAACGTGCGCCGTCGCTACGTTCAGCCGGTCGTGCAGGAGATCGGCGCGCCGGGGGCGAGCTTCCACACGTTCCGCCATACGTGCGCGTCGCTGCTGTTCTCGCGAGGCGCGAACGCCGTTCAGGTACAGCGGTGGCTCGGCCACCACTCGGCGGCCTTCACGCTCAGCCGCTACGTCCACCTGTTGCCGGGCGATCTCGGCACGGCCCTCGCGCTGGACGACGAGTTGCGGGGCTCGGGTGGCAACGGAGTGGCAACGGAAGCCACGGAACCCCACGGCAACCGGATTGCCGCTGCGAGCGTCGATGCGCCGTCCGTACTGGCGATCTTGGACGCCACGGGAACCAGCGGGGAAGCCGCGACGGCCTCATAACCCGAAGGTCGCAGGTTCGAATCCTGCCCCCGCTATGATCGAAAAGCCCTGCTATGCGGGGCTTTTTGTCGTTCTAGGGTCCGTGTGGTTGGGGGCTCCGTGGTTCCAATGTGGTTCCAATGTGGTTCCAATTTGGCCGGGGTCGGAGTGCCGTTGGGCCCGACATAGTGCTCGTATGGCGCGACGTTCTTACGGCTCCGGGCGGCTCTTCGCGCGTCGCGACAGCGGCGGGCGGGAGAGTTGGTACCGCACATGGTGGGCCGGCGGCGTGCGCGTCAAGCGCCGGATCGGGCCGAAGCGCTCGCCCGGAACCGCGGATGGGCTGACGCGCGTGCAGGCCGAGCGCGAGCTGCGCCGACGGATCGAGATCGACGTCGTGATCGCGGGCGCGCAGCGACGGACGGTCGGAGAGGCGGGCGAGGCGTACATCGAGCATCTCGAGTTCGTCATGGAGCGCAAGCGCACGACGCTCACCGACTACCGCGGCTACCTGCGCCGCCATCTGTCGCCGTTCTTCGGCGACCGGCCGCTGGATCGGATCGACGCGGCGCGGATCGAGGCGTTCCTGCGTGCGAAGCGTGGCTCGGGGTTGTCGTCGAACACCGTCTGCAACCAGCTGAACTTCCTGCACCGCCGGCAAGCTCCAAGCTGGCGACCTGCTCCGCGAACCGCACAAGGACGGGGACCGCTGGGCCATGGTTCTGACCCCATCCTGCGACCTTGAGTGGGGCAAGGCAGAGCTGGTACTCCTCGCCTCCGGCGGATCGATTGAGACACATCCCCGAGTCGTTGCCTGGCGCAGCGGCGTGGGCAGCGCAAAGCAAAAGAAGAAGGCTAGTGATGACCTCAACGAGCTGCTTCGCCAGGCAACCGGCGGCCAGCTGGACCGCTGGCTCTACCTCCCTGCCGCCGTCTCAGTACTGGATCTCCTCATCGACCTGCAGCAGCTGCGCGCGGTCTCGCCGCAGGATGCCGCCGCGATGGATCGCGTGGCGTCCTTGGATAGCCCCTTCGCCGAAGCCGCAGTCAACCGCTTCAACCGGTATTTCGGCCGGATCGGTACTCCAGATCTGGATCCTGCAGCAATCGTCAAACGGCTCAAGCAGACGCCGCCTGAGGGGTCATCGCCGAGCGTTGGGTGACAGTAGGTGCTTCATCTAGACCGCATTCACGCGTGAGCGGCGCGCTCCGCCAGCACCTGTTTCGCAGAGCCGTTCTGCAGGCGTACCGGACACGCTGCACGATCTGTTCACTCAAGGAAGCATCGCTGCTGCAGGCCGCGCACATCGTCGAAGACCGCGATCCGCTTGGCGGTGCCACCGTCGTCAACGGCATCGCTCTGCGCCATCCACCACCTCGGGTACGACCGCAACCTTCTCGGCATCGACCCCGATGGCGTGGTGCATATTCACGATCGGCTGCTACATGAGATCGACGGACCGATGCTCAAGAACGGGATTCAGCATTCCACGGCGCACGGATCCTGCAGCCGGTACGAGCGGTCGACTGTCCCGACCGCGACCGGCTCGCGGTCCGCTTCGAGGCGGCCCGCGCCGTGTAGGACGTGGACCTCCTCGTTGGTCAGGCGCCTGCGACGCTCGGGGGCGTACTCAGGTCAAGAGTGCTCGGAGTCGTGGCGTGACGACGGCGTCGATCCGTGCCTGGCTGGCTGCGTCGGATTGCATCGCGCCGAACAGGCCGTCGGCGATGCGTGGGTCTTCGAGCAGGTCGGCGAGCTCGGCGGCGATGTACGTGCGGACGTCGTCGGGCGCTTGTGCGACCTCGCCGACCAGCTCTTCTCGGCCATCGACGAGCGAGATGATGTCGCCGAAGTCGCGGCTGGCGAGGAAGTCGCCCTTGCCGCGGCCCTTGAATGCCTCGAGCTTGGTGGCGAGGAGGTACGGCGGAGAGACGGCACGGATCCGCGCTTGGGACGGAAGCTCGCGTTCGATCGCATGTGGGATCGCGGCGCCTTGCCAGCGGTTCTCGAAGCCGAGGATGCCGGGCTGGGACGGCATGGCATCGAGGATCAGGCCGCTGGGATGACGCCAGCGGCAGATCACGCCGTCCTGTTGGTCTTGGGCGAAGCGTTCCCGTAGTCGAGCCTCGAAGTCGTAAAAGGCGCTGCGCGTGGCGACCTCGACGACGACGTCCACGTCTTTGGTGGGGCGGACTGGAGGCGCGCCCGGATCGGTGATCCAGAGCACCACGGTTGCGCCGCCGACGAACACGACCTCGTCGAGGAGATCGCCGAGCGTGTCGGTGGCGAGCTCGAGGAGCTCGATGCTCATGCGGCCGGCGCGGGTCGGGCGAGGCGCTGGCTGAGAAGCTCGGCGGCGAGGTTGCGGATACGCGCGTCGCCCATGCGGAGCGCGTCGATCAAAGCGAGGCGCTCGCCGAGGTCGGGGTCGCGTTGCGCGAGGCCGGGCACAGCTGGATGGAGGGGCGTGACGGCGATGCCGCGCTGGTGTCCGAGGGGGTCTGGCCAGACGGGCGGCAGGTCGCTTTGCGGTGCGAGCTCGCCGCTCAGTGGCGGGGCGGCCCACGCCGTCCGGATGCCGCGCGTCTCGCCGTTGAGCTCGGGCGGGAAGAGGTACTTGACGGCGTGGACGAGGAACTCCTCGGCCTGGCTGATGTTCGCGCGCCGGCGCTCGAGGTCGTAGAGGCTCGCCGCGCTCAGGCGCTGCAGGGAACGGTGGATTCCGGCGCGCGACATGCCGAGGTCTGCCTCGAGGGAGCGCACCGTCCAGTTCTCGCCGTGACCGGCGAGCTTGAGTAGGACGACGACGTCTTGGCCGTTGAGCATGACGTCAAGATAGCAGGTGTCTCATGTTCCGAGACATGAGACAGGTATCTTGCGACTGTACCGCCACGCGAGGAGGCGCGCGGAGTCGACGGCCCCGTGGTTCCAATGTGGTTCCAATTTGACCGGATCGACCCGACCGAACCAAAGCAATCTCTCGCAAATAGCGGCCAAATCGCCAAATCGGCCCCACCGGACCCCCTCGGGCCGTCTCATAACCCGAAGGTCGCAGGTTCGAATCCTGCCCCCGCTACTACGGAAGCCCCCTCTCGCCAGGGGGCTTTCGTGCTTTCGGACAGCGGCCCGTGGCGCGCCGCCGTCGCCGTGTTTGCAACCCTTGCGCACAATGCGATTGCCGAACGGACTCGTCAAGCACAGCACAGAGCGCCTCGGGCGTCGCCTGTCCAAGCTGCGCCGGACGCGCTCCGGGCGGGCGGAGCCCAAGCTGCGCCGAGCGCGCCCCGGGCGGGCGGAGCCCAAGCTGCGCCGGACGCGCTCCGGGCGGGCGGAGCCCAAGCTGCGCCGGACGCGCCCCGGGCCGGCGGAGCCCAAGCTGCGCCGAGTGCGCCCCGGGCGGGCCGCAGCCCGGCTCAGCCGCGTGCGCGTCGGAGGGGTCCGCGCACGGCTCAGCCGGGGGCGCCTCGGCCGCGCGCTGGTCGGGTACGGCCAGGAGCGCCTCGACCGCGCCGTGGTCAAGCACGGCGCCGATCGCGTGGCGCGCGTCCTGGTCCTCCTGGTCGTCCTGCTCATGGGCGGCGGCACGGCGGCCGCGCTCGCGGTGCTCCCGTCAGGCCTGCCCGGCGTCGCCGCCGACGGCGCCCCCGACGGGCCGGCGCCCAGCCGCTTCGCGGACGGGCTGCTCGTCGCGGAGACCGAAAAGCCCCGCCGGGCCGGGCGGTCCTACTACCGCAAGACCGCAGCGCGCCGCGTGCCGGCGTCCATCGGATCGGGCTTCCTGGCGCTGTACCGGGAGGCCGCGCGCAGCTTCGGCGTGTCCTGGCGGCTGATCGCCTCGATCCATCGCCAGGAGACCGCGTTCTCCACCGCGCCGACCACCTACCACGGCCTCAACGCGTTCGGCTGCTGCGCCGGGCCGATGCAGTTCAACGTCACCAACGGCCCGCCGAGCACGTGGGCGCTCTACCGCCAGTCCTTCCGGCAGGGCGATCGGCCGCGCCGCTACCCGCACCCGACGCGCCACCACCCGTCGATCTACGACGACTTCGACGCGATCATGGCGGCGGGCGCGCTGCTGCGCGACTCGGGCGCCACCGATCTGCTCGACGGCGGGGCGTGGACGGCGGCGTACGCGTACTACGGCCACGACGACTACGGCGTCGACTACGCCAGCGAGGTCGTCGCGCGGGCGCAGGGCTGGGAGATCTACGGCTTCTGCCTGAACTGCCCCGTGGACGGCACGCTCGTCGCCGCACTGGACGACGCCTACGGGGTGGACGCGCGCCGGCAGCTGCTGGCCGACGAACGCAGCAAGAAGAAGAAGAAGAAGGCCAAGAAGCGCAAGAAGAGGGCGGACAGGGACGCCGGCGACGAGCAGGCCCAGCACGAGCGCGAGCCGTCGAGCTCGTCCGCCGACGAGGAGACCCGCCCGCAGCCGGCCGCACCGACCGAGACGACTCCCGCCGCCCCGCCCTCGACCACGACGACGACGCCCACGACGACGACCGAAGCGCCGCCCGCCGCGCCGCCTCCGCCGGCCCCCTGCCGGGGCCTGAAGAAGCTGCTCGGCTGCGGCTGACCCCGCGAGGGCGTCGCGTGAAGTTCGCTGCGATCGCGACAGCGGCGGTGAGCAGCAGCCCCGGCAGCACGCGACGGGCGATGCGCTCCAGTCGCGCGGCGCGCAGGCGGAGTTGTCACGCGGGGCAGTCCGGGGCCTGAGAACCGGCCCTGAGCGGCACTCGTGACGCTGCGCGGACCCCGCACGATCGCATGCTACGCCCGTCCGCGCGTCCCGTGGCGTCGATCTGTGGCCGGTCGTCCTGCGCCGGGCCGCGGACCGTCGCGGTCTCGCCAGGTACGATCGCCACATGCCCGATCAGCTGCACTTCACGCCCTCCGAGGCGGCCAACGCGCTCATCGCGACGGACCCGATGGCGCTGCTCGTCGGCTTCGTGCTCGACCAGCAGGTGACCGTCCAGAAGGCGTTCTCCGGGCCGCTCGCGCTGAAGGAGCGCGTCGGCTCGCTCGACGCCGCCACGCTCGCCGACGCCGACCTCGAAACGGTCTTTCGCGAGCGCCCCGCGATCCACCGCTTCCCCGGCGCCATGGCCCAGCGCGTGCACGACCTCGCCGTCCACGTCCGCGACACCTACGACGGCGACGCGGCCCGCGTGTGGACCGACGCGGCGAGCGCCGGCGAGCTGCGCGCCAACCTCCAGGCGCTGCCCGGCTTCGGCCAGATGAAGGTCAAGGCGCTCGGCGGTGTGCTCGCCAAGCGCTTCGGCGTGCAGGCCGCCGAGGAGCTCGTGCCCTGGCATCCGACGCTCGGCGACGTCGACTCCCCGCAGGCGCTCGCCGACTACCAGGCGGCCAAGCGCATCCACAAGAAGGAGTGGGCGAAGGCAACCTGAGGCGCCGGCCGCGGGCGCCCGCTCACAGCCGGCGGCGGATCACCCGCGCGTACGTCTCGTAGCCCCGCGCATTGGGGTGAAACGAGCTGACCTGCGGGCTCGTGACGCCGTGGATGCGCGGTGAGCGCGCGCAGACGCCGCCGCCGTTGAACGCCTCCCGCACGTCGGCGAAGCGAAAGCCGCGGTGGCGCTTGACCTCGGCCGCGATGGTCCGCGCCAGCAGGTTGGCGGCCTCGTTGAGGCGGCGCTGCTCGCGGTCGTCGATCCGCCCGACGGGGCCGCACCACGGCCGGCGGGCGAACAGCCGCGGGTAGCCGGCTACGACGACGGTGGCGTCCGGGGCGCGGTCGCCGATCGCGTCGTAGACGCGGCGCAGGCGGGCGGTCAGCCTGGTCCGGACGAACCGCTCGGCGCGGCCGACGCGCGTGCTGCAGGAGCTCGGTGAGCCGAGCAGGCAGCTTCCGATGACGTCGATGAAGCCCGCGTCGTTGCCGCCGATGGTGATCGTCACCAGACGCGTGTCGGCGGGGAAGCTTGCGAGCTGGCGGTCGAGGACGTCGGCGGTCGTGGCGCCGCCGCAGGCCCGCATGGACGTGACCGTGCGCCCGAGCCGGTAGGCGTACGCGCCGCGACTGCGCAGGCAAGCGCCGGACGCGCCGCCGGCGCCCACGCCCGACGAGTACGAGTCGCCCAGCGCGACGTACGCGCCCGACGCCGCGCTCGCGCGCGGCGGTGGTGCCAGCAGCGTCCCCTGCGCGACCAGGCACGCCACGAGCCCGAGGAAGGCGAACCCGAGGAGGAGGTCAACGGCCAAGCGCGTGCGATGGGTGGAACGACCGGTCAAGTTCGCCGGGGTACCCACCGCAGCAACGGATCACCCACACGGAGGGGCACGGTCGCCGGCGCCGAAACTTCCGGCCAGAGTCCGTGTCCCGGTATCCGACATCAAGGCTGAACTGCTTCCGCGCCAGTGCGGCGGCGGGGGGAACCACCGGCGCCGCTGTGGCGCCCAGGGCGAATCGCCGGTCCATCCGGCGTAGCGCATGTCCAGCGCGAGCCCGCCAGCTCACCCCGGAAGCCTGTGGAACAACGGAGGAACGGCGGTGGGATACCGAGTCCAGCTGCGCGTGTGCGCAGTGAGCATTGCCGTGGTCGCGGCCACGGCGACGAGCCCGGCGCCGGCCGGCGCCGCGTTCGGCGACCACATCCTGCGCACCGGCGACCGCGGCCGCGAGGTCCGCGTCCTGCAGCGCTGGCTGACGCTGACCGGCTTTCCGACGCGCGTCGACGGTCACTTCGGTCGCGCCACGCGCCAGGTCGTGCGCCGCTACGAGCGCGCCAACGGCCAGCGCGTCGACGGCTGGGTCTCCCGTGAGCAGGCGCGCGGGCTGCGCGTCCGCGCCTACGCGGCCCGTGCGGCGAAGGCGATCGCTCCCGCCGCGGCGGCCGCGCTGCCGCCGCCCGAGCCGCTGATCACGCCGGCGCCGACCGCCGCGATCGCCCCCGACGGCCTGACGGCGATGGTGCCGGCCGCCGCGCCGCCGCAGGTGCGCGGCGCGATCGCGGCCGCCAACCGGATCGTCGGCCGGCCCTATCGCTGGGGCGGCGGGCACGCGCGGATCGAGGACGACGCGTACGACTGCTCGGGCGCCGTCTCCTACGCGCTCATGGGCGGCGGCCTGCTGGGCGGGCCGCTGGACTCGACCGGCCTGACGCGCCTCGGCGAGGCCGGACCGGGCAGGTGGATCACGGTCTACGCCAACGCCGATCACACGTACGCCGTCATCGCCGGGCTGCGCCTGGACACGTCGGGCACCGGTGGCACGGGGCCGCGCTGGCTCGCCGCCGGACGCTCGGGGAAGGGCTTCGCGGTCCGCCACCCGACCGGGTTGTAGCGCCGCACCCGGCCTGATGGGCGCACGCCGGCTGCGACATATGTCGCGTTTGAACGGGGCGCCCCCGTGGAGCATGCTGCGGCAGATGCGCCGGCTGCTCGCCCCCTCCCGCCCCGATCCGCTCGCGCTGGCGCTGCTCGCGCTGGCGGCGCTGTGCGTGCTCGTGGCCGGTCTTCAGCACGCACGCCTCTTTCACCGCGGCTACGCGGAGGTCGAGATCATCGGCCTGCTGTTCTTCATGAACGCGATCGGCTCGACGGTGGTCGTGCTCACGCTGATCTTCGAGCGCGTCTGGATGTTCGTCCTCGGGGCGCTGTCGATCTGCGTGCCGTCGCTCGTCTCGATCGCGATCTCGCACTCGTCGGGCTTCCTCGGCTTCCGCGAGGGCGGCTACGACGGCGACGCGCTGTTCATCGTCGTCGCGGAGGTGGCTGCGGTCCTGCTCGCCCTGGCCGGCGCGGCGAAGGCGGCGCCGACGCTGCGAGCCGCGACGTGAGGCTCGCCCTCGCCGCCCTCACCGTTCTCGTCATGGGCGCCGCGATCGCCGGCCTCGGCATGGGCGAGGCGCCGGCCGAGCGCCGCGCCGCGCCGTCCCCAGCGGCCGTCGCCGCGTCGAAGCAGCGGATCGCCGCCGGCGGCGCCGCGGTGGCGCGCGGCCGCGCGCGCTTCGAGGACGCGGGCTGCGACCGCTGCCACTCGATCGCCGCGACTGGCGCCGAGGGCAAGCTCGGGCCGCGGCTGGACGCGATCGACGACGACGCCGACGACATCGCCGAGGCGATCGTGGAGCCGCGCGAGGACATCGTCGACGGGTTCCCGGAGAAGCTCATGCCCGCCGACTACGGCGATCGCCTCCAAGACCGGCAGGTCGCCGATCTGGCGGCGTTCGTCACGGCCGCCGCGGGCGGCGAGGGCGACGAAGCCGAGGAGGGCGACGAGGGCGACAGCTCCGGCCAGGGACGCGGCCGCGGCGACAGCTCCGGCCGCGGCCGCGGCGGCGGCGACTGACGCCGCGCCACCGCCGACACCGCGTCAAGCGCGCGGGGCGCATCTTGCGCACGCGGTCCATACCGCGCGGCGGCGCCGCAACGCAGCATGTCGGGCAGTCGTCCGGCGCGCGCTGCGCCACGTCCCTGCCCCCACGGAAGGAGCCCCGCGTATGGTGAACCTCGACCTCGGGCTGCGCGCGGAGCTCTCCGTCCTCGGCCTGCGCGCCACGCCCCCGCTGCGTCGCCGCGCGGGCGCGGGCCCGAGCGACGACGGGCACTGGACGCTCGACGGAACGCCGCTCACGCTGCCGGTGGCCCCCGACTCGCCGTGGGCCCGCGCGCCCGACGGGCGGCTCACGCGCGCCGGCGTCGCCGTCAACGCGGACCTCGCCGCCATCGGGCGCCCGCGCTTCTACGACCTGGCGACCGCCGACGGGACGCCCTACGAGCAGATCGCCCGGCTGCACGGCACCGACGTGCTGGCCACCACCGTCGTGCAGACGTGCGTGCGCTACGCCGAGAACGAGCGCTGCCGCTTCTGCACGATCGAGGAGTCGCTGAACGCCGGCGCGACGACCCACGTCAAGCGCCCCGAGCAGCTCGCCGAGGTTGCGCTGGCGGCGGTCCGCCTCGACGGCGTGCGCCAGCTCGTCATGACCACCGGCACCTCCTACGGCCGCGACCGCGGGGCGCGCCACCTCGCGCGCTGCGCGGCCGCCGTCCACGCGGTGCTGCCCGGCCTCCCGATCCAGGTGCAGATCGAGCCGCCCGTCGACCTCGCCTGGATCCGCCGCCTGTACGCCGCCGGCGCGCGGGCGATCGGCATCCACGTCGAGTCGCTCGACGAGAACGTGCGCCGCCGCTGGACGCCCGGCAAGGCGACCGTGCCGCTGGCGCGCTACGAGGAGGCCTGGGCGGAGGCCGTGCTCGTCTTCGGCCGCAATCGCGTCTCGACGTATCTGCTCGTCGGCCTCGGCGAGGACCCCGACGAGCTCGTCGCGGGGGCGCGGCGGCTGATCGCCATGGGCGTCTATCCCTTCGTCGTGCCCTACCGCCCGCTCGCGGGCGGGCTCGCCCACGCCGAGGGGGTGCCGGCACCGAGCCACGAGATCGTGGCCGACGTCACCGACCGCGTCGGGCGCGCGCTGCGCAACGCCGGCATGCGCGGCGCCGATCAGACCGCCGGCTGCGCGGCCTGCGGGGCGTGCTCGCCGCTCAGCGCGGTCGGCGGCTGACGGCACGACGCGTCATCCGTCATCGCCAGCCGGCGCCACGACGAACGCACGCCGGCCGCGATGGCCCGACGTGCGTTGCATCGGGGCTGCTGCTGCTGCTGCGATCCTCACGCCGCGTCCGGGCGGCGCGTGATCACCCGGTCATCCTGAGCTGGCCTTCCGACTCGTTACGGGGGGATCGACGCGGGTCGGGCGGGTCAGCTCGCGAACGGGCCGAGGGGGCGGGCGAAGCCGGCCGCGCGGTGCGCTCATCCGCGTCCGTGGCTGTGGGCGCATGCGCTTCACCGGCGCGCCGTGCGCATCAGCCGGCGGACCCGAGCGCACTCGAAGCCGCGCCCCGGCGGCACGGCCGCGCGCCTGCGAGGACGGCGCGGGTCTTCCAGGGCGCGGCTTCCGAGCTCGAGCCGGTACGGCGGGCGTTCGACCATGCCGTCATCATCTCCGCGCGCGCGGAGATGATCCTTCGACCGCTGTAGCAAATCTCTGAAGACCGCCTGGACGAAATGGCGGGTCAGGCCGCACCACGCTCAAGCCGTCGCCCCGCGCCACCGACTGGACGGCCATGGCCCGGCCCCTGGCACGCATCGTCCGTCTCGCCTTCCTCGCGCTGCTCGCGCTGGCGGGGCTGTTCGGCGGCCACGCCGCGCAGGCCGCCGCCGCGCCGCTGAACCTGCCGCTGCTCAAGCCCAGGCCGGCCCCGGTCGTGGCGCCGGTCGCCCCGTCGATCACCGCCGACCCCGTCGGCGTCGCCCCGCGCGGGACGATGATCCTGGTCCACGCCGGCGGCTGGGCGGGGCACGACGCCAACGCCCAGCGGCTGCTCATGGACCGTCCCGGCGAGCTGCTGCGCGCCCGCGGATGGCGCGTCGTCTCGCTGGACTACGGGGAAGGACAGGCCGGCCTGCAGGACGTCCTCGACGCCGCCGGCAGCGAGATCGCGCGGATCGGCGACAACGGACCGGTCTGCATCTACGGCGAGTCGGCCGGCGCGCACCTCGCGCTCGTCGCGGCCGAGCGGCTGCGCGCGATCGACTGCGTCGTCGGCCTCGGCACGCCCACCGACCTGCCGCTCTACACCACCGAGGCCGCCACGAGCCTCGATGCCCGCCTGAAGCTCGTCGCCAGCCAGATCACGCGCCTGTTCGGGGCGACGCTCGACGCGCTGGCGCCGTGGAACCTCGTGTCGCTCGCGCCCCGGATCCACTCCGACGTGCTGCTCGTGCGCGAGGGCGACGACGACATCGTCTCCGCCGAGCACGACGCGCGCTTCCGCGCCGCCCGGCCGACCACCCAGACCCTCAGCCTCGAGGCCGGCAACCGCGACGATCCGGCCACGACCTTCGTCCACGGCACGGCCTCCGAGGCCGGCCGCGGGCAGTACGCATCGGCGATCGGCGCCTTCGCCGACCGCGCCGTCGCCGCACACGCCGCCGAGCGCATCGGCGCGCGCACCGGCTGCTCCGGCGTCGGACGCTCGCTCGCCGAGGTCGGCCTGAGCGGCCTGCGCGCCTCGCTGCGCTGCCTGGCGAGCAGGGATGGCGCCGCCAAGCGCGCCGCCTCGCGCAGCTGGCGGCGCACGAGCGTGACGCTACGCGGCGAGGTCAACGCCGCGCGGGTCTGGAGCTCGCTGCGTTCGAGCAAGGGCGGCCGCCGCGCGCTGGCCGCCGCCGCCCGGCGCCGCGCGCAGGTCACGGTGAGCACCGGCGACCGCTCGCGCGTCGTGCTGCGCGCCACGCGCTGAGCGCGCCCGGCCGGGCAGGGGCTCGAGGAGCGCGGGCGCGCTAGCGACGCTTGAGGCGAAACTGCACGGCCTGCACGCCGCCGGCGAGCGTGCCCGTCAGGCGGTACAGGCCGGCCCGGCGGCCGAGCTGCTGCGCGGTGAGCTTGAGCGCGTTCTCGCCGGCGCCGGCGTCCACCGTGACGACGCGGCGCGGGGCGGAGTAGCGCCCGCGGCCGAGCGCGCGCCGCAGTGCGAAGGTCACGCTCGCGGCGCGGGTCACGGCGTAGGCGAAGCGCGCGGCGCGGCCGACGAGGACCGATCGCTGCAGGCGGGCGAGCGACCCGAGCGCCGGCGCGGGCCGCGGCTGGCCGAGCACGCGCAGGACCGAGCGCGCCATGCTCGCCATGCCGAGGGCGTTGGGATGGACCGGGAACGCCGGCATCGTCGGCACGACACCCTCGAACCAGCGCGTCGGCGGCAGCGTGCAGACGTCGTGGCCGGCGCTCTCGGCGTAGGTGTCGACGAACTCCGCGTCGTTGGCGGCGGCCTGCTCGGCGATCATCGTGTTCGTGCGGCGCAGCATCTCGTCGAGGTAGGTGATGTCGTCGTCGGACAGCGGGACGAGCGGGTAGCAGCCCTTGCCGTTCGTCGGCGCGACGTCCGGATAGCCGACGATCAGCACGCGCGCCTGGGGTGAGCGCTGGTGGATGCCCTGCAGGGTCGCGGCGATCTTCGGCGCGGCGGCGGCGATCTTGTCGACGAGCCGGTCGCCGCCGCCGGGCGTGGCGAAGCTCGAGCGGCAGGCGGTGCCGGTCGGCGCGAGCAGGCCGAGCCCGAGGCAGTCGGTGGCCGCTCCGACGAGGCCGACGTCGTTGCCGCCGATCCCGACGGTCACGAGCGCCGCATCGGCCGACAGCGCGTCGAACTGCGGCGCGTGGTTGCCGCCGAGCACGCTCTGCGGCTCGGTCAGGTGCTTCGTCGTGGCCGCCGAGCAGCTCTCGTCGCGGAACACGCTCGCCCCGATCGCCGCGCGGACGAGCGACGGGTAGTTGTGGTCCGAGCGCGCGCAGCCGATCGGCGTGCCGTACTGCATCAGGACGAGCGGCCCCGCCGTGTAGGAGTCGCCGAGCGCGACGTAGGGGCCGGCGTCGGCGGCCTGCGCGGCAGCCGGGGCGAGCAGCGTCACGGCGACGGCGAGGACGGCGGCGAGCAGCCGAACGGTCCGGTTCACCCGAGCGAGTATGGCGGGCGCCACCGCCCGGCGCGCCGCCGTCTCACAGGACGCCGACGAGCGCCGCACAGACCCAGTTGTGCGCGCCGTCGCCGCCGGCCCACAGGCGCGTGGCGAGGCGGTCCTGCTCGGCCTTCGGCGCGAGGTAGGCGTGCGGCGTGGACCCGCCCAGCCCGCGCCAGGTGGCCGGCATGAACTGATAGAAGCCCGATGCTCCCGCGAAGTTCGGCGGCAGGTTCTGCCCGCCGGACTCGCACTGCACGATCGGCCAGGGAATCGACCACGGCCCGCCCGGGCCGACGGCGCGCAACGCCCGCGCGCGCTGGGCCAGCAGGCGGTTCAGCGAGCGCTGGGCGCGGCGACGGCTGGTCCGCGTGCCGCGCAGCAGCGCCGCCCGGGCCGCGCGCGCCTGGGCCAGCGCGGCGCGGCGCTCGCGCAGCCCCTCCGCGATCGTGGCCAGCGCGGCGTGGCGCTTGCGCACGGCGTCCGCCGCGATCCGGCGCTCCTCGGAGAGCCGGGTCAGCGTGCGCCGCTGCGCGAGCGCGTCGCGCCGCGCGTGCTTGACGGTGTCGAGGATCCGCTCGTTCTGGCGCTGCACGCGCTTGAGGAAGTCGACGGTCTCCAGCAGCTGCGCGAAGCCGTCGGCCTGCAGGACGACGGTCACGATGTCCGGCTCGCCGCCTGCGTAGCGCCCGCGCAGCAGCTCGGCGAGCTGCGCGCGCGAGGTCTTCAGCCGCGCGCGCAGGCGCAGCGCCCGCTCGCGCTGGCGGTTGCGCCGCTTCACCGTATCGGCGAGCACCGTCTCGGCGGCGGCCAGCTCGGCCCGCAGCGCGCCGACGCGGCGCTCGAGGATCGCCACCTCGCGAGCGGTCCCGCGCTCCAGCCGCGCCAGCCGCGCGACGCTGCCGGCCAGCGAGCGCTCGCGGTCGCGCTGGGAGTCGATCCGGTCGCGCAGGCCGCGCTCGCCCTGCTGACCGCCGGCGGGCACGGCGACGAGCGCCATCGCGACGACGGCGAGCAGGAAGCGGGGGAGGCGGATACGGCGGCGGTCCATGCGGCGGCTGCGCTCAACCTAGCCAGCGCTCGCGCGGGCACCCAGGGCTGCACGGGCTCGTGCGCGCGGCGGCGGCGGACTGGGCGAGCGCGCGGCCGCCGTCAGGCGACCGGCGCGCCGCTCCCCAGCCGGGCGAGCGTCGCGGCGGCGCGGCGCTCCCAGCCGCCGGCGCGCATGCGGCGCGCCAGCGACACGGCGCTGCCGGCGCTGCGGTGTGCGCCCGGCAGGTCGCCACAGGACAGCAGCAGCTCGGCGCGCAGGCGGTGCAGCTCCGGCTCGTACCAGCGCTCGCCGCCGCCGGTCGCGCTCAGCGCCTGGTCGAGCGCGAGGAGCGCGCGCTCGGGCTCGCCGGCGTGGACGAGCGCGTCGGCGTGCAATCCGTGCAGGAACGGCCCGCCGGCGGCGATCCCGGTGGCGGTCCACAGCGCGAGGCCGCGGCCCAGCTCGGCCAGGCCGTCCGCGTGCGCGCCCGCCCGCACGTGCGCCCAGCCGTGCAACGCCAGCGCCTCCGCGAGCCGTTCGCGCAGCTCCTCGCCGGTGGCGAGCGCGATCGCCGCCGCGGACTGCAGCAGCGTGTCGTCGTGGTCGCCGCGGATGTGGGCCGCGACGGCCGCGGCACAGAGGATGGCGGCCAGGCCGGCGGGCTGCGGGTGCGCGCGCAGCCGCTCCGTCGCGCTGTCGAGGGCGTAGCGCGCGCCCTCGTGGTCGTCGCGGCAGGCCAGCGCCAGCGCGCGACCGGCCAGCGCGACCGCGGCGGGATCGCCGGTGCGCGCGACGGGCTCGCTGGGCGATGCGTGCTCGCAGAGCTCGATGGCGCGCGCCAGGTGGCCGAGCGCATCGCGCGGGCGGCCGCACGCGACGAGCGCGGCGCCGGCGGCGCACTCCGCCGGGGCGAGGAGCGCCCGGTCGTTCCCAGCGACCTCGAGCAACGCGAGCGCCAGCGTCAGCGCCTGCTCCGGGCGCCCGCTGCGAACGCGGTGGCCGGCGAGGGCCAGCAGGCCGTCGAAGGGCTCGGCGGACGGGTCGGCGCCGGCGCTCAGCGCCTCGGCGCGGGCATGGTGCGCCATGGCGGCGGGGGTGCTCCAGCTCGCGTGCGCGGCGATCGCGTCCCCGGCGAGCAGCCGCAGCTCGAGCTCGGCCGCGCGGCGGTCGGGGCCGTCGGGCGTGCGCGCGTTGAGCTCGAGCGCGCGCTCGAAGTGCATGGTCGCCTCGCGCAGCGCGTGGCGGCCGAGCGCCTGGCGGCCGGCCCGCTGCCAGTGGCCGACGGCCTCGCGCACCTCGCCGGCGTACTCGAGGTGGCGCGCGACCCGCTCCGGCTCGGCAGCGGCGACGTGGGGGAAGTCCGCCAGCAGGGCGCGCGCGATCGCCGCATTGTGGGTGCGCAGCGCGCGCTTTCGCTGGGAACTGCGCGCGGCGTCCTGCAGCAGGGCGTGCGTGAACGCGTACCGGCCGGGGCCGGCCGCGACGACGACGTCCTCCTGCGCGAGCCGTTCCAGGCCCCAGTCCAGCGCCGCCGGCTCGATCGTGCCGACCGCCGCCAGCAGCGTGCGGTCGAACTCGCGACCGATGATGGCGGCGAGCCGGGCAACCTCGCGGGCGGTGCTGTCGCGGTCCAGGCGCGTCATGAGGCAGCCGTAGAGCGTGGCGGTCTGCGGCGCGCCGGCCTGGGTGGCGAGCGCGGTGCGCGTGAGCTCGGCGGCGAGCAGGGGCGAGCCGCCGGATTGCTGGGCCAGCCGGCGCGCGATCCCGCCGGGCAGCGCTCCCGCGGCGCCGACGTGCTCGACGAGGCGCAGGCTCTCCGCACCGTCCAGGCGGCCGAGCTCGATGTGCTGCAGCGTGCGCTGCGGCGGGCCGGCGAAGTCGCTGCGGGCGGTCAGCGCGAGCATGAGCGCCAGCTCGCGCGGGCCGTCGAGCAGGGTCGTGACGAGCTCCAGCGTGGACGGGTCGGCCCATTGCAGGTCCTCGACGACGACGAGCAGCGGTGTGTCGTGGGCCTGGGCCGCGAGCGCGTCGACCAGCGCGGCGAGCGACTCGCGCCGGCGCCGCGCCGGGCCGAGACCCGCCAGCTCGCCGGCACCGTCCGCCGGCGCGACGCCGAGCAGCTCGGCGAGCAGCGCGGTGGCGCGCGGGCCGCCGGGCAGGTCGGCGGCATGGGCGGTCAGACGGGCCGCGGCGTCGCTGCCGTCCAGCTGCCAGTGGCGGTGCAGCCCGTCGAGCAAGGGATGCAGCGCGCTGCCGCGGTGAGCGGGGCTGCACGCGCAGCGCAGCACGACCATGCCGAGCGGGTCGCGGGCGTGCGCGGCGAGGTCCTCGACGAGGCGCGTCTTGCCGATCCCGGCCTCGCCGCGGATGAGCACGGCCGCGCGCGTGCCGCCCGCGGCCCGCTCGGCGAGCGCCTGCAGGAGCGCGCGCTCGCCGGTGCGGCCGACGAGCGGCGGCGGCGCGTGGAGGGCGAGCGCGGCGCCGTCCGCCGGGCCCGTGACCGCGAAGACGTCGCCGCCGGCGGCAGCGAAGGCGAACGCCGCGCCGGCCTGGTCGCGGGTGGCGGCGTCGACCGTCACGCGGTCGGACGCACCCGCGGCCTGGACGGCGGCGGCGAGGCGCGGCACGTCGCCGAACGCGGCGGCGGCGTCATCGCCGTCGCCGGCCGGGCCGCTGGCGATCGCCAGGCGCGCGCCGGGGCGCAGGCCGAACTCGCGCTCGACGACGTCCCGCGCCGCGGCCAGCGTGCGCAGGATCTCCCAGCCGCAGCGCACGGCGCGCAGCGCGTCGTCGTCGTGTGCGCGCGGGTGGCCGAAGAAGATCGCGACACCGTCGGAGACCCAGGGCAGGACGTGCCCGCCCAGCCGCCGCGCGACCTCGCCGCAGATCGCGTGAAAGCGCGCGCCGACGACGGCGCGCGCCTCGGCGTCGAGCGCCCCGAGCTCGGAGGTCTCGGCGAGATCGCAGAGCAGGACGCTGATGCGCGGCGCCGCGGCCGCGGCCGGGCCGTCGTCGCGGGCGGCGGCGGCGGCGGCCGATGATGCTGTCGCCGGCGGCTGCGCCGCGGGCGCGATGTCCTCCCGCGCGACGAGCACGCCGTCCTCGTCGTCGGCGGCCGCCAGGACCGCGACGAGCTCCTCGCGCAGCGCCGCGAACGTCGCGTCGTCGAGCCCGAACTCCAGGCGCAAAGCGGTGTGCGAGACGCGTCCGCGGCGTCCCAGCAGCGCCAGCGAGCGCTCCACGATCTCACCGAAGGTCGGCACGAGCGCACCGTACTCGGGGCCGCCGGCGCTCTCGACGTCTGATCGAGTCACCGATCGACGTGGGCGACGCCGATGCGCCCCCAGAGCAGCACGAGCAGCGCGAAGATGATGGAGATCGTCAGCATGGCGGGTTCCTGCCCCTGTATCGGCAGGCCGCGCGCGCGACTGGACCCCTGTTTTCACGGAGGTGTGGCGCATCGTGCACGCCCAGCGAGGCGCGTTCGCCACAGCCGGCCGGGCTCCGGGTGGCTCGCCGGCCAAGCGCGCGTCATGATGTGGGCAATGGCCTACACCGTTCCTGACCTGCCCTATCCGTACGAGGCGCTCGAGCCGCACATCAGCGCGCAGACGATGCGCTTCCACCACGACAAGCACCATCAGGCGTACGTCGACAAGGCCAACGCGGCGCTCGCCGGCACCGGCCTGGAGGACGCCGAGCCGCGCGAGATCCTCACGCGGCTGACCGAATTTCCGCCCGCCAAGCGCGACGCGGTGCGCAACAACGTCGGCGGGCACCTCAACCACTCGATGTTCTGGGAGTCGATGACGCCGGACCCCGGCAAGGGCCCGGCGGGCGACAGCAAGCTGATGGGGGCGATCCGCGAGACGTTCCGCGGCATGCCGATCCTCAGGGAGACGATCAAGGAGGCCGCGCTGAGCCAGTTCGGGTCAGGCTGGGCCTGGCTCGTCCACGACCGCTACAGGATCCTCATCGTCACGACCGCCGACCAGGACAGCCCGATCACCGACGGGCTCGAGCCGCTGCTCGGCATCGACGTCTGGGAGCACGCCTACTACCTCGACTACGAGAACCGCCGCGCGGAGTACGTCGACGCCTGGCTGAAGGTCGTCGACTGGGCGGTCGTCGAGCGGCGGTTCACCGGCGCGCCGGTGCCCGACGTCCGCGATGTCCTCACCCGCCTCGTCAGCGTCTGCGGGACCGAGCACGAGTTCGGCAAGGTCACGATCGACGAGGCCCGCGCGCACTCCGCCGAGCTCAAGGCGCTCGCCGGCTGGGGGCCGCTGGCGAAGATCGGCGCGATCGGCCGCAGCTGGGGCGACCTCGCCCTGCAGATGCAGAAGGCCAAGGCGACGACCGTCGCCGAGCTCGAGCCCGGGGCGATCGAGCAGGCCGCGATCGCGCTCTGGGTGATCCCGCCCGACCGCTCGATGGTCTGAGCGGGCCGGCGGGCCTTCTCGGAACGGCCCGAGAAGACCCGTAGCCCTGGTCCTGCGGGGGCGCTACCCGCGCCCGAGCTGCCCGCGTCGCGGGCCGCCGCCGAGCTGCGCCCGGTCGGCGATCGCCAGCAGCACGACCGCGGCGATGACCGCGCAGACGAAGCCGATGACGTTCAGCTCCATGATGTCGCCGCTGCCGATGGCGTTGGCGATCGTGCCGCCGACGACCGAGCCGACGACGCCGAGGACGAGCGTCCACAGCAGGCCGATGTGCTGCTTGCCCGGCAGGATGAGGCGGGCCAGCAGCCCGATGATGAGCCCGGCGACGATGAAACCGATCATGAGTGCTCCTCCTGATGAGGTGAGTGGGAAATCTTGGCAGCCGTGGTTCCCCTGCAGGGACGGGTGTATGCCACCGAAATGCTGCTCCGGGTGCGCGCGCCGCCCGCGGGGTACAAGGCGGAGGCCGATGAGCGCTCAACATCCAGTCGATCGCGGCGGCGAAGGGCGCGGCTTCTTCGAGCATGTCGCCGAGCGCGCCTCCAACGTGTTCTCCTCACCGTCGTTCTTCGCGATCTGCGTCGTGCTCGTCGTGGCCTGGACGCTCTCCTATCCGCTGGGCTGGTCGAGCGACGTGAAGTTCTTCCTCGGTGACCTGCTCGGCGCCGTCACGCTGGCGATCGTCGCGCTGCTGAAGAACGCCGAGCGCCGCGCCGAGCACGCCGTGCAGTTCAAGCTCGACGCGATCGCCGCGGCCCTGCTGGAGATGCACCGCGGCACCGACGAGGGCGCGGCGGGCGATCTCGAGCGAGCGATCGGCCGCCACGAGGACGTGTAGGGAGCGGGCTACGCGACCGGGCGCAGGTGGCGCAGCGGGCGGCCCTCGCGCAGCTCGCGCACGACCGCCTCGACGAGCCCGTCGCCGTCGAGCTGGCGCCCGTCGGTCACCGCGGCGATCACGCCGCGCTTGTGCTGGATGAGCTCGGCCATCGTCTCGTCGATCGTGTCGGCAGCCAGCAGGTACCAGGCGGTGACCGCGTCGTGCTGGCCGATGCGATGGCAGCGATCCTCGGCCTGGTCGTGCAGCGCGGGCGTCCACTCGAGCTCGAGGAAGGCGACGTTCGACGCGCGCGTGAGCGTGATCCCCTGCCCCGCCACGCGCGTCGCGCCGATCAGCAGCTGCGGGCCGTCGGGTGCCTGGAAGGCCTGCACCGCCGCCTCGCGCGCGGTGGCGCAGTCGCGCCCCATGATGTGCGCGGCGTCGGGGAAGCGCGCGAGCAGCGCCTCCTGCACCTCGACGTGGCGGGCGAACACGACGAGCGGCTCGCCCGAGGCCAGGAAGTCGGCGATCCACGACAGTGCCGCGCCGAGCTTGCCGCGCGCCGCCAGCCGCTGCAGGGTGCCGAGCTGGGCCAGCCGCTGGGCGCGCAGCGTCGCCGCGATCTTCGCGTTGAGCTCGCGCAGATCCAGCGGCTGCGAGCGCAGCCAGGCGATGACGTCCTCCTCGGCGAGCCGGTACTCCGTGGTGTTCGACAGCGCCACCGCCACCACGACCTGGCGCTTGGCGGGCAGCTGCGGCAGCACCTCGGATTTCAGGCGGCGCACGAAGCAGCGCCGGCGCAGATGCCAGTGCAGGCGCTCCTCCGACCGCTCGCCGCGGAACTTGCGCGTGAACTGCGCGCCCGAGCCGAAGTCCTCCAGGCGGCCGATGACGCGCAGCTGCGAGACGAGCTCCTCGGCGTGGTTGAGCACCGGCGTGCCGCTCAGCGCCAGTCGCAGCCCGCCGTCGACGATCGACGACGCCATGCGCCGGACGGCCTGGGTGCGCTTGGCCTGCGGGTTCTTGACGTAGTGCGACTCGTCGACCACCAGCGCGCGCGGCCCCATCCGCCCCAGCACCTCGCGGTGCGCGGCGACGATCTCGTAGTTGAGGATCGTGATGTCGGCGGTCGGCGCGACCGCCATGCGCCCCTCGACGAGCACCACGCTGCGGTGCGGGACCCAGTGCGCCGCCTCGCGCTGCCAGTTGAGCTTCAGCGACGCCGGGCAGACGACGATCGCGGGGTAGGCGCCGTCGGCCTCGAGCGTCGCGAGCGCCTCGACGGTCTTGCCGAGCCCCTGCTCGTCGGCGAGAAAGCAGCGCCGCGCCTCCAGCGCGTAGCGCACGGCGGCCCACTGGAAGGGCGCGAGCTCGCCGCCCAGCACGGCGGCGACCTCGTGCAGCGGCTCGGCGCTGATCGCGCGCGAGCTGCGGATCGCGGCGATCGCCGCGGTGTGCTCCTCGCGCAGCGCGTCGAGCACGAGCGCCCCCGCCCCGTCGACCTCCACGCGGAACCTCGCGACGAACGCGTCCAGCGGCTCGACGATCCAGGGATCGATCGGCAGCGTGCGGCTGCGCGCGTCGGCGCCGGGCAGCTTGCAGAACGCCGCGCCGGCGTCGGAGTCCCACAGCACGTCGAGGCGGATGCGCTCGCCGTCGAACGTCCGCGCTGCCGTGAGCCGCGCGGGCGGCGGCTCGACGCCGCTGAGCAGCGCCTCGACGCAGCGCCGCGCGCCGGCGTCGATGCGGACCGCCTCCTGATCGACGAGCGCCTCGGCGCCCGCGCGCGACAGCGGGGCGAGGAGTGCGCCGTCGGCGGCGCGCGTGAGCGATCCTGCGAGCAGCTCCTCG
This sequence comes from uncultured Actinomycetes bacterium, assembly GCA_963709935.1. Classification (GTDB taxonomy): domain Bacteria; phylum Actinomycetota; class Thermoleophilia; order Solirubrobacterales; family Solirubrobacteraceae; genus CADCVQ01. The sequence continues at coordinate 279,058 of CAVPYM010000018.1, read as the reverse complement.
GGCGGGTGGCCGGCCCGGGTGGCCAGCGTCCACCAGCCCCGCCCGTCGTAGCACGTCGCGCCGACCACGCCGACCCAGCGCTTGTCGATGGCCGTCAGCCAGGCGACGACCGCGGGGGAGGGCAGCAGGTCCGGGAAGCGCTCGATGACGCCCGCGACGTGCACGCCGACCCAGTCGTCGACGGGCGCCCACCACTCGCGCGCGTCCCAGTCAAAGCGCCGCCCCGGGATGCCCCGGACGAGGTTGACGATCGCCGCGTCGTAGGGGAACGCGAGCACGACGATCTGCTCGTCGCCGCTGCCGCGCAGCTCGACGTTCGGGGTGGTCGGGACGAGCTCCATCAGTCGAGCGAAACGGTATCCATCTCGGGGGCGCGAACTCGGGGCTGCCCTTCGAGTGCCGGCGTTGGCGGTGATCTGATCGCCGGGGAATGGCGTCTGCGTGGGTGCGGGTGGCGGCGGGCGCGCCCGGCCGCGCGTGCGGTCGGGCAGGGTGGCGCGTAGATGTTCGTAGCGAACACCAACCCGCCACGCTCCGGCTCGAGGGGGCGGTGCTCCCGTCCGCCGGCTCCCGAAATGCAGGCACTTGCGAGCCCGCTGCAAGCAACTTGCTTGCACCCGAGCGAACGAACCCGCGGTGCCGGTGCCGTTCGCCGCACCCGCCGGCCCCGACGCGGCGGCGCAGGGGTGCTACCGCGGCAGCTCGAACCAGACCTGCTCGTTGCCGGGGCCGCCGCCGGTGCCCCAGGCCGCGGCCATCCGGTCGACGATCTGCAGCCCGTAGCCGCCCAGCGACGGCGTCTCGCGCGACTGCACGAGCGCGTCGGCGCTGTCGTGCGGCCCGTCGCCGGCGACCGTGATCGGCACGCGCTCGGGGGAGAGGGCGATCGACAGGCGCAGCACCCGGTCGGGCCGCGGCTCGACCCCGGCGACGAACACGGCGATCAGCTCGCTGGCGAGCAGCAGGACCTTGTAGCCGAGCTCGCCGGAGAGGCCGGGCGTGGCCGCGAGCTCGCGCCGGGCGATGCCGGCGGCGGCGCCGTGGCGGGCAGGTCGACCACGCGCTCGGCGGTGTCGGTGGCGGTCGCGATGCGCATCTCCGAGGGCCTACCCGGTATCTCGGCCGCCTCACGAACCCACGGCTGCCGACCCCGCGGCCGATAGCCTGCGGCGCGCCATGCCCGACTTCCTCCCGCTGCCCGATCGTCAGCCCAAGCCGCGCAGCGCGGGGCTCACGCACGTCATCGACACCGGCCTGGGGGTCCCGGAGGTCGAGGGCATGCTGCGCCAGGCGGCCGCGCACATCGACACCGTGCGCCTGGGCTGGGGCTCGGCCTACGTCACCGCCGACCTCGAGGCCAAGCTCGCCGCCTACCGCGCCCACGACGTGCCGGTGATGCTCGGCGGGACGCTGACCGAGCTCGCCTGGCTGCACGGCCGCGTCGACGAGCTGTGCGCCTGGATCGACGAGCTCGCGATCGACCGCATCGAGGTGTCCAGCGGCGTCGTGGCGATCCCGCCGGAGGAGAAGACGGCGCTCATCGAGCGCCTCGCGACCCGCTACACCGTCTACGCCGAGGTCGGCGAGAAGGACCCCGCCGCGCTGCTGGCGCCCTACCGCTGGGTCCAGCTCATCCGCGACGCGCTGGCCGCCGGCGCCGAGATGGTCGTCTGCGAGGGCCGCGCGACCGGCACGGCCGGCCTGTACCGGCCCGACGGCGAGGCGCGCGCGGGCCTGATCGACGAGATCGTCCACGAGGTCGACCACGGCCAGCTCATCTTCGAGGCGCCGCGCAAGGACCAGCAGGTGTGGCTCATCGAGCGCTACGGGGCCGCCGTGAACCTCGGCAACATCCCGCCCGCGGAGGTCCTGTCGCTGGAGTCGCTGCGCCTCGGCCTGCGCGCCGACACGCTCGCGCAGTTCCATGGCCCGGCCGCCGCCGATGGCTGAGCGCGGCGAGCGCGCCGCGGTCCTGCTCACGGGGGTCGGAAAGCGCTACGACATCGTCAGCGCGTTCGCCGAGCATGCGTTCACGATCGCCGCCGATCCCAACCCGCTGGCGCCGGCGCGCCACGCGGCGGACCTCGCCGTCTCCCCACCGCGGATCGACGACCCCGGCTACATCCCGTTCCTCGAGCAGCTCGTCGCCGAGCACGGCGTGCGCGCGGTCGTGCCGCTGACCGACCTCGACATCGAGGCGCTCGCCGCCGCGGGCGACCGGCTGCCGGCGTTCGTCCCCTCCGCCGAGATCGCGCGCGCGACGTTCGACAAGTACGAGACCCACCACCTCCTCGGCCGCCACGGCCTGCCGTCACCGCCGACCGTGCTCCCCGGCGAGGCGCCGCCGTCCTATCCGGTGATGGTCAAGCCGCGGCGCGGCTCGGGGGCGCGCTCGATCCACCCCGCCGCCGACCGCGCCGAGATGGAGTTCTTCATCGGCTACGTCAAGGAGCCGGTCATGGTCCAGCGGCTCATGGGCGGGCCGGAGTTCTCGATCGACCTGCTCTGCGACCTCGACGGGCGCTGCCTGAACGCGATCCCGCGCACGATGATCGAGTCGCGCGGCGGCGAGTCGATCAAGGGCACCGTGATCTTCGACGAGGAGCTCATCGAGCTCGGCCGGGCCACCGGCGAGGCGCTCGGCGTGCGCGGCCCCTGCACGGTGCAGGCCTTCCGCGACCCGGAGATCGGGCTCGGCATCACCGACGTCAACACCCGCTTCGGCGGCGCCTTCCCGGCCCCGATGTACGCCGCCCGGCCCGGCCGCACCTACCCCGAGCTGATCGTGCGGATGGCCCGCGGCGAGACCGTCGAGCCGCATGTCGGCGACTTCGCCCACGGGCACACCTTCACGCGCTACTTCTGGCAGCTCGAGCTCGACGCGCAGCTGCGGCCGACCGGTCGCGACATCGTGGCCGGCGGACCGCGCCGGCCGCGGCCGTAGCCGCAGGTCGCCCGCCCCCGCCCCCGCCTCGGACGCCGCGGACTGACGCCGGGGCTGCGCCCGCCGCCGGTCCCGTAGTGCCCGGCCGGTCGCGCCGCGCACCGGCTCGTGCTTGCGCTTTCGACGCTGGGGACACATGATCGTGGGATGAACCCGCGCAACCTTCGCCGTCCCGTCTGCCTTGCGACCGCTGCGCTCGCTGCGCTGCTGCTCGCCGCACCGGCCGAGAGCCAGGCCCCATCGACGCTGCAGTCCATCGTCGCCAGCGACAACGCCTTCCGCACCGACACCGGCGGGGCGCCCGACGTGACGATCGCGGCCGGCGGTCACGTGAACTTCGCGTACTTCATGGGCAACAGCCGCCACAACGTTGTCTTCCCCGGCGCGCGACCGACCGTCTGCGGCATCTCCGAGGGGCCCGGGGGCACGGCGGCGGCGTTGCCGACCGAGCCGAGCACGCGCGGCTGGGAGGGCGGCTGCGACTTCGACGCCCCGGGCACGTACGCGTTCGTCTGCGGACTGCACAGCGCGATGACCGGCTCGGTGACCGTGGTCGCGACCGGCGCCTCGCCGCCGCCGCCGCCGCCGGCGCTCGAGGTGCCGTTGGACCCGGTCTCCGGTGGTGCGGCCGCCAGTGGGCTGAAGGTCGCGACGCAGCAGCGCGGCACCAGCGTTCGCGGCTCGGTGCTCGTGGCCCGCAGCGGCTCGCGCCTGCTGGCGCGGGCGTTCGCCCGGCGCCGGTCGCTGTTCGCCGGCAGCCGCAGCTCATTGGCCGTCCAGGCCGGCCGCCAGCTTCGCCCGTCCGTCGGCGAGGGGCGCGTGACGTTCGCTGCCCCCCTCACCGCGGCCGCCCGCGCCGCGCTGCGCCGTAACGGGCGCCTGCTGATCACGCTGCGCCTGACGGTCTCGCCGATTCAGGGCAAGGTCTACACGGCGACGCGCACGGTGATCCTGCGGCCGCGGTAAACGCCCGGGACCGCACCGGGCAATCGTGCGCGGCTTCGTCTACGACGTGCACACCGGCCACCTGCGGAGGGTCGATCCGCAGGCTGAGCCCGCGTCGCGGAGCGGACGGTTCGCCAGCGCCCTAGGCTTCGGCCGCTAGCAGCGGACAGCCGCACGGGCCACGCCGACCGGCGCACGCCGGCGGCGGCCCGCGTGCGCACGCCGCACCCCACCTCAGCGAACAGGAGCGACGCACATGCCGTGACGATCGGCGACCTCGCCCCCGACCTCCACGCCCATACCGCCGCGCCCGACATCCGGATCGTGGCGGCGCCGAGCGGAGCGCTCGCATGAGCCGCTGGAAGCCCGATCCGACGTTCTATCCGTCGCCGCGCCTGGCCGCGCAGGCGCCGGCCGAGGAGCTCGCGTACGTCGTCACGCTCAACACGCCCAACGGCGCTGTCGGTCGACGACAGCACGCTGTACGTCTCCTGCTGGGGAACCGGCGAGCTCAAGCGCTCGACGTGCGCGACCCGCACCACCCGGTCGAGACCGGCTCGGTGCGGCTCGGCGGGATCGTGCAGCGCACGCCGCACCCCGAGAGCGGAGCGGTCAACGGCGGGCCGCAGATGGTCGAGGTCAGCCGTGACGGCAAGCGCATCTACCTGACGAACTCGCTGTACGCCTCGTGGGACGCGCAGTTCTACCCCGAGGGGATCGACGGCTGGCTCGTCAAGCTCGACTCCGACGGCCCGGTCGACGGCTTCGCGCTCGACCCGGACTTCTTCGTGGCCTATGACGGTGAGCGACCGCATCACGTGCGCCTGCAGGGCGGCGACGCCTCGCCGGACTCGTACTGCTTTGCGTGAACCACGCCGGGCTCTGGCTGACGCTGGCGGCGCTCGGCGCCTATCACGGGCTGAACCCCGCGATGGGCTGGCTGTTCGCCGTCTCCCAGGGCATGCAGCAGCGCGAGCGGCGAGCGGCGCTGCGGGCGCTGGTGCCGATCGCGATCGGGCACGAGCTGTCGATCGTCCTGGTCGCGGTCGTCGTGCTCGGCGCCGCCGCGGTCGTGTCGGCGCAGACGCTGCACGTCGCGGCGGCGGCGGCGCGGCTGGCGTTCGGCATCTTCCGCGACGACTCGGCCCCGCAGAACCTGGCCTTCGGCCGCCCGGCGTCAGCGCTTCTCGCGCTCGCCGGAGATCGCCATCACCCCGCGCGCCACGCTCGCCGCGAGCGCGTTCGGCCGCCGGTCGTCGATCGTCACGCGCGCGCGCCGGCGGCGCTCCAGCGCCGCGGCCGTTCCCGTCGCCGCGCCGGGGCGCTTGGCGATCTGCAGGCGCTTGGCCGCGCCGGGGGCGGTCGCTGACGTCCCGAGCACGACGACGAGGTCGCGCGCGTCGACGCGCCCGAGCGCCGAGCGCACCGCGGCCGCGGTGCTCCCGCGCTGGCGGGTGAGGTCGGCGGCGCCGAGCCGGGCGGCGTTCAGCGGCGCGCTCGCGCGGGCGCTGGCGGCGTCGATCACCGACACGCGCGTGCCCGGCGCGTGGTTCTCGGCGAGCCAGCCACCCAGCGCCCGGAGCTCGCGTTGCAACGCCGGCGTGTCGTAGGTGCGGTCCAGGACGAGCGCGATGCGCACCGGGCGCACGTCGTCGGGCTGGGCCAGCAGCTCCGGCATCCCGACGGCGGGCAGCGAGAGCCCGCCTCCGGCCTCGGCGCCGGCCGCGGGCGCCGGCGCGTCAGGCGCGCCGCGGCCCGCGGACTCGTCGTCGGACGAGCTGAGCAGGGCCAGCAGCGCGAGCGGCAGGAGCAGGGCCAGCAGCCCGAGCAGCAGGCGGCGCGGCAGCCGGATGCGCCGCAGCGCGCGCGCGACGCGGCGCGCCACCTCGCCGAGGAACGCGGGCAGGCCGCGCAGCACGGCGACGACCTTGGCGACGGAGGCCTTCAGCGCGCGCGTCAGCCTCGGGTCGCGCAGCAGGCGGTCGATCTCCGCGAGCAGCTGCTGCCAGGCGGAGAGCGGCCGCTGCGGGCCGAGCGGCGCCGGCCCGCCGGCGGCATCGGCCTCCGGCGGCGCGGCCGGTCCGGCGGAGCGGCCAGCCGCGGCCGGCGGGGCGGCCGCGCGCGGCCCCACGGTGCGGCCGGCGCTACGACGCGCCGGCGCCGGCTGCCGGGGCCCCGACCCCGACCGCGGGGGCGACGCCTGCCGCGGCCCGTTCACGGCGGCAGGCTCTTCGGCGCCGCGACGTTGCGGCCGAGCAGCTCGGCGATGAGCGCGTCGACGTCGGCGAGCTTGTCGGGCACGGTCAGGCCGCCGCCGCGCACGAGATCGGCCTGCGCGTCGTGCGCCTCGCCGACGTCCGGCATGCCGCGAAACGGCGAGTCTCCGCGCGGGCTCCAGGTCCCGTAGAGGTGCGGGAACTCGTCGGCGCGGCGCAGGAGGCCGACCTCCGGGTGCAGCGCTGCCTCCTGGAACATCTGCCGCCGCGCGTTGGCGACGGTCGTGGCGATCTCCGCGCGCTGCGCCACGAGCGCCCCCACCTCCGAGGCCAGCTCGCCGCGGATGCGGTCGCGGTGCTCGAGCGTGTCGGCGTCGCGCCGGCGCTGGCGCTCGCGCGCCTCGCGGGCCGGGTCGACGAGCAGGTAGGCGACGCCGATGCCGAGCAGGAACACCGCCGCGGACACGAGGAAGTAGACGCCCGGGTCGGCCGCCGACGGCTGCGTGTTCTGCGTCAGGCGCGCGGCGGCCGCGCCGCGCGCGCCCGCGGCCTGGTTGGCCTGCTGGCGCGCCGCGGCAGCGTTGTTGGCGGTCGTCCGCGCGCTCTGCACGCCGTACCAGAGGGCCAGGCCGGTCACGATGATCGCGAGCGCGACCGCATAGCGCGCGGCCTTGGACAGGTCGCGGTCGAGCAGCGGCCGCCGGCCCTCGGCGGCCGGCTGCGGGTCCTTCGTGTGGGCGAGGCGCAGGTTCTTGCCGACGGCCTTCTGCCCGATCGCGATGAGCAGGGCGATGACCACCGCCGACAGTGCGGGCGCCCCCTCGCGCAGCAGCTGCGGGTCGCTCTCGCGGAAGCGCGCGAGTTCGCGGAAGCCGTCGTAGGCGAACAGCGCCTCGGCGATCCCGACGGCGAAGAACAGCGCGAGCAGCCCGCCGCCGGCCGCCATCCGTGCGGACATCCTCCCGCGCAGCGTCGCCGGCGCCGGACCGGGCGGCGCCTCGCCGGGCGCCGTCGAGATCTGCTCGGCCGCCGCGTTGGCGGCGATGAGGTCGTCGTCGAGGGTGCGCACCCGCACGGCGCGCTCCATCAGCGGGCCCAGCCGCGTGCCGATGAGGTGGTCGGCGTGCTGGGCGATCGTCTCGGCGACGATGGTGCCGCGGACGCGGTCCGCGTCGTCGCGCGGGCCGAGGGCCTGCGTGCGACGTCCCTCGGCGAGGTCGGGGGCCGGCGGCGTCCCGCCCGCGATCGGGGGCTCGCCCTGCGCCGGCGCCTCGGCCGGCGCGCCGAAGCCGGGGATCGCCAGCAGCGGCGGCGCCACGACGGGCGCGTGCTCCTGCGCGGCGTCCGGGGCGCCGGCCTCGGGCGCGTCCGCCGGATCCTGGGAATCGAGCTCGCTTGTCGTGTCCTCTGGGCTCATCACCGGTCTCCTCGTTGCCTCGCTCGCGTCAGAGCTCCGTCGTCGTGGCGCAATTCGCGGCGCCGGTCCGCTCGCATGCCGTCATCCAGATCTCGACGAGCTCGTCGGTGCGCTTCGCGCTCTGGTTCACCCGGTCGGGCAGCCGCCCGAGGCCGACCGCCTGCAGCACGTCGACGCCGTCCGCATCGCCCAGCAGCTCGCCGAGCTGTGTCGCCAGGCCGCTGCTCGCGTCGCCCGCCTCGAGGCGGCGGGCGAGCATGAGCTGGTCGCTGGCCTGGGCGCCGTCGGACACGAGCGTGACGGCGCTGGCGCCGGACCGCTGCTTGGCCTCGCGCAGCGCGTTGCGCACGGCGCGGGCGATGTCCGACGTGCCGCCGCGCGTGAGGTCGCGCACGCGGCCGGCCAGCGCCGGGTCGTCGTCGATGACGCCGAGCGCGCTGTCGATCGTCACGCCGAGCGCCCGGCGCAGGTCGTGCTCCATCGGGCCGCGGCGCGTCTCGTCGAGCTCGCCGAGCGTCGGCACCTCGTCGTCGTAGATGACCTCGACGGCGTTCGCGTCACCGGCGAAGACCACCATCCGCAGGTGCCCGCCGGCGGTGATCGTGTGCTCCGCCGCCCGGACCGCCGCCGAGCCGGCGTCGCGCGCGAGCGTCTTGTCCTGCAGCGCACCGGTCGCATCGACAGCGATGACCGAGCTCACGGGGCAGTCGGCGGCGGCGTCGATGCTGGCCGGAACGTCGCCGGGCGTCGCCGTGCACGCCGTGTCGCTGCCGCTGTCGCCGCCGCAGCTGCCGAGCGCCAGCATCGCTGCGCCGAGCACGGCAAGGTGGGTCCATCGGGATGTCATGTGCGCGGCGTCGTTCCCTGATCGGCTGGCCGGCAGGAAATGGTAATTACCCGGCAGCGCCGGCACGCACGGTTCCCGGGCGAAACTTGGCACAGCGGTCCAGCGGACCGACTCAGCTCGCCGCGATGAGCGGCGCCACCGGGTCGGCGCCGGCGACCAGCGCCGCGTAGCGCCCGCCCGCGGCCATCAGCTCCTCGTGGGTGCCGCGCTCGGCGATCGTGCCGCGGTCGAGCACGACGATCTCGTCGGCGTCGCGGATCGTCGACAGGCGATGGGCGATGGCGATTGTCGTGCGGCCCTCGGCCAGCCGGTCGAGCGCCTGCTGCACGGCGCGCTCGGTCTCGGAGTCCAGCGCGCTGGTGGCCTCGTCGAGGACCAGCACGGGCGGGTTGCGCAGCACCGTGCGGGCGATGGCGATGCGCTGCTTCTCGCCGCCCGAGAAGCGGTAGCCGCGCTCGCCGACGACCGTGTCGTAGCCGTCGGGCAGCGAGGCGACGAGGTCGTGGATCTGCGCGGCGCGGGCGGCTTCGACGAGCTCCTCGTCGGTCGCGCCGGGTCGCGCGAAGCGCAGGTTCGCGGCGATCGTGGCGTGGAAGAGGTACGTCTCCTGCGAGACGAGCCCGACCGTGGCGGCGAGCGAGGCGAACGAGAGGTCGCGCACGTCGACGCCGTCGATCGCGACCCTTCCTCCTGTGACGTCGTACAGCCGCGCGACGAGGTAGCCGAGCGTCGTCTTGCCCGAGCCGGTCTCGCCGACGATCGCCGTCGTGGTCCCGGGCGCGACGACGAGGTCGACGCCGTTCAGGGTCTGCGCGCCGCCGTCCTCGTAGCGAAACGACACGTCGTCGAAGCGGACCGCGCCGCGCGTGGCGCGCGGATCGAGCGTGACCGGTTCGGCGCGCTCGGTGATCTCGACGGGCAGGTCGAGGTACTCGAAGATGCGGTCGAACAGCGCGCGCGAGGTCTGGATCTCGATGCCGACGTTCAGCAGCGAGCCGATCGGGAACAGCAGCCGCGTCTGGAGGGTGGTGAACGCGACGACCGTGCCGATCGTGACCGCGCCCGAGCCGCCCGCGATCGAGATGCCGGCGAAGAGGTAGACGAGCGCGGGCATGATCGAGAAGCTCATCTGCACGGTCGACATGCGCCAGCGGCCGGCCATGCGCGACTGCACCTCGAGCTCCGCGAGCTCGGCCGACTCCGTCTCGAAGCGCTGGGCGAGCTCGCCCGAACGCCCCATCGTCTTGCCGAGCAGGATGCCCGACACCGACAGCGACTCGGCGACGAGCGCGCTCATGTCCGCCAGCCGGCCCTGCTTCTTGGAGGTGATGCGCTTGCGCTCGTTGCCGACGCGGCGCGTCAGCCAGACGAAGAACGGCAGCAGCGCGAGGCTGAACAGCGCCAGGCGCCAGTCCATCACCAGCATCGCGACGATCGTCGCCAGCACCGTCGTGACGTTGGCGACGATCGAGGTCGCGGTGGAGGTGACGACGTTCTGCACGCCGCCGATGTCGTTGGCGATGCGCGACTGCACCTCGCCGGTGCGCGTGCGCGTGAAGAACGCCAGCGACAGCCGCTGCAGGTGGCGGTAGACCGCCGCGCGCAGATCGTGCATCACACGCTGACCGACGACGTTCGACAGCCACGTCTGGCCGACGCCGAGCACCCCGGTGGCGATCGCGATGAAGATCATCCCGCCGACGAGCCAGCTCAGCAGCGTCGTGTCGCGGTCCGGGATCGCGTGATCGAGGACGTCGCGCAGCAGAAACGGGGAGACCATCCCCAGCCCGGCGCTGACCGCGATGAGCAGCAGGACGGCGCCCAGCCGCCCCTTGTACGGGCGAAACAGGGCGGCGATGCGGCGTGTCTGCGGACTGAACAAGGACCTCCAGTGTAGTTGGTTGCGCGTGCAACTACAACCGGGCGAGCGGCCGGCGAGCCGAGCTGAGAACGCGCGGGCGGGGGATACTGGCCCCGTGTCCGCGGGGGAGCCGCTGTTCGCGTTCGAATCCGTCAGCGTCGGCCCGCCCGACGCGCGGCGGCTGCACGCCCTCGATGCGCAGCTTCCCGACGGCGGCCTGACCGTGGTCGGCGGCCCGTCGGGCTCGGGCAAGTCGACGCTGCTGCGGCTGTGCAACCGCCTCGAGGTCCCGTCGCAGGGAACCGTCCGCCACCGCGGGGAGGACGTCACGCAGCGCGACCCGCTCACGCTGCGCCGCGCGGTCGCGATGGTCTTCCAGCGGCCCGTGACCTTCGCCGGCACCGTGCTCGACAACCTGCGCGAGGCCGACCGCGCCTGCGACGACGAGCGCGGCGGCGAGCTGCTCGAGCGCGTCGGGCTGCCCGCCTCGTTTCTGGACCGCGACGCGGCGCAGCTGTCGGGCGGCGAGGCGCAGCGCGCCTGCCTGGCGCGGGCGCTGGCCACGAACCCGCGCGTGATGCTCATGGACGAGCCGACCTCGGCGCTCGACGGCAAGGCCGCGGACGTGCTCGAGCGGCTCGCGCAGCAGCTCGTGGCCGGCGGCACGCCGGTCGTGTGGGTGACGCACTCGGTCGAGCAGATGCGCCGCCTGGCCGACTACCTCCTGCTGCTCGAAGACGGCACCCTCGATCGCAGCGGCTCGGCGCAGGAGGTGCTCGATGAAAGGTGACGTCGGCTACGCCGGGCTGGCGATCTCGCTCGTCCTCGTCGCCGTGGCGGTCGCGTTGAGCCTGCGCCTGCGCCTGCGCCTCGAGCGCGAGCTGATCGTCTCCTGCGCCCGCGCCCTCATCCAGCTGCTCATCGTCGGCGCGGCGCTGGGGCTCATCATCGATCCCGACACGCCGCTCGTGTGGTCGTGGCTGTGGGTGTTCGGGATCGTCGTCTTCGCTGCCGCGACGGTGCGCCGCCGCGCGCCCGCCGTGCCCGGCCTGTTCTGGATCGCCTTCGTCGCCAACGGCACGAGCGCGGTCGTCGGCTTTGCCGTCGCGTTCGGGCTGGGCATCTTCCCCGTCGAGGGCCGCACGCTGGTGCCGATCGCCGGCATGCTCGTCGGCAACGCCATGAAGTCCGCGATCGTCGGTGCCGCGAGCATCGTCGAGGCGCTGTCCGAGCGGCGCCCGGAGGTCGAGGCGCGCCTGGCGCTCGGCCAGACGTCGCAGCAGGCGTCGCGGCCGATCGTCCGCTCGGTCCTGCGCACCGCGCTCTCACCGCAGATCGAGAACACGAAGGGCCTCGGCCTCGTCTTCCTGCCCGGGGCGATGACCGGCCTGATCCTCGCGGGCGTCGATCCCGCGGACGCCGTGCTCGTCCAGCTGGCGATCATGTACCTCATGCTCGGCGGCGTCGCGACGGCGACCGTCATCACCGTGCTCGGCTCGGTCCGGCGGCTGTTCACCCCCGACCACCGGCTCGTCGCGCTGGCGCGCTCGACCCGCGACATCGGGTGAAGCCGGACGGTCGCGGCGGCGGCGGACGCTGCTTGCGGCCACGTGCTCGGCATCGGAGGGCGGTGGCTCAGAACACGACGGTGCGCTCGCCGTCGCGCACCACGCGGTCCTCGCAGTGCCACCGCACGGCGCGCGCAAGGACCGTTCGCTCGACGTCGGCGCCGCGCCGCTCGAGCTCCTCGGCGTCGTCGCGATGGGTCACCCGCACGACGTCCTGCTCGATGATCGGGCCCTCGTCGAGGTCCTCGGTGGCGTAGTGCGCCGTGGCGCCGATGAGCTTCACGCCGCGGTGGTGGGCGCGTGCGTGCGGGCCGGCGCCGGCGAACGAGGGCAGGAAGGAGTGGTGGATGTTGATCACCGGCACGGCGACCGCCGCCAGGAAGCCCGCCGACAGGATCTGCATGTAGCGCGCGAGGACGATGAGGTCGACGTTGCCCGCCAGCAGCTCGACCTGGCGGCGCTCGGCCTCGGCCTTCGTGTCGCGGGTGACCGGGATGTGGACGTAGGGGACGCCGAACGCCCGCACGTCGCCCGCGAGGTCGGCGTGGTTTGAGATCACCAGGACGATGTCGAGGTCGAGCTCGGCGCGCCGCGCGCGCCACAGCAGGTCCAGCAGGCAGTGGTCGTAGCGGCTGACCATGATCGCGGCGCGCTTGGGCACGCCCGGATCGGTGAACCTCCAGTCCATGCCGAAGGGCTCCCCGACCTCGGCCGCGAAGCGCTGCGCGAGCTCGTCGCGCATCGCCGGCAGGCCGGGGCGGTGGAACACCACGCGCAGGAAGAAGCGCCCGTCGGTCGGGTGGGTGGAGTACTGGCCGGACTCGGCGATGTTCGCGCCGTGATCGAAGAGGAAGCGCGACACGGCGGCCACGATCCCGGGCTGGTCTGAGCACGACACGAGCAGGCGGCCCATGTCCGGCGAGCGGCTGCGGCGTGTCACAGGACGAATGTAGTGGGCCGTCCCAGCTGCCACCATCCCCGCGATGAGCACCGAGGCGTCCGCTGCCCGCACCCGCCGGCTGAACCCGGTGATGCGCGAGGAGGAGACGGTCACGCCGCTGGAGCTCTTCTTCGACGTCGTGTTCGTGCTCGCGTTCACGCAGTGCACCGCCCTCATGGCGGACGACCCGACGTGGTCGGGCCTGGCCAAGGGCCTGCTCGTGCTCGGCGTGCTGTGGTGGTCGTGGGTCGGCTACGCCTGGCTGACGAGCGTCATCGATCCCGAGGAGGACGCCGTCCGGCTCGTGATCTTCGCGGCGATGGCGGCGCTGCTGATCGTGGGCCTGTGCGTGCCCGAGGCGTACGGCGACGGGGCGCTGATCCTCGCGTGCGCCTACGCGGTCGTGCGGGTCGCGCACATCGCGCTGTTCATGCTCGCCAGCCGCGACGAGCCGCACCTGCGCCAGTCGGTCATCGGCCTGGCGATCTCGACGGGCATCGCGAGCGGGCTGCTCGTCGCCGCCTCGTTCGCCGACGGCACGCTGCAGGGCGCGCTGTGGGCGCTCGCGCTCGCCCTCGACATCGCGGGGCCGTACTTCTTCGGATCCGCGGGCTGGAAGCTCGTGCCGCACCATTTCGCCGAGCGCCACGGGCTGATCGTGATCATCGCGCTGGGCGAGTCGATCGTCGCCGTCGGCGTCGGCGCCGAGCATGGCGTCGACGCCGCGATCACCGTCGCGGCGGTCGTCGGGACCGCGGTCGCCGCGGCGCTGTGGTGGCTGTACTTCGACGTCGTCGCGCTCGTCGCCGCCAACCGCCTCGCGCAGGCCGAGCCGGGGCGCGAGCGCAACGAGATGGCGCGCGACTCCTACTCGATCCTGCATCTGCCGATGGTCGCCGGCATCATCCTCGTCGCGCTCGGCATGAAGAAGACGCTCGGTCACGTCGGCGACCCGCTGAAGCTCGTGCCGGCCGCCGCGCTGCTCGGCGGCGCCGCGCTGTACCTGCTCGCGCACGTCGCATTTCGCTACCGCCACATCCACACCCTGAACACGCGGCGGCTGGCGCTCGCCGTCCTGCTCGTGGCCTTCATCCCGGCGGCCGTCGAGATCGCGGCGCTCATCACGATCAGCGTGCTCGCCGCCGCGCTCGCCCTGCTGATCGTGATCGAGACGCGCAGCTACGGCGAGTCGCGCCACCGCACCCGCGAGGCGCTACGCCACCAGGAGTAGCGCGGCCGGACGGTCCGGCTCGCGCGGGACCCTCCGCTCGCACCGGCGAGGGCTCCCGGCCGCGGGAGCCCCCGAGCCGTCGCGCGTCAGGCGGTGGGGCAATCCACGCTGAAGGCGGTCCCGCCCAGCCCGTAGCCGGGAGGGCCCTGGACCGTCCGTCCGCCGCTGTTGCAGGTGCCGCGGTGCGCGGTGTAGGCGACGATCGTCGTGAAGGTGATCATGGTCGTGGTGCAGCCCGTCTCGGGGTCGGGCTGCGAGGTGTGGGTCTGCGTCGTCGTCTTCGTGTGCTCGCAGGTCGTCACGCCGTGCTTGAACGTGCAGTGGTCCGGACCCTCGGCTCCGGCGGGTGCCGCCAGCGCGCTGCCCGGCGCCGCCAGCGCCAGGACGCCGGCGCTGAGCAGCCCGGCGAGCGTGACCTTCGCGGTGAAGCGGGCAAAGGTGATCATCTGAGTAGGGGTCGGACCGAGGCGCGGTGCCGGCGTTTCCGCCGGTCTGTTTCCTCGGCCCGCCCTCCGAACCGGACGTGCGCGTCTCCACGCATCCGGCTCTCCACAGGTTCATGCCTCATGGCTGGTCCATGGCGTGGGGATTCGGGCGCCCCGGTAGCGATAGCGGGTGACCGCGATCGTTTGTGGCCGGAACAGTTCCGTGACGCCGTCGCGGATCTCCCATCCGGGGAGGTGGCGGCGGCGCATGGTCCCCCAACTGGCTCCGCTGTGGCGTTTGCGGACCCAGCCAACGACGCGCCACCATGTGTAGTGGTCGACGTAGCTGAACGTCCGCGAGGACACGCCGTGGCGGAAGTAGTTGCACCATCCCCGCAGCACCCGGTTGAGTAGGCGCAGCAGGTCAGCGAGCGTTCGATGCTTCTTGCGGCGCGTGATCGATCTGACCTTCCCGATCACCGAGGCCAGGGCCTTCTTGGATGGGTAGGTGTAGACCGCTCGTTTGCCGATCCGTCCTTGCCACGAGCGCCGCTGGACGCGGAACCCGAGGAAGTCGAACCCCTCGTCGATGTGGCACACCCTCGACTTCTCTTCCGATAGGCGCAAGCCGATCGGAGCGAGCACCGTGGCGACCTCGTCCCAGAGCGCTTCGGCGTCCGCTCGGGTGCCGCCGACAAGAACCACGAAATCGTCCGCGTAACGGACGAGGCGGTAAGCCGGGACACCTTCGTGGCGGTGCTTGGCGCGTGTCGACTGCGAGCCGAGCGCTTCCCACTTGCGCGTGAAGTGCTCGTCGAGCGTCGACAGGGCGATGTTGGCCAGCAGCGGCGAGAGGATCCCGCCTTGTGGGGTGCCGGTGATCGTCGTGCGGTCCAGGCCGTCCTCGGAGAGGATCCCGGCCCGCAAGAACGCCTTGACCAGGCCCAGAATGCGTTTGTCTTCGACGCGATCTCGCATCCGCGCCAGCAGCGCGACATGGTCGATCTCGTCAAAGCACGCCGTGATGTCTGCCTCGAACACACCCACTCATAGGAGCGGGTGGTGAGGTAGTTGATCTCGGTGATCGCGTCCTGAGCGCGGCGCTTCGGACGGAAGCCATAGCTACACGGCTTGAAGTCCGCCTCGAAGATCGGCTCAAGCACCAACTTCAACACGGACTGCGCGACCCGATCGGCCGCGGTCGGGATACCAAGGCGACGCAGCTTGCCGCCAGCCTTGGGAATCATCTTCTCCCGCACGCGAGTCGGGCTGAACCGGCGGGCCTTGAGATCATCTCGCAGCCCATCCAGAAAGCCATCGATGTCGGTGATCGATCGCGGAGCGATGCCATCGACACCGGCAGATCGTGCGCCCTTGTTGCCCCTGACCCTGTTCCACGCCACGACGAGAAACGCCGGGTCATAGACGAGGTTGTAGAGGTCATCAAACCGGCGGCCAGCATCGCTGGTCGCCCATCGGTGCAGCTTGGTCTGCATCCTGAGTACCCGCCGCTCGGCCTCATCAAGGCCGGGCCACGAAGCGCCGGTATTCACCAGCGACCTCCCCGCTCAGCAGCATCGCTGCGAACCTGCTGGACCCCTTCGCCATGTGGCCGGCTTTCCCGGCCTCGGACTACTACGGGTCCTCCGCCCCATCGCGGCGGCATCAGCTGACGATGAGCCTTCCCGCCGACGAGCATCATGCTCACCGGGGAGGGGGCCCCCGCGATGGTTCCCACGTTCACCTGGAACCGCTTGACGGGTGAGGTGCCCAACTTTGCCCCTGCAGCCTCGCCACGGCTACGCCGCAGACCTTCACCGTGGCCTCCGGACCGGCGACATCAACCAGCCCAGGAGTTCCCCCACCGGCCGAGGCCGAGGGTGCGCGCCGCTACCCAGCCCAGATCTGCCAGATTCGAGCTGGTGGACATCTCTTGAGGAGCGTTCGACCGCTGGTTTCTCACGTACACCTTCCCATCTTGCTTGCCGAGCCCAGACCATCTGGCAGTACTGGCCCGCCTCGTCGTTGTCGGGGCTGCTTGCCACCCTCACGCCATCTCGGCGCTCAGGCTGCCCCCAGCTTGCACCGGCCCGCTGCGACAGGCCGACCGCGGTGCCCTTTCATCACCGCACGGTTCACAGACGCCTCGTGGCGCTCAACGTCCCTCGAGTACAGGTGGTCCCGCGGCGCGGGCTCGTGTGATGAGGGGGTTCTACGCGGCGCCCCGCAAGCCAAGCGCAATCCAGCGCAACCGGCAAGCGGGCCCGCCCGGAGCGCGGCTGCGCTCGGCTGGCACGCCGGCCGCCGGGTCGGCGGGGAGCTCGCGGCCCGCCAGCACCGCCAGAGCGCTCGCTGCTGCCCTTGCGCGGCGCGCCAATTCGCTGTATCTGATGCTGGCACGACGGCTCCTTGGAAAGGAAGGGCACACACGCGGCAGGCGCCGCGACCTCGGACCGGAGGCGACGCCGACAGACGGCACGCGTCGCCTCGAATACCCAGATGGGAGAATCAATGCCTACTCAGCAACTGCCGCAGATGCATGCGCTCAAGCACGGCGCCAAGAGCGACGCGGCACGCACCCTGCAGGGGGCCTGCAACCGGCGCCTGCGCTCGCGCGGGCTCGGCGCGATCGCGGTGGAGGAGAACGGCGTCGTCGATGTCAAGACCCTCGCCGCCGCCCGCAAGGTCGCCTGGGCGCTCGGCGCCCGCAAGGAGACCTACGAGGCGATCACCGACGACCGTGTCATCCCGATCGGCGTCCAGCGCATGATCCGCAACCCCGGGCGCCGCACCGACGCCCAGAAGGCGCGCGGGAAGGCGCGCATCTCTCGCATGCGCGCCCAGCAAAAGGAACAGGCCAAGCAGAAGAAGTCGGCGCGCCAGTGCGCGGTGAACGCGTTCCTCGCCAAGGTCGGCACGCGCGAGCAGCCGATGAACTCCAACGGCGGCGGGATCATCACCCAGATGGAGACGTTCTGGGGCTTCGGGCGGGTGCCGTGGTGCGGCATCTCGGCCGGCTACCACGCGGTGAAGTTCGGCGGCGTGAAGGGCCTGCGCTCCGACGTCGCCTCGGTGCAGGCCATCACGAACCACTCCAAGGCTGGCCATTCGCCGTACGGCAAGTTCCAGAAGAGCCCCGCCGGGGCTCTGCCGGGTGCGTTGGTCATCATCGGCGGGCCGGGCACGCATGTCGGGATGCTCGTCCAGCCGCTCAGCGGCGGCGCGGCGAAGACGGTGGAGGGCAACACCTCCTTCGGGCCCGGCGGCTCGCAGTCCAACGGCGGTTGCATCGCCGCGCGCACTCGCACGGCCGCGGAGATCTTCGGCGTCGCGACCATGAACTACCCGGGCTGAAAGGCACATGACCATGACCCAGCTGTGGACCCCGTCCGACGACGTGCTCGGACACGACCCGATCGCGCTGCAGAAGATCGAGCTGCCCTATGAGCCGATCGACCTCGAGGCGCAGGGCGTCCTGCTCGGCGACGCCGTCGACGACGACGCCAACGAGGCGGCTGCCGCGCTCGTGCTCGCGTCGCTCGACGACGACGACGTCGCCGGTTCGGAGACCGGCGACACCGACGACGACGAGGAGATCGACGACCCCGACGACAACGAGGCCGTCAGCGGCGACGTCTGACGCGACAGGGCCGGCTGCGACGGGCGCACGACAGCGCTCGTCGCAGCGGCGCCCAGCCGCTCAGGCCACGGCCTCCCGCTTGGCGGCGCGCGAGGCCTTCACGCGGCTCGTCTGATCCAGCGCCACCTTGCGCAGGCGCACGACGTTCGGCGTCACCTCGATGCACTCGTCCTCGCGCAGGAACTCGAGCGCCTGGTCGAGCGACAGCTTGCGCGGGGGGACCAGCCGGACGAGCTCGTCGGCGGTCGACGAGCGGTGGTTGGTGAGGTGCTTCTCCTTGACGGCGTTGACGTCGAGGTCGTCGGCGCGGGCGTTCTCCCCGACGATCATGCCCTCGTAGACCTCCTCGCCGGGACCGACGAACATCGTCCCGCGCTCCTGCAGGTTGAACAGCGCAAACGAGGCGACCCTGCCGCGGCGGTCGGCGACCAGGGCGCCGGTGGGGCGGGTGCGCAGCTCGCCGAACCACGGTTCCCAGCCCTCGAAGACGTGGTGCAGCAGACCCGTGCCGCGCGTTTCCGTCAAGAACTCGGTGCGAAAGCCGATCAGGCCGCGGGCGGGCACGATCTGCTCCATGCGCACCCAGCCCGTGCCGTGGTTGACGAGCGACTCCATCCGGCCCTTGCGCAGCGCCAGCAGCTGGGTGACGACGCCGACGTACTCCTCGGGGACGTCGATCGCCACGCGCTCGACCGGCTCGTGCAGCTTGCCGTCGATCTCCTGGGTGATGACCTGCGGCTTGCCGACCGTCAGCTCGTAGCCCTCGCGGCGCATGATCTCGACCAGCACCGCGAGCTGGAGCTCGCCGCGGCCCTGCACCTCCCAGGTGTCCGGGCGAAGGGTGTCGAGCACGCGCAGGGAGACGTTGCCGATGAGCTCGGCGTCGAGGCGGTTGCGCAGCTGGCGCGCGGTGACCTTCGAGCCGTCCTGGCCCGACAGCGGCGACGTGTTGATGCCGATCGTGACCGACAGCGAGGGCTCGTCGACGCAGATGACCGGCAGCGGGCGCGGGTCGACGGGATCGGCCAGCGTCTCGCCGATCGTGATCTGCGGGATGCCGGCGATGGCGATGATCTCGCCCGGGCCGGCCTCGTCGGTCTCGACGCGGTCGAGGTTGTCGGTGACGTACAGCTCGGAGATCTTCGCCGCCTCGATCGTGCCGTCGGCGCGGCACCAGGCGACCTGCTGGCCGCGCTTGATCGTGCCCTGGCGCACGCGGCACAGCGCGAGGCGGCCGACGTAGGGCGACGCGTCGAGGTTCGTGACCTGTGCCTGCAGCGGATGGCCGGCCTCGAACGTCGGCGCCGGGATGCGCTCGACGAGCAGGTCCATGAGCGGACGCAGGCTGTCGGAGAGGTCGTCGGGATCCTCGAGCGAGGCGTGGCCGGCCTTCGCATTGCAGTAGACGATCGGGAACTCGATCTGCTCCTCGTCGGCGTCGAGGTCGAGGAACAGCTCGTAGACCTCGTCGACGACCTCGCCGATGCGGGCGTCGGGGCGATCGACCTTGTTGACGACGAGGATGACCGGCAGGCGGGCCTCGAGCGCCTTGCGCAGGACGAAGCGCGTCTGCGGCAGCGGGCCCTCGCTGGCGTCGACCAGCAGCAGGATCCCGTCGACCATGAACAGCCCGCGCTCGACCTCGCCGCCGAAGTCCGCGTGCCCGGGCGTGTCGATGATATTGAGCTTCACGTCGGTCGTGGCGCCGGTCGGCAGGTGGCGCACCGACGTGTTCTTGGCGAGGATCGTGATGCCCTTCTCGCGCTCGAGATCCATCGAGTCCATGACTCGCTCGTTGACGTCCTGGCCGACGCGAAAGGCGCCCGACTGCCAGAGCATCGCGTCGACGAGGGTCGTCTTGCCATGGTCGACATGGGCGACGATCGCGACGTTGCGTAGGTCTTCTCTGAGCGCGGGCATGGCGCACCAGGGTAGTGACCCGCTACATTGCCGATTTGAAAGGCCGGAACCAGAAGGATCCGGCGAAGAAGTGCCAGCGCCCGGTGTCGTTGCCTGAACAGCATCCTCGGGGTGTGCAGCACAACATCCGAGGAGAATCGGTATGCCCACCGGCACCGTGAAGTGGTTCAGCGACGACAAGGGGTTTGGCTTCATCAGCCCCGACGACGGTCAGAAGGGCCTGTTCGTCCATCACACCGGCATCGTCGGCGAGGGCTATCGCTCGCTCGCCGAGGGCTCGAAGGTGAGCTATGACGCCGAGGCCGGCGACAAGGGTCCGAAGGCGGTCAACGTCCAGGCGATCTAGCCTCGACGCGCTTTCTGAACCATCGGGGCGGTCGCGCGAGCGACCGCCCTTGTTTTGCGTCCGAAGCTCAGGGCGCCTTGGCGAAGTACGTCGTGCGCCGCGTCTGGGCGCGCAGGCGGATCGTCTGCTTCAGGCGGAAGTCGCGCACGTCGACGCGGCCGACCCTGACGCGCGTGATCGTCGCGTCGCAGCGATCCTGGACGAGCCACCACGTCCCGCGGACGGTCGCGGCCGAGCGCTTGCCGCCGGTGCGGAAGCTGCCGTTGCCGCGGCCCCAGAGCTGGCGCACCTTGCGCTTGGAGCGCATGCGGGTCGCCGCCGACTGCGCGTGCAGCCCCCCGGCGGCGGGGTCGGCGGCGGCTGACCTCGCCCGCGTCGGAGCGCAGCCGGCGAACGAGCCCTTGACGAGCCGCGCCTCCGTGATCGGCTTGGCGCCCTTCGTCTGCAGGACGCGGAAGAACCAGTCGTAGAAGACCGAGGATTGCGTGCGGCCGGTCCGCGCGTCGACCTCGGCGGTGATCCGCGCGCGCCCCTTGCGCGCGTCGACGATCGAGCCCAGCGGGATCTCCGTCAGGCTCTCGATCGGCACGTAGCGGCGGCTGGTCGGCACGCGGACGAGGATCGTCCCGCGCTCCGCCGCGACGGTCACCGACTGGCCCTTGTGCGGGCGCGGGGGCGGCCCGCCCGGCGGTGCGGCGGCGGCGGCGACGGTGAGGCTGCGCGAGGTCAGCGCCGAGCCGCCGCCGTTTCGCAGGGTCCGCGTGCCGGTCCACAGCCGGGCGGTCGAGGTCCCGTCCGCGTCGGTCACGACCAGCGTCACGGTGCGCGGGCCGGGGGCGGCATAGACGTGGCTCGGCGCCACGCCGCCGTTCAGCGCGGTCGTCCCGTCGCCGAAGTCCCAGTCGTAGCGGGCGACCGTGCCGTCGGGGTCGCTCGACGCGCTCGCGTCGAACGTCGTCGTCTGGCCGGCCGGCGCCGGCGCGAGGGCGAACGCGGCCACCGGCGCCTGCGACGGCGACAGCGCGATGCCCGCGTTCTGCACGCCGGCCGGCGGAGCGGCGGGCGCGTTGGCGCGATGGCTCAGCGCGCCGCCGGCCCCGACGATCCACTCGCCGACCGAGCCGGGCTGGCCGAGGTAGAGCGTCAGGCCGTCGGGGCCCGGGACGAGGTCGCGCGCCTGGCCGGCGACGACGTAGCCGACCGCCGGCGGGGTCAGCGGCGTGAGCGCGCCGGCCGCGCCGATCGCGAACTGGCGGATGCGCTCGGGGGCCGGCGGCGCGCCGGCCGCGCTCGGCGCCCACAGCGCGTCGCCGGCCACCGAGGTCGCGACGGCGGCCTCGGCGTAGGTGTCCGACGGCGGCGCCTGGACGCTGCCGGCGGTCAGCGCTCCCGTCGCCGGGTCGATCGCCCAGCGGCCGATCCCGCTTCCCGCCGTGTCCGTGGCCAGGAAGAGGTGGCTGCCCGACGGCGTGAGCGCCATGCGCGCGGCGCCCACGAGCGGCCCGCCGGCGGGGCCGGGCCAGCTCACGTTCGGCGCGCTCTTGGGCGCGACCGCGCCGGACGCGGGATCGACGTCGAACTGCCAGATCCGGGCCGACACGCTGGCGTCGCCGGCGTAGAGGCTGCGCCCGTCGGCGGTCATCGCGAGCGACCGCACGTCGGCCGGCCCGGCGCCGCTGGGGATCGGCGTCGCGGTCGGCGCGCCGAGCGTGCCGTCGGGGTTGATCGGGCGGGCGACGATGTTCCCCGACTGGCCGTAGAGGACGCGCGTGCCCTGCGGGTCGACGATGATCGCGCTGGCGCTGCCCGGGCTCGAGACGGTCGCCGGGGCGTTGGGCTCCAAGCGGCCGCTGGCCGCCACGCGCGCGAACTGCGCGATGACCGCCGAGCCGTCGGCGGCGACCGTCAGCACGTAGGCGAAGCGACCGTCGGGCGTGACGGTGATGTCGCGCGGCGTGGCCGCCAGCGTCGTGTCGGGAGCCGAGGGCGTGAGCGTTGCGCCGGGGCCGGCCGTGTACTGCACGAGCGAGCCTCCGGTCGCCGCGGTGCTTGCCTGCGGGGCGTAGACGCCGCTGATCGCGTGCGCCGGGGCTGACGCGATGCCGGCCAGGAGCGCCATGCCCACCGAAGTCCACGCGCAGCGGCCGCGTCGCATGGGCGCACTGTAATGCACCGTCGCGCACGTCCCTGCACCTTGGATCGGCCGCTGATCACCGGCTCGCGGCGTCCTCGGCGCCGTACGTGCCAGAGGCACGCGGCGGCGCCTGGGTCCTGGCCAGCCGGCGCCGGCGACCGCCCCAGGGCCAACGGACGTACGGGACGATGCGTGAGTCGCCAGACTGCGGCTCGATGCGCAGACGCCGCCGCAGGCTCGTCGTCACGCTCTACGCGGCGGTTGCGCTGGCGACCACCGGGGCGGTGCTCGCGCTGTGGTCGGGCGACGTGCTGCGCTCGAGCGACCTGCGGACCGTCGACGCGCGCTTCTCGATCCGCGGCGAGCATGCCGCGCCGGACGTCGTCGTCGTGGGGATCGACGCGCGCACCAACCAGGTCGTCGCGCGCTTCCCGTTCCGGCGGACGTTTCATGCGCGCGTGATCGATCGCCTGCGCCGCGCCGGCGCCAGGGTCATCGTCTACGACATCGAGTTCACCGCCCGCAGCGGCGACGACGCGGCGGACAACGCGCTCATCCGCGCCGTCGACCGCGCGCCGCGGATCGCGCTGAGCACGACGGAGGTCGGGGCGGGCGGCGCCACGAACATCTTCGGTGGCGACGACGTGCTGCGCGAGATCGGCGCGCGCGCCGGCAGCGGCAACGTGCCCAACGACCCCGGCGGCGTGCTGCGCCGCTTCGCCTACGACGATCTCGGGCTGCGCGGGCTGCCGGTCGTCGCGGTGGAGCTCGCGCACGGGCGGCCGGTGGCGCGCGATCGCTTCGCGCAGGACGCCACCGCGTGGATCGACTTCCCGGGGCCGCCGCGGACGGTTCGCACGGTCTCCTTCGGCGACGTCCTGGAGGGCCGCGTGCCCGCCGCGACACTGCGCGACAAGATCGTCGTCGTCGGCGCGACGGCGCCGGTGCTGAAGGACGTCTTCCCGACCTCGACCGGCAGCGAGGACCTCATGGCCGGCCCCGAGGTGCAGGCCGCGGCGATCCAGACGCTGCTCGACGACCTCCCGCTGCGCGGCGCGCCGGGCTGGCTGGACGCGATGCTGATCGCCGGGCTCGGGCTCGCGGGCGCGTTCGGCACCGCCCGGCTGCCGCCGTTGCGCGGCGCGATCTTCGGCCTCGTGGCCGCGGGGCTGTTCCTCGTCGCCGCCCAGCTCGCGTTCGGCGCGGGGCTGATCGTCTCGGTGCTCTATCCGCTCGCCGCGCTGCTGCTGGGCGTGGTCGGCGCGCTCGCCGTGTCGGTGGCGGTCGGGGCGTTCGAGCGCGAGCGGGTGCGCGACATGTTCGCCCGCTTCGTGCCCGAGGCGGTCGTCGACGACGTCCTCGCTCGCGTCGACGACGAGCTGCGCCTGGGCGGCGAGCGCCGCATCGTGACGGTCCTGTTCAGCGACATCCGCGGCTTCACGAGCTACTCCGAGGACCGCACGCCCGAGGAGGTCATCGAGGTCCTCAACCGCTATCTGACCGTCATGAGCGACGTGATCCTCGACCACGGCGGCACGCTGATCGCCTACATGGGCGACGGGATCATGGCCACGTTCGGCGCCCCCACCGAGCAGGTCGACCACGCCGACCGCGCCCTGGCGACGGCGCGGGAGATGGCCGGTCCGGCGCTGGAGGAGGTCAACGCGTGGCTGCGCGCGCGCGGCGGCCAGGACTTCAAGATCGGCATCGGCCTGAACTCGGGACCGGTCATGGCCGGCAACGTCGGCAGCGAGCGGCGCATGGAGTACACGACGATCGGCGACACGACGAACACGGCAGCGCGCCTGGAGTCGATGACGAAGGGCAGCGAGCACACGATCTTCCTCGCCGGCTCCGTCAAGGACATGCTGACCGGCGACGGCAGCGACCTCGTGCGCGTCGACGCGATGCGGGTCCGCGGCAAGGACGAGCCGGTCGTGGTGTGGTCGGTGGCCTGAGCGAGCGCGCGGTGCCGAGCGGGTTCAGTCGGCGGGGAGCAGCGGGCTCGGGTGGCGCGGCTCGTAGAGGCCGAGGTCGCCGCCGCCGGGCAGCCTGATCGCGGTCGTCAGCCCGAACCCCTCGTCGGTCACCGCGCGGACGATCTGCACCCCCTGGGCGGCGAGCGCGTCGACGGTCGCGTGCACGTCGTCGCACATGAGGTACAGCTCATGCGCCCCGCCCGTCGCGTGCGGGTGCACCGCGAGCTCGGCGGGCGGCAGCGCGAAGATCAGCCACCCCCCGCCGGCGTCGACCGAGGCGAAGCCGAGCACGTCCCGCACGAACGCCCGGTCGGCCTCGGCGTCGCGGCTGTAGACGATCACGTGGGCTCCGAGCATCACCGCTGGCGAGTATCGCAAGGGCGTCGCGGTCGGCCGGCCGCGGGCGGGTCGCCGCTCGCCACGACCCGCCGTCACGCCGCGCGCCCGCCCACGGCCATCGCGTGCCGAGAGCTACGCAGCGGCGGCGAGCTTCGCCGCCTGGCGCTCCCGGCTGATCTTCACGACGTCCCACACGAGACCGAGCCGCTCCATCGTCGCGATGACGATCGCGCTGGGATCGAGCATCCGCTCGTACCAGCGCAGCCCGTGCGCGGCCGACGTCGGGAAGGCGTGGTGGTTGTTGTGCCACGCCTCGCCGAAGGACAGCGGCGCCAGCCACGCGAGGTTGCGCGACTCGTCGCCGCTGTCGAAGCGCTTGGCGCCGAAGAAGTGACACAGCGAGTTGATCGAGTAGGTCACGTGGTGCAGCAGCAGGATCCGCACCGCGCCGCCCCACAGCAGCCCGGTCAGCGCCGCCGTCAGCGTGCCGCCGAGCGCGTAGCCGAGGCCGAACGGGGCGGCCAGCCCGAGCGCGATCCACAGCAGCGTCGTGCGATCGATGAAGCTGATGAGCGGGTCGGCGACGAGGTCGGGCGCGTAGCGCTGCTTGTTGCCCCGCTGGGTGTGCAGGAACAGCCAGCCGACGTGCGCGTGGGCCAGGCCGCGCAACGCGCCGCGCAGGCCCATGCCGTGGTCGACGTGCGGGCTGTGCGGATCGCCGAACTGGTCGGAGAAGGCGTGGTGCTTGCGGTGATCGGCGACCCAGGCGGTGATCGGTCCCTCGATCGCGGCGGTGCCGAGCACCGCGAGCGTCGCGCGGACGGGTTTGCTCGTGGCGAACGCCCGGTGCGTGAAGTGGCGGTGAAAGCCGACGGTGATGCCCAGCCCGGTCAGCACGTAGAGGACGCCGAAGACGACGACGTCATGCCAGTGCAGCAGGCTCTGCCACGCCTGCCAGGCGGCGACGCCGAGCAGGAGGAAGGGCACGACGGTGACGATCCCCGTCACGATGCGATCGAGCCGTTCGTTCGCGCATGGCTCGATGTCCTGCGCGCTCACGGCGCTCTCCATCGGGGTCCTTTCCTGCCGTGCGGCTGCCCGTCCCGTCGGCATCCGCAGCTCTCCGAGGCTGTCCACCCTAGCCGCTGAAAAGGCTACCGGCTCAATCCCGTCTGGGCTATCCGATCCCGCCGCTCGTGCGTCCCTTCAGCTCGGCGATCTCGAGCGCCATCGCATCGATGACCGCGTTGAGGTCGCCGACCGCCGTGATGTCGCCCTCGCGCATCACCTCCGTGGCGATGCGGGCCTCGGAGATGCTCTCCTCCAGGCGCGTGAGCGCCTGCTCGATCTGCGTGACGTCCATCGTGAGCGCGAGAGTACTGCTCACGCGGCGCTGACGGCGGCGTGCAGGTTCGAGCGCGCGCGGATGATCAGCGACTTCGTCGCGGGCACGGTCGTGCGCAGCCGCTGCGCGGTCTCCACGTGCGAGCAGCCGTCGAACTCGCGCAGCACGAGCGCCATCCGCTGGCGCTCGGGCAGGCGGGCGATCTCGGC
Source organism: uncultured Actinomycetes bacterium (assembly GCA_963709935.1). Lineage (GTDB taxonomy): Bacteria > Actinomycetota > Thermoleophilia > Solirubrobacterales > Solirubrobacteraceae > CADCVQ01. The sequence continues at coordinate 252,752 of CAVPYM010000018.1, read as the reverse complement.
GACGAGCTGGCGCATCTCGTCGCGCTGCTCCAGGCACTGCGCCGCGTCGGCGGCGGGCACGGCGTTGAGCGCGAACTCGTCGTCGAAGGCGCCGGCGCGCTGCGGCGCGCGCAGCTCGTCGAGGGCGCGGTTGCGCACGATCATGTACAGCCACGGGCGCAGCGCCATCGGGCGGTCGGTGACGCGCAGCCCGCGGTAGGCGCGGATGAACGCGTCCTGGACGACGTCCTCGGCGTCGTGGCCGGTCCCGTGGAGCATGCGCCGCGCGAAGGCGACGAGCTTGGTCGCGTAGCGGCGGTGGATCTCGGCGAAGGGGGCGTCGTCGCCACAGCGGAAGCGGGCGACGAGCTCGTCGTCGGTGCGGGTGCGGAGGGGGGCGGTCATCGGGGGCTCCTTGCCAGTGGGGCGTTGTGAGCAAGATCACGCCGGGCGCATCCGCGGCGGGGACCCCCGGGGTCACACCTCCCACCCTCAGGTGTGACATTGCTCCACCCAGGATGGGTTGACCTGCCGATGTGGCAAGCTCAGCGCTGTGACACAGCAGGCCGATCAGTCACCGCTCGCCTCGCACGCCGCCACCCCGGCCGAGCTGCGCGAGCGCATCGAGGCCGAGCGCGCGGGCACGCCGTTTCTCGTCCTGCGCGACGGCGCCGGCGACCAGCGCCTGCTCGTGCTCGAGTCCGACACGCAGCGGGTGACGATCGGGCGCGGCACGGCCAACGACGTCGCGCTGGAGTGGGACACCGAGGTCTCGCGCCTGCACGCCGAGCTGGAGCGCATGGGCGGCGAGTGGACGGTCGCCGACGACGGCCTGTCGCGCAACGGCTCGTTTCTCAACGGCCAGCGGATCTCCGGTCGCCAGCGCCTGCGCGACGGCGACGTCCTGCGCGTCGGCCGCACGAACATCGCCTACCGCGTCCCGGAGACGGCCGAGTCCAGCCCGACCGTCGCCGCCGGCAGCCGCCCGGCGATGCCCGAGCTGAGCGCCACGCAGCGTGCCGTGCTCGCCGCGCTGTGCCGCCCCTACAAGGACACCGAGCTGGCGACGCCCGCCACCAACCAGCGGATCGCCGAGGAGCTGTTCCTCTCGGTCGACGCCGTCAAGGCGCACCTGCGCACGCTGTTCGGATACTTCGGCGTCCAGCACCTGCCGCAGAACCAGAAGCGCTCGTACCTGGCGATGCGGGCGCTGCAGGACGGGGTCGTGTCGCGCCGCGACCTGTAGGCCGGTCAGCGGGGCCGGGAGAACCGCACGCGCTGCACGCCGCCGTTGCCCGTGCCGCTGCCCAGCAGCGTCAGCCAGACCGCGCGGCCGCGGGTGATGTCCAGCGCGAACGGGCGCGGGCCGGTGTCGATGCGCTCGATCACCTTGCGCGTGTCCGGATCGATGCGGATCAGCCGGCCGGCCTCCTGCGCGGTCGCCCACACCGAGCCGCCGCCGACCGTCACGCGCTCCGGGATGTCCTGGATGTCGATGTGCTTGGTCTCCAGGCTGCGCGGGTTGATGCGCGTGATCTCGTCGTCCAGGGTCGAGGCGACCCAGACCGCGCCCTCCCCGACGGCGATCCCCTTCGGGCCCGCACCGACGGGCACGACGTCGCGCTTGGCGTCTCGCACGCGAATCCTCGTGACGGTGGCGCTGAAGCGGTTGGTCACCCAGACCGCGCCCTCGCCGACCGCCAGATCCTGGACGCCGTTGGGAATCGAGATCTCCTGGCGAGTCCCGGAACTGGGATCGATGCGCACGATCGTCTCCGGGCTGTGGTCGTCCTCGGAGAGGTTGCGCACGGCCACCCAGACCGCGCCCGCCCCGGTGGCGACCGCCACGTTGCGTCCGGGCCGGGAGATCTCGACCGATGCCTGGCTCACCAGGTCGCGGGTCTTGGCGTTGATCCGCAGCACCTTGCGCGTGCGCCTGTCGCTCTTCGTCACCCAGACCGACCCGAAGCCGGCGCTGAGCGAGCTGAGCGCCGGGCCGAGGGCCAGGCGCTCGCCCGGCTCGCCGGTGGCCGCGTCGATCAGCACGATCGCGCCCTCTCGGAAGCTCATCGCCCAGACCTTCCCGTCCGCGATCGTGAGCGAGTTCGGGCGGGTCAGCAGCGAGGTCCGCGGTGGATCGGCGATCGACGGTGCAAGCTTGGCGGGTTGGGTCGTCGTGCGTCCCGGCTGCGTGGGATCGCCGTCGCCGTCACCTCCTCCGCCGCCGTCGCCGCCGCCGAAGAGCGCCAGCGCGGCGGCGACCGCGACGAGCGCGACGGCGCCGGCCGCGAGCGCGGCGCGGCGCGGGTCGGTGGGCAGGTGCGGGCGCCCGGTGGCCGCCCCCGCGACGCCCGCGCCGGCACCCGCGCCCGCGCCCGCGCCCGGCGACAGGCGCGTTTCGCCGTCGGGATCCGCCACCGGCGGCCCTGGCGCGGCGGCACCCTGCAGGGCGGTGTCGGCCGTGTCCTCCGTCGGCGGCGCGGCGAGCCCGCGCCCGACGTAGCGCTCGGGCACCGACGTCGCGCTGCGCCCGGCGGCCCGCAGCGCGGCGCGGCCGAGGTCGCCCGCCGACAGGTAGCGGTCAGAGGGATCCTTCGCGAGCGCGCGGGCGATGACCCCCTCGAAGTCCGGCGGCACGGACTCGCTCGGCGGCGGCGCATTGAGGTGCGCCCACAGCGTCGCCTCGTCGCTGTCGCCCGAGTACGGCGCCTTGCCGGTGAGCGCGTAGACGAGCACGCAGCCCAGCGCGTAGACGTCGGTGCGGGCATCAACGCGCTCGCCGCGGATCTGCTCCGGCGCAACGTAGCCGAGCGTCCCGACCCAACCGCCCGCTCGGCTGAGCCCGCCGGCGCCCGCGCTCGTCGCGGCGCGCTTGGTGAGGCCGAAGTCCGTCAGGTAGGCGTGGTCGTCCTCGCCGAGCAGGACGTTGGCCGGCTTGACGTCGCGGTGGACGAGGCCGTGGCGGTGGGCGGCGTCCAGCGCCCCGCCGAGCTGGGCGACGATGTGCGCGGCGCGCTCGGGCTCCAGGCGCTCCTCGGCGCGCACGAGCGCGCGCAGGTCGGGCCCGTCGACGTAGCGCATGACGATGAACAGCACGTTCTCGCGCTCGCCCGCGTAGTAGACCGGGATGACGTTCGGATGCTCGACCGAGGCGGCGGCCTTGGACTCGGCGACGAAGCGCTTGCGGAAGTCCTCGTCGTCGGCGAGCGCCGGCGCGATGACCTTCAGCGCCACCGTGCGCTCGAGGCTGACCTGCGTCACGCGATAGACGACGCCCATCCCGCCGCGCCCGGCGAGACCTTCGATGCGGTAGTCGACGAAGACGTCGCCTGGCCTGAACTCGGGCATCTGGACCCTCTTCTATCGGGTCGGCACCCAACCTTGTTCTGACAGCACACGTTTCTGTCACATCAACACGCGGCGATCGCTCACGTGAGGCTCGCCGTCGCGGCCTCGCTGGTGGCCCTGGCGACCCCGCCGGCGCCGCCCGCGGCGCCTGGTCGCCGACCTGCGGGTTCACCGCCGGCGGCGACGAGATCGACCCGCCCGCGCCGCGCGCGGCGATCGCCCGCGACGGGGCGTGGCCGCGCCGCCGCCCCACCCCTATCCCGACCACGCTGGTAGGCTTTACGCGTGTTCTTCACGACGAAGGCCGAGTACGGCGTGCGCCTGCTCATCGAGGTCGGGCGGCAGGGTCAGGACCAGCCCGTCTCCCTGAAGGCGATCGCCGACACCGAGAACCTGCCGCTCGCGTACCTCGAGCGGATCGTGGCCCTGCTCAAGCGCGCCGGGCTCGTCCAGAGCACGCGCGGCGCGCACGGCGGCTACGTACTGGCGCGCAAGCCCGAGGACATCCGCATGGATGAGGTGGTGCTGGCCCTGGAGGGCTCGCTCGCGCCGATGGAGTGCTTCGTCGACGACCGCGCCGACGACGGCAGCGGCCGCGTGCTGTGCTCACACCACGACGACTCCGGCCGCGGCTGCGCCACGAAGCTCCTGTGGACGCGGGTGCAGGTCGGCGTCACCACTACGCTCGCTCAGACGTCGCTGGCCGAGCTCATCGACTTTCAGACCCGCCAGCTGCCGCGCGTCGGCGAGCGCGCGGCGCCCGACGCAAGAACTCCAACTCACGCCTGATCCATCAGGCCACCCGGTACGAAGGAGCACACAAGGAACCATGCCCGAGCTTGAGATTCGCAACCTCCACGTCCAAGCCGAGGACAAGCAGATCCTCAAGGGCGTCGACCTCACGGTCCGGCCCGGCGAGATCCACGCCCTGATGGGGCCCAACGGCTCCGGCAAGTCCACGCTGGCCAACGCGATCATGGGTCACCCGAGCCTCGAGGTCACCGAGGGGCAGATCCTGTTCGGCGGCGAGGACATCACCGAGGCCGACACCGACGAGCGCGCCCGCATGGGCCTCTTCATGGCCTTCCAGTACCCGGTCGCGATTCCCGGCGTGACGATCACGAAGTACCTGCGGATGGTCATGAACGCCCACCGCGAGGCGCGCGGCGAGAGCGACGTCTCGCTGAAGGAGTTCCGCAAGACCGTCGAGGCCGCGATGGAGCTCGTCAACGTGCCGCGCGAGTTCAGCTCGCGCTACCTCAACGAGGGCTTCTCCGGTGGCGAGAAGAAGCGCCTGGAGATCCTGCAGCTCGCGCTGCAGAAGCCCAAGCTCGCCGTCCTCGACGAGACCGACTCGGGCCTGGACATCGACGCGCTCAACGTCGTCGCGCACGGCGTCAACACGGTCGCGACCGGCGCCGACATGGGCATCCTGATCATCACCCACTATCAGCGCATCCTGCACATGGTCACGCCCACCCGCGTGTCGATCATGTTCGACGGCCGGATCGCCACCGAGGGCGGCCCCGAGCTCGTCGACCGCCTCGAGGCCGAGGGCTACGCCGGGATTCGCGAAGAGCACGGCCTGGCCGCAACGCAGGGATGAGCACCCTGGCCGACACGCCGCTGGCCACGGACTTTCCCTGCCTGCAGCGCGAGGGGATCGTCTACATGGACTCGGCTGCGACGTCGCAGACGCCGCAGCCGGTCATCGACGCGATGGCCGACTACTACGAGCACCATCGCGGCACCGTGCACCGCAGCGTCTACGCCCTGGCGGCGGAGGCGACCGAGCTGTTCGAGGGCGCGCGCGACCGCATCGCGGCGTTCCTCAACTGGCCCGCCGACTGCACGATCTTCACGAAGAACGCGACCGAGGCGCTGAACCTCGTCGCCTACTCGTGGGGCCGGGCGAACCTCGGCGCGGGCGACACCGTCGTCGTCACGCAGCTCGAGCATCACTCGAACTTCGTGCCCTGGCACGTGCTCTGCCAGCAGACCGGGGCGACGTTCGAGATGGTCGCGGTCGACGACGAGTGCGCCCTCGACATGGACGCCCTCGACGCGCTGCTGGCCACCGGCACCGTCAAGCTCGTCGCCGTCGGCCATGTCTCCAACGCCGCCGGGACGATCAACCCGGTGGCCGAGATCGTCGAGCGCGCCCACGCCGCGGGCGCGGTCGTGGTCGTCGACGGCTCGCAGGCCGTGCCGCAGCTCGCGGTCGATCTCGCCGAGCTCGATGCCGACTTCTACGCCTGGACCGGCCACAAGCTCTACGGCCCGACCGGCATCGGCGTCCTGCACGGGCGCAAGGACCTGCTGAACGCCATGCCGCCGTTTCTCGGCGGCGGGCACATGATCGCCTCGGTCTCGGTGGACGAGATCCGCTGGGGCCAGCTGCCGGCGAAGTTCGAGGCCGGCACGTCGAACATCGCCGAGGCGATCGGCCTCGGCGCCGCCGTGGACTTCGTCTCGGCGATCGGCATGGACAGCATCCGCGCGCACGAGCGCGACCTGTGCGCCTACGCGCTGGAGCGCCTCGCGGAGCTGCCCGACGTCACCGTGATGGGCCCGCTGGACGCGGGCAAGCGCGGTGCGCTCGCCGCGTTCACGCTGGACATCGCCCACCCGCACGACATCGCCGAGATCCTCGGCTCCAGCGGCGTCTGCGTGCGCGCCGGCCACCATTGCGCCCAGCCGCTCATGCAGCGCTTCGGCGTGGCGGCCACGACGCGGACGTCGTTCGCGGTGCACAACACGCGCGCCGACGTCGACGCGCTCGTCGACGGGCTCGACGACGTGCGCAAGATCTTCGGATGACCGCCCCCACAACGGAAGCGCGATAAGCATGGACTCCATCTACCGCGAAGAGATCCTCGAGCACTACAAGCGCCCGCACAACTGGGGCCACCTCGACCCGCACGACCTCACCTTCAAGGACTCAAACCCGCTCTGCGGCGACGAGCTGACGGTCGAGATCCGCACGACCGACGACGGCAAGATCGAGGATCTGCGCTTCTCCGGCCACGGCTGCGCGATCAGCCAGGCGTCGGCCTCGATGACCTCCGACGAGGTCAAGGGCATGACGATCGACGAGCTCATCAAGCTCGATCGCCAGTACGTCCTGGACCTGCTCGGCATCCAGATCTCCGCCACGCGGATGAAGTGCGCGCTGCTGACGCTGAAGGTGCTCAAGGGCGCCGCGCTCGGCGCGCCGGTGGACTGGGAGCCCGAGACCCCGCCGAGCGAGGCCGAGGGCGGCATCGAGCGCCACCCGACGGGGGCCGACAAGCTGTAGCGCCAACGCGCCGCTAGCCCCGGCGTGGCCGCAGGAGGCTCGGCGCGCGCGCAGCCCACCCCCGCCGGTGTGACGCCCTGCAGCACGATCAGTCCCCGGACCTCCGGCGCCGGTTGCATGGATCCAGACGCTGACGTGTCGTTGCTGGGCCTCGTTTCTGACGCGCCGGTGCTGGCGCTTGTCGTCCAGGCGCTGCCGAGCGAAACCACGGCCGGCGGCTCGCAGGCGGCGATCGCTGCTGCTTCTCGCAGAACGCTCGATCCCCTCGCCTAGCCGGGCGTTCTCATCACACTGTAGCGCCGCTTGGCGCATGTTACGTGACATATCTCACAGTTGGAAGTCGGAAGCTGTGATAACTCGATTAACCCAGTAGTTGGCCACTCGGTAGGACCACCCCCTGGCCCTTCTCAATGAGAACAGCTATGAGTTGGATGTTACGTCGGCACTTGCTATAAGTCAGGGCAGGCCAACCGCTTGACCGACGCCGTGACCCCGCGAATCTCCCAACTCGCAGTGGTATTAATGCGCTCGCCACCCCAACCGCCACCCCAACCGCCAGCCCCACCGCATTCGTCTGAGCCGGTGGTGGCCCTAGAGGCTGCCCGCGCGGCGCCGGCCGGTGCGCCGCCCCGCGGCGCCCCCGCCCGCGCGACTCCGGAAGATCTATCGCTCGCGCTGCCGGTGCGCCTGTCGATGCCGGTGGCGATGGCGTACCTGCCTCTCGGCCTCGCGTTCGGCGTCCTCGTCGTGACGTCGGGGATCAGTTGGTATTGGGCGCCGCTCTCGGCGCTGTTCATCTTCGCCGGCTCGATCGAGTTTCTTGCCGTCAGCCTCATCACCTCCGGAGTCTCGATCGCTCAGGTCGCATTGACGGCGTTCGTCGTGAACTTCCGCCATATCTTCTACGGGCTGACGTTCCCTCTCCACCGCCTCCGTGGCCGCCTGCAGCGGGGCTACGGCGTCTTTGCGCTGACGGATGAGACGTACGGGATCACGTCGGCGGGCGCCGGTGCCGGCATGACCGGCAGGCAGGTGACGACGCTGCAACTCGTCAGTCACGTATGGTGGACGGGCGGCGCGCTGCTCGGAGCGCTGCTCGGGCAAGTGATCCCTAGCGACATCAAGGGCTTCGGATTTGCGCTGACGGCGATGTTCCTCATCCTGGCCGTCGACGCGGTCCGTGCCAACCGCGACTTTGGCCTCGTTGGCCTCGCGTTGGCCGCGTCGCTCGTCGCGCTGCTCTTTGACCGCTATGTCTACGACGAGTCGTTCATCGTCGCGGGGCTGCTGGTCTACCTGATTGCCGTAACGGCGATGTACCGCGCGGGGGTGCGACGCGATGATCGGTGACCCGCGCGCCTTCGCGGTCATCATGACCATCTCGGCCGTGACGATCGGCCTGCGCGCGCTGCCGTTCATGGCGCTTGAGCGGCTTGCCTCCAGCCACTATCTGCGGTACTTGGGGGTCAGGATGCCGATCGGGGTGATGATCATCCTCGTCGCGTACACCTTGAAGGATCTCGACATCACCGCGTATCCCTACGGGCTGCCCCAGTTCGTCGCGCTGGCGCTGTCAATCGGCCTGTATTGGATCACGAACAACTCCCTGCTGTCCATCGGATCGGCGCTAGGCATCTACCTGGTCACGGTCAACATGGTCGTGAGCTGATGTCAGCACAAACGAGAGGAGCGTGGAGCCCATGAGTGCTCGAGCCGAACTCACGCCACAGATGCTCGCCTATGAGGAGAAGTTCAACGACTCTGGCGAAATCCGCTGGCTTCCCTACCTCATGTACTTCCATCCGCCCGACCACTGCTCGGACACTGTCAATACCGACAGCGCAGGCTTTCGCTACACGGACGCCGGCGGCGCTCGCACGTCCGCGGCCGACCTCGGCGGCGCGCGCACGGTGCGGCTGCTGGCGGGCAGTTCGACGGTCTTCGGGATCGGCGCCTGCGCCGACGCGGCGACACTGCCGTCGCGGATGACGGCTCACGACGTGCGCGCCGAGCCGTGGCTGAACTTCGGCGGGCGCAGTTACAACTCGACCCAGGAACTGCTGCTGTTCGTCCTCTACCGCCACCTGCTGCCTGAGGTGAAGGAGATCGTCCTGCTCTCGGGTTTCAACAACCTTGGGCTGGCGCGGGCCCCGAGCGCCCGGCGGAGCGACCACGGCGAGTTCTTCAACAGCGCAGACTTCCACGGGGCGGTGGGCGCTTCGCGCGCGCCGTCGCGCCTGCGCCGTCTGGTCGGGGCGAGCGTTGACGGGCGTGCGATCTCAGAGCGCTCGCCCGAGGCGGTGCCGTCGATGGACGAGCAGATCTCCTACGCGGCGGACCTGACGCTGCGCCACCTCGAGGTCTGGCGTGCGCTGGCTGCCGACATGGGTGCGCGGCTGACCTACGTCCTTCAGCCGCTCGCTGGATGGGTCCGCCCGGAGGGCTCGCCCGAGGAGGTGGCGCTGTTTGCGGAGCTCGACGAACTCGGCCGCTTCAGCGAGGTCTATGGCGACATATCCGATCCTCAGGTCGGTCGGGACTACGCCGCACGGCTGGCCGCCGGCGCGGCGCAGCTCGACGTGAAGTTCATTGACCTCGGAGCGGCGCTGGCCAAGCGAGTGACGCCGGACGACTGGTTGTTCGTCGACCGCATTCACTTCAACGACGATGGCTATGACGCCGTCGCCTCCCTGCTGATGTCAGAGCTCTGAACATGCTGGTTAATACGCAAAACGATCCGTCACGAGGCGACCATGAACATGAAGTGGCTCAAGAGACTCATCGCGAGAATGTCTGCCAAGAAGAAGCGCTCAGACTCGTCGATCTATCCGATGTTCTAGGCACCGCGCCGCACCTGTGCGGTCTGTCGGCGCGCGAGAGCGGGCGCCGACCGGCATGAGGTGGCGAGACGCATACCGACAGGCGCTCGATCCTGAGGCGCTGCTCGACACGAGCTGGATCGCCGCGCTGCGCTCGGGCACGGGATCGGCCGCGTGTCCCGGCGGGGAAGCGGCCGACGCGACGGCCGCACAGGCGGCGGCATGGGCGCGCGACGCCGCCGGCGAGTTCGACGGCCTCGGCTGCGACGGCGACGGCGGCCACCTGGTTCGTGAGCTGCTGGCGCAATCCGCCCCGATGGCGTCCGTGCTGGGCGCATGGCTGCAGGGCATGAGCGCGCCCGGCGTCTTCGAGGATCCGGTGCAGATGCGGATCATGGCGCTGCTGGCCGACGATGTTGGCGCCGGCCGCGCGAACTCGTCGCGGTGGTCGCAGTTCGGACTGCTGCTGCACCGCCATGGGCTGACGGGGCTGGCCGAGCCCGCGCACCTCGCCGCCTCACAGGCCATCGACGACGCGGCCTTCGCCCTGCCCGCCGCGCTGCTGGCGATGAGCCGCCGCGCCGACGTGCTCGCTGCGCAGATCGCCGGGGTCGACCTCGTGCTGCGGCGGATCGGGCTCCTGCCGGCCTGGGCGCACCAGCGCTCGAACGATCCCGAGGCGATTGCCTGGAGTCGGCTCGACCTCGGCCAGGCGACCTGGGTTTCCAGCCTCGACCCGGTCGCACTCGCCGCGGCGACGGCGCGCGACTACGCGGACTTGAGTCCCGACCGCCACCGCGAGGTCGCCGAGGGCGCGGCGTGGGCGCTGAGCGCCGTGCGGCGCTGGCACGAGAATCTGCTCGCGTCCTGCCGCGCGGCGCTCGATCCCGAGCGCGCGATGGCCGCGCTGCTGCAACGGCGGGCGCGCGAGGGCAGCGTCTACCACGGTGCGGTGCAGCTGGAAGGCCGCACCCTGTCCGAATGGCTGCAGGCGGCGAAGACCGACCCGCGGCCGCTGCTGGAGGTGCTGCGCAGCAGCCGCCTGATTCGCCCCGGTGACAGCGCCCACAGCCCCCTGAGCACGGGCCTGGTCAGCTCCCGGGGACCGATGTTCCGGGTGTTCAGTCCTGACGATCTGTCGATCATCGAACGCTGGATCGATGCCCTCCCCGCGCGCGGCTCGGCACCGTCGCCCGCGTCGGCACCCCGGAACGTTGGCGTCGTGCCAGCGGCCTACGCTGCCGCCCCCGAGCGGCATGGCGCCGCGGAGCACGACGACGGCGTCGCGCCGCATGACCTGCGGGAGGCGTACCACCTGCTTCAGGGTCGGTCGATCCCTGCCGCCACGCGCACCTTCGCGCTGCGCTACGCGCGCAAGTGGCTCGCGGACGCTGCGCACTCGCTCGATCGCACCGAGCGCTCGCTGCCCAGGACCTGGCCCGCGGAGGGGCTGCGTCCGTGGCTGCTCGAGCAGCACGACCGGCATGGCGACGAGTTCGAGACGGGCAAGGGCACGACGATCCCGTCGCGTGAGGCGGTCATCGACTCAACGCTCCAGCTCGCGCCGTTGACGCTGATCGACGGGGCTTGGCTACAGGGTTTCACCGACGTCCGCCTGGCCTCGTCGCGCGTGGGCTTTCCGCTGTTTCACACCTACTGGGACGAGCTGGGCAACGGCGAGCCGGAGCTCAACCACCCGCGGATCTACCGTCACGTCCTGCGCGAGATGGGGGTGACGCTCCCGCCGACGGGCTCGCAGGAGTTCGCGCGCGATCCGCGGCTGCGTGAGGACTCGTTCAGGCTTCCCGTGTACTGGCTGTGCCTCGGCAAGCTGCCCGACACGCTGCAGCCGGAGATCCTCGGTCTCAACCTCGCCATGGAGCTGTCCGGTGTCGGCGGAAGCTACCGCCAAGCGCGCGCCGTGCTGGCGCACTACGGCTTCGACACGCTCTTCGTCGACATCCACAACACGATCGACAACGTCTCCACAGGCCACTCCGCATGGGCGGCGGACGCGGTCGACGAGTACATGCGGACCGTCACCGACAGCGTCGCCGGCGACCGAACGCGCGCGGCCGAGGAATGGCAGCGCGTGCGCACGGGCTACGAGTCACTCAAACCGCTGCCTCGGCCGGGCCTGCGCCGGACCCGCTTCCGGTTCGCCTCCGCACGGCGCGGGGCCGGTCCGGCGCGCAGCGGCTCCGCGCCGCGCCACCACATCGCAGTGGGGTCGCCGGCATGAGTCCACACTACGTCCTCGGGCTGTCGGCCTACTACCACGACAGCGCAGCGGCGATCGTGCGCGACGGGCTGCCCGTCGCCGCGGCACAGCAGGAGCGCTTTTCACGCGTCCGCCACGACTCGTCCTTCCCCAGGCAGGCGATCGCCTCATGCCTCGACGCCGAGTCGATCGCGCTCGACGACTTGACGGCGGTCGTCTTCTACGAGGACTCGCGGGAGAAGCTGGCACGGGTGCTGTCGTCGTTTGCGAGCGCGGGCATCGGCGGCGCGTCGACGTTCGCTCGCGTATTCCCGGACTGGCTGCGGTGGAAGCGCAACGTGCCCCGCCGCATCGACGCGGAGCTTGCCGCGCTCGGTCTCGGTTGCGCGCCGCCCACGATCTCCACGCGCCATCACCGGGCGCACGCGGCATCGGCGTTCCTGCCGTCGCCGTTCGAGCGCGCCGCAGTCCTCTGCATCGATGGCGTGGGCGAGTGGCAGACGACGACGATCTGGCACGGCCGCGGCACGGAGATGGAGCTGCTGGATGCGATCTCCTATCCACACTCGCTCGGCCTGCTCTATTCGGCCTTCACGTACTACTGCGGCTTCAAGGTCGACTCGGGCGAATACAAGCTCATGGGTCTCGCGCCCTACGGCAGTCCGCGCTACGCGGATCTCATCCGCGCGGAGCTCGTCTACCGGCGCGACGACGGCTCGTTCACGCTGAACATGGACTACTTCGAGTTCCTCCAGGGCAAGCGAATGGTGGGCACGGCGTTCGAGCGCCTGTTCGAAGGACCGATCAGGCCCCCGGAGTCCGAACTCACCCAGCGCGAGTGCGACCTCGCGGCCTCGGTTCAGCTCGTCACCGAGGAGGTGGTCCTAGGCCTTGCGGCGCGGGCCGCCGAACGCACGGGGGAGCAGACGCTGTGCCTGGCCGGGGGTGTCGCGCTGAACTGCGTCGCCAACGGCGTCCTCAGCCGATCGGGGCTGTTCGACGCGACGTGGGTGCAGCCCGCGGCCGGCGATGCGGGCGGCGCCCTGGGCGCGGCGCTGGACCATGCGGCCCCGCGCTACGGCCGCCCGCACCTGCGACCCGGCGGCGACGCGAGGCCGGGCCAGCGGACACGCACCCGTCCCGATGCGATGGCCGGCGCCCTGCTGGGTCCCCGGTACTCCAACGCCGACATCGGCGCGTTCCTGCGGCGAAACGGCCACTACGCCCAGCAACTCGACGACGATGAGTTGTACGAGGAATTGGCCGAGCGCCTCGCAAACGGGGCGGTCGTGGGCTTCTTCCAGGGCCGCATGGAGTTCGGTCCGCGCGCGTTGGGGGCCCGATCGATCGTCGGCGACCCGCGAGATCCGGACATGCAGCGCCGGATGAACCTCAAGATCAAATATCGCGAGTCGTTTCGGCCGTTTGCGCCGGCCGTCCTCGAGGAGGATGCGGCGGACCACTTCGACGTGCGCGAGGAGAGCCCTTACATGCTTATCGTGTCCGATGTCGTCGATGCGATCCGCGTCGAGGGCGAGCAGCGCTCCTCTCGCGGCCTGGGCACGATCAACCACGTGCGGTCAGAGCTGCCGGCGATCACGCACGTCGACATGTCTGCGCGCGTGCAGACGGTCGCCGAGGAGCGCCACCCCGAGTTCGCCCGGCTGCTGCGCGCGTTCAAGGCGCGCACCGGCTGCCCAGTGCTCGTCAACACGTCGTTCAACGTCCGCGGCGAGCCGATCGTGCGATCGCCGCAGGAGGCGTACACCTGTTTCATGCGCACCGAGATGGACGTCTTGGCCCTTGGCAACTACCTCGTCGAGCGCGTTCATCAGGAGCCGGTCGGCGACGCCGTCGATTGGCGCGAAGCGATACCCCTCGACTGACCCATGCCTCGCCGCCACCCCACAGCCCAGAACGGAGCCTGCGCCTTGCTCACGCTCGCCTCGCTGCTCTTCTACGCCGTCGTCCTGGTTCCGATCTCGCTGCTGCGGCGGGTGCGCGGCAGTTCGCGCTTCGGTCGCCAGACGTTCCTCGCGCGCTCGGCGTGGGACGCTGCGCCTGTCCGCTCGCGGCGACGACCGCGCGGTGCCAGGCCGTCCCTCGCAACGCGGCGCAGCGGGGGGTGAGCGTGTCGCACGTCATCTACAAGGTGCTTGACGCCAGCCCGCTGTGGGCGACCGGCGGCGACGGGGTATGGATCTACGACCGCGACGGCAACCGTTACCTCGATGCCTGCGGCGGCGTTGCCGTCTCGAGCCTGGGGCACAACCACCCGCGTGTGATCGAGGCGATCGAGCGCGAGGCGCGGCGCATCGGCTGGGCCCACGCGGGGACGTACACCACACCGGTCGCGGAGGAGCTCGCCGACCTGCTCGCCGAGCAATCTGGCGGCCTGCCTCACGTGCAGTTTCTCTCCGGCGGCTCCGAGGCGATGGAGCTGACGCTGAAGGCGGCCTATCAGTACCACTGGGAGCGCGGCGAACCGAGCCGGACGATCTTCATCTCGCGCCGGCAGTCCTACCACGGCTCGACGCTCGCCACGCTGGCGATCACCGGCAACCCGCAACGCCGCGCGATGTTCGACCCGCTGCTGGGCGAGCCGAACTTCGTGTCACCGTGCTACGCCTACCGCGACCAAGGGCCGCAGGAGACCGAAGCGGACTACGCCACGCGGCTGGCCAGCGAGCTGGAGGACCGCATCCACGAGCTCGGGCCGCAGAACGTCGCCGGATTTGTCGCCGAGACCGTCGTCGGCTCGACGAACGGCGCCGTCCCGCCGGTGGCCACCTACTTTCAGCAGATCAAGGCCGTCTGCGAGCGCCACGGCGTGCTGCTGATCCTTGACGAGGTGATGGCCGGAATGGGCCGTACCGGCCACGCGTTCGCCTACCACGAGGACGCTGTGGTGCCCGACATCTGCGCGATCGGCAAGGGCCTCGCGGCGGGGTACCAGCCGATCTCGGCGATCCTCTGGGCGCCCCACGTCCATGCGGCGATCGCCGGGGGCTCGGGGATCTGGCGCAACGGCCAGACCCACGTCAACCACCCAATCGCGTGCGGCGCGGCCCTTGCGGTGCAGCAGATCATCCAGGAGGACGGGCTGCTCGAAGCCGTCCGTGCGCGCGGCAAGACGCTGAAGATGCTGCTCGCGGATCGTTTCGCCGGCGAGACGCGGATCGGCGATGTCCGCGGGCGGGGGCTGTTCGTCGGCGTCGAGCTCGTCGAAGATCGCGCGACGAAGGCGCCGTGCACCGGCGGCGAAGCGCTCGTGGCAGCTATCAAGTCCGCCTGTCTGGCGCGTGGGCTGCTGACGTATCCGTCCTCGGGAACCGTCGACGGGGCGCTCGGAGCGCACGTCCTGTTTGCGCCGCCGTTCGTGGCGACCGAGAGCGACTTGGAGGAGATGGTCGACCGGTTCGCCGACGGCCTGGTAAGTGCGTACGACGCAACGCAGGCCGCTGCGCTGTAGGACGGTTCCGGCCGCCGCGCGGACGGCGCCTGGTGGGCCTACCGCCTGGCGGCTCAGGCGGCTACACTCCACAGAAGCAAATCCGAGCGCGCAGGACGGGATTGGCGCGCCGGCTGTTTCCCATGAGCGAGACCCTCGACATCTGCCTGCTTTCCGAGCTGCCGCCCGGCACGTCGCGCACGGTCGAATGGGAGGACCTCGAGATCGGGATCTTCAACTGCAACGGCGAGCTGCTGGCGATCGAGGATCGCTGCTCGCATGACGACGGAAACCTCGCCGAGGGCGAGTTCGACCCGCAGCGGTGCACCGTCGAGTGCCCGCGCCATGGGTCGCTGTTTGACCTGCACACCGGCACGCCGGTGACCCTGCCCGCCTACGTTCCCATCGAGACGTTCGCTGTCCGCGTCGAGGACGACATGATCAAGCTGGAGGTTGAGTAACCGATATGGCAACTCCCGAGACCATCGCCGAGCAGCAGAGCCTGCAGGGGATCAACTCCGACTACACGGAGAAGTACGGCTTCCACGACGCTGAGAACTACCTCTACAAGGCGCCGAAGGGCCTGTCCGAGGAGCTCGTGCGCAAGATCTCGGAGTTCAAGTCCGAGCCGCAGTGGATGCTCGACTTCCGCCTCAAGGCGCTGGAGTACTTCCTCGCGCGGCCGATGCCGACGTGGGGCTCGCCGCATCTGGCCGAGGTCGACTTCGACAACATCCACTACTTCGTGCGCGCCTCGGAGAAGGCCGAGCGCTCCTGGGACGACGTCCCCGAGGACGTCAAGAAGACCTTCGACCGGCTGGGCATCCCGGAGGCCGAGCGCAAGTTCCTCGCCGGCGTCGGCGCGCAGTACGAGTCCGAGGTCGTCTACCACCAGATCAACGAGAAGCTCGAGGCGCAGGGCGTCATCTTCATGGACATGGACACGGGCCTGCGCGAGCACGAGGACCTGATCCGCGAGTACTTCGCCACGATCATCCCGGCCAACGACAACAAGCTCGCCGCGCTCAACAGCGCGGTCTGGTCGGGCGGGTCGTTCGTCTACGTCCCGCCGGGCGTGCACATCGAGATGCCGCTGCAGGCCTACTTCCGCATCAACACGGAGAACATGGGCCAGTTCGAGCGCACGCTGATCATCGCCGACGAGGGCTCCTACGTGCACTACGTCGAGGGCTGTACGGCGCCGACGTACTCGTCGGACTCGCTGCACTCCGCGGTCGTCGAGCTCATCGCCAAGCCGGGCGCGCGGATCCGCTACACGACCGTGCAGAACTGGTCGACGAACGTCTTCAACCTCGTCACGAAGCGGGCGATCGCCGAGCGCGACGCGACCGTCGAGTGGGTCGACTGCAACCTCGGCTCGAAGCTGACGATGAAGTATCCGTCGGTCTACCTGACCGGTGAGCGCGCCCACGGCGAGATCCTCTCGATCGCGTTCGCCGGCGCCGGCCAGCATCAGGACGCGGGCGGCAAGATCGTCCACGCCGCGCCGAATACGACGTCGAACATCTTCGCCAAGTCGATCTCCAAGGACGGCGGCCGCGGCTCCTACCGCGGGCTGCTGGAGGTCGCCAAGGGCGCGCACGGCTCGAAGTCCAAGGTCGTCTGCGACGCGCTGCTGCTCGACGACCTGTCGCGCTCGGACACCTATCCGACGATCCGCATCGGCGAGAACGACGTCAACGTCGGCCACGAGGCGACCGTCTCGAAGGTCGGCGACGAGCAGCTCTTCTACCTCATGTCGCACGGGCTGAGCGAGGAAGAGGCCGGCAAGCTGATCGTCAACGGCTTCATCGAGCCGATCGTCAAGGAGCTCCCGATGGAGTACGCGGTCGAGATGAACCGCCTCATCGAGCTTCAGATGGAGGGCTCAATTGGCTAGTTTTACTACGGCGTCCACGGTGACCGAGCCGGCGTGGCTGGCGGCGCGCCGCGAGCGCGCCGCCGGGCTCACCGAATCGCTGCCGCTGCCGTCGTTTCGCGGCAAGCCGGGCTGGGAGTTCACGTCGCTGAAGAGCCTGGACCTCGACGGCTTCGGCGCCCCCGAGGCACTTGACGTCGACGCCTCCGGGCTGGGCATCATCGCGGCGCCGCCCGGGGCGACCCTGCTCGAGCAGGTCGACCACGTGTTCGCCGACCCGCTGGAGTCCGCCGGCGACGGCACGATCGTCATGTCGCTGTCGGCGGCGATCCAGCAACACCCCGAGCTCGTCGAGCGCCACTTCGGCTCGATCGTCTCCGGCGACGACCCGTTCGTCGCGCGCAACGAGGCCGGCTGGCAGGGCGGCGCGTTCGTCTACGTCCCGCGCGGAGTGACCGTGGCGACGCCGATCGTCGTCACCGTCGTGCAGTCGCAGGCGCAGACCGCGCTGCACTGGCGCACGCTCGTCGTCCTCGAGGAGGGCGCGCAGGCCGAGGTCTGGGAGCAGTACGTCTCGACGGACTCGGCGGCCGAGAGCCCGGCGCTGTTCAGCACCGTGTCGGAGCTGTCGGTCGGCCAGAACGCCAAGCTGCGCTTCGTCTGCGCCCAGGGCCTGGGCGAGAAGTCGTGGATCTTCGGCGCGCAGCGCGCGGTCGTCGAGCGCGACGGTGCGCTGGACTGGATCGCGCTGGGCTTCGGCGCCGGCAACGGCCGCGTCGCCATGGACACGCAGCTCGCGGGTCCCGGCTCGGACGCCAAGGTCACCGGCGCCTACGCGACCCGTGGCCGCCAGCACCTCGACTATGCGACCACGCAGGAGCACGCGGCGCCGAACACGACGTCGGACCTCGCCTTCCGCGGCATCCTCGACGGGCGCTCGAACACCGTCTGGTCGGGGATGATCAAGGTCGACCCCGGCGCGCAGCAGATCGACGCCTTCCAGGAGTCGCGCAACCTGCTGCTGACGAAGACCGCCCACGCCGACTCGATCCCCGGCCTGGAGATCCTCGCCAACGACGTGCGCTGCACGCACGCGGCGGCGATCGCCCAGATCGACCCCGAGCAGCTGTACTACCTGCGCTCGCGCGGGCTGCCGCTGGAGCGCGCCAAGCGGCTCGTCATCGAGGGCTTCCTCGAGGCGACCGTCGAGCGCTTCCAGCCCGGCTTCGTGCGCGAGGCCGTCGCCGGCGCCCTCGAGCGGCGCCTGGAGGCCGTGCTCGGAGCGTAGGTCCAGGTCCGGGCGGATCGCCCGTCGCGCTCAGGTGGGCGCGTCGGGCAGCTCGATCGACTGGCGGTGGTAGAAGACGTTGCGGGGGTCCCAGCGCTGCTTGACGCGCTGAAGGCGCTCGTAGCCGTCCTGGTAGTAGAGGTGCTGCCAGTCGACGAGCTCGACGTCGGGGTAGTTGACGTAGCAGCCGTCCATCACCGCGTCGGGCACGGGACCGTCCGGGCCGTACATCTGCTCGTAGAGGCCGTTGATCCAGGCGAGGTTGTGATCGTCGTCGGCCGGGTCGGTCCAGTAGGTCTGGTACTGCAGCTTCATGATCGACGAGCGCTGCGGGATGGGGGTCGCGTCCGGCGCCACGGCGTTGACCTGGCAGCCGTAGGAGTCGACCTGGATGATCCCCTGCCGGTTCGGGTGCTTGGGGTTCGACAGCGCCTCGTACATGGTCTTGATCTGCTCCGGCGGGAACGGCTCGAGCATGTAGGCGGATTTGTACTTGCCGCGCTGGTTGGGGCCGGAGCCGTCGAGCCACTGGGTGGCGTACAGCCACGGCAGCCGCCGCGGCGTGATCGTCGGCGCCGGTGCGCCGTGGTAGCCGAGCCGGCCGGCCGGCGCGACCGCCGCCGGCATGTCGTCGCCCGTCATCGCCGTGACGAACTCGTGCAGCCGGTGCGGCTCGTCGCCGACGTACTGGGCCACGGCCGTGATCTGCCCGTTGACGCGCTGCCACAGGTGCAGGAGGGCGAACAGGCCGGAGTAGGGGCTGCCCACGGCGCTGTGGGCCGCGAAGAACTCGCCGTAGGTGCGCACGATCGCGGCGAAGCCATCCGCGTCGAGCGTCTCCCAGTCCCAGGCGAGCGTCACCACGTGCGCCTCGGTGGGCGCCTTGGGCAGCTCCTTGAAGAGGAACTTCGTCACGACGCCGAAGTTGCCGCCGCCGGCGCCCTGATGGCCCCACAGCAGGTCGGCCTCGTCAGGGTCGTCCGAATCGCGCGTGACGGTGGTGACCTGCGCCTGTCCGTCGCGGTCGACGTGGACGACCTCGACTCCGTACATCCAGTCGACGGTCAGACCGTGCAGCCGCGCGAGCAGGCCATAGCCGCCGCCGATGATGTGCCCGCCCGCGCCGACGGAGTAGCACGAGCCGGCCGGCAGCGCCACGCCGTAGAGCCGGTACAGGTTCCAGTAGACGTTCCACAGCGTGCAGCCGCCCTCGATGCAGTACAGGCCATGCTCGTCGCGGCCCACGTCGTGCATCGCCGTGAGGTCGATGATCACGCCCCCGTCGTTGCCCGAGACGAAGTCCTCGTAGCAGTGCCCGCCACCGCGGACGGTGATCCGCCGGTCGTCGTCGACGGCGGCCTGGACCGCGGCGCGGACCTGTTCGGCGGTGCCGCACAGCTCGACGTGGCACGGACTGCCGACCCAGCGCAGGTTGAACCCGCGCACGAGCGTCGCGTAACGCGGGTCGCCGGGGCCGACGCGACCTCCCGGAAAGGCGGTCATGGTGCCCGAGCCTACACCGATTCCACCCCTATGTGAACGTCGACATGATTTACCATAAAGGAGGCGGGCCACCCCGTCGGCCCCCGCCCGTGCGCTCGCGACGCGGGTCGGTCCGGGGGCCGCGGCGGTTGGACCGCGCCCGTTCAGGTACAACGACGGGATGGATCCCTGGATCGCCGAGGCCGCCGCGCGGATCGCCGCGCGCGCGCCGCAGGAGCTCGAGCGCCTCGTGGCCGTGTCCTCGCCCTCGGGCGACGTGGCGGGCGCCGACGAGGCGTTCGCCGTCGCGCAGTCGTTCGCGCCCGCGGGCGTGCGCGCCGAGCGCGCGCCCTGCTCCTCGGCCGACCACGCCGAGGATCTGATCCTCACGCTGCAGGGCAGCGCGGCGGCGGGCCGCATCATGCTGCTCGGCCATGTCGACACCGTGCACTCCCACGCCGACCTCCGGGTGCTGGAGGACCACGGCGAGACGCTCGTCGGATCCGGATCGGTCGACATGAAGGCCGGCGACGTGCTCGCGCTCGGCGTCCTGCGCGAGCTCGCGCAACGTCCGCAGAGCTTCCAGGAGGTCGCGCTGCTGCTCGTCTGCGACGAGGAGTGGCGCGCCGGGCCGTTGGTCCACGCGGCCCGCTTCGCCGGCTGGGACGCCTGCCTGTGCTTCGAGGGCGGCGAGCTCACCGCGGACGCCGAGGAGGCCGTCGTCGTGCGCCGCAAGGCCGCCGGAACGCTGCAGGTGCTCGCGCACGGGCGCAAGGCGCACTCGGGCTCTGCGCCCGACAAGGGCGCCAACGCGCTGCTCGCGCTGGCCGCCGCCGCGCAGGCGGTCGCGATCCGGCACGACCCTGAGGGCGCCGAGCGTCTCACGGCCGTCCCGACGGTGATCAACTGCGGCGAGGCGTTCAACGTCGTCCCGGGCGCCGGCGAGCTGCTGTGCGACCTGCGCGCCGACGACGTGGACACGTTCGACACCGTGCTCGCCGCGCTGCCGGCCAGCATCGACGGCGTGCGCCTGGAGAGCGGCCTGCTGCGCCGCTGGCCGAGCATGGACTCGCGCGAGCAGACCGCGCCGCTGCTGGCCGCGGCCGGCGAGCGCCTGGGGCGGCCGATCGTCGGCGCCTCGCGCGGGGGCGCGAGCGACGCGAGCTACATGGCGCCCCACATCGCGATCACGATCGACGGGCTCGGCCCCCGCGGCGGCGGAGCGCACACCGCCGACGAGCACGTTCTGGTCGCGTCGCTGCGGTCGCGGGCCGAGGTCGCGCTGGCGCTCGTCGACGCGGTGCTGCGCGGCTGACAACGGCCGCGCCGGGCGGTCTGCCGCCGCCGGCGTTTCGCCGAGCGTGCGGGCAGTCTTGTGCGGATAGTCACAGCGTTGACGATGCGTCCAGAAGTCATGAACACCAGACGTGCATTCGTCGTGAACGTGCGCTAGGGTTCCGAGGGTCAGTGATCAGCCGAACTCGCGTCGTCTACGGCGCGGGGCGGGGGAACCATTGGGACGTTTGAGGAAACGTCCCGGGGGCGAATCGCCGTTATGACAACGGCGTAGCGCTAGCTCTTTCTGCGCGAGCCCGTCAGCTAACCCCGCAGGCACCCGAAGGAGAAGGGGTCAAGCCCACGTGAAGCCGCTGTTCCGTATCGCCATGTGCCTACTGGTCGTCGTATTGCTCGTACCCGGTCAGGCGTCGGCCAAAAAGAAGAGTTGGTCGTTTGGTGACCGGACCCTCAAGCAGGGTCACAAGGGCAAGGACGTCAAGACCCTGCAGAAGTACCTGAGCCGCGTCGGCATCGAGATGAGCGCCGACGGCGTCTTCGGCGCCGGAACCAAGGCGGGCGTGCGGACCTTCGAGGAGGCGCAGCGCCGCAAGGTCGACGGCAAGGTCACGCGCACCGACGCGAAGGTCATCAAGGACGTCGCGGTCAACGGCGGCGCCGTGGCATCCGCCACCGCCACCGGCGGAGCGATGCCGAAGAACGTGAAGCTGGTCCTTCCGAAGCCGGCAGCCCCGCCGCCGCTCGTGCTCGGCCCGGGCATGACGGCGACCATCGGCGCCGACGGCCTCGCCATCGCCCCGGCGCTCGCGCCGCCGGCCATCCAGGCGGTCATCGCCGCCGGCAACAAGATCGCCAAGACGCCGTACATCTACGGGGGCGGCCACGGCGACTGGGAGGACGAGGGCTACGACTGCTCCGGCTCGGTCTCCTACGCGCTGCACGGCGGCGGGCTGCTCGAGGCATCCATGCCCTCCGGCGGCTTCATGACGTGGGGCGAGGCTGGAGCCGGTACGTGGATCACGCTCTACGCCAACGCCGGCCACGTGTACATGACGGTCGCCGGCCTGCGCTTCGACACGAGCGGGGCCAAGTCCAGTGGCACGCGCTGGCAGCCCGCCAGCGAGCGCGACGGCAAGGGGTACACGGTCGTGCACCCCGTCGGCTACTAGTCCACCCATCCGCAGAACCTGCGGCCGGGTGTACTAACCGTCCGGCGACCCCACCTACCGGCGCGCCGCATGTGTGTGGTCGAGTCGAATACGGAGCACAATGAAGCGAAATAGGCGCCATGACCGCGGGCGCAGGCTGCGGGATCTCGCATGCTGCGCCGCGCTCGCGCTGGTGGTCGCGCCGCTGCCGGCCGCGCAGGCGCGGGTCGCGCTCGTCGCGATCGGCACGCCCGAGCTCGCGCTGCTCGACGTCTCGACGGACCGCGTCGTCACGCGGCTGGCGCTGCCCGGACCGAGCACCGCGGTCGCGGTCGACGGCGACGGCGCGCGCGGCTTCGTCGCCGCGGGCGCGACGATCGTCGCGATCGACGTCAACGAGCGCACGGAGAGCGGCCGCCGCGCGCACGGCGACGCGCCCGTCACCGGCCTCGTGGTCTCGCCCGACGGCAGCCGGCTGTACGCCGTGCAGGGCAACCGCCTGCGCGTCTTGCGCGCGGGCACGCTGGAACTCGTCGGCTCGGTCTCCCTCGGCGGCCGCGGCTTGGCGCTGGCGCTCGGGCGCAACGGGCGCCTCGCGGCGGTCGTGCTCAGCGGCGGCCGGGTCGCGATCGTCGATCCCCGGGCGCGGCGGCTCGTGCGGCGCGTGTCCGTGCCGGGCGCCACCGGCGTGGCCGTGGCGCCGGACGGGACCACGTTCGTCTCGGCCCGCGGCCGCCTGCGCTCGATCGCGCGCGGCGCTCGCCGCCCGTCGCCCCAGGGGATCCGCCTGCCGCGCGGCGCGGGCGGCCACCTCGCGCTGTCGCCGGGTCGCACGCGCCTGGCGGTCGGTCCGCGCAGCGGCGGGCGCGCGGGCGCGCTGGTGGTCCTGCGCAGCCGCCGCGTGCGCCGCCTGGCGGCGGGCGGCGGCGGGCCCGGCACCCCGGCCTGGACGCCCGACGCCAACCGCCTGTTCTTCGCCAATCGTGCCGCGGGCAACCTGACGCTCGTCAGCCCGTTCTCGCGCCGGCTGCTGGACACCGTGCGCCTCGCCGGGTCCTCTCCGCGCGGGATCGTCGTGCAGCCGGGCCTCGCGCTCATCCGCGGCACCCCCGGCGACGACACGCTCATCGGCACGCGCTCGCGCGACCGCATCGAGGGCCTCGAGGGCAACGACCTGCTGCGCGGGGGGCGCGACCGCGACGTGCTCGAGGGCGGCCCCGGCAACGACAGCATGTCCGGCGGGGCGCTCAGCGACCGCATGTCCGGCGGCGAGGGCGACGACTTCCTCACCTCGGGCACGGGCAACGACCGGATCAACGCCGGGCCCGGCGACGACGGCGTCGACGGCGGCACCGGCAACGACACGATCGACGCCGAGGACGGCAACGACCGCCTCGACGGCGGCGACGGCGACGACACGATCCGCGCCGGCGAAGGCGACGACGAGATCGTCGAGAAGGGCTTCGGCAACGACCTGCTGCTGTCCGGCGGCCCCGGCGACGACATCATCCGCGGCGGCCGCGGCTCGGACCGCCGCATGCTCGGCGACGACGGCAACGACGAGCTCTTCGGCGAGGCCGGCTCGGAGGCGATGAGCGGCGGCCGCGGCGACGACACCGTCGACGGCGGCAACGGCGGCGACAACATGCGCGGCGACGAGGGCAACGACATCCTGCGCGGCGGCCGCGGCAACGATCGCCTCGACGGCGGCGCGGGGCAGGACCGCCTCGACGGCAGCTCGGGCAGCGACGACCTGCAGGGCGGCGACGACAACGACGAGGTCGTCGGCGGCCCGGGCGTCGACACGCTGCGCGGCGGCGCCGGCGACGACTCGATCCGCGCCGCCGACGACAGCGCCGACGTCGTCGAGTGCGGCGAGGGCAACGACACGGTCTACGTCGAGGAGGACGCCCCCGACCGCGACCGGCTGAGCGACTGCGAGCTCGTGGTGCGCACGCCGCCGGAGGGAGCCAACGACGCCGAGCTGCCGTCGATCATCCAGGGCACGGTCAACGACGACGTGCTGCAGGGCACTGCCGACGACGACTCGATGTTCGGCAAGCTCGGCGCCGACCGCCTCTTCGGCCGCGACGGCGACGACTACGTCGACGGCGAAGACGGCGACGACGAGCTGCACGGCGGCCCGGGCAACGACATCATGGCCGGGCGCGACGGCAACGACGAGATCCACGGTGACGCCGGCAATGACCGCATCACCGGCGACCGCGGCAGCGACCGCATCTTCGGCGAGGACGGCAACGACGAGATCTTCGGCAACATCGACTCCGACTTCGTCGACGGCGGCGCCGGCGACGACCGCATCAACGTGGTGGCGGGCGACGTGGACGTCGTCACGTGCGGCTCGGGCAAGGACACCGTGTTCGCCTCGGCGGGCGACGTCGTCAACGTCGACTGTGAGGACGTCCGGCGCTGAGCTCGCTCGCCGGCGCGGCCGTCCCGCAGTGACCAGGGATCGCTGCCGGCGCTCACGGTGACGCTCACCTCAACGCCGGGCGCGGCGTTCGATTCGAGCCGCCCGCCCGGCCGCCGGACCCGCCGGGCCGTGCGGCGTGCACACGGTCGTGATCCGCAGCGCCATCTTCGGCGCGGCGTTTACCCAGGCGACGGGCCCTTGCGCTCCTGACCGAGGCGTTCACGTACACGGTGAACGTCGTCAAGTAACGCCGGCGAGGGCGTGCCGCGCATGCGACGCCGAGTCGCATGCGCGGCAGCGCGCAGCGCCACCGCTACTGATCGTCGGCGGGGCGCCGCCGCGTGCTCTTGCGCTCCGACGCGCGCCGCTTGGCCTCCAGGCGGCGCATGCGCGACGCGCGCGTGGGCTTCGTCGAGCGGCGCGGGCGCTGGACCTCCAGCGCCCGCGCAATCCGGCCGGCGAGGCGCTCGAGCGCGAGCGCGCGGTTGCGCGACTGGCTGCGGGCGTCCTGCGCCACTGCGCGCACGACCGGCCCGCAGCGCGCCGTGACGCGCGCCTTCTGGGCCTCGTCGAGCGTGCCGGAGGCGGCCACGTCGAAGCTCGCCTCGATCCGCGAGGCGGTCACGTTGGCGTGCTGGCCGCCGGGCCCGGAGGAGCGGCTCGCGCGAATGACCACCTCGTCGAGGGGGATCGACAGGTGGCGATTGATCGGCAGCAGATCGGGCATCGTGCCAATAGAGTCGCATCGATGTCTGCAAACCTCGCTTTGAACCTCACGCGCACGGCCGCCGAGCATCCCGACGAGCTCGCGGTCAAGCTCGACGACGCCGCCTTCAACTACGGCCTGCTCGACAACGCCAGCCAGCGCGTCGCCGCGATGCTCAAGGCCAAGGGGGTGGGCCCCGGCGACAGCGTCGCGATCATGCTGCCCAACGTCCCGTACTTCCCGGCGGTCTACTACGGCGTGCTGCGCGCCGGCGCCGTCGTCGTGCCGATGAACGTGCTGCTCAAGGGGCGCGAGGTCGCCTACTACCTCGCGGACTCGCAGACGAAGCTGCTGTTCGCCTGGCACGACTTCATGGAGGCCGCCCAGACCGGCGCCGAGGAGGCCGGCGGCGTCGAGGTCGTGGCGGTCAAGCCCGGCGAGATCGAGGGCCTGATCTTCGCCCACGAGCCCGACGAGGCGGTCGCCGAGGTGGCCGGCGACGACACCGCCGTGATCCTCTACACCTCGGGCACGACCGGCAAGCCCAAGGGCGCCGAGCTCACGCACGACAACCTGCGCAACAACGTCAGGGTGGCCGTCGACCTCTTCGACCTGGGCGTCGGCGACGTGATCTTCGGCGGCCTGCCGCTGTTTCACTCCTTCGGCCAGACCTGCGCGATGAACGCGGCGGTCGCCTGCGGGGCCTGCGTCACCCTGCTGCCGCGCTTCGACCCGGGCAAGGCGCTGGAGATCATCGAGCGCGACGGGTGCACGGTGTTCGAGGGCGTGCCGACGATGTACGGCGCGCTGCTGCACCACTCCGGGCGCGACGCGTGCGACGTCTCGACCCTGCGCGTCTGCGCGTCGGGCGGCGCCTCGCTGCCCGTCGAGGTGCTGCGCGGCTTCGAGGAGTGCTTCGGCTGCAAGGTGCTCGAGGGCTACGGCCTCAGCGAGACCTCGCCCGTGGCCTCGTTCAACCATCCCGACCGCGAGCGCAAGGCCGGTTCGATCGGGACGCCGATCGAGGGCGTCGAGATGAAGGTCGTCGACGACGACGGCAGCGAGGTCGCGCAGGGCGAGATCGGCGAGATCCTCATCAAGGGCCACAACGTCATGAAGGGCTACTGGCGCCAGCCCGAGGCGACGGCGGAGGCGATCAAGGACGGCTGGTTCGCCACCGGCGACATGGCCCGCGTCGACGAGGACGGCTACTTCTTCATCGTCGACCGCAAGAAGGAGCTCATCATCCGCGGCGGCTACAACATCTATCCGCGCGAGGTCGAGGAGGTGCTCTACGAGCACCCGGCCGTGCGCGAGGCGGCGGTCGTCGGCGTGCCGCACGCGGAGCTCGGCGAGGAGGTCGGCGCGGCCGTGGCGCTCATGGCGGGCGAGCACGTCGAGGCCGAGGAGCTGAGCGCCTTCGTCAAGGACCAGCTCGCGGCCTACAAGTACCCGCGCCGGATCTGGTTCGTCGACGAGCTGCCCAAGGGCCCGACCGGCAAGATCCTCAAGCGCGAGATCTCCCCGCCCGAGTAGGCGGCGCGCGGCGCGGGTCGTAGCCGAGCAGGTCGCCGGGCTGGCAGTCCAGCGCCTCGCAGAGCGCGGCCAGGGTCGAGAAGCGGATCGCGCGGGCGCGGCCGTTCTTGAGGATCGAGAGGTTCACGACCGTCACGCCGACGCGCTGCGCGAGCTCGGTGAGCGTCATCCCGCGCTGCTCGAGCAGGCGGTCGAGATGAACGACGATCCGTTCCTCTGACGGCTCGGGCGGCATGGCTCAGATGGTCGCGTCGACGTCTTCGCGCAAGCGCGTCCCGTGCGCGAAGACCTGGGCGAGGACGAGGATCCCGAGGCCGCAGAGCGGCGCGTAGGCGGGGAACTCGCCGTCGGGCGGCCGCAGCCCGGCGCCGTCGAGCTCGGCGGCCGCGCGCAGGTAGGGGGCGAGCAGCTCGTCGCGCAGCGCGCCGCCGGCGAAGTGGACGGCGAGGACGCCGAGGATCAACAGCCCGCCGATCGCCTGCAGGCGCCGCACGTTGGCGCGCACGAACGGGTCGCCGTAGCGCACGGAGCGCGCGATGCTGAAGATGAGCCACATGACGGCGAGCAAGAGCACCGGCGCCAGCAGGTCGCTCGCGAGCGCGAGCCGTTGCTCGCGGGGGTCGGCGTCGTCGATGACGATCGTCGTCTGCTGCTCGCCGGTCGTGTAGACGCCCTTCGCAAGCCGGTCGTCGTCGAGCGCGGCCGTGGCCTTGACGGTGATGTCGTCGCGGCCGTCGCCGGCCGCGGCGCCGATGATCATCGCCACGGCGAAGAGGATCGCGAGGCAGAGCAGGACGAGGGTCAGGTACTCGACGGCGACGGCGGATGGGCTGCGAGATCTCACGAGAGGACCTCCATATCGACATTCGTTAGTATCGAAAGACGATACCCACGATGATCGATATGTCAAGGCGCACCGCCGTCCGTCCGGCGTACGCGTCTGGTCCCGGGTGCTACGCTGTTATATACCCCTAGGGGGTATAGAGCGCGCCGAAGGAGGAAGAATGGCAGCGAGCATCGCCACACCGCACCGCGAGCACCACGATCACCACCACGAGCTGCCGGAGTCCGGCAGCGCGCTGACGCGCGTGGCGCTGAGCGCCACGCTGCATTGCCTCACCGGCTGCGCGATCGGCGAGGTGCTCGGACTCGTCATCGGGACCGCGCTCGGGTTCTCGACGCTCGGCACGGTGGCGCTCGCCGTCGGTCTGGCGTTCCTGTTCGGCTACGCGCTGACGAGCCTGCCGCTGCTGCGGGCCGGCATGACGCTCGCCGCGGTCATCCCGATCGCGCTCGCCTCGGACACGCTGAGCATCGCCACGATGGAGATCGTCGACAACGCGATCGTGGTGGCGCTGCCCGGCGCGATGGAGGCGGGTCTCGACAGCGTGCTGTTCTGGGGCAGCCTCTCGTTCGCGCTCGTCATCGCCGGCGCGGTCGCCGTCCCGGTCAACCGCTGGCTCATCGGTCGCGGCCAGGGTCACGCCGTCGTGCACGCGACCGGCATCCACGGCGGGGTGTCGCCGCGCGCCGTCGGCGTCGTCGCCGCGGTGGCGTTCGCGTTCGGATCGTCGGTGCTCGTCACGGAGCTGCTCGGCAGCCTGTGAGAAGCTGCGCGCCGAGGCTCGCAGGCGGGTGCCTCGACGCCTCATGCGCTACGACCTCCTCATCATCGGCATGGGCTCGGCCGGCATGGTGGCGGCCGAGTTCGCGTCGACGCTCGGCGTGAAGGTCGCCGTCGCCGAGCGCGACCGCCCGGGTGGCGACTGCCTGTGGACGGGCTGCGTGCCGTCCAAGGCGCTGCTCGCCTCCGCGAAGGCGGCGCACACGATCCGCCACGCCGACGCGTACGGCCTGGAGGCCGTCGGCCCGCTCGGCGACACCGTCCGGGTGTGGGCGCGGATGAAGGCCATCCAGGCGCAGATCGCGGCGACCGACGACGACCCGGAGCGCTTCGTCGCGCTGGGCGTGGACGTCCTCAGCGGCGCCGCCCGCCTCACCTCGCCCACGACCGTCCGCGTCGGCGAGCAGCACACGACGCGCTTCGTCCTGATCGCCACCGGCAGCCGGCCGGCGCTGCCGCCGATCGACGGCCTCGAGGAGGCGTCGCCGCTGACCAGCGAGACGATCTTCGCGTTCGACCGCGCGCCGCGCAGCGTGGTGATGATCGGCGGCGGCCCGATCTGCGTCGAGCTCGCGCAGGCGCTCGTGCGGCTCGGCGCGCGGGTCACGCTTCTGCAGCGCGGCCCGCGCGTGCTGCCGCGCGAGGAGCCCGAGCTGGCCGAGCGCCTGGCGGCGACGCTGCGCGGCGAGGGGGTGGACATCGTCACGGACGTCGCCGCGGATCGCGTCGCGGTCGACCCCGCCACCGGGATGAAGACGGTCCATGCGGGCGAGCGCTCGTGGACCGCCGAGGCGGTGTTCGTCGGGACCGGGCGCACGCCGAACGTCGACGGCCTCGGGCTCGAGGAGGCCGGGGTGAAGGTCGGCGCCGGCGGCGTCGAGGTCGACGCGTGCATGCGCACGAGCGTCAAGAATATCTACGCCGCGGGCGATGTCGCCGGGCGCCACCACTTCACCCATGCCGCCGGCTACGAGGCGGCGCGCGCCGTGCGCAACATGTTCTTCCCCGGCCGGGCCCGCGGCGCGTTCCTCGTGCCGTGGTGCACGTTCACCGACCCCGAGCTGGCCCACGCCGGGCTGACCGAGGCGCAGGCGCGCGCGCAGCACGGCGACGCCGCGGTGCGGGTGTGGGCCCAGGACCTCGCCCATTCCGATCGCGCCCGCACGGAGTCCGCGCACGACGGCGAGCTGCGGATCGTCACGTCGAAGGACCGGGTGGTCGGCGCCCACGTGCTCGCGCCGGCCGCCGGCGAGCTGATCGGCGAGCTGACGCTGGCGATCGAGCGCGGCCTGAAGCTCAGCGACCTGGCCGGCGTCGTGCACGTCTATCCGACGATCGCGCTGGCGATCCAGCAACTCGCCGCGCAGGCGAGCTACGCGAAGGCCGAGCGCTACCGCCGGTTCGTGCGCTCGAAGGCCTGAGGCCCCTCGCCCTCGCCCTCGCCCTCGCCCTCCG
The DNA here is from genome assembly GCA_963709935.1 of uncultured Actinomycetes bacterium. Lineage (GTDB taxonomy): Bacteria > Actinomycetota > Thermoleophilia > Solirubrobacterales > Solirubrobacteraceae > CADCVQ01. Next base: position 222,788 of record CAVPYM010000018.1, on the reverse strand, counting down.
GGGGGAGTTACAGGCCCGGCGGGTGGCGCGCGACGAAGCCGCCGGCGGGCCGCATCGCCCGCGTCCAGCGGGTGCCGCCGCGCAGCGCGGAGGTGTCGAAGCGCCAGCCGGCGACGACCATGTAGGCGTGGCCGGCGTTGGCGTAGACCGTGATCCACTTGCCCGGGCCCGGCTGGCCCCAGCTCATGAACGGGCCCGAGGCCATCGGCGACGTGACCAGGCCGGCGGCCGCGAGCGCGTAGCTGATCGAGCCCGAGCAGTCGTAGGCGGTGTCCTTGAAGCCGCCGTGGCCGCCGCCATAGAGGTAGGGCAGGCCGGCGATCGCGTTGCCCGCGGCCATCACGAGGCCGACGGCCGGCGGCGCGCCCGGGGGCGGCTGGACCTGCCCGCCGGCGTTCGTGGCGATGCCGGCGCGCGCGCTGCGAGCCAGCTTCTCGCGCAGCGCGGCGAGCTGGCCCTGGACCTCGCGCAGCTCCGCGCGGCGGAAGTTCGACCGTGCGAGGTGCTTCTCGCGCTCGCGCAGCAGCGCCGTCTCGACGGCCTGAGCGGACGCGCGCTTGCGGTTCAGGCGGATCGCGATCGCCTGCTCGCGCTCCTGCATCGCCGCCAGGCGCGTCGTCTGGCGCGTCACCTGCGCGCGCGACGCGCGCGCGACGTCCATGATCGTCGCGTTGCGCTTGGCGATGCGCTTGAGGAACTCGGTCTTCTCGAGCAGGTCGGTGAAACCGCGCGCGGTGATGACGACGGAGACGAGGTCGGGCTCGCCGTTGCGGTAGGCGGCCTGGAGGTTCGCGCGCAGCGCCCCGGTCGCGTTGCGCTGCAGGTTGACCAGGCGCGTCAGGCGGTCGCGCGCGCGGACGAACTGCTCGCGGATCGCCCGCAGCTCGGCCTGCTGCGCGGCGGCGTCGGCCTGCAGCGCGCTCAGGCGCCGCTGGGCGCGGGCCAGCCCGGCGCTGGAGGCGCGGATCTTCGCGGTCTCCGCCGCGACGACGCCACGCAGGTACGCGGCCCGGTCGGCCTTGGAGTCGATCCTGCCCGAAAGGCTCTGCCCGCCCGCTCCGGCCGGGCCCAGAACGGTCTCAGCGACCGCGACGCACGCGGCGAGAACACAGAGGAGAGCGAGGCGTCGGAAGGTCATGCGCGGGGCGGACCGCGACGCTAGCAACGACCTCGCGACCGAGGACTAAAGCCCTGCACGCTGCACGGGAACTTGCAGGCGCTGGTAGGCGCCGTCAGCTGCGGGCGCGGATGAGCGTCGTGAGCAGCACGCCGAGGCCGAAGACCACGGCGAGGAAGGCGATGAGGCCGCCGGCGAACGGGATCAGCGTGAGCAGCCCGAGGATCACCAGGCCGGCGAGGAACGCGAGGATCCGCGCGGCCTTCTTCAGGACCAGCCGGCCCACGACGAACGCGGCGGTGACGTAGGAGATCGCGTACAGCGGGACGACGAGGAACAGCAGCACGACGGCGAGCGGGATGCCGACGACGGTGAAGAAGGCGGCGATCGCGATGATCGGGATCAGGAAGAACGCGAGGAGGCCGACGCCCGCCGAGACGAGTGCCTTGGACTTGGCGGTGCGCGCGACCGCGTCGGCGGCCTTCGGGGCGAGCAGCAGCAGGATCAGCCCGAGCAGGAACATCGACACGGTGATCCCGACGAACCAGGCGATCGCGGCGAGCAGCCCGGCGTCGCCGACGTCGAACTTCTCGACGTCCCCGCCGACCCGCGAGCCGGGGGTCTGGACCGGCTCCTCGTCGGCGTAGACGAGGTCGCCCCCGACCCGGCCGGCGCGGCCGAGCGTCGCCAGGCCGGCGACGGTCACGACGTCGCCTTCGACCGTGCCGCGGATCGTCACGTCGCCATCGACGACGATCACGTCGCCTTCGACCGTGCCGCGGACCGTCACGTCGCCGTCCACGACGACGACGTTGCCGGCCGTCTCGTCGCGGTCGACGAGGACCGAGCCGACGAGGACGATCCGATCGTCGCCGTCGGTCGTGGCGTCCGCCGAGGCGGTGGCCGCCGGGGCGAGGCAGCAGATGACGAGCAGGGCGGCTAGCAGCGGTCGGCGCATGTGGGCGTGAGCCTATAGCGGCGCACGGTCCGCCTGGAGAATCTTTGCGTGCCGCCGGCCCGGCCGATCGGCACCGGGGCGGCCGCACGCACACGCCGGTCAGGCCGGGCTCGGCGGCGGCTTGAGGATCACGTCGTCGGCGAGGGCGAAGGAGCTGAAGACGGCGATCATGATCGCGTCCGACGCGGTGGGCGTGTCATATGAGCAACCTGGGTTGACAACGGCGAGGCTGTCAACTACGGTTGACACATGGCATTCGTACCCACCGAGGAAGAGGCCGTCCCGCGCGATCCGGCCGAGGGCTTCGCCGCGGTCCTCGCGCTGCGCCAGCTCGCCGACCGGCTCGAGGCCGGTCAGGTCGAGCGGGCGGTGCTCGCGGGCTGGGCCTGGAGCGACATCGCAGCCGCGCTCGGCGTCAGCCGGCAGGCCGTCCACAAGAAGCACGCCAAGCGCCTGCGTGCGCTGGGCATGAAGACTGGGAGAGGCAATGTTTGAGCGGTTCACCCGTGACGCGAAGCAGGTGGTCGTCGTCGCGCTGGGGGCGGCCCAGCGGCTGGGCGCCGACCAGGTCGAGCCCGAGCACCTGCTGCTGGCCCTGGCCGAGGGCAGCACGCCGGCCGCCCACGCGCTCGCCGAGGCCGGGATGGACCGCGACGCGATCGCCGCGGCGATCGAGGCCGACCTCGTCGCGATGCTCGAGGTCGTCGGGGTGCCGGCGTCGGTCGTCGACGCGACCCCGGCGGCGCCGCGCGCCGACCGGCCCGACTTCGGCATCCACGCCAGGCGCGCGCTCGAGCAGGCGATGCGCGAGGCGGTCCGTCGCGACGAGCGCCGGCTGGCGGCCGAGCACGTGCTGCTCGGCGTGCTGCGCGCGCCGAGCCCCACGCTCACCCGCGTGCTCGCGCGGCTGGGCCTCGAGCCCGACCGGCTGGCCACGCTCGTCGAAGTGGAGGTCGCCGCCGGACGCCGCTGATAGCTTCGCGCCCATGTCCTACGACGCGCCGGGACGAGCCGACGAGCTGACCGATGAGTGTGCGCGCGCTGCAACGGCGTTCCGCGGCGCGAGCGCGCTGGGCGCCGCCCAGCGATCTATCCTCATCACGTGACGTCCGGCGACGAATCCTCGACGCTGCAGACGCGGCTGGAGAGCGGCGACGCCGAGCTGGCCGGGACCGTCCGCGCGGGCCAGCCGCCGATCGCCGACCCGGCCGCGCTGCTGCAGTACCTCGACGACAGCGGCCACTTCCACCGCGACAGCCGCGCCGGCCGCCTGTATCACCCGGGGATGGTGTCGCTGCGCGAGGACGTGCCGACCGACAGCCTGCACGTCTCAGTCGACGGCAACCACCTCAAAGCGCATGTGGACCATGCGTCGCCGCTGGCCGTCGAGACCGACGGCGGGTCGCGCTACTCCGTGGTTCGCGCCGCGGTGCACAACGTCGCCGGCATGGCCAACGACGCCCTCACCCTGGTGCGGGGCCGTCAGGGCGATCACGCCTGCGAGCTGGATTGCGAGTGGGTGTCCGAGGAGGTCGGCGGCGCGCAGCGCGTCGTGCCCCTCCTGGACCCGAAGACGTCGGCCTGGGGCGTGCAGCTCGACGTGCGGGTCGCGGGATCGCTCGACGCGGAGCGGCTGTGCGGCGCGCTGGACACGGTCGTCGGCGCGGCCGGCGCCGGAGCCGAGTGCCTCACGGTCGTCGAGTGCGAGGACGACGAGGCGCTCGACATCGCCCGCCGGCGGCTGCATAGCGGCGGCCCCCCGCTCACGGTGCTGCCGCCGTTTCATGCCGTCCTGGCGCACCACCCGGCCGGCGACGCGCTCATGCTCAACCTCAACCACGCGGCGGTCGACGGGTTCGGGGCGGCGCGGCTGCTCGAGCGGGTGGCCCGGGCCTACGCCGGCAACGCGGGCGAGGACGAGACACTCGACTTCCTTGCGTGCGCGGACCTGCCGGTCCAGCCCGCCCCGCCGTCCTCGTCGCGGGTCGCGCGCCTCGGCCTGAAGGCGCTCGAGCGGGTGCGCGATGCGCTGTCCAAGCCCCCGCGCTTGGCCTCCGAGGAGGCCGGCGACGATCCGGGCTACGGCTTTCATCTCGTCAGCCTGTCGGCGCAGGGCACGCGCACTGCGACCGGCGGCGGTGGCGGCACGACCCGGGATGCGCTCATCGCCGCGCTGCATCTGACGATCGCCGAATGGAACGAGCAGCGCGGGATCGAGGGCCGGCGGATCGGCGTGCTCGTGCCGGTCGACCTGCGGTCAGCCGACCTGCCCGAGCACGTGGTCGCCAACCTGTCGGTCAACACCCGGCTGTCGACCACCCCGCGCGAACGCGCCAGTCCGGCCGCGGCGCTGCGGGCGATCAGGTGGCACAGCGAACGCGACGACGCGACCCGCACCGGGGTGGCGCTCATCGCCGCGCTGCAGCGCGCCTGGATGCTCACGCTGTGGGCCAAGCAGTCGAGCATCGTGCTGCAGCCGCTGGTCGACAACGACCGTGCCGACGCGGCGATGCTCTGCGACCTCGGATCGATTGCTGCCGCGCCGCGCTTCGGCGACGACGCCGGCGCGGTGCGCGAGCTGTGGTTCTCCCCTCCGAGCCGGTCGCCGCGCTGCCTGTGCGTGGGGGCGGTGACGGTCGAGGGGCGGCTGCACCTGACGTTCCGCTACCCGCACGGCGTGTTCGGCCCGGGCGCGGTCCGCCGCTTCGCGGACCTCTACCTCGCTGCGCTCGAGCGGGTCAGCGGCAGCTCGGTCTGAAGGCGCAGGTTCTCCAGCGGGTCCAGGACGGCGTGCTGGGCGCAGGCCGGGACGAGCGTGCCGGACTGGGGGTGGGCCATCGCGTAGGAGCAGGCCTGCAGGCGCTCCTGGGTGGCGCGGATCCGCGGGTCGTCTGACGTCTCGCCGCGCTGCAGCAGCTCCCAGGCCGGCTGGACGTCGCGGGCGTCCATGAAGGCGTGCATGACGTAGGTGACGGGCTCGGGCGGGGTGCGGCGGATCGCGCGCACGCCGCCCGCGCGGCGCAGCAGGCGCAGCGCCCACGGCGCGCCGCTGCGCAGGACGGCGGGGTGGCGGGCGACCGCGCGCGCGGTGCGGATCGTGCGCAGGGCGCTGCTGCCGGCGTCGAAGTCCATGCCGCCGAAGGCGGCGATGAAGTCCTGCAGGGCGCGGGCGTCGCGCGGGTCGTCCTCGTCGAGCAGCGTGACGTAGCGCGCGCCGACGTTCACCCCGTGAGCGGTGCGGTTGCAGCGCACGTCGCCGACCTGCTCGGCGTTGAAGTGCAGGCGCGCGCCGGCGCCCTGCTCGATCCGCTGCCAGACGTCGTCGTTGGAGAACGCCCGCAGGTCGTCCTTCCAGCGGGCCGCGTTGCCGATGTAGGCCGCCGGCTGGAAGGAGAACATCCGAAAGCCCATGTCACGGGTGGCGCGCAGGACGTCCGGGATCGCCTCGAGGTTGCGTGGCGTGACGGTCATGTTGTGGGCGAGGTAGCTCGTGACGCCGTGCTCCTCGTACAGGCGCGCGAACAGGTCGCAGAAGCGCTGGCGGAACAGGTGCAGATCGGCCTCGCTGCGCGGCGTCCTCAGGCCGCGGCGGCCGAACATGAGCGAGTCGAAGTGGCCGGCGAACGCGAGGTGGGCGAAGCGCGGCGTGCCCGTCTGCGGGTCGAGCGCGAGCCGCTCGAGATAGTCGTAGTCGAAGTCGCCGTGCGTCATCGACATCGGCTTGCGGCCATGGCGCAGCATCGCCTGCAGCGCACGGGCGTGGTCGTCGGCGCCGAGCAGCGTCACCTCGCCGCCGATGAGCTGGGCGTGCTGGCCCGGCCCGCGCAGCGTGCGCAGCAGCGCCATCTGGCGGTCGACCTCGCGCTCGGTGTGGTCGCCGTCGGTGCGCACGCGGTTGGCCTGCTTGGCGTGGTAGCAGGGGGTGCAGGCGAGGTTGCAGCGCGGAAAGACGCCGTGCGTCCCCTCGCAGCCGGTCATGCGCCGGCCGAGCATCTGGTTGGGCTGCTTGACGTGCGCGGGCAGCTCGGCCCAGCGGGCGGCGAGCGCGGCGGTGAGGTCGGGGTGCTCGGGGCGCGTCGCGATCTCGAGTTCGCGTAGTCGTGTGAGCACAGGCAACCTGAAAACCGTATCGCAGGGGCCGCTTCCGCCGCACTGACTGCCACGATCGCCACGTGCCACGGCTCACCGGCGACGAGCGCTCTCCGACGCCGTGGGGTCTGCGCGCACGCGGCCTCGCGCTCATGCGGCGCTGGTGCATCCGGGCGCTGGTCGGTTCCTTGGGATTTCTGGTGATTGGCGTGTTGCTGCCGTCCTCGATCGACACGCCGTGGGCGGTGGGATGGGTCTCGCTGTGGACGCTGGCGAGCGTCACGTACGGCTCGACGCGGCTGGTCGAGGCTGGGCATTGGGCGCGTTCAAACCTGGCCGCGCGTCGCTCGGCGGCAAACGCACGCTCGCGCCCACCGATCTCCCGGAGGACGTTGAAGCACCTCGGAAGCTCGCAGGCATCGTGGCTGCGAGGCCTGGGGCGCATCCTGCTTCCCGTGCTGCTGCTCGCCGGGCCGTTGCTGTTCGCGACGCAATGGCTGCCGGCAGAGATATTCGCGTACGGCGTCATGCTGGCCCTGGGGCTCGGACTGGCGCTCTGGGTGCTGCCGCACGCGTGCGAGCTGGTCGGCTCGGTCCGACAGGCGATCGCGCTGCCCGACTTCGTCGCGAGCGTGCTCGTCTGGGAGTTGTGCGGCGCCGTCCTGGCAGTGCAAATGGGCTGGCCGGCGCCGCGCCAGGACGTGTTCGAGCTGCTGGCGCAGATCAACGTGGCGCTGTTCGTCGCGGTGGCCATCGTGTTCGACGTACCGCCTGCCTGGAGACCGGTGGCGCTGACCTACTACGCGGGCGGCCTGCTGGTGATGACGATCGGCCTGCTCGCGGCAATCGCCGGCGCGGTCGAGGTCGGCGACCGGCATGTGCTCTTCGTGCTCTCCCTCGGGCCCGTGTTGCCGGCGGTAACCGCCTATCTGATCAAGGCGCACACGACGCTCGGCGGCGCCGAGCGCCGCAGGCGCGATTAGCGCACCACCCGGTACAGCCGGGCCAGCCGGTGCGGCGCGACGCCGGCGACGTAGAGCCGGCGGACGAGGAACCAGACGAGCACGGTGCGCGCGATGCCGGACCGGCGCCAGCGGCGCGACGAGGTCGTCGCCGGACCGGGCAGGCAGCGGGTCTCCCCGCTGCGCTCCAGGCGGCGGACGAAGTCGTAGTCGTCCATGATCGGGATCTCGCGAAACCCGCCGAGGCCGGCGAACGCGCCGCGCCGCACCCAGATCGACGAGTCGCCGTAGTAGAGCCCGTGGCGGCGCTGGAGGCGGTAGATCGCGCCGAGGATCCGCTCGAACGCGGCGCACTCGTCGCCGTTGCCGAAGCGCAGGGCGAAGTTGCCGCCCTGGACGTGCGGCGCGCGGCACCAGGCATCGGCGAGCGAGGCGTAGGCGTCGCGCGGCAGGCGGCTGTCGGCATGCAGGAACAGCAGGATGTCGCCGGTGGCGGCGCGGGCGGCGGCGTTGAGCTGGGCGGCGCGGCCGCCGGTGTGCTCGACGAGGCGCGGCGCGAGCGGGTGCTCGGCGGCGATCTGCCGCGTGGCGTCGCGCGAGCCGCCGTCGGCGACGATCGTCTCCCAGTGTCCGTGCAGCGCGGCGAGGTCTTCGAGCAGGCGCGGGAGCTCGCGGGCCTCGTCGAGGGTGGGAACGAGGACGGAGACGAGGGGGGTGTGGCGAATGCTGCCCGCGGGCCGCGACGCATTCGCCGCACCCCTCGCGAGCACCCGTCCCTCCGGCTCCCCGCCGCCCGCGCAGACGCCGGTCTCCAACTCACAGAGCGCCCCCCTCTCCTGCGGCGAGGTGCCCGCGATCGCCAGCGGTGGGCCGGCAACCGCATGGCCCTCCGCGGGAGAGGGTGTGGCGGGCGGCACGCCCGGCGCTGCGCGATCATCGCGTCGGCCACGAGTGCGCGGACCGGCACCGCCGGGACCGCTCATACCGCGCACCGAAACGCGGCCGGCAGCGTGCCGTCGGCCTGGCGCAGCGCGAGGAAGCGCTCGACGACGCGCCGCTTGGCGTCGGCCAGGGTGACGTCGGCGCCGCGGGCGACGAGGAAGTCCGGGCTCGAATCGAGGTCCGCCCCGACCGGGTGCCAGTGCGCGCCGTCGGCGGTGATCGTCAGCTCGGGGACCATGACGGCGTCGGAGACCTCGATCGCACCCGCGCCGGCCTGCGCGTCCGCTGCCGCGAAGCCGCGCGCGACGAGCGGCCGGACGGCGAAGTCGTCGCCCGCGATCCCGAGCTGGGCCAGCATCGCGCGCAGTTCCTCGACCTCACCCGCGTTGTCCGGCGTCTGCGTCATCGCCACGCGCAGCGGCAGGCCGAGCGATGCCGCGTAGCGCAGGCCCGCCATCGCCAGCGCCCACGAGCCGGCGCCGCGCCAGCGGTCGTGGGTCTGCGCCCGCGCGCCGTCGATGGAGGACTGCAGGACGAGCCCCGGGCGGCCGGCCAGCCGCGCCAGCTCGCGCCCCCGGCGGCCCGTGAACAGCATGGCGTTCGTCAGCACGACCGTCGTCAGCCGGTCGGCGGCGTACGCGATGAGCGCGACGATCTCGGGATGGACGAACGGCTCGCCGCCGGTGATGTAGATCTCGGCGAAGCCCTCGCGGACGGCCTCGTCGACCAGCGCACGGAAGCGCTCGCCCGAGAGCTCGCGCGGGCGGGCGCGGGGTGAGCTCGCCACGACGCAGTAGTCGCAGGCGAGGTTGCAGTGGAAGTTCGAGTAGATCCACAGGCGGGCCGGGAAGAGGTCGGTGCCGAACAGCGAGACGACCGGGCGCTCGTCCGCGGGCGATGCGACGGCGGTGGCCGGCGCGGTCGTGGCTGCGAGCGCGAACCCGCCCGCCGCCGGCAGCGCCTCGCGGTAGACGTGAAACGCGCCGCGGGCGCGCTCGCGCGGCGGCACGACCTCCAGGCACGTGGTCCACCAGCCCGTCTCGATCGTCTCCGCGAACGGCTCGGGCAGGCCGGCCCGCCGCATCGACGCCGCCTGCGCGCGCCAGTCGTACGCCAGCGCCACGAGCTCGACCGACCGCACGCCGCCGCCCGCGAGGTCGATCGCCGCGTACCAGACCTCCGGGCGGCCATCGTTGGCAGGCCGGCCGATCGCGCCGACGTTGACGATCTGACACCCGGCCACGGTCCGCGACCACGCGATCCCGGTGTGCGTGCACAGCAGCAGCGCCGCCCCGCTGGCCCGCACCCGCAACGCCAGCTCGTCGTCGGGCAGCGACTCCCACAGGAAGTCGTTGATCGCCAGCGGCGAGCCGTGCACCATGTGCACGTCGACGCCGGCGATCGGCGCGCGCAGCTCGCCCGGCAGCGCCGCCATCCACCTCGCGAACGCCGCCGACGTGTGTGCCCGCGTGTAGTCGTACATGACCTGCGCGTAGCGGTTGTCGCGCTCGTCGGCGTAACCGCAGCCGCAGTCGTCGTCACCGCGGCCGATCGCGACATCGTAGTTGCCGGCGATCGTCGTCACGTCGTGTTCGAGCAGCAGCGGCCAGACCGCGTCGCACTCCGCCCCGAAGCCGCCCAGGTCGCCCAGGCAGTACAGCTCGTCGCAACCGCGGCGGCGGGCGTCGTCCAGCAGGGCGCGCAGTGCGTACGGGTTGGCGTACACCCCCCCGAAAGCGGCGATCCTCGGCATCGTAGGAGTATCGTGTGTGCGCGGGCGGGCCAGAGATCAACGCGAGGATTCACGTGACTGCAGTCGCCATTTTGGGAGCCGGCCCGATCGGCCTCGAGGCGGCGCTGGCGGCGGCCGCCCGCGGCGACGACTTCACGGTCTTCGAGGCGGCTGCGCACGCCGGCGGCAACGTGCGCCGCTGGGGTCACGTGCGGACGTTCACGCCGTGGTCGATGAACGTCTCGCCTCGGATGCGCGCCGCGCTGCCGGCCGCGCCCGATGGCGCGACGCTGCCGACCGGCGCGCAGCTCGCGGCCGAGCTGCTCGAGCCGGTCGCCGCGCTGCCGGCGCTGCGCGACCGGGTCCGGCTGGACACGCGCGTGCTCGCCGTCGGCCGCGAGGGCCTGCTCAAGCACGAGGCGATCGGCGACGAACGCCGGGCCGCGCGGCCGTTTCGCCTGCTCGTGGGCCGGCCCGACGGCAGCGAGGCGATCGTCCACGCCGACGTCGTCATCGACGCGACCGGCACGTACGCCACCCCCAACCGGCTCGGCGACGGCGGCATCGACGCCGTCAACGAGCGCGCCTTCGACCGGCGCATCGCGCGCTTTTTGCCCGACCTCGACGACCGGGCCGCCGCGAGCGAGTGGGCCGGGCGCACGATCCTGCTCACCGGCGCCGGTCACTCCGCGCAGACCGCCGCCGCGCAGCTCGCCGAGCTCGCACGCGCGGCGCCGGCCACGCGGGTCGTCTGGGCCGTCCGCGACCCGCGACCGGACTGGGGCGCCGTCGCCGCCGACCCCCTGCCCGAGCGCGCCGCGCTCGCCGCCGCCGCGACCCGCCTGCAGGCCGGCGCCAGCGCGGCGGTCAGCGTGAAGGCCGGCAGCGTCACCGAGGCGCTGCACGCGCGCGGCGTGCGCATCGGCGTGACGCTGCGCAACGGCGGGCGCGAGGAGGTCGCGGTCGATCGCATCCTCGCGCTCAACGGCGGCGTCGGCGACCACGCGCTGTACCGCCAGCTGCAGGTGCACGAGTGCTACGCCACGACCGGCCCGATGAACCTCGCCGCCGCGCTGCTGGGGGAGGTCGGCGCAGACTGCCTGCGGGTCGCGGCGCACGCGCCCGAGACGCTGCGCACGTCCGAGCCCGGCTTCTTCATCCTCGGCGCGAAGTCCTACGGGCGCATGAGCCGCTTCCTGCTGCCGGCCGGCTGGCGCCAGGTCGACGACGTGTTCGGGACGCTGATCTGACGGCGACGCTCACCGCCGGCGAGCTGTGGGCGCGCGAACAGCTCGCGCTGCTGCGCGAGGCCGGCTACACGCCGCGCGCGACCGCCCGCTTCCTCGCCGCCAGCCGGCGCCGCGCGCGCGAGCAGCGCGCCGCGCGGCCGGCCACCGCACGGCGGATGCGCGCCTGGATCGCGCTCGGCGCGGCGGCATGGGCGGCGCTCGCGCTCGCCCGCCGCCAGCCGTTCGCCGGCGGCAGCCGCCCCTTCGCGACCTGGTGGGGGCTGACCTGGCTCATGCTCGACTGGCACATCGGCATGCTCGAGACCGAGGACGGCGAGCCGCGCAACCTCGGCGCCGCCGACGCCTGCACGCTGCTGCGCGTCTGGCTCGTGCCCGCTGCGGCCGGCGATCCGCAGCCGTGGATCTGCGCACTGGCGCTGGCCAGCGACGGCCTCGACGGCGCGCTCGCCCGCCGCGCCGGCCCGACGCGGATCGGCCGCGACCTCGAGGGCCTGGCCGACGTCGCGTTCGCCGCGGCCGCGCTGCGGGGCGCCACTCGCCGCGGCCGGCTCGGGCGCGGCGCCGCCGGCGCCGAGCTGGGCCGGATCGCGCTCGGCGTCGGCTACGCGACGGCGATCTGGTTCGGTCGGGCGCGGGCACCCGAGGCACGCGTCCTGCACGCCGCGCGCGCGGCGACGCCGCTTCGCACGGCAGGCCTCGTCGCGGCCGGTCTGGGCCGCCGGCGGGCCGCCGACCGGCTCGTGATCGCCGGCGCGCTGTGCAGCGCGCTCGCTACGGCTGCAGCAGTGCGGCCGCGCGGGTGAAGTCCGCGATCTCGCAGCCGTTCGTGCGCGTGAAGCGCCGGTCGAGCTTCACCCCGTCGATCGTCCCGGTCACGCGCGCGGTCTGCGGACCGCCGTAGATCTGGGTGCACGCGCGGTCCTGCTCAGGCTGCGTCGTCAACAGCGCCGCGAGCGACCGTGCCTGGGCGCACAGCTCGCTCACCGCAGCCTTGCCGTCGAGGAAGCCGCCGGCGCGCTGCAGGTTCGGGCGGCACGTGAGGCTCGCCGTCTCCCCGCGGCCGGCGCCGTCGTCGTAGCGGATCGACAGCTCGATGCCGCCGCCGGCCGGCGTCGTCGTCGCGGTCGTCGCGGTCGTCTGCGGTGCCGCCGAGGTCGTCTGCGGCGCCGGCGGCGCGTTGTCGTCCGCGCCGCAGCCGCCGAGCGCGGCGGCCACCAGGCCGAGCGCGAGCGCGAATCCCAGCCCGGCGGCGACGGCGACGCGGCTCACGTCAGCCGGTCTCCTCGGAGGGCAGCAGGTGGCCGTCGTTGTCCACGTAGCCCTCCTTGCCGCCCACCGCGACGTAGATGAGGTCCTCGTCGCCGACGTTGCGGATCCGGCGCACGGTGGCGGCGTCGATGCGCGCGATCCCGCCCGGCCCGAGCCGGTGCTTCGAGCCGTCGCCGAACTCGAGCTCGGCGTGGCCCTGGTGGACGAAGTACGTCTCCTCCTGCTCGTAGTGGTAGTGGCGCCGGCCGGCGAACGTCGCCGGCATGACGATCGCGTTGATGCCGAGCGCCTGCACGTTCAGCGCCGGGCGGATCTTGCGAAAGCCGCCGCCGCTGCCGAGCGCGTCGATGTTGCCAACCGCGTAGCCCTCTCCGGTCACGACCTCGTGTGCTTCGTCCTCGGCCATCGCGATCTCCTCTCGCTCGCAGGATTGCCCGCCGGATCGTAGGAGAGTCGACCCATGACACGTGAAAGGCCCGCTCGAAAGCGGGCCTTTCATCATCTTCAGAAGATGAGGATCACGAGGATGATGATCAGGATCAGCGTGCCGATACCGATGTACATAGGGCTCCTTTGGTCAGTGAAGGTCCCTCTACCCCGCGGGGATGTCGCGCAAGCCGCCGCCGGACGGGTGGTCAGTGCCCCGCGACGGTGCCGCCCTCGGGCGCGATCGGCCGCTGCTCCTCCTGCCAGCGCTGCATCCCGCCGGCCATGGAGTACGCGTCGACCCCGACGCCGCGAAATGCCTGCGCGGCCATCGCCGAGCGTGAGCCCGCCAGGCAGTAGAAGATCACCGGGCGGTCGGTGTCGATCTTCGCCGCGTTGGCCCCCAGCTCGTTGAGCTCGACGTGCAGCGCGCCGTCGATGCGACCGGCGTCCCACTCGTGCGGCTCGCGCACGTCGACGACCTGCGCGCTGTCGTCAGCCAGCGCATCGTGCGTCTGCTCAGGCGTAACCTCGAGGTTGTTGGAATCGAAGATGGATGGCATGTGGCGAGAGTAGAGGAGAGGGCATGACCGAGCTGCAGAAGTACCTGGCCGAGGAGGTGGCGGAGGACCACGCCGACGGCATCATCACGCGGCGCGAAGCCGTCCGGAGGCTGGGACTGCTGGGGGTGAGCGGCGGCGCGGCGATCGCGATGCTGGGCGCCGCGGCCACGGAGGCGGCCGCCAAGCCGCGCCGCGCCGCCAAGAGCGCCGCACGCGCCCGCGGGCGCAACGGCAAGGTCGCCGAGTGGGCGCCGCACGCGACGACGCCGATCACCTTCGCCGGCCCGCGCGGGCAGCTCATGGCGGCCTGGGCGCCGGCCGCGCGCAAGCGCCGCGGCGCCGTGCTGGTCATCCACGAGAACCGCGGCCTGACCGACCACATCCGCAACGTCGCCGGGCGCTTCGCCGCCAGCGGCTACTCGGCGCTCGCGCTGGACCTGCTCTCCGAGGAGGGCGGCACCGCGTCGTTTCCCGACGAGGCCGCGGTCGGCGCCGCACTCGCCGCGGCGCCGCCGGAGCGCTTCGACGCGGACATGAAGGCGGCCGTCACCGAGCTGCGCCGGCTGGCGCCGCGGTCAGATCTCGCGGCGATCGGCTTCTGCTTCGGCGGCGGCATGGTCTGGCGCCTGCTCGCCGCGGGCGAGCGGCGGCTGCAGGCCGCGGCGCCGTTCTACGGCCCGTTCCCGGCCGGCGGCAGCCTGCGCGGGGCACGGGCCGCGGTGCTCGGCGTGTACGCCGGGCAGGACGACCGCGTCAACGCGACGCGTGACGCGGCGCGAGCCGCGCTCGAGGCCGCCGACCTGACCTACCGCATCCAGACCTTCAGCGAGGCCGGCCACGCCTTCTTCAACGACACCGGCATGCGCTTCAACGCCCCGGCCGCCGAGGAGGCCTGGCACCAGGTGCTGACCTGGTTCGGCCGGCAGCTGGACTGACGCCGGCCCGCCGCCCGGCTTGCCGACCGCCCTCGCTCGCTCGCCGTCAGCGCACGGCGGGCGGGACGTCGCGCAGATCCGGCAGCGCCGGCGGGCGCATGCGCTGCCAGATCCCGGCCGCGACGAGCAGCAGCAGGCCGAGCCCGATGAACGAGCCGACGCGGTACAGCGACGTCAGCGCGGAGAGGTCGTAGAGGAAGACCTTGCCGACGCTCACGAGCAGCAGGGCGAGCGAGCCCAGCCGCAGCGCGCGGTCGTCGCGGCGCAGGCCGGTGATGAGCGCGGCCACGCCGCTGATCGCCCACAGCCCGCTGAGCAGCAGCTGCGCGCCGTCGCCGTCGCCGGGGCCGAAGGTCGTCACCACTGCGACCGAGGCCAGGTACAGCAGCGTGATCGCCCCGGTCGCGGCGAGCGTCGCGCGGGCCTGGGTCAGCAGCGACGCCGCGCCGCCGGGCTCGGGCTGCGCCTCGCCCGCGGTGGTGGCCTGGACCGTCCTGACGAGGTGCATGCCCAGCAGCGCCGCGGCCGCCGCGGCGCCGAGCGCCAGCCCGGCGCCCGCGAGGTCGCCGACGCCGTCGACGAGCGCGTCCGGGGTCGCCTCGAACGCCAGCGCGTGGCCGAGCGCGAGGGCGAGGTACGCCGCGCCGGCCCAGCCCGCGACCGCGTCGCGGCCGCGCTGTGCGATCGCGCCGAGCGCGAACGCCTCGGCGGCGTAGGCGGCGGCCAGCAGCGGGCCGTCCAGGGCCGCGGCGGTCAGGTATGCCGCGCCGGCCAGCGCGACGACGTCGAGCACGACGCGCCACTCCTGGCGCACCTCGTCGACGAAGCGGCCGGCGACGAAGGCCGCGCACGCGGCCGCCGCGATCGCCGCGTAGCCGGCGAAGGCGAACGCGTCGCCGTCCGACAGCGCGTCGGGCGGCGCCTGCGTGAGCGCCTGCAGCGTCGTCAGCAGCAGGTGGCCGCCGAGGCCGAGGCCCAGCAGCAGCTCGTTGCGCGGCTCGGTTTCCGCGTTCTCGGTCGCCAGCACCCGGCGGGCGAGCCACGCGAAGCCGGCGGTCGTCACGGCGAAGGCGGCGGCGAGCACGACGCCCTCGAGCATGAGCCCGGCGGTGACGTCGGCGAGCACGACGCCGAGCAGCAGCGCGAGCATCCGCACGTCGCGGTTGATGCGCGTCGCGCGGGTGGCGAGGCCGACGCCGATGTGCGCGACGGCGAGGGCGCCGATCCACAGCCGCCCGGCGGTCGTGGCGCCCACCTCGTCGAGCGCGTACCAGCCGGCGAGCGCGAGCGTGGTCGCGTTGGCGGTCAGCAGCAGGGCGGAGGCGGCGCGCAGCCGGGTGGCGGGCACGCGCAGCTCGAAGCCGATCGCCGCGGCGGCGTTGACGGCGCCGAAGAGCGTGAGCACGAGCACGATCGGGCCGGCGGCGGGCTGTGCGTCGCCGATCCACCAGGCCCACTGGGCGAGCGGGATGGCGTAGACCGCCAGCGCCAGCCAGTTCCAGCGCTGCCAGACGAGCACCGCGGCGCCGGATGCGGCCGCCAGCCACAGCAGCGCGAGCGTCGTCGACGTCGACGGTGCACCGGCCAGGACCGGGGCCATCAACGCGCCGACGATGCCCAGCGCGCCGATGCCGCGCGACTCCCAGCGGACGGCGAACGTCGTCGCCAGCGCGCCGGTGGCCAGCGCCAGGAGGAGGGCAACCATCGCGGGGAGGACGCCGTAGACGGGGCCGCCGACGGCGACGGTGACGAACAGGCCGGCGATGCCGGAGGCGAGCGCGGCGAGCGCGGCGTCCGTGCGGCGACGGTGCTCGTAGAGCCAGGCGCCGGCCCCGATCATCGCGAGCGACAGGGTGCCGGCGACGAGCGTGCGCCCGGCAGGACCGATCCAGCCGCGCGAGACGGCGATCGCCAGCAGGAACGCGATCCCCGCGAGCACCGCCACGCCGCCGGTCCAGGCCAGGACGCGGCCGCCCAGCAGCTCCTCGAGGTCGGGGCGCTCGCGCCGCGCGGCGGGGGGCGGGGTGGCCGGTGGCGGCGATGCCGCGACGGCGATGGGGGCGGTGGTGGGGGCGGGCCATGCGGCGGCGGCGGGGCGGGCGGCGGCTGGCGGCGGCGGCGCGGGCGTGGCCGGCGCGGGGGTGGCCCACGCGGGCGTGGCCCACGCGGGCGGCGGCGCGGCGGGCGTGGCCGGCGCGGGGGTGGCCCACGCGGGCGTGGCCCACGCGGGCGGCGGCGCGGCGGGCGTGGCCGGCGCGGTCGCGGGGCCCGCCTCCACCGGCGCCTTGGGGAACTGCGCCTCGAGCGCGCTCAGGCGGTGGTGCAGATTCGCGGTCTGCCGTTCGAGCGTCAGTACGCGCGTCTCGCTGATGCGGCCCATCTCGTCACCACCTTTGTCAACCATCGGTCAGCAACGAAGGTACAGACTTACCGACCAGCGGTCAAGAGCGCGGTAGACTGATGCTCATGCCCGAGCGCGCCTACCGCCGCCTGCAGCGCGACGAGCGCCGCGAGCTGCTGCTCGCGCGGGCCACCGAGCTGTTCGCCCAGCACGGCTACGAGGGCCTGTCGATGTCGCAGCTCGCCAGCGAGGCGCAGATCTCCAAGGCGCTGCTGTACCACTACTTCCCGAGCAAGCGGCGGCTGTTCGAGGCCGCGCTGGAGGAGGGTGCCGAGGAGCTGCGCGCGCGCACCGAGCCCGACCCGGGCAAGCCGCCCGCCGAGCAGCTGGCGACGACGCTCGACGCCTTCCTGGAGTGGGTGCAGGAGCGCCCAGCGGCCTACGCGACGCTGCTGCAGAGCGGCGCCGCCGAGGTGCGCGAGATCGTGGCCGAGGTGCACCAGACGACCGCGTCGCGGATTCTCACCGGCCTCGGCGAGGAGGGCCGGCGGCCCGCCACCCGGGCCGCGGTGCACGGTTGGCTGGGCTTCCTCGACGGCGCGATCCTCGACTGGATCGCGCACGACGACCTCAGCCGCGAGGAGCTGCACGGCATGCTGCTCGGCGCCTTCGCCGGCGCGCTGATCGCCTCCGGCGCCAGCGGCGGGCTGCCGACGGAGGTCCTGCCCGGCTGAGCCGCCTCAGTCCCGGCGCGTCCACTCCAGCGGCACGTCGTCGCGCTTGCAGGCGGCGATCGCGTGGTACTCCAGCGGCTCACCGGCGACGGACACGCGGTGCGTGTAGCTCACGCGCGCCTGCTCCTCGAGCACGCCCTCGTCGAGCATCCGCGCGATGAAGGCGCCGAAGCCGGAGGGGTCGGCGTTGTCGATGAAGCGGTCGCGCAGGTTGAAGGCGACCCAGCCCGGCGACTCGACGAAATTGAACGCCTCGGCGAAGGCCGCGGGCGGGATGTCACCGAAGCCGAGCGCGGCCACGCAGGTCATCGCGTTGAAGTCGTGCGCTTCGAGCTCGCGCCGGTCGCCGCGGTCGAGGTCCGTGACGTCGCCGGCGTAGTAATCGTCGTAGAGGCCCGGCCGGTCGCGCAGCGCGGCGTCACGCGCCGCGGGCAGCAGATCCAGTCCGACGATCGATTCGATGCCGACGGCGGCGAGCTGCTCGCCGACCATCCCGTTGCCGGCCCCGAAGTCGAGCGCCTTCAGCGTCGCGGGGTCGACGTCGGCGGCGATCAGCTCCGCTCCGAGCAGCCGGCAGACGACCTCCGGAGAGTCGCACTCGAGCTTCTCGGCGAAGATCTGCTCGTAGAGGCCCGGGACGTTGAAGATCGCTGCGTAGTCGTGCAGGCGGATCCGCTCGCGCGTGCCGTTGCGCTCGATCTCACACCACTCCTCGTCCTGATCCAGTCCGCCGCCAGCCTGGCTGGGCGGGAGGTACAGCTCGAATCGCTGTGTGTCGAGCGTCGTCATACGCGTCCTTCCATCGAAGTTCCCCTAACCGTGGTCCTTGCCCCCTGCCCCACCCGGGCAAACCCGGTGGTCGGCGCGTAGCCGCTCGGATGCGGAGCGCCAGCGTGCGATCCTGATCGCATCGGTCCGCGTCCTTCGCTCATCGGTCTGGCGGCGCTGCTGTGCGTCCTGCTGCTCGCCGCCTGCGGCGGGGGCGACTCCAAGGTATCCAACCCGCCCGGCGCCGGCGCCCCGGCGACCGAGCCCGCGGCGGCCGATCCGGGCGCGGTCAAGGTCATCCGCCAGTGGTCGGACGCGCTGCGGCGCAACGACGTCGCGCGCGCCTCCGCGCTGTGGGCCATGCCGTCGAAGGTGCAGAACGGCACGCCGGTCATCACGATGCGCTCAGCCGGGGCGGTGCGCCTCTTCAACGACTCGCTGTCCTGCGGCTCGCGGCTCGTGTCGGCGCTGCGCGCCCCGCACGGCTTCACCGTCGCCGTCTTCAAGCTCACGCAGCGCCCGGGCGGAGACTGCGGCAGCGGCACCGGGCACACGGCGCGTACGGCGATCCGCGTGCGCAACGGCAAGATCGCCGACTGGTACCGGTTGCCCGACAACCCGGGCGACGCGGTTGCGCCGCGGCCGGACGCGCCGGCGGAGCCCAGCGCGATCGTCTGAAGGCCGGCGCGGCTAGAGGTGCGGGTCGCGCTCGACGACGCGGTCGCGCTCGACCACGCGGTCGCCGCGGACTCGTGCGCCACGGGCTGTTTGCGACAGCAACATCAGGGAGACGGCGAGGCCGACCGCGCCCACGATCATGAGGATCACCCCGACCGTCGCGATCTCGATGCCCGAAACCGTCGTGGTGACGGCGAACTTCAGGATCGCGCCCAGCGCGATGAGAAATATCGATGTGCCTACGCCCATGCGGCACGTGATGCCCCGCGGCCATCGTTCGTAAGCCCGGCGTGGCCGCTTGTACCATCAACGAGGTGACGACCGCGACCTCGGACGCCTACGCCATCCCGCCGGAGCTGGCCGATCTGCGCGACATGATCCGCCAGCTCGCGCAGGAGAAGATCGCCCCGCGCGCGGCCGAGATCGACCGCACGGCGCAGTATCCGCACGACATCCGCGCGCTGCTGGCCGAGCACGACGTCCTCGGGCTGCCGTTCGACGAGCAGTACGGCGGCACCGGCACCGGCACGCTCATGCTGCAGATGGCCGTCGAGGAGATCGCCAAGGCGTGTGCCTCCTCGGCGCTGATCCTCATGGTGCAGGAGCTCGGCACGCTGCCGATCCAGCTCTTCGGCACCGACGAGCAGAAGGAGCGCTTCCTGCCGCGCTGCGCGAGCGGCGAGTGGTCGCCGGCGTTCGCGCTCTCCGAGCCCGAGGCGGGCTCCGATCCCGCCGCGCTGCGCACGAGCGCCGTGCGCAGCGCCGGCGGCGACGAGTGGGTCATCAACGGCCAGAAGAACTGGATCACGAACGCCGGCGTCGCCGACTTCTACATCGTGTTCGCCAAGACCGACCGGGAGAGCAACCGCAGCTCGGCGTTCGTCGTCGAGGCCGATCGCGACGGCTTCGAACCCGGCGCGCTGGAGCACAAGCTCGGCATCAAGGGCTCGCCGACCGGCTCGCCGTCGTTCACCGACGTGCGCGTGCCCGATGCCAACCGCATCGGCCCGGAGGGCAAGGGCCTCTCGGTCGCGCTGGCGACGCTGGAGCGCACCCGCCTGGGCGCCGCCGCCCAAGCCGTCGGCATCGCGCAGGGCGCGACCGACTACGCCGCCGGCTACGCGCGCGAGCGGATCGCGTTCGGCCAGCCGATCAACCAGCTGCAGGGGATCCAGTTCAAGCTCGCCGACATGGAGACGCGGACCGCCGCCGCCCGCGAGCTGCTCTACAAGGCCTGCGCGAAGGGCGACCGCAACGAGCCCGACCTCGGCAAGTACTCCTCGATGGCCAAGCTGTTCGCCTCCGACACCGCGATGGCGGTCACGATCGAGGCGATCCAGGTGCTGGGCGGTTACGGCTACGTCAACGAGTACCCGGTCGAGCGGATGATGCGCGACGCGAAGATCACCCAGATCTACGAGGGCACCAACGAGATCCAGCGGGTCGTCATCGCCCGCTCGATGAGGTAGGGGGCGCTCACCGTGCGCCAGCCGACGCCGCGACGGGTGATGCTGGCGGCGCTCGTGGCGCTGGCGGTCGGGCTGGGCGCGGTCGGCCTGTTCGGCGGCTTCAGCGTCTCCACGCCGGTGCGCCTGATGCAGGGCGGCGTCCTCGTCGTGCTGGCGATCCTCGTGATCGGCGCGCTGATGATGACGCTGGGCCTGCGGCTGGCCGGCTGGAGCGAGCCGGAGTCCGAGGCCGAGTTCGAGCGCATCGTGCAGGAGAGCGAGCGCCTGGCCCGCGACGGCGTCTCGCCCGAGCCCGACGAGATGCACTTCATGGACCTCGATCCCTACGACGACGAGGACTTCGCCGAGCTCGTGCGCGAGGCGATGGACGAGCTGCCGGACATCCTGCAGCGCGCGCTGGAGCGCAACGTCGCCGTCGTCATCTCCAACGGCGGTCGCAAGGCCGGCGCCTACGGGCTCTACCACGGCGACGGCGTCGCGCGCGACGACGTGCCCGACCGGATCATCATCTACCGCGACACGCTGCGCCGCGACTTCGGCCATGACCCGGACCTGCTGCGCCACGAGGTCACGCGGACCGTGCGCCACGAGCTCGCGCATCACCTCGGCGCCGACGAGCTGGGCGTCCGCGACCTCGGCCTCTGAGCGCCCCCGCGCCACGCCCGCGGAGGGGGTCGGGTAGCAGTTGGCGCGTCAGCGCTGTACTTTTCGTCGCCGGGACGGATTTCGGGCCGTCCCCGTCGATGTTCTCAACCTGGAGGAGGCACAACTTTATGGTGACCCCCGCGAAGTTCATGCTGGCGGTCCTGGCGTTCATCGCCATGCTCATCGTGATCGGGGCGATGGCGTTCCTGCCGGAGACCGGCCACTACGCGAACGTCCTGAACTAGGACACGCGCCAGAGCGCGGGCGGGACACCTCCCGCCGCGCTCGTCGACCGATCGTTGCTCAACGACCGAGGACCCGGATCGACCGGGTCCTCGGGCGTTGGGTGTCCTGGTGGCGTCAGCCGCAGTGCTCGAACGAGCTCACGTAGCTCGCCGCACGCGTGCCGACCTTGATGCCGCCGCCCCACCGCACGCACGTGCGCTTCGCCGATGACCTGGTCGCGCCCTTGCCGCGCAGGCGTACTCGACGCTGTGTCAGGTCGCCATCGGCCCCCCGGTTCATCGGGCTAGACTGCGGGGCTCGGAAGGCTCCGGCGCGTGCGACGCCGGTGTGAAAGACGTCCCCGTGGAGTGCGACCGCCGGGGTCACAACCGACCAACCAAGGAGCAGGACCATGCCCGAAGCAGTGATCGTGGACGCCGTCCGCACCCCCATCGGCCGCGCGTTCAAGGGCTCGCTCGTGGGCGTGCGCGCCGACGAGCTCGCCGCCACCCCGTTGCGCGCGCTGATGGAGCGCAACCCCGAGGTCGACTTCGCCCAGACCGACGACGTGATGATGGGCGCCGCCTCGGCGGTCGGCGAGCAGGCCTACAACATCGGCCGCAACGCGTCGCTCGTCGCCGGCATCGACTACCACGTGCCTGCCTGCACGGTGAACCGCTTCTGCGCGTCGTCGCTGCAGACGCTGCGGATGGCCTTCCACGCGATCCGCGCCGGCGAGGGCGACCAGTACATCGCCGCCGGCATCGAGGCGGTGTCGCGCGCGGGCCTGGGCGCGGGCATCCCCGAGGAGGCCAAGCACCCGCAGCTCGACGGCTCCGACGGCTCGGCGTACGACGTCTACATCCCGATGGGGCTGACCGCCGAGCGCGTCGCCGCGGACCGCAACGTCTCGCGCGAGGCGCAGGACGAGTGGGCGTTCACATCGCAGATGCGCGCCGTCGCCGCGCAGCAGTCCGGCCACTTCGATCGCGAGATCGTGCCGGTCACGCTGCCCGACGGCGGCGTGTTCACCAAGGACGACGGCCCGCGGCCGACGACGACGCTGGAGAAGCTCGCCGCGTTGAAGCCGGCCTTCGATCCCGAGCACGGCACGGTCACGGCGGGCAACGCCTGCCCGCTCAACGACGGCGCCGCCGCGGTACTCGTCATGTCGGCCGAGCGGGCCGCGTCGCTGGGCCTTCAGCCGCGGGCGCGGATCATCGCCTCGACGGTCGCCGCGATCCGCCCGGAGATGATGGGCCTCGGCCCGATCCCGGCGATCCAGGCGCTGCTGGCGCAGACCGGGATGTCGATCGAGGACATCGACATCGTCGAGATCAACGAGGCGTTCGCGGCGCAGATCGTGCCCTGCCGCGACGAGCTCGGTATCCCCGACGACAAGCTCAACCCGCACGGCGGCGCGATCGCCCTCGGCCACCCGTTCGGCAGCACCGGCGCGCGGATCATGACGACGCTGCTCAACGGCCTGGACGCCGTCGACGGCCGCTACGGCATCGAGTCGATGTGCGTCGCGGGCGGGATGGGCCAGGCGATGCTCGTGGCGCGGCTCGCGGCGTAGCTGTCGCCCGCCGGGCGGAGGGCCGTTCGCGCGGCCGGGTTCGTCGTGCTGGGCTTCACTGCGGACGCAGAGCCGCGCGCAACGCCGAGGGGTCGCACGGACGTGCGACCCCTCGGGGCGACCGGTGGCGCGACGGGCGTCAGCAGCGGGCGCGCTGAGCGCCGTGATGGGCCCCGACGATGCCGATGCGCGTCATCTCGCTGAGCCCCTGGTTGTAGCCGTACGGCAGCCAGCACGCGTAGCGATGCTGGTTGATGAACTCCAGGTGGCCGTGGATGCCAGCGGTCGTGCTGACCTGGTAGCACGAGGTGTTGCGAAATCCACTCGTGTGGCCGATGACCGTCCACGCACCGAGGACCCTGACCGCGTCCGACGCGCGGGCTTGCGACGTGCATGAGGTCGGCGCGACCGAGCACGACCCCCGTCGCGGTGTCGCGAGCCTCGATGGTGACACGGTATCCGCCGTCGGCGGCGTTGCCCGACCGACAGCCGGGACGGACGTCGACGACCTTGGACTGAACCGCGTGCCCGCTGTTCGTGCGCGTCGCGAACGGGGTCACGAACGTCCGCCCGGAAGCGCGCGCGAAGACATCGATCGACCAGTCGTTGGTGTAGCCCCAGTTGCTGTAGACGACGTGGTGGCCCGGCGGTGAGACCTCGTGGCCCCACGGCCACCAGGCGGTCACGTCGTTGTGGTCGCCGTCGCCGTCCCCGATCGGGTTGTAGACGTAGGCCCAGTCGTTGGTCGAGTGCGCTTCGGCATCGACGGCGAGCGTGGCGGCGAACGCCGCGAGGCACATGAGAACGACGATCGCCCGGCGCCCGATGGCGAGGCCAGCGTCATAGACTGCGGTGGTCATTGCCTTCCTCCGTAGGTGGGTGATGGTTGCGCGCCCTCGACCGCTGTCTTGCCGACCGGGTTGAGGGCCTGCTCCAGTTCAGCCCGCCCTGTGCGCGTCGACAATGACCAGGCCCCCGGTGGTCCGGTCCACCGCGCGCCTGGTCTGGACCCCGATCGCGCCGCAGTCCCCCGCGCCGCCGTGTCCGCACGGCTTGCCGCGCCAACATGGGCATGGGGCCTGCGATGATCACGGCGCGACGAGATGGGGCGAGTGCTCCTTCCGCGACAGACGGATATGACCTCGAGACCCGCGCTCCAGCGATCCCGCCACCGACGCATCGCGACGTGCCTTGCGCTCGCGGCCGGGCTGCTCGCTTCGGACCTCGCGGTGACGCCGGCGTCAGCGGCACCGGTCAACGACAATCGCGCGAACGCCATCGCTCTCCAGCTCGGCGTCGGGAACACGATCGGCAACGTGGACGCGAGCATCGAGGCCGGCGAGACCCTGACGCCGAACGATCCGCTCGGCCAGCGCTGCGGCAACGCCGACGGCGTGAACCTCGCGAAGGGCGTGCAGCTGGACCGTTCCCTCTGGTGGGAGTTCGCCGGGACCGGTGGTCCGGTGACCGTCTCCTCGGATGAGTCCAACATCAACCTCGACACCGTGCTGGTCGTCTACGACATGCCCACCGGCGACGTGCTCGGATGCAGCGACGACCTCCAACCGCACGACCCCGCGCGCCCCAACTTCCCCGGGATGCGCGTCAACTCCGAGATGACCATCGACACGGTCGCCGGACGGGCCTACCTCGCGCAGCTGGGGGGATGCACGGCTCCGCAGTCGCCCCTCGTCTGTGGTCAGACCACGGGCGGGAACATCACGATCCGCGTGAGCGGCACGCCGCCGAACGACCGCCGGTCCGACGCGGCGACGATCACGGCGGGCTCGCCGATCACGATGACCAACACCGGGGCGACCCTCGAGCCGGGGGAGGTGCAGACGTGCGGCGCGAGTCCGTTCGCCAAGACGATCTGGTTTCGCTACAGAGCGCCGGCGGTCGGGCACGCCACGTTCTCCGTCGCCGGAACGGACAAGAGCCTGGACACGGTGCTCGACGTCTACCGGGGTGACGCGTCAGCGCCGCTCGGCTGCAACGACGATGCCGTCGCCAACACGTTCGGCGGCTCGAGCCTGCCTGGGATTCAGCCGGCGGGAGCGCCGGTGATCGTCGGCCCGGGGGAGTACCTGATCCAGGTCGGCGGCTTTCACGGCCCGGGCTTCTCCGCGGTCGCGGCCTATCACGGACGGCTGACCGTCCAGGTCCAGTTTGTCGAGGACGTCGACCTCGACGACGACGGCGTCCACCGCGACGCTGACTGCGACGACGCCAGCCCGGGCACTCGTCCAGGCGCCCAGGAGGTCGTCAACAACGACGTCGACGAGAACTGCGATGGGATCATCGCGTTCGACCACGACGGCGACGGGAGTCTGGCGGCACCCGCCGGCAGCGACTGCAACGACTCCAATGCGGCGATTCGTCCCGGGATCCCAGACGTCCCGGACAACCGGATCGACGACAACTGCGACGGGGCCGACACCACCACGCCGCCGAAGCCGGCGCCCCGCATCGACGCCGACTACCAGTTCAGTCGCGGCAGCCGTTCCGGCCTCGTCACGACCTTCGCGGTCGTCGGTGGCAACGGCAGCTCCTTTCCGGTGGGGACGAGGATCACCCTGCGCTGTCGCGGCAAGCACTGCCATCGGCGCGCCAGCCTGCAGCGCCGGCTCGTCAAGCGCTCGTACCGGCGCCTCTCGTTGATGCGTGAGCTGCGCCTCAGCCTGAGGAGGCGGACCACGCAGCCGGTGCTGCGGCCGGGGACCACCGTCGAGGTGCGAGTGACGAAACCGGGCCACGTCGGCTACCGGATGGTCGTCCGGATCACGAGCAGAGGCCCGCGGTACGAGGAGACCTGCCTGACGACGACCGGGAAGCCGCGCACACGATGCTGACGATGCGTGTCGTCGCGGTGCTGGCGGCCGGCGTCTCGGTGTGCGCGTACGGGATCTATCGGGCGCAGCAGCATGGCTCGGCGTCCAAGCCACCTCCGCCGGTGGGACGCCTGCTGACGCCCGCGTCGGACCTGCAGACCATCAAGGCGCCACCTCGGCCGCCTCCCGGCCAGGCGGACGGGCAGTCCGCTCAGACCACCGGCGCCGCCGCACCCTCAGCGCAGGCCACCGCGCCCGAGGCCCGCACGGCCGCGCCGCTGACCGCGGTCCCCTCGTCTCCCCGCGGTTCGGGCCGTGAGGCAGCACGTCCCGATCCACAGGCCCCGCTCGAAGACGAGCAGGTCGACAGCGCCGGGTAGCTGCCGGATCTGAATCTCAGCCCGACAGCTCCGCCGAGCCAAGCACGGCGAGAACCATCTCCAGGTCCTCCTCCGCGCGCCGGACGCTCGTGCGCGCGGTTGCGAACGCGCCGCGACCGCGGAGTGCGTCGGCCAGCGACCGATAGGCCTCGCCGGCTCGCACCAGGGCCCCGTCAAGCTGCGCGTGCACGGAGCCTGCCCGCGCCGGGGGGTCGAGCTCGCGATTGGCGCGCACCGCCTCCGCGTACGCGCCGCTGAGCTGCGCGGCTGCCTTCGCCTGCCGCTTCGCCCCCGCGATCGCCAGCCGGCGACGCGCATCGAGACGCACCCGATCCAAGCGACCACTCAGCGTCCGCAGACCTTCCGTGAAGCGTTCCGCCTCCCGCGAGCTGGATGACGCTTCGTTCTGCGGGAGAGCGATGGTTACGGCGCCGCCGCCCAACCCCACGCACACCGCGAAGATCCCCAACGCCCCGAGGTACCGGCGCCCACGCTCCCAGGGTCGTGGACGGTCCGCGCGATCGGCTGCCTGACTCGGGCTTGGCGCGCCCTCGGGCGAGGGCTCAGGGACGGCCGGCGCAGGCTCCTGAGCTGGCCGCTCGCGCCTTCCCGCGAACGCAACCAGCGCTTCGTGCTGCTCGTCCAGCAGGGTTCCCGGGAGCAATCGGCATGCGCTCTCCCACTCGGTCACCGTGCTCTGGTCGGGGAAGCTGATGCCTGCTTCGTACCGACCGATCGTCTTCTCGCTGTGCCGGATTCGGTGCGCGAGTCCAGCTCGGCTCAGCTTGGCGGCTTCGCGCGCGTCGCGGAGCCGTTGCCCGTAGGCGATGTGCGCGTCGCTCTTGGGCTGCCGGTCGCTGGGCATCCTCCGGCAATCGTACGGAGGCGCTTCCCCGCTCTGTCGACACCCGCCTCTCGGCCCGACACGACAACGAGAAGACCCTCCCGGTGAATCTCGCGGGAGGGTCTCTCGACGACGGAGCACGTCACCTGCAGACGTGCTGGCTAGGAGTCGGCGGGCGGCAGCTCCTTGGGGCAGTACGACACGCGCGGCTGCTTCGCCACCAGCGGCGCGAAGATGAACTCGTCGATCCACCGGTACCGGCCCATCCGATAGTGGATCCGAAACCAGCGGTTAGACCAATACGAGCGTCCGCCCTGGCTGAACTGCGCCCAGCCGTTGTCCTCGTAGCAGACGATGCTCAGGCTGCGACCGTTCTTGAAGTAGTCGACGCTGCGGGCGCTCGTGGTCGGACCGGTTCGGATGTTCGCACCGCCCGTGCTGGAAGACACGTGGGCCGCCGAGGCGGTGGCCGGCGTCAGGCCCGCCGACGCGATGAGGATCACGGCGCAGCCGGTGCCAACGAGGACCCGCCTGGTCAGATACGGCCGTCGGGCCTCCTGCGGCCGGGGCCCCGGCTCCATGCACGATGTCCGCCTACGGATGCGACGTAGCATTGCTGCCTCCTGGTGACGTGGTTGGCTGCGATCCACGATCTCAGAGCCAAACCCGCCCCACCAGGACCTGGACGAGCTGGTCGTGACCAATCCTCCCGTGGTCCATCCGGTGCGAGCTGGAGGCCGGCCTGCCTACGGACGCAGGTCGCGCAGGCGGCGCAGCAGCTCTGCGGCCGTCGTGCCCCTACTGACCTGGATGCGCGGGAGCGCGTACGGGTCGGCGGTGGGCTTCGCGAAGCCGCGCTCGGTCGTCGTCGCGGCGAGATAGCCGGCAGCGCGCACCGCCCGCTTCACGCGGGCGTCGTAGTGGCCCGAGGGATAGGCGAAGAAGTTCGCCGCCCGCGCTCCGAAGGCGCGCTTGATGCGGCTGCGCGACACGGTCAGCTCCCGGCGCAGGTCGGCGTCGGGCCGCTGCGTGAGGTCGGGGTGGTTGAGGGAGTGCGAGTCGATCTCCCAGCCGGCGCGGACGAGCCGGCGCACCGCGCTCACGCCGCCGATCTCGGGCAGAAAGCGCCACGCGAGGTTCAGCACGCCGGGCCAGCCGCGCTCGCGCAGCAGCGCCAGCGCGTGGCGGACCTGGCCCTCCGAGCCGTCGTCGAAGGAGAGCACGACCGGGCGGCGCGGCAGCGTGCCGCCGCGATGCCAGGCGTTCCAGACCTGCTGCATCGTCACGCCGTGGTAGCCGGCCCGGCGCAACCCGCGGACCTGGGCGGCGAAGTCCGCCGGGCTGACGAACAGCGCCGGCAGCCGCGCGTCGGCGGGAACGTCGCCGATGACGTGGTACATGAGGATCGGCACGGCCTCGCGTGGCGCGCGCCGCTGCGGCGCGGCCGGCGGCGGCTGGGCGGCCTGCGCGCTGACGGGGCCGGTGGCGTGCGCGGAGGGGCCCTGCGACGAGCCGGCGCAGCCCTGGGCGATGACGAGCACGGCGCACACGGCGGCCGTGAGGATCCAGGCTGGCGCACAGCGTTGCTCCATGCTCCGCCAACTGTAGGCAGCGGTGCAAGCAGCGGCGTCGCCTGCGGCCGGACCGTCAACCCCAGCCCTGGACTACGGGCGCGACGATCGCGGCACCACGAGCTCGGCGATGAGGGCGCGGTGGTCGCTGCCCGCAATGGCGTGCAGGCTGACCCGCCTGACCTCCAGCGGCGGCGGGAAGAGGACATGGTCGATGGTGAGCGGCGGCCGCCCGCCGGTGGTCGGCCAGGTCGGACGGAGGCCGTCGCCGGTGGCGTCGGCCGCATCGACGTAGCCGCGGTCGAGCACGCGGCGCAGCTCGCGGTGGTCGAGGGTGGCGTTGAAGTCGCCGAGCAGCAGGCGCGGCACGCCGCCCGCGTCCGGGCCGGGCAGGCGGCGCAGGGCGACGCGCCAGGCGCGCGTGTTCGTCCGCGAGATCGGCGGCAGCGGGTGCACCGCCACGACGCGCAGGGCGGGTGCGTCGCGTGGTGAGAGGACGGCTTCGACGTGCGTCGCCGGCAGGCCCGAGCGCGGCGCCAGCGCGCGCAGCGGCGCGCGCGCCAGCAGCCCCTGGCCCGACCAGCGCGTGCCCGCGCGCACCGCCCGGCCCGGCAGCAGCGCGGCGATGCCGGCGGCGTCGAGCCGTCGCATGGCGTCGTGCGTCAGCTCTTGCAGGCTGAGGACGTCGACGTCGTGCTCGCGGACGAGCCGCAGGATCGCGGCCGCGTCGCCATCGCCGAAGCGCAGGTTCGCGGTCATCACGACGAGGCTGCGGCCGG
Source organism: uncultured Actinomycetes bacterium (assembly GCA_963709935.1). Taxonomy (GTDB): domain Bacteria; phylum Actinomycetota; class Thermoleophilia; order Solirubrobacterales; family Solirubrobacteraceae; genus CADCVQ01. Next base: position 193,701 of record CAVPYM010000018.1, on the reverse strand, counting down.
GTTCGCCGGCCCGCGCGTGCTGCGGTCCGGGGAGCGCGCGGGGCAGCACGGCGACCAGCAGCGCCAGCGCGGCAAGGGCGGCGACGGCCGCGGTGAGCCGGCGGCGCAGCAGCAGCGCGACGACGACCGGGAACGGCGCGAGCGCCGCGGCGTACGGCGTGAACGCCACGAGCGCGACAAGCGGATGGCCGCGGTCGAGGCCGAGCGTGCGCAGCGCCGCCCACAGCACCCACGGGGCAGCGATCAGCGCCGCGAGGACGCCCGCGCGGGCCGGGCCCAGCACGTCCCGGATGTGCCGGCCTCGGAGCACTCCCGCGAAGCTAGCCGGTCGGTGTGCGGATTTCGTGCGCGAGTCGTGCGGTGCGTGTGGAGGCGGTCGCCGAGCCCGCCGCACCGGCGACGCGCTGAGTGACCCGAATCCGCAGCCCGCGGCGGGGGCGACGCGAATCACGCACGCGGACGACACGCGTTCGCACACCCATCAGCAGAACGACCGCCGCCGACTTGACAGGTGACCAAACAGTCACCTATGCTGCGCGGCATGGACGCAGTGTTCAAGGCCCTCGCCGATCCCACGCGCCGCAGCCTGCTCGACGAGTTGTTCAAGCAGGACGGGCAGACGCTCACCGCACTCGAGGAACGGCTGCCGATGACGCGCTTCGGCGTGATGAAGCACCTCAAGGTGCTCGAGGAGGCTGGTCTCGTGGTCGCGCGCAAGCGCGGGCGCGAGAAGCTGCACTTCCTCAACGCCGTCCCCATCCGGCTCGTCCACGACCGGTGGGTCAGCAAGTTCGCCGAGCCCTGGGCGGCGACGCTCAGCGAGCTCAAGACCAGCATCGAGGAGGCAGTGATGGAAAAGGTGTTCGAGATCTACATCAAGACGACCCCCGAGCGTCTCTGGGAGGCGATCACCGACAGCGAGATGCGCGCGCAGTACAGCTTCGGCGTCGGCATCGAGACCGACTGGGCGCCCGGCTCGAAGTGGCAGGGCATCACCCCGAAGGCGCCGGGCCCGATCTCGCACGGCGAGATCCTCGAGGTCGATCCGCCGCGCCGGCTCGTGCAGAGCTTCCAGGCGCTCTGGAGCGAGGAGGTCGAGCGCGAGGGCACGTCGCGGGTGACGTGGGAGATCGAGCCGGTCGCCGACTCATGTCGCCTGACGGTCGTCCACGACCAGCTGCCCGAGCACGTCAACGACGAGATCTTCGGCGGCTGGCCGATGATCCTCTCGGGCCTGAAGACGCTGCTGGAGACCGGCGAGACGCTGACCACGCCCGGCTCGCTCATGTACGCCGAGCCCGCTACGTGAGCAGCTGCCAGTGCTCGGCGCCGAAGTCCGGGGCCATCCCGACGGATGCGTACAGCCCCGCCGCCGAAGCGTTCGTGCCGGCGACCGACAGCACGGCGGTCGTCAGGCCCGCGATGCGGAAGGCATCGAGCAGAGCGAGCAGGATCGCGCGCCCGTGGCCACGGCCACGGGCGCGGGCGGCGACGGCGAGCCGGCTGACGTAGCCGACGCCGTCCTCCCAGCGCTGCCCGATCGCGATCGCGACGAGACCCTGCGCGTCGTCGAGCGCCAGCCGCAAGGCGGGCTCGGACTTCGCCTCGACCTCGGCGTGCCAGTTGGCGTAGGACTGCGGCGCGTAGAACGCGATCTCGGCGAACGCGTGCTCGATCAGCGCGTGGACCGCGGGTCCTTCCGCGGCGAGGTCGATGCGACGCACCGGCGCGTCCAGCGGCGGCGGGACCGCCGGGCCGCCGAGGTCGGCGCGCAGGCGCTCGTAGGCCTGCACGCGCTCCCATCCCGCCGCGCGCAGGTGCCGGGCAGCGGCGCGGTTGGCGGTCACGGTGCCCTGCTGCACGGTGAAGCCACGCGCGCGCATGCGCCGCTCGAGCGCCTCGCGCAGCAGCGTGCCGGCGCCGCGGCCCTCGTGGTCGGGGTGGACCGCGACGCGGGCGCCGCGCTCGTCGACGTCGGCCCAGCCGATGATCGTGCCGTCATCGTCCTCGACCACGAAGACGTCCGCGTCGACGTCGAGGTCGGGCAGCGCCCAGTCGTCGAGCACGTCCTGCAGCGCGTAGTCCGGCCGCCCGATGGTGGCGACGTCCTGCGCGACGATGACATCGAGCACCGCCTGTGCCTCGGCGGGCCGCGGCGCCCGCAGCCGCATCAGCGCGGTCCCATCCGCAGCGCGCCGTCGAGCCGGATGACCTCGCCGTTGAGCATCTCGTTCTCGACGATGTGGCAGGCCAGCGCGGCGAACTCGGCCGGCCGCCCCAGGCGCGGCGGAGACGGGATCGAGGCCGCGAGCTGCGTGCGCGCCTCCTCGGGCAGGCCGGCCAGCAGCGGCGTGTCGAACAGCCCGGGGGCGATCGCGCAGACGCGGATGCGGCTCGCGGCGAGGTCGCGCGCGGCGGGCAGGGTGAGCGCCACGACGCCGCCCTTCGACGCGGCGTAGGCGACCTGGCCGATCTGCCCGTCGTACGCGGCGATCGAGGCGGTGTTGACGATCACCCCGCGCTCGCCGGTCTCCTCGTCCGGCTCGTTGGCGAGCATCGCGAGGCCGGCCAGGCGCAGCGCGTGGAACGTGCCGACGAGGTTTACCGCGATCACGCGCTCGAAGCTCTCGGCGCCGTGCGCGCCGCGCGGGCGGGCAAGCCGCTCGGCGTGGCCGATGCCGGCGCAGTGGATCGCGATCCGCAGGCCGCCGGGCGCCTGCGCCGCGGCGAGCGCGACGGCCCGCTCGAGCTGATCGGGCTGCGTGACGTCGGCGGCGGCGAAGCTCGCGCGCTCGCCCAGCTCGGTGGCGAGCGCCTCACCCCGCGCCGCGTCGAGGTCGGCCACGACGACATGCGCGCCGCGGCCGTGCAGCGCGCGCGCCGCGGCCTCGCCGAGGCCCGACGCGCCGCCGACGACGAGCGCTCCTGTTGCGTCGATGCGCATCGGCGAGCAAGGCTAGTGGGGTCACCGTTCGGCGGGAACCGGCACGCCCGCGGCGCGAGGGCACATGAACGAGCGACACCCGGCGGGGTTCGTGGCAGCGGGGTGTCGGTCCTTCAGCTCTGGCATGAACGAGCGACCACCGGCTGCGCCGGTCGGGCCCATGTGTCGGTCGTTATGTCCGTCACGCTCGCGGGGCCGCTCAGGCCGCCCCCCTCGGCGTCGAACCGCTGCGGCCCGCCGCTAACGTTGCCATCCATGGCCGAGTGGTACGAACAGCTCCTCGAGCACCAGCTCGAACGTAACCGCGAGGCGTGGGCGGACCTGCGAGAGCATGGGGTCCAGGACGGCAGCGAGCTGCGGCTGGGATTTCTCTACGTCGCGCCCGGCGTGGCCGAGGCCGACCAGCTCGTCGCGTTCCTGCGGGAGGAGACCGACTACGAGGTGCAGTCGCGCCGGCGGCCGGGCGACAACGACGACGCCGAGTCGGACTGGGTCGTCCTCGGCACGACGCAGCCGACGCCGGTCGCGCTCGAGCTGCTCGACGAGTGGTGTGAGTGGATGATCGCCGCGGGCGCCGCCGAGGGACCGTGCGCATTCGACGGCTGGGCCGCGCAACTCGTCGGCGACGAGCCCGAGAGCTGAGCCGGAAGCGGCGTACGCCGCGGGCAGGCACGCTGTCCCAGCGATACCGGCCGGAGCCTGGTGGTTCCGACCGGTCGCGCTGACACCCTGGGCGCACGATCGACCCATCCGGAGGAGCGAATGCCCAGAGCTGGACGCAACGAGCCCTGCGCCTGCGGCTCAGGCCGCAGCGTCAAACGCTGCTGCGGAGAGCAACGCGGACCCTCCGACGAGGACCTCGCCCGCGCTCAGATCGCGGTTCTCGCGCGCGAGGCCGCCGCTGACATCGTCGATCTCCGCGACGACGACCTGGCCGATCTCTGGGAGGAGATCCTCGACCTGCCGGCCGTCGACATCTCGCTGCTCGTCGAAACTGCCCATGCTCATCACCCCCGACCTACAACGCCTCCTACAGGCGGTCACTTACGACGACCCCGACTGGGGATGGGACGCCCTCACGGCCGTCGCGACACAGGTCGACACCCCCCGGCAGCGTGCGCGACTCGCCGACGCGCTCGTCGCGCTGCGCGCCCGCCACCGCATCGACCGCGAACAAACCGCAGCCGCGATCGTCGACCTCGACAGCCGCTCCACCCGCTTCATCGCCGCCAGCCTGCTCGAAGCCGTCGCGCTCTCGACCGGTGTGACCCACACCCCCGGCGGCCTCGAAATCGCTACCGAGATCGCTGCCTGAGCCCACCCGTGTCGTCCGGGGAACGGAGTCAGCCGAGCAGGTCGGCCGGCGGCGCATCCGGAGCCCCGCCGCGGACGGCGAAGGTGATGACGGCCAGCTCGCCCTCGTCGCCGCGCAGCCGCGCCTGCACCAGCGTCGGCGCCTTGACGACGGTCATGAACGCGATCGCGAACGGCATCCGGTAGGGCACGCCCGGCGCCGTCGCCGGCCGGGTGCCGATCGCGACCATCGACGCGCGCGACCCGTCGACGTGGCCGTCGTCGTCGAAGACCTCGAGCACGACGGGCAGCAGCGAGCCGTGCTGGTCGGAGTCGACCGTGAGGATGCCCGCCACGAAGCCGCGCACCGTTCCGGGGAAGAGCGCCACGTCGTAGTGCTCCCAGCCGGCGCCCTTGACGGCGAGCAGCCCGCCGTTGACCGCCGCCCGGTTGGCGAACATGACTGCCTCGACCTGCATCGCGTGCCTCAGGCCACCCGCGCCAGCGAGACCGCGAACAGCTCGTCGGGGTCGGTGAGCAGCTCCACGAGCTCCAGGCCCGCCGCGGCGAGGTCGCCGCGCAGCCGCTCCGGGGTGAACTTCGCGCTGATCTCGGTGCGCATCTCCTCGCGGGCACCGAAGTCGACCTCCAGGTCCAGCGCCTCGACGCGGACGTGCTGGGGCGCGGTCGCGCGCAGGCGCATCTCGATCCACTCCCGCTCGCGGTCGAAGAACGCCACATGCTCGAAGGCGTCGACGTCGAAGTTCGCCCCCAGCTCGCGGTTGACGACGTGCAGGACGTTGAGGTTGAACTGCGCCGTCACGCCCGCGCTGTCGTTGTAGGCGGCCTCGATGACGCGCGGGTCCTTGACCAGGTCGGTGCCGAGCAGCAGATACCCGTCGCGGCCCAGCGTGTCGCGCAGCGAGCGCAGGAAGCGCCGCCGGCTGCCAGGCGGGAAGTTGCCGATCGTGCCGCCGAGAAACGGCACGAGGCGCGGTCCCGCCGGCTCGGGCAGATGGTCGAGGTGGCGCTCGAAGTCGGCCACGAGGCCGTGCACGGACATGCCGTCGTACTCGTCGGCGAACACCTCCGCCACGGCGTGGACGGTCGATGCGCTGACGTCGACGGGGACGTAGCGCGCGAGCGTCCCGGCGGCGGCCATCGCATCGAGCAGCACGCGCGTCTTCGTCGCCGAGCCCGAGCCGAGCTCGACGAGCTCGACAGCGTCGGTGCGCTGCACGATGGCGTCGGCGTTGGCCAGCAGGATCGAGCGCTCGGTGCGCGTCTGGTAGTACTCGGGCAGCTCGCAGATGGCGTCGAACAGCTCCGACCCGCGGGCGTCGTAGAAGTGCTTGGGCGGCAGCTCCTTCAGTGGTCGGGTGAGCCCGTCGAGCACGTCGTCGGCGAGCGTGCGCTCGTCGTCGGGACCGAGATGCGATCGCACCTCGACACCACCCTCGAGGATCGGCTTCATCAGGTCACGTCCTTTGCCAGTCGCACGCCGGCGAAGATCTGACGGCGCTCGGGGAGGTCCCAGTTGCGGAAGGTGAGGCAGCGCACGCGCCGCTCGGTGGCCCACGACCAGCCGCGCAGGACGCGGTAGCGGTCGCCGAAGAAGACCTCGGAGTACTCGCGGTAGGGGTGCGCCCGGAAGCCGGGGTAGCCGGCGAAGCAGGAGGCGGTCCATTCCCACGCCTCTCCAACTTGCGCCAGCGGCTCCCGGGTCCAGGTCGACGCCTTCTCCCACTCGGCCTCGGTGGGAAGGCGTGCGCCTTGCGAACGGGCGAAGGCGTCGGCCTCGAACCAGGAGATGTGCGTGACGGGCCGCTCCGACTGCGCTGAACCACCGCGGCCCGTCAGGGGGTGGTGGTCCGCGCGGGTCGGCCCGCCGGACGCCCAGCCCTCGGGGTGCGTGATGTCGTACTCCTCCTTCCAGGCCCAGCCCTCGTCGGTCCACCACTCGCGCCGCTCGTAGCCGCCGCCTTCGCAGAAGCGCAGCCAGGTCCCGTTCGTGACGGGGCGGCGGGCGATCCGGAAGGCCGCCACGTCGACGCGATGGCGGGGGCGCTCGTTGTCGAAGGCGAAGCCGTCCGGGCCGGCGCCCAGCTCGAACGGACCGGCGGGAACCTCGGTCCAGTCCCCGGCGGGGGCGCTCTCGCGTGGGCCGGCCGCAGGCCGGCCGCCGGGCAGGCCGGCGAGGAACAGGGTCTGGCGCATCGTCTCGTTGTGCTGGGCCTCGTGGCGCGCGACGAGCTCGAACAGCGTGCCGTCGCCGGGCCCGACCGCGTCGAGCACCTCCAGTGCGCGCGTGCGCACCGCGGCGATGTAGTCCAGCACGTCCTGTCCGCGCAGGAACGGGATGTCGCCGCGCGCGGCGCGCGGCGTCTCGAACGCGTCGTAGAGGGCGGCGAGATCGGGCCGCAGGAGCGCGCCGCCGCCGTGGCGGTGCACGATCCAGAGATCCTCGTAGGCGGCGATGTGGCCGAGGTCCCAGTCCAGCGGGCTCATGAGCGGATGGTGGACGCGCTCGAGCTGGTCGGGGGCCAGCGGGGCGATCAGCGCGAGGGTCCGCTCCCGGGCGTCGTGCAATGCGCTCCGCAGGGTGTCGCCGAGCTCGTGAAGGGCCGCGATCGCCATTGGACGCTCAGCGTACCCGGCGTGCTCACCCGCAATCATGCGCCGCCGCCGTTCTGGCGGGCCGGCGCGCCGCCCCGCTCGGCGGGCGAGTCAGCCCGCCAGCGCGGCCAGAGCGGCGTCGACATCGCCATCGGTGTTGTACACGTGCCACGACGCGCGCAGCCGCCCGCCGCGCAGCGCGGCGACGATCCCGGCGCGCGCGAGGCGGTCGGCGCCGCCCGCCAGGTCGACCGAGACGATCGCGCTGTCGGACGGCGCAAGGCCGAGGCCGGCGCGAAAGCGGTTGGCGAGCGCGACATCGTGTGCGTATACGGCGCCGATCCCGATGCGGTTGAGCAGCTCGAGCGCCGGCTGCGCGCCGACCCAGGAGAACCACGCGGGCGACGTGTCGAAGCGGCGCGCGTCGCTGGCGAGGCGCAGCGGCGGGCCGAAGTAGCTGGTGTGCACGTCGGCGCCCGCGTACCAGCCGGCCGCGTGCGGCACGACGTCCTCCAGCAGCGCGTCGCCGATCGCCATGAACGCCGTCCCGCGCGGCGACATCAGCCACTTGTAGCCGGCGCAGACGACGGCATCGAAGCGCGTCGCGTCCAGCGGCAGCCAGCCGCCGGCCTGGGTCGCGTCGAGCACGGTGCGCGCCCCGTGGTGGCGGGCGGCGGCGACGATCGCGTCGAGGTCGGCGCACTCGCCCGTGCTCATCTGCACCGCGCTGAAGGCGACGAGGTCGGTGCGCGCGTCGATCGCCTCGGCGAGCCGGTCGGGCGCCACCGTCGTGACGGTCACGCCGCGCGCCTCCTGGACGAGGAAGGGAAACAGCGTCGAGGTGAACTCGACGTCGGGCACGATCACGCGGGCGTCGCCGGGCAGCGACGCCGCGATCAGGCCGACGAAGGCCGAGACCGTCGCGCCGATCGCCACGCGCTGCGGCGTCACGCCCATCATCCGCGCCCAGGCCGCCCGCGCACCCTCGCTGCTCTCGCCCCAGTGCTCCCAGCTCGTGCGCCCTCCGCGCCAGTCAGCGAGCGCCGCCTGCATCGCGTCGAAGCCGTCGCGCGGCGGCAGCCCGTAGCTGGCCGTGTTGAGGTAGACCCCGGCGGGCGACCACTGCTCCCGGGCGTCGGCGATCGTCGTCGGCACGGGCTGCATGGTTGCAGCCCGTACGCGCGCCGACCCGTTCGCACCGAATTGCGGGCAGAGCGCGCCCGCCGGGCGCACATCGGCGCGCGCGTGACTAGCTGAGCGCCCACGGACTTGCTGAACGGTTGAGGAGGCGTCCGGCCTCCGACGGAAGGTGCGGTCTGCGACGACAGACCCGCCGAACGCGGGTCGAACGCCACGAACGTGAGCACGGCGGGCAAGGGCGTGCCGGCCGGCGCGTTCGCGCCGGCGGGCGGGAAGGTCGCTGCGGTCTCCAACCAGAAGGCCGACCGGCTTCGAGGTCTTCGTCGCCGGCGCCGGCGACCTCGAGCTCGAGGACGCGGAGTCGGCCGACGTCGCCGCCTGCGACGTCGCGTGGAGCCCGGACGCCAAGCAGCTCGCGGTGGTCCAGTCCGGCGCGGCGTGCAGCGCGGCGTCGGGACCGTCCGCCAGTTCCGGGTCGGCCAGGCCGACGACATTCAAGCGCATCGCGGGCTCGGGCAGCGCGCCGGTGTACCGGAAGGTGAGGTAGGCCGGTGCCCGCGCTCGACCGCCCGCTTAAGCGCGCCGGCGGCGGCCTGTTGGCAGGCGGCCGTGTGCACCCCGCGTGCCGGCCCAGATCAACTCCGCGCGCGGCGGCGGGACGCCGCTGGATCCGGGCATCCGCGAGCAGATGTCCGGCGCGCTGAGCGACGGCTTCGCCGACGTGCGGGTGCACACCGACGCTGGCGTCGGCCCTCGCCCAGTCCGTTCAGGCGCGCGCCTTCACGACGGGGCGGACATCTTCTTCGCGCGCGGCGAGTACCGGCCCGGCGGGTCGGGCGGCCGTGAGCTGCTCGCCCACGAGCTCACCCACGTCGTGCAGCAGCGCGTGGCGCCGGTGACGGGCGAGATGCGCGTGTCCGATCCGGGGGATGCGCTGGAGCGCGAGGCCGAGCGGCTGGCGCGCGGGGTGTAGCGGCGCGCTCGGGGCGCCGTGTCACAGGAGCAGGCCGAGCGCGAGCAGGATGCCCGCGCCGAGCAGCGCCACGCCGGCGATTCGCTTGCCCCATCCGATCGCGGGCTCGGGGCCGTCGCGAGCGAAGAGCTGCAGCAGCGAGAGTAGAAAGCCCGGCAGGGACAGCAGGACCAGGCTGTTGGCGAGGAACGTGTCGGCGTTCTCGTCCATCGAGCTGATCAGCAGCGCGCCGACCGCGGTTCCGACGAAGAGCATGAAAACGAGCTCGACGAGGCCCTTGGGCAACGCCCGATACAGGGTCGGCGAGTTCGGAAAGCGCTCCGCGTAGACGGCGAGGATCTGCGGCGCGACGAACAGCGCAGCCGCCGCCCACAGCTGCCAGCTGTCGCCGACGACGATGCGCGCGAAGAACACGAAGATCCCCATCCGCAGTGCGGTCGACCCGAGGCGCTGCAACGCTCCGGGCTCCGGCAGCTGACCGGCCTCGCTGACGTCGAGGCGGCGTGGGTACAGGTGCGCCGCGATCGTCTCGAAGACCAGCCGCCCGACGAGCGCCGCCAGCACACACAGCGCAGCGAGATCGGCGTGCGCGGAGATCGGCAGTTGCGCGCCGGCCAGCCCGGGCAGCGCCAGAACGATCTTCTGCACGGCCCACGCCCCGATCAGCGACGCGATGACGAAGTCCGCGGCGCGTTCCCACGACTCGACGAGATTGCGCGTCGGCTCGCGCCGCAGCGGTCGCACGGCGCCCGCCAGGACCGGGACGACGAACCACAGCGCCCCGAGGCCGAGCATCAAGCGCAGCTGAGCGTTGGAGTCGATTCCGCCGAGCGCCAGCACGCCGATCGTGAAGGTGAGGATCGCGACGAAGCCGGCGGTGGCGTCCAGCACGCCGAGCACCGCGATCGCGATCGTCAGGGCCGCCACCGGCGGCAGCGCCGCGCCACCGGTGTCATGGACTGCCAGCACTCCCAGTGCGACGCCGGCGAGCACCGCCAGCAGCGACGCAGAGCCGAAGATCGCGCGCAGGTACGTGCCGTCGGCGAGCACGCGCGCGAGCAGCGGCGAGCGATGCGCGACCCGCGCGGGCAAGGCCGCGCCCAGCGCGTCGAGCCGGCGCGTCCCCGGCCAGCCCCAGGTCCGCGAGCGATCACCGACCGCGACCGCGGCCACACCGGCCCCGAGGAACGCGACGTCGACAGACTCGTAGTCGAAGCTGGCTTCGGGCGCGGAGGACTGCTTCTCTTCCGCGCCATCTGCGCTGCGCTGCTGGGACTGCTCGCCCGAGCTGCCCACGCCGCCGCCGCCACGGGCCAGGGCGAGCCCGCCACCGCTCATGGCGAGCTGCAGCAACGTGAATCCCGCGACGAGAATGCCGACGGACTTCACCGGCTCCGAGCGCGGGTCGTACGGTGCGAACGCCTGAACTGCGCCGTTGCCGGCGACCACATCGCTCGCGCCGGCGCTCGAGGCGGACGGCGGGTCTCCGCGTGCGGTCCCCGCACTCGCCTGCCCCCGCTGCTGGGAGCCAGGCCGAGCGCCAGCCGACAGCCCCGCCGGGATCAACGCCGTGGCGACCTGCGGATCGCCGGCGCCGGGTGTGGCGGGCGCGGGCGCCGGAGGCGGGGAAGCCGGGGGAGGCGGCGGCGCACCCTCGCCCGCGGCGGGCGGCGGTGGTGGGTCGCCGTCGGTGACCTCGTACGTGATCGTCCGGCTCGCCTCGTTGCCGACGCTGTCGGCGCTGCGCACGAGAAACTCGCGACTCCCCGGCGACGACGTGTCGATCTCGCTCCCCTCGGCGACCGGTCCCTCACAACGCGTGACGGTGGAGCGGTCCTCCGGGTCGCTGCAGGAGTACCGCGCGACGACGCGCTCACCGCGCGCGTACGCCGCGCCCTCACGTGGCGCGACCACCTCGATGACCGGCGCAGCGCCATCTCTCGGCTTGGCCACGATCCTCACCCCGTTGCGCGCGGGAAACGCCACTGTGACGCCGTCGCTGGCCTCGTAGTTGCTGTCGCCCGAGTAGTTGACGGTGATCCGTCGCCCGAGCAGCGAAACCGCGCCGGCGATCAGCGGGGTGACCCGGCTGACACCGCTGGCCGGGCTCCCGAGCGAGACCGACAGCAGCTCGTCGCCGTCGAGTGACACCACGACGTCGCCCGTCGGCGTGGGACCGTTCATGCCGCTGGGCGGCACCACGGTGACGCTCATCAGCTCGGGAACGTCGGCGTCGCGCGCAAGCGCCGGCGCCGCCCACGACGTCAGGGCGAGCAGCACGCACCCACCGATGAGCGCTGCGCGCTGGGCGCTCGCCCGAACCGCCGCACGTGCCGTTGCGGGTCCGCCCCGACGTCTGCCCCAGCGAGCGGCGCCGCGCCGCCCGCCTCCCCCCGATGCGCCCAGTGACCGCACGCGCCCACCATAACGCGCGGGGATGGCGTGACGACACCGTCAGGTGATACGCGCCCGCGCAGGGAGCGGTCATCCAAGAGACCTGTTTGGAGGACATCGAAAGGCGAAATAACGGTGCGGTGCGCGGGGTGCCCGCCGCCAAGAAAATCCCCGTGACCGTCCTGCTCGACTTATGATGCGAACCGGGAGGCAGTGTCGTTGGGGGCTCGCAGATCCATGGACGAGCGTGTTGCCGCACGATCCACCTCTCGATGGGGTTGCTCACCAACGGCGAGGGGTCGATCATGTCATTGCCGCAAATGCGTTGTGTACGCCTGCTCGCCGCGTTCGTGGGCGCCGTGTTGCTCGGACCGGCCGCGCCTGCCAACGCGCAGTTCCCGACGTCCGTGGGGCTTGCTGGGAACACCATCGGCGTCGGGGTCGGACCGACGCAACCCACATCCGTCCTGGGTCAGGTGAGCGTGCTCCTGTCCAACAACCTCGAGATGACCGAGCCGCCGTCGCCGCTGGTCGTGTTCAAGAAGCCCTCGGGCTGCATCCCGGCGCCGGCGCCGCAGGGCGGCCGCCTTCCCCACAACCTCTACAACCAGACGAACGTCGATGTGCAGTCCTACGCCGACGCGAACTGCACGTTCCCGCTCGTGCGGATCAGGGCCAACCAGGGCAGCCACTTCGACTACGTCTTCAACAGCTTCAAGGCGGTCGTGCCGATCGAGACCAACACCGCGATCGCAGGCCAGAACATCGGGGTCGGGGTGGCGCCGTCCTCCGCTGTGGTCGCGCCGGTCTCGATCTACGTCGGCGAGTTCCAGCCGCTGGTGAACTTCGATCCGCCCCCGGCGGGATGCCAGTCGATCACCTACACCATCCCCCAGTTCGCGCCCCACAGCATGCTCAACAACGGGACCGGCACGCTGCGGATCTTCCCGGCGGCGAACTGCCAGGGAACCGCCATGGACGTGCCGCCGGGACACACCGCGCACCTGGGCGCGAGCCCGAGTTGGTCCTACGGCGCCGCTGCGGGGACTGTGGCGCGCGTGTCGACTCGTGCATCCACGCGCCGGATCGCCGCCTGCGTCCGTGCGGCGCGCCGCAAGCGCGGCAGCGCGCGGGCCGCCGCGGTGAAGCGCTGCACGCCGGCCAAGAAGCGGTCGTCGAAGGCAGCCACGCATCGTCACCGCGCCCGTTGAGGCGTCACGCCGGCGCGCCCGGCTCGGGTGTCGTGAGCACGAGCGCGCGCGGCGGCGGCAGCGGATCGCGGCGATAACGCGCAACGGCGCGATTCGCTGCGGACCTACGCAGCCTCCGCCGTGCGCGGGCTCGTGTGTGCCGTCACCGCGTGGCGGGCCCGCGACCTCTCAGGAGGCCTTCGTGGGGTTTCCGCGCTTGTCGCACCCCAGCCGCTTCTCGCCATAGCGGTCGGCGAATTCCTGATGGATCATCTCCTCGGTGATCTGCATCTGCGTCGGCTCGATCGCCAGCCTTCCGCTGAACGGCCGGTCGAGGTTGTGAATGAGGTACAGGGCGCCGACGAGCGTCAGGCCCGCGAGGATGGTCGCCGAGCTGTGCGCGATGCTGTGCCGCGGAGACACGAACGCGAAGAACAGGATGGTGATGGCGATCGCGAAGAGCATGAACGTCGTCACTGCCCCGGGGATCGCGGGCTCGGCCTCCGTCAGCCGGCTGCGGCGGGTGTCGGCGCGCTCCTGGTCGGCCGTCAGAAGCGTCTCGAACAGCGTGCTCTCGGGTCCGGCGGCCCGCAGCGTGTTGCGAATCCCGAGCGGCCCCGTCCCCGTCCAGATGGGCGGGACGGACGACTGCTGCACCTTGCCGTCGGACATGTCGTCCCAGTCCGGCCCGATGATGGCCCGCGCGTAGCAGACCGTCGCGCGCTGCAGGCGCAAGCGCTCGGCGTCGGGCACGTAGTCGGCGGTCTTGAAGAAGAACTGCATGACGGCCGCTTCGCTCTGGGCGGCGCTCTTGGCGTCTGAGTATGAGCTGGCCGCGCCGAAGAGGACGAAGGCGATGAACAGTGCGAGCAGCGTGCCGGCGGGCCCGAAGACGTTGTTGGTCTGCGGGTAGATGTAGTACGCGTCCAGGCCCTGGCGGTTGGTGACGTCGAGGATCCGCTGGTGAAACAGCAGGTTGCCCAGCAGGCCGAGCACCACGGCGGCGACGATGACGATCACGATGACGGTCACGACGTCCGCGATCGGGTCGGTTTGCCGTTGCGGTCACAACCGATGCGCGCCGCGCCGTAGCGGTCGGCGAACTCCGCCGCGTCGGCCTGCTCGGTGATCTGCATCTGCACGGGATCGATCTTGATCGCGCCACCGAACGGCCGGTCGAGCGTGTGGATGAGCGCGATCGCAAACGTCAGCGTCAGCGCGCTGATGACCGTGGCGGCCATGTGAAACGGGCTGGCGCGTGGGGACGCGACCGTGAGGAAGACGATCATGACCGCCATCACCGCGACCATGAAGGCCAGCACCAGTCCGGGGATCGACGGGACCGCCTCGGTCAGCCGCGAGCCGCGCGCGTTGCTGCGCGCTTCGTCAGCCGACCGCAGCGCGCTGAACATGGTGTGGCCGGTGCCGAGCGCCATGAGGGTGCTGCGAATTCCGTTGTCTTGACTCCCGGTCCAGTTGCCGGGGGCCGGTGACGACGATCCGTCCTCGGCCATGGTCTTCCACTCGGGGCCGATCACACTGCGCGCATAGCACACGGCCGCCCGTTGCATGCGCTCCCGATGAGGTTCCTTGAGGTAGTCCGCGGTCTCGAAGATGTGATCGACCGTGGCGGCCTCCTCCTGCGCCGCCGTCTTGGCGCTCTGGTAGGACTGGGCGGCGCCGGCAAGGACGAACGCGATAAGCAGCGCGAGCAGCGTCGCGGCCGGACCGTAGTTGTTGCTCGTGTGCGTCTGCGTCAGGAACTCGCTGACGCCGCGCTTGGCCTGATGGCGCTTGATCGCCGGTCCCCAGACGAAGTTCGCGAGCGTGCCGAGCACCGCGGCGCCGAGGATGAGGATCACGGCGATCGTCATGGCGATGCCCGCCGATCCACGCGAGCTGGGAGTGGCCCGCCGGTCACGATGCCCGCGGCCCGGGCGGTTTGCCCTCGCGATCGCAGCGAACGCGTTCGTTGCCGAACTGGCCCACGAAGTCCTTCGAGAGCTCCTGCGCGGTTCTGTGCATGTGCGTGGGCTCGATCTCGATGGCTCCGCTGAACGGCCGATCGAGGGTGTGGATGAGGCCCAGTGCGGCGATCATCGTGGCCGCCGCGAGGGCCGTCGCGGCGGCGTGCAGGCCGCTGCGGGGCGGCGACGTGAGGGCGTGGTACAGCACCACTGCGGCGATGACGGCGATCAGGAACGCGATCTCGATCCCGGGGATCGACGGACTCGCCTGCGTGAGGCGGGTCCGGCGCGCATCGGCGCGCGCCTGATCGGCGCCGGTCAACGTCCCGAACAGGGCGTGCTCGGCGCCCATCTCGCGGAAGCTGCGCCGCAGCCCGTTGCGTCCGGTCGCGGTCCAGACGACCGGCACGCTCGACGTCCCGCCATCGGCCATCGCCTTCCATTCGGGGCCCGCCACCGCCCGGGCGTAACACAACGCCGAGCGCTGCAGCCGGAGTCGATAGGGCTCCTCCAGGTATCCGGCGGTGTGATAGAGGCGGTTGATCACCGTCGCCTCGGATCGCGCCGCCGACACCGCTTGCGAGAACGACGAGACGGCCTCCGCGAGGACCAACGCGAGAAACAACGCGAGCAGCGTCACGCTCGGGCCGAGCACGCCGGACGCCCATGAGTCCGCCTTGCCCGAGTCCACGCTGTGTCGTGCGCGGTGCGTCTCCATCCGCGAACGCGACAAGCCGCCAGCGATCAGCCCCACGATCGCAGCGCCAAGAACCACCACAGCTATCGCAGTCATGAATGGCCCAGGCTCCCCGCGTCGGACGAACGGCGCGACCTTACCACGCAGGCTTACCATCAGGGCCATTTTTCGCGAGCGAGAGCGGTGAGCGCGGTGCGGCCGCGTGGCTCAAGCGGAGCGCGCTGCACCGTTATCCAGCTAATCGGCGTGATCGAGCTGGGCTGAAACGTGACCCAACGAGCGGAGCGCGCGGACGCCGGGCGCGGGCGATCGTCGGCGCATCGCGCCGTTCACAGGATCGCCACGTCGTGGTCACCGCCGGGTCACGTGCGCCGGTGTGAGGACTGCGAGCCTGAGGCGGTGCTGTGGCTGCCGGCGTTCTACGCGCACCGGCTCGGTCGCGAGCCTGGGCCCGACTGCTCACGGGCGGCCCTGCGCGCGACGCTGGCAGGGCCGGTGGATGGCCTCGAGGTCGACGTCTGCCTGACGGCTGATCGCCGGCTGGTGCTGTTGCACGATCCATGGCTGGCCGTCTGCACCACGACGCAGGGCTGGGCCCACGAGACGACCTGGGAGAGCGTGCGCGGCGCGCGGCTGCGCGACCGTGAGGGGACGCCGACGGACGAGGCGCCGATGCTGCTCGAGGACCTGCTGGACGAGGCGCCGCCCGGACTGGTGCTGCAGATCGAGATCAAGGCCTACGGCGACCCGGCGCTCGCGCGCGCCACGACGGACGCCACCGCGCGCCTCGTGATCGCGCGGGCGGCCGCCGATCGGGTCGAGGTGCTGTCGTTCCACGTCGCGGCGTGCGAGGAGGCCGCGCGCCGCGGGTTGTCGTCGCGGCTGGTGACCTGGGCGGACTACGCGCCCGACGCACTTGCGCGCTGGGCGCGGCGCGCCGGCGTCCGCGGCGTCTGCCTGGAGCACTTCCTGCTGCACCCGGCGCTCGTCCAGCGCCTGCGCGCCCATGGGCTGAGCGTCACGACGGGCACGATCAACGATCCCGTGCTCGCGGCGCGCGCCGCCGCGCTCGGCGTCGACGCGATCACCACCGACCGGCCGGCGGCCCTGCGTCGTGAGCTCACGGCGCAGGCTCTCGCCGCCTGAGGGAACCAGACGCGAGCGACGGTCAGGCCGTCGAGCGCAGCAGCGCGACGATCCGCGGGTGACCGTCGATCGTCACCTCGTCGACGATCTCGACATCATCCAGACCGACGATCTGGCCGAGCCGGCGCAGTCCGGCCGCGGTGAAACCCCAGTAGGTGAAGTCGTCGCGGGCATACACGTCGCCCGGCTCGTGCACCTCCATCGCCGGGGTGTCGGCGGGCAGGCTCGAGCCGTAGGTCTCGAGCACGATCTCCCCGCCCGGGGTCAGCACGTCGGCGAGCGCCTGCAGCAGCGCCACCGGATCGGTCACGCGATGCAGGATCCCGAAGCACAACGCGACGTCGAACTGTTCGCCGAGCTCGCGGACGGCCTCGGCGTTCATCTGGTGGTACTCGACCTGCGAGTCCGTCAGCTCGGCGATCGCGTGAAAGCCGGCAGCCGCGGGCACGGTGATGCCGAAGCGCGCCTGGACCCAGTCGACGTACTGCTCGTTGTCGACCGCGACGACACGCCGTGCTCCCCGGCGCTCCGCCAGGAAGCTGTAGAAGCCGTCGAACGCGCCGACGTCGAGCACGCTGCGGCCCTGGACGCGCTCGGGCCCGAGCACCGCGAGGCGGTAGCGGTGGTCGCGGGCGATGCCAGGGGTGTAGATGCCGGGTGAGAGCGCAAACGTGTGAAACCACAGTTGCACCGCGTCGCGAACACGTTCAGCGTCTCCGGGCGCAGCTCCGATCGCCAAGGCGTCGGCGACCAGCTGCTCGGCCGGCGACGTCTCGGGGATCGGTTCCGTCACGGACCGGATGGTGGACAAGGCAGGACCTCCGTCTCGTGGTTGCCATCAGCAAGGCAGATGAGACGGCGCGCCCGTGGCAATCGTCCGCGCAACCCCGCGTCGATCGTACGGCAGGCCGGCACCGGCGGTCATGGGAAATTCGGCGAGGTGTGTCGGTGAACCAATCGCCGGGAGCGCGTCATCCGCGCCCTCGACCCGTCAGCCGGGGTGGCGTCGCGCGGGTTGCCGTCCTCGTCGCGAGCGCCAGCATCCGCGCGACGACCACGCAGCCCACCCCGATCGCCGGTCGCGCGATGCTCCTCGCCGGCACCTGAATCACCGCAGGGCTCGCCAGGTGAGCCGTGCATGGTGTCACCTGGGCTGGTAGCTTCGCGCCAGCCCGATCGGGCTCCGAGGGGCGCCGTCTGACTCCGTCACATCTCTCCAATTGTCCGGGAGCACCACATGAACCGCGCGTGCACGTCGAACAGCGATCGTCAGAAGCCCCCGGTCGACGGGCCAAGCGCCCATCGCGGCGGCGGTCGCCGGCGCGCCGGCCTGGTTGCGCTGGCACTGGCGGCCGGTGCGGCCGGCGTGGCGGCGCCCGCCGCGCAGACGTCCCCGCACGGCCATTCCACGGCCCCGGCGGCCGGCACCTCGGTCGCCACGGCGCCGGTGAAGGTCGCCCAGACCGCGCGCGGCGCCGTCGGCTACCGCTCGGTCGGCAAGGGACGGCCGCTGGTCCTCATCATGGGCTTCGGCTCGAGCATGGAGGACTGGGCGCCGGCCTTCGTCGACGGCCTGGCGCGAACGCACCGGGTGATCATCTTCGACAACGCCGGCATCGGGAAGTCCAAGGCGCTCGCCAAGATCAGCCTCCCGGGGATGGCCGACCAGACCAGCGCGCTGATCGGCGCGCTGAAGCTCGGCCGGCCCGACGTCCTCGGGTGGTCGATGGGAGGCATGATCGCCCAGGCGCTGGTCGTCCGTCATCCGAACCGGGTGCGCCGGCTCGTGCTTGCCGCCACCCAGCCGGGGACGGGCAAGGCCAAGCGCCTGTCCGAGCAGCAGGCCGAAGCCAACGCCAACCTCGATGCCGAGGGGTTCCTCGCCGCGCTGTTCCCCGCCAACCAGAAGGGCGCGGTGACGGCCTACGCTGCCGGCATCGGCCAATACGCGGTTCGTTCGACGCCGCCCGACACGATCTACGGGCCTCAGCGCGCTGCGATCAACGCGTGGCGAGACGGCAAGGAGCCCGACGGGCGCAAGGTGACCAAGTCGCGGATCCGGACGTTCGTCGCGGGCGGCACCGAGGACACCTTCATTCCGATCGACAACTCGCGCCAGCTCGCGCGGCTGTTCCCCAGGGCGGAGCTGCGGCTGTACCGCAACGCCGGCCACGGGTTCCTGTTTCAGGCAAGCACGAGGTTCGTCGGGCGCGTCAACCGGTTCCTGGCGGCAGGGGCCTAGTTCAACTCCGGCCATGAGGCATGAGCGGGCGGCGCCGGGCGATCACCGCCCGGCGGCGGCCGCCGTGTCGTGACCGGCGTGGTCGGCCGGCATGGCGTCACGCATGTCGCGCAGCCCGCGCAGGGTCGCGGCGGACGGCGCCGTGCCCGTCCGGGTGACGTCGAGGACGCCCATCATGCCGTTGTCCTCGTGGGCGAGGATGTGGCAGTGGTAGACGTAGGCGCCGAGGAAGGTGGCGTAGCGCATCCGGATGCGCACGTTGCCACCCATCGGCAGCGTGACGATGTCCTGCTCGCTGCGCGCGCGGTAGGGCTTGCCGTTGATCGCCATGACCTGGAAGTCGTTGACGTGGATGTGGAAGGGGTGCAGCTCCTTGGAGATGTTGCGGATGATCCACTCCTCGACGTCGCCGCGCTTGACCACCTGGTCGACGCGGGTGGCATCGAACTGCTTGCCGTCGATGTAGAACTGGTTCGTGGTCGGGTCCTCGCTGAACGTCAGCCCGCGCCTGCGGTCGACCTTCGCGGTGCCGAGGCTCGGCAGTGCGCCCAGCGACGTCGGCCACTGCGTGGTGGGCACCGCCGCTCCGGTGACCCTGATGCGGGCCAGGAGGCTGTCGGGGTACTGATCGCCGTCGGGTCCCTGGTTGAACTTCAGCGTCGTGAGGTCGTACGTGCCCGCCTTGGGCCAGCGGACGAGGACGTCGTAGCGCTTGCCGGGTGGCAGCACCAGCGTGTTGGCGCGCCAGACCCGGCCGACCGGGTTGGCGTCCTCGGCGATCACCCCGAAGCGGGCGCCCTCCGCGGCGATCCGGTACCAGATGTCCGCGCCGATGTTCGCCAGGCGCAGCAGCTGCGTCTGGTTCGTCCGGGCCCTGATCGTCGGCTTGACGAGTCCGTTGACCGTGCGCGTGGTCGGTGCCCCGGAGTCGATGTTCTCGTCGATGATCGCGCCGTCCTTCAGCTGGAGATCCTTAAGCGCGACGAGATGGTCGGGCAGTCCGCGCAGCGCGGGCGGCAGGCGCTCGGTCAGGCCGTCGACGAGGAGCACGCCGGACATGCCGGAGAACACCTGCTGCTCGACGAGCCCATGCTGGTGGGGGTGATACCAGTAGGTCCCGGGCTCGATGGTGCTCGGCAGCTTCACGCGGACGTTGTTGGCGCCCGCATGCATGACGCGCAGGACGTTGTCGGATATCCCGATCGGTGAGACATGCAGTCCGTGCTCGTGCAGGTTCGTCGGCTCGCCGAGTTCGTTGACGAGCGTGATCTCCAGGGTGTCCCCGGGCTTGACGCGCAACGTCGGCCCGACGTAGCTGCGGTTGTAGGCAAAGCCGCGCACCGTGCGGCCCGACACGTCAAACGACGTCTTCTGCGCCCGCAGCGTCACCTTCAACACGCCGTTGCGCGAGCGCAGCTCGCGGGGCTCGGTGAGCGTT
The DNA here is from genome assembly GCA_963709935.1 of uncultured Actinomycetes bacterium. Classification (GTDB taxonomy): domain Bacteria; phylum Actinomycetota; class Thermoleophilia; order Solirubrobacterales; family Solirubrobacteraceae; genus CADCVQ01. The sequence goes on along the minus strand of CAVPYM010000018.1, from coordinate 173,661 downwards.
CGGCCGGTGACGAAGGCGCCGTCGCCACTCGCCGAGGTCGCCGAGGTCGCCGTGCCGGCGTCGATGCCGGTGGCGACAGCGCCGATGAGCAGTCCTCCTGCGAGAAGGCTCCCCACGGCGTATGTCCCCAACCGACGTCGTGACATGGCCAGCGCTCCCTCTCTCGGCGGCAGGTGAGTTCACCATAAGACCAGCGTCACCGGATGTCGAGAGCGCTGAGCCCCCGGGGCTGACGGGGGCTGCAGGCGCGGGGTCAGCGCAGGCGCGCGGTCAGCGCGGGTTGGGAACGATGGCCACGGGTTCCCGAGTCCCGCGGTCTCGCAGGACCCGGGTCACGGTCTCCAATCGCTGCCGGGAGACCGCGCGTTTGGGGCAGGTCAACCCGTCCCGGCCGACCCGCGAGACGTTGTAGTCAAGCAGCGTGGTGTCGCCGGTCCTGCGATCGATCGAGTAGTTGCCCAGGACGCTGTCGCGGCGGTTTCTCGTCCCGCGCAGGGCCTTGAGGATCTCGCCGCGCGTGGCGCGCTTGGTCCGCCCGGTGGCGTCGAGCGCGAGCTTCATCGCCTCGTAGGCATACGCTGCGTAGGGGTCGACGTTGATCGAGCATGGGTCCTGGCCGCCGCCGGTGTACGTGCTGGGGTACTCGTCGGCCATCTCCTGCAGGAACGTCCGGTACCGGTCCGGGTCGCGCGGTGGGACCATGAGCCGCACGCGGTCGGCGAAGCTCGCGGTCTGGCCGTCCGCGGCGGGGTCCTTGAAGCTCGACTCGTTCACACCGTCCGTTCCGTACAGGAGCGTGCCGGGGAGCGCGTCCGCGAAGGCCTTGAAGATCCCGAACGTGTTCGGATTGTTCTCGCCGCTGTACTGAAAGCACTCGGCGTTGTTTCGCTGAGCGGTCTGCAGCAGGCTGCGGCTCAGGCTCACGGCGTTTGGCCGGACGGGTTGGCGCAGCACGCGCGCCGGGCGCTCGAGGAGCGCCATGTTGCTCGAGAGCCCGTCGCTGTAGTCCTGGCCGTCGTAGATCATCGCCACGCGGCGGCAGCCGTCCTCGAGCATCAGCGCGACGAGCGCCGCGGCCTGCACGTTGTCGTGCGGGATGATCCGCACGAAGTTGCGCGTCCCGGTGGGGTAGTACTTCTCAGGTTCGTCCCCGTCGCCGGTCGGATCCGCGACGGTCAGCCCCACCCGCGTGCTCGACGGCGAGATCTGCGGCACCCCCGCCTCGCTGAGGATCGGGATCGACACGATGCTCGACGTCGAGCTCAGGTCCCCGATGTAGACCGCCGTGTTGGCGTCATCGGCGGCACGGTGCGCATTGCGCTCGACGGCCTGCGTCGTGGTGGCCCCGCGGTCGTCGGTGGCATCGAGCGGGACGTACCGGACGTCGAACCGGCCCGCCTTGCCACGCTCCTGCTCGAGCGCGAGGGCCATTGCGTTCTCCATGTCGACGGTGCGCTTGTTGGAGTGCTCCGATCCATCGGCGACCCGTTGCGGGAGGCTGGAGTAGATCGTGAGCACGCGTCCGTCTGCTGCGCCGCCGCCGCCACCACCGATGTCGTCGTCCCGCGTCCCCGATTGGGCGCCTGCCAGCACGATCGCGGCCACGCCGAGCACGATCAGCGGCAGCCCCGCCGCAGGCGAACTGACCTCGATGCCGAGGATCCGCACGTCGCCGCCGGGGCTGTCGGGAAACTTCAGAATCACCAACGCACCAAACACGATGAGGACGACGCCGACGATCGCGAGCAACAGGAGCACGTTGCCAGTATGGCCAGTGCGCCCGTGGTGAACGTCGCACGGCGTACGGGCAATGCCGCGCGTCTCACGCGATGACGCGGACATTAACCGCGCAGGTGGCTGACGGTTAAGCAGGGGTTGACTGCTCGACGGTGCCCGCCGCCGCGGCTACAAGTGCTCGATGGCGCTCGCACCGTGGCCGGCACGGCTGTTCCTCGTCGTGTTCGTCACAGCGGTTGCGGTGTGCGGCGCGCTCAGCATCGAGGCATGGCCGCTCACCGGATTTCGGCTGTTCTCGCGCGAGCGCCAGGAGATCGCGCCGGGGTGGATGGCGGCGAGCGTCGACGCCCGCGGTCACGAGACGCGCATCCGCTTCAGGCGCTTTCCGCGACCCGACCGCTCCTTCATCGCGATCATGTCCGCCTACGAGAAGCAGTCGACCGAGGAGCAGGCGGCAACCTGCCGGGCGTGGGCGCGCCTCGTACGCCGCCACGGCGCCAGCACCGCGGGCGGCCTGCGCCTCTACGCCACGCGCCGGGACATGCGCCGGCACGTCGGTAGCCGCGCGCGCGTGGGCGCGACCAAGCAGCTGCGCTGGACGTGCTCGGGCCGGCACGGCTGGCGCGCCGCCGCCGCCGCTGCTGAGCCTTGGGGGACGGCGGTCCGCGCGAGCGCGAGACGGCTGCGGTGAGCGTGACGGCCGCCGCCGCCGCCGCCGCCGCCGGGCAGGCGGGCGGGCGGCTGGCCCGGCCCCTGGCGTGGGCGTTCGGACCGGGCGACCCGCGCCAGCTCGCCGCGCTGCGCATCGGGCTGTGCTCGGTCCTGGCGCTGCGGTTGGCGACGCGGAGGGAGAGCTACCTGTCGCTCGCCGGCCAGGAGCCGGAGCTCTTCAGGCCGCGGTCGTACATGACGGTGCTCGAGCAGATGCCGTCGCGACCGGCGATCGCGATCTGCCTCGCCGTCGGCATCGTCGCCTCCGCGCTGGCCGCCGCCGGGCTGTGGTCGCGGACGATGCTGGCGATCGCGCTGCTCGCCGCGCTGCTGCTCGGCGGGATGCACACGGCGCAGGGCAAGGTCATGCACAACGACGTGCTGCTCGTACTCTGCCTGCTGGCGATCGTCTTCGCCCGCCACGGCGACGCGTGGTCGCTGGACGCGTGGCTGGCTCGCCGGCGCGCCCGGCGCCGGGGCGCCGCCGCGCTGCCCGGCGCCGCCGCCGTCGCGGTCGGGCCGGCGTACGCGTGGCCCGTCCGGATCGCGATGCTGGTCATCGCGCTCGCGTACCTCGTCGCCGGCCTGCACAAGGTCGCCGGAGCCGGCGGCCTCGGCTGGGCGGCGAGCGACAACATGCGCTGGCTGCTCTACGTCGCGTCGGACACCCAGGGCCACAACGCGGTGGCGCTGTGGATCGCCGAGCATCCGTGGGCGGCGCACCTGGCCGCTTACGGGCTGCTCGCGACCGAGTGCCTGTTCTTCCTCGTCCTGTTCGTGCCGCGCCTGCGCTGGGTGTTCGTCCCCGCGGCGATCGCGCTGCACGCCGGCACGTGGGTGGCGCTGCGGCTGGACTACAGCGCCTGGGCGCTGTGCGTCGTGATCGTGTTCGTGACCTGGACGTCGGTGTACCGCCAGAGCCGGCCCGGCGTGACCCGGCACGCCAAGGTCCATCGGGGGACACCGGCGGCTGCCGGGGTGAGAGCACGCTCGGTCCGGCCGCGTGCGCTGCGTCGGTGAGCCGGCCGTCCGAGGAACGTGAGCGCCAGGCCGGTGCCGTTGCCGAGGTAGCGCCACGTGTAGCCGCCGGCCCAGGCGGGGTCGATGCCGAGGGCGGTGCCGATGTGGGGAATGGGGTCGCCCTGCATCAGCCCGCTCCAGAGGAAGCCGCCGCGGCAGAGGTCATACAGCGCGGTGGCGGCGACCCCGGCCGCGACAGCGCGCACGACGAGCCGGCGGGTCGCGCGATGGACGGCCATCTGGACGAGCAGGCCCACGACGATCGGGGCGAGGATCACGAGCGCGAGGACGCCGAGGTCCATCCCGAACGCCGACGCGGCGATGAGGCTGACCGGCACGCCGCCGGCGGCGGCATGCGGGAGGTTGCCTGCAAGCTCGGCGAGACGAGCGCGGGCGGCGTGGGTCGCCGTCGCCGAACGCGGTGGCGAGAGCGGCCGACAGCGTGCCGGCAGCGGGGAGGGAAGCGGGAAACGAGCTCATGGGATGGATCTCCAGACGTGGGTTGACGTGCTGAAGCCATCCTCTGGACGGGCGGCGGGTCGCGCGACGGGGAGCCACCCCTGTCTTTGCGGCGCCGCGCCCGGTGTCGGTGCGGCGCGCGCCCACCAGGGTGCGGGCAGCCGTATCGGGGCGGGGCGGCCTGCCGCACCCCGCAGCACGGCTCCCGGCTCACCGGCAGAGCTTGCTCGTCTGGATCCACCCCACGATCGGGTACCGGCCGTCGGAGATGACGCGCGTCCACCGGCCCGACGCGTTGCGACCCCGGGCGGCCAGGGGCTGGCCACGCTCGAGGGTGGCGCGGCTGGCGGCGTTGGGCGCGGGGGCGATCCCTGCCGTGTTGCGCGTGTGGCAGACGTGGCGCAGATGCTCCTTGCGCGGGCCGAGCGCACGCTGGAACGCCGCGTTGTGGACGGGTGAGATCGAGCCGTTCGCGTCCGGGCGCCGGCAGTTGATGCCGACCGTGATGACGAACGGGCGCTCGAGGCCCAGGTGACCGAGCGGGAACCGGACACTCGGCGAGTAGCCGACGATCGCGTCGCGAGCGGGGTTGGGATCCGGTGACCACGATGGCCATCGCCGCTCGGGCTGTTGCAGCCCGGAGTACTTCATGCCCGCAGGGCACGGCAGGGTCACGCCGCCGGTCGCCTGGGCCGGATACCGGGGTCTCGTGCGCGGCCCGGCGGGAAGGCGCACGCGCGCGGTGACGACAGTCCACCCCTCGGGTATCGGCTGGCCGCGCGTCACCGGGCGGCCCTGGGAATCGCGGATGCTGATGAGCCGAAACGGCGCGGGATCCCCCGGCGAATGGGTCTCGGCCCGCAGCACGACGATCCCGCCGGTCGCGACCAGGGCGAGTGCGGCGGCCGCGCCCGCCGCCGTCTTGGCCCCGCCGCCGCCGACCACGTGCACGATCCCGGCGAACAGCGGCAGGCCGAACGCCGGGTTGAGCCCGTGCAGGCGCTGCGACAGGCGGCGGATGTCGCGCTGGTAGGCGCGGCAGCCGTCGCATCCCTTGACGTGGCGCAGCCCGTGCTCGCTGGGCCGCACGCCGCGCTCGTGGGAATCCAGCAACGCGACGCGGATCCCGGGACAGTCCGCGTCGCGGGCGTCGCGGGTCCGGACGAGGTTCTCGCGCGCCCGGCTGGCGAGCTTGTGCGCCGCCATGACGCTCACGCCGAGCTGCTCGGCGACCTCCTCGGGCGTCAGGTCGTCGAGCTCGCGCGCGAGCAGCGCCGCGCGCTGGCGCACGGGCAGGCCGGCGAGGTCGTCGACGAGCTGGCGGATGGACTCCTTGCGCCGCAGCACGGACTCGGGCTCTTCGCGGCGATCGGCGGTGAAGGCGATCCCGGCGTCGAGGGCGGCCTCGCCCCAGCGCCCGCGGCGGACCTCGTCGATCGCGCGGTTGCGGGTGAGCCGAAACAGCCACGGCCGCAGCTCGTCCGGGCCGTTGCCGCTGCGCAGCGCGTCGTGCGCTCGGATGAGGACGTCCTGCACGACGTCCTCGGCGTCATGCTCGGAGCGGCGCAGCAGCGTGCCCGCGTACCGTGTGAGCGCGGTGCGGTGGCGGGCGTCGAGGGCGGCGAACGCGCTGCCGTCGCCGGCGGCGACACGCCGGGCGAGCGCTGCGTCGTCGTCGCGCCGACGGTGAAGGATCGACGTCATGGTCGAGGGACGCCCGCGCCATGCCGCCGGAGCAGCGGCATGGCGCGCGCGATGTGTTTCAGGTCACCCACGCGCCCCGGGATTTCCGTAGGGGTGGACGGTGTCGACCAGCACGGGGCCGCCGTCGATCGTGATCCGCACCTCGGTGGCCACGTTGTCTGACCACACGATGCTGTCGATCGTCTGTCCGGTGCGGCCCGTGCGGCAGGAGTCGCGCTCCATGGGAGCCGGCGTCATGCACACCTTCAGGCTCTGACCGGCGCGCAGCTTGTCCTTGACGGTGATGTTCGCGGGACCGCCGACGTACAGGAATCCCGGGTCACCGCCGGCGAGCGAGTTGACGATCCTCACGCTGTAGCGCGACGTCTTGGCGAACTGCGCCGACTCGCCCTTGGCACATAGGTGCGCGACCTTGATCCAGCCGCGGATCGTGAACCCGGGGCGCGGGGCCACGACGTGGGCGTACCGGCGCGACGCGCTGTAGCGCGAGATCTTGACCTTCTCGCCCCGGGAGACGCTGGCCACGGGCAGGAGGGCCGGGCGCTTCTTCACGTACGCCTGCTTCACGCACACCTCGCGCAGCTGGGCGGCGCCGGACTGCGTGGCGGAGGGAGCGGCGGCGGCCGCTGGACCGGTGAAGGCGCCAGCGCCGGCGAGTGCGAGGACGGTCGCGGTGGTGATGTGACGGTTGAGTCTCATGAACGGTGGCTCCACGGTGATCGGGGTGGTCGGTATGACGCCACCACGGACCGGCGATCGTGTTCTGCCGCACGTTCTCAGGAAATGCTTGTGTGCACTAGCTCACACAAGCGGCCGGCGCGGCGGCGGCGAGTGCGGCGCGCCAGGCGCGCGGGTCAGCTCAGCGCTGCGGCCGGGGCCGCAGCCGCGGCTTGACGTCGATGACCGGTGTGCCGTCGACGGCCTCCAGCGCGCTGACGCGCATCCGGGCGCCGTCGATCTCGAGGATCCGCAGCTCGTGCAGGCCGATCGGGTTGGGGCGCGCGGGGGAGCGCGTGCTGAACACGCCCTGGATCGGGTTGGCGGTGTCGCCGCGCGGATGCACGCGCAGCACGTCGCGGTCAGCACGGTCCAGCCACGTGAGCACGACCACCTCGTCACCGGCGCGCAGCCCGTCCAGCGCGTCGAGCACCCCGGGCTCGAAGACCAGCCAGGCCTCGGGCGCGCCCTCGTCGCCCTGCTTGGGCGCCTTCGCCAGATCGGTCAGCGGCGAGCGCACCGTCGCGATCGGTCGCAGCTGCAAGTCCGCGTCGCTCATGCCGGGAATTGAACCGTGTGAGGCACGGTGTGGCGAATGATGCGCGCCGGTCGCGAAACATTCGCCGCGCCGCACCGCCCCACGTGATGAAGTGCAGTCCTATGCATGGCGTGACAGTCTCACCCAGGGGAGACCGCCGGACGGCCCGCAGGCTCATCTGCGCCGTCGTCCTGCTGGCGCTGATCGGCGGCTGCGGCGGTGAGGACGCCGACGAGGACGCCACGCCGCGCGGCCCGGCGTCAGCCGATCTGCGCCGCCAGCTCGACGCCACGACACGCGTCGACCTCGCCGACTTCCCGCCCGTGAACGGGCGCACGCTGCGCCAGGTCGCCGACGAGATCGAGATGGTCGGCCCGCAGCTCGGGCTGGCGACGCAGCTCTTCACGCCGGGCCGGGCGCAGCGGCTCGCGTTCGGGCTGATCGATCCCAAGACGGGCTTCGTGTACGCGCCGACCGTCGTGTACCTCGCGCGCGGCGAGAACGGGCGGGCGAGCGGCCCGTTCCGGGCACCGGCCGATCTGCTCGTCACCGACTCGCCGTTTCGCAGCCAGACCGCCGCGACCGAGGAGGATCCGTTCGCCGCCGTCTACCAGGCGTCGGTGCCGCTCCCGCGGCCCGGCCGGTACCTCGTCCTCGCGGTGTCGAAGTACCAGGGCCGCGACGTCGCCGCGACCGCCGCCGTGACCGTGCGCGCGAAGACCGCCGATCCGGTCCCCGACGTGGGGGAGCCCGCGCCGCCGGTCGCCACGGACACGGTCGCCTCCGCGGGCGGCGACATCGCGAGCATCGACACCCGCCTGCCACCCGACGACATGCACGACGTCTCGTTCAAGGACGTCGTGGGCAAGCGGCCGGTCGCGCTGCTGTTCGCCACGCCGCAGCTGTGCCAGTCGCGGGTCTGTGGCCCGGTGGTCGACATCGCCCTGCAGCTCAAGGAGACCTACGGCGATCGGATGACGTTCATCCACCAGGAGGTCTACGTCGACAACGATCCCAACAAGGGCCTGCGCACGCCCCTGCGCACGTTCCGGCTGCCGAGCGAGCCGTGGCTGTTCGTCGTCAACCGCCGCGGCGAGATCACCAGCCGGCTCGAGGGCTCCTTCGGCTTCAACGCCTTCCAGGCGGCGATCCGCAGCGGGCTGGACTAGCACGAGCCGGCGTCGGCGCTACCCGATGGTGAAGTCGTCGTCCTCGTCAGCCGGCGGCGGCGCGGACGGCGGCGGCGGGGGAGAGGGCGGCGGCGGGTTGGCGGAGGCGGGCGGTGGCGGCGGCGACGCCGTACCGGAGCCCGAGCCCGAGCCCGAACCCGAACCGGATCCGCCCCCGGCGTCGCCGCGCGGCGGCGGCGCCGCCGGCCAGGAAGCCGAGCAGGAGCGCGACGACGATGACCCTGCCCGCCCGCCGCGTGCGTCCCGATCGGGCCGATGTACGGGCAACCGGAGCGGTCGCCGGGTCCGCCGGCGTCAGTCGTCGGCGAGGCCCGGATCGGAGTCCGGGGTGTCGCTGGCCCGCCGGCCGCCGGGCACCTTCGGCACCTGGGCCGGCGCGCGGGCGGTGGTCGCGCCCTTGTCGCGCCCGCGCCCGGTGAGCCCACCGGTCAGCGTGTCCTGGGCCCAGCGTTCGCTGAAGCCCGCGCCGAACGCGAGCACGCAGAAGAAGTAGAACGCCTCGGTGTCATCCTCGGGGACCTGGAAGACCTGGACGAAGTCGCTCGTCACGGCGAAGTAGATAAGCAGCCCGAAGATCGAGCCGATCCACGGTCTGAGCGAGCCGAGGAACAGCGTATAGCCGCGCGCGACGTCCTCGTCGAGCGCGAACGAGCCGCTGTTGACGCGCGCGATGACGCTGACGACGGCGCCGACCGCGCCGGCCACGAGGCAGCCGACGATCGTCGAGGCGTGCACGCCCTCCTTGTCGAGGATGCTCCCGGCCGTGAGGTACAGCAGGCCCAGCGCCGCGATCCCGATCGCCATGCCGGCGAAGTACACGAGCTGCGCGTCGCCGTTGGCCGATTCGCGGTAGCCGCGTGCGATCGCCGCCTGCTCGCGCAGCTCGGCGGCGACGGCGGCCTTGTGCGCGTGCGACGGGTTCTCGCCGCGCGCGTCGACGAGGCTCAGCAGATGGCAGGCCGACGTCATCACGAGCTGCACCGCGATCCGCCGGCTGCGCCCGCGCAGAACCTCCCCGGCGCGGACCGCGAGCTCGTCGCAGTGATGCAGCGCCCGGGCGATTTCGGGCTCGTCCTTCGTGGCCCAGTCGCTGACGCGGTGAAAGCGCGGCGCGACCGACAGCAGCCGCCGCAGCCAGCCGCTGTTCGGCTTGCCGGCCGTCAGCGCGACGCCGCTCTCGACGTCCGCGCACCAGTACGCGTTGATGAGGTGGCCGTGCTCGGCCTCGAAGATCTCCAGCGCCTCGTGGTACTCGCGGTCGAGCTGCGCGCGCTCCTCCTCGCTCGCGGTCGAGCCGTCGCGCAGCGCCTGACGCCAGCGAAAGTGGATCCGGACGAGGTCGGGGAACGTGACGCGTCGTTCGGGCGCGTCGTCGAGGATCTGGGGCGTGCCTGCCATGGTCGTCCGTGGTCGCCGATCATGCCACGGCGACCAGCACGCGACCGCAAGTCCGGGTGCAGCGGCGTCGCGTGCCGCTCGCCATCGCGGCGGCCGACCGCTATGGTCGGCGCAGGCGTAAAGCCGCGTAACTATGGAACCTCAGGACGCGTTCCGCTTCCACGGCCACATCGTTGTCGACAGTGCCGGCCAGGCGCTCGGGCGAGTGACGGCCCTGTACGTCGATGCCGCCACCGAGGAGCCCCGGTGGGCGGCGATCAAGGTCAATGCCCCGGTCGGTCGACAGGTCGTCGTGCCGTTGACGGGCGCCGCGGCGGCGGGTGAAGAGCTGAGGGTTGGCTTCACCGGGTCGCTGGTCGCCACGGCGCCCGCGGTCGATCTTGGTATGCAGCTGCTGCCGCAGGCCGATCAGCAGGCCCTCGTCACGCACTACGACCTCCTGCCCGGCGCCTGGGGACCGATCAAGCGCTGGCCATGACGGGCGCCGAACCCGCGGCCGGGGGCGTAGATGGACGGGGGCCAGACGACGACGTTCCGGCGATCGCGCCCGTGTGGCAACGGCCGCAGACGCTCGGGTACCACGAGGCGCTGCGCGGGATCGGGGGGATCGTGGCCCCGTTGCTGGCCGGCTTCTCGCTGGCCGCGATCGCGACGATCGTCACCGCGGAATCGAAGCCCTGGCTCGCAGACTGGTCGGTGGCGGCGCTCACGGCCGCCGTCATCCTGCTGCTCATCGCGATGCAGGTCGCGCTCGTCTCGCTGAGCTACAACTCGTTTCCGGCGGACATCCTGACCTGGCGACCCGAGATCACGATGTCCGACGCCGAGCTGCAGCGCGCACGACTGGTCCAGGCCTCCGACCTCGACGAGACGACCCGGCTCGGCCGGATCAGCTTCATGGCGTACTCCGGTGGACTGCTCGCGTTCCATGCCGCGCTGCTGATGCTGATCATCCCGTCGCAGTGGTCGGACGGGTGGATCGTGGCCGTGGCGCTCGCCGGCGCGGCACTGGCCTTCGAGCTGTGGTGGATCATTGCCAACAACACCAACCTGCCCCATCCGATCGAGCGTCCCGTGCTGCTCTCACACCGTGATCCGTGGTCGCCGTCGCCCGACGGGCAGGCGCGCTTCGCCGTCATCGACCCCGCCAAGGAGGCGGCCGCCCGCGCGGCCGCCCCCGAAGAGCCGTGACGGCGCGTGGCGAACGGGTGTCGCCACGCGTGCCGGATTCGCCCCCCCCGGATGTGAGCGCTGCTCCTTCTCACCACAGGCCGACGCCTGCGGACGGCCGGGCGCTCGGTGCGAGCGCCTTGACCGGTCGCCGCCCCGCCGGGGTGCGACGCCGTCATACAGCCGTCCAGGGTGGGTCTCCGCAGCGTCGACCATCACTGGCCTGGTAGACGAGCGCCAACGCGCCAACTGTCAGGAAGTCCGGCCGCCGGCAGGGGCTCATCCGAGATCGGGTCGCAGCGAGTGACTGCGCAGCGAATCCGATTCACACAAAATCAAGGAGCCCCACGTGCCGACCGTCAAGTCCTACGCCGCACCGAACACCCTGGCGAGCGCGAGCCGCCGTCGCCTCGCGGCCCTCGTCGCGATCCCCTGCATCGCCCTGGCGGCGGGCGTCGGCGGCGTCTACGCTGCCGCGCCGGATCCCGAGCCGGTCACGATCGCGGCCTGCGTGCAGTACAGCCCGTACATGTCCTGCATGACGTGAGATCCCGTCCGCGCTGCGCCGGCCCGCCGTCGCTGACGGCGGCCGGTGCAGCCCGCGGGAGCCGCAGCATCACGCTGGCGGCGGCGCGGCCGCCGTGTCGCAGACGACCTCGTCGAGCCCGTCGCCCAGCAGCGCCAGCGGGATCGACGCGTCGCCGGCCAGAGCCCGTGCCAGCGCCTCGCGCTTGCCCGCGCCGGTCGCCAGCAGCAGCGTGAGGCGCGCCCGCCGCAGCACCGGCAGCGTGAGCGTCACCCGCTCGGGCGGCGGCTTGGGCGAGTCGCGGACCGGGGCCACCGGCGCCGCGCGCACGGCGAGCACGGGGTGGCCCGCGAACAGCGAGCACGTGTGGCCGTCCGGTCCCATGCCCAGCAGGACGATGTCGAAGACCGCGTCGGGCATGTGCGCGAGCAGCTCCCGGCCGTAGAGCCAGGCGGCGTCCTCGGGGATCTCCGGCGACGGGACGGCGTGCAGCACCGCGTCACCATCGCGCGCGCCGGCCAGCAGCGACGCGCGCACCATCCGCACGTTGGCCTCCTCGTGATCCTCGGGCACGCAGCGCTCGTCGCCGAGCCACAGGTGCACATGCGCCCAGGAGCCCTCGACCTCGCTGAGCAGCTCGTAGGCGCGCTGCGGCGTCGAGCCGCCGGCCAGCGCGATGTGCAGTTCGCGCCCGTCGCGGCGGGCGGCGGCGATCCGCGCGGCGACCACGTCGGCGGCGTGGCGCGCGACGGCCTCGGCATCCGCGAGCACGTGCAGGCGCGGAGGGTGGCTCATGGGGTGGGCCTCATCGCGGGAGCAAGGATGGCACGCACACCGACCCGCTCGCGGGCATGCGCAACCACGTCGAGCAGCATGCCCCGCCGCCCGGCACCAACTTGAACGTCACGCTCGACCAGTACCGCGGATGGCACGTCGTCGAGGAGCAGCGCCGGCCTGCACTGGGGCAAGTTCAGCCGATCTACGAGCGCGGCGATCGCACCTGGGTCGATTGGTTCACGGCGCTCGATCCGCGCCGGGTCGGCTTCCTCGCGCTGCGCGAGCGCCGGGACCCGAACAACGTCTTCCTCACGAGCTACCGGCGCGATCGCTTCGGGCTCTGGGACGCCCCGCCGCCCGCGCCGCGCTGAGCCGCGTCAGGCCAGCAGCCGCTGCGCGGCCGCCAGCGCGGGCTTGAACGTCGGATCGCGCATGAGCGCGTGGCGGATCCCCTCGCCGAGGATCCCCGGCTCGCCGCGCGAGGCGCCGAGCACCGTCCAGACGTGCTCGATGACGTCGTCGCCGTGGCGCGGCGGCGCCTCGCGGCGGCGCGCGGTCAGCCCGCCCTCGCCGCGCTCGAGCGCCAGCAGGGTGCCGCCGCCGAGATCCGAGCGCAGCTCGATCCCCGACAGGCCGGGCACCGTCATGGCCTCGACGGGCTCCAGGCGCAGCTCGACCTCGCCGCGGTGGGCGCGCGCCCGACCGCGCAGCAGGGTGCCGTGGCGGGCGAGCGTCTCCGGGCGCCAGCCCAGCCGCGAGCACATCCAGCCGATCAGCAGCAGCGCCGACACGAGCGAGTCCTCGCGGTAGCGGACCGAGAGCTTGGACATCGCGGCCAGCTCCGGCCGGCGCGGCGCCGGGTCGTAGGCGGCGGCGAGGCGCTCGCGCCACGGCGTGCAGCGCAGCCAGGCGAGGTCGACGACCTCGGCGCGTTGGGCCAGCTCGCACTCGCGCGCGAGCGCGACGGCGACCTCGGGCTCGTCGACGGCGTCGAGCAGCACGACCTGGGCCAGTGGCTCGCCGCCGGCGCGGCCGGTGGTCAGCGCGTCGACCGCCGCGGGATGGCCGTGCGGCGACCACACCACGGTCTGCAGATCGGTGACGACGAGCGGGTCGACGACCGTGTCGAGGTCGCGCAGGTGACGCTCGCCGACCTGGAGGACGACGAGCTCGCGCATCGCGGCGAACTCGCCGGGTCGCTGGTCGCCCTCGACGGTGATCATCGCCTGCGCGTCGATCGTCCGGCGACCCGGGGCGACGGCGCAGACGATCGTGCGCGAGGCGTGGTAGCGCCCGACGCCGCGCAGGCGGTTGGCGATCTCGCCGCTCCACTCGCGGTCGACGACGCAGACGAGGTTCAGCGTGCGCGCCGGGACGCAGTGCTCCGTCGTCGCGTGGCACTCGGCGACGAGCCGCCGCAGCGCGCCCTCGATCGCGCCCGGCGAGGTGTCCTGCTCGCGCCAGACGGCGTCGATGGTCACTAGATCATCCGCCAGCGCGCGTCGCCGATCAGCAGCCTCTCGGCCTCCTCCGGGCCCTGCGATCCCGCGGGGTACTGCGGCAGCGGCCCCGGCGCCTGCTCCCACGCCTTGATGATCGGGTCGATGATCCGCCACTGCGCCTCGACCTCGTCGTTGCGGGTGAACAGCGTCGCGTCGCCGCGCATCGCGTCGATGATGAGCCGCTCGTAGGCCTCCGGCGACTCGGAGAGAAACGCGGTCCCGTAGAGGAACTCCATGTTCACCGTGCGGATCGCCATCCGCGTGCCGGGGATCTTCGCGCCGATCGACAGCGACACGCCCTCGTTGGGCTGCACGGTGAGGACGAGCACGTTGGGCCGCACGCCCGTCGACATCTCCGGGCCCTGGAACGCGACGTGCGGGACGGGCTTCAGCGTGACCGCGATCTCCGTGACCTTGCGCGCGAGGCGCTTGCCGGTGCGTAGGTACATCGGCACGCCGGCCCAGCGCCAGTTGTGGACCTCCAGGCGCAGCGCCGCGTACGTCTCGGTGGTGGAGTCCTCCGGGACGCCCTCCTCGTCGAGGTAGCCCGGCGCCTCCTCGCCCGAGACGATGCCGGCCGCATACTGCCCGCGCACCGCCAGCTCCGCCACCTCGTCCGGAGTGGGCGCGCTGATCGCGCGCAGCACCTTGACCTTCTCGTCGCGCACGGGGTCGGCCTCGAAGGCCACCGGCGGCTCCATGCACAGCAGCGAGAGCAGCTGCAGCATGTGGTTCTGGACGAGGTCGCGCAGCGCGCCGGCGGAGTCGTAGTAGCCCGCGCGCGAGCCGATCCCGATGTCCTCGGAGGCCGTGATCTGCACGTGGTCGATGTAGTTGCGGTTCCACAGCGGCTCGAACATGTTGTTGGCGAACCGCAGCGCCAGCACGTTCTGGACGGTCTCCTTGCCGAGGTAGTGGTCGATGCGGAAGACCTGGTCCTCGGCGAAGACCGACAGCACGCGCGCGTTGAGCTCGCGCGCCTCCTCCAGCGAGCGGCCGAACGGCTTCTCGATGATCACCCGCACCTCGGCGTCGTCGCGGTCGGCGAGCTCGTTGCGGCCGAGGGCGTCGATGATGATCGGGAAGAACATCGGCGCGGTGGAGAGGTAGAAGCAGCGGTTCAGCGACAGCCCGGCCGCCTGGTCGAGGTCGTCGAGCTCGCGGTGCAGCCCCGCGTAGACGTCGTCGGCGTCGAACGATCCGGACACGTAGCGCACGTCGGAGAAGAGCTTGGCCAGGACCTTCTCGTCGGGCGAGCGGCGCGAGAACTCGCGCACGGACTCGATCGCCATGTCGCGAAAGTCCTCGCCGGTCATCTCTGAGCGGGCGTTGCCGACGAGGCCGAAGCGCTCGGGCAGCGCGCCCTCGTGGGCGAGGTTGTAGAGCGCGGGCAGCAGCTTGCGGCGCGCGAGGTCGCCCGTCGCGCCGAAGATGACGAGCGCGGTGGGGTGGACGGGCTGGCGCTCGAGGCCCTCGGTGAGCGGGTTGTTCTCTGGTCCGGTCTGGGCGCCGGCGGCGGTCGCGGCGGCGGCGGCGGCGGCGGTGTCTGTGTCTCTGTCGGGGCGCGGCGTCATGGGCGCGGCCGGCCGCTCACCCGTCGGCGCTCTTCTTCGTGGCGTGGCCGCCGAACTGCGCGCGCAGCGCCGCCAGCATGCGGTGGGTGAAGTCGCCGTTGCCGCGCGAGTAGAAGCGCGCGTGCAGCGAGGCGGTGATGACGGGGGTGGGGACGTCCCGGGCCATCGCGTCCTCGACCGTCCAGCGGCCCTCGCCGGAGTCGGCGGTGTAGCCGCTCAGCCCGGCGAGCGAGTTGCCCTCCTGCTCGAACGCCAGCGCCGCCAGCTCGCACAGCCACGAGCGCACGACCGAGCCCTGGTTCCAGAGGTGCGCGATCTTCGCGTTGTCGAGCTCGAACTCGCACTTGTCGAAGAGGTCGAAGCCCTCGGCGTAGGCCTGCATGAGGCCGTACTCGATGCCGTTGTGGACCATTTTCACGTAGTGGCCGGCGCCGCTGGGACCGAAGTGCCCCCAGCCGCGGTCGCCGAGCACCGTGCGGCTGTCGGGTTTCGTCTCGGGGGCGAGCACGTCGAGGATCGGCGCGAGGCGCTGTACCGCCTCCTCCGGCCCGCCGACCATCATGCAGTAGCCGACCTCCAGCCCCCAGACGCCGCCGCTCGTGCCGACGTCGACGTAGTGCAGGTCGCTCTGGATCAGCGTGGCGGCCCGGTCGCGGTCGTCGGTCCACTTCGAGTTGCCGCCGTCGACGATCATGTCCCCGGCGTCGAGCAACTCGGCGAGCGCGTCGACGGTGCCCTGCGTCGGGCCGCCCGCGGGAACCATGATCCAGACCATTCGCGGCGCGTCGAGCTTGCTCACGAGATCGTCGAGCGAGGTCGCGCCGAGGGCGCCGGTCGCCGCGGCGATCCGCTGCACGGTCTCCGGATCGCGGTCGAAGGCGACGACGTCGTGGTCGGAGTCGCGCTTGATGCGGGCGACCATGTTGCCGCCCATCCGGCCGAGGCCGACGAAGCCGATCTGAGTCACTGGTGGTCTCCGCGCGTCGTGGGCGTCAGGTTCGGGAAGCGAGCATAGGCCGCGGATGTGTCGGCCGAGTGTCGATTCCGCTATCTACCCCCGCTCGCGCCGGGCCGAATCGCCGGGTAGCCTCGCTGCATGTTGCGTCCTGCAAGCTGGATCAGGCCGGCGGGTGGGAGTCCCGTCCCGGTAGGCGCCGGAGCGCCGGGTAGCGGGCCCCGGTTCGTCATCGAGAGGTGGCGGGCTGAGCGGGGTGTCGAGAGCCTCTTTGGACCGAGCAGGCGCGTGGGCTGGGATTGCAGCCTCGTCAGAGTCACGATCGGGGAGCCGAGCCGCTCATGTCACGGCGAAGGCGATGTCCGTCAGTCCTGGTTGCGGATCGGGTGCGGCGGGTCCCTGCGGGGTACGGAGACCTCGAACATCTACCTGCGCGCGTTCGATCGCGCGATGACTGAGCGGGGCATCGGCGAACTTGTCCGTTACGCGGACGACTGTGTGCAACGAACGCTGAAGGAGGATCGATGTAGAAGGTCGGACCAACTGAGGCGGTGCTGTATGAGAGATGGAGGTTGGCCCTCCGCGGTCGCCCTGCCAGGGGGAGGCCGCAAACCACCGCGAGCTGCGCCGGTCAAGAGCCGGGGTGGTGAGCGTCGCGGAAAAGGCGTGCTATCAGATCAGTGCGTCAGGTATGGATCACGAAGGCGAGCGCAAGCGAACCACTGATGACGTGTCGAAAGCGTATCGATGACATCGAAATCGGGGTCGAGTTGTTGCCCCGCGATGAGCCTGGCGGGAGCCTGCTGACTGGCCAGGTGGTGTCCGGCATGAAGGTGGCGCGAGCGTGGTCCTGGCTCTCGTGCGGAACGTTGGAACCTGTCGCCCCGCGCCCGCGGGCGACCAGTGGCGCAGCATGTGGCCCGCGGTCGTCGCGTGGAAGGGAGCGCGCCGAGCAGCGGGAACTGCGAGGCGTTGAGTACCGAGCGGGGCACAGGGGCGGACCGTCTCGTAGTAGCGATGAAGGCCCGGTAATCGGGTCCGAGCGAAGGGGACGGGTCGTCCGGGCTGGCCGTCAGGTCAACCGCCTGCGGGCGGGAGGAGCCGGATGAGCGAGCCGAAGCCGAAGTCGTTTGAGATCTCCAAATTGGCCGTTTGGGAGGCCTATCGGAGGGTCAAGGCCAACAAGGGGGCGGCCGGTGTTGACGAGCAGTCGATCACGGAGTTCGAGGCTGACCTCAAGGGCAACCTCTACAAGCTCTGGAATCGGTTGTCGTCGGGGACGTATTTCCCGCCGCCGGTGCGCGCGGTGCAGATACCGAAACGGGACGGCAGCACGAGGACTCTCGGGGTGCCGACCGTTGCGGACAGGATCGCCCAGACGGTCGTGCGCGGATACCTGGAGCCCAGCGTGGAGCCGGTGTTCCACGAGGACTCCTACGGGTATCGGCCGGGCCGTTCGGCGCACCAGGCGTTGGGGGTGTGCCGCGAGCGTTGCTGGCGAAGCGACTGGGTTCTAGACATGGACATCCGGGCGTTCTTCGACAGCGTCTCGTGGGACCTCGTCCTGAAGGCGGTAGCTCACCACACCGACCAGCGCTGGATCCTGCTGTACGTGGAGCGCTGGCTCAAAGCGCCGCTTCAACTGGCGGATGGCAGCCTCGTCGAGCGCGACCGCGGGACCCCTCAGGGTTCGGCGATCTCGCCCCTGCTGGCCAACATGTTCTTGCATTATGCGTTCGACGCGTGGATGGCCGGGGAACATCCTGGCGTCCCGTTTGAGCGCTACTGCGACGACATCATCGTCCACGCCCGAAGCGAACAGCAGGCCCGCCGGTTGCGGGACCTGATCGCCGCCAGGCTGGCGGAGTGCGGCCTTGAGCTCAACGAGCGCAAGACCCGCATCGTGTACTGCAAGGACGACGACCGGCGCGGCTCGCATGAGCATGAGTCGTTTGACTTCCTCGGGTACACATTCCGTCCGCGGCTGTCGAAGAACCGGTTCGGGAAGCACTTTGTGAACTTCACTCCGGCGGTCTCGGGCCAGGCAAAGACGCGGATGCGGCGTGAGATGCGCCGCTGGCGCATTGCCTGCCGCTCGGACAAGACCCTCACGGACCTGGCGCGGATGTTCAACGCCGTCATCCAGGGCTGGATCAACTACTACGGGCGCTTCTACAAGTCCATGTTGTATCCGGTCTTCCGCCACCTCAACGAGACGCTCGTGCGGTGGGCCATGCGGAAATACAAGCGACTGCGCCGCCACACCAGCCGCGCGCGCAGGTTCATCGCTGACGTCTGTCGACGCCAGCCCGGCCTGTTCGCGCACTGGCGCTTTGGCGTGCGCCCCGACGGCTGGACGATGGGAGCCCGGTGAGCCGAGAGGTTCACGCCGGGTTCTGCGAGCGCCGGGGGGCGAGACTCCCCCCGGCGACTCACCTCGTCGTGCTGTGCCGGTCTGAGCGCGACGCGAACGCGGCCCTGGAACTGGCCGGGGAGATCCTTGGCCGTCTGGGGCTCAAGTTGCATCCGGACAAGACGAAGGTGGTGGGCCTCAGGGAGGGCGGCGAGGGCTTTGACTTTCTCGGCTGGCACTTCCGGGCGCGTGTATCGGGCCGGTTGCTGGAGCGTGGCGTTCGCCGCTACTACCTGCACCGATGGCCCTCGCAACGCTCGCTGAAGCGCCTACGAGCCAAGGTCAAGGCCAAGACCGGCCGTCACCGCGTCGCGATCACGGACGTCCGCGAGCTGATCGCGGAGCTCAACCCGATCATGCGTGGCTGGGGCAACTACTTTCGGACCGGCAATGCTGCCGACAAGTTCGTCCAGATCGACCGCTACGTCGCGTGGCGGCTCAAACGCTTGCTGATCAAGCGCAAGGGCCGCAACCTGCGCGCCGGAGAGGTCGCTTCATGGACGCCGGACTGGCTTTTCGGCTTCGGGCTTTACCGCCTCGGGGGCACGATCCGCTACCCAGGGGCCGCGTAGGCCATGCGAAGAAGATCATCGGTAAGCCGTGTGCGGGAAAACCGCACGCACGGAATTGAAAGGGGAACGGGGAAACAGAGCCGCCGAGCGCGGACACTGCGCCCCTGACTACCAATGGCACCACCTGGCGACGACCCCGCCACCGAGCAGCTCCGCGCCGTCCAGGCCCACCGCGAGGTCGAGGAGCGCGAGCGCGCCGAGGAGGCTCCGACCGACACCGAGCAGCTCGCCGCGGTGCGCCGCGCCGACAAGGCCGCCTATCTCAAGGACAAGCTCGACGAGCAGGCCGAGAGCGAGCGGTGATGGGGGGTCGTCGAGAAATCGTCCATATGGGAGACGTTTTCTCGACCACCCCCCGCGGCGGCCGAGTCGGAGGAAGCGTCGCATGAGCGAGCTGCCCGAGCACGTTGCGCGCAACCGTGCCGACTGGGACGCGCACGCCGGCGACTGGATCGAGTCCGGCCGGCGCAACTGGGCGTGCGACGAGCCGTCGTGGGGCATCTTCGGCGTGGCCGAGTCCCAGCTGCACGTGCTGCCCGCAGACCTCGACGGCCTTGACGTGGTCGAGCTCGGCTGCGGGACGGGCTACGTCTCGGCGTGGCTGGCGCGGCGCGGGGCGCGCCCCGTGGGGATCGACAACTCCGAGCGTCAGCTGGCGACCGCGCACCTGCTGCAGGAGGAGTTCGGGATCGCGTTCCCGCTTGTGCACGGCAACGCCGAGGCCACGCCGTTCGCGGACGAGAGCTTCGACTTCGCGATCTCCGAGTACGGGGCGAGCATCTGGTGCGATCCGTACGAGTGGATCCCGGAGGCGGCGCGGCTGCTACGCCCCGGCGGGCGGCTCGTGTTCCTCGTCGACACCCCGCTGGCGATCATGTGCGCCCCGGACGCCGAAAGCGAGCCCGCCGGCGAGCACCTCCTGCGCCCGTACTTCGGCATGCACCGCGTCGAGTGGCCCGGCGACGACTCCGTCGAGTTCCACCTCCCGCACGGCGAGCTGATCGCGCTGCTGCTCCGCGCGGGCTTCGAGATCGAGGCGCTCACCGAGGTGCAGGTGCCGGAGGGGGCGACGACGCGCTTTCCCCACGCCACCGTGGAGTGGGCGCGACGCTGGCCCTACGAAGAGATCTGGAAGGTCCGCAAGCGCGCCTGACCGGGCGCCGTAGAGCCTAGCCCGACCGGACGTTTGCCTTCTCCTCGACGGCGTCGAGAGCGCCAACGCGCCAACACGAGCAGGTCCGTCCGATCGCCTGCCCCCATTCGTGGTCACCGCAGACACACGACCTCGCGTGAGTCTCAACCACCAACACGGATCGGAGTCATCCATGAAGCACATCGTCAGAAACAGTCTGTATGCGGTCGGCATGGCGGCGCTCGTCACCCTCGCGCTCGGCGGTGGGACCAGTTACGCGCAGATCATCGGCATCGACAAGCCGAGCAATGTCGCGGCCGGCGGATCGGACATCGGCTCGAGCAGCGCGACGCCGGTCCGCGCCGCTTCGACGCAAGGTCCAGTTGTGCTCCCTCCGGGTGCCGAAGTCTTCTTGGACGTCGGGGTCGCGAATGCGTACGTCTGCGCCAGGAACCTCCAGTTCGCCGCCGGCCGTGTGAAGACGACGAACCTGCGCTACACCTACACCTACAGCGTGGCTCCGTTCCAGAACCTCTGTTTCCCGGCGAACAGCCTGGGCCTGCGGTCGATCCTCGTGAGCAACGTCGGCAACACATACCTCGAAGTCACGTCGAGGATATTCGCCTAGGGCTGCGTCGCTCGCCGGTGCGTCGACTGCGACGCCCGGCGAACCGACGTCGGTCTTGCTGACCGAGTTTCAGCCGCCGAGCAGCCCGCGCACGCGCGCCGTCAGCTCGCGCACCGCTGCCGCCGCGTCGTCGCCGTGAAGTCGCAGCTTCTGCGCTGCCCGGCCGCGCGAGCGCAGCGTCTCGAGGTCGCCCGACGCCTGCGCGTTCTTCAGCACCCGGAAGCCGAACGGACGCCCCGGGATCTCGACGTCCTCGCCGCCGTCGTGGACGAGCACGAGGAAGCGCCCGCTCGCCGGCCCGCCCTTGTGCAGCTGCCCGGTCGAGTGCAGGTAGCGCGGCCCGTAGCCGAACGTCGTGGTGGCGCCCGTGCCCGCGCGGATCGCCGCGCGCAGCTCGGTCACCGCGGCGTCGACCTCGTCCGACGGCGCCGTGAACCCGAGGATCGCCACGTAGCTGCCCGGCCCGCCGTCGGCGAGCAGCGCGCGCAGGGCGTCGTCGTCCGCATCGGCGGGCTCGTCGAGCGAGCCGCCGCCCTCGATCTCCGCCAGCAGCTTGCGGGTCATGTCCTTGGCGACCTGCACGTCGGGCTGGTCGAACGGGTTGATCTCCAGCGCCCAGCCGGCCACCGCGGTCGCGAACTCGGCGAAGAAGAAGATCCGGCCGAGGTCGCCGGGACCGCCGGCCGACAGCGTCACCGTCGGCTGGCCCGCCTCGGCGAGTGCGCGCACGGCCTCGTCCATCGCCTCGTCGGGATCCTCGTTGTCACGCAGGTACGCGAACACCCGATCGTCGCCGTAGGCGTCCGGCGAGCCCAGCGGCTCGTCGGTCACCGGCACGATGCCCTGGCCGGACTTGCCCAGCGACTCGGCCACGAGCTGCTCGACCCACAGGCCGAACGAGCCGATCTTGTCGTCGACGACGAACGTCAGCTTGTCGCGGCCCTGCAGGGCGAGCGCGGCGAGCGACGCGCCGAGCCACAGGCCGCTGTTGCCGTCGACCGTCGAGCCGGCCGAGCATGCCTCCGCCGCCACGCCGGCGCCCTCCAGCAGCGTCACCAGATCGACGCCCATCAACGCCGCCGGGACCAGCCCGAACAGCGTCAGCGCGCTGTAGCGCCCGCCGACGTCGGGGTCGTTGCAGAAGGTGCGCCGGAAGCCGCGCTCGGCAGCCAGCGACTGCAGCGACGATCCCGGGTCGGTGATCGCGACGAACTGCTCGCCGTGCGGGCGCAGCGACCAGAAGTGCTCGAACAGCGAGATCGTCTCGATCGTGCCGCCGGACTTCGTGGACACGAGAAACAGCGTGTGCTCGAGGTCGACCGCGCGCTCCTGGGCCAGCACCGCACCGGGATCGGTCGAGTCGAGCACGTGCAGGCACAGGCGGCCGTGCTGCGCCGCCGCGCCGTAGGAGCGCCGCAGCACCTCGGGCGCGAGCGACGAGCCGCCCATGCCCAGCAGGACGCAGTCGGTGTAGCCCTCCTCGGCGACCGCCGCGACGAACGCCTCGAGGTCGTCGATGTGGTCCTCGTAGGTCTCGGGCGCGGTCAGCCAGCCGAGCCGGTCGGCGACCTCGGCCTGCCCGGCCGGGCCCCACAGCGTGTCGTCCTTGGACCAGATGCGCCGCGCCACGCGCTCGCGCTCGGCCCGCTGGACGAGCTCGTGCACCAACGGCTCGAGCTCGTCGGGCAGCGAGGAGTCGATCGTCTCGGGGCGGCCGGTGAAGATCGCCTCGCGCTTGGCCTCGACGCCGGCCAGCAGCTTCTCCATCGGCGTGACGAACGCATCGACGCCCTCGCGCAGGAGCTTGTCGGTGACCTCGTTCATGTCGATGCCGGCATCGGCCAGCGCGTCGAGCACCGGCGTCGGGTCCTCGCGCACGGTCTCCCCGGTCACCTCCAAGCGCTCCGCGCAGGCCAGCAGCGTCTGCATCGGCATGGTGTTGACCGTGTCGGGCCCGACGAGCTCCTCGACGTACTTCGTCTCCTTGTAGGCCGGGTTCTTCACCCCGGTGGAGGCCCACAGCGGCCGCTGGACATGCGCCCCGGCCGCGCGCAGCGGGTCGAACCGACCACCGGCTCCGTCGCCGCTGCCCCCATCCAGCCGATCGCCGGCTGCGCCGGCGGTGCCACCATAGAAGAGCTCCTCGAAGCGCCGGTAGGCGGCGCGCGCGTTGGCCACCGCCGCCTGCCCCTGCAGGTCCGTCGCGGCCGATCGCCTCCAAGCGCTTGTCGACCTCGGAGTCCACGCGCGAGACGAAGAACGACGCGACCGAACGCACGTCGAGGTCCTTGCCCTCGGCGTGGCGGCGCTCCAGCCCGCGGATGTAGGCCAGCGCGACCTCGACGTAGGCCGCGGTGGAGAACAGCAGCGTGACGTTGACGTTGATGCCCTCGTAGATCGCCTGCTGGATCGCCGGCAGGCACTCCGACGTGCCCGGGATCTTGATCATCACGTTGGGCCGGTCCACCCGGGCCCAGTACTCGCGCGCCTGCGCGATCGTGCGGTCGGTGTCGAATGCCAGATCCGGATCGACCTCCAGCGAGACGTAGCCGTCGTTCCCGTCGAGGTCGTCGAAGACCGAGCGCAGCATGTCGGCGGCCTCCTGCACGTCCTGGATCGCGATCTCCTGGTAGATCGCGCGGGCCAGCGCGCCGGTGCGGGCGAGCTCCTCGATCTGCTCGTCGTAGTCGGGCGAGCCGAGGATCGCCTTCTCGAAGATCGCCGGGTTGGAGGTCACGCCGCGCAGGCTGTCCTCCTCGACCATCTTGCGCAGCTCGCCGCCCTGGGTGAGCGAGCGGCGGATCTGGTCCAGCCACGGGCTCGTGCCCGCGGCGGTGAGCGCGGCAAGGCGAGGGTTGACGTTCACGGTCTGGCTCATCGGTGCATCTCCCGGCCTGTGGACAGCGCGTTCTGGTGCGGCATTCGGACGCCGTTCATCGTGGCATACCTGCTCGGCGCGCCACGGCGCGTTCGCCGGATCGTCACACGAGCGAGGGCACGGCCTGCGCGGTCAGCGCGAGGCCGACGCCGAGCACCGCGACGGCCGAGCATCGACCATTTGACCTATCCGCGGCTACCGGCTGCGTCGAGCCCGTCGCGCTCCATCGCCGCGACCTTGTCCAGGCGCCGCGCGTGGCGCTCCTCGCCGCTGAACCGCGCCGCGCAGAACGCGGTCGTCAGCTCCGCCGCGATCGCCGGCCCGATGACCCGGGCGCCGAGGCACAGGACGTTGCAGTCGTCGTGCGCGACGCACTGCGCCGCCGTGTAGTGGTCGTGGCACACGCTGGCGCGGACACCCAGAAGCTTGTTGGCGGCCACGGAGACCCCGGCGCCCGAGCCGCAGACGAGGATCGCGCGGTCGGCGTCGCCGCCGGCGATCGCGCGGCCCGCATCCAGCGCCGTGTCGGGATAGTCGTCGTGCTGGCCGAGGTCGAGCAGGTCGTGCCCGCCGGCCTGCACCGCCTCGATGACCGTGTCGCGCAGCGGTGTGCCGGCGTGGTCGATGCCGACGGCGATCCTCATCGCGCGGTCGCCTGCTCGGCCTCGAGCGCGCGATCGGCCTCGAGCTCGTGGCTTGCGAGCAGCGCCGCGCCGCGCACCCCGGCCAGCGGACCGTAGCGCGCGCGGCGGATCTCCGTGCGCGTGCCGACACCGCTCAGCACGTGGCGGAAGGCCTCCTCGCGCGCGGGCGCCAGCAGCATCTCGCCGGCCGCCGAGACGCCGCCGCCGACGACGACGAGCTCGGGGTCGAACGTGTTGATGGCGTTGGCGATGCCGATCCCGAGCCGGCGGCCGAGCAGCTCGATCGCCGCGCAGGCGGCGGCGTCGCCCTCGCGCGCCCGATCGATGACCCGCCCGGGCGGGAGGTCGTGCGCGGCGGCGATCTCGTTCAGCGCGCTGCCCGAGGCCAGCGACTCCAGCGATCCGGGCTGGGGGTAGCCGGGCGCATGCGCGAACGGCGCGGCCGACAGGTCGGCGCCGACGATCGTGTGCCCGAGCTCGGCGGCGGCGCCGGTCGCTCCGCGCAGCACGCGCCCGCCGATCACGATGCCGCCGCCGACGCCCGTGCCGACGGTGAACATCACGAGGTTGCGGGCGACGAGCCGGCCCTCGTCGTCGTAGGCCTCGGCGAGCGCGGCGCACGTCGCGTCGTTGTCGATGTAGACCGGCACGCCGAGGCGCTCGCGCAGCACGGCGCGCAGCGCCACGTCCTGCAGCGGGATGTTCACCGAGGAGCGGATGCGCCCGGTCTCCCAGTCGACGACCGACGGGACCGCCACGCCGACCGCCGCCGCGTCGCCGGCCGCGCCGACGGCCGCGACGAGCTGGGCGATCAGCGTCTCGGCGCTGCTCGTCTGCGTCGGCGCGAGCACGGGCTCGCTCATCGCCGTGCCGTCGAGCACCGCGACGGCGGTTTTCGTGCCGCCCACGTCCACGCCGATGAGCCGTTGCGCCATGTGCCCTCTCACGCTACCCACTGTCCTGCGGCGCGCCACACCGGGTAGCGTCCGCTCGATGGGCGATCCCGCTGCGACCTTCCTCGAGCTCGCCGGATCGCTGGATTATCCGCTGTTCGTCGTCACCGCCGCCAAGGACGAACGGCGCGAGGGGTGCGTGATCGGCTTCGCCACGCAGTGCAGCTTCGACCCGGCCCGGTTCCTCGCCTGCCTGTCGCGCGAGAACCGCACGTATCGCCTCGGGCTGATCGCCGAGGCGCTCGCCGTGCACCTGATCCCGCGTGAGCGGACCGACCTCGCGGAGCTCTTCGGCGGGCAGACCGGTGACGACGTCGACAAGTTCGAGCGCTGCGCGTGGCATCCCGGCCCGCGCGGGCTGCCGATCCTCGACGACTGCCCGAGCTGGTTCGCCGGCACCATCGAGGCGCGCCTGAACCTCGGCGACCACGTGGGGTTCCTGCTCGAACCGTTCAAGGCCGAGTACGCGCCTAGTGAGAAGTTCGTCTTCTTCCACGCCGTCAAGGACCTCATCGAGCCCGGTCACCCGATCACGTGACGGCGGCTCGCAACGAGCCGCCCGTCGCGCTGCGCCGCCTGCTGCCCGACCCGGGGGAGCTGACCGCCGACGAGCTCGTCGCGGCGCTGCGGCCGTGGGAGAGCGCGCCGCCGGGGCGCCCGCACATCGCCGTGAACATGGTCCACACCGGCGACGGCCGCGCGACGGTGCACGGTCGCACGGGACCGATGTCGAGCCTCGCCGACCGCCAGCTCTTCCACGCCCTGCGCACGCGCGTGGACGCGGTGATGGTGGGGGCGGGGACGCTGCGCGTCGAGCGCTACGGGCGCATGGTGCCCGACGCGGCGCGCCGCCAGCAGCGCCGCGCGGCGGGCCTGCGGGACGATCCGCTGGCGATCGTCGTCAGCGGCTCGCTGAACCTGCCCGCCGACCTGCCGCTGCTGCAGGACCCGTCCTCACGCGTGGTGATCGTCACCTCGGCCCAGCACGAGCTCGAGGGCGTGCGCGCGGAGGTCGGCTACCTGCGCTCGGCAACCGTCGACCTGCCCGGGGCGCTGGCGCGGCTGCACGACGAGCACGGCGTGCGGGCGATCCTCTGCGAGGGCGGTCCGCACCTCAACGCGTCGCTGCTCGCGCAGGGACTCGTCGACGAGCTGTTTCTCACGACGGTTCCCGTCCTGGCCGGGGCGGCCGGCGCACTGTCGATCATGGACGACGCGCCGCTGGAGGCACCGGTCGGCCTCGCCCTGCGCTGGCTGCTCGACTGCGACGGGGAGCTGTTCGCGCGCTACGCCGTCGGCTGAGCGTCGGCGGCCTGATCGACGAAGGGCAGCCGCCCGTCGATGCCGGCGATGCACAGCACGCGGAACACCGGCGCGGGCGGCCGCGTGAGCCGCAGGCGCGAGCTGTCGGCGCGCGAGCGGGCGTCGGCGGCGATCAGCAGCCGGATCCCGGTGGAGTCCATGAAGCCGATGCCGGCGAGATCGACGAGGATCGTGGTGGCGTCGGTCGCCTCGGCGTGCAGCAGCTCGCGCTCGACCTCGCCCGCGTTGGAGAGGTCGATCTCACCCGTGAGCGCGATCGTGTGAACGCCGCCCGCGCGCTGCGAGCGCACCGTCAACTGGCCGAGCTCGATGATGCGCTCAG
This sequence comes from uncultured Actinomycetes bacterium, assembly GCA_963709935.1. Classification (GTDB taxonomy): domain Bacteria; phylum Actinomycetota; class Thermoleophilia; order Solirubrobacterales; family Solirubrobacteraceae; genus CADCVQ01. The sequence goes on along the minus strand of CAVPYM010000018.1, from coordinate 146,818 downwards.
CCCGCGACTGCTCAGGGATGGACAATTCGGTCAACTGAAATCACGCGGTGTGGTGCGTGGGTCCAGAGCCCGTCCCGGGTGATGGGGGCTCGTCCCCTCCGACCTGACTGCCTCAGGACCGCGTTCAGCGTGTCCCGAGACGCGAAAAGTGTACCCGAGGCGCACACCGGTTGGGAGGCTGGCGAGCGCCGTCGGCCTGGTCGCCGGAAGCTGGCATCCAGGCCGCTCTCGGGTGGGTGAGCGAGCGCGCAGAACACCGCCATGCGTGGGAGCTTGCGCCCGATCCGCGTCACAGCCGTCAGCGGCTCGCGCGGCCGCCCGGAACGCACGAAGGCCCCCTCGGCGACGCGGAGAGGGCCTTCGATGCAGCAGCCACGCGAGCTGCGTGGAGCTAGTGCACCCGGATGGGTGTACTAGGCGTGATCGACCTCGGGGGCCGCGGGGTTGCCCGTCGCGGTGTTGCCGGCGGCGTCTGCGGCCTCGCCCTCGCCCGTGCCGTCGCCGACGTTGCCCTCGTCCTCGGGGATCGTGGGGCTGTGAACGGGCGTCCCCTCCTCGGTGCCGCTCTTGATGTCGTCTGCGCCCTTCAGGGCGTCTTCACCATCGGCCATGTGAATCTCCTCCTGGTAGCTGAGAAAGCACAGCCGCAGTACCCACCAGCGGCGAAAACCAGGCGCGTTCGCCTTCAGGCGGCTTGCGAGCGCGACGCATGCGCGCAGCCGCGATCGGGCAGCACCGCGCGACCATGGCCGAGGAGCCCGACCCGCCTGACACCGAGGCAGAGAACGCGCAGCAGCCCGAGGAGGCGCCCGAGCCGCCCGACACCGAAGCAGAGAACGCGCAGCAGCCCGAGGAGCCGCCCGAGCCGCACGAGATGTATGCGCGGACGCGGCAGGAGGGCGAGCGGCGCCTGCTGCGCACGCGGCTGGAGCTGACGACGACCTCGCTGGTCGCCGGCTTCGACATCGTCTTCGGCGTCATCGCGATCGCCACCGTCACCGCCCTGGTGACGCCGAAGCTCGGTCCGAGCATGGCGCACTTCGTCGGCTCCCTGTTCTTCGGGATCGCGTTCATCTTCATCGTCGTGGGCCGCTCGGAGCTCTTCACCGAGAACTTCTTCGTCCCGCTCACCGCGCTGCGGCGCGGCAAGCTGACCAAGCTCAAGCTCGCGGAGCTGTGGACGATCTCGCCGGCCATGAACATCCTCGGCGGCACCGCGCTGATCCTCATCGCGACGACGAAGGGCGTCCTGCCCGAGGGGACCGCCCCCGCGCTCGTCGACCTCGCCGCGCACATCGACGAGCTGAGCCTGTGGGCCGCGTTCTGCAGCGCGATCATCGGCGGCGCGCTGATCACCGCCATGACCTGGATGATCGAGGGCGTCGGCACGGTCGGCGGACGCATCGTCGTCGCCTGGATCGCGGGCACGGTGCTCGCGCTGGCGTCGCTGAACCACGTGATCGTCGTCACCCTCGAGCTGATCTTCGGCATGCGCCTCGGCACGACGATCTCCTTCGGGGATGCCGGCCTGAACTTCGTCATCGCCGTCGCCGGCAACATGCTCGGCGGCCTGCTGTTCGTCACGCTCACGCGCACGAGCCAGGCGATCGGCTCGGGCGAGACCGACAGCCCGAGCCGGTAGCGCCCGCCGCGCTTACACGATCGCGCGCGACGCGCTACGACAGCCGGCGTGCACCGTGGTGCCGTGCACGGTGGTGCACGGCTGGCCGCCGCGGATCGGCTCGCCGCAGAGCGGGCAGCGCCGGTCCGCGAACTGCGAGCGCGCGGTGAGCTGCTCCTGCACGCGGGCCATCATCGCCGCGCGCGCCGCGCCGTCGTGCGCGCGTGGTGAGGCGGGGTGCCTCGAATCGATCGACATTGCGACTTCCCTATCTGTCCTGCGTCGCCGGCCTGCGTGGCGGCGGTGCCGGAACTTCGTGAGTGACAGTGCTCCTGTTGCCGTGTCGCCCTACTCGGAGCGCTACCGCCTGACAGGGACCTCATCGACGACGCTCACTTGCCGGCGAGTGTCGCCGCCACCGGGTTTCCCGTGGATCGGCGCCTTCATGCGCGCTCTTGGCGCGTACACCGTGCGGTGCTGATGTCGAGGATCCGGCCGGCGGCGGAGACGAACGCCATCCGCGCGCGCCCGGGCGCCAGCTCGACGCGCAGCGCGCCGAAGTCGCGGTCGTTGCCGAAGGCGAGGCGGCGATCGCGGCGCAGCGGATACAGGCTATGCCCGCCGGCCCCCGAGACGTACTGGGTGATGCCGCCGACCGGCGCGAAGCGCTGCATGTTGTGGTCGTGGCCGTTGAGGACGATCGTGGCGCGTCCGCGCAGCGCGTCCCACAGCGGCGCCACGCCGGGCTCGTCGCTGTGGCGGCCGGCGTTGTAGCGCGGCGCGTGCCAGAAGGCCAGGCGGCAGGTGCCGGGCGCGCGCACCTGGCCGCGCAGCCAGCGCAGCTGCGCGGAGCCGGCGTCGTGCGCGATCTCAGTGTTCAGGCTCAGCACCCGCCAGCCGGCGATGTCGAAGCCGTAGTAGGCGGGCGGCGGTTCGCCGAACACCGTCTCCCAGTAGGGCTCGTAGCCCTCGCCGCGCTGGCGCCACTCGTGGTTGCCCGGCGTCGGCGCGGTCTTCGCGGCGAACGCGCCGTAGAGCGGGTCGTAGCGCTCGCGGTAGTCGGCGGCGGTGCCGTCGCCGACGAGCCGTCTGACGATGCCCTTGCCATAGACGTCGCCGAGATACAGGACGCGATCGAAGCGCTTGCGCTTCATGCGCCGCACGACGGCGCGCGCGTCGGCGCCGCCGTCCGCGCCGTCGCCGAGCGCCCACAGCAGCGCCCGGTCGCTCGGCCCCGACGGCACGTACGGCCCGCTCGGCGCGCGGATCGCGGGCTCCGAGCGCCACGGCGCCCACACGTACACCGCAACCGCGAGCACGAGGACGGCCAGGACCGCGACGAGGCGCTTCATCTGCGCAGACCGTAGCGGCGTACGATGCTGTATGGAGCGCGAGCCCCTGGAAGGGATCGGGGCCGCCGACGCCCATCTCGGGCGAGCGGTCCCGCTGCCCGCGGCGGTGCTGCCGCTGGGGCGCTGGGTGGAGGTCGTCACCTGCGGGCCCGACGCGGTGCAGGTCGAGTGGAACCTCGACACCTCGCGCGCGGGCGCGCCCGGCCGGCTGACGCTCTACTGCGGCCACGTGGCGCCCGCCGAGCGCGGATTGCCGCCGCCCACCCCGGTGGGCCGCTACGCCTATCGCCGCGCGGCGCTGCAGGAGGCCGAGACCGGCCTGCGGCCGGTGCAGGAGCTGGCCTGGGAGCAGGACGGCCTGCACGTGCGGCTCACCGGCCAGGGCCCATGGACGCAGGACCAGCTCCTCGCGCTCGCCGACTCGGTCGGCTGAGGCGCCCCTCGGGTTCCAGCTCGGCACGCTCGACCCGGCCGCGATCAACGCCGCGCCTGCCTGCCCGCGGTCGCTCAGCGGGGGCTTGTCACGTTGTACGCGTCTACAGCGGAGAACGTGACGAACCCCCTCCCCAGCGCTCGTCCGCACCGCTGCGCGCCGCCGCGCCGCCCACTAGATTGGCCGCGGATGGAGCGCCTGAAGGTCAACGAGCTCGTCGCGATGTTCGGCGGCCTGCTGCTCGGAGCGTGTCTCTTCGCGAACTGGTACGAGGCGGTCAGCCCGCTGGCCACCCTCGCCGGCACAGCGGGGACCGGCGCGCAGAGCGGCTGGGCGACGCACCTCGTCCTGCGCTGGGTGCTGCTGGTCATGGCGATCGCGCCGTTCATCCTGGCCTACATCGTCGCGCGCGACCATCAGCTCACGTGGGCGCGCGGCGAGCTGACCGCGGTGCTGTCGATCTTCGCCTTCGGGGTGCTGCTATACGTCGGCGTGATCGACCGCCCGGGCACGCCGGCCGGGCAGATCGAGCTCGAGTGGGGCTGGTACGCGGCGCTGCTCGGCGCGGCCCTCATGCTCGCCGGCTCGGCGCTGCGCACGGGCGAGACGGCCCGCCGCCACAAGCCGCCCGGCACGATCTGATGCAGTCCGCCGACCGGTGAAACCACCCGCCTGCAACGGGGTACTTCGTGCTGTTCGGTTCAATGTTCGTCGCGTCAATAAAGGAGGCGTGATGGATCTCCTCAAGCGGCTCGATCCACTCTGGATCGCCCTGCTCATCGTCGGTGGCCTCAACTGGGCCATCCTCGCGCTGTTCGACACCAACGTCGTTGCCGAGATCTTCGGCACCGGCACCGCCGCGGACGTCATCTACGTCCTCGTCGGCTTCGCGGCGCTCATGCTGGCGCCGCGCCTGCTCGATGACATGCACGTCACCGGGCGCCGCACGCACCCGGCGTAGCGGTACACGCATCCCCCGCCAACCCGGCCGTCCGCGGCGGCCGGGCCGCGGTGGCACTGCTCAGGATCAGACCGCGCCGCTGGGCTCGCGCGGGGCGCGTGCCGGCGGATCGGGCACCGCGTCGACGTCGTCGGGGACCGCATAGCGCCCCACGACCGACTCGGCGAGGTCCAGCCGCGCCAGCGAGCGCAGGAAGCCGTGCGTGACGATGACGTGGATGCGCGACTGCGTCGCCGAGTACAACCAGCGCGCGATCGCGCTCGCCAGCGCCGGATAGAAGTTCGCCACCTCGACCTCCACGCGCACGCGCGCGGTGTCGCGGTCGACCGGTGCACAGCGCTCCACTTCGATCTGCAGGTACCCGTCGCCGCCGTGGGCGGCCCGCGACACGAGCACGCCGCTGGCGATGCGCCAGCGCACGACGCCGCGCGTGGCGTCCATCTCGTACTCCGGAGCGCGGAAGCGCAGCATCACGAACGGGCGCCTCAGCAGCACGACCGCGCGCTCGTCCTCGTCGTACTCGACGCGGACGAGGCCCAGCGTGCAGCGCGACAAGAAGCGCCAGTACGTGCGCGCGAGGCGCTCGAGGTGCATCGGCGACCACAGCTCGGCCAGGGCCGCCGCGGGCAGCGTCAGCTCGGCCGCCTGCACGGAGCGCACGGCGCCCCGCGCGTCGATCGCCGTGTCGTCGGAGGGATCGGTGAGCACCGCCTGCGCGATCGGGCGCGCCCGCCGGCGCCGGCGCCGGATCAGGGCGAGCATGGCCGTCGCGAGGGCGGCCACCGCGGCGATCACGAGGGCGCCGTTGCGCATCGGCGCTTACGGTACCCCGCGGCGGGCAGGATTCGCCCGCGTTCACCGGCGACGAGCGGGTACTGTCGCGCCATGTCACTGCAACGAGCCACAGCACCCGACCCGCACGATCTGCTGCCCGCAGCGCCGGCGTTCACCGTCGAGAGCGACGACGTCCAGGACGGTCAGGCGCAGCCCGCGAAGTACGCGCACCCGAGCGCCGGCGGCGAGAACGTCTCGCCGCACCTGCGCTGGTCCGGCTTCCCGGAGGAGACCAAGAGCTTCGCGATCACGTGCTATGACCCCGACGCCCCGACCGGCAGCGGCTTCTGGCACTGGAGCGTGTTCAATCTCCCGGCCGGCACCACCGAGCTGGCCACCGGCGCGAGCCCCGACGGTCTGCCCGCGGGCGCGGTCGAGGTGCGCAACGACTACGGCGAGTCCGGCTACGGCGGCGCGGCGCCCCCCGGCGGCGACATCGCGCACCGCTACGTCTACACCGTGTTCGCCGTCGACGAGGAGACGCTCGACATCCCGCCGGAGGCCTCGCCGGCCTACGTCGGCTTCAACCTCACGTTCCACACGCTCGCCCGCGCGGCGATCCGGTCGACCTACCAGGTGGAGGGCTAGAGGCCGGCTACGCCGCGGCCGCGGACTCGACGCGCACGTAGCCGATCTCGCCGGCGCCGGTGCCGGTGAAGCCCAGCGCATCGGCGGTGGCCTGCGTCAGATCCCACGAGAACCCGGCGTGGAACGGGCCGCGGTCGATGACGGGCACCACGATCTCGCGGCCCGCGTACGTGACCGCGACGAGCGTGCCGCACGGCAGCTTCTTGTGCGCGACGCCGTGCATGTCGGGCGCGAGCACCTGGCCGCACGCCGTCTGCTGGCCGAAGAAGCCGGGCCCGTAGAACGTCGCCATGGCCGGCCGGTAGACCGTCACCCGGGCAATCGGCGCGGCGGCGCTCGACGCGGACGCGCGGCGGCGCCCGGCGACGATCGCGCGCAGGCTGATGCGTCCCATCCGGTCGGCCTTCCACGCGACCCTGAACCGGCCGGTGCTGCGGATCCGGGCGCGGGCGACGTTGCGCCAGCCGTCCTTGCGGTCCAGGCGCTGCAGGACGACCTGGCGGCGCGCGCCGCCCGGCAGCGTGCCGCGGGCGACGAGGCGCCGGTGCAGGACGGCGATCGGCCGCACGACGAGCGACTGCATGCCCGGATCGCCGTAGCCCGCGCCGCCGGTGGCGACCGGGAGGAGGTCCGGGATCGAGACGCCGCCCGTGCCGGGCGCCGCCTGCGCGGCAGCGGCGGTGCACAGCGAAACGGCCGTGCAGAGCACGGCGACGAGAACGGCTCGATCGCGCGGGTGTCCAAGCATGGGATTTTGGCGGCCTACGGGGTGAGCTGACGGGCTCGCGCTTTCCAAGCGCTACGACCTGTGCTAGGCCGATTCGCCCCGGCGGTCCGGCGTCCATCCGATCCGCAATTGGGTCCCCCGCTCCCCGGACGCGGACGTCCGGAGATTCGGCAGTGCGCGGCAGGTTACCGTGTTCATCCTCGACGTGACGGCTGACTTCGTGCCCGAACCATCTATGGCTTGGGCAGCCGGTCCAGCATCGACCGCAGCGTCTGGCGACCGACTGTCAGACCGATCTGGGCGAGCTCGGCAGCCGCCTGGATCGTCGTGCTGAAGAGCTCGGCCCCGGCCGACCCGGACGCTTCGCCGGCGCGGCTCTCGGGCGCCGCGTAGCCGGCCGCGGGGACCCTGCGCGGCGGCATGTCGCGCGGCGCCGCGGTCGCGGGCGCGGGGCGCGGCCGGGCTGCGGCGCGCGGGGCCGCGACGGGCTTGCTGGGGTCGGCGGGCTTGGCGGCGGCGCGCTTGGCGGATGCGCGCGCAGCGCCCTGCGGCGCGGGCCGATCGCCGCGCTTGGCACTGCGGCGAACGGGCCGCGAGCGCGGTAGGCTCGTCAGCACTTCGCGATCGGAGTCCTTGCGTTCGGGCACCTGCGCATCATGGCACGCGCTTTGTGTCATCTCGGCGCAGAGGGTCAAACAAGCGACGCGTGTGCTCGTAGCTGCTCTCGCAGCGGCACGCTAGAGTTTCGGGTCTAGGTTGGGCGAGGTACTGCTCCAAGAACAACCCTCCCAGCCCTCCGTCAAGCGAACGGGGCGCGGAGCTCCACACGCGTCCGTGCCGAGGCGAAAGCGAACTCAATGTCCGTAGTCGAACTGCAAGAACTCGAAGAGATCAAGGGTCTACTGGCGAAGGGCCAGCTGACCGGCGTGCTCACGTACGCCGAGATCGCTGGCGCGGTCGCCGAGATCGATCTCGACGAGGCTGACATCGAGGAGCTGCACGGCTACCTGGAGAAGTCCGAGATCGAGCTCGTCGAGGAGATCGATCCGGCCGTCCAGGCGGCCAATGCCGTCGAGCGCGCCCCGGACAAGCGGCGCGCCCGCAAGAAGGCAGCGATCGATCTCAAGCCGGACATGACGACCGACTCCCTTCAGCTGTTCTTGAAGGACATCGGCAAGGTCCGGCTGCTGACCGCGCAGGAGGAGGTCGATCTCGCCAAGCGCATCGAGCGCGGCGACCTCGACGCCAAGCAGAAGATGGTCGAGTCCAACCTGCGCCTCGTCGTCTCGATCGCCAAGAACTACCGCAACCAGGGCCTGCCGTTCCTGGACCTCATCCAGGAGGGGACGCTCGGGCTCGTCCGCGCGGCGGAGAAGTTCGACTACCGCAAGGGCTTCAAGTTCTCGACCTACGCGACCTGGTGGATCCGCCAGGCGATCGCCCGCGCGCTCGCCGACAAGGCGCGCACGATTCGCATCCCGGTCCACGTCGTCGAGAAGCTCAACAAGATCGGCCGCGCCGAGCGCAAGCTCGTCACCGAGCTCGGCCGCGAGCCGACGCCGGAGGAGATCGCCGAGGTCACCGGGATCGATCCCGAGGAGGTCGACTCGATCAAGCGCTCCGCGCAGGCGCCGGTCTCGCTGGAGAAGCCCGTCGGCGACGAGGAGGAGTCCGAGTTCGGCCAGTTCATCGCCGACGAGCGAGCCGAGTCGCCCTACGAGCGCGCCGCCGAGATCCTCACGAAGGAGGCGCTGCGCGAGGCGCTGGAGAACCTGTCCTACCGCGAGCGCCGCGTGCTCGAGCTGCGCTACGGCCTCGGCGGCGAGCATCCCCGCACGCTCGACGAGGTCGGCCGCACGTTCAACGTCACGCGCGAGCGCATCCGCCAGATCGAGAACCAGTCGCTGAAGAAGCTGCAGTCCCTCGCGGAGGCCCAGAAGCTCCGCGACGTCGCCTGACGGGCGCTCGGCGCCGGCAGGAAGGGCCCCGTCGTCGTTTGGTTGTCGGCCGCACGGGAAAGCACCGTCCGATGCCACGAGACATGACCGCCGGCACGACGCTCACGATCCAGGGGATCGAGATCCCGAAGCTCGGGTTCGGGACCTGGCAGCTCACGGGCGATGACTGCGTCGTCGGCGTGCGCGACGCGATCGAGCTCGGCTACCGCCACGTCGACACCGCGCGCGCCTACGGCAACGAGGCGCAGGTCGCCCAGGGGCTGCACGACTCGGGGCGCAACCGCGACGAGGTCTTCCTGACGACGAAGCTCTGGTACACCGAGCTCAGCTCGGTCGGCGTGCACGACCAGATCGAGCAGTCGCTGCGCGACCTGCGCACGGAGTACGTCGACCTGCTGCTGATCCACTGGCCCAACCGCCGCGTGCCGCTCGCCGAGACGCTCGCGGCGATGCTCGAGGCGCGCGACGCCGGCCGCGTGCGCCACCTCGGCGTCGCGAACTTCCCCTCCGCCCTGCTGAACGAGGCGCTCGAGCACGCGCCGCTGGTCTGCAACCAGGTCGAGTACCACCCGTACCTCGCCCAGCCGCAGCTCCTCGCGCTCGCCCGCGAACGCGACCTCATGCTCACCGCCTACTCGCCGCTGGCCCAGGGTGCCGTCCTGCGCGACCGCACGCTCGCCGAGATCGCCGCGGCGCACGACCGCGCGCCCGCGCAGATCGTCCTGCGCTGGCTGCTCGACCAGCCCCACGTCGCCGCCGTGCCGAAGGCCTCGACGCGCGATCATCGCGCCGCCAACCTCGACGTCTTCGACTTCGAGCTGAGCGAGGAGGAGCGCGGCCGCATCGCGGCGCTGGAGCGCGGCTACCGCACGATCGACCCGGCCTGGGCACCGGACTGGGACGACGCCTGAGCGGCACCGCAGGTGGGCGCGACGCCGCGCGCCGTCACGACGCCAGGCGTCGCGCGCAGAGGTCCTCGAGCTCGGCCGTGAGCAGCGGCGCCCGCATCGCCCGCGTGCGCGCCAGCGCCGCCCGGGCGTGGCGCGCGCGCAGCGGCTCGTCGCCGGCGGTGGCGGCGAGCAGGGCGAGCGAGCGCTCGACCGGCCCCCAGCACGACGAGTAGGCGACGACGACGTTGCAGTGCGCGTAGGGCGCCAGCGCCGCGTACAGCGTCAGGGCGCCGCCGGCGTCCTGCAGCCGGACGCACAGCTCACCGAGCATCGCGGTGTTCGTGAGCCAGAACTGCGGCAGCGCGTCGGCGAAGGCGGCGAGCTCCTCGCGGTAGATCGCCCACGCGGCGGCCTCCTCGCCGGTCTCGGCGAGGATCAGCCCGTGCGCGCAGCGCCAGCCGGTCCGGCGCACGTCCCCGCGGGCGAGCCGCTGCACGACCGGGGCCAGCTCGTCGAACCGTCCCTGGCGGCGGCGCAGCATCACGAGCTTGGCGGCCCAGGTGCTCACCGCGTCCTTCAGGCCCGCCTGCCGGCCGTGGCGCAGGCACTCCTCGGCGCAGCGCTCGGCGTGCGCGACGTCGCCGGCGATCTCGGCCCACAACCCGCGCCAGCCGAGCGCGATGCTGCGCCACTGCGGCTGGCGCAGCTCCTGGGCCAGCGCTTCCAGGCGCGGCTGCTCGGCGAGCGCGGCGTCCACGTCGGCATGCTCGAGCAGGTCGTACAGGCGCCAATGGCAGCGCTCGACGAGCAGCTCGCGGTGGCCGGCGCAGAGGCCCATGAACTCCGCGCTGAGCGCCAGCCGCTCGTCGAGGTGGCGGACGTCCAGCAGCGTGGCGTGACGCGCCATCAGCGCGGCGACCACGAGGCCCTCGTCACCGAGCCGGCGCGCCATCGCCAGCGCCTCGGCGCTGGCCTGCGCCGCGCGATCGCGCTGCTCGGCGGCGAACGCGAGGTTGCCCGCCAGCCGGCCCAGCAGGAGCACCCGCCGCGGGCTGTCGCCGGGGCCGACCGCTGCGATCGCCGCGTCGAGCAGCTCGTGGCTGCTCGGCCCGGCGTACTCGGACTCGTGGTAGCGCGCGCTGTGCCCGAGCGCGGCGCGCGCCAGCTGGTCGCCGTCACGGCGCCGGACCGCGCAGTCGGCCGCCGAGCGGAAGGTGGTCCGGGCGCCGTCGTGGCCCGCGCGCCACTGCGCCCGCCCGAGCGCGAGCAGCACCTCGCAGCGGGCGCCGGCGTCGTCGTCGGCGGCGTCGAACAGCGCCGCGGCCTGCGTGTAGTGCGCGACCGCCTCCTCGTAGGCGAGCAGCTCCGTCGCGCGGTCGCCGGCGGCGATCAGGTAGCGGCGGGCGGGGTCCGGACCGGCGAAGTGACGGGCGAGCAGGAAGTGGTGCGCCAGCTCGGCGGGGTTGACGCTCTCGCTGCCGGCCAGCATCTCCAGCGCGTCGGCGACACCGTGATGCAGGCGAACGCGGCGGCTGACGCTGAGCCGGCCGTAGAGCGCCTCGCGCACGAGCGCATGGGAGAACGAGAAGACGTCGATGCTGTCGGGCCGCTCGAGCACGAGCCCCGACGCCATGCTCTCCTCCAGCGCGCCCATGACGAGCTCCGGGGCGACGCCGACCAGCCGGGCCACGACCGCGAGCCGGAAGTGGCGACCGGCGACGGAGGCCGCGGTCAGCGCCTCCTCCGCGAGCGGGGAGAGATGGCTGATGCGCCGGCCGACGATCTGCGCCACGCCCTCGGGCACGCCGAGGCGCTCCAGGGCGGCGGCGGTCACCACCTCGTCCGGTGCGAGCCCCTGCTCGACGAGCGCCCGGAGGGTCTCCTCGATGAAGAACGCGTTGCCCTCGGTCTGCTCGCCCAGGCGGCGCACGAAGTCCGGCGTGACGTCGCGTCCCAACCGGTCGGCGACGAGCGCGCGCGTGGCGGCCTCGTCCAGGCCGGGGAGCGTGAGGCGGTCGTAGCGCCGCTCGCGCCGCAGGTCGGTCAGCAGGTCGACGAGCGCGTGCTCGCGTCCCAGCGAGCCGTGGCGGACCGTGCCGATGACGAGCAGCCGGGTCAGCTGCGGATGGCGCAGCAGATGGCGCAGCAGCAGATGCGTCGGCTTGTCGGCCCAGTCGAGGTCGTCGAGGATCAGCAGCACGGGGGACCGGCTCGTGACCGTGCACAGCAGCGTCGCTACCGCCTCGAAGAGCCGGTAGCGCATCGTGTCCTCGGCGATGTGGACGGCGGCGGCGTCGCGGTCCGGCGCTCCCGGGGCGAGATCGGGCAGCAGGCGGCTGAGGATCTCGCGGTCGGGCTCGAGCGAGGCGAGCAGCGCGCTGTCGGCGTGGGTGATCAGGTGGCGCAGCGCTTCGACGAAGGGCTGGTGCGGCAGCAGCGCCTCCTCGTCGGCCCGGCCGTAGAGCACCGTGCCGCCGCCGGCGTGGACCTCCTCGGCGAACTCGGCGGCCAGCCGTGACTTGCCGACGCCGGCCTCGCCGACGAGCAGCATGAGCTGCGGCGGCCCGGCGTGACACTGTGCCCAGCGTGCCCGCAGGCGCTCGATGTGCTCGTCGCGGCCGACGAACGCCCCGCCGACCATCTGCGCCGTGGCGACGGGCAGCACGGGGTCGGCGGCCGGCGCGGCGTCGGCGACCGGCAGCTGCACCTGCTCCTGCTCGCGCAGCAGGCTCTCGTGCAGCGCGATCAGCGGGGCCGAGGGGCTCGCGCCCAGCTCGTCGCGCAGGAACGACCGCAGCTGCTCGAACGTGCGCAGCGCCTCCGCGACGTTGCCCTGCCCCGCCTGCGCGCGCATGAGCAGGGCGTAGCCGCCCTCCCGGTAGGGCTCGAGCTTCACCAGCGACGCCGCCGCCCGCTCGGCGGACGGCAGCCGGCTCGCGCCGAGCGCGATCCCGGCGCGGGCGGCGGTGTCCAGCGTGCGCGGCGTCAGGTCGCCGAAGCGCTGGCGCCACGGCTCGATCCACTCGCCGTCCAGATCGGGCAGCAGCGGCTGGGCAAGCACCGCGAGGGCGGCCTGCGCCGAGGCGAGCGCGGTCGTGTGGTCGGCGTCCGCCAGCGCCCGCTCGGCGCGCTCGATCTGCGCGCCGAGGGTCTCCACGTCGATCTGCGCGCCGTCGGGCAATTGCAGGGTGAGCGCGTGGCGGCCGACGATCGTGGCCGGCTCGAGCGCGCGCCTGACCTTGGCGAGCACACTGCTCAGGGCTGCCTCCGGGGAGGCCGGCGGGCGCTCGGGCCAGAGGACGTTCAGCAGCTCGTCGCGGCTGACCGAGCGGTCGCGGTTGAGCGTGAGGTAGGCGGTGAGCGCGCGGCCCTGGCGGCCGGGCAGCAGATCGGTCAGATCACGGCCGTCGAGGCGGATCTTCAGGCCGCCGAACACCGCGAGCGACATCGACGGGCGCAGGCTGCGCCTCGGCGCGGATGCGGCAGATTCGCTCACCAGCTCAAGCAGCCCGCTTTCTGTGCACGTCGTCGGGGGTCCTGACCAAGAGCCGCGAAGCGGGCGCCAGATACATCGCCCGCTGCCCCGTCGTTCGCCCGGACGGCGCCAAGCAAACGCCAGGCGAACGCCAACGCGGGTGGCGGACGGTGGCACTCCCACCGGCCACACCGATCCGAGGAGTCCCCCCGCGATGTCCGCCTTTCCGATCCCGACCCGCATCACCCGCTACGTGGCGACCGTCGCCCAGCCGAGCCTCGGCGGCCTGGACGCCAGGCTGCGCCGCGCCGAGGCGGCGGCCCAGCGCTGGCTGATCGCGCACAGCATCGCGATCCTGCGCGTCAGCATCGGCGCCGTCCTGCTGGGCTTCGGCCTGCTGAAGTTCTTCCCCGGCGTCAGCCCCGCCCAGAACCTCGTCGAGACGACGACCTCCATGCTCACCTTCGGGCTCGTCCCCGGGGCCACCGCGCTCGTCTTCGTCGCGCTGCTGGAGACCGTGGTCGGCCTGTGGCTCATCAGCGGGCGCGGGATGCGCGGCGCGGTCTACCTCCTGGGCGCCCAGCTCGTCGGCATCATGTCGCCGCTCGTGCTGCTGCCCGGACGGCTGTTCGCCGGCCCGAACGGGGCTCCCACGCTCGAGGGTCAGTACGTCCTCAAGGACGTGATCATCGTCGGTGCCGCGCTCGTGCTCGTCGCGACGCTCGGCGGCGGCCGCCTGTCCGCCGGCCGCGACGAGACGTCGCCCGCCGCCGCATGAGCCTGCGCCGGGCGAGCCGCCGTCGCTCGCCCGGCGCGTTGGCGCGCACGCGGTGTCGTCGCGTGCGCAACGTCACACATGCCGGCGTATCTGGCGTGTGCCGCGCCGCTCGTCTGAGGCACGCGGGATCCGTCCCGCCGAGGAGCGCCCCCCCACCACCCACCCGCGATTCGCGAACGGATCACCCGGACGTGACCGGGTGACCCATTACCAAGGAGACCGCTACATGCTTGTCATGAAGCACGGCCAACACGTCAACGTCAACGGCAGCAAGCCGCCCATCCAGTCGCCGTTCGAGTACCTGCTGCCGGAGCTCAAGAGCGTGGCGGAAGCCCACATCCCGGGCGACCCCGCGAAGGTGACCGACGACCTCACGAAGCTCGGCGAGGCACTCATCGACAGCGCACCCGGGACGGCGGTCGACGCGGTCGAGGTCAACTCGACGATCCCCGCGGTCTACACGTACTGGGGCCAGTTCATCGATCACGACATGACCGCCAACACCGATCGTCCCGACGCGGAGGGACGCCCGATCGGCGACATCACCCAGAAGCCGCTGACGCCGGTGCCCGCCAAGGACGTCCCCAAGGGGCTCGTGAACCTCCGCCGGCCCACGTTCGACCTCGACAGCGTGTACGGCAACGGTCCCGGGCTCGACGACGACTACTTCTGCGTCGACCCCGGTGGCTCGGACGCCCCGATGTACGAGGGCATCCGGATGCGCGTCGGTGAGAACGCCGTCGGGCCCAACATCCCGGGCGTGAAGATCCCGCCCGTCGAGGATCTCAGCCGTGACCTGCCCCGCATCGGTCCGATGATCCGCGATGGCCTGATCACCCTCGCCGACGTTCCCGCCGACCTGCAGGGCGTGGGCGAGCCGCAGGTGCTGACGCGGCCGTTCATCGGTGACCAGCGCAACGACGAGAACCTCATCCTCGCGCAGTTCCACCTCGCCGTGCTGCGCTTCCACAACAACGTCGCCGACGCCGTGGACGCCAACCCGAAGCAGTTCGGGCTCAACCGCCGCGACAGCGACGCCGAGCGCTTCGAGGTCGTGCAGAAGCTCGTCCGCTACCACTACCAGTGGCTGGTCGTCAACGACTACCTGCCGACGGTCACCCTGCCCGGCATCGTCGACAAGATCCTCGTCGGCGGCACGAAGAAGTACAAGCCGCTCAAGAACGGCGATCTGTTCGCGCCGCTGGAGTACTCGGTCGCGGCGTTCCGCTTCGGCCACAGCATGGTGCGGGCCGGCTACGACCACAACCGCAACTTCGGGACGCCGGTGCCGGCCAGCGCGACGCCGGTCAAGCGCTTTGCCAGCTTCGACGACCTGTTCCTGTTCACGGGCGACGGCCACGTGCTCGCCGCCGACATCACCAAGAGCGTGCGCAAGCCGTTCCTCAGCGACAAGCCCACCACCCTGCCGTTCAACTGGATCATCGAGTGGGACCGGATGTCGAGCAAGTCCGATCCCGTCGAGGGGCACTTCGCGCGCAAGATCGACACGCGCCTGGCCCCGCCGATCCAGAACATGGTCAACCGGGGCATGGAGGTTCCGGGCGACGATCCGGCCTCCGTGGCCGTGCGCAAGCTGCTGCGCGGCCTCGCCGTGCGCAACCTGCTGCGCGGCTACCTGCTCAGCATCCCGACCGGACAGGCCGCGGCCGATGCGATGGGGGTCTCGAAGCTGACGGAGGCGGAGCTGCGTCGCAACAACAGCGAGGCCGTCAACCTCGCGCTGCAGAACGGCGGCTTCCTCGTCAACACGCCGCTGTGGTTCTACATCCTCAAGGAGGCGGAGGTGCGCGCGGACGGCAACTCGCTCGGCGAGCTCGGCAGCCGCATCGTCGTCGAGACGCAGCTCGGGATCATGCAGAGGGACCGCAACTCGTACCTCAACGACCGGCGCGGCCCGTGGGATCCCTCCAAGGGCGTCCAGCTGCCCGACGGCGAGGGCCCGATCGTCACGATCCGCGACTTCTTCAAGTTCGCCGACTTGGCGGCCTGAACACAAGCGGCGGGGCCGGGCAGCCGCCCGGTCTCGCCGCTGGCCGTTCGTCCGAGTCGCGCCGCCAGGGGTCATGGCGTCGCCTCCCGCGACCGATGCGGGGACCGTGTTCGATGTCGACAATGCTCTCTGCACCCTGGTGCAGCTCGGAGGCTCCGACCTCCATCTCAAGATTCAGGCCCCGCCGTTGACGCGCGTCGACGGTGAGCTGCGGCCGATCGAGGGGGCAGCCCCGCTGACCCCGGAAGACACCGAGACCGCCGTGCGCACGATGCTCGCGGACCCGGTCAAGCTCGACGAACTCGCTCGCGAGCACGAGGTCGACTTCTCGTACTCGATCACCGGCATCGCGCGCTTTCGCGTCAACGCCTTCCGCCAGCGCGGCTCGCTGAGCCTCGTCTGCCGCGCGATCCCCCATTCCATCCGCACGGTCGCCGACCTCAACCTGCCGCCGGTCATCTCCGAGCTCGCCGAGGAGGAGCGCGGGATCATCCTGCTCACCGGCACGACCGGCTCGGGCAAGTCGACGACCCTGGCCGCGATGATCGACCACATCAACTCGCGCACGGCGAAGCACATCGTCACGATCGAGGACCCGATCGAGTTCCTGCACGTCGACAAGAAGTCGGTCATCAACCAGCGCGAGGTCGGCCAGGACACGCTGTCGTTCAAGCGCGCGCTGCGCCGCGTCCTGCGCCAGGATCCGGACGTCATCCTGATCGGCGAGATGCGCGACGAGGAGACCGTCCACACCGCGCTGAGCGCGGCCGAGACCGGCCACCTCGTGCTGTCGACCGTCCATACCGTCGACGCCGCCGAGACCGTCAACCGCATCATCGACTTCTTCCCGCCCCACATGGAGGGCCAGATCCGCGCGATGCTGGCAGGGACCTTACGCGGCGTCGTCTCCCAGCGGCTCGTGCGCTCGACCGACGGCGGCCGCGTGGCGACCTGCGAGATCATGCGGATGACCGGCCGCGTGCGCGACATGATCATGGACCCGGCCCAGACCGGCCGCCTCACGGAGGTCGTCTCCGAGGGCGCGTACTACGGGATGCAGACCTTCGACCAGGCGCTGTTTGACCACGTCAAGGCCGGCCGCGTCGACGTCGACCAGGCGCTGCTCGCCGCGACGAGCCCGCACGACTTCAAGCTGCTGCTCGCCGCCGACGGCAAGCGCGGCACGACGATGCAGGACGTCATCTCGGCGGAGGCGCAGCGGGCGGCGGCGTAGCGGCTCTGCCCGCCCGTCCAGCCACGTTGCTTCAGTCTGTAAAGTGATGGGCATGGATGACACGTGTCCGGTCTGCAAGACCGCGGAGATCGTGTGCGGAAAGTGGACGCTGCTGCTCATCCGTGACCTCTCCGAGGGGCGCTCGCGCTTCTGCGAGCTCGAGCGCTCGCTGGCCGGCATCAGCCCCCGGACGCTGTCGCTGCGCCTGCGTGCCCTCGAGGAGGAGGGGATCGTCGAGCGCGACACCTTCCCGGAGGTGCCGCCGCGCGTCGAGTATCAGCTGACCGAGAAGGGCCGCGCGCTGGTGCCGCTCATCGACGGCATGCGCGAGTACGGCACGCGCTGGCTAGGCGCGCACTGTGCTGACGTCCCGGCCGCCGAGATCGTGCCCGCCGGGGATCCGGTCGGCGCCGCGGCTGCGTAGCCGCTCCTCGCTCGCCTCAGCCGTACGGCGGCGCTCGCAGCGCGCCGTCCAGCGCAGGATCGGGCGCTCGCAGGCAAACCAGCTGATGCTGGCGAGCGCGAGGGACGGCCCGAGCGCGACCGCGGTCCCCAGAAACGGGTCCAGCGGCAGCAGGTCGTAGCCGCGCAGGACCATGAGCACGGGGACGTGCCACAGGTAGAAGCCGTAGGAGATGACCCCCATCGCGGGCAGCACCCGGCCGCCGAGGACGCGGCTGCGCGGCACGATCGAGAAGGCGCCGACGATCAGCGCGAAGCCGGCGGCGGACGGCAGGTCACGCATGATCGAGAAGAGCATCGTGGCGTCGATCCCGCGCGCGGGCGCGACGGCCTTCGCCACGGCGTCCGCCACCACGAGCGCGACGCCGGCGGTGACCAGCAGGCGCTTGGTGGCCGTGTCGATCGTGCGGCCCTGCGCGAGCAGCGCGGCGAGCATCCCGAGCGCGAAGTACGGCAGCATCGCGGCGAGCGTCTTGGAGAACGTCATGCTCAGGCCCTGCCCGGCGATCGTCCAGTTGTAGATCAGGCCGACCGCCAGGAGCGCGAGCGGGACGAGCGCCAGCGAGCGCCGCCGGCGCGGGAGCCGCAGGGCCAGCCAGCCGATCGCCGGCAGCAGGGCGTAGAAGCTCACCTCGACGGCGAGCGACCACATCGGCGGGTTGAGCTTCATCACGCTGCCGGGGGAGAGGTTCTGGCCGAAGACCACGAACAGCGGCAGCTCGCCGGCCGGGGGCAGCCGCAGGCCGGGCGTTCCCTGCAGGCCCCACAGCAGCAGGATCGAGCCGCCGAGCGCGACGTAGTACGCGGGCAGGATGCGCGCCGCGCGCGAGCGCACGTAGCGCCCGATGCTGGGCGGACGGCGCGCGCCGAGGGCGGCGGCGAACCAGGGGCGCGACAGCAGGAAGCCCGACAGCACGAAGAACAGGACCAGGCCGAGACGGAGCTCGTGGGCGGCGTAGTCGCCGACCGTCGAGCGCGCCGTGGCGCTGGGCTCCGGCATCGTGTACAGCCATCCGTGGAAGCCGAAGATCGACAGCGCAGCCAGGCCGCGCAGGCCGTCCAGCGATGCCAACCGCCGGTCTGCTCTCGTGTGCGAGGCGTCCGCCGTCACCGTGACGTCGGGCGCTTGCATGTGGGCTTCGATGCTACCCAGCAGCTCGCCCGGCCACGCCGCATGGCAGGATGCGCCCTGATGAGCAACGCCAGCCACAAGCGCTGGGTGCAGCACTCCAACGCCGTGCTGCGCGCCGCGGGCCTGCGCGCGAGCGCGGGCCGCACCGCCGTCGTCGAGCTGCTCGGTCGCCAGTCATGTCTGCTCACCGCGCAGGAGATCGCCGACCAGCTGCGCGAGGACGGCAGCGCGGGGTCGACGGCGACCGTCTACCGCGCGCTGGAGACACTGCACGAGCTTGGCCTGCTGCGCCGCTTCGACGCCGACGGCGTGGCGCGCTACGAGCCGATCGACCCGTCCGGCGACCACCACCACCACATCGTGCTCGAGGAGACCGGCGACGTCGTGCCGTTCGACGACGCCGAGCTCGAGCGGGCGATCGCCGGGATCGGCCAGCGGCTGGGGCTGATCGTCTCCAGCCACGACATCATCCTGCGCGGCCGGCTGATCGACGACCCGCCGGAGTCGGATTAGCGGCAAGGCCGGCGCCCGCGCCCGCGCCGCGACCGCCGCTGGCGCCGCTGACAGCGCCGCTGCAGCGAGCAGGAGGAGTGCGCTGCGGGGCGAACGGCTCTGCCATGCGCCACCGCCCCCTGCACGCCGCCCTGAGCGCCTTCGCCGAGGAGGCCGCGCTCCAGCTCGCCGAGGCGACCGCCGACGGCGCCGACGTCCCCTTCGAGATCGTCGAGTCGCGCGGTGCGCGGCGCGACACGCCGCTGTACTGCTACCGGCCGCTGACCGAGTCGTTCATCCGCGATCGCAAGGGCCTGCTCGAACTGCTGCCGACCTATCCGGCCGCGTCGCGGGCGCTCTGCGCGCTGGACGGCATCGGCGACTACCTGCGCGAGCGCTCCGAGTCGCGCGTGCCGTCCGCGCCGCGCGAGCGCGCCGACATCGCGCTGCGCGTCTTCATCAGCCGGGTCTTCAGCGAGGCGACGGAGTTCGTCATCACCCCCGAGCGCTTCGACCGCGCCTATCGCGAGCTCGAGGACGCGCTGCTGGAGGGCCACGCGGACGCCGTCGTCGTGGCGCCGCTGCTCGGGCTGCAGCTCGTGTCCGCCGAGGTGCCGCTGGGCAAGGGGCTGTCGCTCATCCGCGGCGACGAGCTGCCCGACGCGCCCGCCGAGGCCGTCTGGGCCGGCGGCGCCGAGGAGCCGTGCGTCCTCGCCTGCCTGACGCTGTCCGACGAGCCGGGGGCCGGCGACCCGCTCGTCGAGGCGAGCGTGCGTCTGCGCCGCCTGCTGACCGCGCTGCGGTTGTACGACCCGCTGCGCGTCGCGCTCGGGCCGGTGGCCTGGCAGCGCACGGGGGCGGGGCCGTGGACGACCGGCGGCCTGGGGGCGAGCGGGCGGGCCAGCGGCGTGCTGCTCATCACCGAGCTGGCCGAGGACGAGCTGCGCGCCTTCTGCAACCTCATCGCCCGGCGGACGCCGCGCGGCGGCGAGCTGGCCTGGGCGCTGCGCCGGTTCGAGCTCGGCTGCGAGCGGGCCAGCGCGTTCGAGGCGCTGACCGACCACCTGCTCGCGCTGCGCGCGCTGCTGGAGCCGGAGGGTCCGCAGAGCGGGCGGTTGGCGGGCCGTGTGGCGGCGCTGTGCGCGACACCGGAGCAGCGGCTGCACGTGACCGAGCGCGTCGCGCACGCGGCGTCGCTGGAGCGGTCGATCATCGCCGGCCTGGCGCCGACCGATGGCGGCGTGGAGAAGCTGCTCGCCGAGGTCACGGGGCACCTGCGCGCGCTGCTGCGCGACGCGCTCTGCGGGCACCTGGACTCCGACCTGCGCTCGGTGGCCGACCGGCTGCTGGCCGAGGCGGGCGCGGCGGCGGCGTGAGGATCGGCGCCTACGCGACGGGCAGCGCCGGCGTCCGCGCGTCACAGCTGGGGTCGGCGCGGTTGGCGACGTCGAAGATGGCGCGAAACCGGACGTAGGTGGGCTTGGAGCGGTCGGCGTCGGCGGTCAGGGACTCGCGAAACAGCTGATCGGCCACGCGGGAGTCGGGGCTGCGGTACGCGTACGCCGACTCCCCGCCGCTGACGACCTGGACGTGGAGGTTGTTGTACAGGCCGCGCACATAGCTCGACAGGCCTGTGCCCTCGAGCAGCCCCAGCGGGAAATCGCGGCCACGGCCGCGGATGCGGTAGAGCACCTTGTAGATCTTCCACCGGTCGCCCTCCGATCGGTAGTACGCGTGCGCGCGGAGGCTGAACTGACCGAGTGCGCAGTGCGCCGAGACGACGCCCGACACCTCCGCTGGGGCGGTCAGGGCTCGCAGCAGGGCGTACGCGGCGATCGCGATCAGCACGGCGGCGAACACCGCCCAGGGCGCGGTCCTCGTGGTCATCCGCGGTCCCGCGCGGCGACGCGCGTCACCGTGGTGGCGCATGTGCCATGCCCGTATGTCACCTGAGCCTCCATTCGAGGTCTGCGTACACGACCGGTCCTGCGACTTACCCTGCCGCCGCGGGGCCGTTACCACGGCGCGGCCTCGCGCCCACCGATGCGGCTGGTCAGCGGGGCGGCAGCCGCGTGTTCCCTCTGGCGAACGCGGCCTACCACCTGCCAGGGGGGTCGTCGACAACGCCTGCTCGACGAGCTGCCGTTGCCCGGCACCCTGCGTCGCTACCCCGCCAGATGCCGGTACAGCACGAGCAGCCCGTCGACGTCCTGCACCTCGCCGTCCAACCGCGGCACGACGATCGGGTCGGGCTCGTCGAGCTCGGATCGCAATCGCGCGATCGCCGCGCCGTGGCGCGCCGCCAGCACCTGCAGGTCCTCCGCGCCCGCCGCCACCTTCGCCGCCAGCGCGTCGCCGAGCTCGTCGCGCAGCTGCGCGCGGATCGCCACGGGGTCGGTCAGCTCGGCCTCGGTCAGCACCGCCGCGCGGTTGACGATCAGCCCCCCGAACGGCATCCGCGCCTCGCGCAGCTTCTGACGGAAGAAGATCGCCTCCGCCACCGGCTCGCGCTCGGGCGACGTGACGATGAGAAACGTCGTCGCGGGATCGTGCAGCAGGGCCTTGACCGCCGACGCGCGCTCGCGGAAGCCGTCGATCAGCGCGCCCATCGAGCGCAGCAGGACCGACATGTCGTCGAGCAGGTTCACGCCCGTCAGCTTCCTGAGGATCCCGAACACGACGCTCGAGCCGGCGCCGAGCAGCCGCCCGGCGATCCCCGTCGGCACGAGGAAGAGCTTCAGCGCGCGGCCCTCGAAGAAGTCCGTCAGGCGGTCGGGCGCGTCGAGGAAGTCCAGCGCGTTGCGCGACGGCGGCGTGTCGAGCACGATCGCGTCGTAGCCGCCCTCGCGGTCGAGCTCGTAGAGCTTGGCCACCGCGCTGAACTCCTGCGAGCCCGCGATCGCGTTGGACAGCTGCGCGTAGATGCGGTTGCCCAGGACGTCGTCGCGCGTCGCCGCGTCGGGCGCGAGCTTGGCGATCAGCCCGTCGAACGTCGCCTTCGGATCGAGCATCATCGCCCACAGCTCGCCGCGCATCTCGATCCCGTGGCCGGCCAGCAACGCGGCGTCGACGAGGCGCGGCTCGTTGCCGAGCTCCTGCAGCCCGAGCGAGTCGGCCAGCCGCCGCGCCGGGTCGATCGTCACCACCGCGACGCGCTGGCCGGCGGCCGCCAGGCCCAACGCCAGCGCCGCCGACGCCGTCGTCTTGCCGACGCCGCCGGACCCGGCCACGATGCAGATCCGCTTGCCCTCGAGGCGCTCGCCGATGCCGGTCACAGCAGCTGCTCGGCGAGCTCGTCGGCGAGCCGCTCGATGTCCGGCCCGCCGGGGTGCAGCGGCAGGTGCGCGGGCGCCTGCCCGGTGAGCTTCCTCAACCGCGCGAGCTGCGCCCGCTGGCGCAGCGCGCGGCGATGGCCGCGCAGCGCGCGGGCGACCGCGGGATGCGCGGCAGCACCCTCCAGCCGCGTCGCCTCGCGCGGGCTGAAGCGGTCGGGATCCAGCGCGTTGGCCACGACCCGCTCCAGCGCCAAGCCCATCCGCTCCTGCAACGACGCGCGCAGCGCGCCCGTCTCCGTCACCGCCAGCTCCTCCGCGCGCGCAACCGCGATCACCGCGATCTGCTCGGGATCGGACAGCATCGCGTCGATGATCTTGCCCTGCCGCGCGACCGGCCCGCCGCCCGCCGCCGCCGCGAACGTCCGCGGCGCCGAGAGCACGGCGACGCCGTGCCCGGTCGCGGGCGCGTCGACGACGACGAGGTCGTAGGCGTCCGCGCCCGGCGTGCGGCGGTCGAGCTGCGCGAGCTCCCAGAGCTTGCCCACGGTCAAGAGCTCGCGCATGCCGGGGGTTGCCGCCGCGACCATCGCGAACACGCGACTGCGGATGAGCAGCTCGGCTACGGCGCCGGAGGGAAGCTGGTCGCGCAGGTACTCCTCCAGCGCGTCCTGCGGGTCGATCGAGATGTGAAACAGCCCCGGTGCGATCTCGACCTCCTCGAACGGTTGGGAGCCCGGGCGGTCGAAGGCGCTGGCGACGTCGCCGCGCTGCGCGACCTCCGCGACGATCGTGCGCAACCCCGCCCGCGCCGCCACGAGCCCGAGCGCTGCGGCGACGGTCGTCTTGCCGACGCCGCCCTTGCCCGTCACGACGAGCAGGCGGCGCTCGAGCAGCGTCACTCCTCGCCGTCCCAGTAGTCCAGCGTCTCGATGCGGAAGATCACGCCGAGCCCGCGCGAGCCGATCTTGCGCGAGTCGGGATACCAGCAGGCGTCGCCGGGATCGCGGGTGCCGTAGGCGAGCATGACCAGCCCGTCGTCGCCGGCCTCGAAGGAATGCGCGACGCCCGTCCCCGGCGGGCGCGCGACGATCGAGCCGGGCCGCACGGCGTGGCGCTTGTCGCCGAGCAGCAGCGTGGCGCTGCCCTCGAGCACGACGAACAGCTCCTCGTCGTGGGAGTGGCAGTGGCGCGTCGACGAGCGCCGGCCGGGCGGCACCGTGACGTGCTGCAGCCCGGCGAGCTGCGAGCCGGCGGACCGGCCGAGGTCGCGCCGCGTGCGGTGCACGGGTCCGCGGTCCTGCAGCGCCGGCGCGATGTCGCCCAGCGCGACGATCGTCGCGGGACGCGGCGTCACCCCCGGCAGCTCGCCCGGCGCCAGCGGCGGCTCGGCCTCGAACGGGTGCGGCGCGTCGTGCGGCAGCCAGCGCGAGCCGACCCACGTCACGCCCGCGCGCGGCAGCGCCGTCAGCCCGGTCGGCGAGCCGCTCGCGTAGGCGAGGACGTCCAGCGGCGCGTCGGAGGCTTCGTCTGCGATCAGCGTGTGGGGTGCGCCGTCGGCGAGGTGCACGAGCGCGTCGCCGGCGGCGATCTCGTGCACCGCGTCGCCCTGCCAGCTCAGGCCGGCGCCCGCCAGGACGAAGAAGATCTCCTCCTCGTCGACGTGCACGTGCAGCGGCGTCGAGCGCGCGCCGGGCTCGATCCGCCAGCGGCTCAGCGTCACGCCCCGACCGCCGCGCGGGCCGCTCAGCCGGCGGCGCGCGCAGCGCAGCTCGCCGTGCTCATGGCTTGTCCACGGCACGTCGTCCCAGTGGCTGATCATCCGACGCGGATGGTATTGAGCGCAGGTGAAGGAATCGCCTCCGCACGTGCGAATAAGGCCCCGTGTCCGGTTTCCATAGCTCCGAGCAGCCCAAGCAGGCGCGGGTCATCGCCTTCGCCAACCAGAAAGGCGGCGTGGCGAAGACGACGACGACGCTCAACCTCGCCGCCGCGTTCGCCGAGACGGGCCATCGCGTGCTGTGCGTCGACATGGACCCGCAGGGCAACCTGACGATGTCGCAGGGCATCGACCCCGACACGCTCGAGCTGTCGATGTACGACGTCCTCGTGCATCACATCCCCATCAAGCAGGTCATCCGCCGCCGTGAGATCGACGTCGCGTGCGCCTCGATCGACCTCGCCGGCGCGGAGATCGCGATGTCCACGCAGATCGGCCGCGAGCGCTCGCTGGCCAAGGCGCTGGCCGCCGTCAAGGACGACTACGACTTCATCTGCATCGACACGCCGCCGTCGCTGGGGCTGCTCACGATCAACGCGCTCACGGCCGCTGACAAGGTGATCGTCCCCGTGCAGTGCGAGTATCTGTCGATGCGCGGGCTGCTCCAGTTGCAGAACACGCTCCAGATGATCCGCGAGAACCTCAATCCCGACGTCCAGATCGAGGGCATCCTGCCGACGATGATGGACATGCGCACGGTTCACGCGCAGGAGGCGATCGAGATCCTCGAGGAGACCTTCGGCGATCGGCTGTTCGCCTCGCGCATCCGCAAGACGGTGCGGTTTGCGGAGGCACCCGTGAAGGGGATGTCCGTACTGAAGTACGACCCGGACGGCACCGCCGCCCAGTCCTATCGCGACCTCGCGAAGGAGGTTCTCTCTCATGGCATCCGGTAAGCGCGCGAGCATGAGGGAGGGGCCGCTGGCCGCGCTCTTCCGCAAGACCGAGGAGGACGCCAAGCAGGCCGAGCCCGAGCCCACCCCGGTCGAGGAGATCCCGCCGCGCGAGGCGCCGCACCCGTCGCTGGCGCACCCGTCCGAGCCGATCGAGGCGGACGAGCCCGTCATCCCGACGCCGCAGGATCGCCTGCGCTCCGCGTTCTCCTCCGAGCTGCCCGACAACCTGCTCGAGCCCGCGACGCCGGCAGGGGAGCGCACCCGCCGCGTCCGCACGCCCGAACCGGAGATCGACGACGTCTTCGCGCGCAGCGACCCGACCGATCGCCCGGCCCCGTTCGGCCAGGCCAAGCCCGCCGGCCAGCCGGTCATCCGCGTCGTCGGCGTCGGCGGCGGCGGCTCCAACGCGATCAACCGCATGGTCGAGGCGCAGGTCGCCGGCGTGGAGTTCCTCGCGATCAACACCGACCTGCAGTCGCTGCAGGAGTCGGCGGCCGACATCACGCTGCACATCGGGGCGAACCTCACCCGCGGGCTCGGCTCGGGCTCCAACCCGGACCTCGGGCGCGCCGCCGCGATGGAGGACTACGACCGCATCAAGGCGCTGCTGAAGGGCTCGGACATGATCTTCGTCGCCGCCGGCGCGGGCGGCGGCACGGGCACCGGCGCGGCGCCCGTCGTCGCCCGGATCGCCGTCGAGCTCGGCGCGCTGACCGTCGGCATCGTCACCAAGCCGTTCGGCTTCGAGGGCTCGCGCCGCCGCGACCAGGCCGAGGTCGGCATCCAGGCGCTCAAGGACGAGGTCGACACGCTCATCGTCGTGCCGAACAACCGCCTGCTGTCGGTGCTCGACAAGCACACCTCGATGGTCGAGGCCTTCCGCGTCGCCGACGACGTGCTGCGCCAGGGCGTGCAGGGCATCTCGGACCTCGTGACGCTGCCGGGCGTCATCAACCTCGACTTCGCCGACGTGCGCACGATCATGGCCAACGCCGGCAACGCGCTGCTGGGGATCGGCATGGGCACCGGCGAGACGCGCGCGGTGGACGCGGCCAACACCGCCGTCTCCTCGCCGCTGCTGGAGACGAGCATGGAGGGCGCGCACTCGATCCTGCTGTCGATCACCGGTGGCCGCGACCTCTCGCTGTGGGAGATCAACGAGGCCGCCAAGGCGGTCTCCCAGGCTGCCCACCCCGAGGCGAACATCATCTTCGGAGCGATGGTCGACGAGACGCTGGAGGACCAGGTCTGGGTCACCGTCGTGGCGACGCGCTACAGCGGCGAGAGCGCCCCGCGCCGGCTCGAGGAGCCCGCCGGAGAGCCGCGCGTCTCGCGTGCGGGCCGCCCGCCGGCCCGGCGCGAGGACACCCGCCGTCCGCTGGAGGACTATCGCCATCCGCGCGACCGCAACTTCCGCGCGCCCGGCGAGCGCGACGACTACCGGCCGGCGCGCGAGCCCGAGCCCGAGCCCGAGCCCGAGCCCGCGCCCGCGCCGGCACGGCGGGGCGGAGGGTTCGGCGTCACCGAGCTCGACGTGCCCGAGTTCATGCCGCGCCGCTTCTGACGGCGCCCCGCGGGGCGTTCGCGCGCGCCGCCGCTAGCCTCGTGCCGTGAAGCAACGCTCCCCCGGGATGGTCGCCGCCGGCCACCCGCTGACCGCGCAGGCCGGCGCCGACGTGCTGGCGGCGGGCGGCAACGCCGTCGACGCGGCCGTCGCGGCGATGCTGACGTCGTGGGTGGCGGAGCCGTTGCTGAGCGGGCCCGGCGCGGGCGGCTACATGCTCGTCGCCACTCCCGGTGAGGCGCCGGTGCTGCTGGACTTCTTCGTCGCGGCGCCCGGCTACGGCCGCGACCCGCAGGATCGCGCGCCGCTCGTGCCCGTCAAGGTCGACTTCGGCGGCGACGCCACGCAGATCTTCCACGCCGGCGCCGCGTCCTGCGGGACGTACGGCAACCCGGCCGGGATCGATGCGGCGATGCGCCGCTGGGGCTCCGTGGCGCTCGCCGAGCTGGCCGCGCCGGCGGCGGCGCTGGCGCGCGACGGGGTCACCGTCAACGCCCAGCAGGCCGAGGTGATCCACCTGCTGGAGTGGATCCTGCGCCTGACGCCGGAGTGCGCGGCCATCTACGCTCCGGCCAACCGGTTGCTGAACGTCGGCGACGTGTGGCGCGACGCGGCGCTGGGTGACACGATCGAGCGCCTCGGCAGCGAGGGTGCGGCGCCGTTCTACACCGGCGACATCGCCGCCGCGGTCGTCGAGTGGATCTCGGCCCACGACGGCATCCTGTCCGACGAGGACCTGCGCCGCTACGAGGCGATCGAGCGAGCGCCGCTGTGCGTGCCCTACCGCGGACGCCGCGTCTTCACGAACCCGCCTCCCTCGGCGGGGGGCATCCTGCTGGCGCTCTCCCTGGGCCGGCTGGACGCCGACCCGGGGGCGCCGTCGCTGCAGCAGATCGTCCGCTCGATGCAAGAGGCGCAGGACGAGCGCACGCCCGAGTTCCTCGACGGCCTGGCCGACCCCGGGTTCGCGGAGGCGTTCCTCGGATCGCGCCTGGGCGCGACGACGCACCTCTCGGTCATCGACGGCGATGGCCGCGCGTGCTCGGTGACGTGCACCAACGGCGAGGGCTCGGGCGTCATCGTGCCCGGGAGCGGGATCCACGTCAACAACATTATGGGCGAGGAGGACCTGAGCCCGATGGGCTTCCATCACGCCCCGGCGGGGCGGCGGATGCCGTCGATGATGTCGCCGACCGTCGTCACCGCCGGGGGCGAGGCGCACGTCGCGCTCGGCTCGTCGGGCTCCAACCGCATCCGCTCGGCGCTGCTGCAGACGATCGTCGCGGTCGTCGACCACGGCCTGCCGGCGGCCGCCGCCCTGGCGGAGCCGCGGGTGCACTACGAGAACGGCGTGATCTACACCGAGCCCGGCATTCCGCTCGACGAGCTCGCCTGCGACCCGCACGAGATCAACGCCTTTCGCGCGAAGAGCATGTTCTTCGGCGGCGTGCAGGCGGTGACCCGCGACCCGGCCACGGGAGAGCTCAACGGGGCCGGAGATCCGCGCCGCGGCGGAGTCGCGAGAGCAGGATGAGGCTCAGGTCGAGGTCTAGGTACGCTGGCGAGATTCGCGGTGGTTGTCGCGTTTCTCTACTCTGGAGTACAGCTTGAGGGTCCACGTTGCCCGCATGTGGGGCCGTCGAGGGGCCGCGGCCGCCGCAGCGGCGCTGGCCGGCCTCGCGACCGTCGCGTGCGGCACTCCGTCGCCCGATCTGTTCGTCGTCGAGCGCGACGGGACGGTGCCCGGAGCGAAGCTCAGCCTGCTCGTCTCCGATCAGACCGCGCGCTGCAACGACGGCCCCGTCAAGCGGCTATCGAGCGCCCAGATCATCGAGGCGCGGGACATCCGGCGCGACCTGCTGCTCGAGCAGACCGGCGCCGACGCAATTCCGCCGGCTCCGCCGGCACAGATCTTCCGGTTTGCCGTGCAGACGGAGGAGGGCACGCTGCGCTATCCCGACACGCAGCAGCGCCCGGCGATCCTGCCGCGACTGTCGCGCTTCGTGCGGCGGGTGGCGATCGACACGTGCGGGTTGCAGCGCTGAGCAGGGAGTGAGAGTGAGAGTGAGTGAAGTCACACATGGCACGAAACGCCCGGCCGCGCAAGGTCATGAGCCGTCGAGCGCGGGCGCGATCGGACGTCCTCGGGGTGTGGCAGACCGCACCCCCAGACGCCTGCTGGCCCCCGTTTCGGCGCGCCCCTGCGCTGACAGACTGATGCCAGGAACCGAACACAACGCGACACTCGTGCGGTCACTCCTCAGCCCGCGACGACGAAGCCCCTCTGGCGATTCACCCCCGCGGCCCCGGCCGCAGCGCATCGCTCTCGCGGCGTCGCTTACCAAAACTCCCTGAATCGCCCTGAACCCGCCCCCCGGCGGGCTCAGGGCTGTTCGCCTCGCCACCACGGCGGCGCCGAGCCGGCACGGCGGCACGGCCGCTGCGGTACAACTGCGCGGTGCCCAGCCGCCGCCCCGTGCCAGGCGCAGTCCGCGGGATCGCCGTCGGCGCGGGCCTCGCGCTCGGACTGCTGGGCCCCATCACGGTCGCGCTGGCCGGGCCTTCGCCGCAGCGCACCGTGCGCGTGCGCCTCTCGTCCGCCGGCAACCCCGACGGACCGAGCAGCCAGCCCGCGCTGTCCGCCGACGCCCGCCGGCTGGCCTTCACCTCGGCCGCCACGAACCTCACCGGCCGCGATGACGGCAACGGCACGACCCGGGACGTCTTCGTCTACGACCAGGGCAGCGGCGCGATCGAGCTCGCGTCGCATGGTCCCAACGGCGAACCGGCCGACGCATCGTCGAGCGAGCCGGTGCTCGACGCCGCCGGCGCGCAGCTCGCCTTCACCTCGCGCGCGACGAACCTCGTGCCCGGTGACACCAACGGGTTCGCCGACGTCTTCGTGCGCCGGGCGGACGGCACGCTCGTGCGCGCCAGCGTCACGGTCGACGGCGAGGCCGGCCGCGGCGTGTCGGGTGAGCCCGACCTGTCGGCTGACGGGCGCCTGCTCGTCTTCACCTCAGGCGCCGACAACCTCGCCGGCGCGGTCGACACCAACCAGACCGACGACGTGTTCGTGCGCAACCTCGAGACCGGGGCGGTGGCGCTCGTCAGCGCCGACGTGGACGGTGCCGCGGCCGAGGGACAGTCGCGGGCGCCGGCGATCAGCGCGGACGGTCGCTACGTGAGCTTCTCGTCGGACGCTTCGAACCTTGCCGACGGGGACGACAACGCCCGCGAGGACGTCTACGTCCGCGACCTGGCGACGGGGCGCACGCAGCTCGTCAGCGTCGCGCGCGGCGGCCGCTCCGCGCAGAACCGCGCGTTCCGCGGCGCTCGCCCGCAGGTGTCCGACCTCAGCCACGACGGGCGCTTCGTCGTGTTCGAGTCCGACGCGACGAACCTCGCCGGCCGTGATCGCAACCGGCGCACGGACATCTTCGTCCGCGATCTCGTCGCCCAGTCGACCCGGCGCGTCAGCCTCAGCACGACCAACGAGGAGGGCGGGGGAGCGTCGTACCTTCCGGCGATCACGCCGGACGGCCGCTACGTCGCCTTCGGCTCGCGCGCGAACGACCTCGTGGCCGAGGACGCGATCGGGCCGGACGTCTTCGTGCGCGACCTCGCGCGCGGGACGACGGTGCTCGTCGACGTCACGGCGCGCGGGCGCCTGCGCGGACGCGAGCCCGCGGTGCCGCAGCCCGGGCGCCCCGCGCTGAGCGCCGACGGGGCGACGGCGGCGTTCGCCTCGTCCGCGGCGAACCTCGCGGGCGCGGACACCAACCGCGTGGCCGACCTCTTCCTGCGGCGCCTGACGCCCGCGGCGAGCGCGACCGCCGTCCGCCGCGTCGGGCTCGTCGAGGGACGCCTGCTGATCGTCTTTCGCTCCAACGACCGGACCCCCTCGCCCCTGCGATGCCGGCTCGACGGCGGCCCGCCGACGCTCTGCCCGCTCGGCGGTCTGCTGCTGCCAAAGCTCGGCCGCGGCGCCCACGTGCTGCGCGCCTACGCCGGCGCGCCGGGCGCGCATTACGCGCGCCGGCCGATCGTCATCCGCGTCAGCGTCGGCAAGGGCCGCCCGCGCGTGCGGGTCCAGAATCCGGGCGATCGCCTGTGATTCAGGCCGTTCGCTAGGCAGATGAGGATAAACCGGGTATAAGAACAGCTCCGTTTCAGAACGTTCACAGGGGGACGCATGGCCCACCGCAGCCGCTTCATCGGAGCCGGAGCGATCACGTTTGCCGCCGGCATGCTCATCGCGCTGCCCACGTTCTCCAATGGCGCGACCGTCAAGAACGATCTGCGGTCCTTTGCCCCTGCCCAGACGCGCGCGACATCGGCCAACCCGCGGACCGAGCCGCCCCTGCATGGGACCAACCCGCACGCCCAGGGCACCGCCGCGGTCGTCGACCTCACGCCCAGCGCCGAGCGGCCGTTCTCGCTCGATCCGACCGGCGGCGGCACGTCCGCCGAGGACATCGTCGTCGGCCGCTCGCGCGGCGAGCAGCGCGCTGACGGCACATACCACGGCCACGTGACGGTGGCGGCGCTCTTCGGCAACGAGCTCATCGGCCGCGACACCGCGCCCGGCGAGACCGTCAACGAGGCGATCGCCGAGGACCTGCTCGACGGGATCTGCACCGGCTTGGGCGTGTGCGTCGACCTCGTCCGGGTGCGCTCCGCCACGACGAACCTGAGCTCCCTGAACTCCTTCAGCCTCGCGACCGCCGCGCTCACGCGGGGCGGCGTGCCCGCGCTGGCGATCGGAGCCGCGCAGTCGGTCGGCAACATCACCAGCGACGGGACCTGCCAGGAGTCGACCGCCGTCAGCTCGGTGGCCGACGTCGCCGCGGGAACGGCCGTGGCCGAGCTCTCGGAGTCCTCCAGCGCGTCCCGCGCGTGCCGCGGCGTCGCGCCGACGCAGACGAACACCTCGCGCGTGCTCGAGCTCGGCGGCGCGGCCGTTCCGCTGCCGGCGGCCGGCTGCGCCACCGGCGCGGCCGACACGGAGACCGGCCTGCCCCCGCTGCTGCCGGTCGTCTGCAACGCCGACGACTCCAACGGCTCGCAGGCGGCCGCGCCGTACGGCGTGCGCAACGCGCTCGACGTCTACGTCCTGGCGGTCGGTGGAACGGCGCTGTCGCAGGTGTCGACCGCGCAGTCGGAGTCGCTCGCCGTCGCCCCGGCGGCCGTGACGACGCCGCCGACGACGACGACGCCGACCACGACCACGCCGACGACCACCACCCCGGCGGTCACGACGCCGACGCCGACCGTCACCACGCCCACCGCGACGACGCCGGCCACGGCTGACGGCGGCGGCGACACGGGCGACGACGGCGGCGAGGACGATGCCGGCAACGAGGGCTCCGGCGACGATGGCACCGGCGACGACGACGGCGGCGGCGCGACGGAGTGCTCCGACGGCGTCGACAACGACGGCGACGGGAAGATCGACTTCGGCAGCGATCCGGGCTGCTCGTCGGCGAACGACGACTCCGAGGCCGACAACGTGAGCATCGGCGGCAACGAGCTGCCGTTCACGGGCACGGACGTCGTCGTTCTCGGCCTGGCCGGCTCGATCCTGCTCGCCGCGGGCCTGACGCTGCGCGGCCCCGCGCGGCGCCGCGAGGACTTCTAGCCAAACCGGCCGCACCCGCCTGAAGCGTCCCCGCCGGGCGCTTCGGCCGAGTGCCTGCCCGCGCGCGCTCCGGCGGTACTGGCTAGCTCGGCTCGCGGTAGCGCACCGAGGCCAGCAGCGAGCGCAGCTCGGCGACCCGGCGGTTGGCCGGCCGCAGCACCGTGAAGACCTGGATGCTGTACGTGCGCCAGCGGCTGGAGGCGCCCATCGACAGGATGCGGATCGGCCGGCGGTTGCGCGCCCGGCCGACGAGCTCGGTGACGACCGTGCTCGCCGTCCCGACCTGCGCGCGCTGACGGCTGAGCTCGCCGGCCTTGAACAGCCGCGCGAGCTCGTCGCGGTCGGCGCGCCGGACGCGCTGGCCGGCACCGGGCCCGCCGGCGTCCGACAGCGCCACCGAGACCGTCTCGTCGCGGCTGACGGCGGTCAGCACCGAGCCGCGAAACGAGGTCTTCCAGCCCGTCGGGAGGCCGAGGCCGATGCCGAGCTTCGGGAAGGTGCGCGTGGCGGAGGCGACGACCGGGGTGGTCGGCGCGGCTGGTGCGGCGGCCTCGTCGTCGCCGCCGAACACGACCCAGCCGATCAGCAGGCCGGCACAGAGCACCCCCAGGAACGCGAGCGCCTGCGCGAGGGCGCGCCGGCGCAGCGGCTGCCCCGAGGCGGGCCGCTCGTCCGTGACCGCGTCGTCGCGCTGCGTCGCCATGGCGGCCGATGGTAGACGCGCACCGGCACCGCCGCAGCCCCGCTCGCGTAACCTGCGGCCGATGCTCGCGCAGCGTGGATCACGCGCTCGTCGCCTTCGCCGCGCGTGCACGGTGCTGCTGGCGGGGCTGCTGCTCGCGCCGGCGGCTCCCGCGGTCGCCGCGAGCTGGTCGGCGGCGGGCCGGTTGCTCACGAGCCGCGAGTTTCATCCGGCGACCGCGCTGCCGGATGGGCGGGTGCTCGTCAGCGGCGGCTTCAGCTTTGCCGGCATCCAGCCGTCCGCGGAGCTGTTCGATCCCGTCGCGCGCCGCTGGCAGAACACGTTCCCGATGACGTCGGCGCGCTTCGCGCACAGCTCGACGCTGCTGGCGAGCGGCCTCGTGCTCGTCGCCGGCGGGGCGAACCTCGACGACGGCTACGTCGCGCCGGCCGAGCGATTTGACGCCGCGACGGAGACGTGGTCGGCCGCCGGGTCGCTGAAGCGCGCCCGGGCGAACCACACCGCGTCGCTGCTTCCGGACGGCCGCGTGCTCGTCGCCGGCGGACTTGCGCGCAACCACGCCGAGTTGCGCAGCGCCGAGATCTACGACCCTGCCACGAACACGTGGTCGGGCGCCGCCAGCATGCGCTTCGCGCGCTACCACCACACCGCGACGACGCTGCCCGACGGGCGCGTACTCGTCGCCGGCGGCGACCGCGGCGAGGACGACTTCCAGCGCACGGCCGAGGTCTACGACCCGCGCACCAACCGCTGGCGGCGCGCGGCGAACATGCTGCGCGCGCGCGGCAACCACACGGCCACGCTGCTGGTCGACGGGCGCGTGCTCGTGGCGGGCGGCGGCGCGCGCGCCCCCGGCTTCACGAAGGGCGCCGAGACCTACGACGCCGCCGCGAACCGCTGGCGGCGCGTGGGCAACCTGAAGGTGGCCCGCGCCTTTCACGCGGTCGCGCTGCTGCCCAGCGGCACGGTTCTCGCGGCGGGCGGCTTCGCGGACTCGGGGACGGTCCGGGGCGCCGAGCTGTTCAACCCGGCGACGAATCGCTGGCGGCGCACCGTGCCATTGCGCGGCGCGCGCGCCCATGCCGCCGTCGCGGTGCTCGGCGAGCGCGTGCTGCTGGCGGGCGGCGGCGTGATCTCGGGCCGGATCGTTGCCAGCGCCGAGATCTACGACCCGGGCTGACCCCTCGGCCGCGACCTCACGCCGGGCGGGCCGGCGCCGTTTGACCCGCATTGCCTGCCGCCGCGACCCGACTAGCCTCGAATTGCCATGAACCGTCGCGCCTGGCTGCTCATGTCGCTCCTCGCCGCGCTGTGGGGCGCCTCCTATCTGTTCATCAAGGTCTCGCTCGAGGATGGGCTGGATCCGGTGTTCATCGTCTTCGCGCGGATCGCGCTCGGCGCGCTCGTGCTCGTGGCGCTCGCGATGCGGGCCGGGGCGCTGGCGCCGATGCGCGCCCTGGCCGGGCCGGTCGTGTTCCTGGCGGTCGTGCAGGTCGTGCTGCCGTTTCTGCTCATCACGTTCGGCGAGCAGCACATCCCCTCGGCGCTGACCGGGATCCTCGTGTCGGCGGCGCCGATCTTCACCGCGCTGATCGCCGCGCGCTTCGACGACGACGAGCGCCCGCACGGCATCGCGACGGCCGGCGTCGTGATGGGGATGATCGGCGTCGTGCTGCTGTTCGGCATCGACCTCAGCGGCGACGCGCAGGCGCTCGCGGGCGGGCTCATGGTGCTGCTGGCGGCGGTCGGCTACGCGGTCGGCTCGCTGTATCTCAAGCACCGGCTGCGCGGCGCCGCGCCGGTCGGCGTCGCGGCCTCGACCATGATCGCCGGCACGCTGGTCCTCCTTCCGTTCGCGCTCTTCACGCTGCCCGCCGAGGCGCCGGAGCTGCAGACGGTCGGCGCGATGCTGGCGCTCGGCGCGGGCGGGACCGGCATCGCGTTCGCGATCTACTTCACGCTGATCGCGGAGATCGGCCCGGGGCGGGCGTCGCTCGTCGCCTATGTCGCGCCCGGCTTCGCGGTGTTCTACGGCGTCACGCTGCTCAGCGAGCCGCTCACGCCGGGTGCGATCCTCGGCCTGGTCCTGATCCTCTCCGGGTCGTGGATCGCCGCCGAGGGGCGCTGGCCGGGTCAGTCGAAGGCGACGCCGGCCGCGCCGCTCGAGCCGCCGCCGGCGCGCGAGCCCGTGTAGGGCCCCGAGCCGATGCGGGAGCGGCGGCTCCGCTCGGCCGCCCGGCCACCCGGCCGCGGTGACCGCGACTCACGGCTTGGCGTACCCGAAGCGCACCTTGCCGTTGGAGCGGGCCCGCGCCTGCGCGCGCTCGACGAAGTC
This sequence comes from uncultured Actinomycetes bacterium, assembly GCA_963709935.1. GTDB lineage: Bacteria > Actinomycetota > Thermoleophilia > Solirubrobacterales > Solirubrobacteraceae > CADCVQ01. The sequence continues at coordinate 111,679 of CAVPYM010000018.1, read as the reverse complement.
CAAGCGCTTCAGCGCCGCCCTGAACAGGCGCGTGACGAGGCGCATGCGCGCGTTCTCCGAGCGCAGGTCGAGCAGGCCCTGCTTGGCGTCGAGGCCGAAGTCGACCGTCGCGGCCATGGCGTACGCGGTCTTGTCCGCGAGCTCGTCGGCGTCGGGCTCGTTGTCGGTCGCCTCGACGACGAGCGTGGCGTACGCCGCCCGCGCCGTCTCGGCGGCGCGCGCGTCGGCCACCTCCTCCTTGTCGGGGAGGAACTCGACCGTCGCGGCCGGGTAGGGCATGTCGTCCTGGCGCTCGACGATGCGAAACGGCCGCGTGCCGCGCGTGAGGACGTTCAGTCGCCCGTCCTCCATGCGCTCGAGGACCTCGGCGATCTCGCACGCGCAGCCGATCCCCTTCGTGCCGGACTCGGTCATCCAGACGATGCCGAACTCGCCGTCGTTCTCCAGCAGCTCGCCGAACATGATCCGGTAGCGCTCCTCGAAGATGTGCAGCGGGACCAGCTCGTGGGGTAGCGCTACGAGGGCGAGGGGAAACAACGGGAAGTCGCGCACGGTCCGATCGGCCATTTCGCACGTATCTCAGCACACGATGACCACCGCACTGCTCTGGTTCCGGCGCGACCTGCGCCTCACCGACCACCCCGCGCTCACCCGCGCCGCGCACGACTTCGACCGCGTCGTGCCGGTCTTCGTGCTCGACGACGCGCTGCGCCAGGGCCGATTCGCCTCGGCCCCGCGGGAGGCGTTCATGCTCGGCTGCCTGCGCGAGCTCGACGCCGGCCTGCGCGAGCGCGGCAGCGGGCTCGTCGTCCGCGCGGGCCGGCCCGAGCACGAGCTCGCCGAACTCGCCGGCGAGGTTGGCGCCGCCGCGGTGCTGTGGACGAGCGACGTCTCGCCGTACGCCCGCGCCCGCGACCGGCGCGTCAGCGAGGCGCTGCGCGCACAGGGCGTCGAACCGGTGCCGCAGGGCGGCGGCTACGTCGTCGACGTCTCCACGCCGCGCACGCAGGGCGGCCGGCCGTTCACCGTCTTCACCCCGTTCTTCAAGCACTGGCGCACGCTCGAGCGCCGCACCGTGCACCGCGCGCCGGCCGAGCTCGCACCGCTGCCGAGCACCCTGCGCAAGGGCCGGCTGCCGGCCGCGCCGGCGCGCGCCGAGCTCGCGCAGCCGCACTGCGCGCCCGGCGAGGCGGCCGCGCGGGCGGCGTTCGGCGCGTGGATCGGCGGGCCGATCGACCGCTACGCCGCCACGCACGACGCCGTCGGCGACGAGCACGGCACGAGCAACCTGTCGCCGTTCCTGCGCTGGGGCTGCGTGTCGGCCGCGGAGTGCGAGGCGCGGGCGGCGCGCCGCGGCGGCCCCGGCGCCGAGGCGTGGATCCGCCAGCTGTGCTGGCGCGACTTCTACGCCCACGTCCTGCTCGCCCACCCCGGCAACGCCCGCCGTGAGCATCAGGAGAAGTACCGCGACCTGGAATGGGAGGACGACGACGACGCGTTCGCGGCCTGGCGCGAGGGGCGGACCGGTTATCCGCTCGTCGACGCCGGGATGCGCCAGCTCGCCCGCACGGGCTGGATGCACAACCGCGCGCGCCTGGTGGTCGGGTCATTTCTCACGAAGGACCTGCACCTCGACTGGCGCCTGGGCGAGCGTCACTTCGAGGCGCTGCTGCTCGACGGCGAGCCGGCCCAGAACAACGGCAACTGGCAGTGGGTGACCTCGGTCGGGGTCGACCCGGCGCCGTACTTCCGGCGGCTGTTGAACCCCGTCCTGCAACAGCGCAGGTTCGACCCCGACGGCGAGTACGTGCGCCGCTGGGTGCCCGAGCTGCGCGACGTGCCCGGCGAGCACCTGGCGCAGCCGTGGGAGATGAGCGACGAGCAGCAGCAGGCCGCGGGCTGCGTCATCGGCCGCGACTACCCGGCGCCGATCGTCGTGCATGCCGACGAGCGCAGGCGGGCGATCGAGCGCTACCGCGCCGCCGGCGGCTGAGACGACGACGCCGGCTCAGCCCGGCAGCTCGTCCAGCGTGCGGCCGCTGACCACCGACTCCGGCCGCTCGGCGACGACGTCCGAGCCCGGCCGGGCGTGCGCGTCGCGGCGCTTGATCAGCAGCCACTGCGCCTTCGCGCCGGGCCGGGTGCGCTGCATCGCGAAGCCGCCCGCGAGCTTCTCGCCGTGCAGGACGAAGACGGCGTGACCGCGCTCGAGCGCCTCCGGCCAGGCGACGCGGCCGCCCTGCTCGTAGGTGCCGCGATCCCAGACGATCACGCCGCCGCTGCCGTCGCCGGTCGGGCCCTCGAAGTCGTTGTGCGACCGGCCGTGGTCACCGACCTCGATCGCCATGCGCTTGACCGCCGGGTCCATGCTCGGTCCCTTCGGGACGGCCCACGAGCGCATGACCCCGCCCACCTCGAGGCGCAGGTCGAAGTGATGCGCCGTCGCCGCGTGCTCCTGGACGACGAAGACGCCGGCGCTCACCCCGCGAATCGCGAACTGCTCGTGGCCCTCGACCTTGACCCGCTCGCTGGCGACCGCACCGCCCTCCCGCACGAAGGCCGCGAGCGCCTCGACCGCGGCCGCCGGGCCCTCGGCGTGCAGCTGGAGGGTGCCGTCCTCGCCGTCGCGCACCCAGCCGAGCACCGCGAGCGCACGCGCCCGCCGCGCGACGTCGTCGCGCAGGCCGGTGCCGTCGGGGCGCACGACGGCGCGCATGGCCACGCCGGCGGCCATCGGTGCTACAAGCCGAACTCGAAGCGCACGAACGCCGTCTGGTTCTTGCCCTCGCAGCGCACGAGCGTGAGCTCCTTGCCGACCTTCGCGAGCAGGCAGGTGTAGTTGCTGCGCCGGCAGGAGCCCTGGCGCTTGCAGCCCGCCGACTTCGCGACCGTGCGGGCGATCGCGCGGGCGTTCTTGCACGTCGTGCGCTGGGCCGTGATCGCGCCGACGAACGCGCCGCCCCGGTCGAGCGTGGAGACGTCGCCGCAGTCCTTGATCGGGGCGCGGGTGGCCGCTGCGGCGGCGGCGCCGGGGGTGACGGCGGCGACCGCGGCGAGCGTGGCGATGGTGATGAGCCTGCGTGGGGTGAGCATGGCCGGAATCTACCCCGGGACGCGGCGCGCATTCGGCGGGCCGATGCGCCGCCCCCGGCGACCATATCCTTGGCGACCATGGACGAGCTCGCGGCCTACGAGCGGCGGCTGCGCCGCGCCGGGCTGCCGCTGCTCATCGAGGACTACTCGGCCTACGAGGACATCTTCACGCGCGCGGTGGCGCTGCTGGCGCTCGTCGTCACCGGCGAGCTGCTGGGGGCCGTCGACAAGGACTGGCCGTGGTGGGGCAACGCGCTCGCGCTGCTCGGGGCGCTGGCGATCGTCGCCGGCGGCGTGGCCCTGGTCAACCACCACCGCGGTCGCCCGCGCCTGTCGATCCCCGACCGCGTCGGGCCGATCGAGCTCGCCGCGTTCGTGCTCGTCCCCGCGCTGCTGCCGCTCGTGTTCGGCGGCCAGTGGACGAGCGCGCTCGTGACCGCCGGCGGCAACCTCCTGCTGCTGGCGCTCATCTACGCCATCGTCGGCATCGGGCTGCTGTCGATCGTGCGCTGGGCGGGCGGCCGACTCGTCTCCCAGCTCGCGGCGTCGCTCGTGCTGCTCACGCGCGCGGTCCCGGTGCTGCTGATCTTCATGATCGTGCTGTTCATCAACACGGAGATGTGGCAGGTCTTCTCCGACGTCTCCGATCCGGCGCTGGCGGGCGTCGTCGCGCTGTTTCTCGCCGTCGGCTCGGTGTTCATCGCCTCGCGGCTGCCGCGCGAGGTGCGCGAGCTGGAGCTCGACGTCGCCGCCGACCCGCCGCTCTCGCGGCGCCAGCGCTTCAACGTCAGCCTCGTGATGTTCGTCAGCCAGGGCCTGCAGGTACTCGTCGTGGCGGTGCTCGTGGGGGCGTTCTTCGTCGCGTTCGGGGCGCTGGCGATCACGCCCGCCGTCGTCGAGACGTGGATCGGCGCGAAGCCGCACGCGATCGCCGGCCACCCCGCGCTGAGCGAGGAGCTCATCAAGGTCTCAAGCGCGCTGGCGGCGTTCAGCGGCCTGTACTACGCGATCGCGGTGCTCAGCGACGCGACGTATCGCGAGGAGTTCCTCGAGGAGCTGCAGACCTCGCTGCGCGAGACGTTCGGCGACCGCGCGCGCTATCTGGAGGCGCGCCGCGCCGCCCCCGCAGCGGTCGCACCCGACTAGCCTGCCGCGCCGTGCCCGACCTCCCTGACGAGCCGCCGCCGCCGCACCTGTACCTCCAGCGCGACCAGCCGCCCGGCGTGCCGCCGCTGTCGCTGACCGGCGAGCGCACGCTGCCCGACGTCCCGGAGGAGAACTACTGGTTCGCTCGCCATCTCGTGGTGTACGAGTGGATCGCCGCGCAGGTCGGCGGGCTGCGCGTCGTCGACATGGCCTGCGGCGAGGGCTACGGCTCCGACGTGATGGCGCGCGCGGGGGCGGCGGAAGTCGTCGGCGTCGACGCCAACCCCGAGGCTCACGAGCACGCGCGGCTGCGCTACGTGCGCGACAACCTGCGCTTCGTGCGCACGATGGTCGAGACCTTCGACGAGCCGTGCGACGCGCTCGTGTTCCTGCAGACGATCGAGCACGTCCAGGACCCGGGGGCGGTGCTCGGGCGCTTGCGCGAGCTGGCCGGCCCCGGCGGGGTGGTGTTCGTCTCGACGCCGAACGTGCTCACGCTCGCGCCGCCCGGAGCCGAGCGCTCGGGCAACCCGTGGCATGTCTGCGAGTACCGCCCGGAGGAGTTCCACGCGCTGTGCCGCGCGCACTTCGGCGCGGTCCGGATGTACGGCCTGTTCCACGCCCGCAAGCTCGCGGTGCACGCGGCCGCGCTGCGGCTCGGCTGGGACGCCGTGCACCCGCGCCTGGGCCTGACGAAGCCGTTCTACGACCGCTTCGTGCCGGCGATCGACGCGCGCGACTTCGCGCTGCGACCGGGGGTCGCGCGCGAGCTGCGCGGGGCGCTCGATCTCGTGGCCGTCCTGCGCGCATGAGCCCTGGCCCCGGCCCCGGCCCCGGCGCCGGCGCCGGCGAGCTGGCGATCTTCCTGCATTCGCACCAGCCCTACGTCGAGGGCTTCGGCACGTGGCCGTTCGGCGAGGAATGGCTGTGGGAGTCGATCGCGACCGCCTACCTGCCGCTGCTCGACCTGCTCGACTCCGGCCCGCCCACCCCGCCGCTGACGCTGTCGCTGACGCCGGTGCTGTGCGACCAGCTCGCCGCGCCGGGCGCGATCGAGCGCTGTGCGGAGTTCCTGGCCACGACCCGCGTCGAGACGCACCGCCGCGACATCGCGAGCGCGGACGACGCCGGCGTCGTGGCCGCGCTCGAGCACTCCGCGGGGCGCTACGAGTGGGCCCGCGAGCGGCTGGCCGACGTGCAGTCCAGCCGCCCGGGCGGGCTGCTCGGCGCACTGGGCCGCCACGCCGCCTGGACCTCCGCGGCCACCCACGCGATCCTGCCGCTGCTGGCGACCGACGCCGGGGTGCGGCTGCAGCTGCGCACCGGCATCGACGCCCACCGCGCCCGCTTCGGCGACGGCTGGGGCGGCGGGCTGTGGTCGCCCGAATGCGCGTACGCGCCGTGGCTGGATGGGCCGCTCGCGCAGGCCGGCGTGCGCGCGACCTGCGTCGACCTCACCGACGTGCTCGCCCCCGCCGCGCACCTGCGCCCGCTGCGGACGCCGGCCGGGCCGCGGCTGGTCCCGATCGATCGCGCGACGATCGAGCTCGTCTGGAGCCGCGGCGGCTACCCCGGCGACGCGCGCTATCGCAACTACCACGCCTTCACCGAGTACCGCCATCGCGCATGGAGCAACGACGGCGCGCCCTACGACCCGGCGCGCGGTGCCGCGGCGGCCCGCGAGCATGCGGCGGACTTCGTGGCCCGCGTGCGCGCGCGAGTGGCCGGCGGCGGGCTGTGCGTGTTCGCCGTCGACACCGAGCTGTTCGGCGACTGGTGGCACGAGGGCCCGCTCTGGCTCGAGGCCGTGATCGGCGAGGCGCAGGCGCAGGGGCTGACGATCTCCCAGCTCGACGACGCGCTGGCCCGCCACGCCGCCGTGCCGGCGCCGGCCGGCCTGCCGGTCACCTCCTGGGGCACCCCGCGCGACCTGACGACCTGGAGCGCGCCGCCGGTCGCCGGCCTGGCCTGGAGCGCGCGCGACGCCGAGCTGCGCACCGTCGCGGCGGCCGGGGCCGGCGCGGCCGGCGAGCGCGCCGTGCGCGAGCTGCTCGCGCTGCAGTCCAGCGACTGGGCGTTTCTGGTGAGCACCGACCTCGCCACGGCGTACGGCCGCGAGCGCGCGGCGCACCACCGGGCCGCCCTCGATGCCGCGCTCGCCACCCCCGGCGCGCACGAGCCGCGCGTGCGCAACCTCGCCCCCTGGGCGTCGCCGGCGCTCCTGCGCGAACCCTGAGAGCGGTCTCAGACAGGCCGGTTTTCCCGCTCTGAGCGGACGGCCTGCGCGCGGTCCGTCCGATCGACCCGTACTATCCACCGCTGCTTTGCATAACGAGCCGAGTCCCGGGCGCCCAGTGCGGCCGGGAACGGGGGAACCATTTGGGCCGGAGCAGTTCCGGCCCGGGGGCGAATCGCCACCCACCGCATCCGCGGTGCCGGCGGCGTAGCGCACGTCACAGCGCGAGCCCGACAGCTAACCCCGTAGGCGCCGAGACGACGAAAGAGGAGCGCCCGATGAAGATCAGAGACGACCGATTGGCGACGCATAACGCCGTGCCGGAGGCCACCGACGCGACCCAGACGCTCGCCTACCGCCGCTCCCTGCGGGCGTCGCGAACCCGCCGGGCGGCCGCCGCCCTGCGCCGGCGGCGCATCTTTCGCAGCCGCGGCTCGGCGCTCGTGGCGACCGCGGGGCTGCTGATGGCCAGCGGCGGCGCGGTCGCCGCGCAGAAGGGCGGCCAGCGCGCCGGCCTCGGCGGCGACACGATCACCGCCGTCCAGCGCGCGCTCGGGGTGGCGGCCGACGGCGTCGTCGGCCCGCAGACGCGCGGCGCCGTCAAGCGCTACCAGCGCAAGCACGGCCTCATGGCCGACGGCGTCATCGGGCCGCAGACGCTCGCCGCGCTCGGACTCGCCACGAAGGCCGCCGCCGCGGCCGCGCCGGCGACCACCGCATCCGCCGGCGACCCGGTTCTGCAGCAGATCGCGGCCTGCGAGTCCGGCGGCAATCCGGCCGCCGTGTCGGCCGACGGTCGCTATCACGGCAAGTACCAGTTCTCGCGCGCCACGTGGCGCGATATGGGCGGGAGCGGCAGTCCGGCACGGGCCAGCGAGGCCGAGCAGGACCGCATGGCCGCCAAGCTGCTCGCGCAGCGCGGCACGAGCCCGTGGCCGAACTGCGCCTGACGCTGAGCTGCTCAGGCTGAGATGGACCGCGAATCGGTGGGCTCAGCCTGAGCGTGGCCGCGGGGCCCGGCGGCGAGTCGCCCCCGGGCCCCGCGCCGCATCGCGTACGCTGCGGCGCGATGGATGACGAACTCGCAGGGCTGAAGGCGATCCAGCGCGCGGTCTGGACGGCGGGCGACTACGACTCCGTCGCCGAGCTGTTCTGGGAGGTCGGCGCGGTCGTCGCCGAGACCGCCGCGATCGAGTCCGGGATGACCGTGCTCGACGTCGCCACCGGCACCGGCAACGCGGCGATCCGCGCCGCCGCGGCGGGGGCGCAGGTCACCGGCCTGGACCTCACGCCGGAGATGTTCGAGGACGCCCGCCGTCGCGAGGCGGCCGCCGGCGTGCGCGTCGAGTGGGTCGAGGGCGACGCCGAGGCGCTGCCGTTCGACGACGCGAGCTTCGACCGCGTGCTGTCGACGTTCGGCGTGATGTTCGCGCCGCGCCACGAGGTCGCCGCCGCCGAGCTCGTCCGCACGTGCCGTCCCGGCGGCACGATCGTGGTCGCCAACTGGACGCCGGACGGGTTCGTCGGGCAGATGTTCGCGACGCTCTCGGGGTACCTCCCGCCCCCGCCGGCCATCGCCTCGCGGCCGACGCTCTGGGGCGACGAGGCACACGTCCGCGCCCTGCTCGGAGGCCAGATCCTGCTGGCGCTCGAGCGCCGGACGGTCGACCTCGTCGCGCCCTCCGCGGACGCGCTGCTGCGCCATCAGCAGGAGCGCTTCGGACCGCTCATCGTCGCCAAGAGCCGGCTGGAGGCCGAGCGCTACGACGCGCTCCTCGCGGACCTGCGGGCGCTCCTCGCGGCCCACCACCGCGGCGACGGCGAGGTCCGGGTCGCGGCCGAGTACCTGCTGGTGGTGGGGCTCAAGCCCTGACGCCGACGGCCCGCGCATCGTTCCGGGCGGGGCTGCGCGCGGGCGTGCCGTACGCGCTGGCCGGGGGCGTGCTCGCGCTCTCGTTCGGGGTGCTGGCGCGGGAGGCGGGCTTCTCGACCATCGGCGCCGTCGTCATGTCGGCGATCGTGTTCGCCGGGTCGGGGCAGTTCGCGGCGGTCTCGATCATCGCCGCCGGCGGCGGGGTGGGGGCGGGCATCGGCGCCGCCGCGCTGATGAACTCGCGCTTCCTGCCGATGGGCATCGCGCTCGCGCCCTCGCTGCGCGGCGGGGCGATCCTGCGCGCGGCGCAGGGCCAGACCGTGGTCGATGCGTCGTGGGTGATGGCCAACGAGGGCGAGGGCCACTTCGACCGGCACTTCCTGTTCGGCGCGACGGCCGTGCAGTACGTGACGTGGGTGGGCGGGACGGTCGCCGGCGCGCTGGGCGGCGGTGCGCTCGGGGACACGCAGGCGCTCGGCCTGGACGCGATCTTCCCGGCGTTCTTCCTCGCCCTGCTGCTGCCGGAGCTGCGCGACGCCCGCTCGCGCATCGTCGCGCTGATGGGCGGGCTGATCGCGCTGGCGCTCGTGCCGCTGGCGCCCGCCGGCGTGCCGGTGCTGGCGGCGAGCGTCGCGGCGCTGGTCGGGCTCAAGCGGCGTCACGCGCGGGCGACGGCGTCATGACCGGCGAGCTGTGGCTGCTGGTGGGCGGCTGCGCGCTGGTCACGTTCGCGATCAAGGCCGCCGGCCCGGTCGCGTTCGGCGGGCGCGACCTGCCGCCGTGGTTCTCGGCGGTCATCGCGCTGATGGCGCCCGCGCTGCTGGCCGCGCTGATCGTCACGCAGGCGCTGGCCGACGGTGAGCGCCTGCACGCCGGCGCCGACACGGCGGGGGTGGCGGCGGCGGGGGTGGTCGTCTGGCGCGGCGGCTCGGTGCTGCCGGCGGTGGGTGTGGCGGTGGTGGTGACGGCGGGGCTGCGCGCGCTGGGGTGGGGCTGATGCGGTTCCTAGGACACGTCGCGGGTGAAGCTCGCGCCCTCCATCGGGCGGTAGATCTGCCGGAAGTCGAATCCGTAGTCGAAGTCGGCCTTCTCGGACTCCGTGGCGCCCTCGACGTCGACGTTGTGCACGATCACGATCTCCTCGTTGACGTGTGAGGCCTGGATGAGGCACATGCCCGACGGCGCCCAGATGCCCGATCCGCCCCAGAACGGGACGCCGGTGATGCCGTGGCGGCCGACGGCGTTGCAGGCGATCGTCCACACCTGGTTCGTCGCCGAGTTGGCCGGCATGACGTAGTCCCACAGCGCCCCGTAGTAGTGGTCGGTGCGCAAATTCATGCCGGGGTAGTCGCGGTTGCCGGCGGCCCGCCACGACGCGACCTGCACGATCGCGTCGACGTGCTCGACCATCGCGTACTCGCGCAGCAGCTCGTTGAAGAGGTAGTCGTAGCAGGTGGTGAACCCGAGCCGGCCGTGCCGCGTCTGCAGCACGAGGCGGTCGTCGCGCCCGCTCTCGGTGTACTCCTTCTCGATGCCCGGCAGGAAGACCTTGTCGTAGGTGCTCTCGTCCGCCAGGTAGCCCGGGTCCTGTCCGACCACGAACGTGCGGTTGAGAAAGCAGTCCGGCTGCTCGCCCGCGGTCAGGTTGTTGAGCACGATCGCCTCGAGGTCGTCGCCGATCAGGGGTTGCAGCTCGCGCTCGATCCACTCCATGTGGTTCTCGGTGGCCGCCTCGCGCATGTAGGCGAGGCAGTCCTCGCGCGCGTCCCAGAAGTAGCCCGACAGGCAGAGCTCCGGGAACACCGCGAGGTTCACGCCGCGCTCCTTGAAGATCGCCAGGGCCCGCAGGATCTTGTCCTGGTTGGCCGCGATGTCGGGTACCGCGGCATGGATGTTGGCGAGGCCGACCGAGAGCTTCGACTCGTCGTCGCTGTAGCTGCGCTCGGCAATGAGCCATCCGTCGTCGGTGCTGTTCATGGTCTTCCCTGCTGCCCCGGGAAGACCGAACGTAGCGGTCGGGCGCGTGTCGGTGCGTTGAGGCGAGGCGGATAGGTTGCGTCGATGCTCTCCAAACGGTCCAACGGTCCTACGCCAACGTCATGGCCACGGTCGCCGTCTTCATCGCGCTCGGCGGCACCGGCTACGCCGCGATCACCGTCACCGGCACGAACGTCAAGAACAACTCGCTCACCTCCGCCGACGTGAAGGACCGGTCGTTGTTGAGCAAGGACTTCCGGCCCGGCCAGATTCCCGCTGGAGCCCCGGGCGTCCCGGGCCCCCCGGCGCGACCGGCCCGCGCGGCCCGGCCGGCGCCACGAAGGTCCAGATCCGCACGCAGCGGTGCGCCGCCATCAACTGCTCGGTCTACTGCGAGGCCGGCGAGGTCGCCACGGGTGGGGGCTTCTACTCGGGCAGCGCCGCCGTGTACCCGTACGACGACCGTCCGATCGACCAGGGCCAGGACGGCACGCCGGATGGCTGGTTCGTCCACCTGCCGGCCGCCGGCCCGACCAATTCGGTGCAGGTGATCTGCGCCTCGCCGTGAGGAGGATCGGGTCTTGCCCGATATCCGCGCCGATCGATGAGTTCGCGGCGCCGTTGACGTCTACACCGCACCACACCGACCGGAGGCGAGCAATGGGAGCCATACACGTACACGAGTTCATGAGCCTCGACGGCGTGATCGACCAGCCGTCGTGGACGTTCGAGTACGGCTTCGATCCCCAGATGGGAGACGTTCTCGGCGCGGTCTGCGGACGTTGCGCCGGGATCCTGCTCGGGCGCACGACCTACGAGATGTTCGAGCCGGCGTGGTCGACGCGGACCGTGCAGGACGATCCCGGCGCGCCGTTCTTCAACGACACCACGAAGTACGTCGTGTCCGCGACGCTCACGACCCCGACGTGGCGCAACTCGGAGCTCGTAGGGCCCTACGACGCCGACGCGATCCGTCGCCTGAAGGACGAGGTCGACGGCGACCTCTACGTCAGCGGCAGCGGCACGCTGGTCCGAGCGATGCTCGCCGACGGCCTGGTCGACGCGCTGCATCTGTTCGTCTACCCGCTCACCCTCGGGGCCGGTCCGCGGCTCTTCCCCGAGGACGCCCCGCCGGTCAAGCTGTCGCTCGCGGCCTCGGACTCATACGAGAACGGCGTGGCCTACCTGAACTACCGGCCCCAGGCCTGAGGCTGCCCCTCCGACCTCCACCATGCCCGATCTCATCGCGCTTGCCGCCCGTCGGTTGGGCGGTGCTTGACCGCAGCGCGTACATGACGACCGCGACCGCGGACGGCGACCGTGGGTCTCGCCGGTCTGGATCGCGGAGGACCACCGGATGTTCTGGTGGGTTTCCGCGCCCGACTTCGTGCACTCACGGAACATCGCCGCGCGCCCCGACGTCGCGATCGTCGTCTATGACACCGGGCCTGCGCCTCTACCGCGCGGTCGCCAGCGAGCTGTCGGCACTCGACGCCGCCACTGGCCACGGTCGCGACGAGCGCTTCGTCGTCGACATGTCGTCCAACCGGTGCCCTACTCCCAGCGCAGCGTCCGCGGCGTCTTGCGCATCCGCAGCACCCGCACCGGCACGCCGGCCGCGACGGCGTTGTCCGGCACGTCCTTCGTGACGATCGTCGAGGTGCCCAGCACGCAGTTGTCGCCCACCGTCGCGCCGCGCAGGATCGCCACGCCGTAGCCGATCCAGACGTTGTGGCCGACGCGGACGTCGCGCTTGTAGATGCCCTGCTCGCGAATCGGCCGGTCGACCTCGACCACTCCATGATCGAAGTCGATCAGCATCACGCGGTCGGCGACGATGCACTCGCGGCCGATCGAGACGTGCTGGAAGGCGGAGATCGTGCACTCCTGGCCGAGGACGGTCTTCGCGCCGATGCGGGCCTCGCCCTCGTGGACGCGGATCTTCGAGCCGTGGCCGATCCACGACCAGCGGCCGAGGTGCAGCGTCGCGTCCTTGCCGATCTCGATCGTGACGCCGGGGCAGACGAAGCACAGCCCGTCGGTCTTCAGCCGCCCGCGCCAGCGCAGCTTCAGCCACAGCCAGCGCGCGATCAGCTTCGCGTAGTTGCGGTTGAGCATCCCGTGCGTGCGCATGAAGCGCCACAGCCCGAGCGGGCCACCGTGCAGCGGCGCCGGCGCCCGGCGCACGTCGGCGGCCGGCGGGGCCTCGGGCACGCCGGTCCCCGGTCCCGGCGCGCCCGCCCCAGGCGCACGCACCCCGTTCGGGGAAACCGGCGGCGTCGGCTGCAGCGTCGACACGATCAGCCCTTCGAGACGTGCAGCACGGCCTTGCCGGGCTGGACGAAGACGACCTCGTTGGTCTCCGGGCTGTCGAACACCGCCGCCCAGCCGTCGACGATGAGGGCGTGCTCGCCCGGCGCCGCCGCGGGCCACAGCAGCGCGACCTGCTCGTTGGCCAGCACGTTCTCGGTCGTCCGCCGGCCGGCGCCGAGCATGAGCAGCTGCTCGCGCCACTCGACGGTCACCGACGTCGCGCGCGGGCGCCCGTCGGAGCCGACCGTGACGATGTACGGGTTCAGGCCGAAGCGCGCCAGCGCCTGCGGCAGCTCGTCCAATGGCACGTTGACGGACACGGGACTAAGGCTACGGGTCGTGGGGATGCCGAGCCCACCGCCCGCCCCCGCCGGCCGCGCGCCCCTGGCATGATCGGCCGCCATGGCCGTCGAAACCAACCTCGCCCAGCGCCTGCTGGCCGGCGACCGCCGCGCCCTGGCGCGCGCGATCTCGCTGGTCGAGAACGACGATCCGGCGGGCTGGGCGCTCGTGCGCGACGTCTACCCGCACACCGGCAAGTCCGCCGTCGTCGGCATCACCGGCGCTCCCGGCGCGGGCAAGTCGACGCTGATCGGCGGCCTCGTCAAGAACCGCCGCGCCGCCGGCCGCAGCGTCGCGGTCCTCTCGATCGATCCCACGTCGCCGTTCACCCAGGGCGCGCTGCTCGGCGACCGCATCCGCCTGACCGAGCACTTCCTCGACCCGGGCGTGTTCATCCGCTCGATGGCCAACCGCGGGGCGCTCGGCGGCCTCAGCGAGGCCAGCCTGCAGGCCGCGCTGCTGATGGACGCCGCCGGCCGCGACGACGTCTTCCTCGAGACCGTCGGCGTCGGCCAGGCCGAGGTCGACATCATCGACCACGCCGACACGGTCCTGCTCGTGCTCATGCCCGGCGGCGGCGACTCCGTCCAGGCGCTGAAGGCCGGGATCATGGAGATCCCCGACATCATCGTCGTCAACAAGGCCGATCACCCGCTCACGCAGACGATGGTGCGCGAGATCCGCGGCGTGCTGTCGCTGGCGCCGCAGAAGGAGTGGAAGGTGCCGATCCTGCAGACCGAGGCCGTCGACGGGCGCGGCGTCGACGAGCTCATGGACAAGCTGCTCGAGCACCGCGCGCACATCGAGCAGGAGGGGACGCTGTCCAAGCGCCGGCGCCACAACCTGCGCAACGAGGTGCTCGCGCTCGCGACCCACCGCGTGCGCCGCGACCTCGAAGAGCGCCTGGCGAAGGGCGACGGGTTCGAGAAGCTCATCGACGAGGTCGTCGCGCGCCGCCTCGACCCGGCCAGCGCCGCCGCGACGATCCTCGGCCAGGACATCGCCTAGGTAGCACCCCCGGGACCCGCCGCACCCGCGGCGGTTGCTGCCTCCAGCGCGCTGCGAGCGCCGTCACGGGCGCCGCTCAGCCCGGCAGCCCGGCGATCTCCGGGTGATCCGGCGGCGGGAGCCCAGCCGCGGACCCGGACGCGGCGCGGCGCCCGCGCCGCACGGCGGTCGTGACGACCAGCGCGATCCCCGCCGCCAGCAGCAGGCCGCCGATCGCGAACGCGCGAGCGGCCGCTGTGGCCGGAGATCGAATACGTCAGCGACGCGGAGTAGCCGGCCAGCGGCACCACTCGGTCGCTGGCGTCAACGGCGCCGCGTCGCGCTGGCCCGCACGCTCGTCGCGCGCCCTCCGCCGGGCGTGAAGCCGACCCGCAGCTCGAGCCTGCCGCCCGCCCGGCGCAGCGCGCGGCGCCCGGCGGCGCTCAGCTTCACGCGCAGGCGGAACGTCCCGGTGCGGCGCAGCGTCAGCGTGCCCGTGCCGATCGTGTGCGACCCGCGCCGCAGCGTCGTGCGCACGCGCCCCGTCAGCGGCAGCGTGCTGGCGAACGTCACCGTGGTGACGCGGGCGAGCCCGGGGCCGCGCCGGGCGAGGCTGCGCACGGTCGCGCGGGCGTCGCGCAGCAGCCGGCGCCGCGCGGCGGCCGGCAGGACGGTGGCGCGCGGCGCGGCGCGCGGCGGCGGCGACCCGCTCGGCGCCGCCGCGGGGCCGAGCGGATCCGGCGGACCCAGCGGCGCGTTCGACGCCAGCTGCGTCCAGCGCACGGTCACCGGCGGCCCGACGTTGCCGAGATGGTCGGTGCCGACGATCACCAGCGCGTGCTCGCCCGGCGCCAGGCCGCCCACGTCGACGTGGGGCGGGGCACACGCGACCTCCGGCCGCCCGTCGACCGTGCAGCGATACACATCCGACCCCGACTCGCCGTTGAACCGCAGCTGCGCCGTGTCGCCGACGAAGGCGTCGCCGCCGTAGACGCTCGCCGCCGGCCCGTGGGAGTCGACGATCCAGTAGCGCGAGGCCCTCGCTCGCGACGTTCCCGGCGCGATCGGTCGCGCCGGCGCGCAGGCCGTACGAGCCGTCCTGGAGCCCGTTGCGAACGAAGGTCGCCGGGCAGGGGTCGACGAGCACCCCGCCGTCGTGGCACACGAGCGCCACGCCGTCCTCGTCGGCGGCGATCGCGAACGTGACGTCGCGCTCGCGGGTGTAGCCGGACGGCCCGCCCGTGATCGTCACGACCGGCGCGCGCGTGTCGACGACCCAGGTGTATGGCGCGGGCAGGCCGGTGGCGGCGTTGCCGGCGCGGTCGGTCAGCGCCCAGCTGATCGTGTGCTCGCCGTCGGCGAGATCGTAGAACTGCTCGCACTGCGCGCTCGCCGCCCCGTCGAGCCGGCAGGTCAGGTCGCCCGGCTCGGTCGACCGCAGCGCGAAGCGGTGCGCCATCGCGTTGGAGTACGGCGCCGGGCCGGCGTCGAGGCTGAGCCCGGGCGGCGTGCGGTCGGTCTGCCACGCCCGCGCCGCCACCGCGCCGCGGTTGCCGAGGTCGTCGACCGTGCGCGCCGCGAACGTGTGGTCGCCGTCGGCGCCGGTGCCGACCGTCTGCGGTGAGGTGCACGACGCCCAGGCGCCGGCGTCCAGCCGGCACTCGAGGCCGCTGGCGGGCTCGACCGCCGCGAACGCGATCTGCGCCTGTGCGGCGTTCGTCAGCTCCGGCGGGCCGCTGTCGATCCGCGCCGCGGGTGCCGTCGTGTCGATCGTGAAGGTCACGCCGGCGCCGGGGCCGACGTTGCCGGCACGATCGCGCGCGACCACCGTCACGCCCGAGCTGCCGTCTCCGTAGGGACCGAAGAGCTCGGCCAGGCGCGCCGGGCTCGTACAGGGCGCACCGCTGCAGCTGAACGTCAGCCCCTCCTCGTCGCCGCTGAACTCGACCTCGGGCGTCGTGTCGTTGGAGCGCGCGGGGGGCGCCTGCGTGATCGTCACGTGCGGCGCGCGGCTGTCGCGCGTCCAGCGCTGCACCGCCGGCTCGGGCTCGACGTTGCCGGCCAGGTCGATCGCCGTCAGCGTCAGCTCGTGGAGCCCGTCGGGGAGGTTGAAGGTGAGCATCGTGTCCTCCTCGCAGTCGCGGCTGACCAGCTCGCCGTCGAGCCGGCACTCGATGCTGAGTGGCCGTCGGCGCGGTCCAGGGCCGACGTCCCGCAGCCGTCGCTGACGACCACCCGGTCGCCGGCGACCGCCGGCGTGACGAGGTCGCCCCCGCCGGCGGCGCGCGCGCGCGTCCACAGGACGTGGCCGTCGTCGAGGCGGCGCGCGACGAGCTCCGGCACAGCGCCGACGGTCAGCAGCAGGTTGCCGTCGATCACCGGGGGAGCCGTGGTCAGCGACTGGCCGCTGCCGTAGAAGCTCAGCCAGCGCGTCACGCCGCTCGCCGCGCCGAAGGCCTGGAACACGCCTTCCTGCGCGACGACGACGGTCTCCTCGCCGGCGGCGACGCGCGCGTCGCCGGCCGCCAGCAGGCACTCCCAGAGCACACGGCCGGTGGCGAGGTCCAGCGCGCGCAGGCGCACGGAGAAGCCGATCGGCTCGCCGCTGAGCTGAAAGACGCGCCCGCCGGCGACAACCGGGCGCGGCGCGTCGGCGAAGACCCGCGGCACGAGGTCGCGGGTCCAGCGCTGTGTCAGCGGCGGCTGCGCCAGCCCGTCGCCCTGACGGCCGTCTCCCTGCGCGGTGATGTGCGCGTTGCCGGCGGGGGCCGCCGGAGCCGCCGCGGGGGCGGTCGCGAGCACGCCGCACAGGATCGCCAGCCCGGCCAGCCGCACGATGGACCCCATGGTGGGCCTATCGGCAGCCGGCTTCGCGAGCTGAACGCGGTGACGCCGCTCGGCGAGGCCCATGTGCGCGGATCATCCCTGACGTCGCAAGCGCGTCGGGTTTTCGTCGTTGCGCTGGCGCCGCACGGGACCGTAGGGTGCACGGCATGGAGAACAGCGAGGCCACGAGGCCTCTGGTCGAGCTGCGCGACGTCCGCAAGAGCTTCGGCGACAACGTCGTGCTCGACGAGATCGACCTCGCGATCAGCGCGGGGGAGGCGATCGTCATCGCCGGACCCTCCGGCTCCGGCAAGTCGACGATGCTGCGCTGCATCAACGGGCTGGAGCAGATCGACTCCGGCCAGGTCCTGTTCGAGGGCGAGCCGGTCGATCCGCGCTCGAAGTCGATCGGGCGCATGCGCGCGGACATCGGCATGGTCTTTCAGCAGTTCAACCTCTTCCCGCACATGACGGTGCTCGAGAACATCATGCTCGCGCCGGTGAAGGTGAAGGGCATCGAGCCGGCCGCCGCGCGCCAGCGCGCGCACGAGCTGCTCGTGACGGTCGGCATCCCGGAGAAGGCCGACGCCGCGCCGGCCGACCTGTCCGGCGGCCAGCAGCAGCGCGTGGCGATCGCGCGCGCCCTGGCGATGGATCCCAAGCTGATGCTGTTCGACGAGCCGACGTCGGCACTGGACCCTGAGATGATCCGAGAGGTGCTCGACGTCATGCGCGACCTCGCCCGCGGCGGGATGACCATGGTGGTCGTCACGCACGAGATGGGCTTCGCGCGCGAGGTCTGCGACCGGCTCGTCTTCATCGACGAGGGCCGGATCGTCGAGCAGGGTCCGCCGGCCGAGTTCTTCGCCGCGGCGAAGAGCGCGCGGGCGCGAGAGTTCGTGGACAAGATCATCCACCACTGAGGAGAGGACCAGACAGATGCAAGGGACGAGATGGCGCTGGATCGCAATACTCGCGCTCGCGCTCGGGGTGCTCGTGGCCGCCGGCTGCGGCGACGACGACGACGACGGCGGTGGCAGCGCCGCGACGACGACGACTGCGGCGCCGCAGCAGGAGTTCGCCGCCGGGACGACGATGGCCAAGCTGCAGGAGGCCGGCGAGATCACGATCGGCGTGAAGTTCGAGGTCGCGCCGTTCGGCTTCAAGAACGTCCAGACCGGTGAGGTCGAGGGCTTCGACATCGACGTCGCCAAGGCGATCGCCGCGGATCTCGGCGCCAAGCCGAAGTTCATCGAGGCGCTGTCGGACAACCGCATCCCGTTCCTCAAGGACGGCACGGCGGACCTGATCCTGTCGACGATGACGATCAACGCCGAGCGCGACGAGGAGATCGACTTCTCCGAGCCGTACTTCATCGCCCGCGGCCGGATCCTCGTCAAGAAGTCCGACAACTCGATCAAGAGCGTCAAGGATCTCGAGGGCAAGAAGGTCTGCACCGCGCTCGGCTCGACGTACGAGGACACGCTGAAGAAGCAGGCCCCGAAGGCCAAGACGACGCTCGTCGACGGCTACTCGGAGTGCCTCGAGGCGATCCAGAACGGATCGGTCGACGCGGAGGCGACCGACGACGTGATCCTGACGGGCCACATCATCCAGGACGACTCGCTGAAGCTCGTCGAGGGTGAGGAGCTGACCACCGAGCCCTACGGCGTCGGCATCAAGGAGGGCGACTCGGCCTTCCAGGAGTTCGTCAACGAGTCGATCCAGAAGTTCAAGGACGACGGTCGCTGGGCGAAGTCCTACGAGAAGTGGGTCGGCCAGTACACCGGTGAGGACCAGGATCCCCCGACGATGACGCTCAAGGAGGCGATCGACCTCACGAAGTGAGCTCGTTCGTTGAGCTCCTGACGGAGAACTACGGCGCGCTGGCAAGTGGCTTCTGGGTCACCTGCCGGCTCGTCGTCGGTTCCTTCCTGCTGGCCGCCGCGGTGGGCACGCTCGTGGCCGCGCTGCGGATCGCCCCGTCGAAGTGGCTGCAGCGCCTCGGCGGCGTGTACGTCGAGACGTTTCGCAACGTCCCGCTGCTCGTCCTGCTCGTGATCTCCTATGCCGGGCTGCGCCGGTCGGGCGTGGCGATCGACACGTGGACGGCGGGCATCGGCGCGCTGGGGCTCTACACGGCGGCGTACGTCGCCGAGGTTCTGCGCTCCGGTGTCTTCGCGGTCAGCCGCGGGCAGATCGAGGCGTCGCTGTCGCTCGGCTTCGACTACCGCGCGACCCTGCGCCGCATCGTGCTGCCGCAGGCCGTGCGCACGGTGATCTCGCCGATGGGCTCGATCACGATCGCGATGATCAAGAACTCCGCCATCGTCGGCGCGGCGCTCGCGCTCAACGACATGCTCAAGGAGGCGCGGATCCTCAACTCGCGCACCTTCGAGACCGAAGCCGCCTTCTTCTGGGCCGCCGTCGGCTACCTGCTGCTGACGATCGCCACGACCGTGGCGATCCGCCGGCTCGAACAGCGCTACGCGATCCGCCGGTAGGGGCGCATGGGCTATCTCGTCGATCCGGACAACTGGGAGTGGGTGACCACCGCCAACAACGCCCGCTTCGTGCTCGAGGGCTTTGTCGTCAACATCCAGATCGCGCTCATCGCGATGGTCTTCTCGCTCGTCGTCGGGCTCGCGCTGGCGCTCGCGCGCCTGTCGCGCAACCGGATCGTGGGCATCGCGGTGAGCGGCTGGATCGACGTCTGGCGCAACCTGCCGCTGATCCTCGTGATCCTCTACATCTACGTCGCGCTGCCGCAGTCCTGGAAGGAGGGCTACGAGGACCTGGCGCCCGGCTTCCTGCCCGACGTGCTGCAGGAGGGCAACGTCTTCGCGGCCCTGCTCGCGCTCGTGCTCTACAACTCGGCCGTCCTGGCGGAGATCATGCGCGCCGGGATCCAGTCGCTGGACCGCGGGCAGGGCGAGGCCGCCGTCGCGCTCGGCCTGACCTACTGGCAGCGGATGCGGATCGTGATCCTGCCCCAGGGCCTGCGCCGGATGCTGCCGGCGACCGTGTCGCAGCTCATCACGCTCAACAAGGACACGACGCTCGTCAGCATCATCGCCATCCAGGAGGTCATGCGCCACGGGCGCATCCTCACCGGGCAGAACTTCTTCGGCGGGGTGCAGGCGCCGATCCTGCAGGTGTTCCTGTTCATCGGCCTGCTGTTCATCGTCACGAACCTCGCGCTGTCGCGGCTGTCGCGGCGCCTGGAGATCCGCGAGCAGAAGCGCACCGGCACGACGGTCAAGCCGGTCACCGGATTGGAGGACCAGATCGTGACCGTGCGCGCCCAGGGCTCAGCGGCCGGGGGCGGAGGCGGATAGGCGCGTGCGCGCCGCCCGCCCCTCGTAGGCGAGCAGCGCCACGACGGCGGCGCTCACCGCGGCGAGCGCGACCGTCGCGCCCGCCGAATCGGTGCCGAAGCGCGGCAGCGCCGCGTCGAGCGGCCCGAGCGGCGCACGCGAGCCCGGCCCGGCCGCCCCGATGATCGCGCCGCCGCCGAGGCGCAGCTCGGCGTACCACCACACGCTCGTGACGAGCGTGACCGCGACGAGCGCCGCCCCCGTCCGCGGCGCCTGGCGCATCCCCCACGCCACGAGCGCGACGGCCACCGGCAGCGCGGCGAGCAGGTAGCGCCCGGGGAAGAAGGAGCCGAACATCGTCGGCGCGACGAACGTGGCGACGAGCACCTGCGCGGTGCAGACGAGCGCGCACAGCAGCGCGGCGACCTCGACGAGCCCGCGCTCGGGCAGGATCCGCGCGATGTGGTCGCGGTGCGAGCGCCACAGCAGCCACAGCGCGTAGAAGGCCAGCGCGACGAGCGGCGCCCAGCGCAGCACGCCGTAGTCGCGATCGAGCCACAGGCCCGCGAGGCGCGGCGCGCGGTCGAGCAGGTCGGCGGCCCCGAGCGCGTCGAGCCGGTCGCCGGGCAGCGCCGCCGCGGCGGGCGTGAAGCCGCCGAAGAGCTGGTCGTTGACCGTCACGAACATGACGAGCGAGAAGAGGATCACCTCGACCTCGACGAGCAGCGCGAAGCCGCGCGCGCGCCGGCGCAGCCAGCGCAGCATCGCCAGCGCGACCACGAGGCCGGCGATCGTGAACTGCAGGCCGAGCCAGGGCAGCGCGCCGAGCGCCAGCGCGGCGCCGGCGACCCAGCGGATCCGCGGCAGCTCG
Organism: uncultured Actinomycetes bacterium; assembly: GCA_963709935.1. Lineage (GTDB taxonomy): Bacteria > Actinomycetota > Thermoleophilia > Solirubrobacterales > Solirubrobacteraceae > CADCVQ01. The sequence continues at coordinate 90,698 of CAVPYM010000018.1, read as the reverse complement.
CGCACCTTCAGCGCCAGCACCGCCGCCGCCGCGAGCAGGGCGCCCGCCGCCAGCTCGGGCGAGACGGTCGTCGAGGCGGCGAGCGCCGGTGGCGACAGGCCGCAGGCCAGCGCCGCCGCGCTCGCCCACGGCTCGGGCACGACGCGCCGCGCCAGCGCCGCCGCGAGCACGAAGGCCAGCGCCGCGATCGCCGCCAGCAGCAGCTGGACCGCGAGCGGGCCGCCGATCGCGTAGGCCGGCGCGACGAGCAGCGCGAAGCCCGCTCCCGTCGGCTCGTTGGCCTGCCCCTTGTGCAGCCGGCCGTGACGCTCGAGCACGTACGGGTACCAGTCGCGGTAGGCGAGCGTGGTGTACTCGTCGCGCAGGTCGAGGTCGCGGTCGGAGACGATCGACTCGGCGGTGAGCAGGTAGTGCGGCTCGTCGCCGCCGAACTGCGCGTCACCGAACGCGGGCAGGCCGATCGTCGCGGCGTAGGCCGCGAACAGGACGAGCCAGAGCGCGAGCGCGCGACGCACGCCCCCCATGATCGCGGGCGCTGCGGTCAGCCGCTGCGGCGGCCGGTGCGGTCGAACACGAGCGGGCGATCGATCGGGTGCACCGTGGGCCGCGGCCCGCGCGGGCTGAACTTCGGTGCGGGCGCCTGCTCGGGCGTGTAGTCCCAGCGCCGGCCGACGCGGTCGCAGCCGAGCGGATACAGCGTCAGGCTGCCGTCGGCGGCGAAGCACATCCGCACGAGGTTCTTGTAGTCGGCGATCGACTGCCCGGTGAAGATCTCGTTGGCCACCTTCTGGGCCTTCAGGCCGCGCAGCCGGTGCACGAGCAGCATGAAGACGCCCCAGACGGTTGCGCCGAGCACGGCGCCGGCGGCGAACATCGCCGCGAGGCCGAGCAGCCAGATGACCAGCGGATGGTCGCCGACGAGCTCGACGACGAGCCACAGCGCCAGCGTCGCGATCAGCACGTGGACCGCCGTGTGCAGGAAGGCGACGGCGAGCTTGGCGGCCTTCGTCGCGCGCACCACGCTCACCCTCGGCTCGAGCGGCCCGGGCGAGATGTCGACGGCGGCCAATATCCCCGCGAACAGCAGCACGACCACGACGAGGCTCATCCCGCCGGTCGCGCCGGCCAGGAAGCCGCTGAAGTCCTCGGCGGTGGCGGCCGCGAACAGCCCGTCCGCGCCGGCGTTCAGGGCGCCGAGCATCGCCATCCCGAGCAGGACGTACAGCCCGCCGAGCATCCCGGCGAACGACGGGTTCAGGCGCGCGAGCTTGAGGACCCCCCGGCTCAGCCGCCGCGAGTCCGCTTCGCGCGGATAGACCTGCGCGCGGTCGTAGGTCACGGTCTCGGCCGCGTCGTGGTCCAGCGAGCGCACCTGCAGCTCGGGATACAGCGTGTGCGTGCCCGACAGGTAGGCGCCGCCGCCACCGGCCGTGACGCGGGTCGGCTCGTCGGGTGCGTCGCGCGGCTCGTAGCGGGCGTAGTGGTGGATGTCGCCGGTGATCGTCACCGCCAGGTGCGCGCCGCACGCCCGCACGACGCGCTCCTCGAAGTAGGACAGGTAGCGCCACGACTCCGGCTCGACGCGGCCGGGCACCGCCTTGATCCAGGCGGGCTTGGCCGTCATCAGGACGATCTTGTCGCCCTCCTCGATCGGCTGGGTGAGGAAGTAGTCCAGCTGGACGTCGTCGATGTACGTGTCGAGCTGGATGTCGATCGCCCAGACCCACCAGTCGTTGGGCAGCTTCAGCGCGAAGTAGCTGCGCCGCTGGCGGGTGCGCCACTCGCCGACGCGCCCCTCGCGCGCGCAGAAGACGCGCAGGAAGCTCGCCAGCCCGTCGTACCAGTCGTGGTTGCCGGGAATCGCGTAGAGGTGGGGCTTGTCGACGGCCTCGGACTTCGGCCGCGCGGCGGCGAACGGGCCGATGAAGCGGTCCTCGTAGGCGATCGGCTCGGCGGTGGGGTAGACCTGATCGCCGCCGAGCAGCAGGATCCGGCCCCGCGGCAGGGCCTGCTCCTCGAAGGCCAGGCTCTCCTGCGCCAGCAGCCAGGCCATCGTGTACGTCGCCTCCCAGCCGTCGCCGGTGTCCGACAGGTAGTCGATCCACAGGTCGCCGGTCTCCTCGCTGTAGTCCAGGCCGAGCTGCGGCTCACGCTGGATCTCGCGCTTGTCGGCGAACTTGCCGAACGTCCCCGACACGAGGACCTCGACGCCGGACTTCGCGAGCAGGCCCGGGCTCAGCCAGCGCACCGCGGGCTGGCGGACGAAGCCGAGCTCCTCGCGCTCGTCGCGCTTCTCGGCCGGCGAGCGTCCCCGCAGCTTGTCCGTGAGCGGCACGCAAGGACCGTACCGGCGCGGTCGCACCGATCGCAAGCCGCGATGTGGTCGCCGACCCCGCGGGCGCGCGCGAGCGGGGTGCCAGCGGCCCGCGGCGTCCACATCCGGCCACCCCCTCCACCGTCCGCTATAGGTCCAGACCGGTCGCGCCGACCGATGGACCAACGTGCGAGAGCTGCTCAAGACACCCGGTGGCGTGCGGCCCTTCCTGGCGGCATCGTTTCAGTCCTCGATCGGCAACGCGATCGGCTACATCGCGCTGCTGCTGCTGGCCTACGACATGACCCGCTCGGCCTGGGCGGTCAGCGCCGTCCTGCTCGCCGAGTTCATCCCGGCGATCGCGCTCGGGCCGCTGTTCGGCGCCCTCGCCGACCGCCACCGGCGCCGCACGCTCGTCGTCACCGCCGACCTCCTGCGCTGCGCGGCGTTCGTCGCGCTGGCGTTCGCCGGCTCCCTGCCGGCGCTCGTCGGCCTCGCGCTCGTCGCCGGCGTCGGCGGCGCGCTCTACCAGCCCGCCGCGAAGTCCGCGCTGCCCGGCCTCGCCGGCGAGCATGCCGACCGCGCGATGGCCGCGCTCGTCGCGAGCTGGTCGGCCGCGGGCATGATCGGCCCCGGCCTCGGCGCCGGCCTGCTCGTCGTCATGTCCTCCGCGGACCTGCTGCTCGTCAACGCCGCGACCTTCCTGCTGTCGGCGATCGTGCTGAGCCGCCTGGCGATCGACGGCCCGGCGCGGACGGCCTCCCCCGCGGCGGCCGTCGTGGACGGCGACGGCGCCGGCCACGGCGTCCGCGCCGGCCTGAGCACCGTCCGCCGCGTGCCGGGCCTGGCCGTCGTCGTCGGCGCCGGCGCCGCCACCACGCTCGCCTTCTCGATGATGAACGTCGCCGAGCCGCTGCTCGCCCGCCAGGAGCTCGAGACCGGCGGCGCCGGCTTCGCCCTGCTCGTCTGCGCGTTCGGCATCGGCTCCACGATCGGCGCGCTGCGCGGCCGCGCGAACGGCTGGGCCATGCTCGTCGCGCTCGCCGGCGGCGGGCTCGCGCTGCTGGCCAGCGCCTTCGCGCCGTCCGTCGCCGTCGCCGCCGTCACGTTCCTCGTGACCGGGATCTTCGCGGGCGCCTTCATGTCCTCCGAGCACCAGCTGATCGCCCGCCTCGCTCCGCAGGCGGTGCTCGGCCGCGTCTTCGGCCTGAAGGACTCGCTCGACGCGATGGCGCTGTGCGGCGCCTTCGTGGGCGGCGCGCTGATCGCCTCGCACAGCGACGCGCGGATCGTCTTCGCCGTCAGCGGCGCGGCCGCCCTCGTCGCGGCGCTCGTGAGCACCGGGCTGCTGCTGCGCACCGGCGTCGTCACCCGGCCGCGACGCCGCGCTGGCGCGAACGCGCCGCGCCCGCAGCGGATCGGCGGCCTCGTCGAGGTCGCGGAGACCGCGCCCTGAAGCTTGTCTCAGATCGGAGCGAGATGGGGTTCGGGCAGTAGCAGCCTCGGAGACAGCGAATTCGTCGATCTTTGCCGGAGCTCGAGGCGCTCCGGGTCCCCCTACGTGACATCAGTCACAGGGAAGAGGGGATGCAGCTGCAAGCATCCATGACATGAGTCAGGGTGGACGACCGTGTACCGACGTGAGGATGTTCGTGGACGGACGGTCGATGAGCGGGGTGGGTGCCATCGAGGAACGCTCGGCCCGAGCCTTGCAACGATTCGTCGCAAGTTGTCGTTCGTCGACGCATGCGCGTAGATTGGGCAACTGGCACGGAGCGTGAGGAAGTCCATCGACGCGCCTCGCACTTCAGCGGTGAGAAGAAGTTGGTCGATCAAGAGGAGACCGCACATGGCGGAGCAGCGGCGCAACGGGGGGACCCGGGAATACGACGTCCGGTTGCGCTTGCGTCTGGTCGAGCCGAGATCGGATGATGATCTGGCGACGCTCGCGGAGGGCATCCTCGAGGCTGTGGAGACGTATGCGAGGAGCTGCGTCGATGGCGCCGCGATCGGCTACGTTCCGGAGCCGGCGGAGATCCTGCTCGACTTCACGACCGAGGCGGAGAGCCTGGCCGAGGTCGATCACGTGATCGAGCGTGTCAACGACATCATCTCCGGCGAAACGTCGATGAAGTTCGTCCTGGAGAAGCTGACTGAAGCCGTTTCGGCCTAGGACTTCGGCAGGCCTGCGCGCTCCATCTTCTTGGTGTAGTTGATGAGAGCGCGACTGCTGCTGGGCGTGCTTGGAATCGACACCGCCTGTACCGAGCGATCCTTCGGCCAGCATCGTATGTAGTGGTCGCGCATCTCGCACCACCACCCTGCCGCCCACGCTCGCTCGACCAGCGGACGCCATTCCTTCTTCGGATGCCTCGGGCACTTGGCGTTGGGGTTCGCCAGGCGCTTCGGGTGGAGGGTGAGCTCCTCGTCCTCATCGTCGCCGGTGCTCATCGCAGATCTCCTGATCGCGGGATCCGTCCGAGCGGGGTGCGAACGTTGCAGGTGCCTAGGCTGCTGTTCGCTCCTCGTCATTAGACGGGCTTGTCTTGCCCGTCCGCCTCGGTTGTTGGGGGGGGGCGGTCTGGGCTACACCGACGCATAATTGCCGACGGTCCGGACGCGGGACGAGAGATCTCTGGATCACGCGACGCGAGTCGGGGCAGTGCGCGTCATCGCCGAAGCCTCTGCTCCGAGCCCAGACCGTGCGTCAGCGCGCCAGCGAGCGGGCCAGCTCGACGAACAGGCGCACGCCCCAGCCCGAGCCGCCCTTGCTCGCGTACGGCTTGCCGGCGCCCCAGGCGGTCCCGGCGATGTCCAGGTGGGCCCACGGCACGTCGGCGGTGAAGCGCTGCAGGAACATCGCGGCGACGCTCGAGCCGGCCTTGCGCGCCTCGTTGACGTTCATCACGTCGGCGGTGTCGCTGTCGAGCACCTTGGCGTAGTCGGCGTGCAGCGGCAGGCGCCAGACGGTCTCGCCGGTCGCCGTCCCCGCCGCGCCGACCTGTGCCGCCCAGTCGTCGTCGGAGGCGAACAGGCCGGCGTGGGTGTTGCCCAGCGCGGTGATGATCGAGCCCGTCAGCGTCGCGATGTCGACGAGCCGCTCCGCGCCCTGGTTGACGGCGTGCGTCAGGCAGTCGGCGAGCACCAGGCGGCCCTCGGCGTCGGTGTTGATGATCTCGATCGTCGTGCCGTTGGCCGCGGTGACGACGTCGCCGGGCTTGACGGCATGGCCGTCCGGCATGTTCTCCGTCGCGCCGACGACCGCCACGACCCGGACCGGCAGCCGCAGCTCGGCGATCGCCTCGATCGCGCCGAGCACCGCCGCGCCGCCCGACATGTCGAACTTCATGTCGGACATCTTGTTGGCGCTCTTGATCGAGATCCCGCCGGTGTCGAAGGTGACGGCCTTGCCGACGAGCCCGAGCACCGGCCCCTGCGCGTCCGGCCCGTCGTAGGTGAGGGTGATGAGCGCGGGCTCCTCGGGCGAGCCCTGCGCGACGCACGCGAACGAGCCCATGCCGAGCCGCTCCAGGCCCTCGCGGCCCTCGACCTCCACGCTGACCCCATCGAGCTCGCCGAGCACGCGCGCGGCGTCGGCCACAGCGGTCGGGGTCATCACGTTGGCCGGGGTGTTCTGCAGGGTCCGCGCGGCGTTGACGGCCCGCGCGACGATCTCCGCCTCGGCGACGACGCCCGACAGGTCGTCGTGGGCGCTGATGATCAGCGCGTCGAGGCCGCCGTTGTCCTCGGCCGGCTTGCTCTTGAAGCGGTTGAAGCGGTAGCCGGTGAGCATCGTGCCCTCGACGATCGCGGCCGCGATCTCGCTGCCGACCTTGTGCGGGACCTCCCAGCACAGGCGCCGGGCGCCCGCCTCGCGGGCGCGCCCGAGCGCCGACGCGGCCGCGACGCGCACCTTCTCCGGATCGAGCTCGGAGCGCTGGCCCAGCCCGACCAGCACCCAGCGCTTCCCGCCGGCGTGGGTGACGGCGAGATGGCGGTGGCTGGCCTTCGCCTCGCCCGCCGTGACGAGCCCGTTGAGGATCCCGTCGGTGTCGTGGTGGATCTTCTCGCCGTCCAGCACGCCGATGACGACGGTGTCGGCGTCGGTGTCCTGCGGCAGCTCGGTGCTGGTCTCGACGATCACGCCGTGCAGGCTACGTCACGGCACGACGGGCGCTCAGCCCTCGCCCGGCGCCCAGCAGCAGCCCGAGCCCTCCGAGCGCGGCGGCGAAGACGCCCCAGGGGACGCCGGGTCCGCTGTCGCCGCCGACGTGCGCGCCGGCGGGAACGTCCGCGATCGGATCGTTGCCGATCGCGATCGGATCCTCCGTGCGGATCGCCGACGGCCCGGTCCCGTACGTGCCGCGCACGCCGATCTCGATCGCCGACACCCCGCCCGGCGGCACGGTCAGCGCGGCGACGTAGCGCCCGCGCGGGTAGCCGCGGGCGTGCGTGGCCGCCGGTCTGCCGGCGACGGTCAGCGGCGCGGTCCCGGCGGCGCCGTGCGCGCGCACGTAGACCCCGAAGTCGTGTGGAACCGCGCTGTCGGCGCCGGGCGGGGTGCGCAGTCGCGCCGGCGTGTCCAGCGTCCACATGAGCGCGATCCGCTCGCCCGCCGCTGCCTGCGCAAGCTGCGTTGGGTCCTCGAGCACGGCGTGCGTCGGGGCCTTGGCCGGCGCCGGCGCGGCCACGGCCGCGTAGCAGGCCGCGAGGGCCAGCGCGAGCGCGATCGTCGAGCGGCGGGTCGCCACCGAGCGATCGTACGCGGTGGGTTCAACTCCTGCGAGCGTGGATCGCGCGTGACTAGAATTGCCCGCATTCCTCAAGTTCGGCGATCGGAAGAGAGTCTCCATGCCCAAGACCGTCATCCTCGGCTCCGCCCGCACCCCGATCGGGAAGATGGGCGGCGGTCTGTCCACACTCGACGCCACCGAGCTCGGCGGCATCGCGATCAAGGCCGCCCTGGAGCGCGCGGACATCGGCGGCGACCAGGTGGGGCACGTGATCATGGGTCAGGTCGTGCAGGCGGGGCAGGGGCAGATCCCGTCGCGCCAGGCGCAGATCAAGGCCGGCATCCCCAAGGAGGTCTCCTCGGAGACGATCAACAAGGTGTGCGCCTCGAGCGTGCGCGCGGTCGGCATCCTCGACGCGCAGATCCGCGCGGGCGACGTCGAGGTCGGCGTCGGCGGCGGCATGGAGTCGATGTCGTGCGCGCCGTACATGCTGCCCAAGGCCCGCTTCGGCTTTCGCATGGGCGACGCCAAGGCGCTGGACGCGATGGTCCACGACGGGCTGACGAACCCGTTCTCCGGGCGCCAGATGTTCGACGAGGCAACGGAGATCGGCGACGAGCTCGAGATCAGCCGCCCGGACCTCGACCGCTGGGCGCTGCGCAGCCACGAGCGCGCGATCGAGGCGACCGACAACGGCCGCCTGCTGGAGGAGATCGTCGCCGTGACCGTCAAGGGCCGCAAGGGCGACACGGTCGTCGAGGTCGACGAGGCGCCGCGCCGCGGCAGCACGCTGGAGACGCTGGCCAAGCTGCCCGGCCTGGTCAGCCGGGAGGGCTCGCACACCGCCGGCAACTCGCCCGGGGTCAACGATGGCGCCGGCGCGATCGTCGTCGCCTCCGACGAGTGGGCGACCGCCAACGGCAGGGCGATCCTCGCCACGATCATCGCCCAGGCGCAGACCGCCGAGGACTTCGCCTACCTCGCGCGCACCCCCGCCAACGCGGCGAAGGTCGCGCTTGAGAAGGCCGGCCTGAGCGCGGACGAGATCGACCTCTGGGAGATCAACGAGGCCTTCGCCTCGGTGACGCTGAACTCGATGCGGATGCTCGGCATCGACGAGGAGAAGGTCAACGTCAACGGCGGCGCCGTCGCGCTCGGCCACCCGATCGGCGCGTCCGGCGCACGGATCATCGGGACGCTCGTGCACGAACTGCGCCTGCGCGGCGGCGGCCTGGGCTGCGCGGCGATCTGCTCGGGCGGCGGGCAGGGCGACGCGATCATCCTGAAGGTCGAGGTCTGAGCCCGCTGAGCTCGCCCGACGGCGACGGCGACGGCGAGGGTCCCGCGCGCGGCGCGGCGTTCTTCGACCTCGACCGCACGCTCATGGCGGGCTCGTCGGGCTGGTACTTCGTCCGCGCCGCCTACGCGCAGGGCATGATCGACCGCCGGCGGCTCGCCGGTGACCTCGTCGGCGCCCTGAAGTTCCGCCTCTGGGGCTCGACGGACGCGGGCACCGCGAAGGTCCGCGCGCGGATGGGCACGTACCTCACCGGCGTCAGGCAGCGCGACCTGCGCCGGATGGCGCCGCGCGTGCTGGCGGGCGTCCTGCCGCGCCTGTATCCGCAGATGCTGGCGGTCGCCTACGAGCACCAGGACGCCGGCCGGCCGATCTACATCTGCACGGCCGCCTCGCAGGAGATGGCGAGCCTGCTGTCGCTCGTGCTGAGCTTCGACGGCGGCGTCGGCTCGCGTGCGGAGGTGCGCGACGGCGTCTACACCGGGCGCGAGGGCGGCCTGTTCACCTACCGCGAGGGCAAGGCGCAGGCGATCCGCGAGCTCGCCGATCGCGAGGGCTTCGACCTGGACGAGTGCTTCGCGTACTCCGACTCGGAGTCCGACCTGCCGATGCTGCGCGCGGTCGGCCACCCGGTCGCCGTCAACCCGGACAGCACGCTGGCGCGCGTCGCCCGCGAGGCGGGCTGGGAGATCCTGCGCTTCGACCGCCTGCATCGCCGCCTGAAGGTCGCGGCGGCCGCGCTCGCGGCGGCGGCGGCCGGGGGAGCGGGGCACGCGGCCGTGCGCCGGTCGGCGGCCGTGCCGGTCGCGCCGCCGCGCCGCCCGGGAGCGCCGGCGCGCCGCGCGGTCGCGAGCCCGGCGCAACGCCGCGTACCGCGCCGCTGATCGGGCTGCCGATCACATAGGTTTGCGACAGATGATGCGCATGTGCGGGACCTTCGAGTGGCGATGAACACCCATGGCCTGACCGACGACCAGAAGGACATCCGTGCGCTTGCCGCGCGCTTCGCCGACGAGGTCGTCGCGCCGCAGGCGATGCAGTGGGACAAGGAGCATCGCTTTCCCAAGGAGGTCGTCCAGCAGCTCGGCGAGCTCGGCCTGATGGGGGTCTGCGTGCCGCAGAGCCTGGGCGGCGCCGGCGCGGACTACCTGACCTACGCGCTCGTCATCGAGGAGCTCTCGCGCGGCGACGCCGGCCTCGGCGTGACCCTCGCCGTGCACACCGGTGCCGGCACGCTGCCGATCATCGCCCGCGGCACCCGCCAGCAGATCGAGCGCCTCGTCCCGCCGCTGGCCCAGGGCCACGAGCTCGCGGCCTTCGCGCTGACGGAGTCAAACGCCGGCTCCGATCCCTCCGCGCTCGCCACCCGTTCGGACAACGGCAACCTCACCGGCACGAAGCAGTGGGTCACCAACGGCTCGGTCGCGCACGTGTTCATCGTGTTCGCCAAGGACCCCGACCGCCCGAGCGCGTTCATCGTGCGCCGCGGCGCGCACGGCTTCAAGCCCGTGCGCGAGACCGACAAGCTCGGCCTGAACTCCTCGAGCACCGCCGACCTGCAGTTCGACGAGACGCCCGCGGAGCGGCTCGGCCTGCCCGGCGCCGGCCTGCGGATCGCGCTCGCGACGCTCGACGGCGGCCGGATCGGCATCGCGGCGCAGGCCACCGGCATCGCCCAGGCCGCGCTCGACCTCGCCGTCAAGCACGCCAAGGAGCGGCGCACGTTCGGCAAGCCGATCGGCGCCCACCAGGCGATCCAGCAGAAGCTCGCCGACATGCAGACCGAGATCGAGGCGGCGCGCGCGCTGACCTGGCGCGCCGCGCGGCTGAAGGACGCCGATCGCCCGCATACCGTCGAGGGCGCACAGGCCAAGCTGTTCGCCTCGTCGGTCGCGCGGCGCGTGACGGGGGAGGCGATCCAGGTCCTGGGCGGCTACGGCTACACCCGCGAGCTGCCCGCCGAGCGCTACTACCGCGACGCGAAGGTGACCGAGATCTACGAGGGCACCTCCGAGATCCAGCGGCTCGTCATCGCCCGCGCGCTGCTCGGCGAGGCCGCGCGCGAGTAACCCGCGCCCCGGGCCGGCGAGCGCGCCGGCCGGCCGGCCGATCGGCGGCCGCGCGCCCAGCCCGGCGCGTCAGCCCGCTCGCCGGCGGGTACGGAGCGAGCCATGCGCCTCCGAATCCTGCTCGCCGCCGTCTGTGCCGTCACCGCCTCCGCCGCGCTGGGAACCATCGTGTTCGCCAAGCGGCCCGCCCCCAAGCAGGTCACCGTCACGCTGAAGAACGCCACCGGCGCCGCCGTCGGCACGGTCACGCTGCGGCAGGCCGGCGCGCGGACGCCGGTCGACGTCCGGGTCGCCGTGAGCCGGCTGCAGCCCGGCTTCCATGGCTTTCACGTCCATGCCGTGGGCAGCTGCGTCGGACCGGACTTCAAGTCCGCGATGGGTCACCTCAAGCCGGCCGACCAGATCCACGGCGCGCACGCCGGCGACATGTCCTCGCTGCTGGTCAAGGGCAACGGCACGGCCACGCTGCGCCTGACCACCGACCGCTTCACGCTCGCCGACCTGCGCGATGCGGACGGCAGCGCGGTCATGGTCCACGCCGGTCCCGACAACTTCGCCAACATCCCCGCGCGCTACGCGGCCGACGGCCCCGACCAGGAGACGCGCGACACGGGCGACAGCGGTTCGCGCGTGGCCTGCGGTGAGCTCGACTAGCACCGCGCCATCGGCGCCGCGCAATAGGCTGCGGCGCACCGTGACCACCAAACCGCTCAACATCGACCCGATCGCCGAGGCGCGCCGGCACTGGACCGAGCGCTGGGGGGGCGAGCCGGCCCGCCCGATGGCCGCGATCACGTCGATCATGCGCGCCCAGCAGATCCTGCTGGCCCGGCTCAACGAGCTGCTCGGCCCGCTGGGGCTGACGTTTCCGCGCTACGAGGCGCTCATGCTGCTGTCCTTCACGCGCGAGGGCACGCTGCCGCTGGGCAAGATCGGCGAGCGCCTGCAGGTGCACCGCACGAGCGTCACGAACATCATCGACAAGCTCGAGGCCGATGGCCTCGTGCGCCGCATGGCCCACGAGTCCGACCGCCGCACGACGCTCGCGGAGATCACGCAGGACGGCCGCGAGGTGGCGCTGCGCGCGACCGACCTGCTCAACGCCGACAGCTTCGGCCTCGCCGCGCTCGACGAGACCGAGCAGGAGCGCGTGACCGAGCTGCTGCGCACGCTGCGCCAGGAGGCCGGCGACTTCGAGTAGCGGCGGCCGCGCGCGGCGGGTTCAGGCCGCCTCGTGCAGCTCCCCGTGCCAGCCCGCGTAGGCGACGAGCTCGTCGCGCGGCAGCAGCGGGATCTCGTAGGCCGCGGCGGCGTCGCGGGCGCGCTTGAGGGGCCGCGCGAAGTCCAGCGGGTTGTAGGCGTCCAGCAGCCCGATCGGGCGCGCGTACTGCGCGCGAAAGCCGGTCTCGCACTCGACGACCCGCCCCCACCCGACGATCGCTCCCCAGACCGCGTCCGGAGCCGGCAGGTCGGGTTCCTCGGCGAGCTCGTAGTACGCCGAGATCCCGCAGTTGCACGCGGGGAAGGGCGCCGCGTGACCGCGCAGCGCCCAGCACTTGGCGACCGCGATGCGGGCCTCGTCCGCCGGCCAGGGCATCGGCTTGACGCGCGGCGCGACCATCGTGCGCGCCGGCGTCGGCACGAAGCGACCGGCCACGAAGATGCCCGAGTACAGCCCGCCCCGCCGCACGCCCCAGCGGCGAAACCCGACGAGCGGCAGCTCGACCGGCTCGATGCTCACGTGTCGTCCGACGGCGGCTTCGGCGGGGCCGGGGCAGGCCGGGGCTCCGGCGGCGGCGCGGTCACGGGCGCCGGCCGTTGCGTGATCCGGATGGGCCTCCCGATGTCCCCCATGCGATGGGGTGGGATGCTACGCCAGTGAGCGACGAACCCGATCTCCCGCCCGCGCCGGAGCCGGCACCCGAACCCGAGCGCGGCGACGTTCGCGAGGACATCACCAAGGAGCTCGCGCGACTCTTCCCCGAGGACCGCATGATGCGCATCGTCGAGCGGCTCGGCCTCGAGACCGAGGAGGACGCCCAGTTCATCGTCGACCTCATCAGCGCCACCTTCACGCGCGGGATCGAGTTCGGCGCGGTCGAGGTCACGGCGCAGCAGATCGAGCTCGGCCAGGACGTCGGGCCGGCGCGGATCGAGATCGCGCACGTCGAGCTGCCGTAGGCGAGCGCGGGGCGGCGGCCGGCGAGCGCCGGCCGCCACAGCAGCGCGCTACTCGACCTTCAGCTCACCCTCCATGCCCTTGCTGCGGTGCGTGCCGACCGAGCAGTAGTACGTGTACGTGCCGGCCTCGAGATCGACCGTGAACTCCGCCTCGTCCTGCGAGATGACCTGGGTGCCGTCGACGTCCTTGCCGCCCTTCTCGATCTTGAAGTCGTGCGGCGTCGCGGCGTCGTTGGTGAACGCGAACGTCACCGAGCCGGCCTTCGCGGTGAGCGAGTCCTGCTCGAACGCGAGCTTCTCGTCCGGGTCGGCGGCGACTTCGACGGTCGCGCCGCCGCCCGTCGTCGCGGGCTTGCCGCCCCCGGCCGTCGTCGCGGGCTTGCCGCCCCCGGCCGTCGTCGCGGTCCTGCTGGCGCCGGTGGTCGCGGTCCTGCCGCGCGTCGTGGTCGCGTTCTGGTCGCCGCCGGCCGTCGTCTCGGTCTGCGTCGCCGCGGGCGGCGGCGCGTCCGAGATGCCCTCGTCGTCTTTTCCGCAGGCGGCGAGGCCGGTGGCGGCGAGCACCACAGCCACCACGAGCGCCGTCGATGGTCTGCTCTTCATCGCTGCTCCTTCGTTGGACCCGTCGGATTCGCGGCCGGACACCGTGTGCCTTGCATGCGGCCGGCTCACCCCCAGGGTGGCGCATTCGGGCAGGTGACCGTCGCGCTCATGCCGAGGCCGGCGGCGGCGTGCGGTCGCCGCGGTGGATCCGTCCGCCGCGATCGGCTACGCTTGGGGGAAGAAGCGCGACCTTCCGACTATCTGGCAACAGACACTATGGCTACCACGCACCACCGCCCCACCACCGCCGAGCAATGGCGCGCGGCCTACGGCCTCGCCCCGGAGCGCCCGGTCGCCTTCACGACGCTGAGCGGCACGCCGGTCAAGCCGCTGTACACCGCTGACGACGCGCCCCGCGACCCCGGCCACCCCGGCGTCTATCCCTACACGCGCGGCGTCTACCCGTCGATGTATCGCGGCCGCCTGTGGACGATGCGCCAGTTCGCGGGCTTCGGCACCGCCGAGGAGACCAACGAGCGCTTCCGCTACCTGCTCGCTCACGGCCAGGACGGGCTCAGCACGGCCTTCGACATGCCGAGCCTGATGGGCTACGACTCCGACCACCCGCGGGCGCTGGGCGAGGTCGGCCGCGAGGGGGTCGCCGTCGACACGGTCGACGACATGGCGACGCTCTTCGACGGCATCGACCTCGGCGAGATCTCGGTCTCCATGACGATCAACGCGCCGGCCGTCGTGATGCTGGCCTTCTATGTCGCGGCCGCCGAGGCGCGCGGGATCCCCGCCGAGCGCCTGCGCGGGACGATCCAGGCCGACATCCTCAAGGAGTACATCGCCCAGAAGGAGTGGTGCTTCCCGGTCGACCCGGCGATGCGCCTGTGCGGCGACATGATCGAGTGGTGCACCGCGCAGATGCCGCGCTGGCATCCGATCAGCGTCTCGGGCTACCACATCCGCGAGGCCGGCTCGACCGCCGCCCAGGAGCTCGCCTTCACGATCAAGGACGGCCTGACCTACGTCGAGCAGGCGATCGAGCGCGGCCTCGACGTCGACGACTTCGCGCCGCGCCTGAGCTTCTTCTTCAACGCGCAGGTCGACTTCTTCGAGGAGATCGCCAAGTACCGCGCGGCCCGCCGCATCTGGGCGCGCGAGCTGCGCGAGCGCTTCGGCGCGCAGGACCCGCGCTCCTGGCGGATGCGTTTCCACACGCAGACGGCCGGCGTCTCGCTGACCGCTCAGCAGCCGCTGAACAACATCGTCCGCACCGCGATCGAGGCGCTCGCCGGGGTGCTCGGCGGCACCCAGTCGCTGCACACGAACTCCTACGACGAGGCGCTGGCGCTGCCGACCGAGGCGGCCGCGCGGGTCGCGCTGCGCACGCAGCAGATCATCGCCCACGAGACCGGGGTGACGAACACGATCGACCCGCTCGGCGGGGCGTACTTCGTCGAGGCGCTCACCGACCGGCTCGAGCGCGAGGCCTACGACTACTTCAGCCGCATCGACGAGCTCGGCGGCATGGTCGAGGCCGTCAAGCAGAACTTCCCCCAGCGCGAGATCGCCGACGCCGCGTTCGCGCTGCAATGCGAGTACGACAGCCGCGAGCGCATCCTCGTCGGCGTCAACGACTACGTCGATGCCGGCGACGCGGAGATCCCGACGCTGCGCATCGACCCCGAGCTCGAGCGCAAGCAGCGCGGACGGCTGGCGGCGGTGCGCGCGCGGCGCGACGGCGCCGCGGTCCAGGGGACCCTGGTCGCGCTGCGCGCGGCCGCCGCCGGCGCGCACGTGAACCTCATGCCGGCACTGCTGGACTGTGCCCGCGCGCACGCCACCGAGGGCGAGATCGTGCGCGCGCTGCAGGACGTCTTCGGGACCTACACCGAGACGCCGGTCTTCTGAGCCTGGCCGCCCCGCTCCGCGCCGCTCAGTACGACGAGCTGTCGAACGAGCTCTCGAACGAGGTGTCGCCGAAGAAGATCACCAGGATCAGCGTGCAGACGCCGATGCAGCCCAGGACGATCCCCGCGATGGCGAGCCCGCTGCCGGCCTGCGCGCCGTTGGAGCGGTCGATCTGGCTCTTGGCGATGAACCCGAAGACCAGCGCGAGGATCGAGCCGATCCAGAAGATCCAGAGGATGCCCAGCACGAGCGACGCGACGGCGAAGCCGTTGGTCTGACCTCCGCGGACCAGCACCGGCGGCGGCGACCCGCCCTCCGGCGGCGGCGGCGGCACGGACATCGCGTCAGACGAGCGTCAAGGACGTTGAGCCGAGCGCGACCAGCAGCACGAACACCAGCAGGATCCCGACGCCGATCCAGCCGAGCACGATGCCGGCGATCGCCATCCCCATGCCGGACTGTGCGCCACCGGACTGCTCGATCTGGCTCTTGGCGATGTAGCCGAAGACCAGCGCGAGGATCGAGCCGATCCAGTAGACCCACACGATCCCCAGCACCATGGCCGCGATCGCCAACCCGTTCGTCTTCACCTGAACGTAGTGGGGCGCCACCGTCGTCGGTGCCGGCGGCGGTGGTGCCGGTGCATCCCACGGTTCGGGCATCGCGTCACCCTATTGGGCGATGCGGGCCGTTGCAATTACGGTGCCGCGGCAAGTGCTACGTTCGCCCGATGCTCCCGCCGTCTGCGCCGGTTCCCGGCTGGTACGCCGATCCCGAGCAACCGGGGATGCAGCGCTACTGGGACGGGACGGCGTGGTCTGACCAGCGCAGGCCCGTGCAGGCCGTGGCCGTGGTGCTGCCGGGGGCGGGCCCGGCCCCGGTGCCCAGCAACGGGTTCGCGGTCGCCGCGCTCGTGCTCGGGATCATCGGGGCGGTCTTCGGGCTCATCCCGTTCACCTTCTGGCTGGCGTGGATCCTCGGCGTCCTCGCGATCGTCTTCGGCGTCATCGGCCGCCGCAGGGTCGACCGAGAGCCGGCCGCCGGCAAGCAATCGATGGCCACGGCCGGCCTGGTCCTGGGGATCGTGGCGATCGCCCTGGGGATCATCGGGCTGATCGTGCTCACGACGCTGATCAACGACGTCGGCAGCGCCATCGACGACCTCGATCGCTGCTTCGACAACCCCGACGCGGTCAACTGCGACTAGTGGCTCTGCCGTCGTTCGGACCAGGTGCGACGGCGGCGCGGAGGAGCCGGTAGGTTCGTGATCGTGCGCCCGCATCGGACACCCCTCGCGATCCTCCTCGCGGTGGCCGCCGGGCTGCTCGCCGTGCCGATCGCCGGCCACGCGCAGTCCAACGAGGAGCTGTGCGCCGAGCACGATCGCGGCGTCGTCAACTGCGGCCCGGGCAACAACCGCAGGGCCGCCGGCGGCGGCGACAAGGTGCCCCACAACGACGGCCTGAACTCCCGGTCGCCGGCGACGCGCTCCTGGCCCGCGCTCAGCGGCATCCTCTGGCAGGTCGTCGAGGACAGCCGGACGCCGCGCACGAAGGCCGGCGGGCCGCTCAACGACGAGCTGCTCGGCCACCACGGCAGCGACCGGCTGTCGGGCAAGGGCGGCCACGACATCCTCTGGGGCGACTGGGACCCCAAGCGCAACAACAGCGTGCAGCGCGACGTCCTCGACGGGGGTCCGGGCAACGACTGGCTGTATCCCAGCCACGGGCGCAGCGTCGTCAAGGGCGGGCCCGGGATCGACTACGTGTGGGCCTACTACGGCAAGGGCACGATCGACTGCGGCCCCGGGATCGACACGGCGCGCATCCGCACGAACGGCGCCTTCAAGACGCGAAACTGCGAGCGCATCCGCCACTTCTGCGCGCACGGCGAGAACACGAAGGGCCAGTGCCTCTCGCCGACGGGCAAGCCGGTCACGGCGGCGCAGCGCTGGGGCTAGTACACCCATCCGCAGAACGTGCGGATGGGTGTACTAGCGGCCCCGGGGGGCGCGCCCCCGCTCAGCCGATTAGTATCGGCGCCGCCCGCGGGCACCCATGACCGAGCCTGCACCTTCCAGCCAGAAGATCCGCGTCGTCGTCGCCAAGCCCGGCCTCGACGGGCACGACCGCGGCGCGAAGATCATCGCTCGCGCGCTGCGCGACGCCGGCATGGAGGTCATCTACACCGGGCTGCACCAGACCCCGGAGCAGATCGTCGAGACGGTCATCCAGGAGGACGCGCAGGCGGTCGGCCTGTCGGTCCTGTCGGGCGCGCACATGACGCTGGTGCCCCGCATCGTCGCGCTGCTGGAGGAGCAGGGCATCGACGACGTCGTCGTCATCGTCGGGGGGACGATCCCCGGCGACGACATCCCCGAGCTCAAGCGGCTCGGCGTGGCCGAGGTCTTCGGTCCCGGATCGAGCACGGAGGCGATCATCGAGTTCATCCGCGGCGCGGTGGCCGCGGCGTAGCGGCTACGGTCGCACGACCGCCGCGCGAAACACGATTGACTGGTCAGTCAATCGGCTACCCTGCAGCCATGCCACGTCTGCCCCAAGGAGGCTCGCTTTGAAGATCTGCGTCCTGGTGAAGGAGGTGCCCGACGCCGCCGTCGAGAAGCGGATCAATCCGTCGACGGGGCGCATGGACCGCTCCGGTGAGCGCAACCTCAATCCGTACGACACGCACGCGATCGAGGCCGCGATGCAGGTCAAGGAGGGCGGTGAGGTCGAGGTCGAGGAGATCATCGCCGTGACGATGGGCCCGAGCACGGCCGTGCGCGCCCTGCACAAGGCCGTCTCGCTCGGCGCGGATCGCTCCGTGCATCTGAGCGACGACGCGCTCGCCGGCTCCGACGTCGTCGCCACCGGTTACGCGCTCGCCAAGGTGCTCGAGCGCGAATCGCCCGATCTCGTCCTGCTCGGCCAGCAGTCCGACGACGGCGAGTGCTACACGATCGGCGCCGTCGTGGCCGACTACCTGAAGATGCCGTCGCTGACGCAGGTCATCAAGATGGACGTCACCGAGGGCAAGCTGCGCTGCGAGCGCCAGGCCGAGTACGGCTACGACACCGTCGAGATCACGCTGCCGGCCGTGATCTCCGTCGGCGACGCGATCAACGAGCCGCGCTACCCCTCGCTGAAGGCGATCATGGGCGCCAAGAAGAAGCCGCTGGACGCCGTCGGCATCGGCGACGTCGGCCTCGAGGCCGACCGCGTCGGCGAGGCCGGCTCGAAGGTCGTCTGCGGCGACTTCAAGGCCCCCCCGAAGAAGGCCGCCGGCGAGATCATCGAGGACGAGGACACCAACGAGACGGTCGCGAAGATCGTCGCGTGGCTGGACGAGAGGAAGCTGTTGTCGTGAGCGGGATCCTGGCCTACGCCCTGCATTACGAGGGCGCCTTCAACAAGAACTCGCTCGGTGGCGTCTCCGAGGCCGCCCGGCTGGCCGGCGAGCTGGGCTGCGAGGCCCACGCGGTCGTCATCGGCGACGTGAGCGACGAGCTCGCGGCCTCGCTGGGCAACTACGGCGCGACGAAGGTCTTCAGGGCCAAGGACGCGCCCGAGGGCCTGGCCCAGCCGGTCGTCGACGTCATGGCTTCGATCATGGACGAGGGCGGCCACGATTACGCGCTCTTCGGCGGGGGCCTGCTCGGCTTCGAGATCGCCGCCGGCCTCGCCGCGCGCCTGAACGCCGGCGTGACGATGGAGGTGACCGCCGTCAACGTCGAGGACGGCACGCTGACGGCGGAGCGCCCGATCCACGGCGACTCCTCGATCTCGATCTCGCGCTACAAGGACCGCGGGATCATCATCGGCCGCCTCAACGCCTTCGAGATCGCGCCCGCCGGCGACGGCGCGGCGGAGGTGCAGGACGTCACGGTCGAGCTGTCGGAGGCCTCGAAGCGGTCGACGATGGTGACGCGCGGCGAGCAGCGCGGCGCCGACGTCGACATCGAGGGCGCGGACATCCTCGTCGCCGGCGGGCGCGGCCTCGGCAAGCCCGAGGGCTTCGAGCTCTGCGAGGCGCTGGCCGACGCCCTCGGCGGCGCGGTCGCCGCGACGCGCGCGGTCGTCGACGCGGGCTGGTACCCGTACTCGACGCAGATCGGCCAGACCGGCAAGACGGTCTCACCGAAGCTCTACCTCGCGGCCGGCATCTCCGGCGCGATCCAGCACAAGGTCGGCTTTCAGTCCTCGGAGAACATCGTGGCGATCAACAAGGACTCCAACGCCCCGATCTTCGAGTACTCCGACCTCGGCATCGTCGGCGATCTCAACAAGATCCTGCCCAAGCTGACCGAGGCCGTGAAGGCGAAGAAGGGCTAGGTCGTCGGCATGTCCGCCAACGGTGGCGCGCCGGCGCCGGCGCAGTTCCCGCCCCCGGTCGATCCGCAGGGCGAGTTCATCAAGCGCGGCCTCGACGACGAGGACGAGCTGATCGAGGTCGGCGTGGCGATCGTCGGCGGCGGCACGGCGGGGCTGTCGTGCGCCAACCGGCTGCTGCAGCTGCTGGCCGACGACGAGGAGCTGCTCGAGTCCTTGGGCGAGGTGCCCGTGGCGGTCATCGAGAAGGCGAAGACGTGCGGCGGGCACAACCTGTCGGGCGCGGTCATGCGGCCCGGGCCGTTGCAGCAGCTCTTTCCCGACGTCTCGCGTGAGGACTGGCGCTCTGAGGGTTTCGCGTTCGGCGCGGTCGAGCGGGAGGCCGTCTACCTCGTGCCGAGCGCGACGAAGGCGGTGAAGATCCCGACGCCGCCGCCGTTCAAGAACCACGGCAACGAGGTCATCTCGGTGGCGGCGATGGCGCGCTACCAGCAGCGCCTCGCCGAGGAGGCCGGTGCCTACGTGCTGACCGAGACCGCGGCGACGCAGCTCATCGTCGAGGACGGGGCGGTGGTGGGGGTCCGGTCGGGCGACAAGGGCCGCGGCAAGGACGGCCAGCCGCTGCGCAACTTCGAGCCGGGCACGGACGTCAAGGCGAAGTGCACGGTGCTCGCGGAGGGCTGCTGGGGCCATCTCACCGGCGCCGCGATCCGCGAGTTCGGGCTGGCCGAGGGGCGCGAGCCTCAGGTCTGGGAGCTCGGCGTCAAGGAGGTCTGGCGGGTGCCCAAGCCGCTGGATCGCCTGATCCACACGATCGGCCCGTGGCCGCTGAAGCTGCGCGCCAAGTACGGCCAGATCGGCGGCACGTGGCTGTATCCGATGAAGGACGAGAAGACCGGCGACGACCTCGTCTCGATCGGCTTCGTCGTCGACCTCGAGTACGCCGACGCGACGACGTCCGCCCACGACCTGCTGCAGCAGTTCAAGCTGCACCCGCTCGTGCGCGAGATCCTCGCGGGCGGCGAGCGCGTGTCGTGGGGCGCGAAGGCGCTGCCGGCCGGCGGCTGGTGGTCGATGCCGAAGCTCACGATGCCGGGCGCGCTGCTCGTCGGCGACTCGGCGGGCATGGTCGACACGGTCGCGCTGAAGGGCGTGCACCACTCGGTGCTGTCGGGCAAGCTCGCGGCCGAGGCGATCTACGCGTCGCTGAAGCGCGGCGACGACGTGGCGTCGGTGGACGCGTACGAGGACGCGGTCGACGACTC
This sequence comes from uncultured Actinomycetes bacterium, assembly GCA_963709935.1. Classification (GTDB taxonomy): domain Bacteria; phylum Actinomycetota; class Thermoleophilia; order Solirubrobacterales; family Solirubrobacteraceae; genus CADCVQ01. The sequence goes on along the minus strand of CAVPYM010000018.1, from coordinate 70,051 downwards.
GCTCATCGGCAAGGAGCTCTACGAGGTGCGCAACACGCGCCAGCCGTTTCAGAAGGGCTTCCTGCGCGGCGGGCCGCTGGTGAACCTGATGATCATGACCAAGGGCCGCTTTCCCGGTGGCCGGCGCAAGTGGCATCGCAATGACGCCAAGCCGATGTTCATCGGCGACACGAAGGACGGCTATCCCAAGCCCGACGGCAAGTACACCTTCGACAAGCTCTCCTCGGTCTACATCACCGGCAACGCGACCCGCGACGACGCGCCGAACCACATCCGCGTGCGCCAGCGCGTGCCGCGCGAGGTGGCGGAGACGTGGGCCTGGATGTGCCCGGCCGGCGTGTACGAGATCCCCGAGGATGCTCCGGCCGGCGGCGTGGTCGACGTCATCGTCAACTACACCAACTGCGTGCAGTGCGGCGCGATCACGGCCAAGGGCGGGCGCCTGACGACGCCCGAGGGCGGCGACGGCCCGCTGTACCAGAACCTCTGAGGGCCGTCCGGGCCCCGCGTGCGCGAGGCCGGCTTCTTCCGGCGTTGGCGCGCTCGGCGCTCATGTCGGCGCAACCTCCGTCCGATAGGACGGTTATGGACACCGTGGAGCGTCATGAGCTGACCACCGAGCAGATGCGCGAGATCGTGCGCCTGCGCCGGCGGCACCCGAAGGCCGAGGTCGTCGTGCACCCCAAGCCGTGGGGGATCGTCGTCGAGGCGCGCCGGTCGGGTCGCGCGATCGAGCTCGAGCGCTTCGACTGGTCGGGCGCGGTGACCCCGGACCAGCCCATCGCCTTCGCCGCGTAGGCGACGCGGCGCCGGCCCTGACGCACGGCGATCGTTCAACGCGCACCGCGTGCCGACCCCGGCGGGTGAGCGTGGCACCCTGACCTCGCCATGCGGGGTCAAACCGCCACGCCGCCTCGGCCGGCAGCGCATCGATCGCTGGCTCTCCGACGGCCGGCGGTTCAGCGTGCATCGCGGTAGGGCGGGGCGGCGGCCGACAGGCGTCCGGCGCCCGCAACTTGCGCCCTGCGCCATTGTCCTATGCACGCATGGCTCGCGTCCTCATCATCACCGCCCTCCTCCTGCTGACCGGCCCGCTCGCCGGCCCGGCCCACGCCGCGGCCGGCGCGCCGCCGCCGAAGCTCGCCGCCACCCTCGGGACCTGCCTCACCAGCCCGCTGCCGGCGCAGCGGCTCGCCGCCTTCGTCGGGTCGATGCCCGCCCGCGCGAACGCGGCGCGCATGCAGATGCGCTTCGAGCTCGAGCGCAAGCAGACCGGCCAGCGTCACTGGCGCCGGCTGAAGGCCGAGGGCTTCGGCGTCTGGGAGCGCGCGGACGCCAACGTCGCGGGCTTCGTCTTCACCAAGCGCGTCACGGGCCTGCCGGTGCCCGCGGCCTACCGCGCGCTCGTGCACTTCCGATGGCTCGCCGCCGACGGGACCACGACGAAGCGCACGCACGCGCGCACCCGCGCCTGCCGGCAGCCCGACCTGCGGCCGAACCTCGTCCCCGGCTCGCTGACCGCGGCGTTCGACCTCACGCAACCCGGCCTCGCCGTCTACACGCTCGTCGTGCGCAACACCGGCCGCTCGGCGGCAAGCCCGTTCAGCGTGCGCGTGGGGTCCGGCACGGCCGAGGTCGACGAGCTCGCGGCGGGCCAGGAGCGCGCGGTGCCGGTCGTCGCGCCGGCCTGCCTGCCGCTGCTGGAGATCGTGGTGCGGGTCGACGCCGACCGCCGCGTCGAGGAGTCCCAGGAGCGCGGAAACGGGGCGCGCCGGGCGTGCCCGCTGCCCGTCGGATGAGCGTCCAGAGCGCGCGGGAACCCTCGGTAGACTGGACGCACTATGAAGACCGACATCCATCCCGAGTACGTCGCCGCCCACGTCCGCTGCACGTGCGGCAACGAGTTCATGACGCGCTCGACGCAGTCAGAGATCCACGTCGAGATCTGCTCGAACTGCCACCCGTTCTACACGGGCCGCCAGAAGCTCGTCGACACCGGTGGACGGGTCGACCGCTTCAAGCGCCGCGCCGCCAAGCGCGTCGCCGACGCCAAGTAGGACCCCGCCACCCCCACAGCTGATGGCGGCCGCCCAGCCCGACCCCGAGCGGCCGCTCGACACAGCTCCCGGATCACCCCCGCTCGTCGCGTCGCGCGACGCGCCCCTCGGCGGGCAGGCGGTGATCGAGGGCGTGATGATGCGCGGCGTCTCGACCTGGGCCGTGGCGGTCCGCGCGCCGAGCGCCGAGCAGCGCGCCAGCGGCCGCCGCATGGCCGGCGACGAGCCCGCGCTGGGCGAGATCGAGGTCGTGAGCTTCCCGCTGGTCTCGGTGCTCAAGCGTCATCGCTGGCTGCGCTGGCCGATCGTCCGCGGCGTCGTCGCGCTCGGCGAGTCGCTGCGGCTCGGCTTCCGGGCGCTGAGCATCTCGGTCAACCGGCAGCTGCCCGACGGCGAGGAGGAGATCACCGGCGGGACCTGGGCGGGCACGGTCGTCCTCGCGCTGGCGATGGCGATCGGCCTGTTCTTCCTGCTGCCGGTGGGCATCACGAGCCTCCTCGGCGACCTGCTGCCCAACGCCGTCGTCTTCGTCATCGTCGAGAAGCTCATCCGCATCTCGATCTTCCTCGCCTACCTGTGGGCGGTCTCGCGGATGAAGTGACCTGCAGCGCGTCTTCGAGTACCACGGCGCCGAGCACAAGGCGATCACCTGCTACGAGGCCGGCGGACCGCTGACGCCCGAGCACGCGCAGCGCTTCAGCCGCCTGCACCCGCGCTGCGGCACGAGCTTCCTGCTCATCGTGATGATCGTCGCGGTCGTCGTGTTCGCCCCGCTCGGCACGCCGGAGTGGTACTGGCTGGCGATCTCGCGCGTCGTCGGGATCCCGCTCATCGCCGGCTTGGCGTTCGAGGTCATCAAGTGGTTCGGGCGCAACCGCACGAAGCGCTGGGCGCAGATCCTCATGCTGCCCGGCATGAAGCTGCAGCTGCTGACCACGCGCGAGCCGGACCTCGGCCAGCTGGCCGTGGCGATCGCCGCGCTGGAGGCGGTGCTCGCCGTCGAGTCGCCGGGCGAGGCGGGCGCGGAGGACTGGGTCGGGATGGAGGTCGTGGCGTAGGGGCCGGTGGTCAGCCCGCGCGCCGGCGACGCTCGCCGACGACGAACGCCGTCACGCCGACGGCGAGCGCGGCCAGCGCCGCGAGCAGCAGCGCCCAGCGGCTCGGGTTGCGCGCGAGCGTCGCGAGCAGCACCAGCGCCGCGATCACCGCCAGCGGGATGACCGCCCGCCGCCACTGCACCTCCTCGCGCACGCGGGTGAGCAGCTCGTCGAGCTCCGCTGTGCGCTCCCGGCCCTCGCGCCGGTGCCAGACGACGAGCGCGAACCCGAGGCACCCGAGCAGGAGGACGGCGGCGATGACGGGCATGCCTGAACGCTAGTACACCCATCCGCAAGTTCTGCGGGTTTCCCGGCGCCCGATCCGTGCCTGGGCAACACGTTGCAACTCGCGCGATCCCGTCCGACACCCCCCGTACCTTGCCTGGAGTCCCACTTCCCCGGCCAGGGAGTTGCCATGCCGTTGTGCTTCATCGAACCGCAGGACGCGATCAGGGTGATCGCCGAGTCCGTTGGCCGCGAGGCGCGCCGGCAGCTGCTCGGCGAGCTCGTGCGCGCGTGGGTTGATGAGATTCCGGAGAACGAGCTGGCGTCGCACTACGCGAAGGCCGTGCAGGACCTCGACGAGCACGACCTGTCGATGCTCGCCGCCTGGCACGCGTCGCTGGAGGTCGGCCACCCGATCGCCAACCGCGAGTTCCTCGTCAACGTCTTCCCGAGCCTCGGCGACAACCGCCGCGAGGCGCTGAAGATCGCGGCAGGCTTCCGCGGCGAGGAGGCGTTCGACGCCGGCGTGGCCGAGGACCAAGCGCTGGAGACGGTGCTGCCGCATCTCTCCCGCGCGCGCTGCATGGAGCTCGCCACCGAGTGCGTCGAGCTCTACCTCTGGGACCGGCTGGGCTCCGACAACTAGTGCACCCGGCCGGGTGCACTAGGCCGCCGGCTCGGTCGCCGCGCCGAGCAGCACCCGCACGTCCGCGATCGCCTGCTCGGTGTCGTCGAACACGACCGCGCTCATCCCGGCCGCCCGCGCCGCCTCGCAGTTGACCTCGATGTCGTCGATGAACAGGCACTCGGCGGCCGGCACGCCGAGCCCGGTCACGGTCAGCGCGTAGATCTCCGGATCGGGCTTGCGCACGCCGACGAACGCGCTGTCGATCACGAGCTCGAAGATGTCGTCGATCGGCGCCAGGGCGCGCCAGCGCAGCTCCCACTCGCGCACGTTGTTGGTCAGCAGCGCCATCCGGTAGCCCTCGGCTTGCAGCGTCGCCATGAACGCGATCATCGGCTCGTTGGCAAACAGGCCCTCCCACAGGGTCTCGGCGAACGCGGCGAGGTCGACCTCGCGGCCGAGCATCTCGCACAGCGACGCGCGCAGGTTCTCGACGAACGCCGTCTCGGTGATGCGCCCGCACTCGAGCTCGTGCAGCGGATGCACGCCGTCGCGCTCGCGCAGCGCCGCGAGCGCCTGGCCCATCGTCTCCAGGTCGATGCCCGACTGGTCGGCGAAGCTCTGGAAGGACCCGGCCAGCGGCGTGGTCAGCACGCCGCCGAAGTCGCTGACGATCGCCCGGATCACCGCGGCGCGCTCAGCGGTCGCGGCGTCGCAGAAGGCCGCCGCCGGCGCCGTTGGCGCTCACCCGGCGCAGCACGTCGTAGCGGCCGGTGCCGATCCGGCCCTCCATGCGCCAGGCAAAGAACGCGCTGTCGAGGCGCAGCTCGCCGAGGTCGACGGTCGTGCCACAGACCGCGGCGCCGGCGGCGCGGCGGGCATGGCCGCCCTCCTCGGTCATCCACAGCTCCAGCCCGGCGCGGCGCTGGCGCAACTCGCCGTCGTACGTCGTCGACAGGCGCGGGTCGAAGATCGCGAGCGCCTCGCCGCGGTCGATGAGAAAGCCGCCGACGGCCTCCTCGTCGTGGTGCTTGGCCTTCGCCGGGCGCACCGCGGTCAGCGTGACCGCGCGGTCGGCGCCCATCCATGCGGTCAGCGTCCGGGCGAGCTCGATGCGGCTCCAGTCCGGCGCGCCCCACTGGTGGCCGCGCTGGCCCAGGCAGTTGACGCGCTGCGAGCGCCCGCCGTGGCGGACCTCGCCGGTGACGCCGCAGAGCTGCTCGTAGCCCGCCATGCCGCCGGCCTGTGCCACCGCGCCGTCGGGGTCGAGCTCCGCGGGAGCCGAGATCGCCTCGAAGCGCAGCTCGAAGCCCGCGTCGTCGCCCTCGTAGGCCACGGTCCAGGACGCCAGCGGCTCGGCGACCGTGCAGCGCACGCCCGCGGCGCTCACCGCGCTCCAGTCGCCGGGCGGGTCGAGCGCGACCTGCGCCTGCGTCGAGGCGCCGGCGAGCGCGTCGCCCGCGTAGACGACGGCGAAGCCGCTCGCGCCGCCGCTGCCGCCGCCGATGCCGACGCGGGCCAGGCCGTAGAGCTGGGCGGCGGGGTCGCCGAAGGAGAACGTGACGGCGTCGCGAAACGCCGGGTCGTCGCGGGCGCGCGGGCGCTCGTCGGCGGCGACGACGCTCACGGCAGCTCGCGCGGTCGCGGGGGCACGTCGCTGGCGGTGCCCTCGACGACGTCGTCGGCGGTGCCGCGCGGACGGCGGCGGCCGGGGCGGGCGCCGGGCGGGGGGCCCGCTTCGAAGGTGAACATCCGGCCCATCCGCGCCTGCGCGCCGCTCGCGGCGCCCGCGACGATGCGTCCCGCGAAGCGCCGCAGGAGCATCGTGCGGACGACGGCGCGCGTCGGCGGCAGCAGCAGGATCAGGCCGAGGATGTCGCTCAGGAAGCCGGGCGTCAGCAGCAGCGCCCCGCCGAAGATCACGAGCGCGCCGTCCATCACCTCGCGCCCGGGGACGCGGCCCTCGGCGAGCGCGCGGTTGAAGCGCATCCACGTCGCGCGGCCCTGCGAGCGCATGAGCGCCGCGCCGAGCACGGAGTCGAGGATCAGCAGCGCGATCGTCGGCAGGATCCCGATCGCCGAGCCGATCTGCCAGAGCACGTACAGCTCCGCGATCGGCACCACGATGAAGAGGACGACGAGCAGGAGCGCCATGGTCAGATGAAGGCTACGACAGCGCGCTCGCCGGTCCGCCGCGCGGCGCCCCGCCCCGCCGCGGGTTCAGGCCGGCGCGGGCGCCGGCGCGATGTTCACGCCCGGCAGCCGGTGCAGCCCGACGTACTCGATGAGCACCGAGATGTCCGGCTGCGCGTCGCGCAGCGTCAGCTCGCGGCCGGCCTTGCGCAGGCGCCGCGCGACCATCATGAGGTCGAGCATCAGCGATGGGTCCGCGAACCCCAGCTCGGTGAGATCGACGACGAGGTCGGCGGGTGCGCCCAGCGCCTGCGAGAGCGCCTGGCGCCGCCGCGACTGCGTCGAGCGATCCTCGTCTCCATAGCACCGTAGTGTCGGCGGATTGTCCTCGTAGGTGACGATGGCTCCTCCAAGCCCGGCTCGACCTGACCCACCCGGGATACAATCACCCTCATGGCAAGCCTGCAAGAAATTGAAGAAGCACTAACGAACGTCATCGACCCAGAGCTTGGCCTCGACTTCGTCGAGCTCGGCCTGATCTACGGCATCCAGCAGGACAGCGGCAACGTGATGGTCACCTTCACGCTGACCACGCCGGCCTGTCCGATCGGTCCGCAGATCACCGAGCAGATCGAGGAGTTCGTGGCTCCGCTGGAGGGCGTCGAGTCCGTCAGGAGCGAGATGACCTTCGATCCGCCGTGGTCGCCGGAGAAGATGAGCGAGGACGCGAAGTTCGCACTCGGCTTCTGAGCCGGTCGCGTGGTCCGCGCCGCGCGCCGCGCGGCGCATCGACGGACCCCCGGACGGGTTGACGGCACCATGCGTTCCGTGCGGCTGATCCACGCCTGCCTCGCCCTGCTCGCCGCGGCGCTCGCGGTCGCCGTCGCCCCCGCCGCCGCACCCGCCGCGGCGCCCGAGCGCACCGGCCGCCTGCTCGTCACGGTCGACGCCCCGCAGGGCAGCGCCGCCGCTCGCGCCGCGACCGCCGCCGTGCTGGGCCAGGCCGGCCTGCGCCGCGACGGCGCGCAGGTTGCGCAGATCGGCCTCGTCAGCGTGCGCCCTCTCGCCGGGATCGCGCTCTCGGCGCTCGCGCCGATCCTGCGCCGCCTGCCCGGCGTGCGCTCCGTCGACGTCGAGCGGCGCGCGGCGCTGCGCCTGACGCCCAACGACCCCGCCCTGAGCGCCGCGGAGACCGCGCCCGGCACGCCGGCCGGCACGACCGTCGCCTGGTGGGTCCCGCGCATCGGGCTGCCCGCCGCCTGGGACGTCACCCGCGGTGACGGCGCGACGGTCGCCGTCATCGACACCGGCGCCGACAGCGGCCACCCCGACCTGCAGGGCAAGATCGCCGCGTCGATCGACAACGACGCCATCACCGGCCACGGCCCGGCCACGAGCGACGAGAACGGCCACGGCACGCACGTCGCCTCGCTCGCCTGCGCCGCGGGCGACAACGCCGTGGGGAGCGTCGGCTCCGGCCTGGACTGCAAGCTGCTGATCGTCAAGACCGACCTCAGCGACGGCTCGATCGCCGCCTCGATCGTGCAGGCCGCCGAGCGTGGCGCCGACGCGATCAACATGAGCTTCGGCAGCGACGATCCCGCGGCGCCGCCGCCGGTCCGCGACGCGATCGAGTACGCCTACGCCAAGGGCTCGGTGCTCGTGGCGGCCGCCGACGACCAGCCCGTCGAGGAGCAGGGCTATCCTTCCAACCTGCTGCAGCCGACCGGCACGGGCGGCGACCTCGCGGCCGGGCGCGGCCTGACGGTCACCGCCGTGAACTTCGCCGGCCGGCGTGCCGCGTTCGCCGGCCGCGGGTCGCAGATCTCGCTGGCCGCGCCGGGGGCGTTCGAGGGCGGCGTCGGCCCGGCGGGCATCTTCGCCGCCTTCCCCGGCAACCCCGCCGAGCTCGAAGCCGGCGGCAGCCTGCTGATCCCCGGTTCGAGCTGCCGCTGTCGCACGACGTTCGGCGGCGACGCGCGCTACGCGTACCTGCAGGGGACGTCGATGGCCGCGCCGATCGTCGCCGGCGTCGCGGCGATGGCCCGGCAGCTCAACGGCGACGCCACGGCGGCGGACATCATCCGCGCGCTGAAGGAGAGCGCGACCCGCCCGGCGGGCAGCGGCTGGAACGCGGATCTGGGATGGGGGGTCCTCGACGCGGAAGCGGCGATCAACGCGGTGCGCGCGATCGACCGCCGCGCGCCGCAGTCCACCCTGCGCGGGCGCACCCGCGTGCGCAGGGCGCGCTCGGTCACGCTCAAGTGGACCGGCGCGGACCCCGCGCCCGGCGCCCTCACGCCCTCCGGCGTCGCCGTCTACGAGGTCTACCGCTCGGCTAACCGCCGCGCCTACCGGCGCATCAAGCGCACGCGCAGGACCAGCCTGAAGCTCACGGTCAAGCCGGGGTCGCTGTATCGCTTCTACACGGTCGCGGTGGACAAGGCCGGCAACCGCGAGCCGGCGCCGACCAAGCCGGACCTGTCGATGCGGGTCGACCGGCGGGGCTAGCGCTCGGCCGTCGTGGCGCCGGCGCCCGCGCCCGCCCCGGCCCGCGCCTGGCGCGCCGCCAGCGACACGAGCTCGGCCAGCGAGGACTCGATCGCCTCGCCGAACGCGTTGAGGTCGGGCATCGCGTCGTAGTCGCCGAGCAGGCCGAAGTTCATCTGCCCGTTGTAGGACATGATCGCGATCGCCAGCGCGTGGTTCTTGGGCAGGAACGCGATCGGGAAGACGGCCTTCATCTCGCGGCCCTGCACGTAGAGCGGAAACTGCGGCCCCGGCACGTTGGTCACGAGCAGGTTGAAGAGGATCGTCGAGAAGTTCAGCCGCGAGGCCTGCGCGAGGACGGTCGGCGGCGCGAACTCCTGCATGCTCGTCAGCACCTCGGCGCCGACGGCCTGCTTGGACTCCTTGAGGTCGTCCATCGCCGCGGCGACGACCGCCAGCCGCTGGACCGGGTCCTCGACGTACACCGGCAGCGGACCCCGCATCACCGCCAGGCGGTTGCCGACGCCGTTCTGCGCGCGATCGCGATGGCGCACGGAGACCGGGACGAGCGCGCGCAGCTCGAGGCCCTGGGTGCGCACGCCGCGCGAGTGCAGCCAGTGGCGCAGCGCGCCCGCCACGACCGCCAGCACGACGTCGTTGACCGTGCCGCCGAACGCGTTCTTGACGGCCTTGAAGTCCGGCAGGTCGCAGGCCACGCCGGCAAAGCGCCGGTGCGGGCCGATCTCGACGTTCAGCGGTGACGGCGGCGCCGGGTTCGCGGCCGCCCAGACGATCTCGCCGAGGCCCTCGACCGCGACCTTCGCGTCCTCGATCGCGCGCTCGGGCCGGCGCAGCGAGCCGAGCGCCTTGGCCACCACGCCGAACGAGGCCTTCGTCATCCCGGCGACGCCGGCGGCGAGCAGGTCCAGCGGGCTGGGGGAGGGATCGGGCATCCACGGCTCCAGGCCGTCCTCGGGCGGGCGTCCCTCGGGTCCGAGGTCGAAGAGGACCGTGCCGAGGTCGACGCCGGCGATGCCGTCGATCATCGCGTGATGGCTCTTGGACAGCAGCGCGAAGCCGCCGCCGGCGAGCCCCTCGACGAGCCACAGCTCCCACAGCGGCTTGGAGCGGTCGAGCTGCTGGGAGAACACGCGCGCGGCGAGGTTCATGAGCTGCTCGTCGCTGCCCGGCGCCGGCAGCGCCGTGTGGCGGACGTGGTACTCGAGGTTGAAGTCCGCGTCGTCGGCCCACAGCGGCCGGCCGGTGGCCGCCGGCGGATAGACGAGCCGCTGGCGGTAGCGCGGCACGTAGTGCAGGCGCGCGCGGATCGAGTCCAGGAACTCGTCGTAGGGCGGGGCCGGCCCCTCGGCCCGCACGAGCGCGCCGATGTGCATGTGCGAGACCGGTCCCTCCTGGTGCAGGAACGCGGCGTCGACGGCGGAGAGACGGTCGAGGTGGCGGGGCGGCATCGCTGCCTGAGACTAATCAACCGCGTGCGCCGCACGGGCGCGCCGCGTACGCTGCCCGTGCGCCGATGGCATGGGACTTCTCCACCGAGCCCGAGTTTCAGGCCCAGCTGGACTGGATGGCGGGCTTCGTCCGCGCGGAGGTCTGGCCGCTGGAGACGCTCGACCTCGACCAGGCGCAGCTCGACCGGGCGCTGGCGCCGCTGCAGGAGCGGGTCCGCGAGCGCGGCCTGTGGGCGGCCCACCTGCCGCCCGAGCTCGGCGGCCAGGGCTTCGGCCAGGTCAAGCTCGGCCTCATGCACGAGATCCTCGGCTCGTCGCCGTACGGGCCGAGCGCGTTCGGCAACCAGCCGCCGGACTCCGGCAACTCCGAGCTGATCGCGCTCGCCGGCACGCAGGAGCAGAAGGAGCGCTGGCTGCATCCGCTGCTGGCCGGCGACCTGCGATCGGCGTTCTCGATGACCGAGCCGGGCGTCGCCGGCGCCGACCCGACGACGCTGCAGACGCGCGCCGTGCTGGACGTGGCCGCCGGCGAGTGGGTCGTCGACGGGCACAAGTGGTTCTCCTCGAACGCCTCGATCGCCGACTTCCTCATCGTCATGGCGGTCACCGATCCCGCGGCGCGCGGTCATCAGCGGGCGTCGATGCTGATCGTGCCGGCCGACACGCCGGGGGTGCGGATCGTGCGCGACGTGCCGACGATGGAGCAGCCCGCCGCGCGCTTCGGCCAGCTCGGCGGGCATGCGGAGATCGTGTACGAGGGGGTCCGCGTGCCCGCCGAGAACCTACTCGGGGGGCGCGGGGCGGGCTTCCTGCTCGCCCAGTCGCGGCTCGTCCCGGGCCGGATCCATCACTGCATGCGCTGGCTCGGCGTCGCGCAGCGCGCCTTCGACATGCTCTGCGAGCGCGCGACGTACCGCGCGTCGCACGGGTCGCTGCTCGCCGAGAAGCAGACGGTGCAGAACTGGATCGCCGACTCCGCCGCGCAGATGCAGGCCGCGCGGCTCATGACCCTGCACGCCGCTTGGAAGATCGACACGCAGGGCGCGGCGGCGGCGCGCACGGACGTCTCGCTGATCAAGTTCTACGGCGCGCAGGTGCTGCACGACGTGATCGACCGCGCGCTGCAGGCGCACGGCGCGCTCGGCTACTCGACCGACATGCCGCTGGAGGCGATGTACCGCTTCGCGCGCGGCGCGCGCCTGTACGACGGTCCCGACGAGGTGCACCGCCAGTCGGTCGCGCGCCAGCTCCTGCGCGGCTACGCGCCGCCGCCGGACGATGTCCCGAGCGAGCACGTGCCGACACGCCGGGCCGCAGCCCGCGAGCGCTTCGCCTGGTTGCTGGAGGCGGTGACGAGCAACGACGGGTGAGTGTGCGATCTCGGTTCGGCGCCCGTCCGGGCGGCCTACACTGACGGCATGACCTTCTGCGTCAAGAAGCTGCTGCTGGCGGCGCCGCGCGGCTACTGCGCCGGCGTCGATCGCGCCGTGCAGACCGTCGAGCGCGCGCTCGAGCTCTACGGCGCGCCGGTCTACGTCCGCAAGGAGATCGTCCACAACAAGCACGTCGTCGAGCAGCTGCGCGCGCGCGGCGCGATCTTCGTCGACGAGATCGACGAGAGCATCCCCGCCGGGTCGACGACCGTCTTCTCCGCGCACGGCGTCTCGCCGGCCGTCCACGCCCAGGCCGCCGACCGCTCGCTGTCGACGATCGACGCGACGTGCCCGCTCGTGACGAAGGTCCACGTCGAGGCCAAGAAGTTCGCCGCCGAGGGCTACACGATCGTGCTCATCGGCCACGGCGGCCACGAGGAGGTCGAGGGCACGATGGGCGAGGCGCCCGACTCGATCGTGCTCGTCGAGACCGAGGCCGACGCCGACGCGCTCGAGGTCGCCGATCCGGAGAGGGTCGCCTACATCTCGCAGACGACGCTGTCCGTCGACGAGACGCGCACGATCATCAACCGCCTGCGCGAGCGCTTTCCCGCGATCACGGGCCCGCGCACCGACGACATCTGCTACGCCACGACCAACCGCCAGACGGCCGTCAAGCAGATGGCCGCCGAGTGCGATCTCGTGCTCGTGATCGGCTCGCAGAACTCCTCCAACTCGCAGCGGCTCGTCGACGTCGCGCGCGACTGCGGCACCGACTCGCACCTCATCGACAACGAGGCGCAGGTCGAGCCGGCGTGGCTCGACGGCAAGCGCGTGGTCGGCATCTCGTCGGGCGCGAGCGCGCCGGAGGAGCTCGTCGAGCGGCTCGTGACGTACTTCACCGACCGCGGCGTGCAGGACGTCTCGGAGTTCGAGGTCATGCGCGAGGACGTGCGCTTCATGCTGCCCAAGCGCATCCGCGAAGACCTCGCCGCGCGGGTCTGAACGCGCTCGACCCGCGGCGCTCCGTCGTCCAGCGACTACGCTGCGCGCGCCGGATGCGCACCCTCGTCATCTCCGACCTGCACATCGGCGTCGCCAGCGGCGCTGACGTGCTCGCGCGCCCGGCGGCGCTCGACGTCCTGCTCGCACGGCTGGACGGGGTCGACCGGCTCGTCCTGCTCGGCGACACGCTCGAGCTGCGCCACGGGCCCGCGCGTGACGCGCTCGCGCGCGCCGAGCCGATCATGCGCGCGATCGGCGGTGCGCTCGCGCCCGGCGCCGAGGTGGTCATCGTGCCCGGCAACCACGACCACGCGATCGCCGCCGGCTGGCTGGACTGGCGCGGGCGCCGCGAGGCGCCGGACCCGCTGCCGCTGGAGGAGCGCGTGCCCGCCGTCAAGGCGTCGTGGATCGCCAAGCGGCTGGCGGGCTTCCTCGCCCCGGCGCGACTCGAGGTCGCCTACCCGGGGCTGTGGCTGCGCGACGACGTCTACGCCACGCACGGCCACTATCTCGACATCCACATCACGATCCCGACGATGGAGCGCCTGGCGGCCGGCCTGATGGCGCGGATGGTCGGCGCGATCCCCGATCCGGCCACGCCCGACGACTACGAGGCGGTGCTCGCGCCGCTGTACGCGCTCAGCCAGGCGAGCGCCCAGCGCGGCGCCCCGGACCGCGTGACGGTCGGCGGCCGCTCGCCGGTCGGCACCTGGCGCGCGCTGGCCGGCCACGGCGGCCGCAGCCGCGCGAGGCGGCTGCGCGGCCACGCCCTCGCGGTGCCGTTCCGGCTCGGCGTGCTCGCCGCCAATCGCGCCGGCCTGGGACCGGTGCAGTCGCAGGTCGGCGTCCATGATCTGCGCGTCGCGGGGCTGGAGGCGATCGGGGAGACGGCGCGGCGGCTGCGGATCGCGCCGGCGCACCTGATCTTCGGCCACACGCACCGCACGGGCCGGCTGGAGCGCGACGACGCCGCGGAGTGGCGCACGGCGGGCGGCGCGCAGCTGCACAACCCGGGCTGCTGGATCTTCGAGACGCTGTTCATGGGCCGCGGCCCCGCCGGCTCGAGCCCGTACTGGCCCGGCAGCGCGATCGCGCTCGACGACGCGGGCCCGCCGCGGCTGGAGCGCCTGCTCGGCGACGTGCCGGCGGCGGCGCTGCGGGCGGATCGCCGCTCGTAGCCGGGTCGACCGTATGCCAACGCCGCCTCGCTGCTTGCGCGGCCCGCGGCCCGCGCTCTCTCAGTCGATGGCCCCCGCCGTGAACTGGACGGCGTGGCAGATCACGCCGTCGCCCACCTGCAGCTCGAGCACGCCGGTGGAGTGGCGCTCGTGCTCGACGAGCACATGGCAGCCGGCGTGCCGGACGGCGATCGTCCGGCCGTTGACCCGCACGGTCGCGTCACCGTCCGCGTCGCCGGCGCCGGTGCCCCGCGGCTCGAGCACCGCCCACACCGCCCCCGCCTCGTACGGCCCCGACCACGCCCCGGCCTGCTCAGGCGCCGGTCGCCCGACGAGCGCGTCCGGCGCGTCCTCGGGGCGCAGCGGGGCCAGCGGCTCGGCCGCGATCCCCAGCAGCTCGCAGATCTCGTCCTGCGTCTCGTCGTAGGCGCCCTCGCCGTAGTGCATCGAGAACAGCCGCAGGCGCTGGTCGAAGAGGTACCGCGCCGGCCACGCCTCGTTGGCGTACTCCTTCCACAGCGCGAAGTCGCCATCCAGCAGCACCGGATGCTCGATCCCCAGCCGGGCCACCGCGGCGCGCACCTGCGCCGGATCCTGTGACGGGGGATAGGCGCCGGCGTGGACGGAGATCACGCGCAGGCCGTCCGCGGCGTAGCGCGCGTGCCACGCCTGCACGTAGCCCAGCGCGCGCAGCGAGTTGGCGCGGCAGAAGTCCCAGAACTCGACGAGCACGGGCCGCCCGAGCTGCTGGTCGAGGCGCAGGGTCGCCACGTTGATCCACTCCGCGCCGGCAGGGAAGAACGGTGCGCTGACCTTGTCGAGCGGTGCTCGCACGTGGTGTCAAGCTAGCAACGGCCGCGCGGCCGGCGCCCGACCCGGCGGCGCTTCCTAGACTGCGTGCCAATGCACCCGCGCCGCCTGCTCGCGCTTCTCGTCGTCGCGGCCGGCGCGCTGCTGGTGGCGGCCCCCGATCCGGCGCTCGCGCACGGGCTCGTCGGCCGCCAGGACCTGCCGATCCCGAAGTGGCTGTTCGGCTGGGGAGCGGCTGTCGTGCTCGTCGTGTCGTTCGTCGGCCTGGCCATCCTGTGGCCGAAGCCGCGACTGGAGGGTGCGCCCGAGCGCCGCGTCGCGGGGCTGCCGCGGAGCCTCGACCCGATCGCCGGCGCGATCGGCATCGCGCTCTTCGTCCTCGTCGTCTACGCCGGCTTCGCGGGCTCGCAGACGACGACGAACAACCTCGCGCCGACGGTCATCTTCGTGCTCCTCTGGGTCGCCGTCCCGATCCTCAGCCTGCTCTTCGGCGACGTCTTCAGGGCGATCAACCCGTGGCGGGCGGCGGCCCGCGCGGTCGCGTGGCTGGCCGCGAAGGTCAGCCGCGGCGGGCTGCCCGCGCCGATGCCCTACCCCGCCAGGCTCGGCCGCTGGCCCGCGGCGATCGGGATCCTCGCGTTCGCCTGGGTCGAGCTCGTCTACTCCGGCCGCGGCGACCCGAGCAACCTCGCGGTGCTCGCGCTCGTCTACGCGGCGATCCAGTTCGTCGGCATGAGCCTGTACGGCATCGAGTCCTGGAACCGCTACGGCGACGGCTTCGGCGTCTACTTCGGGCTCATCGCGCGGATGTCGGCGCTGCGCTGGTCGCGTGCCGGGCTGTTCGTGCGCAAGCCGCTCAGCGCCCTGACGAAGCTCGACATGGTGCCCGGCACCGTCGCGCTGGTCTGCCTGATCATCGGCACGACGTCGTTCGACGGCTTCTCCGGCGGCCCTGCGTGGAGCAACATCGCGCCGGACCTGACGAGCCTGTTTCGCGACATGGGCTTCGGCCAGTCGACGTCGCTCGAGCTGGCGTTCACCGTCGGGCTGGCCGCCGTGACGCTGATCGTCGCCGGGCTGTACCAGCTGGGCGTGCTGGGGATGCAGACCGTCGCCCCGCTGGGGACGTCCGCGCAGGAGCTCGCCGCCCGCTTCGCGCACTCGCTCGTGCCGATCGGCCTCGCGTACGTGGTCGCGCACTACTTCTCCCTGCTGGCCTACGAGGGCCAGCGCATCGCCTACCTCGTCTCCGACCCGCTCGGCGACGGGTCGAACCTCTTCGGCACGAGCAGCGCGACCGTCGACTACACGTGGATCTCGGCGACCTCGATCTGGTACGTGCAGGTCGCCGCGCTGGTGATCGGCCATGTCGCCGGCCTCGTACTGGCCCATGAGCGCGCGCTCGTCTCCTTCGACGGCGACAGCCAGGTCGCCACGCGCTCGCAATACTGGATGCTCGTCGTGATGATCGCCTTCACCTCACTCGGCCTGTGGCTGCTCTCGGCGGCCAACTCGTGATCGCCCCGACCGCCCCGATCGCCCATGCCGGCCACTGGGCGGTCGACCTGCTGTACGTCGCGCCGCTGCTGGTCGCCGTCGGCGTGCTCGGCTGGCAGGCGATGAAGGACCGCCGCGCCGTGAAGGCCGATCCGCTGGGCGAGGCGCGCCGGCCGCCGACCGAGCCGCCGCCGGCCTAGGAGCCGCCGCGGCGCCCCTCGCGCTGGAGCATTGCGAGGTCGTGCGCGAGGGCGTCGGGTGTCAGCACGCTCGTGGCGAAGCCGACGCGCTGCACGCCCCGCTTGTCGAGCAGGACCGTCGACGCGGTGTGCTCGGCGTCGTCGCTCTGCGGCTGGATGCCGTAGGCGCGCCACAGGCGCTGCAGCTCCGCGGCGCTGCCCAGCGCCCAGCGCATGCGCCCCTGCAGCCCCTGCTCGAGCAGGAACGCCCGTGCGCGGCGCGCCGTGTCGTTCTCCGGGTCGACGCTGACGGCGACCACCGGCACGTCACGGCCGAGGTCGTCGAGCGCGATGCGGATCTGCTGCGCCGTCAGCGGGCAGGTGTCGCGGCACGTCGCGTAGAGGAACGTCACGACGACCGGCTTGCCGCGCATCTGCGACAGGCGCACCGCCCGGCCCTGCTCGTCGCGCAGGCCGAAGTCCGCGGGCGCGATGCCGGGCGGGCGGGTGGCGCCGGCGAAGGCCGCGGCGGGAACCACCCGCTCGCCGGCGGCGAACAGCAGGACGCCGGCGATCGCGGTGATCGCCAGCAGGCCGGTGACGAAGAGCGCGAGGCGAAGGCGGGCGGGCATCGCCGCCGAGAGTAGTCAGGTCTCGATCAGCCCGCGCCGCCGCGGCGGACCGCCGGGCCCGGCCCGCGGTCAGGCCTCGATCAGCCCGCGCCGGATCGCGTAGCGCACGAGCTCCACGCGGTCGCGCATCTCGAGCTTGCGCATGAGGTTCGCGCGGTGCGACTCGACGGTCTTCTCGGAGAGGTGCAGCGTCTCGCCGATCTGCTTGTTCGTGTGCGCCTCGGCGATGAGCTTGAGCACCTCGCGCTCGCGCAGCGTCAGCGGTTCGACCGGCCCGCTGGACTCGTCCTCCATCCACTCGCGCAGCAGCGACTGCTCGGCCGCGTTCGTCATGAACGGCTCGCCGCGCCAGACCGCGCGCACGGCCTCGACGAGCGCGGTGTCGGCCTCCTGCTTGAGGATGTAGCCCGACGCGCCGGCCTGCAGCGCCTCGAAGAGATAGCGCTCGTCGTCGTACATCGACAGCACGAGCACGGCGATGTCCGGCGCGTAGGACTTGATCTCGACCGTCGCCTGCAGGCCCGTCATGCGCGGCATCGAGACGTCGAGCACGCAGATCTCGGGCTTCACGCGCAGCGCCACCTCGACGGCCTCGACGCCGTCGCAGGCCTCCGCGACGACCTCCATGTCCGGCTGGCGGTCGAGCAGCAGCTTCAGGCCCCCGCGCACGATGCCGTGGTCGTCGGCGATCAGGATCCTCACGAGTGCACACGCGTCCCGCGCGCCCGCACGGTGAGCTCGACGGTCGTGCCCCGGCCGGGTGCGGAGGCGATGTCCAGCCCCCCGCCCGCGAGCATCGCGCGCTCGCGCATTCCGGCCAGCCCGGAGCGCCCGTTGCGCAGGCGATCGGGCGAGAAGCCGTCGCCGTCGTCGGTGATGGTGACCTTCAGATGGGGGGTGTTGCAGCCGAGCACCGTCACCTTGACCTTCCTCGCGTGGGCATGGCGGGCGATGTTCGACAGCGCCTCCTGGACGACTCGATAGACGACGAGCTGCTCGAACTCGGCCAGCAGCGGTCGCGGGCCGTCGGCCGCGAAGTGCGCCGGGATGTCCCAGCGCTCGCCGAACAGCCGCACCTGCGTGCGCAGCGCGGGCAGCAGCCCGTGGTCGTCGAGGGCGGACGGGCGCAGCTCGCGGGCCAGGCCGAGGAGCTCCTGCATCGCCTGGTTGGCCAGCCGCTGGGTCTCCTTGAGCTCGCCGGCGAACTCGGCCGGCGCGTGCTCGGCGGTGGCCGCGAGGCGCAGCGAGACGGCGGCGAGCGCCTGGTTGACCTCGTCGTGCAGGTCGCGGGCGACGCGGGCGCGCTCGGCCTCCTGGGCGCGCAGCACGGCGGTGGCGCTGCCGACACGCTCGTGCTCCAGGCGCGAGAGCATGAGGTTGAACGACTCGCGCAGGCGCGCGACGTCCTCGGACTCGCCGTCGGAGGCCTGCGCGCGCGTGCCCGGCACCGTCAGGTCGACGGCCTCCATTGTGCGCGTGAGCGATTCCAGCGGGGCGAAGCGGCGGCGCATGATGAAGTTGTTGGCCAGCAGCGTCGACAGGATCGCCGCGACGAGCACGAGGAACTGGCGCTCGCCGGCGTGGTCGCCGAGATCGAGGCGCGCGGCGACGCTCGCGGCGAACACGGTGCCGACGACCAGCAGGGTGTTGACGGCCAACACCTGGGAGAGCAGGGCAGTTCTGCGCATGGGGTCTGGACCCTATGTCGGCAATTGAGGCCGTCACCGATACTGCTTGTGCAAGCCGGTCCGCAAGGTTTCCCTCCAGAGCCTGCAAGACCCTCCACAAGGTTTCCTCCAGAACCTCCAGAGATCCGCCTGACAGGGGGCGTCCCGCCGCAGCACGGGACGCCCCTTTCGGCATTCTTGATCCGTTCGTGCCGTAGATGGGGAACACGTAGGCGAAGAGACCCCCCGCTATACTTTCTGAAGCGAGGAAGTCCGACCACCTTTGAGGAGATTCACGTGAGCCCGTCCGGCGCGGAGTTCATCCGCCAGATCAAGAACCAGATCGCCCAGGTCGATCCCGGCGACGTCAACGAGCTGCTGCACAACGGCAACGGCAACGGCGACCTCGCGGTGATCGACGTCCGCGAAAGCGAGGAGGTCGCCCGCGGCCTCATCCCCGGCGCCAAGCACGTGCCGCGCGGTCATCTCGAGTCGCGCATCGAGGGCGCCGTCCCCGATCGCTCGCAGCACGTCGTCCTGTACTGCGCGTCCGGCAACCGCTCGGCGCTCGCCGCCAAGACGCTCGAGGAGCTCGGCTACGAGAACGTCGAGTCGATGACCGGCGGCTACACGCTGTGGAAGGACCGCGGCTACGAGGTCGACGTCCCGCGCGTCATGACGCCCGAGCAGCGCGAGCGCTACAGCCGCCACATGCTCGTGCCGGAGATCGGTCCCGAGGGTCAGCAGAAGATGCTCGACGCCAAGGTCCTGCTGCTCGGCGCCGGCGGCCTCGGCTCGCCGACCGCGCTGTATCTCGCCGCGGCGGGCATCGGCACGATCGGGATCGTCGACGACGACGTCGTCGACCTCTCCAACCTCCAGCGCCAGGTCATCCACACGACCGACCGCATCGGGACGCCGAAGGTCGACTCCGCGCAGGAGTCGATGAACGCGATCAACCCCGACGTGAAGGTCGTCAAATACGAGACGCGCCTGGATGCCTCGAACATCATGGAGATCATCGAGGGCTATGACGTCATCGTCGACGGCGTCGACAACTTCCCGACGCGCTACCTGCTCAACGACGCGACGGTGCGCCTGCAGATCCCGGTCGTGAGCGCCTCGATCCTCGGCTTCGACGGCCAGCTGTCGGTCTTCAAGCCCTACGACGGGCCGTGCTACCGCTGCCTGTACCCCGTCCCGCCGCCGGCCGAGATGGCGCCGAGCTGCGGCGCCAACGGCGTGCTCGGCGTGCTGCCCGGCACGATGGGCCTGCTGCAGGCGACCGAGGTCATCAAGCTCATCGTCGGCGCCGGCGAGCCGCTCATCGGCCGCCTGCTGCTCTACGAGGCGCTCGGCGCGACATTCACGGAGCTGAAGGTGCGCCGCGACCCCGAATGCGCCATCTGCTCGCGGCCGCCCGAGGAGATCGCCGAGGACGAGATGGGCGTCTTCCCCGACTACGAGGCGTTCTGCGCCGCGGCCGGATGAGAAACGGCGATCGAATGACGCCGCTGACCATCGTGGGCGCGGGCCGGATGCCCGCAGCCTGCTAGAAACCCCCCTTCATGGCCACCGTACGCATCCCCCCAGTCCTGCGCCCGTCGGTCGGCGGCGTCAAGGAAGTCGACGCCGACGGCGAGAACGTCGGCGACGTCCTGCGCTCCCTCGCCGACCAGCATCCGGCGACGCAGTCGCAGATGTTCGCCGACGGCGGCGAGCTGAACCGCTACGTCAACGTGTATCTCAACGACGAGGACGTGCGCGTCCTCGACGGCCTCGACACGCCGGTCGGCGCGGGCGACGTGCTCGTGATCCTGCCGGCGATGGCGGGCGGCTGAGCCAGGCGCGGGCCGCCCTCCTCGTCGGCCTGCTGCTGGCGCTGCCGGTCGCAGGCTGTGACTCTGACGGGGATGGTGCGGTCGCCGGGCCCATTGACCTTGCGCCGGCGCCGCCCGCGCGGGACGGGGCGCGCGAGGTGTTCGTCGCCGGCGATTCGCTGGCGCAGGAGATGGCGGGCGCGCTGCGCGCGGCCCTGCCCGGCTGGCGGGTGCGCGTCGACGCCCGCTGGGGCCGCCCGCTCGACGAGGGCATGCGGATCCTCGGCGAGCAGGCCGAGCTGCCGGCGATCCTCGCCGTCAGCCTCTTCACGAACGACCACCCGCGGGACACGGCCGCGCTGGGCGCCGCGGTCCGCGCGACGGCCGCGCGGCCGGGTGGGTGCGCGGTGTGGGCGACGATCGTGGCGCCGCCGTATGAGGGCGTCAGCCACGACGGCGCGAACGCCCTGCTGCGCCGGCTGGCGCGCGATCCGGCGCTCGCGCTCGTGCTGGTCGACTGGGCGCGGGCGGTCGAGCGCGGCCCGTCGCTGATGAGCGGCGACGCGGTGCATGCGTCGCCGGCGGGCTACCGCGCGCGGGCGCGGATGTACGCCCGCGCGATCCGGGCGTGCGCCGGGCGGCGATGAGCGGCGCGCCGGTCGGGGCGCGGCCGGTGCGGATATCGCACCGTGCGCGCCCCGATCGATGGGCCTCGCTCCGGGTTGGACGCGCCGGGTGCGGATATCGCACGTTGCGCGTCACGATCGATGGGCCTCGCTCCGGTTGGACGCGCCGGGTGCGGATATCGCACTTTGCGCGTCACGATCGATGGCCTTCGCTCCGGGTGGACGCGCCGGGTGCGGATATCGCACGTTGCGCGTCACGATCGATGGCCTCGCCCCGGGTTGGACGCGCCGGGTGCGGATATCGCACGTTGCGCGTCACGATCATCGCCATGCCGTGATCGCGCATCGCTACGTCAGGACGACGATGGCGACCGCCGCGAGCGCCTCCTCGTTGACGGCCGGGATCATCTCCCCGCCGGGCTCGTAGAACGACGCCGTCAGCACCCATACCGTGACCCCGGCCGCCCACGCGACCGCCCCGTGGCCGGCCAGATCGCGGTCCGGCGTGGGCGCAGCGATGAGCCCATACTGCGATCGTACGTGCAGTGGCGCGACGGCGCGGAGTGCACGCTGCTCCCGGACCCGGCCACCTGCGTCCAGCTGTGGCCGGCGAACGGCACGCTGACGCTGGCACCGCGCGCCGCCCCCAAGGCGGCGCCCCGCAAGCCGCAGCGGCACGGCCTGCGCCTGCTGGCCGACCGGCGACTCGATGATCCAGATCCTCGACGGCTACCCTCGTCGAGCGGCTCGCCCCGCAGGCCGACGCGAGCGTTTGCAGCGACGCGCACGTCGGCAGCGGGATCACCCGGCCCGGCGCGCTGGCCTGGCCGCGCCGCGCCCGCGCCCAGGCCGCCGGCTTCAAGCCCGACGCGACGTGATGTTCCTCGGCGCCAACGACGGCTTCGACCTGCGCGCGGCCGGCGGCGGGCCGGCACCGTGCTGCGGCGCGCCCTGGCTGGCGGCGTACGCACGGCGCGTCGACGCGATGATGCGCACGTACCGGCGCGGCGGGCGCTCCCGCGGTCTACTGGCTGACGCTGCCGGCGCCGCGGCCCGCCGCGTTCGCCCGCGTCTTCCCGCGCGTCAACCTGGCGATCAAGCGGGCGGCGCGGCGCGTCCGCGCCGGCGTGCACGTGATCGATCTCGTCCCGATCTTCACCCCGGGCGGGCACTTCCGCCAGACGATCACCTTCCGCGGCCAGGAGATCGACGCGCGCCAGCCCGACGGCGTCCACCTGTCCCTCGCCGGGGCGTCGGTGGCGGCGACGCTCGTCATCGATCACCTGCGCGCCCGCGGCGCGCTGCGGTAGCTCAGACGTGCCAACCCGCGTGCTCCACCGGCGGCTCGCGACAGCAACCGTGATCGCGCTCGTCCCGCTCGCCGCTCGCCGCTCGCCGCTCGCCGCTCGCCGCCGCCGCCGCCGCCACCAGCCACGCCGCGGTGCCGGCCGGCGACGGCACCGTCCGCACCGCAGCCGTCAGGGTCGACGGCCAGTCGCGCACCTACCGGCTGTTCGCCCCGCACCTGGCCGCCGGCGAGCGCTACGCGGGAACCGGGGTGGTGCTGCACGGCGGGGGCAGCCGCGAGTCGGGTGCGAGCATCGCCCGCAGCGTCGGCTTCGACGGCGAGGCGGCGGCGCGACGCCTGATCGCGGTCTATCCCGATGCGCGCGGCGGCCGTTTTCACGCCGGGCACTGCTGTGGCACCCGCCCTACACACGGCGACGACGTGCGCTTCGTCGTCAAGCTGCTCGATGTCGTCCAGCGCCGCTACCCCATCGATCCGCGGCGCACCTTCGCCGCCGGGTTCTCCAACGGCGCGTTCATGGCCTATCGCCTGGCCTGCCAGCAGTCCGGTCGCTTCCTCGGCATCGCGTCGGTCGGGGGAACCGAGGTGCTGCGCGGCTGCCGGCCCGCCCGCCCGGTCTCCGTGCTGCACATCCACGGCCGCGACGATCGCCGGGTGCGCTTCGGCGGCGGGATCCTGCCGGCTCGCTGGGTTCCCGGCGCGATCGAGCTCGCAGACCGCTGGCGCGCCCGCAACCGCTGCCCACGCCGCCGCACGCAGGTCCAGCGCACCGCTCAGCTCACGATCAGCCGGACCACGGGCTGTCGCGACCGCACCCAGGTGCAGCTCGTCGCGCTGGCAGGCTTCGGACACGCCTGGCCCGGCGCCGGCCCGCCCTACGGCGAGCCGTCCGCGTACAACGCCACCGCCGAGACCGGCGGCTTCATCGCCCGCCTACGGCTACGGCTACGGCTACGGCTACGGCTACGGCTACGGCTGCAACCATGAACGCATCACGGCTGAGCGCTACGACCCGCTTCCGGACCTGCACGCCATACCCGCCTGGCTCTGGCGCAGGGCGCCCACGGCCGTCCGCGTCGCGCTCGTCGCCGTGCTGCTGCTGGCGGTCGGGACGGCGATTGCGCTGGCGCCCGGCATCCGGGACTCCAAGCGCGAGCGAGCGCAGAAGGCGGCTGTCGCGGTGCGCGCGGCGCAGGCGCAGCGCACGCGCGGGCTGCGCGCCGAGCAACGCGTGCTGCGAGGTCGCGCGGCCGCCGCGCCGCCGCCGGACACCGCGCCCGCCATCCGCATCGCCGCACGCGAGCGCCTGCTGACCGTCGTCGAGGCGCGGATCCTCGCGGACGCGCGGGCGCGCCGCCTGTCCGGGCGCCTGCGGCGCGCCGGCTGCAACCCGTATCCGCGCACCGTCGAGGACTCCGATGCCCGCCGCGACCTGCGCCGGCGCCGCGGCCGCTACGCGTGCCTGGTCGTCACGGCCGACGTTCCGCCCAGCCCGACGAACGAAGCCGCCGTCATCGGCCATCCCTATCGCGCGCTGATCGACTTCAGCACCGGTCGCTACGCGTACTGCAAGGTCAGCGGCGTGCCCGGTGAGGGCTCGCTGTCCGCCGAGCGAGCCGTGACGGTGCCGAAGGGCTGCGGCGGCACCTGACGGACACCCGCGGCTCAGCCCCCGAGCTTCGCGAAGTCCGCGCGCAACCGCCCGAGCACGATGTCCAGCGCCACCCGCGCACCCGCCTCGTTGAGGTGGATGCCGTCGGGCTCGCGCACGAGCGTCTCGCGGCCGCCGATGGGCATCGCGGCGCGGTAGCGCCCGCCGGGGGTGAAGACGTCGGTCATGTCCAGCACGCGCACCTGCGAGCGGTAGGGCTGCGCCGCGACCGCGATCGCGGCGTTGACGGCGCGCGCCGTCTTCTGGCGATTGGGCTCGCGCGGCAGCGGCAGCGTCAGCCAGTACACGCGGGCGTCGCCGTCGCGGCGGTAGGTGTCCATCATGCTGCGCGCGCGCCGCGCGTACGTCACGGCCCACTCGGCGCCGCAGCACTCCACGCTGCCGCCGCCGGCCGCGGGGAAGGGAAAGCCCTCGTTGGCGCCCATGAACATGATCACGGCGTCGGGCTCGCGATCCTTGACCTGCTTGCCCGACAGCAGCCCCCAGTCGACGAGGTCGGTCTTCGAGATGCCGGTGCCGAGGCGCACGTCGCGCGTCGTGACGACGCCGTCGTCGGCGAGGTTGCGCGCGAGCTGGACGTCGAGCGGCTGCGCGAGCGAGTCGCCGGTCACGAGCACGTTCTTCAGCGACGGCAGCTGCTCAGGCTTCACCCCGAGGTCGCCCGGATCGAACGAGTCCGTCGTGATCGGCGCCGCCACGGCGCCGCCGCCCGCGACCTGCACCGGCCCGCCGCCGACCGGCGCCGAGTTGAACCCGCCCGGACCGCCGGACAGGTCGTCGTCGGGCGACAGAGCGGCGGTCAGCGTGTCGGCCGCCGCGGCGAGCGGCAGCTGATCGGCGAGCCAGCCGGCGGGGTGGCCGACGGCCAGCACCATCGAGCGCTGCACGCCCGACTCCATCTTCTTGCCCGAGTTGCGGATCGAGGCGCCCTCGATGAGCAGCAGCAGGATGACCGCCACGAAGACGCAGATGAGCGCGTCGCGGGCGCGCAGGCTGCGCCCCGTTCCCCCCTCGCGGTCGAGGATGAAGCGGTTGCGCTGGCGGGGATCGGACTCGGGCTCGGACATGGAGTGGGCTCTCTAGAAGGAGAAGTAGATGAACGGGGGGACGCCCTGGCTGGAAACCGTCGCTGCCACGAGCAGGATGACGCACGCCATGCTCGCGCCCAGCGCCACCGGATGCAGCTGCTCGAAGCGCACGCGCAGCGCGTCCATCGGGCGCGCCGGCAGCAGCTGCACGCCGATGACGAGAACGGTGAGGATGACGATGGGGGCGGTCCACAACGTCGCGGGGCCCCAGTCGGCGAAGCGCGAGACGAACGAGCCCGCCAGCGTCAGGTCGGGCGCGCGGAACGGGATCCACGCCAGGCAGACGATGTTGAACACCAGAAACCACGCGACCGGCTTGGGCAGCGTGATCTTCCCGCGGAACTGGTGCTCGATCACCAGCGCGAGGCCGTGGATCGCCCCCCACAGCACGAAGCCCCAGGCGGCGCCGTGCCACAGCCCGCCGAGCAGCATCGTGATCATGAGGTTGCGGACGGTCTTCAGCTTGCCCTTGCGGTTGCCGCCCAGCGGGATGTAGAGGAAGTCGCGCAGGAAGCGCGACAGCGTCATGTGCCAGCGCTGCCAGAACTCGCCGAACGACGCGGCGCGGTACGGGCGGTCGAAGTTCTGCGGGAACACGAAGCCCATCAGCAGCGCGAGGCCGATCGCGATGTCCGTGTAGCCCGAGAAGTCGCAGAAGATCTGCACGGCGTAGGCGTACGTCGCGAGGATCGCGTCCGGCGCCGAGTACGCCTGCGGCACGCCGAAGACGGGATCGACGATCTCGCGCGCGAGGTAGTCGGCGATCGCCACCTTCTTGACCAACCCGATGAGGATGAGCGCGACGCCCGCGCCGACGGCGACCTTGCGCGGGTCGCGGGGCGACTGCAACTGCGGGATGAACTCCCGCGCCCGGACGATCGGGCCGGCGACGAGGTGGGGGAAGAAGCTCAGGTACAGGCCCACGTCGATCGTCGTGGCCGGCTCGATGAGGCGGCGGTACACGTCGACGGTGTAGGAGATCGCCTGGAAGGTGATGAAGCTGATGCCGACCGGCAGGACGATGTCGGCGAGCGGGATCGGCATGCCGAGGCCGGCCGTGTCGAGCAGCTCGTTGATCTCGGGAGTGAAGAAGCCGTAGTACTTGAAGACGCCGAGCGTCAGCAGGTCCGCGGCCACCGCGACCACCACGATGAGCTTGCGCCGGCGCGCGTCATCGGAGCGGTGGATGAGCTGCGCGGCGGCCTGGTTTCCCAGGATCATCCCCGCGAGCATGATGCAGAACTTCGGGTCCGCCGCCGCGTAGAACAGGAAGCTCACGGCCAGCATGAGCGGCTTCCATACGCCCTGGCGTCGCATGAGCGCCCAAGAGAGCGCAAGCACGATCGGGAAGAAAACTGCGAACTGGACCGTGGGGAAGACCATGCGGGCGCGGCGGGTATCGGAACCCGCGGCGCAAGAACCTAGCGAAGGACGCCCCAGCTCATCACTGATACGAGGCGCCGGTCGCGGGTACGCCGCGCCGAACATGGCGCACGGACGGCTTCAGACCAACTGGCCCAGCGGTCTACACTGCTAGGACACATGGGCCTCCCGCCGCTCCAGAACCGTCCCTGTGGCGGTCGCTACGGGGACATCGTGCAGGCGATCGGCAACACGCCGCTCGTCGAGCTCAAGCGTCTGAGCCCGAAGCCGGGCGTGCGCATCTGGGCCAAGATGGAGTCGATGAACCCGACCGGATCGGTCAAGGATCGCGTCGCGCGCGCGCTCATCGAGCACGCCGAGGAGAACGGGCTCATCCAGCCCGGCCACACCATCCTCGAGCCGACCTCGGGCAACACCGGCA
The DNA here is from genome assembly GCA_963709935.1 of uncultured Actinomycetes bacterium. Classification (GTDB taxonomy): domain Bacteria; phylum Actinomycetota; class Thermoleophilia; order Solirubrobacterales; family Solirubrobacteraceae; genus CADCVQ01. Next base: position 43,295 of record CAVPYM010000018.1, on the reverse strand, counting down.
TCAGCCTGGCGATGATCTGCCGGCGCAAGGGCTACCCGCTGAAGGTCGTCATGCCCGACAACGTGACGCCGGAGCGCACGCAGCTGCTGGAGATGTACGGCGCGCAGATCGTCTACAGCCCCGGCGGCCAGGGCTCCAACGGCGCCGTCGCGCTGGCCAACGAGCTGGCGCAGGACACCGACACGTACTACATGCCCTACCAGTACGGCAACGAGGCCAACCCGCTCGCGCACTACCACGGGACTGCCCTGGAGATCCTCGAGGAGCTCGACGAGATCTCCGCCTTCGTCGCGGGCCTGGGCACCGGCGGCACGCTGATGGGCAACGGCCGGCGCTTCAAGGAGGAGCTCGGCGACGCGTGCAAGATCGTCGCCGCCGAGCCGATGCAGGGCGAGCCCGTGCAGGGGCTGCGCTCGCTCGACGACGGCTTCATCCCGGAGATCATCGATCTGAGCCTGCTGGACCGCAAGATCTTCGTCACGAACTCCGACGCGATCATCTGGACGCGCAAGCTGCTCGACGAGGAGGGCATCTTCGCCGGTGTCTCGTCGGGCGCGATCGCCCGCGTCGCGGTGCGGATCGCCAACGAGATCGACGAGGGCAACGTCGTCTTCGTCGTCTGCGACGACGGCTGGAAGTATCTCTCCTCCGGCATCTACACCAAGCCCGTCGAGGAGATCGAGAACCTGGACTCCACCGTCTGGTGGTGATCCGGCGGGCGTCCGCGCCCGCAGGCAGTCTCGGTAGGCAGGTAGCGTGCAGAACCCCTACAGGAGACTGAGATGGACCTCGACCACTTCCTGCGCGACCCGCAGTCACGCCGGCGTTTCTTCCGCACGTCGGGTGTGAGCGTCGGCGGCGCTTGCGCCGTGCTGCTCGCCGCCTGCAGCGACGACACGAAGAACCCCGTGAAGGTCGGGCCGGACGAGTCCGATCAAGCGGATGTCGAGATCCTCAACGGCGCCCTGGACCTCGAGCTGATGGCCGTGGCGGCGTACAAGGCCGGCGCCGGTCGGCTGCGCGGCGAGCGGCTGGGCATCGTCAAGGTCTTCCTCGAGCAGGAGCAGGGGCACGCCACCGGGCTGGCGGCGGCGATCAAGGCCGCCGACGGCAAGCCGAACCGCGCGAAGAGCGCCTACGACTTCCCGGTGCTGCGTTCCGAGAGCGACGTCCTGCGCTTTGCCATCGACCTGGAGAACACGGCCATCGCCGCCTACATCGACGCGCTGCCCAAGCTCTCGCAGGACGAGCTGCGCGCGACGGCCGCGTCGATCATCACCAACGAGGCCGAGCATCTGTCGATCCTGCTGCACGCGCTCGGCCGCGAGCCGGTGCCGGGAGCGTTCGTCAACGGCCGGGCGGCGTGATGGCGCGCGCTGCCGAGCGTGTGGTGATCGCCGACGGGGGCGACGCGTCGACCGCCGAGATCGCGGAGTTCGAGCGCGACCGGCGCGAGCTGCTGCGGCGGGGCTTCGGCCTGGGTGGGGCGTCGATCGCCGCGGCGTCGATCCCGCTGCTGTGGTCGGTGCGCAGCGCGTTCGCCCAGAGCGAGACCGATGGCGCCGTGCTGGAGAGCGCGATCACGATGGAGCGCGCGGCGGTCATCGCCTACAGCGTTATCGACGGCGGCCTGGTGTCGCCGGCGCTGCGTCGGGTGATGAACCAGTTCGGCGCGCACGAGCAGCAGCACGCGGACGCGCTGATCACGGCGCTGACCGACCTCGGCGGTACCCCGCCGGCGCCGCCGGAGGGCGTGGCCGCCGTCGACGAGATCGTCAAGGGCGTGAGCGACGTGCGCTCGCGGGCCGACGTCCTGAGCTTCCTCATCGAGCTCGAGACGGCGACGGTGGCCGCCTACTTCGACGCGCACTCCAAGCTCGGCGAGGCGAAGCTGCTGCAGACCGGCGCGTCGATCATGGCCTGCGAGGGCCAGCACCTCGTCGTCCTGCGCCGGTCGGCGGGGCGCGACCCGATTCCCAACGCCTTCGAGACAGGTGAGACATGATCGCTCACGCCGCTGGCCTCGTAGGCCATCAGAAGACCCGGACGCAGATTCCACAGGAGGACTGATCCACCATGCCATTCAACCTCGGGCCCGGAGAGATGCTGCTCATCCTGGCCATCGCACTGGTCGTTCTCGGACCGAAGAAGCTGCCGGAGGCCGGCCGGTCGCTGGGCCGCGGGTTGCGCGAGTTCAAGGACTCGGTGTCGAACATGTCGCCGTCGAAGGACGAGGACGACGATCCGAAGCGCCTGCAGGCCTAGGGGGGACGCCCCACACGGCGTAGCCTTCCCCGGGTGAAGATCAACCGCGCACTGCTCGACGAGATCGTCGCGCACGCCGTCCGCGACGCGCCGAACGAGTGCTGCGGCCTCGTGCTCGGTCGCGAGGGGGCGGCGGCTTCGGCTCGGGCCCTGGAGAACCTGGCGGCCAGCCCGTTTCGCTTCGACATCGACGGGCGCGAGCTGCTGTCGGTGGCGTTCGCCGAGGAGGACGAGGACCAGCTCCTGGCGATCTACCACTCGCACACGCGCTCGGACCCCTATCCCTCGCAGACCGACGTGAACTTCGCGGCCGGCTGGCCCGGGGTGGAGTGGCTCATCGTCGGTGTGCCGAAGCGCGCGGACGCCGAGCCCGAGGTGCGTTCGTACGTGATCGAGGACGGCGTCATCCGGGAAGTCGACGTCGAGGTGAATTAGATGGGTGATTCCGGCGAGCTCGTCTGCCCCCGGTGCGGATCGCCGCACCCGTCCGACGAGCGCTTCTGCCGGTCGTGCAACATGCCGCTGGTGATCGGGGGCGCCTCGGAGGTCGAGGAGCCGGTCAGCGAGCGCCACGCGCGGGCCCGAAAGGTCGATCCGCGCTACACCGAAGGGGAGTTGGTGCGTGTCGCGGGGGCGATGAACCAGGCGGAGGCGGAGTTCGTGCAGGGGATGCTGCTGGAGGAGGGGATTCCGTCCACGCTGCGGCGGACGCGCGGGTTCGACGTGCCCGACATGCTCGCGGCGGGGCCGCGCGACGTGATGGTGCCGGCGTCGGGACATTCCGCCGCCCGTGACGTACTGCTGGAGGCGGAGATCGTGCGCGACGAACCGGTGCAGGAAACGCCGCCGTCGCGGGTTCTGGCGGTGCTGCTCGGGGTCTTGGCGATCGGCGCGCTCGTGATCTGGTTGGGGACGGAGCTCGGCTGAGCAGCGGCGGAGCCGATGAACCACAGGGCCGGAGGCGTCGGCACGACAGCCGCAACCGAGCATCTCGCTTACGCATGCAACGAACCCGACGACAGGCGCCTGTCCTTGTAAGCCTGGCCGAGCAGGAGGCCACCGCCAGATAGCCGCCGTTGCCTAAGCCCTGGTCCGGGACGCCTGCGTGCCCATGCCGTCCGGGCTCGGCGCTGCGCTGGGCCCCGATACTGCGCCGCTCAACGCGTCTGGACGAGCGCCGGCGCCGCGTGCTCGGGGGAGATGGGGTCGGCCTCCATGGCCGGCTCCGGCAGATCGGTGTCGTGTGCGATGTCGATGGTCGGCAGCCGGCGATCCAGCCAGCCCGGAAGCCACCAGTTGGCGTCGCCGAGGAGCTTCATCGTCGCCGGCACGAGGACCATCCGGACGAGCGTGGCATCGACGCAGATGGCAGTGGCCAGGCCGAGGCCGAACATCTTGGTCGTGGGATCCTCACCGAGCACGAAGCCCAGGAACACCGAGATCATGATCAGGGCTGCTGACGTGATCACCCGTCCCGTGCTGGCGATGCCGTAGATGACGGAGCTGTCGTTGTCGTGCGTGACGAGGAACCGGTCTCGAATGCGGGAGAGCAGGAAGACCTCGTAGTCCATCGACAGACCGAACAGGATGGCGAACATGAACATCGGGATGAACGGGTCGATCGGCACCGTCGCCTGCAGCCCGATGAGGTCGGCGCCCCACCCCCACTGGAACACCATGACGAGCACGCCATACGCGGCACCGACGCTGAGGAGGTTCATCAGTGCAGCCTTCAGCGGGACGAGGATCGATCGGAACACCACGATCAGCAGGAGGAACGACAGCGCGATCACCGCGCCGATGAAGAGCGCCATGCGATCGGTCACCCGGTCGCCGATGTCAGCCCAGCTCGCCGTCTCGCCACCGACGTGCGCGCGAGCGGACGTTCCGTCGAGGATCGGCGGGAAGACCTCCGTACGGAGTCGCTTCAGCGTGTCGAGCGTGGCGCCGTCCTGCGGCGCGCTCGTCGGGAACGCGACCAGCGTCGCCACGCCGGCCCCGGCGTTCACCTCCGGCGGCGCGACGGCACGGATGCCCCTGTCGGCCCTCACCGCGTCGCGGAGGGATCTCACGACGCTCGGATCCTCGGCGATGTCGACGGCGATGACCATCGGGCCGTTGATGCCTGGGCCGAACCCGGCCGCGACGAGATCGTAGGCTCGGCGTTCGGTACGGGCCTCGGGCAGGTTGCCCTGGTCGGGATAGCCGAGGCGGAGGTCCAGCACCGGCGCGGTCAGCGCCAGGAGCAGCAGCGTGACGCCGATGGCGTACGCCCAGGCGTTCCCGGACACATGCGCCCCCCAGCGCGTCCAGCCCGCGCCCACCGTGCCACGATTCTCGCGAGTGCTTCGCCGGCGCGCGAGGCGGTCGATGCGGTGCCCGGCGAAACCCAGGAACGCCGGGAGCAGGGTGACCGAGGCGATCACCATCAGCAGGACGACGACCGCCACGGCGATGGCGCCGGCGGTCAGGAACGGCAGGCCCGCGACGGCCAGGCCGAGGATCGCGACGATCACCGTGCCGCCGGCGAAGATCACCGTCTGACCGGCGGTCGCGACCGCACAGCCGGCAGAGTCCTCGATCGTCATGCCCCGTGCCAGCTGCTCACGGTGCCGGGTGACCAGGAACAGGGCGTAGTCGATGCCCACGCCGAGGCCGATCATGATTCCCAGCTGAGGCGCCCAGCTGGGGATGTCCACGACGTAGGCGAGGAGTGACATCGAGCTCGTGCCCACGGTGAGGCCGAGCAGCGCCATCCCGATCGGAAGGCCCATGGCGATCAGCGATCCGAACGCTACGAGCAGGACGACGACCGCCGCGATCACGCCGACCATCTCGCCACCACCGCTCTCAGCCTCCTCGAACGCGGAGAACAGGTCGCCGCTCATCTCGATCTGCAACGGCGAGCCATCCCGCGCCGCGGCGCCGAAGTCCTCGAGCTTCTCGCGGTCGCTGCGGTCCAGCTTCTCGATCACCGGGTACTGGACGCGAACGAGCACGATCCGGCCGTCGGGCGACACCGCTCCGCTCGCCGCCGCGGCCCCGCGCCCCGCGGCCAGCGCGCCAGCCGGATCGCTGGTACGCAGGACGTTCGGAAGCGCGCCAACCGCGGCCTGGACGTCAGCCAGCGCGCGCCGAGCGTCCGCTGAGTCGAAGAACGTCACGCCGGCCTCCCGCGGGGTGAGCACAACCTGCGCAGTCAGACCCGCTCGGTCCGAGTGGGTGGCTGTGAGCAGATCGACCGCTTTCTGTGAGTCCAGGCCCGGCACCGCGATCGAGTCCTCGAGGTCTCGACCGAAGGCGGCGGACGCTGCGATCACGAGCACCGCGACGACAAGCCACGCACCGATCGTCGTCCAGGGGCGACTGGCGGCGAACCTACCCAACCGGTACAACGCACGCGACATCGTCGTCTCCCTTGGCTTGGCGGCCGAACCGTCCGGCGTTACGGAAAGTCAGCATCATCGTGACGACACGCGGCGACTCACACATCGGCCGATCAGTCATATGTGAGTCGGTCATTCGGTCGAACCGTTGCTCGTACTTTCGGCCGATGCGCCGCCCCCGACCGATCCCTAAGCTGGAGCGGTGGTGACAAACGCCCTCCGATCCTTCTGGAACGAACCCCGAGCTGCCGACCCCCCGGCGCGGGTGTGGCGTGACTGGGCACTTCTGACGGTGTTGGTCCCGGCGGCGGTGCTCGAAGGACTCCTCCGCGAGGATCTCGTGCTGCGACCGGTCCTCGTCGTCCTCGGCGTGGCGGGGATACTCGCGCTGTTGTGGCGGCGCACCAGCCCGCTGCTCGTGCTCGCCGCCGGGTTCGGTGCTCACTTCCTGCTCGAGCTCGTGACAGCGCTCAGCGCCGACGAACCAGTGACGCTGTACACAGCCGCGTATGTGCTCCTGCTCCCCTACTCGGTGTTTCGGTGGGGCAGCGGTCGAGAGGCCGCGATCGGGCTCGCGATCATGGTCGGGCACTTCCTCACCGCGCTCGTCAACGCGAACCTCCTCGACGCCGCGATCGGGCTGCCGTTCCTGCTGTTGCCTGCCGCACTCGGCGCCTCGATGCGCTACCGGGCCAGCTTGACGCTGCGTGAGACCGATCAGGTCAAGCACCGCGAGCGAGAGCGGTTCGCACGAGAGCTGCACGACACGGTCGCTCACCATGTCTCGGCGATAGCCATTCAAGCCCAGGCCGGGCGCACCATGTCCGCATCCCAACCCGACGCCGCCGGCGACGCTCTCGCGGTCATCGAGCAGGAAGCCTCGCGGACGCTCGCCGAGATGCGCACCATGGTCGGCGTCCTTCGCGACGGCGAGACCCCCGACCTCGCACCGCAGCGCGGCGTGGCCGACATCGTGCGGCTGGCACATGGCGCCGGGGACGGGCCGCGTGTCGACGTGCGACTGTCGGGCGATCTCGACCTCAGGCCGCTGGTCGACGCCGCCGTCTATCGCCTCGCACAGGAATCGATTACGAACGCGGTACGACACGCATGCCACGCAACCCGCATCGACGTCTGTGTCGCCGGCGACGACGACCGCGTGCGCCTGACCGTGCGCGACGACGGCGACGTCAGCGGGTTCGGCGCGGGCTCGCCAGCGGGCTACGGTCTGGTGGGGATGACCGAGCGAGCCACGCTGCTCGGCGGAACCCTCGAGGCCGGCCCAAGCCCCGGCGGCGGCTGGGCGGTCGACGCCGTACTGCCGAGGGACGCCAAGTCGAGATGACGGTCCGCGTGATCGTCGCCGACGATCAGGACATCATCCGCACGGGGCTGACGGTGATCCTCGATGCCCAGCCCGACATCGAGGTGGTCGGCTCAGCCGCCGGCGGCCGCCAAGCGGTGGCCTTGGCCCGCGCACTACGCCCCGACGTGTGCCTCCTGGACATCCGCATGCCGGACATGGACGGCATCGAGGCCACGCGCCAGCTCGCCGGCCCCGGCGTCGCCGACCCGATCGCGATCGTGATCATCACGACGTTCGATCTCGACGAGTACGTGCACGGAGCTCTGAAGGCCGGCGCGCGTGGCTTCCTGCTCAAGGACGCCGGACCCGAGCTCCTCGTGCAGGCGATCCACGCTGCCGCCAACGGCGACGCGCTCATCGCCCCGAGCGTGACGGCGCGACTGCTTGCCGCGTTCTCCGACACCCTCGCGGGCACGCCGCCGGCTCAGCCGCTCGAACCGCTGACCGCGCGCGAGGAGGAGATCCTGGTAACGGTCGCGCGCGGTGCGACCAACGTCGAGATCGCCGACGAGCTGTACATCGGTCTCAGCACCGTCAAGACCCACGTCGCCAGCCTGATGGCGAAGCTCCGCGCCCGAAACCGCGTCGAGATCGCCATATGGGCCTACGAAACCGGCCGGATCAACAGCTAGTACACCCGGCCGGAAGTTCGGTGAGGTTCTCCTGGATGCCCGGCCGTGATCTGACGGTCGCCGGTGACCCGCCTTCGTGCTGGTGGCACGGGAGCGGGCGCTGGCGGCCGTCAGGCACGGATCGGGCGCCGGGAACCCCACAGAACTTGCGGATGGGTGTACTAGTGCAGCGGCGCGCGATGACGGCCGTGCAACCGTCCGATGACTTGCCGGCGGGGCTTGGACCCTTCAGGGGAGGGATGCGTCGTGTCGGTGCCGGACATGACCGGCCTCCAAGGCTCGCCTCCCCTGGGGCTCGGGCACACGCGAAAAGTAGGAGAGAGACGGGAAGAACCCGTCCGCGCTGAGTCGCGGCTCGGTGTGTGAGGACGCTCACACACCGCGACGCGCGCGCCCGGTAGTAGATGACATGGTCCCGAGCGAGGCCGACCCAGCCAGATCAGCCGCCGGCGACGCCGATCGCGGCGCACCCGCCAAGGATGTCGCCGCAGACGCGACGGTCATCGCTGGAGGCGCCGCTGCCTGCGTCGCGATCGCCGCGGTGTGCGTCACGGCGTTCGGTGATCCGCCGACCGCCGCCGTCTGGTTTCTCCCGCTGGGCATCATCGCGACCGTCCTCGGCCCACTGTCTGCCGCCATTGGTGGCATCTACGTGTTCGCGAGGAGGCGTCTCCCGGGGGGACCTGGATCAGCGGCTGGGGTCCAACGCGAGCGTCCTCCACTGTGGCGCAGGGTGGGCGTAGGGGCGACAATCGCCGGGGTGCTCGTGCTGGTCGCGTTCGGCATCCTCAACAATCGCGAGATCACGACTGTCCCGGACGTTCATGGTCTCTCGCTGCCGGCGGCAAGAGACGCGCTGGACAACGCGGGTGTCCTGATCGCCGCCGATGGCGTTGAGCGAAAGCGCGCTCACGAGACGAGAGGTCGGGTCATCGGTCAAGAACCGTCGCCCGGCGAGCACGTCCAGGGACCCATCACCGGGTCGCTCGTGGTTTCGCGGGGGTTGCGCGTGCCGCGCGTCGTCGGATCCGCACACCCCGAAGCTGCGCAGCAACTCCGCAAGGCAGGTCTACGCATAGGGGCTGCCAGCAGCGAGTTCGCGAGCACACGCCAACCACGCGACACCATCATCGAGCAGGACCCACGGGCAGGAGCAGACGCCACCCCGGGATCTGCGGTTGACATCGTCCTATCGCAGGGCATCCGCATCCCCAATGTCGTCGGCAGGGCGGTGAACGCGGCGCAACGGATGCTGCGATCCGCCGGCTTCGAGGTCGTATCGCAACGACAGTTCGACGCCACCCCCGAGGGACTGGTCGTCGCTCAGGAGCCCGGCGGCGGCGACGGCCTTGACTTCGGCGCGCGGATCACGCTCATCGAGTCACGGGGCCCCGAGCCGAGAGGCCGCATTCTCGGTCTGCGGGCGGGAAGCTCGGTACCGATCACATACCGAGTGCGCGTCAGGCTGCGCCCCGACCAGCTGCGCTCGGGCAGCCACTTCTGGCTCGCTGTCGACGCGCCGTCTGGCCTGATCCCGAAGTCGACGAACGAGCAGGAGCTGCCCCGCCGAGTCACCTCCGGCAAGCTGATCTCAGAGACCGGGCAAGGGCTCCCCTCGCCCAGATACGACCTTGTGCTCATCAGCGTCGACTCGACCGGCAATCAACGCATCAGACGCTGGTTTGCAACGGGCAGGCGTACGGGTCGATACCCCGCGTTCACCGGACCGGGAACCGACGGCCTCGGCGCCGGGCGGCTGTCCGGTCTTCAAGTACTTGCCCGAGTTCGGAACCTGCAGATCAACCAGTAGCTCCTTACTCGGAGGCTGAAGCTCCTTGGGATTGATGCGCCGCCGTTTGCGCTTCCGGAAGGATGAGAAAGAAGAATTCACCCGCACCTCTCCGCCGCCATGGCCGCTCATCCACGGGCTACGCGGTTGACCGCAACAGCATTGTCGCGCGCAACCTCCCTCGCTCGTCATCGGCGACCGGCGTGCTTCAAGCGCGTCGCGCCGGTGTGCCGGCAACCCGCTGAACACGCCGAGTTCGAGCGCGGTCGGGCTGCGCTCGCTACTCGAAGATCGTGCGTTGGCCTCGCATTCTTCGCACAGGCGGGACGGAGTGAGCCGGGCTGCCTTATGCTGACGTGCGAAGCCTCACCGGCCCGCCATCCGCGCCAGGTGCGCCCGCCAGGTTCCTTCCGAGTGCATCATCGCGCGGCCCCCGAAGACCGCCACCAGGGCCTCGCGGGACCCGCCCGGCGGCAGCGCGCAGACGAGGTCCACCGCGCGTTTCACGCCCTCCTCGCGGGCGACCAGGTCGATCACGGTCCCGCCCAGCAGCACGGCGTCCCGCAACGAGGGCGGGAAGTCGGGCCGGCCGTCCTCGCGCAGGCGCCGCGCGATCGCGGCCCGGGCGTGGGCGGTCTGGCCGGAGAACCACTGTCCGGCGCCCGCGACGAGCCACGCCCAGTGCGCCGCGCGCCACGTCGAGCGCGGTGACCAGGGCGGCGGCAGCGCGCGGTTGCACTCCGCCACGACGAGCTGGATGTACAGGGCGGCCGGTGTCAGCAGGAGCATCTCGCGCGAGCCGTCGATGTTCGCCGCACGCGCCGCCAGCAACCGCGGGGCGAGCACATGCAGGGCGCTTCCGCCGGTCCAGCCGGCCAGGTAGCGGCGGGCGGTGGGCGCCGTCACCCGGCGCACCACCGGCAGCAGCGGCTGGGCGAGGTCGAGCTCCATCGCGCTCGTGTGCAGCACCACCGTGACCTCGCCGGGCGGCACCTTCCCGAACACCGGCGCGAGGCGCTCGCGCGTGTCCTCGAGCAGGCCCAGCACCTCGCCGACGTCGTCCTCGTCGCGCTCCTCATGGCGGGCCACGAAGTTCTGGGACGAGCTCTCGATCCACGCGGACATCGTCCGCCGCCCTTCGCTACCGGGGCCGGTGGCCCTGCACCTCGACGACCTGCTGGTAGGTCGGGCGGTTCTGCCAGCCGATCATCGGCTGCGTGACGCTGCCGGTCTGGCGGAACGAGATCATGTCGAAGCAGGCCTGATCGCCCGGCTTCCCGGCGGCCGTGCACTGCGCGTCGCGGTACAGCGCGACCGGATCGGCATCGAGCGCGGCGGCCAGCGCAGCGCGTAGCGCGCTGCGACAGCGCGACCGCACGCCCCCGCCGCAATAGCGCTTGGAGTACGGCTGGCGGACGCCCAGACCGAGCACGCGGCGCAGGTCCTTCGCCGCGTAGCCGTACCAGCCGGTCTGGTACGCCGAGCCCTGGTGGGTGCCGTTGCCGTTCGGCGTGGTGTCGAGGCCGTGCGCGTCCGCGAGGTCATCGAAGAGCTCCCCGCCCAGCGAGCGCCCGAACTGCGCGCGCATCCAGCGCGGCCAGAACGCGTCGAGGATCCGGATCGCCTCGGAGTGCTCGTAGCGCCCGTCGCCGTCGCGGTCGCGCCGGTGCGAGCCGTCCGCCATCCAGGCGCGCAGCTTCGCGACCGCGTCCGCCATCTCCGGATCCGCCGGAGCCCCGATCACCCGCAGCGCCAGCGGCAGGACCTGCTCCGCGCGCAGGTCCGTCGTCGCCGCCTCGCCCATCGCCTCGACCAGGCCCGGCAGGTCGATCTTCGCCGGGCCGGCGATCCGGGCGTCGATCTCCTGGTCGAGCATCTGCGAGCGAAACACCGAGGAGAAGAGGTTCGTGTCCGCCCCTGCGTAGCCGCGCGCCTGCTTGTGGTTCCACGACGTGATGTACGGCTGGCCGTTGATCGCCTGCGGATGCTTGCCGATAGACGTATAGGCGGCCGTGCTCAGATCAGGATCGAAGCCGCGCCACTCCAGCCGCGCCGGCATCGGCAGCTGCCCGGTCACGCCCGCGGCCCGCTGCGGGTTGCTGCCCGAGTTGAGGTACGCGATGTCGCGGTCGTCGACGTAGAGCCAGTTGAACGTGTAGCCGATCTTGTACGCCGCCTGCTGGAACGAGCGCGCGTCGCGCACCTTGTCGGGGTTGTTGAACTCCGAGAACCCGCGCGCGGAGTCGATCTCGTGCATGTAGGTCGAGCGCAGCCGCGTGTACGCGATCGGCTTGCCGCGGATCGTCGCCCGCCCGCTGACGAGGCCGAGCTTCGTGCGCTCGGCCCGCAGGCGCACGCTGCCGGCCGGCGTCGCGTCGGCCAGCGTCGGCGACCAGCGGTTCGTCTTCTCCAGCACCTCGATCGGCAGGCACTCCCCGCGGAACAGGTAGTGCGTCGACTCCGTCGTCGGCTTCCCCCCGCCCGGCTCGCACAGGTCGACCGCGAACGTGTCGATGATGTCCTGGCCGGCCGACGTCGCGCTCCACGAGTAGTCCTGGCCGCGGCCGAGCTGGACGTAGAGGTTCACGCCCGGGAAGGCCGCGCCGCGGGCGTCGATGCCGGGCGCGTGGACGTCCTGCTCCATGAGGATCTGTGGCGCGAAGTACGACGTCTGCGGGCCGAAGACGGCGAGCGGCCGGCCGCTGGAGGACTCCGCCGCGGAGACGACGAGCGCGTTGGACATGCCCATCGAGCGCAGGCCGTCGGGGAAGAACCCTGCCGGCGACGAGGGCGCACCTCCGCGCGGCTTCGCGACGCGCGCGGCCGCCGCCGCACTGCCCGTCCGCGCGGCGACCACGCTGTGCCGGCGCAGCGAGCCCGCGTCCGCGATCGCCAGCCCACCGCGGGCCGGCCGCTTCGGCGGCGTCTGATAGGGGAAGCGCCGCGACCGCTTCAGGTGCGTCGGCGCGTCGGCGTCCTCGTACGCCGCCCACTCGCGCCACAGCCGCTCGCCGCGCCGCGCCCCGTAGCGCGCGCGGAAGGACCGGCGCAGCTCCATCTGGGTCAGCTCGTCACCGCCGCCCTTGCCGAAGATCCCGCCGACGAGCGACGCCGTCGCGATGATGTCCGTGATCTTCCACGGCTCCGGCCCGCCCGGCCGGCCGATCGCGGCGTACTCGCCGGGCATCTTCGTGACGTCCAGCCGCGCCTCCTCGATGTACTGGTTGACGCCGGCCACGTAGCTCGCCGAGTCGTCCTGGATCTGCTGCCCCTCCGCCCCGAAGAGGTCGTCGAGCTGGTCGGCCTGGCGCTGCAGGTCGGCCTCCGTGTACGGCGCGAGCGCCCACTGCTCGGCGTCCTGGCTGCGGTTGCCGGCCGCGCCGCCGGCGAACGAGCTCAGCTCGCCGCGGCCGGTGTGGCGCAGCGCGTCGATCAAGAACAGGCGGTCCTCGGCGGCGACGTAGCCCAGGCCGAACATGGCGGCGGCGCGCGTCGTGCCGTAGACGTGGGGGACCCCGAACGAGCTGTCGCGCGTGATCGTCAGGCCGGGCGCCGGCGAGTACGCGCGTGCCTGGTCGCCGGGCGCGATGCCGAAGCTCGCGTCCTTGAAGAGCAGGCCGAGGTTCTCGTTCGTCACGCCGGGAGTGGCGGAGAGCAGCCGCGCGTACATGTCGCGCTGGTCGTCGTTGTGCGGCGGGCGGGCGCCCGTGGCCAGGAACGCCGCCAGCTCGACGAGGTTCGAGCGCCCGTTGGCGCCCGGTGGCAGGACGTCGCGAAAGCCGCCGTGGTCACTCGTGCGATAGGGCTGGACCTGCGCCGCCGCGGGCGCTGCGCCCGCGCAGAGCGCGAGGGCGGCGAGACCGGCGATGAGCACGCGCTGCAACGACGTCACGTGCGCCGAAACATTACCGTTCATTTGGGCGCCCCGAGTCATATGCGGGCGGTCGTCGCGGGACGCCTGGGGTGAACTGACCCGAGGTTCGGGGACAACGCACCACGCCGCGCGGGCCGCCGGCTACGGCGGGGGAGGGGGCGGCTGTGCGGACTCCCATTCCAGCTCGGTGGCGATGCCGTGGTCGAGCAGGATGTCGTTGGCCTCCTGAAGCGAGCCCGCCTGCGCCACGAGCTGCGCGCAGCGCGCCGCGCTGCGCAGCGCCGCGAGCGGGTCGAAGCAGTAGACGAGGCCGCCGATCGAGGTGAGCTGCACGGTGCGCCGCCCGTCGCGGATCGGGACGCTGCCCAGGCCGCCGCGCGCGCAGCGCAGGCCCATCGTGCTGGCCTCGGTGGGGATCTGCGCGACCGCCGCCTCCAACCGCTCGAGCTCCGCGGACCCGGGACCCCAGCAACCGAGGTGCCCGCCGGCGTCCGCCACCTCGGCCAGCCGCGCCAGCACCTCGGCGGGCGTCAGCTCGCCGTCGCAGCCGGCGCCGAAGATCGCGCCGAGCACGGCGATGCCGCGCTCCACCAGCCCCGGCGCGGCGGCGAGGCAGACGGCGTCGGCCAGCGGGCTGCCGAGGCCGGCCTCGTGGCCGTGCGCGAGCACGTCGCCGCCGACGTCGGTCAGCACGACGAGGTCGCAGCCGAGCGTCGCGCAGGCCCCGGCCAGGCCCGCGGCGATCGCCGCAGGCCCGTCCGACGGATCGAGCAGCAGCACCGGCTCGCCGAGGTGGCGCGCCATGTGCGACTCGGCGAACCGGAAGCCGCCGGGCCCGGTGGTGTCCGCGCTCGCCAGCGCGGCGTGCGCGTTGAGCCGCTGCGAGCCCGCGAGCTCGTCGATCCGGCGTGGCCCGGCCAGCGGGTCGATCGGCCGCCGCTCCCAGGTCAGCCCACCCACCACGGCCGGCGTGCCGAGCGCCGCGGCCAGCTCGGCGACGACGAGCGCGCCGACCACATCGCCGCCGCCACCGATTCCGACGGCGAGGACCTTCTGCGCCGCGGCGATCGCCGCGAGCAACCAGCTACACGAGCGCCGGGATGCCGCCGTTGGCGATCGCGCGGATCGCGTCGGCAGCACGCTCGAACTCGTCGTCCGAGAGGACCGGCGTGCCTTCGAAGGGCAGGTCGCGCTGCAGCTCCAGCCACGAGCGACAGCCGCCGTACTCGTCCTTGACGCGCACCGTGACGGGCCGCGGGATGCGGTACGTGCGCAGCAGCAGGACGTGCAGCGGATGGCGGCGCTTCCACTCCAGGCGCTTCTCCGCGTAGTCGGTGCTCCACACGTAGAACGGCGACAGCGCGTCGACGCAGCGCGGGTCCGTGATCGTGAAGTGATCGGCAACCTCGGCCCAGGCGCGGATGCGCACGCGGTCGGGCTGGGGGAGCGGGTTCAGGCCGCTGCCGGCCAGCGCGCCCGTCGGCGGCTCGCCATCGGCCCAGACGCCCTCTTCGAGTGCTCGCGCCAGCTCCGGCACGTGCGACTCGCGCACGCAGTCACCGCGCTGATGGTCGAACGTGGGGTACAGGAAGAAGCGATCGTGCTCGACGCGGAAGCGCTTCTCGGACTCGCGCAGCCCACCCTTACGCAGGGTGAGAAGCTGCTCGCCCTCGGCAAGCGCACGGACGGTGACCGCCCACTCTTTGAACGCAATTGGCATAGAACAACCAGACGACGAGGGGACAAAACATGGAACGGAAACGAAATGAACCCGTCGCCTCGAATCAACCGGATCCGAGCAACGGGGAGGCGGCAATTGTGGCACAGATTCGCACAAATGACCAAATAACCCTGCAAATCCGGGAGTTCTCCTTGTGACGGTCAGCCGTCTAGGCGGGTGCCGGCGAACGCCTCGAGGGCCGCGAGGAGCGCCGCGAAGTCGTCGTCGGCGTGTCCGCGCGCCATCGCGGCGACGAGCACGTCGCGCGCCCGGGCGGCGGCCGGAAACGGCACGTTCGCGGCCTGCCCCGCCTCGAGGCACAGGCGCACGTCCTTGAGCATGTGCGCGAGCTTGAACAGCGTCGCGTAGTCGTGCGCTCGCATCGGCCCGGCCTTCAGGTCGAGCATCGCCGAGCCGCCCGAGCCCTTCCCCATCACCCGGACGAGCGCGTCGAGGTCGACGCCCGTCGCCTGACCGACGAGCAGCGCCTCGCCGAGGGTCGTCGCGTTCGCGGCGGCGACCGCGTTGTTGATGAGCTTGATCGTCTCGCCGTCGCCGAGCGGGCCGACGTGGACGACGAGCTCGCCCATGACCTCAAAAAGCGGCCTGGCGCGGGCAAAGTCCTCCTCGCGGCCGCCGGCCATGATCGTCAGGGTGCCGTCCTCGGCCTTCGGCGAGGAGCCCGTGACGGGGGCGTCCATCAGCGCGATCCCCTGGTCCTGCAGCCCGGCGCCGACCGCGCGCGACTGCGCCGGCGCGATCGTCGACATGTCCACGCACAGCGTTCCCGCGGCGGCGCCCTGCGCGACGCCCTCCTCGCCGAGCAGCACCTCGCGCACCTGGTCGCCGTCGACGACCATGCTGATGACGACGTCGGCGGCGGCGCCGACCTCGGCGGGCGAGGCAGCGACGGTGCCGCCGTGCTCGGCGGACCACGCCTCCGCGGTCGCCCGCGTGCGGTTGAAGACCGTCAGCTCGTAGCCTGCGCGGGCGAGGTTCGCGGCCATCCGCGAGCCCATGATCCCGAGCCCGACGAAGCCGACGCGGTCGCGGGAGGCAGGATCGGAAGCGGGCGCCACCAGTCTGATGCTAACCCCCGGGGGTCGGCGGTTCCATCCGCGCGGCGGCTCGTGCGCCCGGCGATGCCCGGCCGCGATCTGACGGTCGCCGGTGACCCGACTTCAGGCTGGTGGCACGGGGCAGGCGCCGGCGGCCGTCAGGCCCGGATCGGCCGCCGGGAACCCCCCAGACGCTGGGGATGGGTGTACTAGTCTGCGGCGCGTGATGGACGAAGCACCCTGCGGACGCGGCGGCGACGGTGCCCACGGTTCCGAGTAGCCCGACGCCGGCGGCCGCCCGGCTGCGCCACCGGCGCAACGCGCGCACGCTCACGGCGGGTCAGCTCGCGAGCTTGCGTGAAGCGATCACGGCGGCACAGGCGCTCACGGACGACCGCGGCTACCAGGCGTGGGCCGGGATCCACGGCCTGCCGCTGCCGGTCTCCTGCACGCACAACTCGCCGCTGTTTCTGCCCTGGCACCGCGCCTACCTGTACTTCTTCGAGAAGGCCCTGCAGGACCGGGTCCCCGGCGTGACGCTGCCGTGGTGGAACTGGACGACGCGCCAGGACGAGGGGATCCCGTCGATCTACACCGACGAAAGCGATCCTGAGGGCGCGCCGAACCCGCTGCTGCGCTCGCCGATCCAGCCCTCCGGCCGCGAGCCGGACGGCCCGACCGGCACCCACCGCAACCCGGGCCAGGAGGGCGCGCCGCCGCTGCCGACCCTCCCGCAGGTCAACGCGATCCTCGACCTCACGGACTTCCTGGACTTCCAGGGCCAGCTCGAGAACATCCACAGCGGCGTCCACGTCTGGGTCGGCGGCACGATGGGCGGTATCAGCACCTCGGCGTACGACCCGATCTTCTGGGCGCACCACGCGATGATCGACCGCATCTGGCGCCTGTGGCAGCTCAAGCATCCGGGCAGCGGGCCGCCGCCCTCCCTGCTCAACCAGGCCCTCGCGCCGTTTGCCATGACCGTCCGCGACACGCTCGACATGGACGCGCTCGGCTACGACTACGCGGTGACGACCGCCGCCGCCGGAGGCACCGGATGATGGTCGAGCGCTACATCTCGGCGCCGATCGAGCTGCCCGCTCACGACGGCGAGGACCCGTACCGCGCCGATCTCGTCTTCTACGACGTCGACCACTCCGGCGCGTCGTACGAGGCGCGCGTGTTCATCAACGCCCCCGACGCCGATGTCACCACGCCGCGCGACGACCCGCACTACGCCGGCTCGTTCTGCATCTTCGGCCATGGCGGCTGCTTCGGCGACATCGGCCACTGCGACGTGCCGGCCGGCCCGCGCGACCCGTTCGACCTGCGCCCGCCGCACAAGCTCGTGCCGGCCGCGAAGACCGTCGTCATCACCAAGGCCTACCAGCGCCTCATCGGGCCGCAGGACGAGACGATGACGGTCACCGTGGTGGCCGTCGCGCCGGGCGACACGCCCAACGACCTGCTGCAGTTCGACACGATCCGGCTGCTGACCTACCAGTAGCCGCCGCCTATCGCGGGCACGCGGCGGGCTTCGCGGCACCCGGGAACAGGCAGCGGGAGATGCGGCGCGGCTGCTTGCGATCGCGGACCACCAGGGTCGCCATCGTGCCGATCGTGGCGGGCTTCGTCACGCGGATCTGCAGTTCTGCACCGCGGCGCAGCTTCGCGCTGCGCAGGAGCTTGGAGAGGCTCAGGCGGCGCGTCTCGCGGACCACGGTGCGCGTTCGTGACGTGAAGGGGCAGCCGCGGCCGGTGCAGGCCAGGCGAACGCTGGTGCCCGCGTGGGCGGGCCGGATGACGAGGTTCGTGATGGTCGTGTGGCGCCGGGTGATGCTGGCCGCGTAGTCGATCGAGGAGCCCAGCCGCGCGAGGCCGAGGCCGCAGTTCGCGCACGTCGGCGGTGGCGGCGGCGGCGGCGGAGGCGTGGCCGCGGGCGGCGGCGGCGGCGACGGCGACGGCGACGGCGTTTCGGTCCCCGGCCCGCTCGGCGGTGGCGAGGCCGGCGACGTGACCTGCACGGCCCGGGTCGCGCTCGTGGTGTTGCCGAGCGCGTCCGTCGCGGTCACCGTCACCCCGTGCGTGCCCGCGGTCGCGAACGCGTGCGAGACGCTGGCGCCCGTCGCGGTGTGACCATCGTCGAAGCTCCACACGGTCGAGGTGACCGGCGACCAGACGTCCAGCGGCGACAGCGCGTAGGTGGCGGCGGTTGCGACGGTGACGGCGCTCGCGACGCTCAGGCCGCGCAACTGCGGGCCGGAACCGTCGTAGCCGGCAGCCTGCACGATCGTGTTCGTCCCGTTCGAGCGCCGCCAGGCGACGAGCGCGTCGCCGTGGGCGTCGACGCCGATCTGCGGATCGGTCGCGTCGCGCCCCGCCGGCGAGAGGTCCGTGGTCGGCGCGAAGGCCGCCGCGCCGGCGCGGCGGACGGCCGCCTGGACGATCGTGTTCGTGCCGTTGGAGCGCCGCCAGGCCACGACGGCGTCGCCGGCGGGGTTCAGCGCGACCTGTGGCGCCCAGCCCTCGCCGCCGGCCAGCGAGAGATCGACGGGCGCACCGAACGAGCCGCCGGCCGGGCGGCTCGCCGCCTGCGCGACGAAGCTCGTCCCGTCGTTGCGCATCCAGACCGCGACCGCGTTGCCGGCGCCGTCGACCGCGACCTGCGGGCTGTCTGCGTTGCGACCCGCGACCGACACGTCGGCGTAGGGCGCGAACGCGGCGGCGCCGGCGGGCCGCGAGGCCGCCTGCACGATCCCGTTGCCCGCGTCGTCCTGGCGCGTCCAGACGGCGACCGCGTCGCCGGCCGCGTTCGTCGCGACGTCGACGCCGCCGACCGCGCCGGGGCCGGGGAAGGAGCCGACCTGCGCGGCCGCGGTGAGGTCGACGGTGGCCGCGAACGGGCCGCCGGCCGGGCGCGTCGCGGCCTGGACGGTGTGCGTCTCAGCCGTGATCTGCGCCCACACGACGGTTGCCCGGCCGGCGGCGTCGATCGCGACCCGCGGCGGGGTGATCAGCGACGCCGGCTCGGACAGCTCGGCCGGCTCGGAGAAGGTCCCTCCGGCGGGACGCACGACCGCCTGCACGACGATGCTCTGACCGGCAGCGCGCGTCCACGCCACCACCGTGTCGCCGGCCGCGTTCGTCGCGACCTGGGGATGGACCAGCGACGCGCCGTCCTGCGCCGACAACGTCAGTGGCGGGCCGAACGAGCCGCCGGCGGGACGGGTCGCCACCCGCAGCAGGACGTCGGGGTCGAGACCCTCGTGTCCCTGCCAGACGACGACGGCGTCGCCGTCGTCGTCGATCGCCGACTGCGGCACCCCGAACACGTCGAATCCAGATCCGCCGAGCTCGAGCGGCGCCGAGAAGGCGCCCCCCGCGGGCCGCAGCGACACATGGACGGGTCCGGCTACGGCGCGCTGCCAGCTGACGATCGCGTCGCCGGCACCGTTCATCGCGACGGCGGGTGTCGACGCGGGCTCGCCGGTCGCGCTGAGATCGGGCTGCGCGAGCCAGGCCGGCGCGGCCGAGGCCGACGGGGTCGCCGTCAGCGCGCCGGTCGCGAGCAGGACGGCGACCGCCGTTGCCGCGCGCCATGTGCGATGCATCCGCTCACCCCTCGCTCGCTTGAGGGCGAGCGTAGCCGATGCTGTCGCCACCCGGCCGATCGGCGACGCAAGCTTGACGCGGCGTTGATGTTGCGGCGGCGCCGTGGCCGCCGCCGCCGGGCGTCTCGATCGTCAGCCGGTCGCCTGGCCGCAGGTTGCCGCCGGCCTTGGCCTCAAGCGCTTCGCCGTTGAGCAGGTTGCGCCCGCACGCGCCGTCCGCGCCCCCGTCGGCGCCCGGGGGCGCGTGGCGGCGGCGCTCGGTGATCAGCGCGTAGGACATCGGCGCCAGCGCCTCGAGCTCGCGCACGAGCCCGTCGCCGCCGCGGTGGCGCCCGGCGCCGCCCGAGCCGCGGCGAATCGCGTGGCGCACGACGCGCAGCGGGAACTCGAGCTCGAGCGCCTCGACGGGCGTGTTGAGCGTGTTGGACATCGCCACGTGGACGGCGCTCGGCCCGTCGGCGTCGTCGCAGGCGCCCTGGCCGCCGCCGAGCGTCTCGTAGTAGGTGAAGCCCGGGGTGCCGGAGGCGGCCGCGCCGGCGTTGGTGGCCTCCGCGCCGCTCGCGCCGCCGCCGGCGGGTCCCCCGGTGCCATTCGAGCCCAGCGTGATGTTGTTCATCGTGCCCTGACCGAGCGCGCGGCCGAACGCGGCGAGGACGAGGTCGGCGACGCGGCTGGAGGTCTCGACGTTGCCGCCCGCCACGGCGGGCGCCGCGCCGTCCGGCCCGCCGTCGCGGCGCGCGTTGAGCAGCGAGCCCCGCGGGGCCCGGACCTCGATCGGGCGGTACGCCCCGGCGCTCGGCGGTACGTCGGGATCGGTCAGGACGCGGACGGCGAAGTAGGCCGCCGAGCGCGTGACCGCCAGCGGGCAGTTGAGGTTGCCGCCGTGCTGCGGCGCGCTGCCCGCGAAGTCGAGGATCAGGCGGTCGCCGTCGACGGTCGCGACGAGGCGCAGCTCGAGGTCGCCCTCGATCGCCTCGAGCACGTCGCGCGCCTCGCGCGGGCCGTCGGACAGCGCGGCGATGCAGGCGCGGGTGCGCCGCTCCGCGTAGTCGAGCACCGCCGCGGTCGCCTCCCGCAGGGCGCCGGCGCCGAGGCGCTCGGCGAGCTCGACGAGCCGCTGCGCGCCGATCCGGTTGGCGGCGAGCTGCGCGCGCAGGTCGGCCCGGCGCTGGGCGGGCTGGCGCATCTGCGCGACGAGCTCGTCGATGGCGGCCTCGTCGAGGCGCCGCGGCGCGATCACGACGCCCTCCTCGGCGAGCGTCGTCGAGTCGGCCGGCATCGAGCCGGGCACGCGGCCGCCGACGTCGGCGTGATGGGCGCGGTTGACGGCGAAGCCGAGCAGCTCGCCACCCGGCCCGCCCGCCAGGACCGGCGTGATCACGGTGATGTCGGGCAGGTGCGTGCCGCCGCGAAACGGGTCGTTGAGGATCCAGGGGCGACCCTGCGCGTGATCCTCGCCGAGCACCGCCGCGACGGCGGCGGGCATCGCGCCGAGGTGGACCGGGATGTGCTCGGCCTGCATGACCATCTCGCCGGCGGCGTCGAACAGGCCGCTGGAGCAGTCGCGGCGCTCCTTGATGTTCGCCGAATGCGCGCTGCGCACGAGCGCGGCGCCCATCTCCTCGCAGGCGGCGCGCAGCGCGCCGGTCACGACCTGCAGATCGATCGCGTCGAGCGTCATGCGGCCTCGCTGCGCTGGAGGACGATCGTGCCGGCCTCGTCGACGGTGCCCGCCCAGCCGGGGGGCACGGCGAGCGTCGCCTCGGGCAGCTCGCAGACGGCGGGGCCGTCGATCCGCTCGCCCGGCGGCGGCTCGCCGCGCACGATCTCGGCATCGTGCTCCTCGCCGGCGAAGACGACGGCGCGCCGCGAGCGCTGCGCACCGCTCCCGTCCCCGCCCTCGTCCCCGCCGCCTGCGAGGTCCAGGTCCGGACCCGGCACGCGCGCCGTCGCGCGGATCGTGACGACCTCGATCGCCGCGCCGGCGTCGCGGTGGCCGTAACGCTCGTGGTGCTGGGCCTCGAAGGACTCGCGCAGGCTCGTCACGGTCGCGTCCGGCAGGTCGCGCACGGTCAGCTCGTGTGCCTGGCCGCGGTAGCGCGCGTCGTAGGCGACCTCGACGTCGGCGTCGACGTCGCCGCGTTCCTCGCCCAGCGTGGCGCGGGCGGCACCGGCCAGCTCCTCGCGCGCCGTCGCCAGCGCCGCATCGGTCAGGCCGTCGCCGCCGAGCAGGACGGTGCGCTGCTCGCTGGCGCGGCGGTCGGCGGCCGCCAGGCCGAGCGCGCTCAGCACGCCCGACGCGCGCGGGCAGAGGATCGTCGTCATGCCCAGCTCGTCCGCGATCGCGGCGGCGTGCAGCGGCCCGGCGCCCCCGAACGCGAGCAGCGCGAAGCGGCGCGGGTCGATCCCCTGCTCGACGGTCATCACACGCAGCGCGCGCACCATCTCTGCGTCGGCCACGCGCACGATTCCCTCCGCGCAGGCCAGCAGGTCGAGCCCGAGCTCCGCCGCGAGGGCGCCGACGGCCCGCTCTGCCGCGGCGCGGTCGAGCGTCACCCCGCCGGCCAGCGGCGCGTCCGTGCCCAGGCGGCCCAGCAGGAGGTTCGCGTCGGTGACCGTCGGCTCCTCGCCGCCGCGCCCGTAGCAGGCCGGTCCGGGCACGGCGCCCGCGCTGCGCGGGCCGGCGCGCAGTGCGCCGCCGGGGTCGCGCCAGGCCACCGAGCCGCCGCCCGCGCCGACCGTGTGGATGTCGACCATCGGCAGCGCCAGCGGTCGCCCGCCGACCTCGCGGCCGGCGGTCTCGCGCACGGCACCGTCCTCGATCACGCACACGTCACAGGACGTCCCGCCCATGTCGAAGCAGACGAGGTCCGGCCGGCCGCTGCGCCGAGCGACGAGCGCCGCCGCCGCCGCGCCGCCGGCGGGACCCGACAGCACGGTGTACGCCGCGTGGCGGGCGGCCAGCTCCGCCGCCGCCAGGCCGCCGCTGGACTGCATGATCAGCGGCTCGGGCAGGCCGGCGCCGGCGGCCTGGTCGAGCAGCCGGCCGAGGTAGCGCGCCAGCAGCGGCGACAGGGCGGCGTCGATCTCCGTCGTCGCCGCGCGCTCGTACTCGCGAAAGGTGCCGACGACGTCGTGCGAGAGCGAGACGTGGACGTCGGGCAGCGCGGCGGCGAGCGCCGCGCCGATCGCCAGCTCGTGCGCGGGATGGGCGTAGGCGTGCAGCAGGATGACGGCGACCGCCTCGGGGTCGAGCGCCGCCACCTCCTCGGCGATGGCGCATGCGGCGGGGTCGTCGAGCGCGCGCAGCACGCCGTCGGGTCCGCAGCGCTCGGGCGCGGCGACGCGCCGCTCGGGCGGCACGAGCGGTGCGGGGCGCGCGGCGCACAGCCGGTACAGGTCGGCGCGCGCCTGGCGGCCGAGCTCGACGACGTCGGTGAAGCCCTCGGTGGCGACGAGCACCGTGCGCGCGCCGCGCCCCTCCAGCAGCGCGTTCGTCGCGACGGTCATCCCGTGTGCGAACGCGACGACGTCGGCCGCCGCCGCGCCGGCCCGCTCGAGCGCGGCCTCGACGGCGGCCATGACGCCCTCGGACTGGTCGCCGGGCGTCGTCGGCGCCTTGGCCGTGACGAGCCGCCCGCCGGTGGCGAGCACCGCGTCGGTGAAGGTCCCGCCGACGTCGACGCCGAGCAGCACGGGCGCTCAGCCGCCCGCCGGGGCGCGCCGGCGCGCGAAGCAGGGGTCGGATGGGTGGGCGGTCGGGGCCACGACGTCGGAGGACTCGAACCCACGTGGTGCTTCGCCGGCGTCGAGCCGCGGCGGATCGGGCAGAACGGGCCTGGGCATCGCCCCATCTAAGCCGATGGACGAGTGGACAAGGTCCGCGCCGTGAGCACACTGGCGCGCGGCATGCACGCCGTCGGCCGCCTCGCCGCCCTCACCGTCCGCGTGCTGCTCGCGGCACCCGCCTGCGCATCGGCGCTGACGGCCACGAGCGCCCGCATCGCGGCGCACCCGGGCTCGTACTCGATCTCCAACCGCGTCGGCGGCGCCCAGACCGGGACGCTGGAGGCGCTGGCGCAGTCGGCGAAGGACGGCTCGCTGGCCAGCCTCGTGCAGGTGCGCGCCGGCCTGAACCCGTGAGCGCGCGGGGGCGGCGGCGCGGCGCGGCGCGTGCTACGCGGCCATCGAGCGCTCGAGCTCGACTTCCTCGGTCTCGGCGAGGTGCTGATGCGACGGGCAGTAGCCGTTGTGGGCGAGCGGCATGCGCTGGCAGGGGGTCCCGCGACGCGTCGTGGCGCGGCACTCGAGCGGGTTGCCGTGGATGTCGTAGCCGTGCTGGGGCTGGCGGGCGAGCCACTCCTGAGCGGCGCTCACGTAGACCGAGACGACGCTCCACACGCGCGGCTGCACCCCGATCGGGAAGTTCGTGCGGATGTCGGCGAAGAGCGTGCGGGCGGGCTTGGCGAAGTAGTGGCGGTCGGTGGCGAGCCGCTCGATGGTCCCCTCGCAGGCCCGCAGCACCTCTGCGTGGCCGTCCCGTGCGCTGGGTGACGTATCGATGAGCGGCGACAGCTCGCGGTAGATCGCGCGACTGAACTGGTACATGGGCTCAGGATCTCCTTTCCTCGGGCTACTCCAGGCCGCGGCAGTCTGGCGCTCCCGTGTGAAGGTAAGAACGATCCCAATGTTGAGTTCGTATTAAGTGCTGACGGGACGATCCGGGATTGGGTCCGGGAATTGGGGGTCTCAAAATCCTCGGTGGATGCTGGGGTTTCGGGGGTCGCTTTCGGCCGTCCGGGAAATCGGCACGATTTCGGCGTGGACTTGCCCAAGTGGGGGGCTCAACGGTCCGGGAAGTCTGGTCTGCAAGCTGGCACAAAGACGCTCGGCCGCCTCGAGAATCGAGACGGCCGAGCGTGGACGCGGCGGGCGCGGACCGGGGGTCCGCGCGGGTCTACGTGGGGCGGCGCAGCGAGCGCGGCGCGATCGGGCGCGGCGGATCGGCGGCGGCGAGGCGGCGGGACTCGTCGATCGTGGGGTGCGGGAACGGGTTGTCGTCGGTGGTGTCGGTGAGGTAGCCGAGGTGCTCTGCGGCCGTGTAGGTGTCGGCGTAGGCGCCGGTCTCGTGTGCGACGCGGGCTGCGGTGAGGTGCAGCGCGGCGAGGCTGATGATCCAGTCGGCGGGACTGTCGCCGATCAGCTTGAGGCGGTGGTGGCCCTTGCCGCCGACACCGCGACCCTTGAGCGACGAGAACACGGACTCGATGCTCCCCCGCCGGATCTGAAGTGCGGCCCTCTTGATCGCGAGGGGACTGTCTCCGGCGCGGGGGTAGAAGGTGTACAGGCGGGCATTGTCGCGCGGCCGCGTCGTGACGTTGGCGCAGCCGGCGATGTCGTCGGGGCAGTTCCAGCGGATGCGGGCGTCGTCCTCGCGCGCGCGCTTGCCGCGCGGGATGTCGTTCGTCTTGCGCCACGTGGCGGTGGGGAAGTCGTCGTGCCTGTCGCGGTGCATGAGGCCGTGCGGGCAGGACGGCACGCCCTCGGTCTCGACGTGCGGGAGGGCCTTGGAGACCTTGCCGGCGCGCGGGAAGACAGGGTGCAGGTCCCAGTCGAACTCGAGCTCCATCGCGAAGGCCTCCTCCTGGTCGTAGAGGCTGTCTCCGATCAGCGTGTGCATCGGGCAGTCCGGCCACAGCTCGAACAGCGTCTTGAGCAGCTGGCGGCAGGCGTCGCGCTCGCCCATGGAGGCGGGAACGTTCGTCCAGACGATCGGGAGGGTGGAGTCGAGGTCGCAGATCGCGACGACCTTGTGGCCGTGGCAGCGCGCGGTCACGTTGCCGTTGGAGTCGGTGTAGACGATGTAGCCGACCTTGTGCCAGCGGCCGTTGAGCATCGCGGCGCGCTCGGCCGGCCCCTTGGGGTTGTGCTGGGGCAGGTGGGCCTGCAGCAGCGACGCGTCGACAATGCCGATCTTCCCGATGTTCGGGTGCAGCAGGTTGCCGTTGGCGTCACGCTGCTCGCGGAGCTGCAGGATGAGCTCGACGTTGACGTGGACGGCGAGATCGGTGAGGTTGCGCTCGCAGATCCCGTCGATGTGGTCGTACACGCTCGTCCTTGCGGGCATGCTGGGGTTGTCGAACGCCCACATCGCCAGCGGCGCGCCCCGCAGTCCGCGGATGGCGGACTGCACCTCGGGGCGGCGGCTGAGAGTCGCCATGTGTACGAGCACGGCGAGCGCGAACTGCCGGTTGGCCGGCCGGCCGCGCGCCCAGCCGCCGAGCTGCTCGTCGAGCCAGACCATGACCGGCAGGCGGTTTGCGGCCGCGACCTCGATCTCCGGAACGACGTTGATGCGCGCGGGGCTGCGCGAGGACGGCTTGAGCTTGTCGAGCGCGCGCCGTAGCGCCGGCGAGGTGTAGTTCTGATCGGCGGCGATCCGGGTGACCTCCGCGTGGTGCTCGCAGTCGCTGAGCTGCGGGGAGCGGCGGGCGACCTGGTCGCTGATCTGCGCGTTGTGGACGCGGACGCGTCCGGGCCGGCAGGTGCTGCCGGGCCGGCGTTTGGGGTGGTCCTGGACGATCTGGGCGTCGTTGGGCGTGCCGTGATCGTGGTGTTGGTCGGTGCTGGTGGGGCTGGGCATGAGGTTCCTTTCGGGTCTGCTGCTGGCTGCTGTGGGCGCGGCCGTGGCCGCGTCGTACGAGTGCTGCTGTGGCGCGGCGAGCGGCCGTCCGTGCCGCGGGCGGCGCGGGGCGGCCCGCGCGCTGGTGCGGTCAGAACATCTGGAGACCGGTGCCGCGCTGAGCGTTCGCCGGTCGCGTCGTGATCGCGGACGTCAGCCATGAGCGCCCGCGTAGGCGCGCGGCCCGGACCGGACAGATATGAACAAGGCACGTCCGGGCGCAAGCCGCACCTGAGCGCTTCCGCTGCCGTCCCGTGGTGAGGGTGGTACGTACGCGGGCGCCGATCTCGTGTCGTCGTCGCCGGGCCCGAGCAGGCCGGCGTGACACAGCAGCCGGCCGTCGAGGAGCACTTCAAGCCGTGCGTCGCTTGCGGTCGGGCGGACGGTGACGCGCCGGCCGTCATAGCGGGCCAGCGCGGCAGCGTGGTACGCGCTGCCGGCGAGCCGAACGACGCCGCCGCCCTGAACGATCGTCGTCGCGTTGTTGCTGGCTCGGCGCGGTCGCGCGCCGGCCGCGGTCGGGCGGCTTGGCGTCGGGCAGGGGGCTGCGGTACGCTTGATCGCGCACATGGGATTCCTCCTATGGGTGACGGCCCGCGAACGTTGTTTGCGCTCGGATCGCGGTCCTGACGGCTATTTCATTTCGGGGAGCCTCCGCGTCAACGGAGGCTCTTCGGCTTAAGGCCGAAGGTGTGCGTGGGCCGTTCGGTGTCCTCGGGGCCGGTTTCGAGTCAGCCGAGGGCGCCGGTCAGCGTGGTGCTCCTGCGTCGGGCTGCCTCGGGCCAGTGGTTGGGTGAGCCGTGCGCCATCGCGGCGGCTGGTGGCTGCGGTGCTCGGGGAAGCGGAGTTGCGGCAGGTTCGCGCGACAGGGACCTCGCTACCGGCGAGCGTGGTTGCGACGTGTGGCGCGTCGCGGCGTAGTCCGGTGGTCGCGGCCGCCGTGATTGAAGGCGGCGTGGAGGGGCCTGAGCACGCTGACGAAGCGAGGCGCGAGCCGTTTGGGGGTTGTCGTTCTTGCATTGCTCAAAGTTGTACCAGGGGGTTGCGTTCGTACCCGTGGGAACCACGAACGGGACCATGATCCGCCTGCTAATGACGGGGTTTCGGGGGTCGACGACACGGAAGAGCGTCGCGTTTCGTCCGGGTAGCCCGGGAGGGCCGCTACATGGCTGATTGCGCGGCCCAGTCGAGCACGCGAGAGGCGATCACGTGCGGCTGCGGGAGATGCGGCGGCGCTGAACGCAGGTCTTCGGCTCCGAGGCCGAATCGGCGGCTCCAGAGGTCCGCTGTGAGCGTGCGCGTCTGCGACGTGTCGGTGTCGAAGACGTCGACCTGGACGTTGGTCGCGGGATAGGCGCCGACGAGAGACGCGTTGGCCGCGAAGCCGTCCGTGACGAGCTCCTGCAGCTGGTCGCTGACGAGTGCCTCGTACGTTCCGACGGGATGGTCGACGTGCTCGGCTTGGATCAGCGTGACAGCGGGGTGCCATGCTCGTCTGGTGACGCGGCGCCGCGAGAGGAGCTGGTCATCCTCCGGCGCCCAGTCGGCCAGCTTGTGGTGGCGTCCTCGCTTGCTGAGGTTGCGCTGGTATGCCGCCGCGTGCACGTCCATGAGCAGCTGGTCGACGAGCAGGAAGATCCACAGCACCTGCTCGCGGTCCTCGAGGCGCACGGTCTCCTCGTTGCGCTCGGAACGCAGCAGCTGCAGCTTGCGTAGCGCGTCGAGCGTCTGTGAAGCCCACGAGCTCGTCCTGCCGACGGTGTTGTGGAGCCCGTCGCGTTTGACGGGCCCGGCGATGAGCTTCTCGAGCAGGGCGCAGCGAGCCGGGTTGCGAGCGATGTCGAAGAACTGGTCGCCGGCCGGCAGCCTGCGCACCGCGGACACGATCTTCCACAGGTAGACGCTGCGGACCTCACAGCACGGGTCGGCGTCGATGAGCTGCAGGTCAACGAGGCGTCTGATCCCCGGTTCGGTGCCGGCGCCGAGCTCGCGGCGCAGGGTGTGCGCCGACGGTCCGGAGCCTCGTGTCTGCCAGCACGCGTCGAGCACCGCGCGTGTCTTCTTGCGTGCGAGCACATCGAAGACGGCGACTTGGGCGGCGCATGCCATTTAGAAATCGTACGCGTTTCGAAATACGCTCCGGCGAGGTCATCACGACGTCCGCCCGCGGAGGTTAGATTTCTGGTGTCAGCGCCGATGCGAGATCGCGACGATTGGATTACGAGGTTGACGATGCCGACCCAAACACAACAGACCAGTCGCCCCGCCGGTCAGCGTCTTGCCGGACGCACCGCGACCGCCCTGCTCGAGCGCCCGGGAGAAGTCTTCGCCGCTCGCGACGTGACGGAGCCAGGGCATGACGTGAGGCCGTTCGCGGTTCGCTTGGATGAGCTGCGGCGCACCCACAACCTGACGTTCCGAGCGCTGCAGGCGCGACTGCAGGCATGCGCGAAGCCCGGCGAGCGTGGTGTGAACCACAGCCATCTCAGCGGGCTGGCGTCGGGTCGCGGCCGTCCGACGCCTCAAGTCGTGGAGCTCGTCGCCCGCGCGTTCGATATGGCGCCGCAGTCGTTCATCGAATGGCGGCTGTGGCAGGTCCAGGAGCTGTTTGATCCGGAGCGCAGCGACGGGTTCGACGCCGCCGTCGCGCAGCTCCTGGCGTTCTTCGATGACGCCCCCGCGGACGTCCTGGAGTTGAACAAGGGCGAGGCGCGCAAGTCGCGCCGCGACGTCTTCGCGTTGCGGCGCCTGACTGCCTGACTCAAGCCGATGTGCGATCCCGACGATTGGAATAGAGGTTGAAGATGCCGACTCGGACACCAATCAGGAGTCTCGCCGGTCACTCTCCTGCCGAACCATTGCTCGAACGGCCGGGACACGCGGTTGGGGCTGACGACTTGACCGAGGTCGGGCATGACGCGAGGCCGTTCGCGGTTCGCTTGGATGAGCTGCGGCGCGCCCACGGCCTGACGTTCAGGGCTCTGGAGGCGCGTCTGCAGGCGTGCGCGAAGCCTGGCGAGCGTGGCGTGACCAACAGCCATCTGGCGGCTCTGACCACGGGTCGCAGTCGGCCGACTCCTCCGGTCGTCGAGTTGATCGCCCGCGTGTTCGATATGGCGCCGCAGTCGTTTGTCGAATGGCGGCTGTGGCAGGTCCAGGAGCTGTTTGATCCTGAGCGCAGCGACGGGTTCGACGCCGCTGTCGCGCAGCTCCTGGCGTTCCTCGACGACGAGCTCCCTGCCGGTCGCGAGTTGGACGAGGGCGAAGCGCGCACGTCGCGCCGCGATGTCTTCGCGATGCGGCGCTTGGCCTGACCGCGGCAGGCATTCAGGGGCGGCTGCGGTCGCGTCAGAGGCGGGCCGCAGGCGGACCTGCGTCGTTCGTCAGGCTCCGAGCGCGCCGATGGCCAGCCCAGCGAGGCGGCCACCCGGACAGGAGATCGAGCCGTCGTGGGTCTGCCGTGCGTGCCGGTAGACACTCGCAGCATCACCCGCTACATGATCCGTCCGACGCGCGTGGATTCATGCACCTATGGACTCGCCGCATCCTCAGCCTGAGAACCTCGGCTACCAGACTGCCCTTGATCTTGGCGTCAGCGCCCTTGACGCGGGCGTGACGCATGCGGCCGTCGGCTATCTCAGCCGTGCGGTGGAGGTGCGCCCGACGCGCTTCGCGTTGGTGCAACTTGCCACCGCACTACGCGATCAGGGCCAGCTCGAACCGGCTCGCCAGCGGCTGCTGCAGGCCCGGGCGCTACCCGATGGCGAAAACCCCTATGTCGTCGTGACCCTCGCGGCCGTCTTGTGTGATCTCAACGAGTACGAGGACGCTCTCACGGCCGCGCACGCAGCGGTCGACCTGGGCCCCTCCAACCCTGCTGCGCTGAACGTCGCGGCTCGGTGCGTGCGCGAGCTCGCCGGGGTGCTCGAGCGCTCGCCGGCTCCGAACCACGACGCCTTGATCGCCGTCCGGGCGTGCGCCGACGACTTCGCGCGGCGCGCCGCGGCGGCGGATCCCGAACCCGCTGGCGACATGCTGCGCCGCCGGCGTGAGCGCACCGTTCAAGCACGACTGGTCTTCGCCGCGCCGCCGTCGGTCGCGGTCAGCGACGCCGATGAAGCGCCCGATGTGGCGACTGCGCCCGCGTCTGGCGCGCAGCCCGTGGCCCTGGCGGAGGCGCCTCGGGAGCGGACGCTCAGGTCTGAGAGGCGGATGCTCGCGGTCTGGCAGCCGCCTGTGCGCCCGGAGCACTGTCGTCCCTTGGCTTGCGCTCGGCTCGTGCCCCAGTTGCGCCAGCGCAGCCGGCTGTAGGAGATAGCGCCGCTGCCTTGGACGCGGATGATGCTCGGCCTGACGCGTAGCGGGCTTTCGCGCTCGTTGATGACGCCGTGGACGTACGTTGTGGTGGCTGCCCGCGCCGGGCCGGCATCGGTGGCGATGGCTGTCGCGGAGAGCGCTCCGCTGACCGCCAGGGCCGCCAGACAGCTGGCAAGCGTCGTGCGAGTCATGTCCGCGATCGTAGCGCCCCCGCTGAAGCCTGATGGACGGGGCTAGCTGCAGGTGAAGGAGCGGTTGTAGGTGGCGCCTTGGAGTACTTCGCGCTGCTCGAGCACCACGGGGCCGTGTTCGTCGCGGCGGATTCGGAAGCTGACCTGCGACCCGCCGAGCGTTCGTCTGATCGCATCTCGGTAGGCGTGCGCGATGCATCGCGTCTGCTCGAGGGCCGCTCGGCGGGTCGTCGTTGCGGGGCGGCGCCGATATGTGTGCCACGCGGTGACGCTGCCGGCGACGAGCAGGGAGAACGCCGAGGTGAGTCGCCGCGGATCGACGGGGCTCACGCCGTCACCGACGGGCTCGTACGGCTTGGCTGCTCCATCGCAGCGGTACTCGTAAGACCTCGGGGATGTGAGGGGACGATCGACCGTCCGGACGCCGAGAGCCGGTGCTCCCAGATCGGGCGGGCTCCGCCGACTAGGAGTTGCGCACGGCCGTGCGCGCTGGGATGGTGGTTACGCGTCATCGGCGTCGTGATCGTCTGCCGTCTCGCAGCGACAGCTGCGTCTTGAGCATCTCGCGGGCGAGGCTGGCGGCATCCGGATCGTTGTAGCGAAGCTTCGTGAGCTCGCTGGCGCCCCATAACGCCGAGACGAGGGCGAGCGGCTGCACGAGCTCATGGGGGCTGCGCTGACGGCCCGCGCGCTGGATGACGCCGTGCTCGGTCAGCTTGGTCAGATGCCCGCTGATGTCGGGTTGCTTCAGCGACATCGCGCCCACCAGCTCGGATGTCGTCAGCGGACCGCTGCGCAGCAGCTCGGTGAGCAGCGCGATCCGGTCGGGGTGTCCGAGGATCTTCAGTGTCTGCGCCGTCTCGCGGGACATGTACCTTGTGAGTATGAAGAAAGCTCCATACTCACGGCGGCACACCACGCGGGGCGCCTGGCTCGCATCTCGTGTGACGCGCAGTCCACTGGCTCTGACCGAGAGTGAGCTCGAGCGCAAGCTCGCGCGCCACCTGGTCCGCCTTGAGAGTCGCGTCGGGCAGCTCGAACAGATCCTCTTCAAAGCCCCGGGCACTAACTGGCTGGGCCAAGCGGTTGCCACGCCGAGACCATGAACGACTTACCGGACTGCGCGCCGAGCTTGTCCGCGTGCGGATCGCCGAGAGCGCACTCAAGTTCGACCACGACCCCCTCCACGCCCGCGCCTATCTGCAAGAACGAGCGGCCGGGAGACGGCCGTCCGCGCACGCGCTGCGCGATCCTGCGCGAGTTCGAGATCGACCCCTGGACCGACCGGCGGATCCTTGTGGGACAGGACTGGGAGCAGGAGATCGGGCGCGCGATCGACGCGAGTGACTTCGGCCTGCTGTGCATCACCCCGAGCTTCCTGGCCAGCGAGTACGTGACGACGGTCGAACTGCCGGCGCTCGTGCCGCGCCCGTTCCGCGAGTGTGCGGCCGGCAACGAGGGACGCTTCTGCAACGCGCTCGTCGCTGAGATCGTCGCACGCATGCGCGGGACCGGGCCGACCTGATGGCCCCGCCGATCGCCCTCGCCGCCGCGGGCCGTTCACTGCGCCGGCTCGCCGAGCAGGCGCCGAGCCGCACGATGCGCGACCGTGTCGAGCAGCTGGCGACGCTGGCCGAGACAGCCGCGCCGAACACGGTCGAGCTGACCCTCGGCGACATCACCGGCGCGCTATTCGAAGGCGAAGCCGACCCCGTCGGCCGCTTCCGAGCCTTTCGCCGCTCGCTACGCGAGCTCGCGATCGAGCGCGGCGTCGAGCTGAATTGCGAGGTCGACGGACACAAGCACGCGCCCGCGCAGGCGCGACGCTGCTGGTTCCCGGGAGAGATGGCAGCGTGCGGCAGCTCGAGCTCCTGTCGGAAGCCGCGACGACTCTCGCGCCAGGGACCGTCCAGGTGCAGGCCCGGGCGCGCAGAGCCGTGCGTCTGTGCATCGACGGCGTCCACGCCAAGCACGCCGACGCGCTCGCGAAGAAGCTGCGTCAGGTGCTCGGTAACGACCGCGAGATCGACTTCGAGATCTCCGACACGAAGGCGCTCGCCGGTGAGTCCCCCAGCGACGTGCGCTCCCAGCGCCTCGGCCGGGCCGACGTCGTCGTGTGCTTGCTCAACCACGACTATCTCGCACAGCACGACGGCGGCGATCTCGGCGACGCGCTCGTCGTGCCGGTCGCCATGGAGCACCTCGGATCCGGTGTCGACCTGGGCAGCTTCCACTCCCCGCTGTCACTCGGCGGCGTGCCGTTCGTGCCATGCGGGCGCAAGGATCGGTTCGTCGCCGAGCTGCGCGATCAGATCGCCAAGCGGCTGGCGCGCGCTGCGGACCCGGTGGCCCGCGAGGCAGTCATCGCCCGGTCCGAGGGCTGGGAGCGTCTGGTCCCCGACGACGACGGACCGATCGTCGAGGCGCTCGACGACACCGTCGATGTCCAGGACTACCTGCGCAGCTGGGCGGACAGTGCCGCCGAGCGCCCGTACCTTGTGATCTTCGGCGAGTACGGGATGGGCAAGACCACGGCGTCTCAAGTCTTCACCCGCCGTCTGCTCGAGCGCCGGCGTGGCGGCGACGGCGCCGCGCGCCTGCCGATCTACCTGGACCTGCGCCGGCTCGGTGACGTCAAGCATTCCGAGCCGACGCTCGAGGTGCTCCTCGACGACCTGCTGCGCCGTGTATGGCAAACAGGCGGCGCGGACGCCGTGCCCACCGCCGCCGAGGTCATCGACCAGGTCCAGCGCCACCGTGCCGTAGTGATCTTCGACGGCCTCGACGAGGTGCTCGTGCATCTGACCGAAACGCGCGGGCAGGCGCTGCTGTGCGAGCTATGGAAGATCCTACCGCCACAGATCCTCGCCGACCCGCTGAAGCGCGCTGACACCGGGCGCGTCCTGTTCACCTGCCGGACGCACTTCTTCCGCACGCTGCGCGACCAGCACACGTACTTCCGCGGCGAAGATCGCGAGATCGTTGGTGCGGACTCCTACGCGGCGCTGCACCTGCTGCCGTTCACCGCCGATCAGGTGCGCGCGTACTTCGAGCGCCGCGAGCCCGACGGCGACGCTGGCGCGGTCGACCGGGCGGTCGAGCTGATCCGCCAGGTCCACGACCTCACCGAGCTGGTCCGGCGGCCGTTCAACCTGCGCCTCGTCGCCGACCAGCTCGGGGCGCTCGAGCGGCGGATCGCGTCGGGCGAGCGGGTGAACACAGCGGCGCTGTACAAAGAGCTTGTCGCGACGTGGCTTGACCGCGATCAGGGCAAGCACCAGCTCCCGCCGCGGCACAAGATCCGCCTGATGGGCGATCTCGCGGCGCAGCTGTGGCGCGAGGGTCGCCGGTCGCTGCCCGTCGACCGGCTGGAGGCGTGGCTCGAGGCCCGGCTGGACTCAGACGACGAGCTGGGCCGCTGGTTTCGGCTCAAGCGCGCGGACCTCGGGGTGGTTGCCGAGGATCTGCGCACCGCGACGTTCGTCGTGCGCCCCGAGGCGGAGGACTTCCAGTTCGCCCACACCTCGCTGCTGGAGTACTTCCTCGCCCTGCACCTGGCCGGCGCGCTCGCCGACGGCGGCAGCGACGCATGGGCACTGCCGATGATCAGCCCGGAGACCCTTGACTTCCTCGGCGAGATCATCGAAGGCGCAGACGTCGAGGCGTGTAAGCGGGGGCTCCGAGGTCTTCGCGCGCCGTACCGCGCGCAGGCGTCGGAGCTCGCGTTCACGTACTGCGTGCGCGCGCTTGAGCGCGGCGCGCCCGCGATCGCGCTGGCGGGCTTCGCACTGGAGGGCGCGAAGCTGCGAGGGATCGCGATCACCGGCCCGCCCGGCGGGCCGATGCTGCCCTTGACGGACTGTACGCTCGCCGGCGCCGATCTGCGCGAGGCCTGCCTGCGACGCGTGCGCGTCGAATGCTGCGACCTCTCCGGCGCGCGGCTCGTCCGTGCCGAGCTCCACGACGGCGTGCTGGACCGCGTCGACCTCGACGGCGCCGACATGACCGAGACGATCGTGCGCGGCTGCCGGCTGGCGAGCCTGGATGTGAGCGCGGCCCGCGCGCATCGCACCCAGTGGCTCGGCTGCACGGGCGATGGGCCGCGCTGGCCGCGCAGCGGTGAGACGCACCTCCTGGCGAGCCCGGCGCTCGCGGGGAACCTGCCACCCGAGCCGTCGCAACACGAGGCAGTGCTCAGGACCTTCTCCGGCCACAGCGACTGGGTGCGCAGCGTCGCATGGTCACCCGACAACAGCCGCCTCGCCAGCGCCGGCGACGACCGCAGCGTGCGGATCTGGGACCCCGCGACCGGCGAGCAGCTACAGCACCTCACCGGCCACACCGGCTGGGTGCG
Organism: uncultured Actinomycetes bacterium; assembly: GCA_963709935.1. Classification (GTDB taxonomy): domain Bacteria; phylum Actinomycetota; class Thermoleophilia; order Solirubrobacterales; family Solirubrobacteraceae; genus CADCVQ01. The sequence goes on along the minus strand of CAVPYM010000018.1, from coordinate 8,050 downwards.
CAGCGTCGCATGGTCACCCGACAACAGCCGCCTCGCCAGCGCCGGCGACGACCGCAGCGTGCGGATCTGGGACCCCGCGAACGGCGAGCACCTGCGCCACCTACGCGGCCACACCGACATGGTGAGCGGTGTCGCGTGGTCAGCAGACGCATCCCGCCTCGCCAGCGCCGGCTACGACGGCGTGCGGATCTGGGATCCCGCGACCGGCGCACATCTGCACCACCTCGCCAGCCACACACACGGGACGCACGTCGCGTGGTCGCCGGACAGCACCCGCCTCGCCAGCGCCGACGAGGACGGCGCAGTGGAGATCTGGGACCCCGCGACCGGCGAGCAGCTACAGCACCTCACCGGCCACACCGGCTGGGTGCGCAGCGTCGCATGGTCAGCCGACAACGGCCGCCTCGCCAGCGCCGGCTACGACGGAGCGAGGATCTGGGACGCCGCGACCGGCGAACACCTTCGCCACCTCACAGGGCACACGCACGGGGCAACCAGCGTCGCGTGGTCAGCTGACAGCAGCCGCCTCGCCAGCGCCGGCTACGACGGAGCGAGGATCTGGGACGCCGCGACCGGCGAACACGTGCACCACCTCACGGGCCACACTGGCTGGGTGAGGAGCGTCGCGTGGTCAGCCGACAGCACCCGCCTCGCCAGCGCCGGCGACGACCGCAGCGTGCGGATCTGGGACGCCGCGACCGGCGAGCCCGTGCTCGCCGTCCATCTCTTTGACGACGAGCACGCGGTCCTCGTCGACGGTCGAGTCGCGTCGTGCTCGGCCGGGGCGTGGCGCTGGCTGGGCTGGATCGCACCCTCTCCTGTCAGCGGCATCCCGACGCGCTATCCCGCCGAGGTCTTCGGTCCGCTGCCGGTGCACTCGCCAGCCGCTGCAGCACCGGCGACCTGACGCCGGCTCCCCGAGGACCGCGCCTACAGCCGCTCGAGCACCTCGCGCGTCGCCCGCACCCCCGCTCACCGCACCGTCCATGTAGCCGTTCCAGTAGGTCGCCGTCTCGGTGCCCGTCCGGTGGACGCGCCCGATCGGCTCGCGCAGCGCGCTGCCGTAACGACGTGAGCACGCCGGGGTCGTCTGAGTAACGGCGGCAAAGTGGCCAACAATACGTCCTCCAACGCGTGTTAGGGGCAGCCTGGCCGCCCGCCCTAGTGGCAACGGGTGTTGGTCGACCGGAGTCGAACCCGATCGGGCGGGCCACCGCGCGAACGTCTGGAACCATCTCGATGACCGACGCCGCCACTACCGTGAGTGCATGGCGCAATTCCCCAGCAAGATCCACCTCGCTGCGCAGGCATACCTGGCCGCATGGATGCTCAGCGGGAGCCTTCAGGCGGTACATGTCCGCTACGGCCCGCAGGGCCCAAGGTCGCCTGCTGCGGTCGGTTGGCGCAAGCAGTGGTGGGGGCACGCCGACCCCCATCTGAACCAGATCTGCGAGGAGGCATGCGGCAAGCTTGAGAACGAGTGGCCCGGGCTATGGCCATCCGTCATCGATAGCTGGCCGCCATCGAACGATGCCCGCATCCTCCTCGCGCAGTTCATGGCGCTGCACGTCGTACGCACCGACGGATTCCGTAGGTGGTACACGAACCGGAGGGACGGAGCGGTCGACGGCTACCGCGCGCAGTTCACCGACGAACAACAGTTCGCGGTGTTCGCCGAGGGTGTCGGCTGCGACCGTGAACGCTCGTTGCGACTGCTCGCGATGCAGAACAAGATCAGCAGCGTCCTCGCGTCGATGCACTGGTCCCTTCTTCAATTTGACGAGCCGTTACTCGTCACGAGCGATCAGCCGGTATGCCCTGTGGGCCTCATGGACCTCGGGATGTCGCAGCGCGTGGGCGCGACGCCACCCCTGGGCTGGATCGAGACGGTGGAGGTCCGATTCGTTCTGTCGCCGCGCCACGCTCTCGTCGCCACATGGCACGAGGGTCCCGACACGACCCCGCATATCGGCACTTGGCACCAGGCGTCGAACATCAATGGCGTCCTGATCCAACAGACCGAGATGCATTGGGTGCACGTCCCGAACACGAGCCCCGCGGTGCCTCCGCTGATCATGTTGGACCCAACGCACCGTTTCGAAACGCTCTCCCCGACACTCATTCCCGGCTACGGATCCCACGTCGCGCGAGCGTCGAAGCTGCGCCTGGCGGTCGAGCGCGAGGTCACCACCCTGATCAACAACCACAACGACGCGACGATGACCGTTGTGAGGTCAGCGGCCGCCTAAGCGCCGACGACGAGTTCCTTAGAACGCTGCCATGACGCACGAGCGCCACGTCTGGCCCCCAGGTACCGAGCCTGCGCAGAAATGCAGCCACTGTGCGGCGGCCGCGACGGCCGCGGATGTCTGCATCACGCATCTCGACGAGAACGGGCTCGCGACTGTCCTGGAGCAACTCACCAACCGTGAGCTTGTTCTTGATCTGCGAGGTGTCACCATCACTAGCGAGCGCTGGAAGCGGATAGGATTGGCACTCACGCCTCCCGGCGGGCAGGGTCCCGATCTCTCTGGGCCCGCCTCGTAAGAGCGACGTTTGGCGACGGGGCGGTTCTAAAAGGGGCGACGTTTGGCGATGGCGCGATCCTGCTCGGAGCCAAGTTCGGCGACCGGGTGGACCTGAGCGGGGCGACGTTTGGCGAGAACGCTGTCCTGATCGGGGCGAGGTTCGGCGACCGGGCCGACCTGCGAGGCGCGAGGTTCGGCCATAGCGCAGGTCTCAGCGGGGTCATGTTCGGCCCCGCGGCGATTCTGAGCAAGGCGAGGTTCGGTGATCGCGCGGACCTGCGCAAGGCGACGTTCGCCGACGGGGCGACGCTGAGCGAGGCGACGTTTGGTGATCGCGCGGACCTGAGCGAGGCGACGTTCGGAGACCGGGCGGTGTCACAATGACGACGTTCGGCCACGATGCAGACCTCAGCAGGGCCTCGTTCGGCCACAGCGCGGACGCGCGCTGGGCGACGTTCGGCGACCGGGCGGACTTGAGCGGTACGAGGTTCGGCGAGGCCGCGCGCCTTGTCGACACCTGGTTTGCCGGAGACGTGCGCTTCGTCGGTGCTGTGTTCGCAGGTCAGCAGCGGACAGTTGGGCCGCTGTATGCGGGAGGCACAGTCGATTTGCATGACGCGCACTTTGGCGCTGACACGCGTCTCGAGATTGATAGCGGCCGAGTCGTGCTATCGCGGGGCGTCTTCGGTGGCTCAGCCGAGATCAGGGTGCTGCGGGCGCTAATCGAGGCGAGCGAGACGACATTTGCGAGTCGCGCGACGATTGCAGCACTCGATCGCGCGCGCCGGCCCGACACCCAGATCTTCGGTCGGCCCCGGACGGACCACGAAGGCAGCGAACTGCGGCACGCCACTGCGGACGACGCCTCGATGTGGTCGCTGCGGCGAACGGATGTTGCCCAGCTCACGATCGCCGGCGTCCTTGTAAATCAGGCGCGGTTCGCCGGAGCGCAGAATCTTGAGAGCCTGCGCCTCATCGACACGCGCTTCGATGAGCACGGCGGCCGACAGAGGGTCCGTGAAGAGACGCTGCTCGATCTGCCAGACACCGAGCCAACGGCCGATGAGCGGCGGATGGGCCACCCGCCATGCACAGCTGAGCAGGTCGCGGAGATCTATCGGTCGCTCCGAAAAGGCCGCGAGGACAGCGCCGATGCACCGGGCGGCAACGATCTTTACGTCGGGGAGCAGCGCATGCGCCGCCGCGCGCTCAAGGAGAAGCCGAGATCCAGAGCGCGTCGTTGCCTGCTCTGGCTGTACGAAAATATAGGCGGCTACGGAGTGGTGCCGGGCCGCCCGTTTATGTGGCTGCTTGTGGTTCTGGTCACCGCTTGGGGGCTCGCGCTCGTCGATCTGTGCCCCGGCAGCGCAGCCTTGTTCGTTGCGCGAAGCGCCCTGCTGCTGCCGAACGCCATCCCCATATCGTCCACCCTCGGTGACTGGCTCCAGCTCGTGCTGCGGGTTGTCGCGCCGCCGCTGATCGCACTCACCGTGCTCGGAGTGCGCGCCCAGATCAAACGATAACCCATCTTCGCGCGCTTCTACTAAACTCTCCAGGACCCATCGGCCCTGAGCTTCCTCTAACGTGTGTCGTGACCGGGGCGTAGCCCCGCAAATGCGCTTCCAACAACAGGGAGATGGTGTCGGGCGCAGGCGATCTGGCAGTGCCCGCGCAGGCGAAGTGGCACTGTCGAACGCCACGTTCATGTCCAGCGCGAACGCTGGCTTGGCGTCAGCGAATCCCGTCGCGTTCGTGTCAGTCGGGGTCGTCGACGAACGGTGGCTCGGGACCGGGCCAGTCAGCGCGAAGTCCGAACAGTTCTCGCGGGAGGGCGTTTCCTCGTCGGGCTGGTGTTCGAACTGTGCCTCGGTGCTGCCGACGCTAGGGGGATCTGCCACGACTCCTTAGCGGGTTGGTTGCCCACGGATTGGGCAGAGCCGTGGACGCCGATCCGCGAGCTCAGGCCCCGGGAGGATTCCGAAGCCAGTGATTAGGCCGGATACGGATTGCGCGCGGGGGCCGCGCTTGTCGATCCAGAAGCCGTTGCGCGGCCGGACCCATTGCTCGCGTCCGCGCTCGCCCATGTAGTACTGGAGCGCGGTGTCGCCGAATAATGCCTTCTCGACGGCCGGGAGATCGGCAAAGGTCGACGGCATCAGGACGGCGAGCAGCAGAGGCTCGCGGAGAGCGCCGTACTTCCCCCGCTTGCGATTGAGCGTCGCGCGTAGCTTCTCGGTGTCGTTGACGTTGCCGACCATGACCGGGCCGACCCCGATGAGGTGCTTTAGGGGTCCTCGGTGCTCGGGCTCCAGCGGGAATGCCGTTAGCTCAAGCTCCCAATCGCGAATTTCGATCGAGCGGCTGGGATACATGTCCGAGGCCAAAGCTTCGTCCGGGTCGAGCTTGTCGAGCCATTCCTGTATGGGTCGGACGATCTCGCGGATGCGGGGCATGTCGGTCCCGATGCGCTCGAAGTCGATCGAGATCGTGAACGTCGCGCTTTGCACTTTCTCGACCGCATCCAGGATCCGTGCCTCAAGCGCGCTGTGCTCTTGGTCGTCCTCAATGCCCGAGAATGTCGTCGCGGCTTCGACGTAGAAAGCCCGGCGTTCCGAGCGTGCCCAGGAAGATCTGGTCGGTCGTCGCTGTCGGTCAAGCGGGGATGCACCTCGACCTCGAAGCCCGAGCGCCGTAGGAAGGTGTAGAGGTAGAGCTCCCACCATGCCGCGTAGTGCTGACGATGGTCGTCCTTGCGAAACCGGCTTCGGCGGCCCTTGGCGGGCTCGCCCTTCGGGAAGTCGTCGAACCAGCGATCGAGCTCGTCCCGCACGCGCGCCCAATCAAGCTGAACGATGATATCCAGTTACAAGAAGCTCGATTCGGCGAACCCGGCGTGACGGGTGTTCCCCCTCTGACCGACTGGGACCAAGCAGGCGCTCGTCTGCTTCCAACCGTTCCGCATGTTCGAACGATCACGCCTTCAGAGTGACAGCCGGGATGGAGCGGTGCAATGGCGTCGCGGCTCCTTCAGCGTGCGCGGCTGGTTCGAGTCCAGGGAGCCGGGTCAACGTCGGACGCCGCCACCACGCCCCCGTTCTGTCGCGGTGCCGGCGGCAAGCCGCTCGCCTCGTGCTGCGGATCCAGCCCGAGGTCAGGCGTGCGAGGAATTAGCTCGAAGCCACAGAGTCCAGGCGGTGAGACTGTGCAGAAGCTGGCGGCCGTCAGCGTTGGCGCCTTCGCCGATCGTGGTCCCGGGCGGGTCCTGCCAGATCGAGGCCGGGGCGTCGAGCTCGGCGAGCGCACGGCGGATTGACGCCTGGCCCATGCGACCGTGCGGGCTGCCGGGGAACATCGCAATTCGGCAGTGCTGACCGGTGCCTGCGTTCGGGTGCCTCGTGCTGGGTGGCGATGAAGCGTCGTAGCTCGGGCGGGATCGCGAAGACGCCGCCCCAGGGTCCGTGGAGTCGGCTGCCGTCGGACGCGACAGTGTGTTGGTCGAGCGCGCGGATGTAGCGGGGGCAGCGGATGACAGCGGCGAGCGCGATGAGCGCGGCGAGCTGCGGGTCCGGTGTCTGATCGCCGAGTGCGGCGGCGCGGGACGTGGCCGCGTTGAACTCGCATGGTCAGGACCTCGCCGAGGCTCCAGTGCAAGGCCGAGTCGACGGCGCCAGCGTCCGTGTTCTCGCCGGCGCGGGTGAAGGCGTCGACCGCGCCGCGGATGCGGGTGTAGATCTCGGAGGCGCTGTCGCCGTGGCGAGCGAGGAGGTAGACGGCGTCGGCGCACTCCTGGTAAGGGGCCTCCGGATGCTCGTCGAGCCAGCGCGTCATCCAGGCGTGGGCTTGATCCCAGACATCGTGCACCTCGGTACGTTGCGCGCGCGAGAGCGACCGGGCGATCGCGCTACGCGGCCGACCGTCGCGTCCGCCGATGGCTTCGAGATAAGGGAACTCAAGCCCCGCGCCGGCGGGCAATTCGTCGATGTCGTCCGGCCCGTCCAGGTCGGGGTCTGCTCGAGCAGCCGGTAGAGTTCGCGGGTGTCGTGCGGGAGTCCCTCGAGCAGCTGCGCGACCGGGCCGGGGAGACGTAAGGTGTGGACGACGAGCCAGAGGTGGATCTCGGCGGCGTCGGTGATGTCCGCGAGGCGGCGCAGCGGCGCGTAGGTGAGGGTGTGCGCACGCAGCGCTACAGCCGCCTCACCGATCTCGAGCAGGCCCTCGCCGAGCAGGCGCTGCCGCCGCCCGTGCCGCCCCGGTCGCGGTCGCGGTGGTGGCGTCAGCTCGTCGCCCCCAACGTGATCGGACGAAACCAGACGTTGATTGCGCGCACGCCTACGGCGACTGCGTCAGAGTTGGTTCGGCGAGGCGACGCGCCAGCTCGATCGCGTCCAGGCCCGCTGCGCAGTCGTTTGCGGACCATCGACTGGCTTGGCGGGGTCCGGTAGGAGTTCGTTCCCGTTCGGCGGCAGATGTCCGCTTCGATGCATTGCCAGAGCGCATATTCGCGTCCCTCTGGCCAGTCGCCGATCGCCGCGCTTGGCGCGCCCGATCGCGCGGACGCGGTCCGCGCGGCTGAAGGTGCGCTGAGGCTGCGTTCTGGCCGGCAGTCCCCACGAGGGCGGGTCGCTGGTCACCTTGACGGCGGCGTTGACCGCGGAGAGCCGAGCTTCCGTAGCGGCGTCCGAGGCTGCTGTGGTGGGGCCATGCGGGTGCCCCGTTCGGGCGTCCTCGTACTCGTCGATGGTCGGCACGCAGCCGAGGGTGTCGATGAGCGTGGCGATGCCGGCGAGGCTGTAGATGGCCGGCCGGAGGGTGTCGCGGGTCGCGACGTCGTCGGCGAGCAGCGCGCGCAGCTGCTGGCACGTGCGTTCGTCGAGGACGGGGACGAGTTGCACGATGACGTGGGCGCCCGCGGACGGTCGGTCGGTCGCCACGACAGCCTGCGATCGGCTTCACGGTGTGCGTCGACGCGAGCTCGCATCGACATCCAGCCGCCGGCGCGTTTTCCGAGCGTGACGAAGGAGGGCAGGTGCGTGTCGTGCTCGCGGTCCATGACCGCATCGCGCCATCGTGTGTACGCGCTTCTGGTTGCGGGCTCCGTGCTCTCCGTAGCGAACCGTGTGATCGTCTGCTCGATGTCTTCGTCGGTGAAGCCGCGCTCGGCGCCGCCTCGCATGTTCTCGGCCGCAGCAGTGCTGATGAGTCCGGCGGCCGCGGCGCGAAGCGCCAGCCGTCGTAGTGCTGGCAGATCGCGTGGCCGGTCGCGACCGCGGTCAAGTCGTTGTTCGCGATCTGTTGGGCGATACGCCCTGTGCGCCACGCGTCGTACTGCTCGTAGCGCAGGCGCTGCACGCCGAGCTCCTTGCTGGCGTCGCGCAGGTGCTGCAGCGGCTGGCCTGACGTCCAGTCGACGCGGCGCGTCCGGGCAGCGATCTTGCCGTCGGATGCGAGGCCGGCCGCGATCAGGACGCTGGGCCAGTTGCCGAAGCGGGTGCGGTAGGTCTGCATGCCGTGATAGCGCACCG
>CAVPYM010000017.1:0-20474 GCA_963709935.1 uncultured Actinomycetes bacterium | reverse complement strand
TAGGTCTTTCGAACCCTGGCCTGCGAGAACGAAGGTCTGGGGCTCGGAAGACTCCCACGAGGCCCTCAGGTCGACCAAGAGTCGATCGGGGGCCTCGTTTGGTGTCTGGGCGAGGGTCGGCGCGGCGGCCTTCCCCGGTGTCTTCAAGAGGTCGTCGGTCAGGAAGGCGCCGAACGGGCTAGCGATGGTCGAGCCGCTGACGCGGGCCGTGCCGTCGCCGGCTTCGACCAGGATGCGCTCGAAGAACAGCTGGTCGAACATGCGTCGGACTTCCGGCGTGGCGGTGACATAGGCCCGTGGCAGTCGCCAGCCGGGTCGAGGGCGCGACCGAAGGTCGTCCGGATGTCCTCGAACTTCAGTTGGGTGGAGCGCAGAGCGGCCTCGGCAGCCCGCATGTCGGCCTTGAGGCGGGCTTGCTCGGCCACGAGATGCTTCAGCGAGACGGCACCGGCACCGTGGGCCTGGATGAGGCGTAGCTGTTCGGTTTCGATGCGGTCGATGTGAGCCTGCTGTTTGTCGCGCTGCTGGTCGGCGGTTCGCTCAAGTGCTTCGATCCGCGTGAGGACGTGCGCCCGGACCTTGGCCTGCCGCGCGGGCGAGAGCTGGATGGTCTTGTAATGGGCGATGACGGCGTCCTCGACGGCATCGACGCTCATCCAGCCTTGCTGGCAGCTGCGGTCGTAGTGCTGCCGGCCGACGCAGTAGAAGTATTCGTAGGTGGTTCCGTGCCGGTTCCTGGCGCGGGTATAGATGAGGCGCTTGCCGCATTCGCCGCAGTGGACGGTGCCCTTGAGCCAGTGGTGATGCAGCCGCCGCTTGTCGCCGGACATGGAATGCGCCGTGATGATGTCCTGCACCCGGAAGAACAGGTCTTCGTCAACGATCGCGGTGTGGGCCCCGGGGTACTCGACGCCCTTGTAGCGGACGATGCCGATGTAGTACGGGTCCTTGAGAATCCGGTCGATCTGCGAGGTCGTCAGCGGTAAGCCTTGGTGCTTGCGCGTCGGCCGGGTACGTAGTCCCTTGGCGGCAAGGACATCGATCAGCGTCGAGAAGGAGTAGTCGCCGGTGGCGTACAGCTCGAAGCCAAGGCGGATGAGCGGTGCCCGCTCAGGGTCGACGTTGATGATCCCGATGTTGCGTCCGTCAGGTGTCAACTCGCGGGCGTTGAGATAGCCGAGCTTGGCCCGCGTTGGTGTACCGCCGGCTTTGACCTTCTGCTCAAAGCCCTTCTTGACTTCGGTCGCCAAGTTCTTGGAATAGAACTCCGAGATCGAGGCCATGATGCCGTGCAGCAGAGCGCCGGACGGTGTGTCGTCGATGTTCTCGCTGCATGACACGAGACGCGCGCCGGCCTTGGTCAGCGCCATGCTCATGACGGCGTCGTCGACGCGGTTACGGGCGAAGCGGTCGAGCTTGTGGACGATGACGTAGTCGATGGTGCCTGCTGCCATCACGTCCTCGACCATGCGCTGGAACTCGGTGCGATCAGCTGTGCGGGCGCTCTCGCCGCGGTCGACGTACTCCCGCTCCACGCGGGCACCGACGGGTCTGACGAGTTCGTATCGCGGGGCTGGATCGCCTACCGGCCTCGTGGCGAGTGCCTACAGCGCGCCTGCCGGCGCAAGCCGAGCGGCGGCACGGCCGCGGACTGACCGCGCCAGGCCCCAGGGGTTCGTCCAGTCGCTATTCGAACTGCGCTCGGGGGCGGCGGGACGAGTTCGGCGGCCTGAGGGTTCGCTTCGATCATCGGCTAGGCGTTGCGCTTTCGAACCCCCGGCCGAGAGACGGTCGTGCGGTCGGCCCGCGCGTATTCTTCACGGGGTGTCCGTCGCACACGCCGAACGCCCGCACTTCCTCGCCGATCTCGAAGGAGTCGACGAGCGGCTGCATTTGCAACTGCCCGACCGCGTCCACGCCGGCGAGATCGGAGAGGTGTCCGGTGATCCGGCGCGGCTCGCACGCTTCGTCGATGCGCCCGTGGTGCTCGGGGTCCGGACCCCGGAGTCCTTCTCTGCCCGGCTCCTCGTCCGGTCGGCCGTCGGCCAAGCTGACATCAACGCCTTCGCAGACATGGCGATGCGCGAGGTTGGCAATCAGCGGGCTGTCGTGCTGCGCTGCATCGCCTCTGCCTTGACCCTCTCCTTGATCACGATCCTTGACCCCGCCAAGCCAATCGAGAATCCGAGCGACGTGCCGCCGCCGGTGCTCCACTGGAGTCTTCTAGCTGTAGCGGCGATGCCACGGCTCGTGCTGACGTGCTGGACTTCCTTCGCGTCCTCCATGAGGGAGGACAACTGCAGATCATCAACTCGGATCGGGAGGAGTCCGTCGGCGTTCTGGACGCGCCTGGAGCCCCGTTCGACGCCGACCTTGCTCGTGACTTAGCCTTCCTCGCAGATGTTGCGACCCTTGAGGAATGGGCAGGGATGGTCCTGCCGTTGCCGATCGAGGTTACTGCCGCAGAGGTGGCGAGGATTACTCAGGCAGCGGCGATGGTGCGCGCACGCGAGATCCCGGTCAGGTTCACCGGCGACATCGCAGCGACGATGCCGCGCGACACCGTAGGCGTCGATGAGGTCGAACTCGAACAGGATTTCGGGGTCACCATCTTCGGTTTCGATGTCCCTCTCGGGGTGGGCCACGTTCGTCTCCCGGTCGCCGCCGGCGATGCCGACCCAGTGCCCGAACGGCCCGATCTCGTACGGGTAGCGCTGCGTCCGCTGGCACCTGACAGCGTGCTGTTCGCGTTGACGCCGCCGGATGCGCGCGAGGCATACAAGTGGACGCTGATTCCCGGCGAGGTGACGTCCGCGGATCCTGGCACGCTCTGGCCCCTCGACTGGGCCTCAGCAGAGCACGGAGTCTCACGGGACCTGCGTGCTGGTCGCGGTGTCCGCTTCGTCTCGGAGAGCGCGTTCTTCGAATGGCTGGCGCACCCCGACGCGACAGCTTCAAGTTGACGTGGCAACGCATGAGATCTCGCCGCGCTTCGCCAATGACTTCCGGGCGTTGTCCAGCGAGCAGCAAGACGCTGCGCGACGTGCGGCTCGCGAGCTTGCGGAGGACCTCAACCAACGCGTGGCTATTCGCAAGGCGCTGCGGGTGAAACGGGTGCGCTCGGCGCCGCCCGGAGTCCGTGAAATGACCTGGCACCAGACGGTCGAGCCACCTTCGAGTTCGGCCGCGAGTCCGATCAGGGGAGCCCCATGTGATCTGGTCGAATCGGCACGCACGAGATCTTCAAGCGTCCGTGATCTTCGCCGATGCGCGGTCGCTCCGCGGGTGGCCGGCCTAATCGTTGAGCGCTCGATCGAGGCGCGTGATCCTCGCCGCAAGGCAGGATTCGAAATACGTCCCAGCAGGGCCGCTGACCGGCGTCGGGCGCTCGTTCACCCCCGTCACGGCGACGATTTCGGCGAGCGATCGGGCATCAAGCTGTTGCGCTCTTTCGAACCCGCGTCCACGAGGGTGTCGCGTCAGTCGACCGCTGGTGACCCGTGAAGGGCTGATGTGCGCGACGTCGGGGTCAGGCTGCTCGGCGCTGCGGCGCGGCTGCGATCAAGCTGCCCATCGAGTGCTCGACGTGCGCGATGAGCGCCGCGAGTACGTCACGGTCTGTGCTGATCGCGGTCAGCTCATGTTCGCGGACGATGAGGCGGGCGACCTCGATGTCGTCGTCCTCGACCCAGCCTCCGAGGTCGGCGCTACCGCAGTCCGCGTCGTCGAGCCAGGCGAACGCCCATCCGCTGGGGATGTGCTCTCCGATGCATTCGAGCGCGTCGTCGTCCTCGAGGGCTTCGAAGATCTCGTCGTCGTCGTCGATGTGCCAGGTCACGCTACGCAGGTCCAGGCTGTCAGGAAGCGGCTCGGCCGCGTCGTCTGGGTGGAACTGGAGCAGGGTGAGTGCTGCGTGCGCGCGGTTGTCGGGGAGCTCGTCGATGCGAGCGCGCCAGCGCCGCTGGTGCTCGCCGTCGAATCTGGCGCCGAGTCCCCAGGCAGTCGGGATGGAGGTGTCGTGGGCGATGCGGGCGACGAGCATGTCGCCGATGTCGAGCAACTCAAATCCGCGTTCGGCGAAGACGTCGACGTGGGTGCCATCGGTCAGCGATGCCAGCTCGATCGTGGCGCCGGCCGCCGCTGAGCAGACGCGGTAGGCGTCGAGGCGTGCCCCGGCGAGTCCACGCGCGATCTCGCGCTCCACACTGTCGAGTTCAGCAGTGGTTACGAAGCGGGACATGAGCGGTGGCCCGCCGTCGGCGGGGGCGAAGTCGGATAGCGCCCATGCCGCGCTCATGCTCTTGCCGGTCCGCCCGCGGAGCATGCGCACGAGCGTCGTCTCGCGGCCGGCGTCCTCGATCGTCTCGGCATGCTCGTCGCTCACCCAGTCGATCAGCTTGGCCAGCAGCGCGTCGCGGTCGCGCAGTTCGCTGGCGACGGCGTCGATTCGCGGCAGGCAGCAGCGTTTGAACTTGCTCGCGCTGCCGCACGGGCAGCGCTCGTTGCGGGAGGGCATGACACCAACGGTAGGGCTGGCATCGGACGCCCCGATCACGGGACCGCGAGCTCCACAGCGTTATACTCGCCAGGTATGACCGGCCGTATCGGAGCGAAGGGGCAGGTCGTGATCCCCAAGGCGATCCGTGATCGCGCGAATCTGCACCCGGGCGACGAGGTCGACATCGAGTTGCGCGATGAGGAGATCGTGGTCGTCGCGCGCCGTTCGCCCGCGCGTCTTGGTGGGCGGTTTGCGAACAGTGGCATGGCGGGGCGCCTGCTCATCGATCGCGCTGGCGAGCCGCGATGAGCGCGTGTCTGGATTCCTGGGCGATCCTCGCGTGGTTGGACGGCGAAGAGCCGGCGCTGTCACGCGTCGAGGAACTGCTGGCTTCACGCCCAATCGCGAGCTGGGTCAACCTCGTTGAGGTCTACTACCGCGTCGAGCGTGACCACGGCCGCGTCGCGGCGGACGAGACGATCGCGTCGCTGCGTGCCGCGCTTGCGCCGGACCTGCCCGGGACGGCACGGATGATCGAGGTGGCACGGCTCAAGGCGCGGGCCGCGATCGCGCTCGGCGACTGCTTTGCCGTTGCGACGGCGGCGGCGCACGACGTCGTCCTCCTCACGGGTGACCCTGAGCTCCTCGAGCTCGCGGACTCGCCTTGCCGCATAGAGGATCTGCGAAGCTGAGTCGCCGCACGGCAGCGGCGACCGCAGGGTTCGCAATACGTCCCAGCAGGGCCGCTGCCGAGCCCCGTGGTGGCGTCCAGACGGTTACTCGGGTTTCGGCGTTTCAAGTCCCCTGACCGCGCCGTGCGCAGGCTTCGGCATCTCGTCGCGGTCGCGCAGCACCGCTGGAGCCGCCGCCGTCGGGCGTACGATTCCCCGCATGTTGAGTGTCGAAGAGGCTGCGATGTCGCACTCGCGCGGATTCGCCGCTGTCAGCTCGTCACGCGCGCGACGCCCGGCTGCGTCGCGGGACCGCGCGGCTCGGGTTCGTGATCGGTCCGCATTGCCCCTGCGACCCTGCGGCACACGGCGTCATCCTGCTGACGGGCAATCCTGAGATCCGGCAACTGTGCGAATGACCCTGTCACGTCGAGGATCTACGCGGTTGAGGCGACCAACTGCTGCCGTAACGGCAGCACCGTCCGGGCAGGGGTCGCTGCCGCACGCGTGACGCCGCCCGCGAGAGACTTGAGCGACCGCCCATGAGCCTGTCCGACAGAGTTCGCGCGAAGGCCCTCGAGGCGGCCGAGAAGGCCAGGGTCGCCGCCGTCGAGAACGCCGGCCGGGCGGTGAGCCACGTCAAGGAGGCCATCGACGAGCGCACCGACGGCGCCGGGCCGCGGCTGCTGGCGCTGCTGCGGATGGAGGACGACCAGCCGATCACGATCGAGACGATGGTGGTCCTGCTCGTCGACGCCGTGCGCAAGGACGGCGAGGCGCGCGAGCTGTCAGACCGGGACGTGCGCAAGGCTGCCAAGCGGCGCTATCGCCGCCTGGGGACGGCCGCGCTGCCGACGGGCCCACTCGGCTGGCATCTCGTGGAGCTCTACTGCGAGGCGGCGACGCTGTGCGACATCGTCGAGTTGCGCCGGGCGCCGCTGAGCGACGAGCAGGTTGCCGTCCACCTGCTCGTGCTGTGGGATGCGATGCCCGATGTCACCGCATCCGCGGCGGCGTTCGACGGCACGGGCCCGTCTGTCCTCGCCACGCTCCTCGCCCGGGCCAGGGACCGTGTGAAGCTGCCGCCGTCGGGGGAGATGACGAAGCGGTCGGTGGTCATGGCGCTGTGGAGCCTGCGCGGGACGCTCGACGAGGCCCGCGACATCGCCACGCCCGGCGTGCGCGGCAACCTGTTTCCGGGCGGACGCGTCAAGGCGTTCACCGCGGAGGCCGGCCGGCAGCTCGACGGCACTCCGCCACCGGGCTGACGCTCAGCGCCGGCCGTTCCTCGACACGCGTGCGCAGGGAACCGGATTCGCCGGTTCGTCGCGAGTGCGCGATGTGGCCACCCGTGACCGATCGCTGACGCCATCGCCGGTTACCGCGCTCCCGCCGCGTTCGAGCTCCCGTTCGAGCGCCGTCTCGCGGCGCTGTTCGCTCAGTGCCGTCGCCTGCGGCGAGGCGTTCGTGCCCGACGCCCGGCGCGAGGCCGCGCGCCATCCGTCCGCCCGACTCGGCGCGAAAGCCGGCGACGTGACGGTCAAAGACGTGATCGAGGCCGATCGCCTCCCAGTCGGAGGACTTCGCCGACGCCTGAGGCACGCCTGCTACCGGTCGGACAGGTCGCGGTCGCGCTCGAGCCACGCCACGCCCTCCGGCGTGAGCGCCCAGTCGCCGTCATCGAGCCGCAGCGCGCGCCCGTCGGCCGCGAGCGAGCCGAGGTTCAGCGGCGTGCGCATGTCGTCGTGCCCGCGGCCGATGGCGGCATCGATCTCGGCCACCGCGACACCGACGCCGGCCTCGCCGCCGGAGCGCTCCCAGAGCACGTCGAGCACATGGGCGAGATCGCGTCGGCTCATCGCGCGATCGTCGCAGGCGCGCGCCACCGGTGCCCGCGCCGGCACAAGCGCGTGCGGTCAGAGCAGGCAGGCGTCGTGTGCCGCGCCGGCGATGGTCAGCGCCCAGCGCACGCGGCCGGCGGCGTCGAGCATCGTCAGCTCCCCGGATCCGAGCGACGGCGTCAGGACGCCGTGCTCGCCGTGTGCCACGTTGTAGGAGCCCAGCGGGATCGCGGCGCGCCGCCGCACGCGCCCGTCGGCGAGCGCGTGAACGGTCAGCGAGCGCCCCTCGCCGCTGGCGACGTACGCCGCATCCGGGCCGAAGGCGACGTGCTGCGGGGCGGCGCCGGCGGGGAGCACCGCCGCCGGCCGGCTCGCCGCGGCGCGGTACAGCGCGAGGCTGGCCGTGCGCCCGCCGGTCACCCAGACGCGCCGCCCGCTCGGCGAGAACGCGACGTCGTGCGCGCCGAACGGCGGCGCCACGTGCCGCACGACGCGCGGCGCGAGCGGGTCGGAGACGTCGGCCACGACAAGCGTCGCCGCTGTCGAGCCGAGCGCGATCCACAGCGTCCGCCCGCGCGGGTCGAGCGTGAGATGGCGCGCCCCGGCGCCGACCTCGACACGGCGCACGACCCGCCCGCGGCGAAGGTCGACCACGGCGAGCTCGCCGTGCCCGGAATCGGTCACGAACGCGTGCGCGCCGTCGGGCGTGATCGCGGCGTAGCGCGGCTCGCCGAAGCCGCGCAGCACGCGCCGGACGCGCAGCGGGCTGCCGTCCAGCAGCGTCACGGCGCCGTGCGCGGCGTGGCCGACGAGCGCGCCCGCGCCCGCAGCCGCGCCGGCGCGCGCCTCGACGCTGCGCGGGCCGTCGAGCGTGGCGAGGCGGCGCACGACGCGCCGCCGGTCGAGGTCGACCACGGCGACGTAGCCGTCGCGGTCCGCGGTGACCAGGGCGAGCGCCGCGGCCCGCGCACCGCCGCCGGCGCCGCCGCCCCGGCGACACGCGCCATCCTTCGAGACCAGCGGCGCGACCGCGCCGGCCAGGCCCAGGCGCAGCAGCGAACGGCGGTCGAGCTTCATGCGCGCAGTACGGCTGCGCTGCGCCGGGCGGTCCCGCGAGCGGCGTTACGCGCGCGCGGCGAGCCAGTTGGCGAGCGGGCCCTCGGCGACCTCGGCGAAGCGCGCCTCGAGCTGTGCGTCCGCGTCGAGCAGCCGCTGCACGCCGGCGACGTGGTCACGGCCCGGCGACGCGTGCCACTGCGACCCCAGCACGGCCCAGGCGATCGGCGTGTCGAATTCCGCGCCCGACCGGGCGACCGGATCGGCGCCGCGCGCCAGCAGCCGCGCGGCGATGATCGGGTTGCCGACCCAGCCGGCGTGGTGCAGCAGCGTCCCGGGCGGGCCGCCGCCGACGTGCCCGAAGAAGCTCGGGCCGACGGCATCGACGATGACGTCGAGGTGCTCGCCCGCCAGGACGGCGAGGATCAGCGTCTCCTGGGCGTCCGCGCTCAGCTCGCCGGGCAACGGCTCGCCGGGCGCCTCGCCGCGCGCGAGCGCGGCGACGGCGAGGTCCTCCGGCGCGACCTGCGTCGACGCGCCGAGCTCGGCCAGCACCGCGGCCGCTTCGTCAAGGCCCCGCAGGATCGCGTTCTGGTAGGCGGTGCGCTGCTGCTCGGGCGGCGTCGACCACTCGCCGCCGCGGCGGTCGAGCTCGGCGCCGTGCTCGGCCAGCAGGCGCAGCATCGCGGGTCCGCAGCCGCGCCGGACGGCGTGCACGAGCAGCGCCCAGTGGCGCTCGTTCGGATCGGCCCCCGCGGCCAGCAGCAGCCGGACGTGGGCGAGCCGGTCGTCGTCGATCGCGTGCGCCAGCGCGGCGGTGCCCGCCGGCCGCGCGCCGTGCTCGAGCAGCAGCGCCAGGCACGCCGTATCGGGCGACTCGACCGCGTGGTAGAGCGACTCGCCGTCGTTGGGATCCGCGCCGGCCTCGAGCAGCAGCGCGGTCAGCACCGGGTCGTGGACGACCCCCGCGGCCCCGTAGATCGCCGACATCTCCCCGTACTCGTTGGTGAAGGTCGCGTTCGGATCGGCTCCGCGGGCGAGCAGCTCGCGCGCGAGCGCGACGGACGCAAAGCAGGAGTGCGCGACGTAGAGCAGCGGCGCCCACCCGAACGGACCGCCGGGCTGCAGCGGGTCGCCGTCCCAGCCGCGGCCGAGCACCACCCCCGCCCACCGATCCTGCGCGATCTGCGGCTGAGCGTCCAGCAGGCGCCGCGCGCGCTCGCAGCGCGCCGAGGTTGCTGCGCGGACGAAGTCCTGCACCGTCATGTCTGCATCCTCGCGCGTTCCCCGGAACGGGGGGGCGAATCCGCCGGCCCCGGCGCCTGGGTAGGGCATGGAGCTCGCACCCGAGGATGTCCGCGCCCTCACCGAGCAGGTCCTGCGCACGGGGGTGATGCTCAGCGCGCTCGTCGGCGATCTGCTCGACGAGCTGCCCGAGGACGCGTTCGCGGGGGAGGACCACGTGGAGGTGCTCTTCGACATGTTCGTCGGCACGATCATCCCGGTCGCCGCGGCGGCGGGTGGCGCTGAGGTGCATGCCGCGACCGCGCTGCTCGGCGCGATGAGCGACCGCGTGCTGGCCGACCTCTACGAGGCCGTGCGGCTCGCGGAGGACGAGGACCATCCGGGCTGAGCCGCCAGCCCGGGCGAGCGTGGGTCGCGGCGACGTCGCTACGCGGCGTAGCGCTGCGCGGCGCGGGCTCGCGCCTTGGCGGCCTCGAGCTCGCGATCCTTCGGCGGCGCCGTCGTCACGAGCTCGTCGAGCAGCTGCGCCGACGCCGCCGTGACGGCCTCGACGGCGCGCGCGAACGCCTCGGCGTTGGCCGCCGAGGGCTTCGTGGCGCCGCTGATCTTGCGGACGTACTGCAGCGCCGCCGCGCTGACCTCGTCCTGGGTCGCCGGCGGCTCGAAGTTGTGGAGGGTGCGGATGTTTCGGCACATGTACACAGCCTAGCCCGCCGCAGCGCCGCTGTCAGGCGCTGGCGGGCGGCGGCGGCGGCGAGCCCGGGCCGTCGTCCGGCCGCGGCACCTCGGCCAGGCGCGCCCGCAGCCGCTCGCGCAGCTCGTCGGGCTCGAGCTCGACGTGGGCGCGGCGCTTGCGCGCGACGACGACGCCGGTCGCGGCGACGCCCGCGACGCCGGCCAGACCGAGCAGCTTCCATCGCGAGCGCATCAGTGCAGGAACCACTGCGCGTAGGTTACGGGCCGTGCCCCCCAAGCCCGACAGCTCGCTCGCGCTCGACCAGGCGGTGGCCGCGGCGCAGACCGGCGATGTCTGGCTGTTTCGCGGGCGCTCGGTCGCCGACCGCGCGATCCAGACGCTGACCAACAGCCCGGTCAACCACGTCGGCATGGTCGTCGCGCTCGACGACCTCCCGCCGCTGCTGTGGCACGCCGAGCTCGGCCGCTCGCTGCCCGACGTCTGGACCGGCGAGCGCCAGCGCGGCGTGCAGCTGCATCGCCTCGATGACGCGGTCACGACGTGGTCGGCGAAGTACGGCCAGCGCGGCTGGGTGCGCCAGCTGACCGGCGGCACGCTGCAGCGCGAGCACGAGGATCGCCTCATGGAGGTCATCGAGCGCTTCGACGGCAGGGCCTTCCCGACGATGCTGAGCCTCGCCGGCCGCTGGGTGACCGGCCGGGTGCGGCGCCGGCCCAACGCGCCGCTGGAGACGATCTACTGCGCAGAGCTCGTCGCCACGACGTACCAGCACATGGGACTGCTGCCCGCCAAGCGGCCGGCCAGCTTCTACGACCCGGGCGCGTTCTGGAGCGGCGACCGGATCGAGCTCGTGGCGCCGTTCCGGCTCGCGCCCGAGGTGCGCGTGCGCTCGGACTGAGCGAAGCGTCAGACGACGGGGCCGCCGGCGGGCTCGGCGACCTCGCCGAGCGGCACCGCGAACACGACGTGCTGGCGGTGCACGGCGATGAACTCGTGCTGGGTGACCTCGTGGTCGCCGTCGAGCTCGGTCACGGTGGCGTCGGTCAGCGGGATGAAATCGCGCTCCGGGGCGTTGAGCAGATCCGACAGGCGGCTGCGGTAGCCGTCGCTGGCGAGCGTCGCGACGCCGACGATGCGGTGGCGCGGCGTCTGGATGGAGATGCGCTCGAAGCGATGTTGCACACGGCCTCCTTCGGCAGGTTGGCAGACGGACTGGAGTGCGGTCGCACATCCGTCCTCCGGCTGAGCAGGCAGGATGGTGCCATGGGCGAGTCGACCGAGACCTATCGCCGGCGTCGCCTCGTCGCGCTGGCGGCACTCGCGTGCGTCGTGCTCGCCTGCCTGCTGGCCGTCCGCTCGTGCGGCGGCGACGACGGCGCGGATGCGGCCGCCGGCGATGCCCCGCCCGCCGCGGCCGCAGCCGCGGTCAGCGACACGGCGCTGCCCGGCGGCGGGCGGCGGATCTTCCCCGATTACCGCGTCGTGGCGTTCTACGGCGCCCCGCAGGATCGCCAGCTCGGCGCGCTCGGCATCGGCACGCCCGACGAGGCCGCGGCGCGCCTGCGCCGGGTCGCGCGCCCCTACGCGCGCCGGACGCGGCCGGTGCTGCCGGCCTTCGAGCTCATCTCGACGATCGCCGCCGAGGCGCCCGGCCACGACGGCATGTACCGCATCCACCAGTCCGACGAGGTCATCGGCCGCTACCTGGCGGCCGCACGCCGGGCCAAGGCGCTGCTCGTACTCGACATCCAGCCCGGGCGCGGGGACTTCCTCAGCGAGGCACGGCGCCTGGAGCGCTGGCTGCAGGAGCCGGACGTCGGCATCGCGCTCGATCCGGAATGGCACGTCGGGCCCGGCGAGGTCCCGGGCAAGGTGATCGGCTCCGTGACCGCCGACGAGGTCAACGCGGTGTCGGCGTACGTCTCGGCGTTCGTCAGCGACCACGACCTGCCCGACAAGCTCTTCGTCGTGCATCAGTTCACGAGCTCGATGATCCAGAGCAAGGAGCGCGTGCGGCAGCGCCTCGGGCTGGCCATCACGATGAACGTCGACGGCTTCGGCGACCGCTCCAACAAGATCTCCAAGTACGACCAGTTCACATCGGAGCTGACGCGCTTTCACAACGGCTTGAAGCTCTTCTACGAGGAGGACACGAACCTCATGTCGCCGCGCCAGGTGCTCGGCCTGCGCCCGCCCCCGGACCTCGTCGTCTACGAATAGCGGCGGCTAGCCTTAAGGGGATGCGTCGATACGACGACGAACAACACTCTCAGGTGAAGCGAATCGTCGGGCGCGATCTCGACGAGACGACCGGCAAGGGCAAGCCGCTGTCGAGCCGCGCGGCTCAGACGCAGCGGTCGATCGACGCCTAGGGCTCGCCGCCGGCGGCGACGCGCCCGATCATCCCCTCGGCGACGCCGTAGCGATGGTTGACGATGCGATCCGACGCTCCCCGGCTGGCCACGCAGCGCAGCGTCCGGGTCACGGCATCCAGGCGCAGCAGCTGCGCCGTCGGGGCGTCGGCCAGCAGCGCGGCCTGCTCGACGATCGCGCCGTAGACCGCGTCGAGGTCCAGCGACGCGGTGATGAGCTGGGCGGCGTTGTGCAGCCGCTCCTCGGCCGCCGCGCGCCGCGCCTCGCGCTCGAGCAGCTCGGTGCGCTCCAGGGCCAGCGCCGCGAGCCCCGCGAAGACCTCGGTCACGCGCAGCTGCTCGGCCCCCAGCGGCGGGCGGGGCGGCGCGGCGGACAGCGCGAGCACGCCGAGCGTGCGACCGAGCGCGGTCTGCACCGGGCAGGAGATGAACGTCGACGTCCGGTACCACGCCCACGCGGTCTCGGCGGCCGCCTCGCCGAGCTGCTCGTGCAGCCGCGCGCGCAGCGCCGGCGCGCCCGACCAGGCCTCGACGTCGCTGATGAGCAGCGGCTCGCCGCGCTCGATGGCGGCCTCGGTGACCCCGCCGCGCGCCACGTCGCACGGGCGGTCGAGCACGGGCTGCATGGCCGCGCGGATGTCGGGCGTGTCGAACCACGCCGCCGCCGGGCGGATGTGGCCCCGGCTCCAGTCGACGGTCTGGAAGGCACAGCCGTCGATGTCGAGCAGCACGCGCACCTGCGCGAGGATCTCCTCCAGGGTGTGCCGCAGCCAGATGTCCGACGAGGCCGCGTGCTCGATGCCGGGTTCCCTCCCCGCGCCGCTCATCTGCCGACCATAGCCGGGTGCGGGCGGCGCGATCGAGCGATCTCGTCGGACGCCCGTACGGGCCATCGGGCGCGACGCGGCGGCACATCTGTCCTCGTGATTTGTGCCCAGGGCCCGGGGGAACGACAATGGCGGTGATCGTGCTCGTCCTCAACGCCGTTCTCTACGTCGTCGCGCTGAGCCTGTCGCTGGCTGTCCTCACGCCGATCCCCGATGGGGCCTCACGGCGCGTGCGCCTGGCGCGCCGGGCGCTCGTGGGCGGCGGCGGCCTCGCGATGAGCGTCGCGATCACGCTGTCGTTCATGGAGCGCTGGTTTGAGTCGGGGATCGCCGGCTGCGTCGCGCTCGTCATCGTGAGCGGCTGCCTCTGGCTCGGGCTGACGCCGCGCTTCACCCAGCGCGGCGAGGACGACGACGACGGGCAGGACGGCGGCGGCGGCCCGCGCAAGCGCCCCGACCCGCCGGCGCCACCGGAGCCGGCCGGCAGTCGGCCGGACGAGTTCTGGACGGACTTCGACCGGGCCCGCGCCGGGTGGGAGCCGGAGCGGACGCCGGTCGGCGCGTAGCCTGCGCCGGACGGTCAGGCCGCCAGCCGGCGGCGGGAGGACAGCGCGCGCATGACGGTCTGCGTCACCTCGTGTGCGCAGCCCCAGCTGAAGCTGAAGCCCGAGCCGCCGTGGCCGTAGTTGTGCACGATGCGGGTGCCCGGCTCGCGCTCGAGGCAGACGTTGCCCTTGCCGACCGGGCGCAACCCGACGCGCACCGGCTCGCCGGGATCGAGCTCGGCCTGGCCGAGGACCGGCATGAACTCCAGGCAGCGGCGGTACATGTCGCGCACGGGCTGGTGGTTGTGCAGCCCGATGTCGAGGCTCCACTCGTCCTCCTCGGTGAGGCCGCCGAGCAGCAGCATGTTCTCGCCGCGCGGGACGATGAAGACCATGTCCTGCTCGGTCGATCCCTCGGGGTGCGGGATGCAGTGCGCCTGGTCGACCTTGGGCATCCGGCTGCCGTCGTTGATCGCCCGCACGAGCGCGCCGCGCAGCGGGTACATCGGCGCTGCGTGCGTCTGCATGGCGCCGAGGCCGGTGCAGTTGACGATCGCGCCGGCGCGAAACTCGTCGCGCAGCGCCTGCTCCTGGTCTGACAGCCGCCCCTCGATGCGCCGCTGCGTGATCGTCACGCCGGCCGCCTCGACCTGGCGCCGCAGCCAGCCCATGTACTGGTCGGTGTCGATCATCGGCGCGAGGTGCGCGTAGGCATCGACGACGCCGTAGGAGGGATCGATGCCGTTGGCGTCGGCCAGGCCCGGATCGCGAACGAAGCCGCGGACCTTCGAGGCGAGCTCGTTCATCTTGTGCAGCTCGCGGATGGTCTGCTCGTGGGTGAAGTAGAAGTTCGCCGTGCGCAGGAACACCCCCGTGGACGGGTCGCGGGCGAGGTCGGAGAAGATGCCGTAGGACTCCATCGCCCAGGCCTTCGAGCGTGCCAGCGACGTCTGATCACGGTGGTAGCCGCAGACCGCCGGAGGCCATTCCCACAGCGCGCCGGCGACGACGGACACGAGGTCGGACTGGAACTTCTCGGCGACGATCTCGACCTCGACGCCCGCGCGGGCGAGCGCCAGCGCGCTGGTGAGGCCGCTCACGCCGGCGCCGACGACGAGCACGCGAGGGCGGGAGGAGGAGAGGTAGCTGACTGTTCTCATGGCGTGCCTGCGATCTGGTCGGGGTGGTCCGTCGAAGCACGACCTAGACTTCACTATGAGCGGAACCCGCGGCTACGGGCTGCTGGTTAATGGCGGTACGGTTAGCCACACTCGGTGGTTGGCGTAATGCGCGTGCGCGTGAGAGGTCAACACCAACAGAGCACGCTGGTGGGTGGCTGATACGAGCGCGCCGGCTACGTCGCGATCGAGCACGTCAACGGCAACCCCGTCGCGAGCTGCTTCGGCGAGAAGCGGCTGGCCTGACGGGTCGGCGCGTTCACGCGCGCGGCGCTTCGCGTTTCAGGCCGCTCAGCCACGCGCGCGCCGGACGGAGCGTGCGGCGATCGCCGCCCCGTTGCGCTTGAGCTTGATGCGCAGCGTGTGGGTCGTGCGCCTGGGGCGCAGCGCCAGCAGCAGCGTCCCGGCGCCGGGGATCCTGCGGGTCAGGAGAACTGACTGCGACGGGCGCTGCATGATGCTCAGCGTGTAGCGTGCGCCCGGCCGCAGGCACTGGACGCCCACGCTCAGGCGCATGCGCCCGCGGCGATTGCGCAGGCGCTTGACCCGCAGCCGCTCCGCACCGCACGAAGCGGCGCGGGCGCCGCTGCTTCCCGGTCCGGTGGCGCCGCCACCCGTGCTACTGCCGCTCAGCGGCACCGGTGTGCCGGTGCGCGCCGGAGCCCGAGCATCGCCGGTGGCGGACGCGGTCTGCGGGCAGGTGGTGCACGGCGGGTGCGTGTCGACGATGATCACGTTGCCGACCCGGGCGACGCCGAGCAGCAGCGGACCGGGCTCCAGCACGCGTTCGCGGTGCGGCGCCGACCCCAGCCAGGTCGTGATGACCTCCGCCGCCGACGAGCCGGCGGCGGCGATCTCAGATCCGGAGACCGGCTCGGGAAACGACACCGAGCCGAGGCGGAACGCCAGCGTGCTGTTGTACGGGCCGAGGTGCGAGAGGGCCGGCAGCCCAAGGCCGAAATTGCCGCTGCTCAGCCACGTGGCGTGCAGGTCGGCAGCCGTCGACAGGCGCCCGTCGAGCGTGGCAGGCGCCAACCCGCGAGCCCGGCGCGCCTCGTTGACGCGGGCCGCCACATCTGCCTCGACGGCATCGAGGGCCGGCGTGGTTCCGCTCAGCAGCCACGGCAGGACGACCGTCGCCTGCGCGCCCTCGGCGCGCACGCGGCCGGAGGCATCCCCCGCACGCACCTGCGACAGGTCGATGCCGTCACGGCGGTACTCGACGATCCCGTCGCTCGGCTTCCCCAACGAGATCTCACCGTTGAAGTCCGTGTAGCCGGTGATGGCGCCGCGTTGCAGGCAGCCGTCGCCGTTGCAGGCCGAGCCGTAGGTTATCGGCTGACCGTCGGGGAAGACGAGCTTGAGCGTGAACGCGGGCGCGTCCGGTGCCGCGAGCAGGACCAGGCCCATCGCCACCCAGGCCGCCACGACGGCACGCCGCAGCCCCGAGCGCGCCGTTCGGAGAGGCGGCACCCACCCAGCGCGGGGCACGGAACGATCGGCCTCGGACTGTGCGCCGATCAGGATCTTCCCCATTGCTCGTGCCCTCCCCCGGGACCGTCACTCTTGGTCTGCGCGTGCAAGCGATCCCCGCCGCACATCCGTGGCGATGGTCCCGCCGATCCCACGCATTCACGCGCTCGTCGCGTCCTGCCCACACCATGGCCAACCCACTTCAGCCACGATGTGCCTGCACCATAGCGCGTAATCGGGCATGCGAAGTCCCCACGGCGCCCGCGCCGGACCGCACCAGCGCAACCCCGGCGACGACGGCACACCGCCGACAGGCCCGCCATGCTCATCGCGTGGACCACGTAGCGCTCGGACTTCAGCCGGCCGGGCAACGCCCTGCACCGCGAGCTCACGCAGGTCCTCCATCAGCCTGCCCCGCGACGGTCGGGCCGTCGATCATGAGGTTCGTGCGCATACGGTCCTCCCCTGGGTGTGACACATCGGCCGCGCCCATCCGCGGGCCGCGCACCTATCCGTAGCCGCCATCGCCGTCGCGCGCTGGGGTATGGGAGAAATCCGTCACCTTTTCGCGCACATACACACAGCTATTGTGTCACTGCGGCGCACGACGCCCGGGTGATCAGCGTTACCGCCCGCATCCGGGACGGTCGCGCGCTACGCCGCCTCGGCGCGCGCCTTCAGCTCGGGCGGGCGAGAGTCGACGAGCAGCTCGCGCAGCTTGCCGAGGCGCTCCTCGTTGAGCAGGAAGTTCAGGACCCCGCCCGGGTTGACGTCGAGCTGGTAGGTCGCGCCCGTGCGCCCGTCTCCCAGATCAGACAGCGTCCACGAGCCCGACAGCGCCGACAGGTCGCCCGAGACGCGCTCGAAGGCCATCGCCGTCGGGGCCGCGTACGAGCACCGCAGCTTCATCTTGATCTTCGTCACCTTGGCGTCGAACTCGACGGCGCAGCGCGTCGCCCGCCCGTCGGCGTCGGTCTCGAGGATGTCCAGCGAACCGAGGGTGGCCTGCCACTCCGGCCACGCCGCGACGTCCTGGACGATCGCCCAGACGGCAGCGATCGGCGCGTCGATCTCGGTGCTTGCGCTGTCGGAGAGCTTCGCCATGACCGCGGACGCTAACGGACGGCGGCGGCGCCGGCGCGCAGCAGCCGGCCGACTGCCTCGCGGCCGCTGCGCAGCGCCGTCTCGGCGGCGGCGACGATCTCCGCCGGGCCGTCGGTGTCGGGAAGGCCCTGGCCGAGGTTGATCGCGCCCGTGCGGGTGGCCAGCGCGGACATCTCGCTGAAGATCGTCGTGCCGAACGGCCGCAGGCGCGCGGCGGTCACTCGGCGGGCATCCCGTCGCTGGCGAGGCTGCGGTTGGCGTAGCGCCAGTCGTCGGTCAGCTCGCGGCCGAACCACGCGGGGGGTTCGAATCCGCGCGCGCTCTCCTCGTCGGGGAACTCGACCTCCACCACGACCAGCCCGTCCAGCGCGCCCGCGTACTCGTCGACCTCCGCCACGCGCTCGGCGGGGCCGTCCGAGCCGGCCAGGCGCACCTTGCGGCGCGTCTTCTGCACGCGCCGGCCCTCGGTCAGCTCCCACAGCGCCTCGGCCTGCCGCGTCTGCAGGGCGATCTCCTCCTCCACCCGCACGCCGCCGCGGCCCGCCTTGATCGCCAGCACGCCGCCCGTGGCGGTGATCCGCAGCCGCACCTCGGTGTCGCCGTCGAGCGCGAGATAGCCCTGGCGGATCGGCTCACGGCGGGCGAAGCGCATCGCCGGCGGCACGCCGTCCAGCCGGAACTTGCGCTCGATCTCCATGCCGCCTCCCATGGTCTGCATCTTGGCTCATCGGCGGCCCGTCTGACGTGACACGCCGGCCACAACGTCACGCCGCGCCATCCGGCAGGATTGGCCGATGTCCACCCCCGCATCTCATTCCCACTCCCGCTTCATCCGCATCTCCCGGTGGTGTGCCCACCACCGCTGGCAGACCTTCCTCGGATGGGTCCTGCTCGTCGTCGCCGTGAGCGTGCTCGGCTCGACGGTCGGCACCGCGAAGATCGACGACTTCCGGCTGCCCGGCACGGAGTCCCAGCGCGCCTACGACGTGCTCGCCGAGCACTCGCCGCAACAGAACGGGCTGACCGACCAGCTCGTGTACGTCGCGCGCGAAGGCACGCTGAAGGACTCCGGGCTGCGCGAGCGCATCGACCGCTCGCTGGCGCGCGTGCGCGAGGACCCGATCGTCGTCGACGTCGCCGCTCCGCGCCTGACGCCGGACGGGCGCATCGCCGTCGTGGACGTCACCTACCAGGAGGACTTCGAAGCGCTCGAGCCCGACGACTTCAAGAGCGTGCAGGTGGCGGCCTTCACCGCACGCGGCGCCGGACTGCAGGTCGAGCACGGCGGCACCGGCGCACAGTTCGTGCGCTACGGCGAGCAGGAGCAGGGCGCGACGGAGTTCATCGGCTTCTTCGCCGCGTTCCTGGTGCTGCTCGTGATGTTCGGGTCGCTCATCGCGGCGGGCATCCCGCTGCTCACCGCCGGCTTTGCGATCGGTGCGACGTTCGGCTTCGTGCCGTTGATCTCGCACGTCGTCGATACGCCCGACTTCGCGGGTCAGCTCGCCGCGCTGATCGGCATCGGCGTCGGGATCGACTACGCGCTCATCGTCGTCACCCGCTACCGCGCCGAGCACGCCCGCGGCCTCGACCGCGAGCAGGCGCTGCTGCTCGCGATGGACACCGCCGGCCGCACGGTCTTCTTCGCCGGCTGCACGGTGATCATCGCGCTGCTCGGCCTGCTGCTGCTGGGGCTGTCGTTCCTGCACGGCGCCGCGGTCGCGTCGGCGATCGCCGTCGGCCTGACGATGCTCGCGGCGCTGACCCTGCTGCCGGCGCTGCTGAGTCGCTCCGGCAAGTGGATCGATCGCCTGCATCTGCCCCTGCCCGGCCAGAAGCGACGCCAGGCGGCCGCGAGCGAGAAGGCCGCGGAGCTCGGCGTGTCGGGCTACAGCCCGGCGTGGGGACGCTGGGCGGAGGCGGTGCAGAAACGCCCGTGGGCCGCGATCGCCGTGTCGCTGATCGTGCTGCTCGGGCTCGCCGTGCCGGCGCTGCACATGCGGCTGGGCACGTCCGACGCCGGCCTCGACCCGCCGGGGACGACGACGCGCGAGGCCTACGACATCATCGCCGACGGCTTCGGCGCCGGCACGAGCGGGTCGTTCCTGCTCGCCGTCGAGCTGTCGCGCCAGGGCGACCAGGCGGCCGCACAGCGCGTGGCCGACGCCGTGTCGCGCGATCCCGACGTCGCCGAGGTGACGCCGCCGCAGCTCTCGCAGGACGGCGAGATCGCGACGATCGTGATGTTCCCCAAGAGCGGGCCGCGCGAGGAGGAGACGACGCGGCTGCTGGAGCGATTGCGCGGCGACATCCTGCCGCCGGTCGCCCGTGAGACCGCCACGGACGTGTTCGTCGGCGGTCAGGTGGCGTCGCAGGAGGACTTCACGAGCGTCATCGCCAGCAAGCTGCCGTTGTTCGTCGGGATGGTCGTGCTGCTCAGCGCGCTGCTGCTCATGGCGGTGTTCCGCAGCGTCTTCATCCCGATCAAGGCGGCGATCATGAACCTGCTGTCGATCGGCGCCGCGCTCGGCTTCCTGACGCTCGTCTTCCAGGACGGCTTCATGGCCGATGCGCTCGGCGTCGGCAGCGGGCCGATCGAGTCCTTCGTGCCCGTGATGACGTTCGCGATCGTCTTCGGGCTGAGCATGGACTACGAGATGTTCCTCATGTCGCGGGTGCGCGAGGAGTGGCTGCGCACCGGCGACGCGACGCTGGCGGTGCGCAACGGCCTGGCGACGACCGGACGCGTCATCACCGCGGCGGCGCTCATCATGATCGTCGTGTTCACCGCGTTCGCCCTGACGCCCGAGCGGGTGATCAAGGAGTTCGGCCTCGGCCTCGCGATGGCCGTCCTGCTCGACGCGCTGATCATCCGCTGCCTGCTCGTGCCGGCGCTCATGCAGGTCGTCGGGCGCAAGGCGTGGTGGGCGCCGGCGTGGCTGGAGCGCAAGATGCCGCACCTGGCGA